>NZ_JAPPRN010000007.1:1295000-1586303 GCF_026672675.1 Ensifer sp. SL37 | reverse complement strand
ATCAGTTCTGATTGAGCGCGTATCCTATCGATCGCACTGTCCTGATTGGGTCGCGTCGTAAAGACCTGCGCAATGTGCGCCGCAATCGCCCGACGTGGACGTCTACGGTTCGTGGTTCGACGAACACAGTCGCTGGCCATGCTGCCTCGATCAGTTCGTCACGTGAACAGACCTGTCCCTGCTTGCTCAACAGAAGAACCAGAAGTTTGAACTCGAGAGGCGGAAGATAGATCTCCTCGTCAGCGCAGATGACACGATGCGACGCGAGATCGATCTGGATTTCAGCGAATCGAAGCGATTTCGGCCCTGGAGACCTTTGCTCCGGGTTCATTGTCTGTGTCGGCGAAAGGCGCAGCAAGTAGTCTACCAGCCGCCGCGGCGAGATTGGTCGATGGAACCGTTCGGCGCCCGCCTTGATCAGATCGAGATGGAGTTTGCGATCATCGCCCTCGACAAGGGCGATAAGAGGAACGGACAGAGCTGCAAGTTGGTCCATAGAGGCGCAGCACTGTTCAGATGGGTCGCCCGTGAGGCGGCAGTCAATTACGACAGCCAGGACCTCGCTATCGATCTGGCGATCGATCCCGTCACTCAGTTCCACCTGAAACCCCTCTGTGGCAAGGATGTATTCCAGCCAAAGGTAAAGTTCCGCATCGGTTGAATTGATGAGTATTCGAGGCACCATCCAGTCATCCTTTCGGCATCGTCATTTTGATGTCACAAAAAGATTGCGATAGGAAGGATTATTCTCGCTTTTCGATTGCAATACGGTAACGAATAGGCGATTATGCAAGTCTTCTATCAGAATAAAATTCAATATGCTTTAACACTTAAATGAAAAATGAGGTAACATAAGGCAGTAATTTGTATTTCGACTGTCTTGCATACGCCAAGGGCTCAGTGCGAATTTCGCACTACCTGTGATTAGGTCCAATAGGCCGGCGCAACGCAAGTCAATCCACGCCGGCTCAGTGGAGCCTGTTATGTCGACGCAAACGACCGCTTCTATGATTACTTCGCAAGCCGCTTTGCGAGCGAACGAGAATGAAAGGCATCTCAGAAACGCCGTCACCAAGGTTTTTGGCGACGATGCACGTCTGGTCGCTGCCTGGAGCGCTTTGGAGGCCAAATTCGATGGTCGCGAAGAGGATTGCCGCCTTTGGGCCGCAGTCTTTCATCAGCTGCGCGCGCGTACCGTGTAATGGTCTAATTGTCTGGCGGCGCAACCAACTTGTACCCGGAGCTTCTGATCGTTTCGATGAAGGTCTCGCCGAACGGCGCCAACGCCCGCCGCAGCCGGCAAACATGGACGTCGACGCAGCGGACCGTTAGTCCGGGCTGAGACCAGCCGGCGGCAAGCAGGTCTGTGCGCAGCCTTACCCGACCGTAGTGCCGATGCAGGTCCGCAAACAGACCGAATTCAATTGGCGAGAGCCGGATCGTCCGATCTTTCCAAGTGACCGTTCGCTCGAGACGATCAAGCCGGAGGCGAGATGGTGGGTGTTGTCGCTCGCCGAGGGAACCGGCGGCCCGTCGCAGAATATCGAGGAGGCGCGGGAGACCGAACGGTCTGATCACGCATATCGTCACTCCCGCTGGCAGCAATCGGGCGACAAGTTCGCAAGAGGTGGATCGAATGAGAGCGATGGTGGCAGCCGGCTGTTTGTTGCTCGACACTATCGATCGGCATATTTCTAGCGTGTTTTCGCTGGTATCGAGGATGATGACCGCGGGATCGACGTGTTCATCGATCCCTATGTCGCCCGGCCCAATTGCTCGAGAAACCAGAAAGCCCTCAGCCTGGAGGACATACCCGAGCAGGCTGAAGAAATCCGGATCATCCGTAATCACAAGCACGCGCGCCATGTACCACCCTGACAGCTCCTAATTGGGAACGAATTCTCCGCCGTTGACGTCAATCGTAGCGCCGTTGACGAAGCCTGCCTCCGATGAGACCAAGAACGCGATTACGCTAGCAACGTCGTCCGGAGTTCCGAGCCGTCCGAGTGGAATGCGCTGACGCGCCTCCACATTGACCGGCAGCTCTGCGGGGCCCGTCATGTTGGTGATGATCCTTCCTGGTGCCACGAGGTTGACCGTTACTCCCTTCGGACTGAGGCAACCGACAAGGCCCTTCATCAATCCCGACAACCCGGCCTTGGAACTGACGTAGCCCAATCCTGCGATCCTCGGGCGAGTTCGTGCCGCGATCGATCCGACCAGCACTATCCGGCCGAAGCCCTGAATGATCATCTTTTCTGCGACCGCCTGGCAGCAGAGCATAGCGCCCGTTAAGTTCACCGCGAACACGCGGTTCCATTCATCGAGGGTGAGATCCGGAAGCGCTGTTGGGCCATTTTCGCCTTTCGGCGAAATCCCGGCGCAGCAAACGAGAATATCCGGGGATCTCCAGCTCTTTTCCACTTCAGCAAAAAAAGCTCTGATCGACGGCGGGTTCGTCAGATCGGCCTCCCCGCTGATCACCCACTCGTCGCTGGCGAGCGCTGTAAGCGCCTGCTTGGCGAGCACTGCCTGATCGTGTCGCTGTCCGAAAACAGCGACACGATAGCCATCCTTCAGCAGGCGCTGTGCCGTCGCGAGCCCGATGCCGGATGTGCCGCCCGTCACGACGGCCACCTTTTCGTGTTCGGCAATCATGCGCATTCGTCCATCTGCGCAAAGAGTGAAAGAGCCGGATGCGCACCGGGATCCGCTATCACCTCAATCAAGGTCGCGGTCTCGGTGCTCAAGGCACGCCCAAGCGCGCCGGCAAGATCCTCTGGCTTTTCGACCCGCTCGGATGCGCAACCGCAAGCGCGCGCGATCAAGCTGTGGTCAACGTTGCTGAAGTCGATCGCCGTCGTATGTCTGCCGAACTTTGCGATCTCGGCATCCTTCTGGAAGCCAAGAATGCCGTTGTTCAGCACGACGATGACTATGGGGAGGTCACTTCTGACGATCGTTTCGAGTTCGGCCCAGCTGTGGGCAAAGCCGCCGTCTCCGACGATTGCGACGACCTTCTTGGCCGGTTGGGCGCACTTGGAACCGATCGCCAACGGCACGCCCCATCCCAGTCCCGCCAAGCCCCGCGGTGTTATGAAACGAGCGCCAGCGCTTGCGCAGCGCAACTGGCCGACCACCCACATGGAGGAGTAGCTGGCGTCCGCAGCTACGATCACGTTCTCATCCAACCGTGCCTGGAGCTCACGAAGCACGCGCTCCGGACGGATAGGCATCTTGTTCGAGGACGCAACATCTTGCCGATCGACCTCAAACCGGGCCCAGCATTGGGCGATCTGCTTTTCTATCCTGGTCCGCGCCGCCCTGCGCCTGGATAGGTCTCGGTCCTTCAATGCGTTGGTGAGTGCCATAAGCGTCGCCCTGACGTCGCCAACCAAGCGGAGTGCTTCGTAATTGCGTCCGATCTCCAGCGGATCGACGTCGATATGGATGATCTTCGCGTTGGGAGGAAACTGGCGCCAACTGTCGGTCCCGTTCTGATTGGTACGCGAGCCGACCAAGAGGATCAGGTCTGCGCCTTCGACCAGCGGCAGAGTGTGTCTGCCGAGCGAGCGCGGTCCGACGAGCGAGCCAAGAACGCCGGCTGAGAGTGGATGATGCTCGTCGACTGATCCTTTTCCCATGTTCGTCGTAAGCACCGGCAATCCAGCAGCTTCCTGGAGAGTTGCAAGTGCTTGCGACGCATCGCTTGCGTGGACCCCTCCCCCCGCGATGGCAATCGGTGCTTGCGCTTCGGCGATCAGCTTAGCTGCGAGCGCGATGACGTCATCGCAAGGGCGCCCGCGATCGAGCGGATAATGTCCGAGGTGGCTGCGCCTTGTTGCCGGCCGCTCGGGTCCTTGTTCTCTAAGGAGGTCCGCCGGCAGCAAAAGCACTGCAGGTCCTGGTCTTCCGGAGGCGGATGCAACGAAGGCCTGGTCGAGGTAGTCTTCAATGCGGTCCGCCTCAGTGACGCGGCGCACCCACTTTGCGCAAGGTTGGAACAACTGGATATGGTCCAGTTCCTGGAAGGCGTTCTTGTCGGTTTGTCTGCGCTCGACGTCCTGGACAAGTGCAATGAGCGGGACGCTGGCTTTCAAGGCTTCGGCGAGGGGTGGAACCAGGAGCGTTGCTGCCGGCCCGTTTTGAGCGGCGACCACCGCAACCTTGCCGGAAACGCGCGCGTAGCCATCTGCCATTGCACCGCCCATGTTCTCCTGCCGGTAGGCGATCTGGCGTATGCCAATTGCTTCGGCTGCCAGGATGAGCGCGGATGGAAGGCTTTGTGCAAATATGTGCTCGACGCCATGACGCTGAAGCGCAAGCGCCATGCGTTCCGCGACGGTGATCATTTTCGTATTGATCGTCATTGTGCTTCTCGTCGTTTAGTAGGTCTGGGAAATAAAGTCATCGAAGACTTCGATGACATGTTCGATGTCAGCCGCCGTCATGGCGGTAGAGAGGCATGCCGAAGCGCCTATCGGGAGGGAGATGCCGTTGGAAATGCAATGGCGGGTCAATCGGCGCATCGTTTCCTCCTGCTCGGCCGACATGAAGGCTTCGCGGTAGGTGCGTGGAAGCTCTGAGCGTGGGTGGATCCGAAACAAGGACGCAGTGCCGGTCACGCAGAATGGCGCGCCGCTTCTTGCGATGGCTGTTCGAAGCCCGAGGCGGACTTGATCGCCAAAATGCTCGAGACGGCTGAATGCATCTTCATTCATGGCCTGCATAGTTGCTAGGCCGGCGACCATGGAGACTGGATTTGCAGAGAAGGTGCCGCCTTGCGGAACCGCCGGCCGGCCATGCTCCGCGCTAAAAACGCGCATCACCTCGCTGGAGCCCCCGATCGCACCGATGGGGAACCCCCCGCCAATGATTTTGCCCGCGGTGATGAGGTCCGGGGTAAGGCCGTGCCGCTCGGATGCGCCTTGGTATCCCTGCCTGAGGTTAAGAACTTCGTCGGACACGATCAAAATGGAATGACGGCGCGCCAGTTCCATGATCGCCTGGATGAACTCTGGCTCCGGTTCGATCAAGCCGGCCCTGCTCGGCATGACGTCGATCAAAATGCAGGCGGTTCGGCCGCCGACGGAACCGATCGCGTGTTCAAGGGCGTCAACGTCGTTGAATGGCAGGACCGTCACGTCGTCTGCGACGCTGGCCGGGGCGCCGTGGTAACCTGGAACGCTGCTCGGTCGCTGGACTGGTCCCCAATTTGCCGGGCTGTTTGACTGCCCGACTTCGGCCCAGTCGCTGGCACCGTGATAGGCGCCCTCGAAGCGAATCACATTTGTCTTGCCCGTGACGGCACGCGCCGTTTTGATTGCGAACATGACGGCTTCCGTGCCGCTGTTTACGAAGCGAATATTTTCGATCGCCGGAATGCGCTCGACGAGCAAGGCGGCGAGTGCAATTTCATGTTCGGTTGGGTTTGCGAAGCAGGTTCCGTCCCTTACCGTTCGAGACACTGCTTCGACGACCGGCGGGAACGCGTGGCCGTGTATCAGGGTAGTGAAGTTGTTGTTGAGGTCGAGAAATCTGCTGCCGTCGAGATCGACGAGGTGGGCCCCCTCCCCCCGCGTCACGTAGATCGGGCCACCATCGCGCTCAACCGTGGCTCTTGAGGTGCCATCCGGAAAGTACCGGCGCGCCTCCCTGAATGCGGCGTTGGACCGGGCTCTGGATTGAGCCCGAGCGGCCACTATGCTGTCCATCATCAAACTTCCCTTTGCAACGAGCAGTGGTTCATGTTTTCGTCGCAATTATGTTGCAACAAAAATGACGCTCTGGGAAGTCACGCAACAAAAAACTTTTCTTAGGTCGTCGACTGTCGCCGAATTCTGTCCGCATCGACCCGGCGGAGGCGACGGTATCCGTCCCGAATGTCGCTCTCGATTGCCGCCCGCACGCCCTCGGCATCGCCAATTACAAGGCTCTCGATTGCTGCCAGGTGGTTGTGCACGCCAAACCTGTTTTCTGCGAACTCCGGGTACAGATCATGGAAAGCCGCCCCTGTGCGCAGCCAAAGTGTCTCAATGGTTGCGACGAGGTTGGGCATTTCGCTGAGCTGGTAGAGCGCGAAATGGAATTCGCGGTTTGAGGCGAGAACGCCAACGTAGTCTCGTTTGTCGAGGCGCTCGTTGATCGTCTGTTGCAGTGTCTGCAACTGGGTGATCGTCTCTTGTGTGGCGTTGGGTGCCCCCTTGAACGCCGCAAGGCCTTCCAGGGCCAATCGCATCGCGGTCACCTCGTCGAGTGCTTCTCGCGTCAGGCTTGGAACGATCACCGTCTTCGGGCCTGCAAACACAAGCGCGCCTTCCTGTGTCAGCCGGTTGATGGCCTCACGAGCAGGTGTCGAACTCACTCCGAGTTCGTCGGCGACGCCCCGCACGGTCAATTTGGTGCCCGGCGCAAATGCCCCTCGGATCAAGCGTTCCTTCAGATCGTCGTATGCGACATCGCGTAGTCGCGTCGGATTCTTTCCATCTGTGGTTTCGATTCCATCCGCTGCGTCGCTCAATCTACGTCTCCCGGTTGACTTGTTCGCAATTATGTTGCAACAAAAGTGAAATATGTCGTTTACGCGAACTTTATGTGACCTCGCAGAGCTACCACTATTCGCTGCACGGGTAACGCAATCATGACTTGCATGTTTATTCGCAGCTTTGCAGCCTGCGGTAATTGATTGATCAATGGGAGGTTTATTTGATCGGAGAGAGAGTCACCTTACGGGGTCTTCGAAAGAGCTATGCGGGCGCCTTGGCGGTGGAGCGACTGTCGCTCGACATAGCCGCAGGGGAGTTCTTGTCCATCCTCGGCCCCTCCGGCTCGGGAAAGACCACCCTCCTTACCATGATCGCGGGGTTCGAGTACCCGGACGAAGGAACGATCTCAGTCGGAGTCAGGGACATCACACGAGTTGTGCCGAACCGGCGCGGGATCGGCATGGTGTTTCAGAAGTATGCGCTGTTCCCGCATCTGACCGTGGCTGAAAACATTGCTTTTCCCCTGAAGATGCGGCGCCAGCCGAGTGGTGACATCAAGGCGGATGTGGCAGCCGCTCTCCACTTGGTTCAGCTTTCGGATTTTGCCGGGAGATATCCGCATGAACTGTCAGGTGGGCAGCAACAGCGCGTGGCCGTGGCGCGCGCATTGGTGTTCCGCCCACCCGTGCTTCTCATGGACGAGCCGCTGGGAGCATTGGACAAGAAGCTTCGGGAAAGCATGCAGTTCGAGATCAAGGCATTGCAGCAGAACCTGGGCGTAACCGTGGTTTATGTGACCCATGATCAGGAAGAAGCCCTGACAATGTCGGATCGGGTTGCGGTTATGGCCGGCGGCAACCTTGTTCAGGTCGGATCGCCGCAAGATCTCTATGAGAGGCCGCGCGACAGTTTTGTAGCTGACTTCATAGGCAAGATGAACTTCGTTGCAGGCCATGTTGTCGGGGTCGAGGCTGACGAGACGATAGTCCGAACCGCGCCAGGAGGTCTCTTCCGTGTCAAAGGTCGGACGGCGGGGGCCAGACAAGCTCAATCCGTCCAACTGGCGTTCCGTCCCGAACGCGCCCGATTGATGGCGAAGGAAGAGGGCCGGCCGGATGCAATCGGCGGAACGGTGGCCGCGAGCGTATTCGTTGGAACTCACCACATGTATGTGATCGATATCGCCGCCGGAGATGCCCGCCAGCTGCACGTCCAGGCCGAGACAAGTGCAACGATGCGCTTTTCGACCGGCGACAAAGTCGATGTCATACCCGACCTCTCTCGTCTCGTGGCGTTTCCTCTGGCGGAGGCTCGCTAGATGGAGCAAGTTTCTCTGGAAATACCTGGAGGTTCGATTGCTCGCGGCGGATCGGCAAAGATCCTGTCGCGGAGCGCGACAATCCTGTTGCTGATGCCGCTGGCCCTGCTTTTGGCAATCGGGTTCGTCTACCCGCTTCTGCAACTGGTCAAGATCAGCCTCTTCACGCCCGAATTTGGAATAGAAAGCTATCGGCGCATCCTCAACGAGCCTTTGTATCTGCTGGTCCTGCTGCGGACTTTTATGGTGGCGTTTTGTGTCATGGTTTTATGCCTCGTCGGTGGCTACCCGGTTGCATTCGCCATGTCGCGTCTGAAAGGCAGATCCGCGGCGCTCGTTGCTGCATGTGTGCTGATCCCCTTGTGGACATCCGTTCTGATCCGCTCCTATGCGTGGATCGTCCTGCTCCAGCGCAACGGGATCATCAATTCCGCTCTGCTCGACGCAGGTCTCGTCAGCGAGCCGCTGAAGCTCATCTATACGGAGACCGCCGTGATCGTGGCGATGGCGCATGTGCTCATGCCGTTCATGATCCTGCCGTTGTTTTCCACCTTGCGCTCCATCCCGAAAGACCTGTCGCATGCAGCTCTCAACCTTGGTGCCGGACCGCTCGTAGCGTTCCTGCGAGTCACCTTGCCATTGAGCACGCCAGGTGTCTTCGCCGGCTGCGTCATGACCTTCATTCTCGCGATCGGCTTCTACATCACGCCCACCTTGGTTGGTGGGCCAGGTTCGATGATGATCGCAACCCTGATTGGCCAACAGACCACCGTTGTCTTGGATTGGTCGTTCGCAGCAGCACTGTCGACCGTGCTTCTGGTGATCACCCTCATCCTTGTCGTGGCCTTTCGAAAAACCATCTCGCTGAACAAGGGGTTCAATGGTGTCAACTGATCAAACCACTTCTCAAACTCCATTGCAGTTCACTCAAATGACCCTCGCAGAATCAGGACGCCTGTCGAGATCCGTCACGGGCGGTCTCGCTCGGATCGTTGTTGCCGCCGTCCTGTTTTTCCTGATGCTGCCCACGATCGTGGTCATCCCGATGTCGTTGAGCGCCGGCGAGTTCATCGAGTTCCCGCCGCGTGGTCTGAGTTTACGCTGGTATGGGGAGTTCTTCGCCGATCCAGAGTGGCTCTCTGCCACGCTCTTCAGCCTGAGAATTGCCCTTTCAACGACAGTTGCCGCAACGGTCGTCGGGACCCTGGCCTCTATCGCCCTCGTGCGGGGTCAGATTGCGGGGAAGCCGATTATTCAGGCGCTTTCGATCGGGCCGATGATCGTTCCGCATATCGTTCTCGGCGTTGCGCTCTATCTCGTGTTTGCACCGCTTCAGTTGACGGGCAACTTTCTCGGCTTTCTGATCGCTCACACCGTGCTTTCGATACCTTATGTGGTCATCACCGTGAGTGCGGCCCTTCAACGTCTCGATCCGGTCCTCGAACTTGCTGCACTTAGCTGCGGGGCCAGCAGACCGCGTGCCTTCTTTTCCGTCGTTCTGCCGAATATTGCCCCGGCGATCGCCGCTTCTTCCGTCTTCGCGTTCCTTGCTTCTTTCGACGAGGCAACGGTGGCGTTCTTCATCTCCGACACGGGCGGCAAGACGATCAGCCGCAAGATGTTCGAGGACATCGATTTCAATCTCACGCCCGTCATCGCAGCCGCATCAACGCTGCTCGTCGGTGTTTCGCTTTTGCTGATGGCATCCGTCCAGACCTTCGCAAAGAAACGCTGAAACAAACGCCAACATTTTTATTCCCGGGAGGAAAATTCAATGACAGCAGCCAAGTATCTCATACAGCGGCCGTGCACCTTCATCGTTGCAGCTTTCGCACTTGTGTTGGGCGCGAGCGGCCATGCAAGCGCCAACGAAGAGGTCATCATTGCCTCAACCGGCGGGGCCTACGACAAGGCCTTGCGCGAAGCGTGGTTCGACCCTTTCACAAAGGAAACGGGCATCGCCGTGAAAACCGTCGCGGCAACCAATGCGGAAATGCGGGCCAAGGCCACTGCGATGGTCAAGACCGGCAACGTGTCCTGGGATCTCTTCATGCAGGGCGAAATACAGGCGATGTCCCCGCAACACCTCGAGACTGCTGCGGATATCAGTGACTTCTGCAGAAACCTCGACGGGCGTGAAGACCTGGTTGCGGACGCCTGCAGACCGGGCGGAATCCGGCTCCAGTCCACCGCAACGCTGCTCGTCTATGACCGCAGCAACGCGTCCGCGCCGGTTCCCGAGACGTGGGCGGACATGTGGGACACGAAGCGGTTCCCCGGCGGCAGAGCCTTTCCCAACTTTGATGACCCCTGGCGCGTGATGGCAGCGGCACTGCTTGCCGATGGGGTGCCGCGCGACAAGCTCTTTCCTCTCGACGTTGATCGGGCGTTTGCGAAGCTTGATGAAATCCGCCCGTCCGTATCGGTGTGGTGGAAGACGGGCGACCAAAGCGTGCAGGGTTTCAGAAACAAGGACTACAGTCTCGGTCAAATCTGGTTGACGAGAGCAACGGCGCTGAAAGCCGAGGGCCACCCGATCGGCTGGTCCTACAAGGCCGCCTTTCTTGTCGGAGACCGCGTCGCCCTGCTCAAGGATGCTCCCAATCGAGAAAACGCTCTCAAGCTCATGGCCTATTGGCTCAACAATCCGAAGGCCCAGGCGCGAGCCTGTGAGCTGCTTTCATGCACACCGCCTAGCAACCTTGCGATCGAAATGATGTCGGCTGAAGTGCGGGCCAGCATGCCCTCGCCTGTCGACATTGAAGAGCACATCATCGTGCCCGATGCCGAGTGGATCAACGCGAACGCCCCGCGGCTGCTCGAACGCTGGAATGCGTGGATCAGGTAAGGATCAAGATGAGCACTGACTTCAACTCACCAAGAAAAACCGTCCTTGTCGCTCGAATCTGGCACGAGTCGAACGGTTTTAATCCTCGGGTCACCGGGCGGGACGCCTTCGAGATCATGGCAGGCAAGGATTTCCTCGAGAAAGCTCGGAAGAGTGGTTCGACGATCGGCGGTATCATTTGCCGGCTAACCGAAGCCGATGTCGAAATCGTCGGAAGTTTGTCGGCCTCCGCCCCTCCGAGCGGACTTGTCGAGCATGAGTTCTATGTGGAACTGCGTGACCAATTGCTCGGTGATGTTGCGGCTCATCGGCCGGATGCCATCGCGTTGGAACTGCATGGGGCCATGGCGACGACCAGATGCCCCGATGCCGAAGGGGAGCTCCTTACGGAACTCAGAACGCTCGTCGGTCCTGACGTACCAATCGCCATCGGCCTCGACCTCCACGCCAACGTCACTGTGGATATGATCGAAGCGGTCGACATCTGCATCGCTTGCAAGGAGAACCCTCATTCCGATGTCGTCGAATGTGGCCACAAGGTTGCCGACTGCATACTGGCGATGCTGGATGGTCGATTGAAACCTGTCACGACAATGGCAAAGGTTCCAATGATCCTGCCTGGAGCTGGAGAGACTGCGACGGGCCCCCTTTATGACCTGCACGAGATGGCGCGCGATTACGTCAGTTCTGATCCGGGTATATGGGACATATCGCTGTTCAACGTTTTTCGTTACTCGGATGATCACGATATCGGACAAGCAGTTGTGGTTACCACAAATGGCAAAGCCGACCCGATAACCATAGCAAGGAATCTTGCTGAGGCGTTCTGGATCCGGAGAGACGAGTTTATCGATGACCTTTTGTCCATCGACGAGGCGCTGACGAAGTGTGCCGCTAGCCACGGCGAGCGCTACATCTTCGCCGACATGGGTGACCGCATTCTTGCAGGGGCGCCCGGCGACAGTACAGCCATCCTGCAGGCCGCTCTGGAAAGGTATCCCGGCCTGCGGGGTGCTATGTCACTGACCGATCCCCAAGCAGTGATCGCAGCGCACACCGCCGGACAAGGAGCGTCACTCGAAATTCTGATCGGCGGGCGCGTGACCCCGGGTTTTCTACCGTATCCTGTGAAGGCCGTCGTCAGACATCTTGGCGACGGACACTGCGTTCTTGCCGGCCCGTTTCAAGGGGGACAGGCGTGCACGATGGGCGATACGGCTGTGCTCGAAATCGACGGACGACTTTCGGTGTTGCTGACCACTCATCCAGCCTTCAGCCATGACCCGGCTGTCTTTACCAGCCAAGGTGTCGGGCTAAGCAGCAAGGACTTTATCGTTGTGAAGTCCGGCTACCATTTCAAGCTCAATTTTGCTGACTACGGAGAACCTCTGCTCGTGCGTAGCCCGGGCGTCGGCTACTATGAAAAGGGTGTCTTCAACTACAAACGCGCCCGCTTTTGGCCAGAGCACGCGCAGGCCTCCTGCCCGGTCACGACCATGGTACGGGGGCCGATCGCTGGTTCAAGCCATGCCGAACGGATCGATTGAGTATGAACCGGTTGTGGGCTCTTCCCTGCTCTACGAAGCCCAGGTCTTGAAACCCGAGTTTTGTGAGAACGCGCATGGAATGATGGTTTTCCGGCCGAACGAAGGCGACGATCTGATTGATCGACATTGTCTGGAACGCGCGGTCAACGACGGCCGCCGCCGCCTCTGTCGCCACACCACGGCCGGTGGCTGCGGCTAAGAAACAGTAGCCGAGCTCGGCTTCTTCGTCGGGGTTGATCCGAAGACCACATCTGCCAATTGGAGGGCTCGCTGCCTCTTTTCTATCAAAGACGAGATAAAACCCGCAGCCGAAGGATCGCCAGTGTTGAACATAGCCTTGAAGCAGATGATCCGAGCAACTCCTGCTCATTTGATCCACATTGGCCAGAAGCAGCGACACGGCGACATCCCGGTGGACATGATAGAGGCCGTCACCATCGGCGTTCGTGGTGGGACGCATGTAAAGGCGCGACGTTTCCAGGCACGCCTCTCTTGCCCCTCGATACGACATCTGAGAGCCCTCGGTTGCTCAGCGCATTATCTTGGCGACAGCGTTTGCGAGGCCGTTGACCTCATCTATGGTATGGCCGGCGGTTGGGCACACACGGATCCCGGCCTTCCCTCGCGCTACGGTCGGGAAAAAGATCACCGAGGTGTAAAATCCCATGTCCAGCAGGGAGCGCGCAGTCGCGATGGCTTCGACGTGGTCGCCGATCGTTAAAGTCCTTATAGGTAACGTGGTGCCACGATGTTCGGTTGGCGTCAGGAGGTCGAACAAAGCGAGTTTCTCACCCAGGTCCCGTTGCCTGATCGCCAGTTCGGGGCTCTCATGAATCGCTACGGAGGCGATCGCTGCTCCAAGAGCGGCAACGTTGGGAGAGGCGGAGAACGCGTGAGCGATCGCGTATCTGCGAAAAAGCTCCTCTTGCCGCTCCGTTCCGAGCATCAGCAAACCGCCGGATGCGCCGAACCCCTTTCCGAGCGAAGCCGCGATAATTGTGCTGTCCCCAAGCGGGCCCTCAAGCTGGGAGCGGGCAAAGCCTTGTCCTTTATCGCCAAAGATCGAAATGCCATGCGCGTCATCGATGTAGAGGAACATGCCATATCGGCTCTGCAGCTCTTGGAGGTTTCGGATTGGCGCTGCGCCGCCCATGGAATAGACGCCATCGCAGACATAGGCGACCTTTTTGCCCGTTCGACACACGCGCTCGAGTGCTTCGATGTCGTTGTGCGCTATCGTCAGGACTTCTGTCTCAAGAGCGACCGTCGCCTTATGAAACGCCAGAGTCGCGTGCGCGAATTTGTCGAACACGACAACGGGTTTCTCTCCGTTGGTCAGATGGCCGGAGGCAAGAAGCGGCAAGGCGCCCATGTTTGCAGCGAGGACAGTCGTATAAACGATAACCCGAGCGGAAAATAGCTTTGACAGAGCGTCTTCAAGATCGAATGCGATCTTGAAATTGAGGCGTGTTCTCGCGCATGACCAGTGCAGGTTTCCATATTGTTCGAGCGCTTCGATTGCTCCGGCGACTATCCGCGGGTGGTTGTCCAGCCCGAGATACGAGCATCGAACAAAATCCACGATGTTACGGCCTGCATCGTTTGCTGATTGGAGTTCAACGCCCCGCCCCCGATTTGGGTATGCGGAGACCCCGATCAGGCCGGCCGCCTGTGCCGCCCGGAAACACTCATCGGACGACTGAATAAGCGCGGCAGTGTTCCTTCGGACAGTCTGATCGGTTCCGGCCACGAAATCCGTGAGCATCCTTGCCTCCATCAAGAGCGGTTGTTGCGCCTAAAGGTGGCATAGATCACTTTTCACTCAACGAACGGCGGCAAAAGAACGGAACAAGTTTCTGCGAATTTTCGTATGCCATGGGTGGCATTGTGCAATGATTTTACGAACAAGATTGACGTCCCTTCTCAGTGGTAGTGCTGGACAGTTAACGGTCAGCGCAGAATCGAACATAGCGGCGTCTAAGGGCGGCGATTCGGTCGGGCGGTGTGAGTCGGAGACGAAATAGTGCCTGTGCACACGTCGAGCCCCGAAAGCCGGAAGGGCATAAGAGACTCTCCGGTGCAAAACTTGCGGCGGCCCTAATGCGGAGAGTATGCAGGTAAGCTATTGAAAAACAGTGGGAAAATGCGCTCTATTGACTTCATGTGCTGCTGTCGATCCGCTCTGAGTTAACCCTTTGTTAACTCTATATTCCTTGTCAGACGAAAGGAACCGCACATAATAACGGTTAGGATGAGTTCCTGCCTGAAAAACCGTTATTTGAGAGCTTCCTTGCAATGAACGCTAATTCGCTGTCCATGGCTCCCGCACAGCCGATGCACTTTGAGGATTTGATCCTCGAACAGGGCGATTTGATTTCAAAGAAGCTGCACCTGTTGAGCATGCAGCAGTTCCCGCCGAATGCCAAGAAACTGCTGCGCCAATTCTCGCTCTCGGAGGTCGCTGATTTCCTCGGGGTGTCCCAAAGCACGTTGAAGAAGCTCCACCTTGAGAGCAAAGGCCCCCTCCCCCAGACGTCTTCGTCGGGCCGCCGTTCCTACAGCGCCGAGCAGATGGAGGAACTGCGCCAGTACCTCGACCAGCATGGTCGCTCCGAAGCGCGCAAGTACGTGCCACGCCGGCGCGCTGGCGAGAAGCTCCAGATCATTGCGGTCGTCAACTTCAAGGGTGGATCGGGCAAGACTACCACTGCCGCTCACCTGGCGCAGTACATGGCACTGACAGGTCACAGAGTGCTCGCCGTCGACCTCGACCCGCAGGCCTCGCTGTCTTCGCTTCACGGCTTCCAGCCCGAGCTCGACATGACGCCTTCCCTTTACGAAGCGATCCGCTACGACGAGCAACGGCGATCGATCACCGATATTATCCTGCCGACCACCTTCCCCGGCCTCGACATCGTACCCGCCAACCTTGAGCTGCAGGAATTCGAGTACGATACGCCCCTCGCGATGACGAACAAGAGCTCGAACGATGGCAAGACCTTCTTCACGCGCATTTCGCGCGCGCTTGTCGAGGTCGAAGATCGCTACGACGTGGTTGTCATCGACTGCCCACCTCAACTCGGCTACCTGACGATCACCGCCCTGACCGCGGCGACAAGCGTACTTGTCACTATCCACCCCCAGATGCTTGATGTCATGTCGATGGGACAGTTCTTGCTAATGCTGGGCGGCATCTTGAAGCCGATCCGCGAAGCTGGTGCCGCCGTCAATCTCGAATGGTACCGCTACGTCATCACGCGCTACGAGCCAACGGACGGGCCACAGGCGCAGATGGTAGGGTTCATGCAGACGCTGTTTCACCAGTTCGTTTTGAAGAACCAGATGCTGAAGTCGACAGCGATCTCTGACGCTGGAATTACAAAGCAGACACTTTATGAGGTCGACAAGGCCCAGATGACGCGCTCGACCTATGAACGAGCGATTGGATCCTTGAATGCGGTCAATGCCGAAATCGCTGAACTCGTGCATGCGTCCTGGGGACGTAAGGCTGCACGCTGATCACATCAACCTTCACACTCAGTCGGTTAGGTAGAACGGAGCAGGCACATGGCGAGAAAAAATCTGCTGGCGGGACTGGTAGACGCAGCGGAGATCCCGCAGGCGGATACCGCGCCAGCCTATCCCATGCGTGGTGCGTCAAAGAGCATGGTGCGTTCTCTCGACGAACTCTCTAAGCAGGCCGACAAGTTCCTCGAAGGTGAAGCCGTCGTCGAGCTCGATCCGGATACGGTGGATGGGTCCTTTGTGCTTGATCGTTTGACGGACGATAGCGAGCAGTTTGAAGAATTGAAGGCGGCAATTGCCGAACGCGGCCAGGACACGCCGATCCTCGTGCGCCCTCACCCGTCTGCATCGGGACGCTATCAGATCGTCTTTGGACATCGCCGTGTGCGTGTAGCGCGCGAACTCGGTACCGTCAGGTCAAGGCAGTTGTCAAAGCAATCGATGACCGGACACACGTTATCGCTCAGGGCCAGGAAAACTCAGCCCGCGCCAACCTCTCGTTCATCGAACGTGCCAGCTTTGCTTCACGCTTGGAGGCGCTTGGTTACGACCGTGGAGTGATCGCATCAGCTCTTGCTGCGGACAAGACGGCGGTTTCGAAGATGATGAGCGTGACTGAACGGGTGCCGTTGGTAGTCATCGAGCAAATCGGTGCGGCGCCCTCGACTGGGCGCGACCGCTGGCTCGAGCTTTCGCTTCTGGTAGGCAAGGCCGCCAATGCGGAAAAGGTGAGCGACATCGCCGGCGATCCGAGCTTCCAATCGCTTTCAAGCGACGAGCGGTTCAACTCGCTATTCAAGGCACTGGATACGTCGGGGCGACCCGTCAAAAAGATGTCACTGAAATCCAAGGAAAGCTGGCAGACAAGCGACAAGGCAGTCTCGGCTCAGTATTCGAACTCCGGCAAGGCCTTTGAACTTTCAATGAAATCGAAGAACGCCGGTCGCTTCGGGCAGTATCTCGCTGAAAACCTGGATCGGCTCTATTCCGAATTCCTGGCGGCGAATGACGGGAAGGAAGACTGAACGCTCAAAAGAAAAGGGCCCCCAGACGGTAACCATCGTGGAAGCTCGCTTTAGCGCCTGATGAGCAAAATGGCCCCGCTGTCGTCGTGCCGACGTTATCTAAGTAATTGAAAAAAAATAATAAAACTGGAAAATTGTCGGCCGGCAACTTTTTCGACCCCCGGCAACGCTGATTTGCGCCCAGCGCATAGAGTGACCGTCAGCGCTAACCCGGTGTTAGGGTCAGCACCTCGCTGTTGGCTTTGCGCGAATCGCCGCTACGCCGATGCCGACAACCTGGAACGCCTCATTCAGTTTCGCCACGGTTCTGCTCACCTTGAGCCCGGCGCCGCCGCCGGTGACCACCCACGAGCCGGGACAACGATTGTCCAGCACATGCTCGGCAATCAGGGCAGCATCGTCCAAATGCCCATCGTCGTCTGAAAAGCCGGTGAAGCTTTCGAGTATTTCGACCGCTGGGGGTTGGTCATTGTTTCTATGGTCCAAGCGGCGTTTCCGGCGCCGAAGGTGATACGGCGGCCAATCAAAAATTCTGGCACCAAAGTGCCAACCTTCTTAAACACCGTGGCCGGATCGGCATGGAGGGGAGGGGGGAGCCGGTGCCAAAAGAACCCACCGCGGCGGATGAGGATGCAGGCGCTTGGCTGAAACTGCGAGACGGCGGCAATGTCGGCCGGCGGCGCAGATCGTCAATAGCTTGGAAGACCCTGTCGGCAGAGGAAGCACGCGATCGGTCGCCTGATGAGCCGCGCCTTCAATGGCGGATGAGGCCATATCGGTGGGCTTCGTCCAGCGGGTCGCGGACGGAGGAAGGCTGCCATTTCTTGCCGCCGCGCACAGGCCGTTCTCCCATCTGATCCAAATTTGCGGCAATGTCGCGGAGCGACAGATTGGGATCGGCAATGGCGATCGCCGCTACCAGGTTCATCAGATGGTCTTCGGGCGCACGGCGAGGGGACCGGGCCAGGAGGTCTTTTTCCGCGAGCTTGTCGCGCACCAAGCGCGCTCGACGGTCCAGTCGTGACCGCGGCGATTAAGCACCCGCACGACGTTGTCCCAACTGTGGTGAGGCCGCAGTTGCCGCACCATCGGCAGCCAAGTTTGCGCGGATGCAATGAGCTCGTCGAGATAACGCTTTGCGCGTGCGTTTGAGACCGATTTGATGGCCTCCGGTGGCCGTTCTCGCAAGCCCGGGTTTCCCGGGAGCTCGCCACGCGCCTTCGCCGCCTTGATGCCGGCTTTGGTGCGTTCGGCAATCAGCGCCCGCTCGAGTTGGGCGACCGCGCCGAGAACTTGGAGGGAGAACATGCCCTGAGGCGTCGATGTATCGATCGGATCGCGGATCGAGCGGAAATGCACACCGCGCTCTTCAAGATCCTCGATCACTGCCAATAGATGGCTCACGGCTGGCCAGCCGATCGAGGCGAACGACGACGAGGATATCTCCCGCGGTGAGCTCGCCAAGCAATTTGATCAAAAATGGGCGCGCGCGCGATGCCCCAGAACCGTGCTCCTGATAGATGCGGTCGCAGCCGGCAGCTCGCAGCTCATCGATCTGGGCATCGTGGATCTGGCCGTCTGTCGAGACGCGGGTGTAGCCGATCAGCCGTCTTTGAGGCTGTTGGACGCCAACTGTTAGTCGCTTTGCCATCGCGCTTTCACCGGCCTCATCTCAAGCTGGTTTGTACAGATAAGAAATGCGTGAGGAATTGCTCAGTTGCAAGCGTGTTTTATGTACTGAATAACGGCCCGCCAGGCTCAAATCGGTGCCCGGGCGAGCAAATCCATATAGGCAAACGCGCGTCAACGGGCTTCTGCGGCTGAAATGCAGTTGTCATTATCGCCCAAACTCTGGAATGGGCGGGCAATTCGGCCCGGCGGCTCTCTGCGGGATTTGAGCGCGAGACGGGGTCGACGCTGATTGCGCTGATGCGGCACTCGCCAAGTCTCAAGGCCTTTTGAATGAATTGAGCGTTCGCATTTGGGGTGGTGGCGTAGTGTCAATAATTGCGCAATTCATGTTATTGTGCGATGCTTGTGGGCAAACGGAGGTGTGACATGAACGTTTCCATTGGTGACCGTTGGGAAGCCTTTGTATCCAACATCGTGAAGGACGGCCGTTACGGTTCGGCCAGCGAAGTCGTGCGTGAAGGATTGCGGCTGGTCGAGGAGCGCGAGCAGAAGTTGAGGGCTCTGACCAGCCTGCTCAACAAGTCGATCGCCGATGGCGGCGAAGCATCCGGCGCAGATATTGACGCGGCGCTGGAAGCCAAGGCCGCTCAACTGACCAAGGAAGGCTTCTAAGGGTGCCGCAGCTTCGGCGTAATCGTTTACAGACCGAAGCGTGGGTGCCTTACGGGTCAGACAGAATTGTGCTTCCACGAGCCCTGCAAGCCTTGTTGCTGTGATGTTCACTTTTTGGGCCATAATGATCGCATAATGTATCGACTGGAAGTGTTCGGGGCGCCTATCCGTGTTCTTGGCACAAACGATGGCCTCAGCGAGGGTAACGCAGAGTTCTACTCTTGTTTGGTCATCCGTTGGCAGCATTTGCGGGGCGATTGGGTCCATCGTTGCGTCTTCAACCGGAGGGCCGACCGGTCGCGAGAGCCTCCAAGACGATCGCCATGACCCGATCCTGACCCGCCAGGTAATCCGCAAAGGTCGGCTGGGCAACGATATTCGGATCAGGCTGCCGGCTGACACATCATAAAGGTAGTTCAGGAGAAAGCACGTCTTGATCTGCGACAAGCTGCAGCCATTCTCCCAATCGTGAAATCCGGTGGTGTACTGGATCGCAAGCTTGGAATTGGGGAGGCTGGCAACGCCCCCTTCGGCCCAGAATTGCATGCGATCGCCATGTTCTCTCCGACGATTGTCACCCGCGGACCGCCATAATACTTCAGCCACGCGGCGGTGCTGATGCCGGCGGAGAACGTGTTGGCGGTGGTCAGGATGAACAGCTGCCCCGTCGATGGCAAAAGGTCGGGCAAACGTCGGGCGAAATCTGCGGAAAGCATGTAGTTGCCACCGATATTGAACCTGAGATCGACGATGGCGTTGCGAACGGGCTTTTCAGCCGCTTCAACGAGCACGTCGGCAAGGTATTGCGATAGCGCGATCGGCGGCTGATCAACGACGCGGTTGATCTGAACATAGAGAAGGTCTGGCCTGGGATAGGAATGCCAATAGTTGCGATCGGGCTGGGAGAGATAGGCCGGGGGCATGTCATCAAGCACATGGCGCCAACCCGCTGGTTGGCCAGCCTTGGCGATCGGGCTCAGGTCACGGGCCGGCCAGGAGATGGTGTTCAGCGATCCCTGTGTAGGGGGACGGGCTGCGAGTTCAACAATAAGGGCACCGTCATCGGCAAGGCGTATGTCGTAGCGGCTGCTGCCTGCCGTTTCCGCGAGGCCCGCCGCATGGAGAAGCTCCGGCGAAATGAGGAAGTTCGGCGCCAGTTCCTTGGCCAGGTTGGCAGGTCCGCCCACATATGGCTGCAATGCCGCAAGCAGGGCGTCCAACGCTTTGCCGTTTGCGCCGAGAACTTTCGCGCCAAGCAGGTGGCTTTGGTCTTGAGCAGCGGCTATCACAAACAGCCCGATCGCGCAGTGCTGGCTGTTGAGGAGGCAAGCAGGCACTGGAACCAATTCGGTGGCACTCGAGTTGGTGCTTCGACGGATGCGAACCGTCCTATAGCCATCCTAAGTTTGAAAGTCTTGCCAGGCGCTACGAAGACACCAAAGAGGAATACAGCAAGGTAGTGCGTGGCTGTAATGCGCGTTACGACCTGAATGAGTTTATCGCGCAGCATGGGCTCCAACCCCTGGCCGCGCGCGAACTCTTTGCAAAATTCGGACCGTACAAAGTGGATCTGGATCGCAAAGTCGCAGAGCTACGGAAGGCAGGGCACCAGAATCGCTGATCCGTCAGCGGAGCATTCTTGCCGAGACAATGGCCAGACGACGTTTCGTGAAGTCATTGGCTCGCACCTGGGGTCCCTGTGAATCAATCTAACCGATCCCGAAAAAGGCTAGAATTGCGATCACAACAACGACGAGGCCGACGAGATAGATAATCTGGTTCATGTCACCTTCCTTTCCGCGAATCAACGGCTGCCAAGCCAATAGGTTCCTCGGGCCACGCTCGGGAAAGGTTTGCGAAGTTGAGAGGCCTCTTATGCAAAGCGATCACACCCGGTATTGATGATTGCGAGCCAGGTTTCATCGATCCACGCGGGCTGGAAGAGCGCCGTCATCGCCTGGCTGTGTGTCCCAACTCCTTGTCAGGCGCTCCTTACCCGTGCATCCATCTCACCGGTTGCGTCTCTTCCACTCGCGATATGGCGCGAGCAACTGACCCGGAAATCGCTTTTCAATTTCTTCTTCGGTTATTACAATGCGCGCCAACACCTCGTCGCGTTCCGCGCCTTCGACACGTTCACTCGCAGCCTCCAGATCAGTCATGACCGAAAAGACTTCGTCCTTTGTCATCGCCTCAAGTCGGTAGGCGAAATCTGCGACGGGAATGTTGTTGAAGTTCGCCATGGTTCACCTCCAGCCTTCCCAGCCCTAAAGCTAGATTCGGCTCGAAAGTTCCCGGAGGCCTACCGCAAGGGCCATCCTGACAAAATATCGCATGGGGATTTCCTTTTCGTTTCGATTTCGCTGTGGCTGGACCTCCCTTTCAGCAAAGCCAAGCACGACGTGTCCTGATCGGGCCGATGCGGTAATGTCACAAAGTCGCACGACGTGTGCGACCTTCGTCTGAATTCCTGCCAGTCCGACGGGTGCCTAAATGGATTGATGCTCAACTTAAGGTTGGTGCTTCTAGGATAGAAGCTGCGATGAAGCGCTCCGGGCCATCTCGATCGTTGAAGTAGTATACAACAATAATCTTGCCGTCCTGTCTAACCAAGGCGCATGGATAACCTAGGTCCGCATCGTCACCATCATCGCGGAGAACCGCCGGTTCGGACCATGTTCCGCCCCTATCGCGGCTGACGACAGCGCTTAGTCCGAAGGGTGGATCTCGAAAACCGTAGAGCAGCACCAATCTTTCGTCGGGCAGAGCGACAAGCGCAGGCGGATTGCCCATGATCCCCGTATTCCGGACAGGCGTACCGACACAGGACCAAGTCCGCCCCAGATCCGCTGACCGATATGCCTCCAGCCAGAACCGATCATGGGCCCTACGACGAACGACTGTGTAAATCGTGCCGTCTGCGAGGCGCGTCGACGACGGCATGATGGCATACCCCGTCTGTTCATCCCAGACGAATCCTTCCGAGGAAAAACTCAATCCTCCGTCCTGCGTGCGGGCGCAAAGGATACGACCTTCTGTCCCATCGGCTTTCGGCGCGGTGAGCATAAACAAAGCGTCGTGTCGGCCCAGCGTTATGATGTCGGTACGCGCAGAGAGCGCCTCTTCGTGAGACTTCAACCCTTCGAACCTAAAAGGCCCATTCCACGAGCGAGCACGGTCCTTGCTGACGTAAAACCAGCTCACTGATCGCCCCGATATCCCGGTGCGGGCTGCCATGACGACTTGCTCGCCATCGGCAAAGTCGATCGGGGTGGGGAGAGTAATGAGATCAAACGCCGGGTCCACATTGGGTCCTGCTTCCAAGTCCTTCGTGACATGTTCGTCCGCGGAAAGACTGCGCGCACCCGGTACGCTCCCACAGAATGGTTCTGCCTGCCAAGTCAGGCCGCCATCGAGGCTTCTCGCCTGAACCGGAGTGAACGCGTGATGCTGATCTTCGAGATGAAGGTTTTCGCTTTCCCTCCCTAGACGGCCTGTGGCGAAGACGCAGACAATTTCGTCTCCCCACGCCCACACGCCGTAATTCGCGGGCCATCCCGCGAATGCGCCGAGTCTCCGATATACGACGGTATGAATCGCTTCAAACCTTGCGGTCATCTCTTCTATTCCCGCGCTCGCAGCCTCCAAGCTTCCGCAAAATGATGAATGCTGAAAGGCAAAAGCAAATCGCATTGGCGATAATTATCGGCCACTCTCCTTTGAGGACACCAAAGACAGTCCACAGCGCAAAACCGGTAACGGTGAGAACGTACATCCGGGCAGAGAGCGCCGAGGTATCGCCTGTTTTTACGACCTTCCATGCCTGCGGAACGAAGCTATCCACTGAGCAAATTGAGGCGAGATAGCCAATGAGCAGCGTTGCTTCCAAGTGTTCTCCATAAACGTGCGACCAGGATTCTAGCCGGGCACCGCCGCAGCCGCTGTGACTGTGAGCAGACCGAACAGAGAGCCTTGCGAAATGTTCCTCGCATAGGACCGGCCTTGGTCGCGGTGAGCTAGCGAAAGGCTGGAAATACTTCGCGTGCCATGTCCGCCGATCGATATTGTTTCCTGCCGCAGCCAGAATGCACTGCTCGCACCGATTTCAAGATCCTCTGCACTTTCTTCGAGAGGCCATCGAGCGCGGCATGCGGTTAGTCTGCGACGGGGAAGCCAGCCAGGGTGTCGCACACCCAGCAAATGTTGCAGTTTCGTATTCCGCGTTATCCCATTAACAGGTTGTTTGCTAATGCGTTTTTATGGTTTGAGAATACGCGAATTATTTCAGTTCCCTACAGATCCCACGATGGGTGAGACCTTCGCGATAGCCGATTAATTGTGTCATCCCCTGACGGAGCGGGGTACTGCTACCGGAACGGTTGGTCCCTGTCGGCCGAGACTTTGGATAAAAAGGGCACATAGGCTTCTCGAAATTCTAATTGCCTGAAGGAAGTTCCCTATTGCTGTGTGTTGCGCCCAACCCCGCGAACGGTGTTTCGCGCGTCGCACACTGTCGATTCCTACAATTCGAGCTGCGATATTCTGCCGTTAGGATCTAACCCCGGTGCCAAGGCGGGGGACGTCATGTCCGAATTTCGAAGCGCTCGTCTGAGGGTCGACCATCGCATACTGTCCCTGTCGTTGAGGACGCTACGGGCTGCGAAGTATCAGGACACCTCTCGCCCGCTTTGAGTAAGCTTTGCGGGCGATACGGCGTGTCTCACATGACGCTTCTTGTCTGAGCCGGAGGAGCTTCTCATTCGTACCCGTATTATTGCACCACCTATCCAGAGGCCTGGGTTACGACCTATCTCGAACCGGGCTACTTTGATGTAGATCCTGTCCTCGACATTATCCGGTGGGGGCTCCTGCCCGTGGACTGGTCTTTTTCGAGCACCGGTCAGATCCGTCCGCACCCATGGCATAGGTTCTTATGGCTTGACCATTCCCATTGGTGGGCCAAATGGCGAACGCAGCCTTTTTCCGTGACTTGGCGCCTTCCCAGACAGCAATGGACACATTGCGAACTTCTTTCATTCACGAAATGTAGGTCCTTGCAAGCCATCTCCATGAAACTGTGTTTGAGGCGGTCGGTTTTCGAAGGCTCAGCCGTATTCGCAAACTCTCGCGACGAGAGACACAGTGCCTGCAATTGCTCGCAATGGGCCGGATCGCTTCGGGGAGGGGCATGCCGGGGCGGGCAGCCTCAGTAATATACCCGATCTCATTCCGTGAGCCGAGAACAACGTGGGGTCGAGGGCAGGCCTGCTTGCACCGGCATTTCAGGATCAGATGGACCGACTGGGGCGTGAGCGCCCGTCGGTCGATGCTACGGAACCCCGGTCCTTCACCGGTGCACGCCTTAGCAAGCGCCGCAGTACCTTGAGTTTTTTTGCCGTATCAGTGTGTTGATATTTGCCTGTCCGGCCGCTTAAATCTTCAAAGACGCTGAAGCCACTTCGGCCTTCCGGACATCGGAGCAACATTTATGACCCGCCAACTTTCTCTCCCACGCGAGCGAATTTCCGTGCTTCTCCTAGAAGGTATTAGCCAGACCGCTGTGGACTACTTTTCTTCGTCCGGCTACACCAACCTCGTTCATTTACCGAAGGCGCTCGACGACCAGGATCTTAAGCGCCACATCGCCGACGCTCATATCATCGGCATTCGTTCCCGCACGCAGTTGACGGACGAGATTTTCGAATCCGCCAAGAAATTGATCGCCGTCGGCTGTTTTTCCGTCGGTACGAACCAAGTCGATCTGGATGCTGCGCGGCGGCGCGGCATTCCGGTGTTCAATGCACCTTATTCAAACACGCGATCGGTGGCCGAGCTTGTGATCGGCGAAATTATTATGCTGACACGGCAGATCTTTCCGCGCTCGGCTTCGGCGCATCAAGGTGGGTGGGAGAAGTCCGCTGTCGGCAGCCGGGAGGTCCGCGGCAAAACACTCGGAATAGTCGGCTACGGCAATATCGGATCGCAACTCAGCGCGCTTGCCGAAAGCATGGGCATGGTCGTGCGCTACTTCGATCTTTCCGATCGGCTGCGCCGGGGCAATTCGGAGTCGATGGCCTCGCTCGGCGACCTTCTCGAGATCTCTGATTATGTGACAATGCACGTTCCCGAAACACCCTCGACGCATAACATGATCACTGAAACCGAATTGCGCCGCATGAAGAAGGGCGCCATCTTCATTAACAACTCTCGCGGGACGGTGGTCGATCTCGATGCGCTTGCGAAAGTCCTTAACGACGGGCATCTGGCGGGTGCCGCGGTGGACGTGTTCCCTAAGGAGCCGGCATCGAACAAGGAGCGTTTTGAGACGCCGTTGCAAGGTTTGAGCAACGTCATTCTGACGCCGCATATCGGCGGCTCCACTGAGGAAGCCCAAGAACGCATCGGCGGAGAAGTTTCAAGGAAGCTGGTCGAGTATTCCGACATCGGCTCAACAATGGGTGCCGTGAACTTTCCGCAAGTGCAACTGCCCGAGCGCCCGAACGGCACGCGTTTCATTCACGTGCATGAAAACCGCCCCGGCATGCTCATCCAACTCAACGAGATCTTCTCGTCGCGCGGGCTGAACATCGTCGCTGAGTTTCTTCAGACGCTTGGCGACACGGGCTATGTGGTGGTCGAGGCCGATGGCATTTCCGAAAATGCCGACGAAATTCTTCAGGCTCTACGCGCAATTCCTGGAACGATACGAACGCGATTAGTCTACTGACAGCTGTTAGGGCCGATCTGTTGCGGGGCAATAAGGGTGTTTTCGCGGGACAAGTGAAGACGTCCAATGCTTAGAATGCTCGATTCCAAGGGCTCGAGCGTTTCTGCCTGGGCAGGCTACCGAATGCGACAAGGGAGGGTCGAGCTAACGCGCACATGGCCAACGTATGCTGGCCGGGCTCGCGAGCACTCGCCCAAAAATACGCACCCATTGATGGTTTGACGGAAGAGTGGATTGGCAGAGCATGAGGCACGTCAGGCCGCTGCGTTTGAGCAGATGGCAGCGGAAGGCACCGACCCGCAGGAAGTCTGGAGGACGCGCCGATGACCGACTCCCCCGAAATGATCGTGTTGTTCAACAACAGCCACTTTGGCCTCACGAGCTGCGGCAAGGAGAGCCAGTCTAGCCCGCGTTGGAGAGCATTTTCCTTCGGTTGCGCGAGCGCAGAAGGCGAGGGCGCGCTGAAAGGCCGGGCCGTAGGTCACCGGCCATCTCTCGGCCAGGACGAACATGGCGTTTCGAGCGTCTTTAATCTCTATCGCACGGGACATTCCCGGAAGCAAAATTATAAGGGTTCTATCCCAGGTCGCAGCAAGCATTTCGAATTCCTGTCTCACCGGGGCTATGAATGCAAATTGTGCACAGGAGGTTCCGTGTTTTTTCGATGATATTTTTTGAGAGGCGGACCGCGTGAACGAGATTGCACTCCTCACGGACGAACTCGCCGAGCGCGAACTCAGATCTTCCGCATCAAGAACAGCATGACCAGGGCCGATAATGGCGTGAAGCTGCAAAAGCTGGCGGTGGTCCCTCGCCGGTGACCGGAGCAATCGGTCTGTGGACTCCCTGGAAGAGCGGGTGGGCAGCATGACGAGAGTCAATTCAGCGCAATCTTGTAACCTTGGCCTCGGCGACCGCCGCGACGAACGCTACTCGGGCTTGTTCCCATGGGTAGGCACCAACCATCGCGTCCCTGCATTTTATCAACGGCGTCGAAGTAAGCGACGCCCGAGGCGGCAGGCCAGTTTTCACCAAGCAGGACCGTGGCCTTGTTCGGTGTCCAGACTATCTGCGCCCCGTCGAGCTCGGGAAGTTCGATGATCACGCACTTGTTCCAGCTCTCGACCACGGCTGTTCCTTTTCTTTATGCTTGCTCCCCCGCCGTCAGACGTTGAGCTTCGGCGGCGTGTCGTTCTCATCCGGGTTCGGGTTGGGAACTTCGTCAGGAAGGATGTCGGGCTCCGGTTCCTCGATCGGTGGCTGTGGCACGTCCGGGGGCATGTCCGGCGGGAAATCAGGTTGGGGCGGCCTCGGGATCGGTTCGGTAGGCATCATGATGGACTCCTGTTTAGGAGGGCAACTGATCTCGCGTTGGGATTGTTCCGATCTTTCGGTCAAGGTGCCAGCATGATCAAGCTTCACCTCCCATACCCGTCGGTCTGGGGCCTACACGACGGCTGGGGCGCGAAGCGCCGGCTGTCGCCGACTACACGAAATGGCGCGTTTCTTCATCAAAGTCGAGGCTGACACTCGGCAGGAACTTCTTCCGCTAGCGATCTGCCGAGCGCATCATGCAGCAAATGCCAGACCGCGGCGTCGATGGGAGGTGGTTCGTGCGCCGCTCGAATAAGTGACTGCCTGTGCGCGATGCGAGGATAAAGTCCCCATCGACTTGCTAGCGACACATTCGGTCTATAAATACACAGGCATCGATATTTGCTTGTTGAGCTTTGTTTTCTCGCCTTTCGCGTTCAAGCCGACCTTCCCTCTCAAAATCGATCTATCTGCCTTGGCTGTCACAATGTCGGTCGGGGTCTTCAATCATGATTTTGAAAGGAATTGTCATGAACACTGGAACCGTAAAGTTTTTCAATAGCGCTAAGGGCTTCGGCTTTATCGAACTCGAGAACGGCGGGACGGACGTATTCGTTCACGCATCTGCTGTCGAACGAGCCGGTCTGCGTTCGCTTGTCGAGGGCCAAAAGGTCACCTTTGACATCGTTCGGGACGCACGCTCTGGCAAGAACGCAGCTGACAACCTTGCAGCTGCCTAAAAAATTCGCTTCTGGCCACTGACCACGGATGTACTGGCAGTGCCGCTGAGGCGTGTGTAGAAGGTCGGGTTTTGCCCGGCCTTTTTTATTGGCAACGTGGTCTGTTTGCCGCCCCGCTCCGCGTTTTCGGCTGACCCGGCGGACCCTAGAAACTGCGGGGAAAAATGGGGCTCGTCTATAAGAGCGACGTTCTCGAACTGTTCTGCGCGTAAGAAGCGCTGGATGCTTGGCTCTCAACCGCTGCGAGATTATAACAGAAAAGAGGGTCGAATGTTCATTAACCCGTAGGGATTAGAAATCCACTTTTGTACACGCCCCGTTCTCACGCCGTTCGGCGCGTATTAGCGATCAAACTTTCAGTAGAAATTCAGGGTTTTTATCGGAAGAGAGAAGCGGGTAGCTCGCTAGCTTCGGGGACGCGCATCATTACGTGAGGCGTGCGTTTCACCCATAAATCAGCAAGGCCCCGCCGGAAAAGAGGATCGCGCACCAAGCCATAGAGGGTGCATTGGCGCTCAGAGGGAACCGTTGCCCTCTTAGACAGTTGAACCCTATTAGGCCGCAATTCCTGCTGAGATCTGCCCATGAACCAGTCCTCGAATGGACGAATTTATGACTGCATCGTCGTTGGCGGTGGGCCAGCGGGCTTTACCGCTGCTATATATTTGGCACGCTACCACCTCTCCGTTTTGGTGTTCGACGATCAAGCAAGCCGCGCCGCCAGTATTCCCGTGTCCCACAATCATGCGGGCTTCCCAAACGGTGTGAGTGGCGAAGAGTTGTTGGCTCGTATGCGAACGCAAGCGGAGCGATACGGGGCCTATGTGAGGTATTGTCAGATTACGGAGCTGCGCAAGAGAGGTTCGCTGATCGAGGCGATGTCCCCGATTGGTCATTGGAGGGCGAAAACGGTGCTTCTGGCGACCGGGGTCATCAATCGGCGACCGCAGATGCCGGCGGCCGTTCATGATGACGCGCTAGCCCGGGGGCTTCTGCGGTACTGTCCGGTTTGCGATGGGTTCGAGGTTACGGATAAAACCGTAGGCGTTATAGGGGTTGGGACGAGAGCCTTCCAAGAGGCGATTTTCTTGAGAAGCTATACGCGCCACCTTACCATTATCTCGTGCGAGGATAAGCCTCATTTGAATGAGACGCAGATTTCTGAACTTCAGGAGATCGGCGTCAAGCTGGAGCGCGGTCCCGTGAGTTCCATCGAAATCGCGGGCGATCTTCTCGTCATAAACACACCAGACCATCGTCTCTTCTTTGCTTCGGTCTATCCAGCGTTGGGCTCGGACGTGCGGTCGGATTTAGCATCGCGACTGGGCGCTCGGCTATCACGTGAAGGATGCGTGTCCGTCGATGCCCATCAAAGGACGACGGTGAGCGGCTTGTACGCGGCGGGCGACGTTGTACAGGGGTTGGACCAAATCAGTCGCGCAATGGGGCAGGCGGGCGTTGCCGCCACTGCCATCCGAAACGATCTGTGCGAGCAAGTGTTGCGGGTGCGGTAAAAGAGGCCGGACGGTCTCAGATGCAGTTGGGTCGCCCGGCCTATCATTTGTTGCTTCGATAGTTCCACTGCATACGCTTGAGGCGATCTATCGATCTGCAGCAGTCACCTTAGTTGTGCTCGGAATGACTTCGAGTACCAATCTCAGCTCCACCAGCAGGGCATGATGCTGATCGAGAACTTGGATGCTGATCATAGAAATTGGGTCCTGCGGAAGGCCGTCAGCCGCCATCTCCGCCAGGGTGACCTTTGCCTCTTTGATCGCCGCCTGTTCATCTGCGAATTCGAACGCCCGATCTTCGGCGCTGAACCCTTCCTGATCAGTTGTCCTGAAGTAGAAATTTGGCATGTGATGTTCTCCTACTGTCATATCGATACACGGGCTGCCGCGCAGTCGCTTCAACCTCAGAACCGGAGGGATGGCGCCTAGCGTGTCGTGACCACGTTCTTAAGCAATCGGGTGACATCGACCTCGATCCGCCGCAATCGGAGGCGAGTTCGGCCACATGACTGGAATTCCGGCCTTCAACTGCCCGCACCTGATCGCGCTGATGAGCCGCAAATCCGTACGCGCGCAGGAGATCTTTCAGCTCCGGGAACGCGCAAAAGCTCGATCTGGGGACGATACGTGGGCAATTGTATCAGTAAGCGCGAGCGCCCTATTGCTTCGAAATCCAACGACGTGCCTCCTAAGTTATTGTTTTGGGCATCCAGTCGCGAACGGCGAGAAAAGTTCCTCATGCCACGTGCGGACGGGGTGTTGAGGCCCCGAAGGGCGACGTTGCCGCGCTTGTAGGGCTAGGCGCTTGCTGTCTTCTCTGTCGACGCTCTCTGGAAAATAACATTGTGTTTGAGGAACCGATTGGGGGTGCCCGGGTTTGGAAGGCCACACCTACAAAGGAGTATCCAATGGCAGGATCAACGCAACCAAGCTGCTCCGCAGGGCGGCGGCCAGCAGAGTCGCCAGGGTGACCAAGGCAACGACCAGGGTGGCCAGCAAGGGGGGCCGCAGCGTTAAGATCGAGGTGGCAGGGGTACTCCTCTTCCAAGAGTTTCCAACCTGAGGCCTTGGCTCACAACGAGGCGCACGTCCCGCCATGTGTGAGCGGCCTTCGTTAATGGCACGAAAGGAGAAACCCACCGGCAGGCGTGACTGCGGGCATGGTCTGATCCCTAGCTAATTGTGGAGATCTGAATGAAAATACTGCGCGACAACGGCCTGACGATCGTATTGCTGCTGGCCTCGTTGGGCACGGTGGTGGGCATGCTCTTTACCGGACTCCACGTCTATAACGACGAATTGGCCGAACACGGAGGGCAAGTGGTAACGCTGCCAGCTTACCTTATAAGCGGTCATTTCCTCTCCGCCTTGTTCGAGAATTGGGAGTCCGAGTTTTTGCAGATGAGTGCCTATGTGGTGCTTACGGCGTTCCTGTTCCAACGCGGCTCAGCAGAGTCAAAAGATCCCGACGAGCCGTCATCCCAGAATAGCAACCCTGCGGACGACCAAGACAACGCCGAAGCACCGCTGCCCGTAAGAATGGGCGGCATGGCAAGCTCTCTCTACTCCTATTCGCTCGGTTGGACATTGTTTCTCCTCTTCGTACTCAGCTTTCTAATGCACGTGAGGGAGAGCGCGTCTGCGCAGGCGGTTGAGGCCATGCTGCATGGGCAGCAAGCACCTTCGATTGGCGAACAATTCTTCAGTGCGAGGTTGTGGTTTGAGTCTTTCCAGAATTGGCAATCGGAATTCTTATCGACTGCAGTTCTCGTCGTCCTATCGATTTTTCTGCGGTTTCGTGGGTCCCCTGAATCGAAGACGGTCTCCGACCCTCATTCCAAGACAGGAGCATAGACAGGTAAATGGGCCGGCGGATATTTACTTTTGGATGTCCTAGCGCTGACAGTCCGTTCACGACAGCGCTCGAGAAAAACCAGGTTCCGCTGCTGCGCCGACCATCGCGATGGCAGCTACTCTGGCTGTTTTCATCGTCGAATGTTTCCGCGTCGTTCATCGACAGGTGGAGTGGCAGCGCTACGCTCACTCGCCGCCGCGCTCGCGGTTTGCCGAACCATGCGGCGCACCCGCCTTGGTAGCCCTGATAACGGTGTTCCGATCCCCTGCGCGGGCTCGCAATTCCGCGGTAGCCCAGCCCGCACAGAATTTCTGACCGATTTCGCGGGGAGAAGGACCTTGGTCGTGGAAGACGTCCGCCCCACCTCCTGGGCTCGGGCGAAAGATTCATCTGTTGCACCAAGCCGGGCGTTAAGGAGGCGGTGCTGTGAACACGAAGCTGCATACTGACGGATCATTTCAAGCCGTGCGTCAGGCGATCGACGATGCGCGCCAGGCGTTCACGGGCGGAGGCGCCGATCATCATCGCGATGCCCTGCAACACCTTGGTCGCGTTGTAATGAACTCACTGGCTGAGATCATTGAAACTGACGGCGGCACAGATGGTCCGACGGCATCGCCCAGGATATCGAGGATTGCTATCAAAGGGTCATCGATGAAGAAGAAGCCGCGGAACCGGACAACGCAGCGCGGCAATCTACTCAGGGAACGATGAACCTTCGACAGCAGGGAGGGGGGCGATGAGCACTGGCCCGGACCTGCTGCAGATTTCCCTTGCACGCATAAACATGGAGCGCTCCGAACTCGAAGAGGCCGGCGGGATCGATAAGGGTATCGACGGCGACAAAGCATAGTCGAACTTCGGACGCGACATTGATACTTTCATTGTCAAGCTGCCGCAAAGTCGACTCGCTGCGTTAGCCGTCAACGTTGACGGCATCTGGGGGGAATGCGGGATGGCTCGTTGAGCGACGGCTAGGAGCGGACCGTGGCGCGCGCTAGCGGCAACAGAGGTGCCGTTGCCGGCAGTGTCAACAGCCCGTGATTATTTCCTGACCCACGGAACGTGCTTCCTGCTCGATGGTTGGGTAGGTCTCTCTCAATAAAATGATCGGACCCTAAAATGCCTGAGAAGACATTGAACGACCTCTTCCTTGACACGCTGAAAGATATCTACTTTGCCGAAAAGCAAATCGTGAAGGCCCTTCCTAAAATGGCCCGCGCCGCCCATTCGGAAGAGGGCAAAGCTGGTTTCCTGCAGCATCGTGATGAGACTGAAGGACAGATCGAGCGTCTCGAGCAGGTGTTCGAACTGATTGGCAAATCTGCCCGCGGCAAGACCTGCGAAGCCATCCAAGGGCTCATCGCCGAAGGCGAAGAAATCATGGAAGAATACAAGGGCACGGCCGCACTTGATGCCGGCCTCATTTCGTCGGCCCAAGCCGTCGAACACTATGAAATTGCCCGCTATGGGACGCTCAAATCGTGGGCCGCCCAGCTTGGCCTCGATGCGGCCGTCCCGCTCCTCGACGCTAATCTCCAGGAGGAGATCGCCACCGATCAGAAGTTGACGGCACTTGGTGAAGTTGCGGCAAACCCGACGGCGTCCAAGCGGGCGGCCGAGTCGACCACCTCAACGAAAAGCCGCGCTCATAGTTGGTTTTTCATTTCGCATCGGCGTCGGACGGTCGGTGGCGCATTGCGACGGCACACGACCGGACGACCACAACGCCCCTGCCGTTGGAGACTGCACGCAACCGATGCATCTCATCACCCTTTTTGCCGACGGGCATGGAACCTTTTCATGCGGCAATGTTTGGGTGATGGCGCTCTTCAACCGTAACCGCTCCAGAACAATCACGATCTGGTTTCATGGTTAGCAGCGGTTGGGCCGCGTTTAGCTTAAGGAGGTACGTCGATGGGTCGCGGTATTCTACTCTGGCTACTTGGTGTCCCGATACCGATCATTATTCTGTTGATGCTTTTCATGCGATAGGAGGCTGCCATGGCACCGTCAGTGCTTGCCGATGTTTCAACACCGGCCGAATCATCCGTTCCAGCCGTCAGCTGGGCGCCGATCATTGCAGGTGCCTTCGCGGCCTCTACATTGACGCTCATTCTCATGCTCGTTGGCTCAGGCCTTGGCCTTACATTGATATCACCGTGGTCTGGGGAATCCGCCAGCGCCACCACTTTCGCGGTCTCAAGCGCCATCTGGCTGGTGATCGTCCAATGGCTCTCGTCGGGCCTGGGCGGCTATCTGACCGGGCGCTTGCGCACCAAATGGGTCGGGCTTCATACCGACGAAACCTTTTTCCGTGATACAGCGCATGGTTTTCTGGCCTGGGCGCTAGCAACGATGCTTGTCGTGTTCGTCCTCGGCTCCGCAACCTCCGCTGCGGTCGGAACGGGGGTGAAGGCAGTTTCCTCAGTCGCGTCAGGCGCGGCCCTTGGGGCGTCAGCGGGCGCAACGAGCGGTCCTGAGGTGGGCGATTCGAACGGGATGCCGTCTTATTTTGTCGACTCCCTTTTCCGTCCAACCGATCCCGCTCGCCTGACGGCGCCGGGCGCCGAGGGCGATGGAGCCGCGGCAGCGCAAGCTTCCCGAATTTTGGTCGCGAGCGCTGCGGCTGGCGAAATGTCGCCGGAGGACAAGACGTATCTGGCCCAGTTGGTCGCGGCACGTACCGGGTTATCGCAGGCCGATGCGACAACCCGGGTCGATACGGTACTTGCGCGGATCGAAGAGGCCAAGGTCGCCGCTCAGAAAGCTGCTGACGCTGCCCGAAAGGCGGCTGCGACATTTGCCCTTGTCGGCGCCTTATCTCTCATCATCGGAGCATTCATAGCGAGTGCCGCGGCCGCCCTTGGTGGACGACAACGGGATGACCTCGAAACGCTTTCCTGAGGGTCCTTTAGCTAAGCTTTACATTCTACCTCTTCCTCGACGTCCTTTTTGCCGGGGCAATGGTTGCCTCGGCATCGCTGATCGACGTGTAGGCGCGCGCCGCGATTTTCACTATCGCTCTGCATGGACGGATACATCCCATTCATGGAAAAGGGCGACATCTTGGGTCACGAGTTCATGGGCGAGGTCGTCGAAGTCGGGTGCGACAACAAGAAGCTCAAAGTTGGTGATCGGGTCGTCGTGCCCTTTACGATTTGCTGTGGCGAATGTCCGCAATGTCTCAAAGGCAACTGGTCTCTATGCGAGCGCAGCAATCGTACCCCCGAGAACGCGGCGAAGGCATTCGGCTATCCGACAGCGGGTCTGTTCGGCTATTCTCATCTAACCGGCGCTTACGCCGGCGGTCAGGCCGAGTACGTCCGCGTCCCCTATGCCGATGTTTCGCCTATCATCATTCCGGGCGGAATGACCGATGAGCAGGCTCTCTTTCTCGGCGACATCTTTCCAACCGGTTGGATGGCAGCTGCGAATTGCGAGATCGAAGCCAGCGACATTGTCGCGGTGTGGGGATGTGTGGCCCGGTCGGCCAGTTTTGCATTAAAAGCGCATTCATGCAGGGCGCCGCCCGCGTCATTGCCATCGATAATGTATCGGAGCGGCTCGCTCTGGCGCAGTCGGCTGGCGCCGAAATCATCAATTTCGATGAAATCGACTGCACGATTCCCGATTATATCAAGGAAATGACTGGCGGGCATGGCGCGGAGAAGTGCATCGACGCAGTTGGCGCCGAGTCTCATGCCACCGCCTCGTTCGACGCCATCGTTGACAAAGTTAAAGCAGCGACACTGATGGGAACCGACCGACCCCACGTGCTGCGCGCCGCGATTATGGCGTGTCGGCCGGGCGGAATCGTCTCCGTGCCTGGCGTCTACGGGGGCGTTCTAGACAAAATTCCGTTCGGCGCGGCGATGAACAAGGGGCTGACCATCCGGACGGGGCAGACGCACGTCAATCGCTATTCGCTCGAGCTGCTTCACCGGATCGAAGAGGGCGAAATCGACCCCGGCTTTATCATCACGCACCGTGCGACGCTTGAGGATGGTCCCGGTCTCTACGAGACCTTCCGCGATAAGAGGGATGGTTGCATCAAGGTTGTGCTGACCGCCTGACGGTTCACGCGGACGCGTTGAGAAGGGGAAAGGACACAGACGACCGTGCCCAGGCAACGAGAACGACCCCGAGCATCAACATTGTCGGCATTTGCGACAAAATGCTCTCGCAAAGCCCTCGTCATTCTTGACGGGTCACGTGGCGCTCTAGGAAACAGGGTCGAGCCGTTAACGGGCCGAGGGCGGTCGTCGGCATAACAGCAACGACAAAGATGTCAGAACGGTCGCGCAAGACAAGTAGAAGAGGCCTGAGCTTAGGTCGCTACACCAGTGACAGGGTTCACTTCCGGTTTTTCACTCGTATCCTTGGCGTCAGGACCTTGAACGGTTGGCGGCGCGATCGATTCCTCGTCGCGGTGCTTTTTGCGATCGGCGGGGTGATGGACGTCTTCCGGCTTCGCCTGCTCAGGCTTTGCATTGGTGTCTTTGGTTGCCATAGCGATACTCCTTTCCAGTACAACGGGCCTGGGTGGGGCGGGTTCCGCATACGGAGGGTTTCCATGTCATTTGATCGCGAAAAAGCTGGCCCCGAAAGGCGACTGACGAGCCCACAAGGCTCCGGTGTCAACGAGGGATCAGAAGCAGACCTTGTAACCTCGGCCGACGAAAAAGGTGGCTTCCCACCTTCAATTCTGCCTCGTCAAGGACACGATGGGCGCGAATGCTGACTAGCTCTATAGGCCGATCGGCCACCAACTCCCCACCTCAGGTGGCGCGATCTCCGTTCGGCTCAGCAATTCCTGCGTTGAAGAGTCCAGCCCGAATTGGGCTTCTGCTTCCCGACCTTAATCGGTTCCTGTCTCTGTTGCGGCGATGGCAGTTTCGCTAAGGCCATCAGGCGCATAGTTTTTGGAGTGGTAGGCACGGTAAAAGGCAGCGCCTCCAGAGGGCGGGCAAGTGCGGCCCGCGGGGGGGCGGGGTTTTGATTGTTATTCAATCACCCGTCGAACCAGTGCCGGGATCACCGCCGCTGCCGGTGCCAGGATCACCGCCGCTGCCGGTGCCAGGATCGCCGCCACTGCCGGTGCCGGGATCGCCGCCACTGCCGGTGCCAGGATCGCCGCCACTGCCGGTGCCAGGATCACCGCCGCCGCCGGTGCCAGGATCGCCGCCACTGCCGGTGCCAGGATCGCCGCCGCTGCCGGTGCCAGGATCACCGCCGCTGCCGGTGCCAGGATCACCGCCGCTGCCGGTGCCAGGATCACCGCCGCCGCCGGTGCCAGGATCACCGCCGCTGCCGGTGCCGGGATCACCGCCGCCGCCGGTGCCAGGATCGCCGCCGCTGCCGGTGCCAGGATCACCGCCACTGCCGGTGCCGGGATCACCGCCGCTAACAGGAGTACCCGGGTTGGTGTTACCGCCCGGACTGGTGCCGGTCCGATCCGTTTTCCCATTCGTTGTTGTCGGGGCGATTGCGTTTGTCGCCGGCAATCGCTCACATTGTGCTCCTCCGGCTCCATTGATCTTGTTTGCGTCTCCAATCGGGCCACACTGACCCGGGAAAATGGAGCGCTCGGCGATTTGCCCTTGCGCCGGGACGGCTATGGATAAGAAACCTGCCGACACCACGGTCAGACCGGTGCTTATCAGAAGTCTATGTATCGTGTTCATTTCGACCTCACTAATTTAGCTATATGTTATGTAATCTTTGGTGAGGGGAAAGGTTCCGTCGGACGACTCGCAGCCTGCAGGGCTAGGGTACTATCCTGAGTGTTTTGGGCGCCGTTTAGGGGCGAGCTTTAGTTCCTCCGGTTGAACAACGAGATGCTGCGACCGTCGTGTCTAAACGAAGCAAACTGCTTCCGCGAAATCTTGGGGACATGAAAAGGAATGGCCCCGTCGGGGCGCGACGAGGCTAGGGGATCTTGTCGAGAGACTTCACTGGGGACATTTGTGGGAGCCCTGCGCCTAACCCTCTATCGGGAAACGGTATCAAGACAAAGTGAGAACGCTCGCATCTTGAAATAGTACCTGCGCGCCAAAAGAAATGACCCCGTCCCTTTGGACGGGGTCTTAGAGCGCGCGTGGTATACGAACCGTGCTACACAATAGGACTCCATTCTTAAAACTATCGATGGAAGCCCTGCCTTTGATCCGTTGCGGGAATCGATCATCGGTATTCGAGAACGGTTGCCGATGCGGAATGTTCCCTCGGCGGCGGAGGACCACCAGCCTGAGACTTTTACGCGGCCATATGGGACTGAAGCCCGATGGCGGAATCGAGAGCCTGTCTCGCTTCGCTTTTGATAACGCCAGGTTTGCGCAGGCCCGCCCGACCTTTTCCCTGTCGCGTTTGCCGCAACTTGGGTGAGCTGCCCTCAGCAGCAGGCGGAACCCGGCGGTACCGAACCAGATAGCGTTCTGGTAGGGAGGTTTCATCCGTATTCCCAAACCGATACTCATCGCGATGAAGTTTACAAGTAGGTCAGCGGGCCTGCTGGTACGTGGAATGTTGCGTTTTGGCGCAAGCCGTTTCGAAGACCCTTCGTGTGAAGGCGAGATCTTGGAGGCCAAGATCTTGGATTGCGAGTTTGGGCCTAATGCGCACCGACACCTCGCATAAAAGGAGCGGAGTGCGCGCCATATCGGGCTTCGACGAAGCCTCAAAAGGAGTGCTCAAAAGGTTTGGACGTAGACTCATTACTTCGTAGCCAGATGCGGACTGCGACGAGTTTGAGAGCAGCAAGGTAGTTTTCTGCCAGCTTGTCGTATCGGGTTGCGATGCGACGGAATTGCTTGACCTTGTTGAAGAAGCGTTCGATTTGGTTACGCGCCTTGTAGAGGAAAGGGCGGGCTGAAGCAGATCTGGTCCTTGCGGTTGGCTTTGGGCGGGATATTGGCCCATGCCTTTCGCTCGGTGACGGCACTCCGCAAGGCGTTTGAGTCGTAGCCCTTGTCGGCGAGCAGCATGGCACCCTCGGGCAATTCCCTGATCAAGTCCCCTGCGCTGGCGATGTCGCTCATCTGACCTGCTGTGAGCATCAGCTTGATCGGCCTGCCTTTGGCGTCGACGAGAGCATGGATTTTGGTTGTCAGCCCGCCCCTGGATCGACCGAGACAATGATCTCGATCCTCCTTTTTGCCGTCGCACCCTGTTGATGGACCCGAACAATGGAGGTGTCGGGCAACATCACCGAGGTTTGAAGCATCCAAGCTTCGCAAGGAGAGGCGACAAGGCAGGGAGTCCTTCGCAACCTCAAGCCATTTCTCGTTCGGTCGTGCCAATGTGCCCCATAACGTATCTGCGTCATGGAAAATGATTAGGTCGTGCAATGATAGCGGTTGACGGCTCCAGCTGGAACATCCGCTTTCCCCACCCACATGATCCCGCACTCATTTATGAGTTCACAGCCTAGTGTGCAATTACGCCACCTGCATTCTCCCATCGATTGATGGGTTCAAGTTTTGTCACTGCGGGCAGGGGCGAGTTTCAGCTCGATACAGGCCTGCCTTGGCAGCCCGATCCTTGCTTTGTGAACCTGACCAACAATGCTTCCAGCGACGGCGAAAGAACTTAAATCCGCTTGATCGGCAACGCTCGAATGACAATCTCTTGCTGGCCAAACACGCACTCCAATTCATGGCGATAAACCCGCCACCATAGCTGGTCGAGGTTTTCTGTCATCACTTCCGCCACAACGATCTGATCACGCTCCATTTCAGCTCCGGATACCCAATTTCCTTCCGCGGGAGCATTCCTGTAAAACGTTATGCCGCCGAAGGCCTCCGCAAGTTGATGCCGAACGGTATCGAACATTTGGGAACCGAACGGTTGCCCATCCTGTCGTTTGAGAGGCAGTAAGATCTGGATAAGATGCATGTTCGGTTCCTTGATTTCGAGCAGTCCCATCCTCTAATTGCCAGGTGGGTTCTTCCAGCGAGATAAAAAGCCACAGTCATCGTCAATGACCTGCCCCTCGTAGGATCAGAAATGCTTGCGGACCCTCTCACTCTTCGCGTAAAGTCATTGCCGTGTTTCGTTAGACGCCGCCAACCCACCCTGCAAAGCACCGCGTTCAACCACCAGGACCGAGAAATGCGCCTGCGGAAACAGTATCGGCTGCAACTCCCGCGGCTTCAATCGCCTCCTGCTTGGCCGCAGCGATGCTTGTGGTGGTAAGTCTTTTCATACCGCTCGACATGCGTCCGTGCTTGCAGGCTTCCACATTGAACAGGTCAGGGTGAGCCAACAAGGGATTTGCACGATCCCGCCCGTATCGCGACACCTCATGCCTTAGGGTCTTGTTTCTCTCCCGCGCTTTTGCCGTCGGAGCTTCGCGAACGCTCCTCGAAACGTTCCTCCCCTTTTGCCAGGGGGCTTCCTTTTTGGAGTTCAATCCGGCGCTCCTCTCGTTGGGCACTCTCTTGAAGCCCTCGCGCAGACTCGTTGCCCTCGGGTTGTTCATCCCTCGGCCCTTGAGCCGAGAGCGCCTCGGAGGACGACTCTTGTTCGGCGTCAGGCATTGCTGAACTCGCGCTCGCGGCCTCATCGGCCGAGCGAAATCTCTTCAAAGCTGCGCGAACCTCATCTTCTTCCCATCCGGCCTCGACGGCCGCGGCGACCAATTCGATTTTGAAGTCTTGCCAACTGTCCCGCCCTTCATGAGCTGAAAGAATGGACGAGAAGCACTGGTAACAGTCGGCCGACCTCTCCAACGTGCCCTTCGCAGTCCTTGGGGATGCAATGTATGTCATGATCTCGGACCTCGTATCTGACGGAGCGACCAGGCAGCGAAGTGCAAGGACCTGCATTCGCTATCACTGGCGCGCAAACCTTCGGCCTTGCAAAATGTTCCTGGGAATTTCATACGGAGGGTACGTCGTCGGCCAGGCAAAAAGGCGTGACATGGAGCCGTTGCCGCACGATCGGAAACTCCTGAAGATCCGTGCAGCCGACGTCGTTGCGCGCGCTTCACCCAGGTTACGTAACAATCCACTCGCGGGGGCCCTCTAACCACAGGCTCATCGCCTAGTAACTGCCTTGCCCAGGCTTGCAAGCAATTCGCCACCTGAACTCCTTCCGGCGTCTGGCGCGATGAACTCTATCAACCCTTGAACGAGCGCAGGTGTCTTTTCACATTTGGACGGAACCACCGTCTCTCGTGCGGGTTTCACTGATGGCCGGCCGCCAAGTTCGTTCCGATGGAGAAGTTGCAATGGTAAATATCAAAGCAAAGGGGTTTGAAAACCTCGCGCATTTGCAAGAACATCTGGCTGAGCTCGAGGAAGAAAGCCCTGCAGACGAGCAGGTGCCGGAAGCCTCCCCTTCCCCACAGGAGCAGATCGCAGAATTGCGCCGAGAGCTCGCTCAATTGCAGGCGCGGCTGGTGCCAATTCACGCGAAAACAGAGGAGTTGGACGCTCCATCGCGCCGGGACGTCCATCTGTGGCTGAGGATCGTCATAGCGGCGGCGACAACGCTCGTACTCGCCCGCCTGGTTCAACACTTTCGTCCCGGAGCACCGGGTGCAGCGATCGTACCGTTGCTTACGGCTCGACGTGACGGCAGAATCTGATCCTTACAGGCAAAACGCGACGGTGAATACATCGGGAGGATCCTATGTCGAACGACGATGGAACGGATGACAGAAATAGCCAGCCAACAGCAACTGGAACCACGTTCGGACGCTCGCTCGAAAGCCAGGCGCAAATGGCGGACGCGCGAGTTGTTGCGACTGGTGAAGCGGTCGAAACCCTCAACGTCTACCGGCTTGTTCCCATTGCGGAGGCAAATGATCCCCGCTGGGCAAACGCGCCATCGCACGGCGTGGTTGTGGTGGCTGCGCGCACTGCCGGGGATGCCCGGGTTGTGGCGGCCGGCGGCGAGCTGGATTTCATGGAGGTCGACGCGGCTCCTGCGGAGGACGTAACGACGCTGCAGGCAAGTGCGTTTCGATCCGAAAAACTTTACAGCGTGGTCGAGATTGAAAGAGGAAGATCGGATCTTAGGAGGGGCGTACTTTCCGGTGCGATCTCGGTCGCCAACATCCGGCCGACTCAGGAGTAGAATCATGTAATCCGTTACCGTCGCCAACATGTTACGACCAAATGCAAAACGCACATGTCGAATGCGATGAAAGGCCAATGACCCGATGTGATGGGTGAGCGGATTCGGAGGCTCCCTTTTCAAACCGGCGCGGTTGCATGCCCAGACGGAGTGCACTCCTGATGCGATATATCGGAGCATTGGAGTGGTTGCCCTTCCTTTTCACTCGACTCCAGCGGGGAGCGCTGAAGCCACCTCCAAAAAACCTTGAGGCCCTCGAGGTAGTCGGAGGGTCTCAAAAATGCCCACGTCGCCTTCGTGCCACTCGGTCGTTTAAGCTGCCCCCCTCAACCTCTGATTTGGTGCCGGACGCGGAAAGCTTCGCTCCAAACGTTTCCCGCCGCTCCTGAATCAAAATAGTCCGCCCGCCAAGGCGGGCAGACAACGTCACCAGGTTTGCCGGCCATACCAGTCGTCGATGTCTTGCCGGACACGATCCTACTCGAGGCCGTAAGGCTCCTGCATCTTCACTTCTAGCTGATCTTGTTCGCCCCTTATCTGATCAAGATCGTCGTCGGTGAGTTTTCCTTGATTTTTCCCTTGAATTGCTTGCAGTTACCTTCATGCGATCCGGCGGCGAAACGCCTGGCGGCTCTTTTGTTACCGGTTTGTCCAGATTGGGGTTTGAGGAGGGTGATCGACATAACGGCTGCTTTGCTTCGCGGGATGGCTGGCGGGTGTGAGGCTGCAGAAGAGGACTAGATTTCGATTTGGCTTAGGAAGCGAGCAAGTGCCTTCGACAATTCCTCGGGTGCTTCCTCAGCCATATGAAGGCCTGAACTGATGGAGTGGCCCTCGACGTTCGTTGCCTCCAGACCGCCAGAACATCATCGTGAAGCAATAGAACAGGCGGACCGCTTCCGCCATGTCGCACCCGCAGCTGGCCAGCTGTTACAGGTATCGTTTCAAGTTTGAAGCCCTCGAACATCGTAGTGCCATGAGTGCCATGGGGCCCTAACCGAAGAAACTCTAGCAAAGTCCGATAGTTCCAACCGAGTGTCTGCCTCCCCCAACAAATCGTGGGCCCACGGGTTAGCATTCGGAACACGTCCGACGCCCTGTCACGCCGCCCATTTTGGCCGTCATCACGTCCGCAGGGACTTCGTCCATTTGTGCCTCCCGTCGGCGCGACGTGGGAATTTTACTTCGCCGCTTCTGGGGAACTCTCACCCGTCAATGGTCGAAGAAAGCCACACGGAGGGATAACGGCGGCATGAGACCCTTCCAGCGGTTACGCTCGACAAGCGCGGAAGCGTCCGCTTGGGGGCGAAAGCGACGAGCGCCCTGCGGAACGTTCAAGCTTCTCGCCGGTTTTGGCCTGAGAGAGGAGCCAATTATGGGAATCAACGAATCAAAAAGCGGCGCGCGAGGTACTCAATCACATAGGCTTGGATACTTGTCCGGGGCCGATTGGAACTTTCCGTCTTTTAGCTCGCTTATCGGATTTGCGGCCAATGCCAGTCGAGCGATGATGCCCGGCTGCCCAGATCAAGGAAAAAGACGATGCGGAATTCAGTTGCCGCGGTCATTGTCAGCGTTTCGCTCGGCGGATGCACCGCCGGCGTCGCGACTTACGGCTTCTCGCCAAACTTAGAACCGATACCCGGTAGCATCACCTATCGCGGCCAGCCTCGCACCAAGCTGACGAAAGCACCTGTGGGCAGCATCGTGCCACACGAGTTTCGAGACGAATTCGGTCGGCGCGTTTCTGAGATCTATGTCATTCAGCCGGATCGCTCTCTTCGTCTTGTCTCCCGACGCAGGCAGACATTTGATTTTTTCGATGACGATTAAGGGGGCTTGGCATCCGTAGATTGACGGACGAAGAAATCGCAGAGGCGATAACTTTTGAGCGGCAAGAGGTCGATGTGACGAAGTCAAGGGAAGCCGTGGAACCGGGCAGGGGGCGAAATGCTTCAACGCCTGAAGAGATACCGCCGAAAGGCATTCGCGATGTCTTTTGGCGTGTTGTTTCAGAAATGTTCGAGGAGCGTGTTTTCCTGATCGCGGCGGGGGTGAGTTTCTATCTTCTGTTGGCACTCTTTCCCGCTCTTGCTGCCCTCGTGTCCTTTTACGGCTTCATCGCCGATCCCATCGACATCGGAACCCATATGAGCGTGCTGGACGATCTGTTGCCACCCGGGTCTTACGCTCTGATTTCGGACCAGTTAAAATCTTTGACATCCCAGAAGACCACAACGCTTAGTTTCGGTTTCGTCAGCGGCCTGTTCATCTCGCTCTGGAGTTCTGCCAATGGCATTTCGGCGCTTTTTGATGCCATGAACGTCGCCTATGGCGAAACTGAGAAGAGGACATTCGTCACCCGGACGCTGCTTTGTCTCGCATTCACGTTCGCCGGGTTGCTTTTTGCGGTGGTCCTGATCGTGGCAATCGGCGTCATTCCCGCCTTGCTGGCGTATCTGTGGCTCGATCGGTGGACTGAAATCCTGACGAGGACGGTGCGGTGGCCGATGATCCTCTTCCTCGTCGCTATCGGCACGGCCTCGATCTACCGGTACGGGCCGAGCCGCGAGCGGGCGAAGTTACGGTGGCTCAATTGGGGTGTCATATTCAGCACGTTTATGTGGCTCGCCGCCTCATGGCTCTTTTCCTTCTATTTGCAGAATTTCGCGAACTACAACGCGACTTACGGCGCTCTCGGCGCGCTAGTGGGTTTCATGATGTGGGTATGGATTTCGACGGTTATCCTCATCATAGGTGCTCTGATTAACGCGGAGCTCGAACACCAGACAGTCGTCGACTCCACCACCGGTATACCGCTCCCGATGGGTGAACGCGGCGCCTACGTTGCTGACACACTCGGCAAAGCTGCCGACTAGGCGCGTAAAGCCACGTCGGTTCGCGCACCGCTCTCCGAGGCGGGGGATCTGCAGACCCGAATGAGCCGATCACTCTGAAGGTCGGGTGTGCGCACCGTCAGCAAGAAACGCTCCGACGACCGACGTTGTGGCGCGTGCTCAGCTCCGTTCTCGTGCCACCGACACCAGTGCGCCCGGCGTTCGAACTTCGACGAATCCTCAAGCCGCGGCAGATCGCGTTCGCTCATCGCTATGAATTCCATGCGCGATCTCCCAGGTCATCCGCCCTCCGGGAAGCGCGTGCACAAGTCCAGGTTGAACCGTGGTTAGGGATCCTGCCGTTGCTCCGACACGAAGCCGAATGGCCGGTCCAGCGACACCAACGTCGGGTTAGCTGTGCCCTTCGATTTCCGCGGCCGGTCTGCGAGTAAGTCCGAGAGTTCGCAAACTCCTGCGTCGTGAGGCCGATGCACTAGCGCATACCCGGCACACGCAAGCCGCCGCGGCGCGCCTGCTCAGTAGATCCTGGCGCATCTGCGAACCTCGCTCTTTCGTGGGCTTTTTCCGTCGTGCCACTTTGATCAAGCTCCTTCCCGGCGCCGATCTGAGGCGCTCAGTGAATGCCGCAGGGGCGGTCAACTGCCTCATTGCTACGAACGGCAATTGTCGGAGGCCGCGGGCGGGAGGTCCTGGTGGAGCTCACCGCTCGACCCCAAAATACAGGCCATATAGTCCCAGATCGTGAAGGGGGGCCGCGCGGTGGCCCTTCAATGTTTCCGATAGAGATGGCGAGCCAGATAGGGCTATAGGCAAAATCTGATCAAAGGGAGTCTACTCGAGCAGCAGCTCCGACAGGCGCTTGGCATTCTTGATCGCATGACCATCACGATCATTGTTGAAGTAAGCCCAGACCGTTTTCGCTCCGCTTTGGCGGATGCGTTCCGCCCATATCCTCAGTTCGGCGTCACTGTAATCGTGCCTATACCATTGGTATGGCCCGTGAAACCGCACATAGATGTCATCGCAAGTCTTCACGAGGGCGTCGGGCAGCCGAGGGCCACTGCAGGAGCAGAAAATAGTTCCATTTTTCTCAAAAGCGTCGAACACGTCGTCATTCCACCAACTCTTGTGGCGGAACTCCACAACGTTTCGACGGGAAGGGTCAAGCTGAGCCAGTATGGTGTGCAACATCTCGGCGGAGTAACGGACGCTTGGAGGCAATTGAAACAGAAAGCAGCCCATCTGGGGGCCGAGAACGTCGGCTATGTAGCCAAAGTCCTTGACCAAGGTGCTGGTGTCGTCGAAGCGCCTGACGTGGGTAATGAGCTCACAGACTTTGACCGTGTAAACAAAATTCGGTCCTGCTTGTCGCAGCCAATTCCTCACCGCGGCGATCGTCGGCCATGAATAAAAGGGCGCATTGAGCTCCACCGTTTGGAACTGCTGGGCATAGATGGGAAACCACTTGCTCGAAGGAATATCTGCCGGATAAAGCTGTCCTTTCCAGTGCCAATAGTACCAACCCGAGCAGCCGATATGGAGGCCGTGTAACAGGTCCCGCGGAATGGTGAGCGCGCCTCCATTCGTCCTCAGCGCCAATCTCAACGCATGCATCTTTTCGGCCCGGCCTATATTCGCAAGCCGCTGCCTCTGTCGGCGCTGCGCGCGACGGGCGCGACGTTCCGCAAGTTCTTCCGAAGAGCGCTCCACCATCTGACAATCCGCCGTTTTCCCTGGTCAGAAAGTATCAAGACGGGATTTGGTCCCTGCTTTCCAAACACCTATCCACCTTCGCGCCTTTACATCCGTGAAGCACGCGAACTCCGGGGCGGAGCATCATGCTTGTTTGCGATTTCTTGAAGAAATGCTTCGATCGTTTTGACCTGATGGAACAACTGATCCGCCAACGGCCTGTAAACATTGCGAAGAGGTGGCGTTGGTTCAGCTGACAAAAGGCCATTGTCGCAAGGGCGACCGTCATCCCAGCCCGCATGATTGGCGATAGAATAGAGACATACTGCCTCTATAGGCACTCCCCACATCATGGCAGCCCTGACTTCTTCGCCGACATATGCCAGCCAATCGGACCGGCGATCGCCTTCAGTACCCGTCTCTGCGATCAGCATTGGCCTGCCATATCGAGCGTAGGTTTCGACAAGAATTTTGCGCAATGGTTTGTAGAGAGGGTGTTCGACGTCGATCGTCGGGCCGCCGTGGATCCACTGGTTGTTGTGGTAGTAGTTGACGCCGATGATATCGAGATACTTTTCCGCGCCTCCCAACTGGGGCCACAAGCGTCCCGAAATCATGTCCCAGGCTTGGTATTGTGCCAATCGATGGCCTTCAGCAGCAAGTCGATCGCCTGGTCGCTCGGGATCGGCCAAAACATTGATGGCCGGCTCGCAGTGGACAAATCGGGCCCGAGGCTCGACCTCAAGAATAGCATCCATCGCCGCGATCGAGGCGCGCGCAAGCTGCACCTTGAGCTCAAAGCCCCTGCGCCCTGCCCAAGGGTTGAGGTAAGCAGCGTCTCCACCCGCCCATGAAAAGAAAGAGATTTCGTTGACAGGCACGAAGAACGGCGGGGCGGCGATTTCGCTTCGCAGCAGTTTTGCGGCAGCCCCCGCAAAACGCGCAAACCGTCTTACAAATTCAGGCGACCATATATCGATATCATCGGGCCAGCCGTAGTGCATAAGATCCCAGATGACCTGCGTTCCGGTGGTGCGCGCTGCGCGTATTAACGGTAAAACACTGCTCCAGTCATATGTTCCGGGCAGTTGCTCGACCAAATGCCAGCGAAAACCATCCCGTACGCTGCGGATATGATGGCTCGCCAGCTGACGGTAATCATTTTCCGCATATTGTTCGTGTTTTATCGAGGCTATCATATCCAGGCGCCGACCCCGGCCCACCCCAGCCCTTGGTCGGACGCGGTGGGTGGAACATTCAAAGCCTCCTTGGAAGAAAGACTGGAACAGTCCGGTCGGAGCGCACGGCGTCCTTTCCTCAAGGACTTCGTCAAAAAGCGCCTGCCACTGCGGAACCACCGCTTCGACGCTGTAAGTCTTCTCTACATGCAAACGCAACTGTAGACCGAAGCTGGCGCGCAACTCCGGCGATCCGGCAAGCATTGTGACGGCCTCTGCCACTGCTAGTGGATCGTCATGTCCGACAAAATAGCCAGAAAGGCCGTGTTTGATCTGTTGTCGTGAACCGTTGTCGGCCGTTGCAATGACCGGAAGGCAGGCGGCCCCAGCCTCAGAAATGACATGGGGCATGCCCTCGTCCCGCGAAAGCCAGACGAACACGTCGAACGCTGCAAGCAGGTCCGCGACGTCGACCCGGTCACCCAGGAAGCTCAAGACGGCATCCAATCCAAGCTTGCCACACAGAGCCTTCACATGCTGCGCATATTCGGGCATGAATGCATCTGGTCCGCCCACAATCACAAAGCGCATGGTGTGATCTTGTGCGTGAATAATCGCGGCCGCCTCGATGAAGGTCTCGACATTCTTTTTTGCATCAAGACGCCCGACCCAGCCGACCAGGATCGTGTCGTCGTAGATGCCAAGTTGCCGGCGCGTTGCAGACCGCCGGCTCGGCTCGAACTCCTTGAGATCGACCATCGATGGGATCTCTCGGGCATCACATTCCCGCCCAGGCATTCGAGACGCGGCGGCGTCGCGAATGGAGCGACAGACACCCACATAGCGACTGGTCAAATGTTTCGGTCCGCTCAAAGCTTCCAGAACCAGGCCACCATGCTCGATCAACGGCGGGCGAATGTGCAGCCGTTCAAGTGCCGGGTAAATGTCTGCAACATTCTGACATGAAACCACCACGTCATAAGAAGGAATTTTGTCGGCGAGATAGGCAACGGTCTCTTCGAGCGACATAGAATAGGGCGCAGTGTCCACTTCGATGCCCAAAGCCCGCAGCTGCTGATGCGTCTGCGCGGGCATGCCGTCCTTGTGCAAACATGCGACCACATCGATTTTGTAGCGCGAACGGTCGATATTGGCCGCAAGAAGACGAACCTCGGTTTCCTCTCCTCCCACCACCAACCAGCCGAAGACGAAGAGGACGGTCTTGGGACGGCATGAACCCGTCATGGCCCCACCTTGAAGACAATCTGCAAGAACTCAAACCTCCGCTGCAGCAGATCCGAAAGAAACTCCGGAGCATCCTCGAAGGGGATCACATGGGTGATCATGTGCTGTTTGATCAGTTCGCCCTCACGGGCCAACAGGTCGATTGTTTCGCCCGCAAGCCGGCGTTGGCTCCAATGCGATGAAAGACCGCGTGGAACACGATTGATCTGCGCGCAGCGTATGTTAAGGCCATTGTGGTGGAACTCCTCACCCAATCTCAGCCTGGCAGCTCCACCCTGATAAAATGCCAGGTCAATCACGCTCCCCTGGGGTCGTACGGCCTTGAGTGCGACGTTAAGGCTTTCCGAATGGGCCCGGGTCTGAAACACGATATCGGCTCCGCGGCTTCCAGCGCCGTCGTGCCAGTGCGTCTTCGCGTGTTGCCAGGCGTGTTCCTCTGACATTGCCTGAATGCCCATCGCCTCTGCCTTTTCTCGGCGGAACTGTGACGGATCCGCGACGACGACCTGGCAAGCGCCAAGGGTCTTGGCAAAGAGCGCTGTGAGCAAGCCCACGGTCCCAGCTCCGATAACCAATACGCGTCGACCGACGACACCGCACCCCAGGAAGGGCAGTGCCGTTCCGAACGCATCGGCATCGGCATGGAGAATGCCATTGGCAGCTATCGGGCCCATTTGTGCGACGAAGATGCCAAGCAGCGGATCGATCGTGGTGGGAAGTGGGACGAGAAGGTCGCAAAACGGGTCGGCTACATGGCCGGTCTTGTGGGCGTAGGTTGCAGCGACGATATCGTTTGTTGCGTAGCCGGCGGCGTTTGTGTCTGCGACCCGCGCCACCTCCATGTAGCCTAGAAAGGGAACAGGATATGACAGGTCAGGTTCGTTCTCTATGAAAACCCCCCGCTCGCGATCGAAGCGCGAATGAAAGTAGGGATTGGTGTTTTTGAGGAACGTTAACTCGGTCCCGGCCGAAAACCCGGTAAAGAGTGTGTCGAGCTGTACGTGACCGTCGGCTGGCGCCTCTTCCTCATATTCCAGAAAGTACATTTTGCCAGGGCGCTCGACGCCGAGGGATCTTATGGTGCGGTTGAACATCGGCGCAATTCCTAAAAGCTGTGGAGGTCGATCGGCTGACCGGTTTCGGCAGACTTGCTCAGAGCTAAAGCAATGCAGTGGGTCGCGAGCGCCTCATGGTAAGGGCAACGAATGCGATTTTCGCGGCCCCGCACCGCATCGACGAAGTCGCGATCCTCCAGCCGCACCGGGTCTCCGTCGGCCCGGCGCACCGGCCTCCCCGCCCCGACATCCACCATGATGTCATGGTCTGTCAGTTCAATCGCCAAGCCATCGGCGAAAAGGTTCAATCCCATGTGATGCCCCCACTTCAAGGCACACGTGGACGCAATGTTTCCGATCGCACCTGTTGCGAATAAAAAGCTGGCCGTGCTCGAAGTGGCAACATCGAGATCTGGAAAGTCATCCCTTTTTCTATGCGTCGTCTGGCCGAATACCCGGACGATATCGCCGACAAGATAACGGGCGAGATCGACGATATGGGTCGTCTGTTCGACGGTTTGCCCGCCTGATGTCTCCTTTTTCCACCACCACTTCGGGGGTGGAGTCTGATCGAGCCAGTAGCCCGAAACAAGTTGTGCAGGGTTCTCAGCCAGGCATCGGCGCGCTTCCTCGACGGTGTCGAGGTATCGCCAGTGATAGCCCACCGCGGTAATCAGGCCGGCCGCAGCAATGCCCGCGGCGAGCTCTCTGGCAAGATCGAGATGCAGGCTGATTGGCTTCTCGACAAAAAATGGAATCCGAGCCGAAATGAGCTCTCGCTCGACATCGCCATGCGCAAATGGGGGGACACAGATATAGGCGGCATCCAGTTCCAGTTCGCCTAGCATCTGGGCAGAGGAAGTAAAGGCTCTGGCGCCAAATCGGCCTGCCGCATGCTGGGCCCGTTCGATGCCGGGATCGGCAAAGCCTACGAGTTGCACGTCGTCGAATTCCGCCAAAATATCGAGATGGCGGGACGCGATCCCGCCCACTCCAATAAAACCGATGCGCGTGCGTTTCATGGTTCGATGCTCTCTTTCGTTGGCGATCGCTGAATGGAGAACGGATCGGTAGATTTCTGCGGTCTCCTCGACCATCCGGGCTGCGGTGAATTGTTGCTTGAACCTTCGTCGCTGCGCCTCTCCCGTGCGAGCTGCCCCTGCCGGATCGGCTAGGACGGAGATAATCCCCTCAGCAAGCCCTTCCGGATTGCTGGGCTCGACAAGGAAGGGATGCTCGTCTCCAAGAGCGTCAATCGTCCCTCCGATCGAAGTCGCAACGACAGGGACCCCCACCGACATCGCCTCAAGAACCGCCAGCGGCAGCCCTTCAAACAGCGATGAGAGAACGAAAACGTCCGCCGATGCCAGCAGCGAGGCTATGTCGTTGCGCTGCCCTGCAAACAACACAGCGCGTTCAAGTCCGAGCTCTGCGACCAAATTCTTCACATTGCCGACTTCAGGACCGGTACCAACCAGTAGCAGCACAGCATTGGGGAATTGTTGCAGGACGCGAGGCATCGCCCTGACCAAGGTCAGGTGGTCCTTCTGCCGTGTGAAGCGCGCAACCGATATAAGGGTGTTTGATCGTTGGGAACCCCACTCAGACCGCACCTCGATGCCATCGCGAAGCGGTGGAATTCCGTTTCGGACAACCTTGATCTTGTTTGGATCGACGCTCTCACTCGGGAAAGTCGACCGCGCCGCGGGGGAGACGACAACCAGTCGCTCGACGAAGCCAAGACCCTCGAAGAACGCCGCCTTCTGTTCTCCTTCGGTGAGGAGAAACGGCAAATGCTCCGTTCTGATAACCGGAACACCTGCGACTTTTCCGGCGTGTGCGAGCCCATGGCCTTCCCAGCCGATGCCTGCGTGAACATGAATAAGATCGGCATCGACCGATTTCAGCCACAAGCCGCACTCGGCGATGTCGTCGAACTCTTTGACCGCCAAGCCGAGTGCGAAGGCTTTCGAAGCAAGGTTGCCCTCGCATCCTCGCGGCAACACCATCGTAACTTCAAAGCGTTCGCTGAACCCCTCGCCGAGAATAAGCATGTGGGCACCCATGCCCGATGCATCGCAGCTATCGGTCGCAAGGACGAGCTTTTGTTTTGGCTTCATGAGAGGGCTCATCGAACACCCAAGCTATGGTCCGCCGTGTCCCTGGCCGCAAATCGCTTGAAAGTCGAAAGTGCCTGACCCACAACCTGGTCCATGTTGTAGTAGCGGTAGCTCGCCAGTCGTCCGACGAAGGTCACATCGCTGCGCGAGCGAGCAAGAAGCGCGTACTGATTGTAGAGCTCCTGATTTTCGGGCCTTGGGATCGGATAGTAAGGGTCTCCGGCTGAACACGCGTACTCGTGACACACACTCGTCTTGGGATGGACTTGCCCGGTGATGTGCTTGAATTCGGTCACTCTCGTGTAAGGAATCTCTTCAGAGGGAAAATTCACAACCCCGACGGGCAAAATTCGCCGCTGGTCGTAGGTCGTGTGTTCGAACCGCAGGCACCGGTAAGGAAGCCGACCATACTGATAGTTGAAGAACTCGTCGATCGGTCCGGTGAAGATGATATGCGTGCCGGGGAACTCATCCCGGACATCTCTAAAGTCGGTGTTGAGCCGAATATCGATGCGATCGCTATCCAGCATATTCTCAAACATCTTCGTGTAGCCCTCCTTTGGCATCGCCTGGAAGGTGTCCTGGAAGTAGCGATCGTCGGTGTTCGTGCGAGTAGGAATGCGGGCGGTAACTGCCTTGTCGAGTTGAGAAGGATCCAGTCCCCATTGCTTGCGCGTATAGCCCTCGAAAAATGTCCGGTACAAATCCAATCCGACCTGCGCGATAACGACGTCCTTCGAAGTGCGCACCCGGTCCATCGGCTCCGCCTTGGAGGCGAGGTACTGGGCAGCCGCGTCGTCGTCCTTCAAATCAAGTCCGTACAGCCCATTGAGGGTTGTGCGATTGATCGGTATCGGCAAGAGCTTGCCCTCTACATCAGCAAGCACGCGATGTTCGTATGGCCTCCACGCGGTAAAGCGCGAAAGATAGTCGAAGATCATTTCGCTGTTGGTGTGGAAGATGTGCGGGCCATATTTGTGAACAAGAACGCCATGTTCGTTGTAGAAATCGTACGCATTGCCTGCGATGTGGGATCGCCGATCGCAGACGAGCACATTGTGCTTGCCTTTGTTTGCCAGCCTCTCGGCAAGGACTGCCCCAGCAAAACCGGCGCCGACAATCAAAAAATCATAAGCACGGCGCTTAGATCTCATTTTTGCCGGTTTTCGCGAAATGGGCGATATCGAGCGCAGATTTGTTTCAGCCGCTTCCTGCACCAATCCGTCCATTTTCCGGTGAGTCTCATCCCATGAGACCGTCGACAGAAATTCATCGACGCCTTTCAGCCATTTTCCTGACCGGGGCTTTAAATTCATTGCGGCTTCGCATGCCTCAACGAATTCGCTCGCATCGGATGCAAAGAAGACCCCGCTGATGTCTTTGTATTGACGCACGACGTCGACAACCGGCGTAGTGACCACGGCAAGCCCGGCTGCCAGGTATTCCGGGGTCTTTGTCGGGCTGATAAACCGGGTGGCCTCATTCATGGCAAACGGCATTAGAGCCACGTTCCACCCAGAGAAATAGGCAGGCAGGACCTTGTAGTCCTTCTGGCCGAGGTAGTGGATGTTGGGTGCGCGAGGAAGATCCTCCTCCCTGATCTTGGCCACCGGACCAATGAGAACGATTGACCAGGACGGCCGTCGTGCCGCCAAGACGCTTATCAGTTCCAGATCAAGACGCTCATCGATGACTCCGCAAAAACCGAGGACAGGGCCAGCAAGATCCGCTTGGTCCGGTGGGCTGATCGGCACCGTTCGTGCCGACCGAAAGTGCCCCACATCCACGCTGGAGGGAAAGGGATGAATGTTGTCATGCAGGAGGCGCTTGGCGTCGTAGAGGCTATGGCCACCTGTGAAGACCACATCAGCCCGATGCATCAGCTCACGCTCCAGTTTCACCATATTTGCCGGCGCGAATCTGAAGTTGGCAAGTTCGTCCATGCAATCATGAACAATTGCGGCCGCATCGACATGCCGGGCAAATGGAAACATCATTGGTGTGTAGAACCACAGGACTGGCTTGGGATGACCAACAAGGTCCAGAAGCTCGTCGAGCAATCCGGCCAAACCCGTGTTTCGTTGTGCCTCGGTCCATTCCCTGGGAATTCGGGGCCTAACGGATTTTACGGTCGTGCCCGCGAAAGGATGGATTTCCAGATAGGCCAGATGGTGGTCTGTCGGAATAAACTCTTCAAAGAAGTAGACGTGTCGGTCGCGAGCAAACCGCTTCATGAGGTGTTGTGGCCGCTGCACGACATAATCCCACCGCAGGTGTGAAAAACAAATCACCGGCGCGCGAGCATTAGAAGAACTCTCTTTTTTCTTCGGATCTGCGGTTAGAACATCCATACTCATTCCGCGCTGAGATGTTCGTAGGCCCGAACAACTTCAATTGACGCGCGCCTCCTTGTTTGCTGACTGTTCGGCTCGAATGAGCTGGCGAAGTTTCTTGATGGAGTGTGGCCAAGTCCAAGATCGGAGGACTGCGTCGCGTGGACTAAAGTCGGTAAGCCGCGACAACATCTGGGCAATAGCAATATGAAACTCGTCCGACGTTGCGGTCGCGCCGGTCTGCGGGGTTATGTATTGCTGGCCGCATCGCAGTTCGGCGTTGGCAAGTACAGGCAAACCTGCGAGCATGTATTCGGTGAGGACCGCCGGGGCCCCGTCATCGACCCCGCACACCACGCCCATGCGAGCGAGATTCATCAACCTGTTGACCTCCGCAAAGGAGACGCCTGGAGGTCCGACAAAGTCGACATCAATCTGCAATTCCGCCGCGTGTTGACGCAACTGATCCGATCGATCGCCGTAGCCGAAAACGCAAAGTGCGCGCACGGACTTCGGCATCTTGGCGAGCGCGTGAAACAGGACATCGTGACGCTTATAGGGTTGCGCGGCGGCTACATAAATTATGTCGTAAGGCTTGGCCCCCTCGATTGGGTAGAACATCGACGGTGCTGCAAATTCCGGACCGATCGGAAGGACCGCGGTGCGTTTGCCCGGGTGACACGCCTCGACCTCGCGGCTCTGCTCTTCTGATCCGGTCAGGATCAGATCGAAGTGGCGGCTCGTGGCGAAAGGGACCCGCAACGCCGGCGCGTCGATCGAGTTATAGATTTTGAAGCTGTTTCGACAAGCCTGCAGGATTTCCTCATCGACCCCTAGGCCCCAGACACAGAGAATATCCGGAGCGCCATAGATCTCGATATGAGCAAGCATGTCGTCCGACGAAAACGGAGGGGTGTTACCGTCGAGGTGGAACGAGCGCCGTGTCAGGAAGGAACTTTCTCTTACCGTTGGTGGGGGGCCGCTGGCCAGCCAATGGCTCCAGATCTCCGCCCGATCGACTAGGCCATCGGCTACGCAGGCAATTGGCATTCGTTCGAGATAGCTACCCTTTACCTCGACATTGTCTTCTGCGGTTGGCCGAGCAGCCAAATCATCCGCGAAAGTCGATGCCCAGGCCGCCAAGCGCTCTGACTTAGTCGGGACTGTTGAAACCGGTGGCCAGCCGTCCTGGAAATCACTGATGACGACAATCTTTCGCATTACTCACTTCGCACATCTACAGTCGCGAACGTCTTGACGACCACCGCGTTTGGGGAAACGGAGTTGTATTTGTCAGGAATCTAATAGTCTCGGCTTGGAACCGCCGGGCACACTGTTTGTTCCAGTTTTGGCCAACTTAAATTTCCCAACCCATCTATTCAGGACCACCGGTGTCAATCGAGTTCCCATTGGTGGCGCCGATTCTGCTCACGAAAGCCGAACTTCAAACGTCCCTGAACACGGGATCGTCAGAAGGAAAACGGCATCCTGCAGAAAGAAAGAATGAGTTCACTGCGTCGCGGATCTTTGGCACTGCGAGTTTTCGACGCTCCTTTTCACAGAAACCGGAACATAGCCGGCGCCACAACGTTTGGTGTGGTCTGAGGTCATGCGGATTGATGACTTGGTGACCCCCACCTGTGAACTGTTCAAAGAGTGAACTGATGTAGTTCAACTCGAAATGAGAGAAAGGCCACCAAATGGCTACCAAGACGAAAGTCCTGAGCGATCTCTTCCACGATACCCTCATGGACATCTATTTCGCGGAAAAGCAAATCCTCAAGGCGCTCCCAAAGATGGCACGGGCTGCGCGGTCTGAAGAAGGCAAAGCTGGCTTCCTCAAGCACCGGGACGAGACCGAAGGTCAAATCGAGCGGCTGGGGCAGGTTTTTGAGATTATCGGAAAACCTCTGCGGGGTAAGACATGTGAAGCCATCCAAGGCATCCTCGCCGAAGGCGAAGAAATCATGGAAGAGTACCGTGACAGTCCCGCCCTCGATGCCGGCCTCATCTCGTCGGCCCAGGCGGTCGAACACTATGAAATTGCCCGCTATGGGACGCTCAAATCGTGGGCCGCCCAGCTTGGTCTCGATGAAGCCGTTCCACTGCTCGACGCCAATCTCCAGGAGGAGATCGCCACCGATCAAAAGCTGACGGCACTGGGCGAAGCTGCGGCAAACTTAAAGGCGTCCAAGCAGGCCGCCGAGTAGTCCAACTCGACATGGAGAAGCCGCCGTGAACGGCGGCTTTTTCATTCCGGCACAGGCAAGTGCGCACTCTCCGCGTAGTCCCCCGGCCAATCAATTCGAAACAACGGAGTTCGCCCCATGGCCAAGAAATCTCAAGAAAAGTCGACCTTGAAGCAGCGGGAAACTGTGACGATCCATGATCAAAAGGTGCGCCGCGGGGAAGGAGGCGAGCTTCACCAGATCGCGGAAGACGATACGCCCGTCCTGACCACCGCTCAGGGCGGCCCCGTTGCCGACGACCAAAACTCCCTGCGCGTTGGGCCACGCGGTCCGCTTGTGATTGACGACTTTCATTTCCGTGAAAAGATTTTCCACTTTGACCATGAGCGCATCCCCGAGCGGGTAGTCCACGCTCGAGGCTATGGAGCGCACGGCTATTTCGAAACCTACGAGTCGCTCGCCGCCTATACCCGGGCTGATGTTTTTCAGCGAGCAGGTGAGAAGACACCGGCGTTCGTCCGCTTTTCCACAGTTGCCGGCAGCAAGGGGTCGTTTGATCTTGCCCGCGACGTCCGCGGTTTCGCGGTAAAAATCTACACCAAGGAGGGCAACTGGGACCTGGTAGGCAATAACATTCCTGTCTTCTTCATCCAGGATGCAATCAAGTTTCCCGATATTATTCACGCGGTGAAGCCGGAGCCGGACCGCGCCTTTCCCCAGGCGCAATCTGCCCACGATACATTCTGGGACTTCATCAGCCTCACGCCGGAAAGCATGCACATGATCATGTGGGTGATGTCGGATCGCGCGATCCCCCGCTCGTTCCGGTTCATGGAAGGGTTTGGCGTTCACACCTTCCGCCTCGTCAATGCAAAGGACGAGTCGACCTTCGTTAAGTTTCACTGGAAGCCGAAGCTGGGCCTCCAGTCGGTAGCCTGGAACGAGGCGGTGAAGATCAATGGCGCCGACCCGGATTTTCACCGCCGCGATCTTTGGCAGGCAATACAGTCGGGCAATTTCCCGGAATGGGAATTGCAGGTTCAGCTTTTCGATCAGGAATTTGCAGACAGCTTTGATTTCGACGTGCTTGATCCGACGAAAATCATTCCCGAGGAGGTCCTGGCGCCCCAGCCGATTGGACGGCTCGTCCTTGATCGCATGCCGGACAACTTCTTTGCCGAGACCGAGCAGGTAGCATTCATGACGCAGAACGTTCCGCCTGGCATCGATTTCAGTAACGATCCTCTCCTACAGGGGCGTAACTTCTCCTATCTCGATACGCAGCTGAAACGTCTCGGCAGTCCCAATTTTACCCATCTTCCGATTAATGCGCCGAAGTGTCCCTTCGCGCATTTCCAGCAGGATGGCCACATGGCTATGCGCAATCCGATCGGTAGAGTGAACTACCAGCCGAACTCCTTTGCGGAGGGGCCACGGGAATCGCCGATGAGCGGCTACCGGCATTTCCCCGCCGAAGAGACAGGGACGAAGGCGCGGCTACGGCCTGAGAGCTTTGCCGACCACTACAGCCAGGCTCGCCAATTCTACATCAGCCAGACCGCTCCCGAGCAACGCCACATAGCGGCCGCGCTGACATTCGAGCTGAGCAAGGTCGAAACGCCGGCTATCCGCGAACGGATGGTGTCCCATCTCCTCAATATCGACGAAACGCTAGCAACCGCCGTTGCCCAGAAGCTCGGCTTCCATTCGATGCCAAGCCCGGCTGATGCGGCCATGCCAACACGGCAGGATCTTGAACCGTCCCCAGCGCTCAGCATCGTGGAACGCGGACCGAAACGCTTCGAGGGCCGCAAGCTCGGCATCCTGATCACCGACGGTCTGGATGCAGCGTTGTTAAACGGCCTGACGGCGGCGGTCGCCAAGGAAAAGGGGGCCTGCGAACTTGTCGCTCCGAAGGTCGGGGGCGCTACGGCCTCGGACGGGACCTGGATAGAAGCACATCACATGATCGATGGCGGTCCCTCCGTGCTGTTCGACGCCGTCGTCCTGCTGACTTCGGCTGACGCCATCGACGACCTCGTAAAGGAAGCCACCGCCCGCGATTTCGTGGCGGACGCCTTCCAGCACTGCAAGTTCATCGGCTACGACCCCTCGGCGATGCCGTTGATCGAAAAAGCCGGGATCGCCGATGGCCTCGATGAGGGTACAATCGAGCTTCCAGGCGAAAAGGGAATATCCGATTTCGTCTCGACGCTCGGCAAGCTGCGCGTCTGGGCCCGAGAACCGTCGGTGAAGCTGGGTAAAGCGTCGTCGCCTCTAGACTTAGACTAGGCTCGCTGAGATCCCGCGCGCCAAACAAGGGACCCGGGGAAACATCTGCTCTACCCCGAAGCCGGCAGGTTACCCGTTCAGCCTGACGCTTCCTCCGCCGCCGGACAGCGAACCGTCCGACGGCCATATCCTTAATTCGGGAAAAAGCGTCCGTGCTAGACGCCAGCGGTCCTCGCAGCCTCTCGCGGGAAGGTTGGTTTAAGGCGAGAGTCGCCCGCCGCCGGACTTTGCTTTGATCATCCACGGCGCAACCGCGGGAGTTTTCACGAGTATACCCTTCTTCTTCGCGAAGGCGCGCAGTGCGTCTCGCGCCACCTGAAGGGGCTTATGTCCGTCGTGGGCGAGGTAGCACGTCTTCAGGGTTGCGTCGTGAATGATGTCACGGTCTCCTTTGGACCACTCCTCAAGGAAATCGATCGCATCGTCTAGGTTTGTGATTTCGAGGATCAGATCCTTCCTTTCACGCAGGTAAAGTGGCCGGTCAAACATCTTCATTTGCATTTCTACCTCACTTAATAGTTGCGGCACCACCAACCTGTGGACCAGCCGGCGGGGCCGATCGGTGGAGTCGTCAGGCCCGCTCTCGGGAGAACGGGCCTGAACCATCACTTTAGAAGTCCATGCCAGGGCCGGCCGGTAGTGCTGGCGCGGCGTCCTTCTTCGGCTTTTCTGCAATCATCGCCTCGGTAGTTACCAGAAGGCCAGCGACCGAGGCAGCATCCTGGAGCGCTGTGCGCACGACCTTGGCCGGGTCGATCACGCCCTGGGTGTAAAGATCACCGTATTCTCCGGTCTGGGCGTTCCAGCCGTAGGAGAAGTCCGTCTTCTCGCGCAGTTTGCCGACGATGATTGAGCCTTCTGCGCCAGCATTCTCAGCGATCTGGCGAACCGGGGCCTCGACTGCACGTCGAACGATCTCGATCCCAACCTTTTGGTCTCGATTGGCCGAAGGCAGATCGTCGAGCGCCTTGACGGCCCTTAGCAGCGCGACACCGCCGCCCGGAAGAATACCTTCCTCAACGGCCGCTCGGGTGGCATGCAGCGCATCGTCGACGCGGTCTTTCTTTTCCTTCACCTCTACCTCAGTCGACCCGCCCACTCGAATGACAGCAACACCGCCGGCCAGTTTGGCCAGACGCTCCTGGAGCTTCTCGCGATCGTAGTCAGACGTGGTTTCTTCGATCTGGGCGCGGATCTGTGCGACACGGCCGTCGATATCAGCTTTGGCGCCAACGCCGTCGATGATCGTTGTGTTCTCCTTCTCGATCGCAACTTTCTTTGCCCGACCGAGCATGTCGAGGGTGACGTTCTCGAGCTTGATACCGACGTCGTCGGAGACAACCGTGCCGCCGGTGAGAACGGCGATATCTTCAAGCATGGCTTTGCGGCGATCGCCGAAGCCCGGAGCTTTGACCGCTGCAATCTTCAAGCCGCCGCGCAACTTGTTGACGACCAGCGTCGCTAGCGCTTCGCCCTCCACATCTTCAGCGATGATGAGCAGCGGCTTGCTGGATTGCACCACCGCTTCGAGAACGGGCAGCATGGCCTGAAGGTTGGAAAGCTTCTTTTCGTGGATCAGGATGTAGGGATCGTCAAACTCAGTTCGCATCTTGTCAGCATTGGTTACGAAATACGGGCTGAGATAGCCGCGGTCGAACTGCATGCCTTCAACGACTTCGAGTTCGGTTTCTGCAGTCTTGGCCTCCTCGACGGTGATGACACCTTCGTTGCCCACCTTCTGCATCGCCTCAGCCAGGTAGCGGCCGATCTCCTCGTCGCCGTTGGCCGAGATGGTGCCGACCTGAGCGATCTCCGAATTATTGGAGATCTTGCGGGCGTTTGTCTTGAGTTCCCTCACGATCGCGTCAACCGCAAGGTCGATGCCCCGCTTCAAATCCATAGGATTCATGCCCGAAGCAACGGCCTTCGCGCCTTCCTTGACGATCGCTTGCGCAAGCACAGTGGCCGTAGTCGTCCCGTCACCGGCGAGATCGTTGGTTTTGGAGGCGACTTCGCGCAGCATCTGCGCGCCCATATTCTCGAACTTGTCTTCCAGCTCGATTTCCTTGGCGACCGAGACACCGTCCTTGGTGATGCGAGGGGCGCCAAAAGACTTGTCGATGACGACATTGCGCCCCTTTGGGCCGAGCGTCACCTTGACGGCATTGGCAAGAACATCGACCCCACGCAGCATGCGTTCACGGGCATCGGTATGAAACTTGACTTCTTTCGCAGCCATTTCCTTAACTCCTCAATAGGCAGCTATTTGACTGATGGATTTATGGTGTGGTTGGCTCAAGCTGCCTGCTTGCGCTCGACTTGGGCTTCGAGGACACCGAGGACATCGCTTTCTTTCATGATCAGCAGGTCTTCCCCATTGATCTTGATCTCGGTCCCTGACCACTTACCGAACAGAATACGGTCGCCTGCCTTGACGTCCAGCGCCTGGACTTGGCCCGCTTCATTGCGTGCGCCAGGTCCGACGGAAACGACTTCTCCCTCCTGGGGTTTCTCCTTTGCCGTATCAGGAATGATGATGCCGCCCCTAGTTTTCTCTTCTGAGTCAACCCGGCGGACGAGAATGCGATCATGCAGCGGTCGGAAAGACATGTTTTCCTCCAATGGACAAACACTATTGACGTTGTTCCCCATCATCGGACCTGACAGTCCGGACGGGTGCAAAACCTCAAATGAGCGTTTTGCGCAAAATCATCTGGTTTCACAATTTTTCGAATTCAAGGGGTGAAATCAAAAAAATCAGCACTCGCATCGTGCGGCTGCTAACATGCTGTAAAGGAACAACAAAGCCCTCCTTGACGTTTAGAATTTCGTTGATGACCGCGAACAATTGCGCCACCTTGGTGCTTGTTCAGCAACGGAGATGAAACATGCGATATTCATCGGATTTCGAGCGTCAAATAAACGGCTACGGACTGACCACCGCGCATATCCTTTACCGCATTCCCGATTTCGAATCCGTTCTGCAGACCTATATCTGGCAGGATTACGATCTTGCTCCCGAGTTTCCTGAGATGCAGAAATTCCTCGATTTCTGGCAAGCCAATCTTGACGGTCCGCTGCATTCCGTTCGCTATACGCATCACCATCTGATCGGCCCGAATGAGTGGCGACGCGTGGATGGCGAGTTCCGACTGAACTGAGTCCTCTGTTGGGCTTTTAAGTCTGCAGATGCAGTCGTTTAAGAACGTCGAAAAGCGCACGTGATTTTTTTTGCATGGGCCCTTGAAACCGAAGTCCATGCTAACCAAATCGCTTGCCGCCAGCCGCTCGTGCAGGGCTGGCCTTGCTGGGAGCGTCGTCTTTCGGCGCTTCCATACCCATGTTGCTCAAGGAGGATATGGTTATGGCAACAACTTACGACTACGCACCCCTGTTCCGTTCGACTGTCGGGTTCGACCGGCTCTTCAATTTGCTCGAAAACGCGCAGCGCGCTCGGTCGATCAGTGATTGGCCTCCCTACGACATTGCCAAGACCGGTGACGATAGCTACCGGATTTCGATTGCGGTGGCCGGCTTTACTCGCGACGATCTCGATATCACGTTTCAAACCAATCTTCTGACGGTCGTCGGCAAGAAGCACGAGACCTCTTCCGAAGCCTATCTGCATCGCGGGATCGCCGGCCGACCGTTCGAGCATCGGTTCGAGCTTGCCGACCACGTCAGAGTGATGGGCGCGGATCTGAACAACGGCCTTCTAGAGATCGGTCTCGTTCGGGAAATCCCGGAGGAGATGAAGCCACGCAAAATCGCGATCGAAACAGCTGCGGCGGTTGAGCAGTCAAAAGCTCAGATGCAAATCGAAGCATCGAATGCTGCGTAGCTGACGTAAATTGGGCGCCGGTTTCAAGGCGCCCATCGGCATTCCGGGTTGGAAAGGAGAGCACGATGAAACCCGATATGTTCGAGCGGCCTGTTAGCATTCTTGTTGGCCTTGGTTTCCCCGGGGAAATCCGCTCAGTGATGGACGCTTATCGTCTCCTCGTCGAGTGGCCAGCCCCTTCGGGGGATGCGGCACATTCGGTGGCGCTCAAGGCCTGTCTAGCTGCATTGCGGGGTGAGGTTGAAGCAGAGACTGTGCGGGGTCTTTTCGTTGCGTTCGCCGAGAGACACCATCTTCTAGCGCCCGCGATCGACGCAAGGTTGCCAATAGCGCCGGCCTTTGAGATCGGCACCGTGCCTGGCACGGCCGCTGGAGAGTCTTCTTATGGCACCAATGCGAAGGGAGATCACCATGCTTAATCCCGAACTGTTGCTCATGACACCCATCTCGGTTCAGATGAAGGACGGCACACGACAGGTATTTGCGTCTGTCAACGACGTTCTCGATTTCTTGGAAGGCGAATGGACTATTTATAGAGGCCGTAAGTACAACAGGGCGGTTCAAACTTGTCGCCGGGCGCTTAACCGAATGACGCCAGTTGCCATCGCACGCGAAGCGTTCGTTGAGGCTTGCCGAGACGCCGGAATGTCGACAGATGCCGAGAGGCCGTTTGCCGCCAAACTTGATGCTGGTGGCCACCATTCCCCGATTTAGAATGGCTATAATCGGGGCACCCGAAGCGCCCGTCTCTCTATTTTCGAGGCCGCTCGCGCATCAGAAGCTTTAGGTGCGGGAGCGGCGTGAGAGACGACGCCGTCAATATTGCCCGGTCGCCGGCGCGGCCCGGTCCGCAGCGGCTTCCGGGTGAGGGGCCGAAGCTCCTGTCCATGTGGCAGCAGTGGCCAGGAAGAGATCTCTTTCTGGATCTGCCGCCGTGTGCGCTGGCGATGGTCGGAAAAACAAGCGCCAGTGCAACAGCAATCAAAGCCAATCGGCGTCGAGTTCTTCCAAGTCCTCACCATTCCCGTGGGGGTAGGCGCTCCTTTTGCCACATCGGTCCCCGCCTGCATCCGTACTGGCAGTTTCCGGTATAAGTCCCCGTGGGATAGCAAGAGCCGCCGCACAACGAATGTTTGCGCAGACCGCTACCGCAGTACCGATGAGGCTGCTGGACTACTGCAAAACAATCTTTGGGATTGATTTTTCGTCGTCCGAGTTCGATGGCCGGAGTCTAGTCGCCAAAGTGAAAGGCGCGTCAGGACGGTGCAAAGGCTCGACCAAAGGTGCGCTACCTTTTTCTCAAGTCGATCCCATTCATATACCTGCCGTATCCCGCCGCCTGGAAGCGTCGATCGTCGATGGCGATCACCCGGCGTACCCAATCGAGGATCTCTTCGCAAGGCAGGCTATTGGAGTCATCCGGAAGATGCTAGGCGGGCTGCCGCCGCGCTGCACGGCTAGGGTCACTCAGCGTCGCGCTCAATGAGAGTGAGGATCTCGAAGCTGTACCCGTTGATCTTAGCGGCATTAGGTAGCAAAAACCACCAGACCTGAAATGGCATCCCGACTACCCTGGTTGGCCCTTGGGCGTGTCGTCGGGGTTCGCCATGGCTCAACCCCTCCGCGATCCGGAGTAAGGCCGGGCGTATTTCCAAGCCCCCGCCCATGGCACTGACGGCCAACACCGAAGCGTAGCTGCGGTGGGCAATGGCGGCGGTAGCGATGGCGATGAGCGTCATGTTCAGGCTCCAGAGGTCGACGGCAGGCACAGCGGATCGGCGGCCGAAGGCCGCGGGGAGATCAGAGCTGTATGCGTATCATCCTGAACATGACCCAGGTTCTTACCTGGACTTTCCGCGGGAGTCGATCGGAGAAAGGCTCAAATGGTTAATTGCCGAGGCCGTAAAAGCGGCTGGCGAGAACGGAAATGATCCGCTGCAACGGATGATGAACCTGAACCTCTGGTGGAATGGGTTTTCCGTACTTACATCGAAGACACAGGCGTTTGAGAAAGTTGATGTCCGCATGACCGAAGACAAACCAACAGCCATTCGTCGTGCGGTTTCGCTGATCAAAATCCTATGGACGGTTTCGATCATCGCGACAGCAACCGCTGTAGGTGCTTACATCGGCTGGGAAAACCACGGCATCGTCGGAGCGTTGGCGTTAGGATTCGTTGGCCTGGTAGTTGGCGGCTTCCTCAGTTCACCATCGGCTCTCTTGCAGGTGCTATCTTAAAATCCGCGACGCACTCGCCGAACAATGAATTTCTCATACGAGTCAATTACATAAGCCGCCTTTGGTGGCTTTTGCTACCTAATGCCGGATCTTAGGACGCGCGTGCCGTTCCGGCCGTATCGAAGATCCGTTCGCATGAAGTCCTGGATTGGTCTGAAACTCGAGACCGTCAGCGCTCCCCGCAGCCACCAAAGCCATCGTACAACACCCGCAATTTTCCTCAGGGCCTTGAAACGATTTCGGGTTCATAGGCTGTTACTTGATAATTCGGCGGCCGATTTTCAGCTGCATCTTTCGCCTTTTGGAGCCGTTGTGCACCCTTGTGCTTAAATACATAGGCTTTGTCGGGTTGGCCCTTGCCGCCAGCGTAATGTTGGGTAGCTGCAATTCCCGTGTAGTAATTTCCGTCGCACTCTTGGGCAAATGAAGAAAGGGGAGCAGCAATTGTTAGGGAGGAGATCAAAGCCGCCAACAAAATTCTAAGTTTCATTACGCCCTCCTAGGTTGCCGACCGCAGGTTTAATGATTTCTCTGCCACCGATCAGCCGGCCTTCAACATGCTCGGCGGTGACCATTAAACACTGCGAGCATAAATAGGCAATTTCGAGACGTGTATTAGAGAGCGCGCATTCCACTTGCCCAGACCGTTTCCATCAAGTGCAACTTCGACATGGAGATCAGAGATCGATCGAAAAGCAGCGCGAAGTAAAAAAAATCGAAATCCTTCTCCGAAAAGTCACAAGGGGAGATCCGCGATACTGTGATCTGGCTCTGTTGCGCAGAGAAGCGGCTCACTCGGCAGTGAGGTGGAACAACGGCCTCCCAGCGGTTACGTTTATGCTTGCCCACCCATCGGCGCATCCCTATCTCAAAGGAATCCTCCACATGGAGCCTCGAGATGGAACAGGTGGCAACGGAACTTACTCCCGATCGCGAGATCGAAATCATACCGCCCCCAAGTGATAAACGGGACGCAGAGACCACCACGACCTGCTTATGTTGTCAAAGGAAATGCCCGAGCTGGGTCATGGATTCCGACGGATGTGGCATATGCGAGGAGTGTCTTGCGCCTTGAGCATCGGCGAAACATCGATTCCAACATTTCGCGCGCAGTCGTTGTGGTGGTTGCAAACTCAACTGCATTAAGTGGCATCGTCACCCTTGGTCTGGTAGGTTTACAATAAGACATTTCCACGCCTTGGTGTCAGGCAATCACACGGACGGGTGAACACCCGCTTTGGGCTGTCGACGGTGATCAACGAACGTTGTTCGTGCGCTTCTACCTAAAGAGCAAAATTAGGGCATTCTTAGAAGTCGAGGCGGCGGCCGCAGGCTAGGCCATGAGTGGCGAGACCGAATGCCCAATCTGGCGCACGAACAGCTCGAACAAGTTGCCAGGGTTATCTTGGCGAAACCTGCTCGACGCCTCTTGAATAGCCCCCACATGATCGCGACAATTTAGGCTTCAGGAACTTGGGTGTCGTCGCGGATCAGCATCGCCAGTTCATCTTCATTGGTCACGCCGAACTCATACCACCCAATCAGCGATTTGGCAGTTTTACTGCCTTCCTGAACTGCACCTCCTTTCGACCGGACAGTCGGCATAAGTAGAAAGGCTCAAGCCCAGGCTTGAGGACGGGCTTATGTTAACGAGTATCGACATGTTGAATTGCTGACGGCTGTCCGCCGCAGGCGGTGGACAGCCGAGCAGAAGCTGACAATCATTGAGCAGAGTTACGAACCAGGCGAGACGGTATCTTCGACCGCTCGCCGCCGTGGGGCAGCAACGACGCCGGGCCTGCTTGTGCGCGTTCACTTGATGATGCAGTCCTGCCGCTCCCCGAGGGCTGGGGAATATGTGCATTAGCTTGAGCGTAACAGTCGTGCTGCTAGGGCGAGCGAAGAAATCACCTCAAACGGCGTAACTGGGTCATGGAGGCGCATGTTTATGGGCAAGCTCTTTTCCAGACGTTCGTGACGACCAACCATCCGAACCGCGAACGTCGTCGTGCTGGACCAAAACTTGCGTCAGGCCATCCCCGACTATTGCCCTTCCCTTTGGGATTCAAGAATCGCCTACTGCCGCAGTGCTCCCTGTGAGCAGTTCCTCAAGAGTACGGCGGTCGCATTACCGCTCTTCCGGCTTAAGGAGCACTTTACATCCCGCAATGTTCTGCAGCCAAGTGAACACTCTTGCGCGTTCAGGTCAGGGTTGAACGCTTACAATGTAAGCGATGATTTCATCGATCTGACTCGCTGTCACGAGGAAATTGGGCATATCGGGATGTTCGATGGGTACGCCCTTGGCAAGAGTCTCCGCTAAAGAGCCTAGCGGATGGCGCTCAGAAAGAGTTCGGAATGGGGGAGCGTCCGGATGGCGGCTCGCATCGTTAAGTCCGATAGCGTGGCAACTCCTGCAGTTAGCCTCAACCAAAAGCCGGCCTCTCTCGGCCTCCGACTCACCCCAGGCCCACGACGGTACCAAAGCTAAGATAGTAATGCCTGACTTCACTAACGACATGGTTGCCTCTGCGGCGATATTCAAACGGGTTCCCGTATCGAGGATACTCGGAGATCAAATTCCGGCCAAGTCGAGACTTTCGCGACAATTCTGACTGCCATGACCCGCTTGGAGAATGGCTCCGCTTTTCACCGGCAGGCCGATGCGCTGCTCCGGAGGTCCTGCAAACGATCATGCACGAAGTATAACAGGATATGGGATGGGCGCCGCCTAAGCCGGCGGGTTAATCCCCGGCCGGCGCAGGGCCTCGCGACTACCCGACGATCGGTCCGGTCAAGACGGGCCGTTCGCACCCCGGCCGACCTTGCGGCGCCATGGACCCGATCGAAAAGTCGTCCCGCGAATCTTCCAACATCATCGGCGTGATCGACGACATCGCCTTCCAGACCAATCTAAACGGCGCGCGTGCCGCGGACCAAGAAGACGATGGTTCAAAGCAGTCCGGCGAGCTAGCGTGGCTTTTGAGCGCTGCGTCCTGGCCAAGTTCCGCCGCAAACACCGTCATACCTTTCAACTCTCCAGCTATCGTTTTACGCCCCGAAGAGCCGACGTCCAGCGCCAGTGGGCGGCGGCATCCGTTCGTTGATGCCGATCAATCTTTCTTCCTTTGGTCGCGCTCTGAAGTTTTGAGTTCCGTTATTGACTGGCGTCAATGTCGCGTTTTGTCAGTTGAGGTATGTTTGAGCGTCGGAATATCTCTGGGGCTGTTAGATGCCGCCGGCTGCTCCCGTTGCGGCTGAAGCAGTGAGGGCGGGCGGGCAGCGTTCTGAGTGGGCGCCGGTTGCTATCGCTAATACCGCTTAGTCAGGAACGAGCCTCAGGGATAGACTTGCCCGATCGGCAAACCGGCCGGTCAATGCAGCGAACCTAAGAAGGCTTCGTGTGCGGGGTAATTATGCTCGTATTACTACGTTGGAGGAAACCCATGGCCACGGCCAGACCCGCATTCATTGTAATAACAGCCATGCTCCTATTCAGCGGTTCGACGCTGTCCTCCGCCCAGCAGCCTGAAGAAAAGCAGGATGACCAAACCGGTTACTCCGAGATGATGCCGGGTGCGATGATGGGGGGACGGCAGTACCGCATGATGCGGCAAGGAATAATGCCGTTTCATATGATGAAAATAATGTTTGCTGTTGCTGATGTCGATGGTGACGGTACCCTCTCGTTCGAAGAAGTTTCTGCGATCCATAAGCGGATATTTGACAAAGTCGACACAAACAAAGATGCAAAGGTGTCGCCCGAGGAGATTCAGGCCTTTCTTCGAGATCAGTGAGTTCGGAGAAACCGGCAACGTCAGGAGTTCTGAGGCCAATAGTAGCGAAGCGCTGCCGGTAGATTGCTGTGCTTCGAACCGCGCGTGCTTCGCAACCCCAGGAGATGGAACGCGTTACACGGATAGTCGACGCTCCTTCGCTTCTGGGCACCCTCCCATTAGAGACAATCTGAAGCCACTGGCGTAGACAATGGAACTGGTCCTTCATCAGCGCGCTGTCGAGAGGGTAGCGACGCTGGCCCCATTGGTGTGCGTGGGTTCGGCAAGGTGGTGAGGTTGCTGGTCTTCGGCCGAAACAGACCCTTCCAGTTGTACTTGCAAACATCCTGCCCCGGCTACTGACCCGCGTCAGCTACCTCGCGCGCTCCGGGCCCTTCGTAGTCCCTGCGTATTCACATTTTGCGAATGCGCCAAGCCATGTCGATGGCCGGCCGCCTGCGATGTGCTTTGCACTAGATTTGTCGTAGATCCTTGCGGATCAGGACTAAGGTCGGATCATCCGCATAGGGAACTGCAACGAAACCCTGTTCCCTCTCCAGTTCAATTGCCTCATGGTTTGCGCGGCTTTCGAGCGATTCGAGGGATTTGGCGCCCGCGGCTTCCGCAAAGCGGGCGACATGACGCAGCATTTCCCAGGCCACACCCATATGCTTATATTCGGCACGTACGGAGACGGCGACTTCCGCTCTCGTCGACGCGTCGCACGCTACGATGGCGGTGGCGATGATCGTCTCGCTATCCTCGCCGAAAGCGAGGAAGTTCTCGGTGGAACGGTGATCGACCTTCGTCATAGAGAGCAGACGCTCGCGGCTGATTTCCCGAATGCCGCCCAGAAAGCGGAAACGCATGTCTTGCGGAGTTACATGGGTGAAGAAATCTGCCAAGAGTACATCGTCTTCGGGACGCACGCGACGAACATGAAGGACAAGACCGCTGCGCGTCATAAGAGTGCAGCTCCAGACGTCGGTTGGGGATGAGGCGTTGGTGTGCAGCTCTGTAGCGTCGCGCGCCCGAAGAGGTTGAGCAGCGTCCGTCTCAATTATCACTTTCAGAGCTTTCGTGCTCGCAGCATTGGCAAAAGTTTCATAGGCATCGGCGATCTGCCTGAGGTTGAAACGATGCGTGATCAGGTTTCTCGGGTCTATTTTTCCAGATTGCACGGTCTTTAGCAGCAAGGGTGTCGTTACCGTATCCACCAGCCGCGTGGTGATGGCAATGTTGCGCGACCATAGCTTTTCCAGATGCAGGTCGGCCTTGACGCCGTGCACGCCGATGTTGGCGACTACGCCGCCAGGCGCGACGATCTCCTGACACAGCTCGAAGGTGGCGGGGATCCCAACCGCCTCAATGGCAGTGTCGACGCCCTTGCCTCCAGTCTGTGCCAACACCTTTCGAGAGGCGTCCCCGCCGCCCGCCTGGATCGTCCGCGTCGCACCAAAACGTTTCGCGACCTTGAGCCGGTTCTCGTCGAGATCAATCATGATGACGTCGGCTGGAGAGTAGAGCTGCGCCGTCAGCAACGCGGCCAGTCCGATTGGGCCGGAACCGACGATGGCGACTGTCCCGCCAGGCTGCACCTTGCCGTTCAGCACGCCGCATTCAAAGCCCGTCGGAAGGATGTCACTCAGCATGACGAGCGCCTCTTCATCGGCGCCTTGTGGAATCGGGTAGAGACTAGTGTCGGCATGGGGAATGCGGACATACTCGGCCTGTGTGCCGTCGATCGTGTTGCCGAGAATCCAGCCACCGGTGGTGCAGTGAGAGTACATTCCGCGCCGGCAATTGCTGCACTTGCCGCAGGATGAGATGCAGGAAATCAGGACATGGTCGCCTTTTGTAAACTGGGTCACTCCAGTTCCCGTTTCCACCACGATGCCCACGCCCTCATGGCCGAGGATACGACCTGCTGTGCAGGTTGGAACATCACCCTTGAGGATATGCAGATCGGTCCCGCAGATCGTGGTCCTCGTGATCTTAACGATGGCGTCAGTCGTCGCAGCGATCGTGGGCATCGGGCGCTCCGACAGCGACTTCAGCCCCGGTCCTTCATAGACGAGCGCCTTCATCGATTCTCTCCTCCGCAAGGTTCGTTATCTGCCGCAAACTTTGGCATTGTGCACGCGGCTCCACGAACCTGCTTTGACGCGGGTCAAAGATCGGATGAAGCGCGCGCATTGCGCGGGGGGCGATTCTGGCGCTCATGGCCAATCAGGCCCTTTGACCCGCGTCAATGTGTCAGCGAACGAAGCCCGGTAACGATAAGATGCAAAATAGGTGTTGAATTATTCGCTCGATTGAAGGGCGGGGGATGCGGCAAGAGTCAAGGGATTGCAATCGTGATGCGACACAATGACTTTAAGATCGAAACCACGCCAACCCGCTGCGTCCCAATAAGGTCGGGGCGCGTCTTCAGAACGCGCCAGGGCTTGATGCCATGGTCACTCACCTTGATGCTCGGGATGGTAATGATGGCTCTTGTTTCCAGGGATTCTGCACAGGCCTCGCACTGCAAGAGCTGGCCGATGCCGGGTTTGAACTGGAGCGGTTGCAATAAGAGTCACCTCATGCTCGAAGGAGCCGATTTGGAAGGCGCAAACCTATCAGGCACTGACTTTGGCCTGACCGATCTTCGTGGTGCCAACTTAAACCGAGCCAATCTTGAGAAGGCGAAGCTCGCGCGAGCTTCACTCGCCGGGGCCACCGCCAAGGCAGCAAACTTTACGCGCGTGGAAGGCCACCGCGCGAGTTTTGTTCGCTTTTCAGCTGAACGTACCTCATTTACCAGCTCCGAATTGCAGCGCGCTGATTTCAGCCTCGCGCGGCTGATCGATGTCAACTTCGAGAAAGCAGAGCTTGGCCGCGCCCGATTCACCGGCGCGAAACTCGAAAACGTTCGATTTTCGCTCGCAAACCTGTCTAGAGTCGACTTTACCGGCACATCGTTCGCGGGATCGACAGCATTCGAAAGTGCTATTCTCTTCCTGACGCGAATTGAGGGCAGCGATTTGTCACGAGCAACCGGTTTGCGGCAATCTCAAATCGACATAGCTTGCGGTGACGCCGCCACGAAGCTGCCGCACGGACTTTCCGCGCCAGCTAGTTGGCCTTGCACCTTCCGTTGATCCGTTTTGGGCTTTCGAATGTTCCGGGCAGAGTGGGGCAGCGGTTCTATAGCTATTGTTCGCCGCTTATGCGTCCTAATAGTGGGTGGCCGCTGCGCCGACCACCCCAGCTCGTCTCCGCGCTTGAGCGTGTTCTGCTCACCGAAAACACGGCCGCGGCCAAGCCTACCCAAATCCCGTCTCGCAAACAGACGATAGTGTGTCAGCCAAATGCCTACCACGCAAATCGGTGGCGCCGCCGTCGGGAACGCCGCGTATCGCAACACGGGCTTGAGCAAGCAAGATATAGCCGCCTAACTTTGCAAGCTCGTTACCTTAGCGCTTCATTCCTGTGGCTTGGTCCCCGAGAACGCATAAAGTGCCACATGCTCGCCACGTCCGCCCAATGGCTCTCGGCTTACCGCGACCCAGTCATGTTGTTGTCCTGCCTGCATCACGACCGTCTCGGAAGCAAGCAGCGTTGCGTCGAAACGTTTGGTAGCCTGTTCTATCTTCGCAGCGACATTGACTGTGTCGCCAAGCACCGTGAACTCAAGGCGATGTTCGTCACCAACAAGCCCGTAATACATCTCGCCGCTGTGGATACCGATCCCGACGCGGATGGGCGGATCGAATCCGCGCTTGGTATTCCATTGGTCAACCAACGAAAGAATGCTTTGAGCGCAGGTTATAGCGCGAGCGCAATCATCCTTCCGTGGTTCTGGGATGCCGAAGACTATAAGAGCGCCGTCACCTATAAATTTGTCGATCACACCTCCTGACGCCTCGGTTGCCCGCATCACTCGTCGCCGAAACGAGGAGATGAAGACGGATAGTCTCGCGGGATCCAGCTTTTCTGCATAAGCGGTGAACCCGCGTATATCGACAAACAGGATCGTGCCCTGCTGCCGGCGGCCTTGCCGCCACGTAGTAACATCATTGTCCCCCACCAATGGCACGATTTCTGCTGGCAGGAAGCGAGCAAGGTTTGCGCGCTTGGCTGTCTCGCGCGCTATGCGGATCAGAAGGCGGCGAGAACGCGCCATTGCCAACGCCGTTACCAGACCCATAAGCATTAACATAACCGCGCGCATGATATAGGGAGGAAGCGAAAGAAGACGGCTTACCCCGTGTGCCTCAACGGGGTTCGCATTGCCTGTCAGACTAAAGCCAAGCCCCGCCGCAACGCTGACCACGGCAATCATTGTTGCCGACGTGGCCCATAATTGAACGAGTGGCCTGTATCGAAGCGCGCCGACCGCGAGAAGCAAGGGCACGGCCCAGAGAGTTGGTATGATCACCACCCAGTTGCCCGCCAGGCCGACGTCGTTCAGGGCAAAATAGAGACTCGCTCCTATAATCAATGCGTCGCCGGTTACGAGCGCAAAGGCCATCCAAGGCCTGAACTGACGGCTGATCACGAGCAGGAATGACGTGATGCCGAGGGCAAGAAAGGCAGCAACGGTAGTCAGCGCCGTTACGCGAAGTTGGATCAAGTTGTTCTCTTGGGCGAAGCCGCCGGTTTCGGAGGAGACCAGGAAACCACTCACAAACAAGGCAAGAGCCACCGTGATCCGAACCCATCCGATCGTGTATTCGGCTTCGTGCTCCGATTCCCAGAACGCGCTTTCGACGGGCGCGCTCGTGAGGTCAGACCGGTGTGGATCAGAGCGAAATGCATGTTGAAACTTCCACATGAATATATCCTTCGCAGGGCTTACCTCGCCGCAAGGCGGTTTGAGCGGTCGCCCATATTAGCTCGGCAAAACCGATTGCGTGAGGGGCGCAATGTGCGGCGAGATTTCCCCGACGAACTCAACCGCGACGGTCGCGGGGTTGGGTTTGCAATTAACAGCCCCTTCTCCACACAGCCCGGTGGGGCCGACGACGCAGGCCGCAGCGTCGATCCCCACCGATCTGATGCCGACAAAACGACAACGAGCCGGCTGTCACACTAGGCCCGGACGGAGTAATTTTGATCGGCGTCAAGGAGGAGCTTGCTCGACTATGTGATTGTTGAGAGCGCGTAGTCGGTTTTTCGCGAAGCTACCGCGCCGCAGGGAGGGAAAAAGTTGAGAAACAAGTCTGCTAAATTGGTTCTCGCAAGCATTCTGAGCTTTGGTGCGGCGCTCCCGGCAGTCGCACAGGAACCTAACGACACCGGCACGCTGGACACGGCCAAGGCCGAAAAAGCTTTTGCCGCAAAGCCGCTATATTCACCCTATGCGGGCCGCAATTTTCCGACCCGTCCCCTGTTCGGCGACACCCATCTTCATACCGGAGCCTCATTTGACGCCGGAGCCTTTGGTGCGCGTTTGACCCCGCGCGATGCATATCGCTTCGCCCGCGGCGCAGAGATCATGGCGTCGAGCGGCCAGCCCGCAAAGCTGTCGCGCCCGCTCGACTTCCTGGTGGTCGCCGACCACTCCGACAATATGGGCATGTTCCCGGACCTCTTCGCCGGCAAACCGGAGGTCATATCTGATCCGCAGGCCAAGACCTGGTACGAAATGATCAAATCGGGCCAGGGCGGGAAGGCGGCTCTGGAAATCATCTTCAGTTTCAGCAAAGGGACATTGCCGCAGTCGATGATCTACGGACCCGACACCCGCCCCTACAAGAACGCCTGGCACGATACGATCAAGGCGGCCGAGGAATATAACGAGCCCGGCCGATTCACCGCCCTCATCGGCTACGAATGGACCTCGAACACGGCGGGCAACAACCTGCACCGCAACGTCATTTTCCGCGACAATGCCGACAAGGCGAGTGAGGTCGTGCCCTATACCACGATAAAGCCGCTCGGCAGCGACAACCCGCGCGATTTGTGGAAGTGGATGCAGGCTTACGAGGACAAGACCGGCGGCAATGTCCTGGCGATAGCCCACAACGGCAACCTGTCCAATGGGCTTATGTTCCCGATGATCGAATCCTTTACCGGCAAGCCGGTGGACAAGGCCTATGTCGAGCAACGCGCCCGGTGGGAACGTCTATATGAGACGACGCAGACGAAGGGTACCGGCGAGGCCCATCCGGCGCTTTCGCCCAATGACGAGTTCGCAAACTTCGAGATCTGGGACTTTGGCAACCTCGACGCCAGCGAACGCAAGACGGCGGAGATGCTGGAATTCGAATATGCGCGCTCGGCCCTCAAGAACGGCCTGAAGCTGGAGGCAGGGCTCGGCACCAATCCCTACAAGTTCGGGCTGGTGGGCAGCTCGGACTCCCATACGGGTCTGACGGCGATGGAGGAAGAGAACTTCTTTGGCAAGACGACCCCGCAGGAGCCGAGCCCGGAGCGTCTGACGGCGACCTTTGTGAAGGACCCCAAGACCAACATCACGGTGATGGACTGGGAAGTCGGCGCGTCGGGTTACGCGGCAGTTTGGGCTGACGAAAACACGCGCGAATCCATCTGGGACGCCATGCAGCGCAAGGAGACCTATGCGACGACCGGCCCGCGCATGCTCGTGCGCTTCTTCGGCGGCTGGGACTTCGGGCCTGCGGACGCCGAAAACCGCAACCCCGGGGCCCTTGGCTATGCCAAAGGTGTGCCGATGGGTGCTGATTTAACGGCGGCACCTGATGGCAAGGCGCCGACATTCCTCGTTGCGGCGCTCAGGGATCCGATTGGCGCCAATCTCGACCGCTATCAGATCATCAAGGGTTGGCTCGACGACAAGGGCGAGACACACGAACAGGTCTATGACGTCGCCTGGGGCGGCGATCGCAAGCCAGGCGCGGACGGCAAGGTGCCATCGGTCGGCGATACGGTCGATGTTGCCAACGCCACATGGACCAACACGATCGGCGCGCCGGAACTGATCGCGGTCTGGAAGGATCCGCAGTTCGATCCAAGGCAGAAGGCATTCTACTATGGCCGCGTCCTTGAAATCCCGACGCCGCGATGGACGGCCTACGATGCCATGCGTTTCGGAACGAAGCCGCTGGAAGGCACGCGCATGACCGTGACCGAGCGCGCTTACACCTCGCCGATCTGGTACACGCCATGATCTGGAGAATGGACGGCGACCCGTGGGCGGGCGCACGGGCCGCGTGCGTCCGTCGCCATCCGTCAAGCGAACGGAGGAGGGCATGCTGAAGCGCATCCTGCGAGAGCCTCTGTTTCACTTCCTGGTGCTGGCGCTTGTGATTTTCGCCGCCCATAGTCTTCTGCGCGGCGGCGTTGATGCGCCTGAAAAAATCGTCGTCAGTGCCTCGAAGATCGAGCAGATGGCGACAGTATTTGCCAGGACCTGGCAGCGCCCGCCGACGACGGCCGAGCTGAAAGGCATGATTGACGACTATGTGAAGGAGGAAATTCTGGTGCGCCAGGCGCTGGAACTCGGGCTCGACCGGGACGACACGGTCGTGCGTCGCCGTCTGCGCCAGAAGATGGAGTTCCTGAACGCCGCCGAGGCCGCCCCGGTTACAGCCACCGATCCGGAGTTGGAAGCCTATCTCGCCGCCCATCGGGCGGTCTTTGCCACCGATGCGAAGTTGGCATTCGAACAGGTCTTCCTCAATCCGGCACGGCACGGCGATACCATCGCCAAGGACGCCGCCGCCCTGCTTGCCGAACTCCGCGGGAACGATATGGCCGATCCGGCCTTGCTCGGCGATGCATCTCTACTTCCCGCGACAGTCCAGCTTACGAGCAAGGCGGCAATCGACGAGATGTTTGGCGGCGCGATTGCCGACGGGCTCGAAAAGGCGCAGCTCGGGCATTGGACGGGACCGATCGCCAGCAGCTTCGGCCTCCATCTGGTGCGGGTGACGGAGCGCACGCCGGGTCAAGTGCCGCAACTCGCCGACATCCGCGACGAGGTTGTACGGGAGTGGGAAAACGCGAAACGCACCGAACTTGAGCAGCAACGCTTCGGTGCGCTGCTGGCGCGCTATGAGGTGAGCGTCGAAGCCTCGACGGCCGTGGGAGGCAACCCTTGAGAAAGCCTGGCGCCCTTTTCGGCCTGCCACTCCTGGTGTTCCTCGGCGCCCCTGCCACTGCCCATGAGGTTCGCCCAGCCTATCTCGACATCCGCGAAAGCGAGCCCGACGGCTTCACCGTCCTCTGGAAGGTGCCGGCGCAAGGCCGGATGCGGCTGGCGCTTGACGCGCACCTGCCGAAACAGTGCGTCGAAACGGCCGCGCCGATACGGTCGTTCGAGGGCAGCGCCTATCTGGAGCGCCGGGTCGTCGATTGCGCGGGGGGATTGCGCAATGGCGAGATTGTCGTCGATGGGCTCAAAGCGACGCTGACCGAAGCGCTGGTGCGCATCGAGTATCAGAACGGCGGCTCCGAGGTCGGACGGCTGATGCCAGAGGCGCCCTCCTTCACGGCGGCCGGCGCGCAGACCAGCCTCGAAGTCGCCCGGACCTATTTCCTGCTCGGCGTCGAACACATAATGCTCGGCTTCGATCACCTGATCTTCGTGCTTGCGCTGATGCTGCTGCTCCATGACCGCTTTATGCTGTTCAAGACGATCACGGCCTTCACCGTCGCCCACAGCATCACACTCGCCGGCGCATCGCTCGGCTATTTCAGTCTTCCCCAGAAGCCGGTCGAAGCGACAATCGCCCTTAGCATCGCCTTCGTCGCAAGCGAACTGCTGAAGGTGAGACCAAACGAGCTACGCTACTCCGAAGCCTGTCCCTGGGTCATTGCCTTCGCCTTCGGCCTACTGCATGGCTTCGGCTTCTCCGGCGCCCTGAAGGAGATCGGTCTGCCGCAATCGGACGTACCGCTCAGCCTCTTAACCTTCAATCTCGGCGTCGAGGCCGGACAGATCCTGTTCGTTACAGCCGCACTCGCGCTTGCCTGGGCTGCACGCGCGATCATCGGCTTCCACCCTGCATTAGCCCGCCGGGCCATCTCCTACGCCATCGGTACCAGCGCAATGCTCTGGTTCATCCCCAGGATCGCTACCATGGCGATTTGATTGCCGTGGTACTGGGTCGAATGTATTGAGCGTGGCAGGCCGGCTCCCCATTGATATAGGTTTAAGTCATATTTAACCGGATCATTCGGAGTTTTAACCATGAGCGAATTTCAGAATAAGGCTTTGTTCGGCTGACCGTGGCGAAGAGCGTTACGCCGATAGCGACGGCGCCAACATACACCTGGTGAAGGCCAGTGACGCTCCAGATGAATTTTCCGAGGCCTCGTTTAGCTGGACGAGGCGCGGCGGTAGCGAGCGGCTTTATACGACGCGCTAACGCCGTCGAAAGGCTCCATCACGGACGTGTCGTTGACGGATTTTCTGTTCCTGCTGCCATGTCGGATCTCGATCACGCCGAGCATGCACATTGCGCTTTTCGATCCCGTCGGCCCGATCGATGCCTGGCCGGAGCTGCTGTTGCCCTGCCGGGCTATTGTGGGCTGATATCGCGTAGAACCTTATGGGGCGGCCTGCCTCTCGTCATTCGCCCTCAAGGGCACGGAAGATTTCCAGTTCCTGCGCAAAGTGCAGTCTCACGACCGCTTCGAGCCCATGGAGCAGCCGTTGGATCTCGTAGAGTTGCTGCGGATTTGGACCGGCAGAATCGATCGCCTGGCGAAGGGAGGTGAGAAGATGGACCTGGCGCTGAATTTCCATGTGGGTACGGCTCATGCCGGCGAGGGCATGCGACGCGCCGAGCCGCTGGCGAAGCGACGGGTACAAAACGCAGTCGTCTTGGCGTTCGTGGGGAAGAAGTCTCTCGCGCAACAGCGCATCCAAATCGGCCAAACGTTGGCGCATTTCCGGTTCAGGCAGGTGCTGTATACGTTCGGTCGTGTGCCTGATCTCGTCGATGACGAACATAAGATTGCGATGTTCTGCTTCCAGTTCCTGGAGCTCCTGTTGTGACAGTTGATTGGCTCGACCCCATCGGCGAACCGGGTAAGCAAGCGCACGCAGGCCGTTAAGAATGGCGACGACGTCAATTGCCTCCTGAACTAGGGCGCCCTCGACCGGCGCAAGATAACCGAGCGCGGCAGCAATCATTCCGGTAACTGATAGCCCCATCCCAACGTAGACGCTTTGAAGCGCAATCCGCCGGGATCGTCTTGCAATGCGAACCCCACTGACGAGACGATCCAACCGGTCAACCAGAATGACAACATCGGCCGCTTCCGTCGATGCTGCCGCCCCCCTGGCCCCCATTGCAACCCCGACATCGGCTGCGGCGAGGGCGGGTGCGTCGTTGATGCCGTCGCCCACCATCATGACCGGCCCGGCCCTCCTCTCCGTCTCGACCAATCGCGTCTTATCTTCCGGCTTCATTTCTGCGACGATGTTGTCGATGCCCAGAAACGCGGCCAGACTTTTTGCGATGTCGGCCCGGTCGCCGGTGGCCAGTACAATTCGTTCAATGCCAGCTTCACGCAACTGCCTGAGAACCGTTCCGGCTTCCGGTCTGACTTCATCGGCCAGGAGAAACGCCCCTGCAAGAATGCCATCCTCCGCCACTGCAACCGCGACTGTGCCCTCCCTTCTGATCCAGATCTCGATTTCACGCGAGAAATCGGAGTCATCAATGAGAGGTCGAATGAAGTCCCATCCGCCCACTGCTATCTTCCGCCCCTCGACCCGGCCCGTGATGCCGGAGCCAGAGGATTCCCGTAGCTCTGACGGTGATGATAGGGCGAGCCCGCGCTCGCGCGCGGCGGCGACAAGGGCACAGGCAACAACGTGACGCGATGCCTGGTCGATAGAGGCTGCCAACCGCAGAACCTCCTGCGGGCCAAGGTCGTTGCGAACCCTTGTCTCCAAAAGCCGGGCCCGGCCGTCTGTCAGCGTTCCTGTCTTGTCGAGCACCACGGTCTTTGCGCGCGCAAGCATCTCGAGGGCACCGCCGCCCTTCACGAGGATGCCCTTGCGCGCGCAGCGAGAAACGCCTGAGATGAGGGCGACCGGAACTGCGAGAATGAGTGGGCAGGGAGTGGCGACTACCAATACCGCCAGTGCCCTTGTCGCCTGTCCTGAAAGTGCCCATGCGATCGCCGACAGAAGGAGCGTGACCCCGAGAAAACCGAGTGCGTAACGATCCGCGAGACGAGACATCGGCGCCTTGGCGTTTTTCGCGGCCTCGACCAATCTGGCAATGCCTGCATAGGTGCTTTCGTTTGCAACGCGCGAGGCGACCATCTCGAAGGGATCTCCCGGATTGACGGAGCCGCTCATCAAGTACTCGCCTGATCGATGGAAGACCGGCAGGGCCTCGCCGGTTAGAGCCGACTCGTCGAGCACCGCTGAGCTGCCTGCCAAGCGACCGTCGACTGGCAGAACCTCACCGCTGCGAACGAAAATCCGATCACCAGGCTCGATGTCCTCGATCGCTACTTCTTCGAATTGTGTGCCTGTGAATCGCGCCGCCGTGCGCGGTACCCGGTCTAGCAGTGCGGTCAGTTCATGTCGTGCTCGCCGTTGGGCGAAATCCTCAAGCGATTCTCCCCCAGTAAACATCATTGCAATGATGATCCCGGCGACATATTCGCCCAGTAAAAGCGCGCCGCTCATGGCCAGAGCTGCGATCAAATCCAGGCCAAATTCTCCTCTTGCCAGGTTTGTTCCGATCTCGGTCACCAAGCTTGCAAGGATAACTGCCGTTCCCACTCCCCATATCCATGAGCTGAGGTCCGGACGGTTCGCCAACCAAGTGAGCGCACCCGCAGCGAGACAGGCCGCGCTTAGAGCGAGAAGCGCTCGTTTCGGCCATACTTCCTCTCGCCACCCAGGGCCAATTTTATGCTGCGCGCTCAAGAGCCAGGCTCCTCAAATGGTCAACGCGGTCAGTCTCGAACACCTTTGAGGCCTAACCCTTCGCAAGCCTCATCGTACGACAAGGACCGAACAGTGCGCGTCCTGAGCCAGCTTCTTCGACACGCTCCCGAGAAGCGTCCGCTTCAGGCGCCCAAGGCCCCGGCTTCCAACGACAATCAAGCTTGCGTTGATCTCCCTAGCGATCTCGAGAACGATTTGGGCGCAGTCGCCCATTTCCAATCGCGCAGAGACATTCGCGACACCGAGCCCAAGTGCCGCGTTTCGAGCTTCGTCCACAATTCTCCTGCCGAGCGCCATGGCACTCTCATCGATGCCATCGCCGGGAATGCGTGAGAGTTCTGCCGACCTCAACATGCCCGGGATCATGTTGCCAATCGGAAAGGCGTGCCCAAAGCCAGGAAGGCTGTCTGTTGCGCTTGCAAAATTTGGCGGAGCAACGTGAAGAACGGTCAGGGAAGCGTCAATCGCCTTGGCAAGCTTTGCGGCCATAGCTACGGCGTCGCGCGCTTCATCAGACCCGTCGGTTGCAACAAGGATGTGATTATCCATGGAAAACTCCTCTCAGGACAGCCTCATGCATTGTCAATCCGCAAGCATTGATCCTCGTCAAAGACAGGATTGAAGTTAGTTGGCCAAAAATGCGATGGGTTGATCTCAGCGCGGGTGCGCCCCCTGGAGAGTGCAAATGGAACCGCTTATCCTTCGACTGGGGCTCGCACTTGCAATTGGCCTACTGGTTGGGTTGGAGCGTGGGTGGCGCGAGAGGGATGCGCCGGAAGGCAGCCGGACAGCCGGCATTCGAACCTTCGGGATTTCCGGCCTCCTTGGCGGTATCGTTGCGGCCTTGTCGGAGTCCCAAGACAACCACTTCCTGTTTGCTGCTGGTCTCCTGGGTTTTTCTATGAGCCTGACGTGGTTCAAGTTGCGTGAAGCTCGGCGCGATGAAGATTTCAGTGTGACCGGTGTTGTTGCCGGCCTGTGCGTCTTTTCGCTCGGCGGGATGGCCGTTGTGGGCGACTACAAGGCAGCCGCTGCTGGCGGCGCGGCTCTTGCAGCAGTTCTTGCCAGCAGAGAGCTTCTTCACAATCTCCTTAGGCGGCTAACTTGGCCGGAACTGCGTTCCGCTCTGGTTCTCGCGGTGATGACCGCGATCATATTGCCGCTTCTGCCGAACCGGACGATCGACCCGTGGGGCGGCTTCAATCCCCGTGAGGTGTGGTTTCTCACCGTGCTAAGTGCAAGCATCTCATTTGCTGGATATGTGGCAACACGCCTGCTTGGCCCAACTCGCGGGATTCTTGTCAGCGGTCTCACGGGCGCGATCGTCTCGTCCACCGCAGTCACGGCAAGCTTTGGACAAAAAGCGCGTGCCGGAGATCCGGCTCTGCCGCTGGCAGGGGCAGCCAGCGTCGCTGCGGCTGTTTCACTGCTGCGCGTGCTCGTCATCGTCCTTGCACTGTCCCCCCGGCTTGTTCCGTTCGTTGCGGCGCCGCTGCTGACGGCAGCCGTTGTATTCATTGCGTGCGGAGGCCTCTTGATGGCCAAGAGAACGTCCAGTGCGGGTGAAGATGTCGGAGCACGAAACCCCTTTGAACTTATGCCGCTCATTGTCTTTGCCAGTCTATTTGCAGCGACGGCAACACTTGGCACCGCGGTAGTGGCGAGGATTGGCAACAATAGCTTGATTGGCATTTCGGCCGCTTCCGGCATCTTCGACGTCGACGTCGCCGTCCTTACCGCGTTACGCTCCGTTGGCGGGGCGATGCCCTTGCCAACCGTCGGGGCCGCGGTCCTGGCAGCCGCGCTCGTCAATGCCGGGGGGCGAATATTCGTGGCGATCCTGTCCGGAACAGCAGGATACTGGGTGCCACTCGGCCTCATCTCCCTCGCAGCTGCTGCAACTGGCGCAAGCACCCACTTCACGGCTATGCAGTAGATTTGCCACGCAGCCGCCACTTGTCGAATTCCGTAATGAAAAGGACGGAAGAGGCAGCAACCAAAAGTATTGCCCATTCGGCCGGTTTCATCGCTGAAACCTGAAGGGTATTGCTGAGGAGCGGAACGTGCATTGCGATGATGTGGAGACCCAAGGCTGCGGCAATGCAAAAAAGCAGGAGCGGATTGCCAAACATGCCGAGTGCGAAAATGGACTTGCGCTCCGAGCGACTTGCGAAAGTCTGGAAATTCTCGAAGAGAACAAGCAGCAGCAAAAGCATGTTGCGGGCATCGCTTTCACTGTAGCCCCGTTCTAGAGCGAGGTAGAACATCGCGAAACCTCCGCCTCCCATAACGAGCGTCGTTTGGCAGAGTCGGCGTATCATCATCCGATCGAAAATCGGTTCATTCGGCCTGCGGGGCGCACGGGAGAGTTCATCGCCCTCGGGCCCCTCGCTTGCAAGAGCGACATCCTGGATGCCGTTGGTGACAAGATTGAGCCACAGGAGTTGCACGGGTAGAAGCGGCATTGGCAGTGCGAGGGTGGCGGCAAAAAGAAACAACACGAGTTCCGCAGATCCCGTGGAGACGAGCATAAAGATGACTTTACGAATGTTGGCGTAGGCGACGCGACCTTCCTTGATGGCACTGACGATTGACGCGAAATTGTCATCTGTGATGATAATATCGGCACTCTCCTTGGCGACGTCCGTTCCCTTGCGGCCCATCGCCACTCCGATGTGCGCGTGTTTTAGCGCAGGCGCATCGTTAACTCCGTCACCCGTGACGGCGACGAAGTGTCCGTTGCGCGAAAGCGCCAGAACGAGCGCCAGTTTCTGCGAGGGAGCGATGCGTGCATAGATACGCCCCCGGCGGGCCAGCGCGTCTAGGCTTGCGCGCCCCTGCGCCTCGGCCAGGCTTACCTCTTGCCCAGTGACGACCTGATCGATGGTGAAGGCGAGGCCCGCATCAGCCGCGATCGCCGCGGCGGTCTTTGCATCGTCTCCGGTCAACATGACGACCTGGACGCCCGCGTCCTGGCATTCCCGGATCGCATCGGGCACTTCCGGCCTGATTGGATCCTGCATGCCGACCAGTCCAAGAAAAATCAGGTCGACGAGAAGGTGCCGGCCATACCCGCCATTGTTCTCGAGCGTCGTTTCGCCTTCCGCAAACGCCAATACGCGCAACCCCCTGGCAGCCATTTCTTCCTTTTGGCTCAAAAGCCTGTCGCGGTCGATCGTGACAGCACAGCCATTCATCTCCATTCGATCCGACATTTCGATGAGGGTTTCGGCTGCTCCCTTCACGAAGATGCGCACCGCATCGCTATGTCGATGAAACGATGCGGCATATTTGATCTCCGGCTCATAGGGGATTCGGGCAATCAAAGGATAATTTTCCTCGATCGACTGCCTCGGCAGACCCGCCTTGTGGGCAGCGGCTAGGAGTGCGACGTCAACCGTGTCGCCGACGCTGGTCCATCCGTCGTTGCCTCTTACAAGCGATGCCTCATTCGGCAGGGAGGCCGCCCGGAGAAGTGCTGTCGCGCGATCACGCACCTGGTCAGGCGGGATGTCCTTCCCGCGGATTTGGCAAGACTCGATATCGGCATGCGTGTCGCAAAAAAGATCGGTTCCGTCCGGCAGGCGAATGTCGGTGACCGTCAACTCATTCAGCGTCAATGTTCCGGTCTTGTCGGTTGCGATTACCGTGCATGAGCCGAGTGCTTCGACCGCGGGCAGGCGGCGAACGACGACGTGCTTCCTGGCCATTCGACGCATGCTGATTGCCAGGGCGACCGAGATCGCGATCGGAAGTCCTTCAGGGATTGCGCTCACTGCCAGCCCGACAGCCATCATGAAAAGCTCGCTCGCGGGCATGTCGCGCGCGATCCCGACAATGATCAGCAACACCACGACCGTGGCGATGACGAGCCCAATCAGTTTTGAGAAGCCTTCCAGGCGGATCAGCAATGGCGATCTCGCAAGGGGTGCCGCGCCAAGGTCGCTCGCAATCTTGCCTATTTCCGTGTTCTTGCCAGTCGCTGAGACTACCCCACGAGCGCGGCCTCGCGTAACGAGCGCGCCGGCGTATGCCATGCAGCATCTTAGCTCTTCGCCTGTGACGCAGTTCGGGGTTGGCGACTTTGCAACAGGCGACGACTCGCCCGTTAGCAGGGACTCATCGCAAAGCAGACCTTCAACCGCGACAAGCCGCACGTCTGCCGGCACCCGACCGCCCGATTCCAGAGTCACTAGGTCGCCGGGCACGATCAGCCGCGTGTCGAGCTCGACCAGATGCCCGTCTCGCACGACATAGGCTTTTGGTTGCTCGAGTTTGCGCAACGCCAATGCCGCCCGACCGGCAGAGTGTTCCTGAACGGTTCCGACAATGGCGTTTGCAACAAGAACGACCCCGATGAAGAAGGCGTCTCTCACATCGCCCAGAAGAAATGACACCAACACTGCGGCCAGCAAAATGTAAATCAGTGGACTGCGGAACTGGCGCGCGAATGTTTCGGCCACCGACCCTGCCCTTGGTTCGGGCAGGGCGTTTGAACCAAACATGGATAACCGGCTGCGGGCCTCCTCGCTCGTGAGCCCCCTATAGCCGCTGTCTTCCTTTTGACGCCGGGCGAGGGTGAGCGGCATCGGTTCGGCCATCATGAGCCCCTCAGGGGAAAGCTACTGAAAGTGTCTATTTGTCGGACACCGTCAGATAGTCGGTTACCCCGCTCACCCCTTTTGCGGACCAGGCAGCCTGCTCGGCCGTGATACGCTCTCGGGGGCTTTGGACTTTCCCGCGCAGGGTCACGTGGCTGCCGGAAACTTCGACCTCGATGTCCTCGGCCTCGATTTCGGCATTCCGCCTTAAGGCTTGCTTGATGCCATGGCGGATGTCGACCACGTCCATTCGTGGCCGGATCCTCAACTGGTTATCGATGCCCGTTACACCGGAGAGCTGGCGAACGGAATGTTCAGCCGCCGAGCGTTGAAAATAGAAATCGACAGTGCCTGCAAGTGTAACAAACCCGCTCTCCACCTTAACTTGAATGTCGCTCGGATCGGAAATAGCCGCACCCCAGTCGAGGATCTTCAAGACACGGCTTGCGATCTCGTCATCGGCAGTCTTCTTGTGCGCGGGTAACCGCACGGTGATTTCCTCCGCGATCGCCCGGACGCCCTTGACCCGTCGAGCAACCTGCTCGGCGGCGTGCTTTTCCGCAAAGCTGTGGACATGACCGGTTAGGGTCACGATTCCTTTCTCTACCGTTACGCCGATGTTTGCGGCGTCGATGCTGGGCTCATACTCGAGTTCGTCGAGAATATCTTGTCGTAAATTGATGTCGCTCATGGCCATCACCTCCAAAGTCTCCTCGTGCCATTATACGAGCAGTATGCTCGATCGTCGCCCATCGGTCTTTGAGGGGCGTCAAAGCGCCCTGGCGCCCGAGGAATTATTCTCGAAGCATCTGTTCACGGAGGTGGATCATGATCGTCAAGGAAATGTCCCGTCACGAATGCAGCGTCGTTGTCCAGGGCGCCCATGTTGCACGTCTTGCCTGTTGCCTTGACGACCATCCCTATATCGTCCCAATCACCTATGCCTACGCCGGCAACTGCCTCTACGCATTTTCTATGCCCGGCCGGAAGATCGACTGGATGCGCAAGAACCCGAATGTCTGCCTTCAGATCGACGCGGTTTCAGGGAGTGAGTGGAAAAGCGTCGTGATCTACGGACGCTATCAGGAGCTTGCCCCGACGGGGCAATGGCACCGCGAGTACCTCCATGCCTGGTCGCTTCTTGAAAAGAGACCAAACTGGTGGGAGCCAGGTGGTTTGAAGCCAATTCCGCAAGAAATCTGCGGCCACTACCCGCACTTGTTCTTCAGTATCGATATACTCGACATGACTGGGCGGGCGTCCGGTGCCTGAACCAATGTGCGCCGCTCGACCGCGGCGCACCTTTGGGTGGCTCAATGAACCAGTAACACCGGCACCGCGGGTGACTCGATCATAGCCTTGGTCACTCCTCCGAACATCCGTTCGCGAACCCGCGAATGGCCATAGGCGCCCATCACGATCAGGTCGGCGGCCGTGTCGAGGGCATGCTGCAAAAGTACCTCGGTGACCTGACGCCCACCGCTTGAAAGCCTGTCCACAATGACCTCGATGCCGTGTCTGGCGAGGTATGTCGCAACATCGGCTCCAGGTTCTTCTCCGTTCCTTGCCGGCGCAGCCGTGGGATCGACCAGCACCACGTTGACGCTATCGGCGGTCTTCATCATTTCAAGCGCTTCGCGTGCCGCTCTCGTCGCTTCGATCGTGGAGTTCCAAGCAAGCAAGATCTTTTTTGGTGTCAGCGTAACTGATTGGCGGTTGCCGGAGAGAAGGACTGGGTGTGCTGAACGAAAGAGCGCACCCTCAATGGCGTGCGAGCGAAGCCGGGAACTCGCCTTGAGGCTTGCCCCGATCAACGTCACGTCAGCGTAACGTGCGCGCTCTCCGATCTCATCCTCCACCCACGCTTCCTCCGGGTAGCTCCCGTGGACATCAAACGAGACACCAAGGGCTTCCAGAGTGGCACGGGAATTCATAACGGCGTTTCCGAGTTTCTCGGTATCGCCCGCGCGCACGTCTAGCCACGCGACCGACATCGCCGCGTAGTCGCCGAGCGGCACAGGGGCGGCAAGCTTGACAAGAAGAACGGAAAGGTGGGCGTTTCCGGCCACGCAAAGATCAGCCGCGGTTCTCAGGTCGACATCATAGTTATCCGCATCGCCAACCAGTAGCACAGTCTTGTATGTCATTGCTCCATCTCCCGAATTAACGTTTGAGCTACAGCCAATCTACCCATGACGGGGAAAACGGCATTGACGGCAATCAAAGATCATTCGGAACTCGGGTGGACTGCCCGCGTTCTCAAGCGGGTATCAAAAGGAATGATCGGCGATCGAGAAGCCGAACCTTGCACATTTTCGCCTTCTTGGTGTTTTCACGAATCTACTCGCTTCAGCTCGATCACCATGCCACTGAGCGCATCAATCAAGCAAATCTCGCAAGCGTTTGGAGAGTTTTCTCGCCGTATACGGTTTGAGCAACCAAGAGGCGCCTTCCGGCAACCTTTCTTTCGCAAGGCTCGGGGCGGCGTAGCCCGAGGTTACGAGTATTTTCATTCCTGGACGGAACCTGCGAACGTGGTGCGCGAGCTCGTTACCGGTCATTCCGCCGGGCATAACCATGTCCGTGAACAAAAGAGAAATCTCCGGGTGGTCGGCGAGGCGCTGAAGAGCTTCAGGACCGGTCTCGGCTTCCACGACGTTATAGCCGGCGTCCAAAAGTCGCGCGACCACAATGCGGCGGACACGAGCGTCGTCCTCGACAACGAGAATTGTTTCGTGTCCTCGCGCTACCGCCTCCTGCGATAGGTCGCGTGGCTCATCTGCGTCGTCGGCCTCGTTTTGTTCCTTCGCCACCGGCAAGAATAGCTTCACGCTGGTACCCCGGCCCGGTTCGCTATAAAGCTGAACATGGCCCCCTGACTGTTTGACGAAACCGTAAACCATGCTCAGGCCGAGGCCTGTACCCGCCCCGGTGACCTTGGTGGTAAAGAAAGGTTCAAAAGCGCGGCGTCTGACATCCTCCGCCATACCGACACCTGTGTCGCTTACAGTTACGAGTACATAGCGTCCCATCCTGGAATCTGAATACATGAGCACATAGTCTTGGTCCAAGTTAGACTTCGAGACCTCGATCGTGAGCCGCCCGCCCGCCCGCATTGCGTCGCGCGCATTCAATGCAAGGTTCAAAAGGGCGTTCTGGAATTGTGCCACATCGACCAGAACAATGTTGTCGGCGCCGCGAACCAAGGTCGACAGCTCCACTGTCTCACCGAGTGTGCGTCCGAGGAGATTTGCGAAGGCGCCGATTAGACCGCCCACGTCGACGAGCTTTGGCGTCAGCGGCTGACGCCGGCCGAAGGCAAGCAGTTGAGCGGTGAGCTTTGCGCCATCGTCCGCCGCGGCTTGCGCCTCTTTCAAGAGCACGTTGATGCTCGGGTCGTCGAGACGGCCTTCGATCATTTCGAGGTTACCGGAAATCACAGTCAAAAGATTGTTGAAGTCGTGCGCAAGCCCGCCGGTCAGTTGCCCGATGGCCTCCATCTTTTGCGCCTGACGCAGTTCCTCGTCGATGCGCTGACGGCTGGTCAAATCCCGAATGAAGCCGGTGAAGATCCGCCCTCCGGCGGATCGGGCTTCTCCAACTGACAATTCCATGGGGAAGGTCGTGCCGTCCTTGCGCCTTCCAGTCACGACGCGTCCTATACCAATGATCCTCCGCTCGCCTGTGCTTAGGTAATTGTTGAGGTAGCGATCATGTGCTTCCCGATCAGGAGAGGGCATCAACATCTTCACGTTCGACCCGAGGACCTCCTGTTCTTTGAAGCCGAAAAGTCGTTCCGCGGCCGCACTGAAAGAGGTGATCAGACCCGTCTCGTCAATCACCACCATCGCTTCAGGAACGGTGTCGAGGATTGATCTTAGATGGGCTTCCCGCGAGACAAGGTCAGCCTGGGCGTGTTTCAAGTTGGTGATATCGCTGTCAAACCGCATGATATGATCGCCTTCACCGTTGGGGAGTCCGATCCAGAGGCTTGCAACAAAGACCTTGCTCTCATCCTTGCGCTTTTGCGACAGTTCGCCAGACCATGACCCTTGTCGTCGGACGGTTGCATGGATGTCTTCGAGGGGCTCGGGAAATGTGGTGCCAAGCAGGTGGTGGATCACTTCACCTTGCGCCTCAGCCTCGGGCCAACCGTAAAGTCGCTCGCAGCCCTGGCTCCAGTGACTGACCCTTCCACTAGCCTCATGCACGATCATGTTCGCGTCCTTGAGGAGACCGAATAGCTCACTGACCGCCATCGTCAACCGCCACGTTCTCAGGCGAAACCGGCTCGCCTTATCTTATTTGGCATAGAGACTGCACGAGGTTCGCAACCATCGCCATCTGCAACCGCTTGAAGCATATGCCTTTTCAAGACGATGATCGAGCGCCTGTCGGGCGCAACGATGATGCCGTTGCTTGCAAATTTTGTTATAGTTCGAGATACCGTCTCAATCGTCATATTCAAGTAGTCGGCAATATCCAGCCTGGTCATCGGCAGATCGACGAAGTCCGTCCTTTCGCCGGCCCGGTCTCTCGCCATTAGAAGCAGGAAGTTGGCAACCTTCTCGTCGGCGCTTCGTCGCGACAACAGCACCGCTTGGTCTTGGGCCGCTGTCATTTCGTCGCATAACTTGGAAAAGAGCTGGTTTCGAAGGTGTGGTTGGCGCGCCACGTCGTCTTCAAAACGACGGCGGGGATATCGCCGCAGCCTTACCTCGGTTATCGCTTCGACCGAATAGAGGTAGCGGTCCTTGAGAGAGACGCCCAGGAGATCGCCGGGATGCAGGAATCCAACGATGACGCGACGACCGTCCGCAAGCACGCGCAGAGCGCGCAACATGCCCTCTTCGACCTGAAACACGTAACCGGCATCGTCTCCTTCCCAAAACACGGCCTGACCCGGCAGAGCTTCGATGATCGGCTGAAGACTGAAGATCGCCGATAGATCCGGGGGAGCAAGAGAACACTCCAAGGTTCGAAGACCGCCCGGGACAGCAACTGATTGTAGGGTCATCGCGCATCCTCCCTCGACACTGAGTGGGCTGGATTTCAACATCCGTGCGTGAAAGGCTATCGACGCGCCTGCAACAATTGGTGCTATAGTGTTACGGAATGTGACAGCGCGTCGGGGTAGGCCAACTTCGAGGAAGGCTATGGAAAACGCTCGAAACGAGCCGGAACTTGTGCTCGTCGTGGATGACGATCCACGGATAAGGCAAATGCTGTCACGCTATTTCGAAGGAGAGGGCTACCGGGTAAGCCTCGCCGGCGATGGCAGGGAAATGCGAAACAGGCTCGACAAAGCTCCAGCCGATATCGTTTTACTCGATCTGGGGCTTCCCGGAGAAGACGGACTGTCGCTGGCCCGCGAGCTTCGCGCCCACTCGGACGTACCAATCATTATGCTGACCGGCCGCGACGACGTGGTTGATCGCGTTGTCGGCCTTGAGATTGGCGCCGATGACTATGTCACAAAGCCATTCCACCTTCGTGAAGTCCTTGCACGGGTGAGGGGCGCGCTTCGCCGTCGGCGTCCTCCGGCCGCGTTCGTTCCGGAGGTTCAAGCGAGCGAAACTTTCTGTTTCGAAGGCTTTTGCCTTGACGTTTCCCGTCGTCGGTTGACATCTCCCGACGGCCGCGAGATCTCGTTGACGACGGCCGAGTTTGACATGCTCTGCACTCTTGTGAGACATGCCGGCCGTGTCCTCAATCGGGATCTTTTGATGGATTTGACACGCGGGAGATCGTTGGAGGCCTTTGATCGCGTTATCGACGCTCAGATCGCGCGATTGCGCCGCAAAATCGAGAAAGACCCGCGCCGTCCGGAGTTGATAAAATCGGTTCGAGGCGTAGGCTATGTGTTCAGTGCCCGCATCGAGAAACAGAACGCCTGAGAACCGAATTTTGGATTGTTTTCGCGGATTGTTCTCGCCGGAGACTTCAGCGCAACGGAATGATTATTCCGTCCTCAGCTCCGTCGGTAGCCGGCCAACGGTCCGGTGAAAGTCTTGCGATATGGATGGCGCCGCAACGCCTGTCGAGTGCCACTTCGTTCAAGTATCCGAGCAACGCGCCGCAGACGCCGCGGGCGTCGGCGGCGCTGGCTGTGACGAAGACCGGTACCGAAAGGTAGCGGCCCATCCTTTCGTGATGTCTCACGCGCAATATGGCAACGCCTCTGATGTAGCCAAGCGCATCTTCGACAACTGCAATTTCTTCGATAAAAGGGGATAGGTGTTTCCGCGCGAGGATGGCTGCGCAGATCTGGCGCCATCTATCAATATCGATGTCGTAGCCCACCGCGCCGATCAGGCAATAGGCCCTTTCAACCTGGGCTGCTTTGATTGGGGCGACGGCGTATGCGGAAGCCATGTTATCCTTCCCGATAAGTGGATCGGATTTAGGGAACCCTCCGGGTCTATAGCTTTGTGCCGTGCGATTGCTGGCCTTCATCGGGATAGCGGCACGGCAAGCTAAAGGAGAGTTTTCCCGTGAGCCGGCAAGCCGTCATTGACGGGCATCAATGACGGCAAGTGATATCTTCATTTATTTGTATGAGGAAGCGGCCCAGGAAGGAGACTGCGCAATGTCGATAGATCTTCGCGGTCGCAGCGTGCTCACCCTTGATGACCTGACGGCCGATGAAATCCACTACCTGCTTCGGCTCGTCGCTGATCTAAAGGAAGAAAAGCAGACTGGAATCGAGCTGAAACAATTGATGACGAAGAACGTCGTACTGTTGTGTGAACGACATTCGATCCATGCGCGGGCCGCCTTTGAAGTCGCGGTCTACGACCAAGGCGCCAATGTGACCTTGATCGGACCATCGACTGGCCACACGCGCGATCGGGAATCGGTCAAGGACAAGGCACGTTTTCTCGGCCGGCTTTACGATGCCATCGGATACATCGGGCATTCTCAGTCCGTAGTCGAAGAAGTCGCCAAATGGGCGAATGTGCCGGTCTTGAATGTGATGTCCGACACGTCACATCCCACTCAGACGTTGGCCGACCTCGTGACGATGCAGCAATGCTGCAAAAAACCACTAAACCAAATGACCGTGGCCTTTCTTGGAGATGGACGCAGCAACGTCGCCCGATCCCTGGCAGTGGCTTCCTCAAAACTCGGCATGGACCTTCGCATCGTTTCACCGCCGGATCTGTGGCCGGAGGCGACCTTCATTCAGGGTGTGACGTCGGTTGCAAGGAATAGCGGCGGCCGGATAACCGTACTTGAGCACGTCGGCACCGGCGTTCTCGGCGCTGACTTCATTTCCACGGCTCCGTGGTTTGGCGAGGGAGACGTGCGCTGGGCTGAGCGCGTTAGGCAGCTCGCGCCCTTTGCCGTCAGAGAGAATGTTATGGAAGCGACCGACAATCCGCAAACGAAGCTGATGCACAGCCTCCCCGCCTGGCACTGGCGGGAAGATGAGGCGGACGTCCATATCTCCAAGCGCTTCGGCGTCGAGTGCATGGAGGTGTGCGACAGGGTCTTTGAATCCAAATCCTCGATCGTCTTCGATCAGGCTGAGAACCGCATGCCCGCAATCAAGGCGCTTCTCTTGGCGACGCTTGCGCATTGACGGCCGGGTCGCAACCTTGCCTTAAAGCAGCTTGTGATTGACGCGTTCCAGTTTCTGGACTTGCACTCGACAATCAGAACGAAGGCTTATGCTGATGATCACTCAACCGCTCCTTCATTTTCACGGAGCCGCAGGCACCGTCACCGGCTCATGCCAACTCATTGAGTTTGGGGAAACGAGAGTCTTGATCGATTGCGGGCTCTTCCAGGGGTCCAAGACAGAGAAGGAGCTTAACTATCGACCGTTTCCCTTCGATGTCGAAAGCATCGACGCTGTTATCTTGACGCATGCGCACATTGACCACTCAGGCCTCTTGCCGAAGCTCGCCAGACTAGGATATGGCGGCCCGATTTTCGCAACGCCAGGCACGGCAGATCTGTGCTCCGTGATGCTGCCTGACTCAGCCCATATCCAGGAAACCGAAGTCGACCAACTCAACCGCCGGAACCTCAGAAGGGGGCGGCAGGCTGTGACGCCTATCTACAACGCCAGTGACGCAGCTGTTGCGGTCACGCTATTCAGACAGGTGCGGCTTGAAAAATGGGAGATGGCGGCCCGAGGAGTGCGGTTTCGCTTCTGGAACGCGGGCCACCTGCTCGGCTCGGTGTCCGTCGAGGTCGAACTGGCCACCACCCCAATGCCCCTCAGAATACTCTTTTCTGGGGACATCGGCCCACGACACAAGCTTCTTCAATATGACGCCGACGCACCGACTGGCTGGGACTATGTCGTTTGTGAAAGCACCTACGGCGACGTCGAGCGTGAAGACGCAACCGATGAAACCAGGCGTCGCAGTCTGTGCACGGAAGTTCAGCAGGCAACCCGACCAAACGGCGCCTTGATCGTGCCATCCTTTGCGGTTGAGAGAACTCAAGAGCTCCTCACCGATCTCGTTGATCTGATGGACACCGGCAAAATCGAGAGATGTCCGATCATCATCGACTCGCCTCTGGCGACGCGCGCCAGCGAAATCTTTCGACGGCATGCGCGGGAACTGGAGAACGGGGACCTCCTTGCCAAGGCTCTGCAAGCGAAGAACGTGCGCTTTACGGAGACTCCCGAGCAATCGAAAGCAATCGATTTCGTGAAAGGCTTTCATATCGTCATTGCCGCCAGTGGGATGTGTGAGGCCGGCCGGATAAGACATCGCCTCAAGAACTGGCTATGGCGGGACGAGGGGACGGTGCTCCTTGTCGGTTACCAGGCTGCGGGTACCTTGGGACGCATTCTTGAGGACGGGGCCGAGGTGGTGCGCATTCAAGGCGAAGACATTCGCGTCCGTGCACGCATCAGGAAGCTGGACATCTATAGCGGGCATGCCGACGGCAGGGAACTTGCTGAATGGGTGCGGGCGCGCGAGCCGATCGGTGCCGGCGTCTTCCTTGTGCACGGGGAAGATGAGGCACTCGAGGGAATGAGAAGGCGGCTTCAGACGTTTCTGGAACGGGACAAGGTGATACGTCCCCGTCTGGATGCTTCGTTCCGACTGGAGGCGAAGGAAGCCGTTGAGATTGTTGAAGGTGTTGCCCCGCCACGCATCGATCCAATCCGCGCGGGTCGGATGGACTGGAACAATGATTTGCAATCGCTGGTACTTGACCTGCAGGCGGAATTGGCTAAGGCGGCCGACGATAAAGCCCGAGGCGTTGTCATTCGCCGCGTGCGGCGGGCACTCAACGAGGATGCTTGAAGCAAAACGCAGGCCCGCGATGAAAGAAATCGACCCGGAGCAGCCACGTTGGACGCAATATCATCAATGGGCCGCCGCCAAACCATCCCGATCCGCATCGACAAACTGGCTCGGCTCTTCAATTCGCTGGATCCCACACCCTTCCATGAGCGCGATCTGGACGAGGATGCCGAGCGTTTCATTGTTGACTGGGCTGAGGAGGCCCCTAACGATCGACCAATTGCAATTGTCGTGCAGTTGCCTTCGGGAGAAGCAGACACGGCCGTAATCCGTGTTGTTCAGGACGCGATACGCTATAATTTTGAAAGCCGCGCCAAACAAGCCAGTCGCGAGTTGCGGCAGCTGCTGAGGGAGGGGCGGCGCGCCTTGTTTATCGGTGTGCCGATACTCGCTCTCAGTTTGATTGCCAGTCAGCTCGTGACCAATCTGTCTGGCGAAGGCGCATTCTCGCGTGTCACCAGCGAAAGTCTGGTGATCTTCGGCTGGGTGGCAAATTGGCGGGCATTGGAAATATTTCTCTACGACTGGTGGCCCATCGTGCGGCGCGGCCGGCTCTATGGTCGTCTGGCCGCAGCCGACGTTGAGGTACTCGCCTACTGACCTTCGATTTCCTTGATGCGCGTCAATGCACGCTCGCGCACAGATGAGATCCTGCTTTCATGCTTAGGAGTGCAGGATATGCAGAATCTTCCATGTTTCGTGGTTGCCACCGCGATCTATGCGTTTGCCACTGCCCAAACCCTGGCAAGTGGTGTCGCCGGGTTCTCGGACGCTCTAACTCGGGTAACGCCAGCGGTCGTCGGCATCACTAGCACCGCTAACCGCATATTGTCGAACGACTTGCTGGATGATCCGAACGTTCGAAAGATCCTGGGCCTGCCCGATAACGTCCTTGTCGTCGAGAGCGGTGCCACTATTACGGGATCTGGCGTCATCATCGACGCCGAACATGGCTACATCGTTACGAATAGCCATGTGATCGCCGATTCCGATGACATCGCCGTCACACTAAAAGACGGCCGCGTTCTGCCTGCCGAAGTTGTAGGCCGCGATCCGCCAACCGATCTTGCCGTGATAAGGATTGAGGCTGCGGGTCTCACTGCCCTCACCTGGGGGCGATCGTCAGCTATCAAGGTTGGCGATTTCGTGGTCGCGGTGGGAAGTCCCCTGGGCTTGGAGCAGACAGCAAGCTTTGGGATCGTAAGCGGACTTAGCCGGACGGGATTGGGGATCGACGAATATGAGGACTACATCCAGACTGATGCCGCGCTGAATCCGGGGAACTCCGGCGGCGCACTCGTCAATGCAGCAGGCGAGCTTCTGGGCGTGGTCCGCGGAGCACCTCCCCCGGACGAAGCGGCTCAGGGTGTCGGTTTTATCATCCCTTCCGACTTCGCCACCAAGGTCGTTCGCACCCTGATAAGGGACGGAGAAATCCGGCGCGGGTGGCTTGGCGCGTCCGTCACCCTTTCGCAGGCAGGCGATGACGCGGCGCGGGAACTGGTCGTTGACAGACTTTCCTGCGGTTCGGCCGCCGAGCGCCAAGGGGTGAAGCTGGGCGATGCCGTGACGGCGCTCAATGGCCACGCGGTCTCGAGCGAGGCCGGCTTCAGGAACGCAGCAAGCCTGCTGGAGCCCGATACCCAGGTCACTCTCGATATCAGCCGAGAGGGAAGGGCAGAACGGCTGGAACTGAAGCTCTCCGACCCGGCAAGCATGCTTAGCGCTCCTGATCATCGAACCCTGGACTCCGTGACCCTTGCCTTGCCCAATTCATCGGCCTCGCGCGCGTGTACGCCCAACGGACCGGTACTCATCGAGGTGCCATCCGACAGCGTAGCATATGCGGCCGGGCTCAGAGTGGGTGACTACCTAACATCGATAAACGGTGAGGAAGCCGCTTCAGTGTCTCGGCTTCAAGACCTGTTGGACGCCGCCGATGGCAAGGTTTCGTTCGACATCCTTCGCGCAGGGACGGCGTATCGATTTGTGGTTCCCTAGGCGAGAATCTTCAACGATCGCCTTTTGGAAAGAGATCGGAGCGAGAATACTATGCAATGGTCCATAAAATTGGGTACCGTCGCGGGAACCGAAGTCCGCGTGCACGCAACCTTTGCCCTTCTGCTCATTTGGATCTGGGTCATGCATTACCGGATCGGCGGTCCACCGGCCGCCTTCGAGGGCGTTGCCTTCATCATCAGTGTTTTCCTCTGCGTGGTGCTTCATGAATTCGGGCATATCGCGGCCGCTCGCTATTTCGGCATCAATACTCCGAATATCACTCTGTTACCCATCGGCGGTCTAGCGCGGTTGGAACGCAGCCCTGACACGCCGCTTGAGGAATTCGTGATCGCCATTGCTGGCCCGCTCGTAAACGTCGCCATTGCTGGCCTCATCGTTACGGTCGTCGGAGGTGCCTTGGGCTGGGAACAACTGCTAGGACCGCAAGATCCCCGCATAGATTTCCTGGCGCGGCTCGCGGGGGTCAACATTTTCCTCGTTGTCTTTAACATGATCCCGGCCTTCCCGATGGATGGCGGGCGTATCCTGCGGGCAATTCTTGCTTGGCGCTTGCCCTGGGCGCGTGCCACCACGCTTGCGGCTCGGATCGGACAATCCATCGCGCTAGCCATGGGAATCTTTGGCGTCTTCTTCAATCCGTTGCTTATTCTCATTGCAATCTTCGTATATTTCGCCGCCGAGACTGAAGCGCAAGGCAGCGACGTTCAGGCCATTTCCGACGACACAAGCATCTTCGATGTAATGATTACCGAGTTCGCGACACTCGGCCCCCGGGCCCGTGTCGGCGAGGCAGTAGAGCTCCTTCTTGCCACCAGCCAAAGCGAGTTTCCTGTTGTTGACGAAGCCGGTCGGTTCGAGGGATTGATGACGCGAGAAGGCATTGTCCGTGCGATGAAGGAAAGGGGCGCGGGCGCGTCCGTAAGCGACGTTATGCGCCGTGACATTCCTGCGCTGAATGAGAAGTCCCCGATCGACTTTAGTTTGAAGCTCATGCGGGAAGCTCAAACATCTGCTCTACCTATCGTCGACAGCGGCGAGCGCGTTGTCGGCCTCATGAACTATGAAACCATTGGAGAATTGATGATGCTTCACTACGCCGATGAACACTTTAAGCCACTCGGCCGCCATCACCAGGCGCCTATCGCTCGACAACAGAGACCCCGTCGGCGATACGATCACTTGGATAAAGAATGACCCTCTCTCCTGGAACCAACCCCTCGCGGACTTCCACTTCGAGATTGTTTCGTTGCCCTATCTGAACCGTCTTCGAACGCGCGAGCCCTTCTTCAACGGTAAAAACCGCCCAATTGTCCACCTGACGGAAAAGTGCGCCTAGTGGAAGTTTGAGCACTTCGCCATTGAAGAGGATGATCTGAACACCGGCGCGATAACCGTGCCCAAGCGGCCGCCATCTGACCGGGGGATCCGTAAGATCGAGGACAACGTCAACACGCTGCTCTTCGATGCCGAGCGAAGACACTTTGGTCTGGCCGAACGGCTCGATCCGGCGCACGATTGCGTTGAGATCTCCCCCACCCCAGTTGGTCACAATTGCTTTTTGCCCGGGTGTGAGCTTGACGGCGTCTTCGGAGAGAAGATTGACGGTGATCTCCATATCATCGGGATCGCCGATCTCTAAAAGAGGGGTGCCTGCATCGACCACGCCCTCACTGCGGCGCATGACCCTTAGGACCACGCCATTCACAGGCGCCGTCAACGCGACGCACTCGCAAGGTCCGCTGCGGTTCCTAATTTCCTGGCGTGACAGCAGGCGTGATCGTGCTTGACTGAGTTCGTGGCGCCTCACGTCGATAGCCGCCTCGGCGGTCGCCAGATTGGCTTCGGCTACATTGTAGATACGCTCGGCATCGTCAAGAGCTCGCTTAGAGATTGTGTTGCGCTCCATCAAAAGACGCGCGCGACCTCGCTCCGCCTCCGCAAAGGCGAGGTCCGCCTTTGCCTTGTTAAGCTCGGCGGCAGCAAGGTTATAGGCGGCACCTGCGGCGTCCGCTGCCGCCCGCTGCTCTGCTTCCGATCTCACGTCCAGGAAAGCTGGCGCTGCCGGTTCAATCTGGCCGAGCAAGGTCTCTCCAGCCTTAACAGGATCGCCCGCCTCAGCAGTGATCCGCTGCAGCTGCCCGCGAAGGGGCGCATGAAGTGTATAGACTTCACGCACCCGGGCCTCCCCTTCCTCGTCAACCGTCACGCGTAGGGGGCCAATCTGCACCGTCGCCAAGTCCACGGGAACCGGTTGGGGACGAAGCGCATAGGCGAGGCCGATCGCCAGAACGGCCGCCAGGCTTGCCCATATCGCCAGTCGCTTTGGCGCCGTGCGCAACTGCTACTCCCTTGTTTTCAGTGCTGCGATCAGATCCAACTGGTCGAGCCTGCGGCGCGCGACTGCGGCGCAGCCCAGTACCGAGGCAAGCATGATGATCGTCGCTTTGCCATAGGTTGCATTCTGAAGCACGAGTGGAACACGGTAGAGTTCGGTCTCAAATGCGCTCGTCATCCACCATGCGAGCATAAGACCGATCATGGCGCCGAGAGGAACGGCGAGCCATGTCAGCAAACCGACTTCTCCCAAGAGGATGTAGGAGATCTCCCAGCGGGTGAAGCCCAGTATCCGCAACGTTGCAAGTTCTTGCGATCGCTCGGAGATGGCGATACGGATCGAATTGTAGGTTACTCCTAGCGAAAGTGTCATCGCAAACGCAAGGAAGAAGCCGATGAAGATGAAGATCGTCTCGCCCATCGTTTTGTAGAATGTGTCGATGGCAGCGCGTCGAAACTGTATGGAAGCTATGCCAGGAATGTCCTTCAATCTTGCAAGGAGGCCGGCTCGGTCGACCGGGTCCACACGGATATGCAGACCACTTAAGACACGACCGTCTCCCGCAATTCGATTGAGCGCTCCCATCTCCATATATGCGGGCTTGCCAATGTAGGTCTCGAACACTTGTACCACGCGCACGTTGATTGTGGCTTGGTGCCCTTCCAGGAAGCGGAGGATAACAGTATCACCGACGTCAATGCGCAGAAGTTCTGCGAGTTTGCGAGAAACAACCAGGCCGGCAGGAGGGATTTCGAGGCGTCCGCGCGAAGCGTCGAATACGGGACTAAGGTTTGCGCTAGCCGGCAGGCCAATTATACCTTGGCGTTCGCCAAGATGCCCCCGGCTTATTCGAGCTGGTGCGTAGCGATAGGGTTCGACCGTCAGTATACCGTTGAGATTTTCGAAGTCGGTAACGGTTTTGAGCGGGCGAAGTTCGTTGAAAGCCAGAGTGGCGTCCTGGTGTTGTCCGCGTTCGAAAATCGTTTCGGCAAGAGAGTTGATTGCATCGACCCATTGGAGCGCCATGATCATGACAGCTGTCGACATTGCTAGCCCAAAACTTGTAAGCAATGCCCGACCAGGCCATCTCGTGATCCGCCGCAGGATCATGCGGGTCGGCTCATCAATCGTTCCAGCATACGCCGAACGGGTTGTAAACAGGCGCCGATAGACCGGCGGGGAGGGCGGTTTCATTGCCTCGGCCGGCGGCAGCCGAACGGCGCGATAACTGGCCGCCAGGCTGCCGACGAACGCGGCAGCCAGACTGATTGTCGCGGATACCAGGAATGCCTCAGGCCCAGGTCGGTAGAGCAGAAAGGGAAAGCGGTAGAATTTTGTGTAGAGTTCAGTGTTCCAGTGCCCAAGCCATGCGCCGACCATTGAACCGAGCGCGATGCCCACAGCTCCAATTGCAAGGGCGAGCTTGAAATAGTGCCAGCCGATCGTCCAGTTGGAGTAGCCAAGAGCTTTGAGCAGACCGATTTCCCGGCGTTCGGTATCGACGAGACGCGCCATCACCAGGTTTGTCAGGAAGCCCGCCACGGCGAGGAATATGGTTGGCATCACACGGGACAGGTTCTTCTGTTGAGCAATTTCGCTTTCGAGGAACCAGTTTGAAGTCTGGTCGCTGCGACTGTAGGCCCCTATGCCACCGTGTGGCTCTAGAATGGCGTCGAGCCGACGAATAACATCGTTGATATCAGTACCTGGTAACAGACTGAGTGCAACGCTGTTGAAGGACGCTTTGAGCTCAAAAGCCGCGGCCAAGGCATCCCGTCCCATCCAAAGGATGCCGAAACGCTCGTCGTCCGGCATCAGTCCCCCTGGAGCAATGGCGTATACGAATTCCGGGCTCAGCGCGGTTCCCACGATCTGCAATTTGCGCCTGCGACCTTGCAATATGACGTCAACACTGTCCCCGGGCGTCAACGCATGCGCCTCAGCAAAGGGTTCGCTGACGACGACCTCATCGGGTCGGGTGGGGTCAACCAAACGTCCCGAACGGATCACGAGCGCATTCAAGAGCTGCGGGCCGTGGTCAGGCAGGGAAATTACCTGCGCAACGACTGGCTCGACATACCCGTCGACGTTGACGATAGCGCGCTCATCGATCCGTGTTTCGATCAACCTGGCGCCCGGGATCTCCGCGATGTCGCGCCTGTGATAGTCCGGCACGCGTTTGGCGTGAGCGAAAATATCGGCAAAGCGGGTCCGCTCATAATAGGCGGCTGTCGTTTCCTGCAGCGCCTCGATCGTCGTCAGTGACATGATCAATAGTGCCGTGCCTGATGCGATCACCAACGCGATTGCAAAAAGCTGAGCCTTCATTTTCCAGAGCTGTCGTAGAAGCTTTCGGTTAAGGCTTGTCATCGCGGCTAGTCACCAAATCAACTCACTGGGCGAGCGCTGCGTTGCATTACATCGCGTTTCTACGATGCGACCATCCGCGAAATAAAGGACGCGATCGGCAATCTCGGCAATGACAGCATTGTGGGTGATCAGCGCAGTTGTGGTGCCAAGCTCCCGATTGATCTTCAGAATGGCCTCGAGCACGAGAATTCCAGTCTTGCTGTCGAGAGCGCCTGTTGGCTCGTCACAGAGCAGCAAATTGGGTCGCTTTGCGATCGCTCGTGCGATCGCAACCCGCTGCTGTTCGCCGCCTGAAAGCTGTGCTGGAAAGTGGTCAAGGCGATCGCCAAGTCCGACAAGTGCCAGCGCTTCGGCGGGCGACATCGGATCTCTGGCGATCTCGGTCACAAGAGCGACATTTTCTCGCGCAGTCAGGCTTGGTATTAAATTGTAGAATTGAAAGACAAAGCCAACATGGTTTCGTCTGTATTGATTGAGAGCGCGTTCGCTGTCTAGCGCAAGCGGCTGATCGCCGAAGCTTATTTGACCGGATGAGGGCGTGTCGAGACCCCCCAGTATATTGAGTAGGGTGGACTTACCGCTTCCAGATGGTCCGAGCAGTACCACGAGCTCTGCCTTTCGCAGATCGACATCAACGCCGCGAAGGGCAAAAACCTCAATGGTCCCCATCCGATAGACTTTTGTGAGGTCCCGTGCCACCAAGGCGGTGGCTGCTGTATCGGTTTCCACTGACCATCCCTTGTGCTCGCCATGAGCGTGAGGCATGCCGTCCGCGCCCTAGTCGACGAAGTAACGCTCAATATCTGCAACCTCGAGTTTGACCAAGTCTTTTGCGAGTTCGGCACTGACCACGGAGCGCGCGCGCAGATCAAGTTGCCGGCGCAATTGCCCAAGGACGCGCGGAGGCGCAACAAGGACGAGGTTCTTAATATTCTCATCACGTGCAAGGGCCGACATCTTGCTGGCAATGCTAGTGATAAATCGCTCTTCGGCCTGCTCGTGCAAGTCAGTTTGTTCGACCTTGCTTCGTGAGCCGCCCACCGATTGATAGACCCTTCCTTCGCGATCGCTTCCCAGCATTCGCGTCGGCGCTTCCAGGTTTACGATTGAATCCTTGACAACAAGATTGGGGTGTTCGAAATTTCCACCATTGCGTATGACAAGCGCTCGGCCCCCATCACACGCCAAAATCCAACAATCATGCGGAATTTTCGGCTTCATCGCAGTGCCCTTTCCTCTGACAAACACATTTCAATGCGCCATTAAGATCGGCAAATTTGCCTCCTTGAGCATAGATTTCGTGACGCCGCCAAGGATAAGCTCCAGCAATTTGGAATGCCCGTAGGCCCCCATGATAATCATGTCGGCGTTGACGTCCAACGCGTGTCTTAACAAGGTATCAGTTACAGAGTGACCTGAGCTTGGCAGGGTCTCGACCGTGACGTTGATGCCGTGGCGCGCCAGATAAGTTGCGACGTCAGCACCTGGCTCGTCACCACTCACTCTTGACGCCGCAACCGGGTCGATCATGGTAACGTGAACCGACTGCGCCATTTGCATTAATTCGAGTCCCTCCCTTGCGGCGTGCGCTGCGCTTGGACGCGAATCCCAGGCCAAAAGGATCGTCTTTGGCCGCAAGGTCACGTTAGCACCGGGTGGAACGAACAGGACGGGACGCCTTGCTTGAAAGAGCCCGCCGCTCACAACCTGCGACTTCAGTTCGTCGTGTCCAAAGATGCCAGGTCCGGCCACGACCAAGTCCGCGTAAATGGCTCTTTCGCCAATATCATAGGCTGGGCCGCCGACTTCCGCATACAGGCTGTCGACATCAAACGACAGCCCGGCTGTGGCGAAACGTTCGCGAACCACGGAGACGCGATCTTCTAGTTTCTTGAGCTTGCGCTCACGCACCTCCAGCCAACTCGGGGAAAGCGTCTCATAGCGTCCCGTGGGGATACGGGCCAAGGTAATAAGAAAGGCGCTGACGTGAGCGTTGACCTCACCACCAAGTTTCATCGCTATCTGGAGGTCTTCCTCCTTTGGATGTTCATCCAAAATGCTCAAAATAGTCTTGAATGCCATTTCCTCCTCCCTTCGAATGCGCCGCTCCGCAAGGCTTTCAATTACCTTGTGGAGCGGACGCACGATTGCTAGGCCGCTTTCACCTGGATCTTGCGATCGTTCTGCTGAGCCTCTTTGGTCTTTGGCAAGGTGACTGTGAGAACACCCTTCGAAAAGGTTGCAGCAATGTCATCGGCCTTCACGCCTTCCGGAACTTTAAACGTGCGCTGGAACGAACCGTACCGCCGCTCCGAGAGCACGTACTCTTTGTCTTTCTCTTCCTTGACTTCCTGCTTTTCACCGCGAATGGTGAGGTTTCCGTTGGCAACTTTCACCTCGATATCCTTCTCCTCGATACCAGGCAGCTCGGCGGTGATCTCGAAGCTGGCCTCCTTCTCAACCAGATCTACGGCTGGTGCGATTGCCCAGTTTGGCAAAAGAGCTGTCCGCTGAAAGTGGACCGGTTCAAAGGGCCTGCGCCAAAAGCTTGGGGTGAAGTCATCAAACAGGCGGTCGATTTCGGCGCGAAGGCCTTCGAAAGGCAGCCACGATTCCGGGCGGGAACGAGGCGTCTTTTCGTCTTGTTTAATGGGAAGTTTGGTTGCTGTCTCAGCCATGGCTGCTTTCTCCTTTCGAGTGGACATCGGGCGTTGTCGGCGACATGCGTAAGAATGGGACCGGATTGACCACTATCGGGTCTCTTTTCTGCGTTGGTATCGCCGACCAACAGACCTTGCGATTAAAACGCGTTTGTGAGTGCGTCGCATTGACGGCCGTCAAAGGACGGCGTGCGATCGCTTTGACGAAGCGCAATGCAAGGAACCCGTCATCGTGATCCTAATTGGCGCGTGGGCTTTGTTCGGGAATTTCGAAATGGCCAGGCGCGGAAAACTGGAGATAGTACAGGCGGCTTTGCTGAATTGGCTGATGTTGATATTGATTATACTCATGATCGCCTCAGTGTTCAGCGTGCTCCTGATAAAGGGAGCTGTTCTCAAGGAACGGCAAGTGAGCCTTGGGCCGCAAAAAGCTTTGGCGGCGGTGTGTTGCGGGACGTCTTTGCCGGGTCTGAAGTCCTAAACGGTTCACCCGGTGAATTGAGGATCGTGACTTCGGATATTCAATGGTACTCGCCAAAGCTCAAGCGCCGTGCAATTGCCAACGCTGCGCCTTTCAAGATCGCGTCATCGCTGCGGATCATGAATATCGGTATTGCGGCAAGCCAGGCCGAACGTCGGCCCTTGGCCTCGAACGCTGATCGAAACAACTTCGCTTTTAGCCGCCTCTCGATTCTTCGTGGAATGGGACCCCAAAGATAGATCCCGCCGCAGGCATCATAAAGGAGAGCGATGTCACCTGCGAACCTGGCTAGCCAAGTCGCAAAGTTATCGACGGCCTTGGCGGCGACTGCGTCGCCGCCGTTTAGGGCGCTGTCGATGATACTGAAGGCCGGCAGGCTACGGATAGTCTGACCGGCGCCTTCGAGCAACAATTCATAAAGATGGCAAAGACCGCCTTCCGATAGGACGTTCTCGACAGAAACGTAGTCCGTATCGCAGCGGATGCGCTCGAGAATGTCGAATTCGGCGCGTGTCTGCGGGGCGAAGGATATACCTCCCGCATAAGTGCGATGCCAGGTCCATGTACCATTGGCGGGAGCCAGGGCCGTCACGCCCAGTGCCTGCCCGATGCTGATGATCGCCTTCGGCCTGATCGGTTCAACCTCACGCCCGCTGATGATTTTGGTATCGTGCGAAGTCAGGTGCGGGAGTGCCAATGCCAGCGCATCGAGAGCATCGACCTTGAAGACTGGAGACGGTGAAGCCCCAAAGTCGAGATGCTTTGCCAATTCCTGTTGAAGTTGACCTTCGTCAGAGATCGGGCCACCGTTTAGCACCGCAATGGCGATTGCTGAAGCAGCGACCGGCGTCGACCGAATATAGGCTGCAAGCGCCTCTGTTGCGCAGGAGAAGGCGCCGTTTTCGAACTGAACGTAGTGATCGATCGATAGTCGGTCGTAATCTGCGACCGCAAGACGCGTGTGTGTCTCGCCAATGTCTGCAACGATTACCTGATGTGCCAGCTTGCCCACCGTGGGTCCCTCCTGAACCGTTTTTAACATTCTGCCCCAACTCCGCTGAATGCACTTTGATGGTCATCAAGGTCAGTCTTCCTTGTGACGTCTAAGATTTGTCGGCTGTGGACATAAGGAGGCGTTGATGAGATCCGTGATTTGGCTCGAAGACGTTAGACGAGACGACATCGGTAGGGTTGGCGGCAAGAATGCGTCGCTCGGCGAATTGATCAATGGCCTTTCGGGAAGCAATATCAAGGTTCCTCACGGGTTTGCGACGACGGCGCAAACTTATTGGCGCTTCATCGATTTCAACGGGTTGCGCGAGCCGATCCGGGGGCTTCTGGAGGCTTGGGAATCCGGGCGAGAAACCCTCGGTCAAACAGGTGCGGCGATCCGCGGGCTTGTCCTGCGAGCTGTTCTGCCCGCCGACGTCGAAGACGACCTGCGTCGAGCCTACCGCAGGTTGTCGGAAGGGCTTGGCGTAAACGCTGCCTCGGTTGCTGTGCGCTCGAGCGCCACCGCTGAGGACCTGCCAGCAGCAAGTTTCGCAGGGCAACAGGAAAGCTACCTAAACATTACGGGTGAACAAGCACTCCTGGATGCCTGTCGCCGATGCTACGCCTCCTTGTTTACGGACCGCGCCATCAGCTACCGCCAGGTAAACGGCTTCGATCACATGAAAGTCGCACTGTCGATCGGTATCCAGCAGATGATCCGCTCGGATCTTGGCGGCGCCGGCGTCATGTTCTCGATCGAAACGGAAACCGGTTTCGACAAAGTTGCCGTCATCAACGCAAGCTGGGGTCTTGGCGAGTACGTCGTGAAGGGTACCGTCGATCCGGATGAGTATCGTGTGTTCAAACCGCTCCTCGGCGTCTCGGGGCTGACGCCGATAATTCAAAAGACCCGTGGATCCAAGGAAAGAAAGCTCGTTTACGGCGATAGGGGATCACCGACGCAGGACATATTGACGGAGCCCGAAGAAAGGATGCGGCTGGTCTTAAGTGACCAGGAGATTGTCAAGCTGGCTAATTGGGCCGTTGCGATCGAAGCACACTATGACTGTCCGATGGATATCGAATGGGCAAAGGACGGCCAGAGCCAGGAGATTTGGCTCGTTCAGGCGCGGCCGGAGACAGTCCAGTCACGGGTGGCACCCAATTTACTTTCAACCTACCGCATCAAATCCAAGGGGCGACCGATTGCTAGTGGCTTGGCGATTGGCAGCGCCATAGCCGCCGCGCCTATTTGCCTTGTCGAGGGGGCAGGCGACTCAGATCGCTTCGTCGACGGCGCCGTTCTGGTCGCAAAGACCACCGATCCGGACTGGGTTCCGCTTATGAAGCGTGCCTGCGCCATTGTGACCGACCACGGTGGTCGCACGTCCCACGCCGCGATCGTCAGCAGGGAACTCGGTGTGCCTGCCATCGTGGGCGTCGGAAACGCCACACAAATGCTGCGTTCGGGGGAGGTCGTTACAGTATGCTGCGCCGAGGGTGATCATGGCACAATTTACGAGGGACGGGCCGACTTTGCTGTGGAACAGACCATCCTTTCAGACATACCCAAGACGCACACTAAGGTAATGTTGAACCTCGCGGATCCGCAGGCAGCGTCGAGGTGGTGGAGATTGCCGGCCGATGGCATAGGACTTGCGCGCATGGAGTTCGTGATATCGAATTCCATCCAAATCCATCCAATGGCCCTCGTCCACTTTGATGACCTGCGGGATCAGGCAGCCAAAAAAATGATATCCAAGATGACTGAGGAGTATAGCGACAAAACAGAATACTTTGTCGACAGGCTTTCAACCGGTCTGGCGCGGCTTGCAGCCGTCGCATTTCCGAAACCGATCATTATTCGCTTGAGCGATTTCAAGACTAATGAATACGCTGGACTATGTGGCGGGACCCAATTCGAACCGCAAGAAGAAAATCCCATGATCGGCTTTCGCGGAGCCTCCCGCTACCATTCGCCCCGATATCGCGATGGATTCGTGCTGGAATGCCGTGCCATAAAACGCCTTCGAGAGAATATGGGCTTCAGAAACGTCGCGCTCATGATCCCCTTCTGTCGATCTTTGCAAGAGGCAGAAAAGGTGCTCGAAACAATGGCCGAGAACGGATTAAAGCGCGGTAATGGGCTCGAAATCTATGTAATGTGCGAAATTCCTTCCAACGTCATTCTGGCTGCGGACTTCGCCCGATATTTTGACGGTTTTTCCATCGGCTCCAATGACCTCACGCAACTGACGCTTGGTATCGACAGGGATGCCGAGGAGCTTTCAACTCTCTTCGATGAACGGAACCCGGCAGTGATGTGGATGATCCGCAAAGTTATCGCCGATGCGAAGGCGGCTGGCGCCAAGATCGGTCTGTGCGGTCAGGCACCGAGCGACCATCCCGAATTCGCCGCTTTCCTCGTCGAGTGTGGCATTGACTCGATTTCAGTCACACCTGACAGTTTCGTTGCCGTCAAACGGGCGGTTGCTAATGCAGAAGCGAAACAAGAACAGGGATAAAAGGCGAGAGGTGTTGCTTCATTCCTCAGCTTCGAGTTGTTCCGCTGCTACAAAAAGGAACGCTCGCATTTTCTCTCGTAGCTTTGCCTCGTCAACCGACACGCTGGCTGCCTGCAGATCGCCGAGTACCTTGAGCAAGACGTCATCATCTCCGGGTTCGGCTTGAGCGGCCTTGATTACCTCATCCACATAGGCCGATGTGTCCGCGCGTCCAATAGCCTGAGCCGCCCATTTTGCCAAAATGCGGTTGCGTCGATCCCGTACCCGGATTGCCCTCTCGAAATCAAGAAAATATTTCTCTTCGAGGGCCCTTTGGCGTTTGTTCAATTCTGTCATCATGGTGCTCCGAAATGGGTGTGCGACTACGCTTGCATGCCAGCATCGACCGGGGCATCCTTTGCCGACTCCGGAAGCTCTGTCATGGTGGCTTCAGTCAACAATAGAACGCTTGCGACTGACACGGCATTTTCAAGCGCCACACGGACGACCTTTGTCGGATCGATTATACCGGCTAACATAAGGTCGACATATTCCTTTCGTCCGGCGTCAAACCCAAAATTGCCCTCCGCCTCCATCATCTTCGATACAACGACCCCGCCGTCGGTGGAGGAGTTCTCGGCGATTTGGCGCGCTGGAAGCTCGAGCGCGCGCTTAAGGATCTGAACGCCCGTGCGTTCGTCGCCTTCGCATACCCTTTCCTCTGCCGCTACGGCATTAATGCACCGCAGAAGGGCGAGCCCACCTCCAGGCAGAATGCCTTCGGCCACCGCCGCCTTGGTCGCGCTGATCGCGTCATCGAGCGCCTCCTTCTTCGCCTTGAGTTCTGCCTCTGTCGCCGCGCCCGCCTTGATGACGGCAACCCCGCCCGAGAGCTTTGCCAGCCGCTCCTCAAGTTTATCTCGATCGTAGTCGCCCGTCGTCGTGGAGATCTCACGCCTAATCTGTTCGGCTCGGGCGTGAATCGCCTTCTCGTCTCCCGCCCCGCCAATAATTGTCGTTGTATCCTTCGTGATAACTACGCGTTCTGCGCGACCAAGCTGTTCCGGAGTGACAGTTTCCAGCTTGATGCCCAGCTCTTCGGAGATCAACTGACCACCAGTCAATATCGCTATGTCTTGAAGTAGCGCTTTTCTTCGATCGCCGAAACCGGGTGTTTTCACCGCGCAATTTCGAAGTGTTCCGCGCATCTGGTTGACGATCAGCGTGGCCAGCGCTTCCGTCTCGACGTCCTCGGCGATGATCAGCAAGGGTGTCGCGGATTTGGCGATGCTCTCGAGCAGGTCAACGCAATCCTTTAGCGATGTAATTTTGCGATCGAAAAGCAAAATGACCGGGTTGTCGAGTGCCACTTCCATTCGTTCCATGTCGGTGACAAAGTAGGGCGAAAGATAACCACGATCAAACTGCATGCCTTCGAGCACATCAAGGACCGTCTCGGTTGATTTGGATTCCTCGACACTGATGACACCCTCGTCGCCGACTCGTTCCATCGCTTCCCCGATAAGTGTTCCGATGTGCGTGTCGTTGTGTGCCGATATGGTCGCCACCTGCTCCTTCTCACGTTTCGAAGATACCGGGCGCGAATTTCGCTTCAGTTCGGCGACGGCGGACTTGAGGGCTCGGTCCAGACCGCGTTTGATATCGATGGCGCTTGCGCCAGCCACGACGTTGCGCAGACCGTCTGCGAAGATTGCATGGGCAAGAATGGTCGATGTGGTCGTGCCGTCGCCGACGATTTCGCCGGTCTTTTCTGCCGCCTGTCTTAACATCCGTGCGCCGAGATTTTCCTCTGGGTCTTTAAGATCGAATTCCTTGGCGATGGTGACGCCATCGTTACAAACGATCGGCGAACCCCACTTTCTCTCAATCAAGACCGCCTTGGACCGAGGTCCGAGTGTAACCCGAACCGCATCGGCAAGTTGAGCGGTTCCCTTCAGGATCTTCTCGCGCGCAGCTGAGTGGAAAAGGACTCTTTTGTGCGCCATGGCTCCAATTCTCCGTTCACTTATATTTAACACGCAAGCGGGGGAGCCAACCTTGATGAGCGTCAAAGACATCATAGCAGCGCATAGCCCCCTTTTGACGGCGGTCAAGGCAGGGCCAGTCGATCAGTGCTTTTATAAAACCACCGGACTATTAAAGTGGGGTCGTAGCGATGATCTACAACACGATACTGGTGAGCTTGAGCATGCACGAAAGTGTTTCCAAGCAGCTGAAATTTGCGCGTGACGTCGCGTCGCGCTTCGAAGCGACACTCGTCGGTTTCGCTGCCGGTGACATTCGCATTATAACGGCGGCCCCGCCGGGGGTGATCATGGATGATGAATTCATGCGCCTTGAAGCCATAGATATCGAACGTCGCTTGGAGACGCTCAAAAAAGAATTCGAGGAGGAAGAAGGAGGCATGGATCAGCTGCGGACACGAGTTGGTGATCCAACGAAGGAACTTGCGGCTGCTGCTCGGTTGGGTGACCTCGTTATCGCAGGCATGTCGCAAGTGGGTAGCGAGTACGTTGATATCGGCGAACTCATCCATTCGGCGGGTCGCCCCGTCCTCATCCCACGAGCCGATCTTGAGCCGCTGGCAGCGCATAAGGTCGTGGTCGCCTGGAAAGATACGCGCGAGGCTCGGCGCGCCGTAGTCGATGCGATGCCGTTCCTCGTTCATGCTCGTGAGGTCCTTGTCGCCTCAGTCGAGGATCAAGGAAGGCATCACGCCTTGGAAACACTCAACGATGTTGTTCGCCACCTGATCCATCATGGTGCAAGAGCCCGTGGAGAGATCTTCAGCTGCAATGCTCCTTCAGACGGCGAGGCTCTCATCTCGATCACCAAGCAATTTGGTGCGGACCTGATTGTTTCGGGAGCGTATGGCCATAGTCGCCTGCGCGAGTGGCTGGTCGGAGGCGTTACCCGCTCGCTGTTGCGTGAAACCACCCTCAATCGTTTGATGTCATCGTGATCTGGCAGGCGGTGAGAAACAGTGACGATGTTGTCCGCGCTAAATGTGAAAGTTCGCTTTCTTAGCAACCCGGCATCGTTTCCAGATCCACCGCAGCGCATCGTGGTCAGTGAGACACACATGTCGTGGGTATTCATGGCCGACGACTGGGTGCTAAAGCTCAAGAAACCAGTCAAGCGACCCTTCCTCGACTTCAGTACCATTGAGGCTCGCCACTTCTTCTGTTGCGAAGAAGTCCGACTTAATCGTCGATTAGCCTACGAAACCTATCGAGGAGTAAAGCCACTTTATGCCGATCTTTCTGGCAACCTGAATTTTGAGGAACGGGGAAGCGTTGTCGATTGGCTCGTCGAGATGAGACGGCTTCCGGAGGGCGATATGCTTGATCATCGGATCAAGAAGCGCGACCTTACACCGACGGAGCTGTTTGATGTCGCCGATAAGCTCGTGCGCTTTTACGCGCAATGTCAGCCGCAGACGGCCGATGACTATGTTCGCAACCTTCTGGAAGAGCACGACCGTACACGCAAAATTTTGTTGCGACCGGCATTCGAGTTGGTGACCGGCAATATTCCTGCCTTGATCGAAGATGTCACTTGGGGTTTGCAGCAGATGCGTTCAACGATCGAGGAGCGTATCAAAATGGGGAACCTGGTAGAGGGACATGGCGATTTGCGACCTGAACATATCTGTCTCGCCAGGCCCCCCCAAATCATTGATTGCCTGGAATTCAACCGGGCCATGCGCCTCATCGATCCGTATGATGAAATTAGCTATCTTGCTCTGGAGTGTGAAGCTCTTGGTGCCGACTGGGTAGGACCGACTTTCCTTTGCGCTCTGGAACGCACGTTTGGAAATCGTCCCTCTGACCGACTGTTGGCTGTGTATGGCGGTTTTCGAGCTATGCTGCGAGCAAGGATCTGTCTAGTTCATCTTCTTGAAACGCCATTGCGCGAGCCTGACAAATGGAGGCCACTGGCCCTCACCTACCTCGAGATTGCGAAAGCCCGAATGTCACGCTTCGTCATTTGAGAGTGTGAAAGGTGAGGCGCCGGCGTGAAGGCGTAGAACCGCTTCGGAAAAGAGCGGTGTGCTGCCGATGACCTCTACGCAGTTGCGCAGAACGTCATCGGGTATATGGAACGGCGAGGCTGAGTCCGTTACAATTGTTTTATTGATTGCAGGATGAGCTAGAACTGCCTCGCAGCCGCGGTCAAACAGCGCATGGGTTGCCAGGGCATACACGGCATAGGCATTCCGCTGGCGGCAGGCCTCAGCCGCTCTTAACATCGTTCCGCCTGTCCCGATGATATCGTCGACGATAAAGACGTTCGCTCCTTTCACGTCCCCTGCAAACAGGTGACCCGAGACGACGCCGCCGCTACGACGCTTTTCCATGACCGCGAGTTGTGCTTCGTTGCCAGAAAGATACTCATAGTCTTCTTTCAATAGTTGCGCCCGTTTAATTCCTCCAGCGTCGGGAGATAGGATGACCACTCGTTCGGAGCCGGCGCGCTTGGAAATGATCCTGCTATAGAGTTTGCGTGCGTCAAGGTGAACCGTTGCGCAACGGAAGGCATTCTGAAATGCCGCCAGGTTGTGGACGTCCAGCGTTACGACCACGTCTATCCCGGCCGCCTCGAATAGCTGTGCCACATAGCGTGTCGTCACTGGGTCGCGTGACTTGGTCTGTCTATCCTTGCGCGAGTAGGCTAGATAAGGAACGACAGCGCTTACACGTGACGCCCCGTGTTCGCGGCACGTGGCCGCGAAGAACAGGAGCTTGCAAAGCTTGTCATTTACTGAGTCTTCCGGCGAACCATTCAAGCTGTGCACGATGAAGACATCTTTGCCACGCACGCTGACAAGCGGGCGGGCCTTGTGCTCTCCGCCTTCGAAATCGCGTTCTTCGTGCTCTGAGAGCGCGATCTGAAGATCGTCGGCAATAGCTCTCCCAAGCGCCATTGTTCCCTTGAGTGCGAAAATCATCATAGTCGTCAGAATAATCCATCGCTTGCGGACGCTCATTGACCGCGGTCAAGGATGCAAGATTGTTTATGTTGAAGGCTCCGCTTATCCTGATGGGGCCGGATCGCCCGAGCAGCCTGTCTGCTGCGCGCCTTCCATCGCACGACGCGCTTTCCCACGAGCGCGCCTTGCGTGATAGTCGTCACCACGCTCCGTCCCTCAGGTTCGACGTCGCGTTGTTGGTAGATAACCACCCAGTCTTTCGTCTTTCCCAGCTTTGTCGGCACGCCTGCTGTTGGAAAAGAGTACGGTGAAATGCCATTCACCCACCGTCATATGCATGATCGGGAGCCAGGCTTCATGTGACGGGTTGAACCGTTTGGGCGCTATCAGACGCAGCGAACCGGCAGTAGACCTGTCACGGTATGCCCGATCGACTTCCAATAAGACAGGTGGCTTGCTCGACTTTGTCCAAAGTCGTGGCGCGGGTTGCCTTGTGATGCGCTCAGCCAGCTTGGCAGCAATCATTTTCCTGCGTCAATGCCCTTCTGGGAGGTCGCCGAAATATATTGCGTGCTCCAAATCTTCCAAGGTTTCAAGCGTTCCATCTACCGCCAAGGCTCCTGCTTGATGGCGCCCGCGATTGCTTCTCCGCGACCGGGCGTTAAAGCCTGGCAACAATGTCGGAGGCACGGCGATAGGCACTGACGCCCTCCTCCCCCTGCCCGTCGAGAAGATCGGCATGTTCGCGTAGTTTTTCCGCTATCATTACGTTGTCGCCAAGTCGCTGGTCCCATGGGTCCGGGTTGATCTTTCTCGCCACGAAGTGCTCCTGAACGTCGATCCGCAAACATGTCCCTTCCTAAAAGTTAGAGATGTCCCCGTTCATAGTCCTGGCAGGACTCTCCGAACTCAGCCATTGCCTCTTCAAGATAGTCCGCAAGTAGCGGTGTTCCGATCAAATAGGCGGCCGTATGTTGATTGTGGGCCGCAGCGGCTTCGGCGCGAATTCGTTCCCAGTCTTCCACCGTGTCGTCGCCACGACCGAGCCAGCAAAGAGCGACAAGGTCGATCTGCTCGTCCTCGTTCATGGCGGAGATCGTGCTCTCCAACTCGGATTCGACGGGGTCGTCGGGTTGGTCTTCGAGTACGGCGATCATGCCGTCGTCCGTCGCATTGGATGCAGGGCCAATTTCCGAGACAACGTCCTTCGCGTCGAACTCGCGCGCCTTGATGATGAGATAGCAGACAGAGTCGGGGGAGATCGACAGGTTCCAGGTTGCGCTCATCTGATTTTCTCCGGTTTTCAGATACACTTCATTGTCGGCTGTCTTCTTCGACGCTTAACGCGTCTCATTTTCCGTCGGCCACAATTCGAAATGCTGAAGTCATGATCGCAGCCTCGCGATTGAGCGCCTTGATGACCGTCAAAGTAGTCGGGTCTATCAGGGAAGAACTATTGATCAGCGTCAACGCAACAGCGACGCAGGGCGTGCACTATAGTGCGAAGTCTTTGGTGCCCGAGGGTACGGCTGATGCTTCAAGCCGCCTGTCGCCAATCAAGGAGGTAACATGCTTGTTCAAGATCAGACCGATGTCATAGCATTTTTAGGCGACCGTCACACGTACGGAAGCGATAGTGTCGAACACATCGAGACACACATCTCGCATGTCTTTCTCGCGCGCGATCGAGCTTTCAAGATGAAGCGAGCCGTCAAGTTGCCCTACGTCGATTTTTCGACGCCGGAGTTGCGGCTGAGAGCCTGCCAAAGGGAGGTCGAGCGGAATGGGGCAACAGCTCCGGGTCTGTATCTCGGCGTGCGAACGATTACGCGCGACCAGACGGGCAGACTTCACTTTGGTGACGGCGATCTTGTCGAGCCGGTCGTCGAGATGGTTCGCTTCGACCAGGACGCTCTATTCGATCGAATGGCCGTGGGGAGACGACTGGACGAAAGATTGCTGACGCAGGCGGCCCGCATGATCGCCCGCTATCATCATGTTGCACCTGTCGTTCATCATCTTTCGGGATCGGCAAACATCAGTGCTGTCCTTGCCATCAATAGGGCTGGCTTTGGCACCAGCCGCGTCTTCGATGAAACCGAAGTCACCACGATCGCTCGGCTTTTCGAAGACGCGCTGAGAGAGAATGGGACAATGCTTGATCGTCGAGAGGCGTCCGGCAAAGTCAAGCTCTGTCATGGGGACCTGCATCTGCGGAATATATGTCTGTTCGGCGAACAGCCTCGATTGTTCGATTGCATAGAATTCAACGATCAGATCGCCACGGTCGACACACTCTATGACCTGGCATTCTTGCTGATGGATCTATGGCACAGAGGGTTCCCTCAATTTGCAAACCTGGTCATGAACCGCTACCTTGATGACTCCGATGACGAGGATGGTTTTGTGCTCCTGCCATTCTTCATGGCTATAAGGGCCGCCGTTAGAGCTCACGTGATCGCTACCCAGGCGGCCGAAGACGCAAATGCGACACAACTCGTTTTGGAGGCACGTTCCTACTTTACGCTCGCGCATTCACTTCTCACCAAGGTTCCGCCGCGCCTCATCGTGATTGGAGGCTTCAGTGGCTCCGGCAAGACGACTGTAGCTGATGCTTTGGCCGGCCGGCTCGGCGCCCCCCCGGGTGCACGCATCATTGAAAGCGACCGCATTCGCAAGGCATTGTACGGGGTCCCGCCCGAGGTACGTCTAGACGCGGATGCCTACCGCGCGGATGTATCGGACAAGGTCTACTGCGAGATAGCTCGCAGAACCGTGGAAATAGCGAAGGCCGGCGGTTCTGTTGTCGCAGATGCGGTGTTCGACCGCTCAGACAAGCGCAAACTCATGGAAGTTGCGGCCAAGGTTACAGGTGTGCCGTGCGTGGCGGTCTGGCTGGAGGCCGGAGTGCAGGTCCTTCGCCACCGCGTTGCCAGCAGGCATGAGGGACCTTCCGATGCGGATTTGCACGTCCTGGCTCGGCAGATATCTGGCGGGCAGAAGCCGCTCGCCTGGCGCGTGATAGACGCGGAGCAGCCAGTTGACGAAATTGTTCGGGAGATCCTCGAGCCTGAGAAGGTCACGCAAGCTGAGGAAACGGGTCGGGGTCCGCCGCAGCCAGACCTTAGATAAACAAACTGGTAAGAGCGAACTGAAAAGATGGAAACGCGGCTTCAAACGGACGCGGATCGTGCGCCCCGCACTTTCTTGCAGCCGGATATTGATGGGGACATTCGGTCCGGCTTCTGGGCAAAACCCGCGCCAGAGGTCATGAGGCTTCTTGGAACGCTTCCGAAGGGCTTGTCGTCGACACAGGCACACGAGCGATGGGAGCGTTACGGGCCAAACGTGCTGGAGGCCCCCGCCACCGCGAAAGCGCTTCGGACCTTCGTTTCCCAGTTTATGAGTCCTCTCGTTCTAGTATTGGTCATCGCGGCCGCCATCGCCATGTTCGTTGGCGACATGCAGGATGCAGTGATTATCTGGGTCATCGTAGTTTTTACCTGCATCCTCTCATTCGTCCAAGAATACAGGGCGTCTGGCGCCATGGAGCGCCTGAAGCGCACCATCGCCCGGACAGCGATAGTATTGAGAGAAGGATCGGAAGACACCGTTCCGGTCGACGAACTCGTCCCCGGTGACATTATCCGTCTTGAGGCAGGTAGTCTCATTCCAGCAGACAGCATCGTGATCAATGCGGTCGGGTTTGAGGTCGATGAGTCAATCCTGACGGGCGAAGCCTTTCCTGCTGCCAAGGCTGTCGGCGTATCGGCCATCGACGCGCCAATGGTCGATCGCTCGAATGTTCTGTTTGCCGGGACGTCAGCAAGGAGCGGATCGGCGAAGGCATTGGTAGTCAATACCGGCAGGCAAACCGAATTCGCCAAGATCGCTGTTGCGATCGAACGGCAGGAATCGGAGACGGATTTCGCACGGGGTATCCGCCAATTTGGCTACCTCATGGTGCAGGTCATGTTGACCATTGTTATCGTCGTTCTAGCGGCAAATGTGCTGCTGCAACGTCCGATTATTGATTCTCTGCTGTTCTCATTGGCGCTGGCGGTTGGCTTAACGCCTGAACTTCTGCCGGCTATCATCGCCGTCACTCTGGCGCGCGGTGCGCTAAGGATGGAAGAGAAAGGAGTGATCGTCCGGCGTTTGGCTGCGATTGAAAATCTTGGGAGCATGGACCTTCTATGCACAGACAAGACCGGCACGCTGACGGAAGGGGTGATCCGACTGTCAGCTGCGGTCGATGTGTCAGGTACCCCTGCGCATAGCGTCATTCAGTGGGCGGGCCTGAATGCGACGATGGAAACTGGTCTACCCAATCCGCTCGACGAGGCGATCAGGGCGTCAGTTGCCATCTCCGGCTTGGACTTGTCTGGTTTTACCAAGGTTTGGGAAGTCCCTTACGACTTTGCCCGCAAGAGGTTATCGGTCATTTGCCGCGATGCAGCCAATGCGAACACCGACCTTATGGTCTGTAAGGGCGCACTGACCAGCGTGATCGAGATATCGTCGTCGATATCATCGGGCGCTGAAACAAGGCCACTCAGCATCGATGATCGGGCTTCGATAGAAAGGCTCTACCGTAAATGGAGCGATGAGGGACATCGCGTCCTGGGAATTGCCATACGACAGTTTCAACACCGTCGCAGCTATGGCCGCGAAGATGAAGCCGACCTGACCTTTGTCGGGTTTCTTCTGTTTCAAGATACGCCGAAGCAGGGAGTGAGCGAGGTGCTCAAGGCGTTGGCACATAAAGGCGTGCGCACCAAAATAATCTCCGGCGACAATCGGTATGCCGTTTGCCATTTGGCCCGTGAGATCGGTTTGCCGCACCGCCACATTCTGGCGGGAAAAGAACTATTGCATCTGTCCGATGACGCACTGTTTGCGCGCGCCTCCAGAACCGACGTCTACTGCGAAATAGATCCTAACCAAAAGGAGCGGATAGTCAGGGCGCTCCGGCGTCGGGGCCACGTCGTCGGCTACCTGGGCGATGGCATCAATGATGCACCAGCCCTCAAGATGGCCGATGTTGGGGTCTCCGTCGAAAGTGCCGTCGATGTGGCCCGCGAGGCAGCCGACATCGTGTTGCTGCGAAAAGACCTGCGGGTGCTTCTTACCGGTATTGACGATGGGCGACGCACCTTCGTCAATACCATGAAATACATATCCATCACGACCAGCGCAAATTTCGGAAACATGATCAGCATGGCCTGCGCCTCGCTGTTCTTGCCGTTTCTCCCGCTCCTGGCCAAACAGATTTTGCTGAACAATTTTCTTTCCGATATACCTGCCCTTGCGATCGCCGGAGACAGTGTCGACAAGGAATTGACGGAGCGGCCTCCACAATGGGATATCGCAGATATCCGGCGTTTCACTTTTACATTTGGACTAACGAGTTCTTTCTTCGATCTTCTTACCTTCGCATTCTTGATCTGGGGCGTCCACGCATCTTCGGCTATTTTCCAGACTGCCTGGTTCGTCGTGTCTCTTTTGACTGAACTTGGAATCATTGTGATAATACGCACTCGAAGGCCGGCCTGGAAAAGCGCACCAAGCCGCGCGCTGCTGGTTCTAACAACGATCGTTGCCGCCCTTGGCCTCCTGCTTCCCTATCAGACTGTAATCCCAGTATTCGGTTTCGTGCCTTTGCCGATGTCCGTGTTAGGGGGCGTCATCACGATTACGGTTATCTATATGGTTTCGTGCGAGACGCTAAAGCACCTTTTCATCAAGCATCGACATTTCAGGGTACGCGCCATGAAGATGCGGGTCGTTCCGTAATGTCAACGATCCAGCGGTTTGCGTAACCCATAACGTGACTGATGACGGCCTCGGTGGGACGGCGACAGTTTAAAAGTGGACGAAATGCGCGCATCCTGCTTGAAATCAAAATCTCGCTACGGGGCTTGGCCATGAAGATTGCGTTTCTTGCTTCCCCGAGACCAGGTGCACAGGAAGCGCTTGAGGAGCTCGTCCGGCAATATGGTCAAAGCACCATTGCTGAGGCCGACTATGTCATAACGTTAGGTGGCGACGGCACCTTTCTGAAGGCGCTTCATGCACTGCTCAATGTCGCGGTCAAACCGGTTTTTCCAATGCGCACCCACGGCTCCATCGGGTTTCTTTGCAATCCGTTGAGAATGTCCGATCTCGGGGATCGGCTGTACAGTGCCGTTCAAATTGAGTTGCCGGTGCTGCAAGCCACTGTTGAACGAGTGGACGGTCAACAAGAAACGCTGTTTGCAATCAATGAAATTGTCCTTGTTCGACAGCGGCTGCAACAGGCGCGTTTCAAGCTGACTGTAGACGATGGAAATGCCACTATGACGCTTGCGGGAGACGGTTTGGCGCTGGTAACCCCAATCGGGAGCACAGGCTATAATTTTTCGTTAGGCGGTCCGCGCCTTCCTCTCGGCTCGCAACTCTTGGTCCTGACAGGCATTGCGGTTGCACATCGCAACCCGTGGCATCGTGCAGTACTTACTGACCAAATCACCCTGGACGTCGATATTGTCGAGGCAGAATACCATCCCGTTCGAATTGAGACCGCCATCGAAGCCATACCTGATATCCGAAAGGCCCGCCTGTCTTGCAACGGCAACCGCAAGACCAAACTTCTTCTGGAACAGGACGTGTTGAATGAGCTCACCGCATTCTCTGGGCAATTTCTAGAATACCATAAGCGCCCATTTTGATTACCATCAATGCCATTTTGCCTGGGCCGAGCACCTCGACCACACAGGAAATCGGACCATGAGAAGCGACACGACATTAAAACAAGATATGATCGATGACCTCGAGTTCGAACGTTCGAACCGAGCATCGATGCAGCCGACATCGGAGTAGCTCCTGACTGGGCCATGTCGCGACATATAGTCAGAAGATTTCGCTTGAAGACGTCGTTCGACGGATCAAAAGCATGCGCAGGAGATGGAGGTAGGCCCCTGCACCAATGTTGCGGCCGCCGAGAGCGCTACCCGCGCGCTTTGCTCGGCGTCACGAATCTGATCGAAATCAAACCGCGTGCGATCGCTTCTGACGAGGGCATTGAAGAAGCCTTGAGACGAAATGGGGAGACTGAGGCACGTGGCATCATCAAAGTAGATATCTTTGATGGTTGCAGGGTCACGTTGGCGGGGGGCATTCCTGGTCTGAGCGAAGGGCCGCACGACGTGCCGCCTGGTCCGCCGCCGCTGTAATGGTTGTCGACGATCGGCCAATAGGTGGTTAGCACTGGCTTGGGCTTGGCGCCTTCACCTGACACATTCATTGCCCTCCGCTTGTCGCCGGGTTGCTCGGTAGTGTCCGAATACTTCGTGCATTCTTCACCTGACGACGAGAACGGAGCAATGGGCATGTTGCGCAATCTTTTGCGATACGCTTCCGACCAGCAGGCCCTTCAGCCTTCCCAAGCCGCGACTTCCCACTACGATCAGGTCTGCTCCGATCTGCTCGGCAGTCGCCAGAATGGTCATCGCATAATCCCCCACCTCTACCCGCGTATCCACAAGAGTAGCCCCCAGACTGCGCGCACTTTCTGCTGCATCTTCGCTAATACGCTCAGCCAAAAGCCCCATCAACTGACCGACATCTCCTTGATAGGCAAGCATCAGGTCATTCATCGTTTCGGGCATTTGCTGAAGATGAGGCGCAACCTGTGATGATAGACGAAACGCAAGGCTCTCACCTTCGGCGAAACGGCTCGCCTCTTCGGCTCTCAGCCCATGAAAAAGAACATGAAGGATCGTCAGACGCGCGTCAAAAGCTCTAGCGATATTTGCAGCAAGCGCCACAGCCTCACTTGCCTTGCCTGAGCCATCCGTTGCCACCAGAATCTGCTTCACCATGTGATCCTCCCGGCCAATTTCTCGCATTTCCGAGATGAGTGTGCTTGACCGCCATCGATAGGCGATTCGATCCAACCGTGATCGCCTAAGACCGCCTGTCTGTTCTTTTGCGATATAACATGACGCAAATATTTTACCGTTGTTGCGACTTGATGTACGCGACGAGATCGGCGATCTCCGAGCGTGTTAAAGATAAATTGGGCATGCGTGAGTGTTCGGGCGCGGACAAGAATTCCGAAAGTCTGTTTTCGTTTAGTCCCGGAGTTCGATTGATCTCGGAAAATGGCGGGGCCGTGTCTGATCCACGCACTTGTCCCATCGTAACGACGTGGCATTCATTGCACCACTGAGCGGCGATGGCGCGACCGCGATCAAGATCGGCTGCAGCACTTTGATCACTATGCAGTAGATAGATCGCAGCGACGCTGAGTAGACGGGTTCGCTTGATCACAAGGGTCGCCAACATTTCACATCACTGCCCCTGCCGCCAAGTTGCCGACAAGAAGTCTTTCATCATCGTGAAGACGCTTTGCGGCCTTTCGCATGGCGGTTGAGCCAACCTCCACCATACGCGTGCCTTCTCTGAAGTAGCTGACGAATGCGTTCTGCAAAAATTGGCACCAGACGTCGAACAGGTCTTCGGCTTGACCTGGCGTCTGACAATCTTCGAGTAAGTGCAGATGGCTCTCGAGGCGGGTTTCCAGGAACCTCAATACGCCCATCTGATAACGAAGGTTTGTCTCGATCGCTGCGGCTTGCATTCGCCCAAACGCCCATAGCATGCTCGCTCCTTCGTTCGATGAGACGAGTGACGGTAAGGGGGTCCAGAAAGCTGGGTTCTCCACATCTCTATTTGTTCGCTGCATGCGTGTTGCTCCGCCTGACGTCGGTGTAAGTTGGGTTCACGTTTCCGAAGAGTGTTCAAGTGCGGGAACGCCAACACCAAAATTAGACTATCGAAACCGTCGCCTGCGTCATTGATGCCGATCAATGCCGTCAATTCGTCGCGGTTCGAAATCTTTGGTCTCGATTTGACTGGCGTCAAACCCATTCGCCGGCGATTGAAGTAAGCTTTATGTGGTTTCGTCTTTCTTCGGGAGGCGTATATGCGCGCAGCGGATATAATGAGCCGGAAGGTTATAACCGTAAGCCCCGACCATAGTGTGCGGCATGCCGCACGGCTTATGCTCGATAACCGGGTTAGTGGCTTGCCAGTATGCGAGGATGACGGGAACCTCGTCGGTATGCTTACTGAAGGGGACTTGCTGCGACGCTCGGAGCTTGGAACAGCTGCACTAAGAAAGCTCAGTGGAAGCTCTTCACAGACAGATCCTGACATTTACATCAAGGGTCACAGCTGGCGTGTCGGAGACATCATGACGACCAGCGCGGTGACAGTGGATGCTGAAGCATTGGTCGATCATGTTGCTATGCTGATGGAAAACCATTCAATCAAGCGCGTACCCGTCATGCATGAAGGCCGTATCGTGGGCGTCGTTAGCCGTCGCGATATTCTCAAAGTGATCGCTGCGGCGAAGCCGGAACCTTCAGTCACAGGTGATGACGCCGTGAAGCGTGCAGTGTTGGCACGCTTGTCGTGCGATCTCGGTATTGAACAAGATGCGATCGAAGTGAGGGTCGAGAGGGGGATTGTCACGTTGTCCGGCAGTGTCGAAAGTGGCATCAAACGCTTGGCTGCTCGCGTCGCGGCGGAGGCGGCGTGCGGTATCGGTTGCGTGAGAAACGAGATACGTGTCGCAAGAAAGACGGACTGCGAGATCCCCGGCTAGGTGCGTTGAACGATGTCTATTCTCGCGATCGCGCTCAACCCTACCATCGATGTCTGGAGCCGTGCGACGCGCATTCATCCAACCGTCAAGGTGCGCACTCACGATGTGCAACAACGCCCGGGCGGCGGCGGGGTCAACGTCGCGCGCGTCATTGCAACTCTCGGAGGCAATGCAGAATTGATCGTTTTGGCGGGTGGTGCGACCGGGGCGATACTTAAGGACGCGCTCGCGGTAACAGCAATCCGCCTCCACCCCAGAACGATAGCTGGCGCTACGCGCATTTCCTTCATGGTGCGCGAAGAGGAGACTGGCCTTGAGTATCGTTTCGTACCTGAAGGGCCCGAGATTTGTGCAGATGATGTCAGCGCCGTCCTGGGGCTGGTTGACAAGTTCCAGGGAAACTATCTGGTGGCGAGCGGAAGCCTCCCGCGCAATGCGCCCGCCGATGTCTATGCCGAAATTGCCCGATGCGCGGCAAAGAAGGGTGCTAAAGTAATCCTCGACTGTCCCGGGGCGACATTGCGCGACACATTGGGCAAGGCTGTGTTCTTCCTTATCAAGCCGAGCCTTGAGGAGTTGGAAACTCTCGCCGGACATCGACTTGATGAAAATGGGGTGGCAAAAGCCGCATCGGCTTTGGTCAGGGACGGTGCTTCAGAGTTCGTCGCGGTCACCCTGGGCCGTGAGGGTGCGCTACTGGCCGGCGCTTTCGGCACCCTGCGAGTGCCATCCAAGCATGTCGTAGCCAAATCCACAGTCGGCGCCGGAGATAGCTTCATTGGCGGGCTTGTTTGGTTCCTGGAAGCGGGTGGGTCAATGGAAGATGCGTTTCGGTTCGGTATTGCTGCAGGGACGGCAGCGGTCATGGCTGCGGGAAGCGAGCTTTGCAAACGCCAGGATGTGTTTGACATCTATGGCGAGGGCTGGTTGCCGAAGGGTGCGGAATAGGTCAGCCGATTTGATCGGCGACAAAGTCGGATTTCGTCAGGTGGCGTACATTAATGGTCGCCCAAACGATTTCTTGCAGTTGCTGGACGGACTGGGGTGGAGTGATGACCATGCCTTACGGCTGCAACAGCCGTCGCGCCATATCCATTCGGTGCGTTTTGGCCGTGCATGTTCAAGACATCTATCGTGAAGCATTCAATCTCATTCGTCTCATGCAGGCGACCGGCACCAGGAAGAGGTTTCGCATCGAACTGCCTGGGGCGCCGTAACACGGAAACATGTGAAGGTCGGGAGCCGCTATTTTGCGCGCGCTGCTGGGGCCGCATCAACAGGAGCTATTGAAATGGCCAGTCGCGTATTACCTCGGTCCGAATGGCAGTCCTTTTTCGATCGCATGGCAAAAGCTCTTCGCGGAAAGCGGGCGCAGGTCGAAATTATCGGGCTTCGATTGGGCGACCAGATTCAGGCAAAGTCGGTCCCATTGCTCGGCATCACTTTCGATCCCAAGGATGATCTGGTCGAGATTGCTATGGAGGGCCTGGATCATCTCATTCACAAGCCGGCAAGCATAGCGGTACTCGAAGGGATCGATGGGCTTAGCGGCCTGGAGATCGTTGACTCGGAGCAACTGCGCCAAATCATTACACTCACGAACCCGCTCAGGCTTTCTGCGCCAACTGATTGATCCGGTGGCCGAGTTTGTCTGGCAGCCCCAGTTCAGATCGTCGTCACGAATTTCATAGCAGGTGAGGATGATGAAGGCGATGGTGCTTGAAAAACTTCGCACGCCGCTGGTGTTGAAGACCCTTGCCGACGCGCTGCCCGGCCCCTGCGAAATCCGGTTGCGTGTGGAAGCCTGTGCGGTCTGCCGTACCGATTTGCACGTGGTTGACGGTGAGCTCGAAAGTCCGAAACTCCCGCTGGTTCCCGGCCACGAAATCGTAGGGGTCGTCGAAACAGTCGGCGAGGGTGCCGATCCGTCTCTCCTTGGAAGCCGTGTTGGCGTGCCGTGGCTGGGCTTTACTTGCGGCCATTGCTTCTATTGCCGTGCCGGTCTGGAAAACTTGTGCGATAAACCGCTGTTTACGGGGTTTACACGCGATGGTGGGTTTGCAACACACGTCGTTGCTGACCAACGATTTTGCTTTAAGCTTGAGTCCACAGACGATCCTGTCGCTGTTGCCCCGCTTCTTTGCGCTGGTCTTGTTGGTTGGCGGGCACTGAAAAAGACAGCATGTGCAAAGCGTATCGGCCTGTTTGGTTTCGGTGCTGCTGCCCACATCATTACCCAGATCTCAATATGGCAGGGCCGTGAAATCTATGCTTTCACCCGGACCGGTGACGTTCAAGCCCAACGCTTCGCAAGCAGTCTCGGTGCAAGCTGGGCCGGTGATTCAAACGAAATGCCGAAGGCGTTGCTTGACGCTGCCATAATCTTCGCGCCAGTTGGCGAACTCGTCCCGACGGCGTTGCGCGCAGTGCGCAAGGGCGGGCGGGTGGTGTGTGGCGGTATACACATGAGCGACATTCCCCAGATGCCCTATTCGATCCTATGGGGGGAGCGTGAGGTCGTTTCAATAGCAAATCTGACGCGCGCCGATGCCCGCGAATTCTTCCCTATCGCCCGCAACGCCAAGGTTAAGACGCACACGGTTATCTATCCACTCGAAAGAGCGAACGAGGCCCTCGACGACCTCCGCCATGGCCGCCTGAACGGGGCAGCGGTGCTTGTTCCCTGGACTGGTAGATGATCGATCCGCAACTGTCTGAACAGCGGAACTGAGGGCTAGACCAATTCAACGGGGACGAGCTTTCGAACGGGCGGAACTGTCGAGGAGTGACGGGCGTCGTTGGCGAGGAGGTAAGGCATGCGCTTTTCTGATCGATCCGAGGCAGGCAGGCAGCTTGCTCAAGCTCTTGAACACTATCGCGGAGAAGACGTGGTGGTGCTTGCGCTGGTCCGCGGAGGTTTGCCGGTCGCGGCAGAGATCGCTACCCATCTTCGAGCGCCACTCGATCTCGTTTTGGTACGTAAGATCGGAGTTCCCTGGCACCGGGAACTCGCGATGGGCGCTGTCGTGAATGCACAAAAGCCAATAGTTGTGCGCGAAGAGGACGTCATTGCCCTTGCGCATGTCAGCGAGGCGGAATTTGAGGCCGCTTGTGAGAGAGAAATCGCTGAGATTGAGCGTCGGGGAGACGTATACTTCGGTGCTCGTGCTCCTTTAGACATCGCGAACCGAATTGTGATCGTGGTAGATGACGGAATAGCAACCGGATCTACGATCCGCGCAGCGGTCGCCGGCATAAAGGAGCGCCAACCAACAAAAATAGTTGTCGCCATTCCAGTCGCTTCCCCGAAGGCCGTCGCAGCGTTGCGCGGCGAAGTTGATGAGGTCTGTTGTTTGCTTCTGCCTTCGCAAATGGATGCAATCGGTTGTTTTTATGAAGATTTTCCTCAACTGGACGACGACGATGTCGTCCGTGTGCTGGCAGCCGCCGACGCTTCGAATGAGCGTGGGTGATAGCCACCCTCGCTGTTTCCGCAGGCGTTTCGATCATAGGTTTGTGCTAGCGATGCCGGACCGTATAACAATTCCTTGGTGATATCCTCTAAGCTCTGTAGAAAATAGACCAAGCTCTCGTCCTCGCTAAGGATTGGCTGGTTTGACATCTTCCAAAACTTTGTCAGGAATCCCCCTGCGGGCGAGCGCATATCGTAACGTTGGACAGGTGTCACGTCAGTTGTGTGTCGTTCTGCCACGCGTTTTAGCGAGGCGTAAAGATTGGCGATCCCGTCGGCGTCCGGGTCAGCAGGATTGTCGGGAAAAACCTCAAAGATTGACCTGCCGATAACCAATGCTGGCTGCGTCATTGTGATGGAACCGTATGCATCATTTATTTCGACGATGTGCAGCCCTTTGCGCGGGTCGAGCAGAAGGCAGGCCTGGGGCAGGGGCATGTACTTGTCTCGAAATACGCGTCGCTGCACGACCGCTTGAAGCGGGTCTACTTCCATTTCGAAACCGTCTCGGGAAGCCAGGAGAACGGCTTGCTCTCGCAGGGCGGTCGCCAGCAATTCCCTCAGAGTTCGGCGCTCCGCTTGACGTTCCTCTTGAACGAGGAGATTTCGGAATCGTTCTATGTTTTGGCGCAGAATGAAGGCTTGCATCACAACCTCCATGCTTCTTTATGTGTCAAGTTGCTAACATTAAATTGCGACGATAAAGAGTCAACTGCGAACTGGCACAGCTCCACATGAGATTCCAAGTCACCCGATGCCACTCCGTTCGCAAGCATGCTGCACCAGAAATCGAAGTCCTTATGATCGCTAATTCAAACCCAATAGTTGAGTCGGAACTTATCTAGGCAATAGCTATTGACACTATAAGGTAACATTAATAATAATTTTGTATATTTCACTCTTGCCACACTATTGAGGGCCAGGCGTACTTGGTGTCGTTTGCGCGCAAGCCTAGGGTCAGTTCGGGTGTTCAAGTCGCTAACGTGCAGACCGTACGCGTTGCGCAGGATCAATGACGACCTGCGCCAAAGGCGAGAATATAATTCGGTTCAGGACAAACATGCCATCTGGCGGATGCAAGTAGGCATCTATCAAAAAGGGCACTTTGCAAAGGTTGGATGCATTCCACTCCTACTTGTTTAGAGCGGATATTAGATGCTTATCGCGCGGTTGCAACGAAGGCACATTCTCGCAATGGCGATTGCCGCAGTCCTGCGGCCGGCCGAAACCGCGATCGCGCAGTCCCGGAAGATAACCATCCGCGTCGGACACTTTCCCAATATAACCCATGTTCAGGCGTTGATTGCCAGAGGCTTTGAACGTCGCGGACAAAGCTGGTTCACCAGCCGGCTAGGGCCAAACGCGGTTATCGAATGGTATGCCTACAATGCCGGCCCAAGCGCCATGGAGGCAATCTTTGCCGGCAGCCTCGATCTTGCCTATGTCGGGCCAAACCCAGCTATCAATGCCTATGCACGCTCAGCCGGAGCGGAAATCCGTATCGTCGCCGGTGCCGTGAACGGCGGCTCTGCACTCGTCGTGCAACCCGACGAAGGCCTCGCCAGCCCGCGAGATTTCGTCGGAAAGCGGATCGGAACGCCTCAATTTGGAAACACTCAGGACGTTTCTGCTCGCGCGTGGCTGCGGGATGGCGGCTTGCGTATCACGCAATCGGGGGGGGATGCCCATGTCGTGCCGACCGCCAATCCTGAGCAACTATCCCTCTTCAAAACACGGCAACTTGATGCTGTGTGGACTGTCGAACCTTGGGTGTCGCGTCTGGAACTGGAAGCTGCAGGCAAAATATTGATTGAGGAAAGGCAAGCCATCACGACCGTGCTCGTTGCGCGGGCAGCCTTCCTTGCGCAACATCGAGATCTCGTGCACCGGTTCGTGGAGGCGCACCGCGAACTCGGAACCTGGATCAGCCAGCACCCGAAAGAAGCTCAGGCGATGGTCCGTGACGAACTCAAAGCGGATTTCCGGGTTACGATGCCCCCGGAACTTATTTCTCGGGCGTGGCCGCGCATGACGGTCACCGGCGATATCAATCTGTCTGCGTTACAGGTATACGTAGCGAAAGCACAGCGCGTCGGCTTCTTGACAACTATTCCCGATCTTTCAGCCCTGGTCGACAGCCCATGAGCGAGCGGCCGCCCCACATCGGATCAACAATTACCGGGCATTGTGCAACCGCGCCGAAAAAGCTCGTTGTCGATGCGGTCTCGAAATGGTTTCGAACGTCTCGCGCAGAAGTGCACGCACTTGTCGACGTATCAATGCAGGTGCCGGCTGGTCAGGTAGTTTGCGTTGTCGGACCGAGCGGCTGTGGTAAGTCGACGCTCCTCGACATCATTGCCGGCCTGACGAAGCCAGATTCCGGTCACGTGCTCGCGGACGGTCAAGAGGTTGTTGGTCCCGGTCGGGAACGGTTGGTCGTGTTTCAGGAACCCTCACTGTTTCCGTGGCTAGATGTTTTTGGAAATGTGATGTTCGGCTTGCGTCTCTGTCCTGAACTTCGCGGTGGCGAGCGCCGGGAAATCGCACATCATTACCTCTCACTGGTCGGGCTGGAAAAGTTTGAAAGGGCACATGTGCACGAATTGTCGGGCGGTATGAAGCAGCGCGTGGCTCTTGCGCGTGCGCTGGCACCTGACCCGCAAGTGCTCTTGATGGATGAACCGTTCGGCGCACTCGATGCAATGACGCGGGAGCACCTTTACGACGACGTCCAGAAGATCTGGGCCGGAAGTCAAAAGACGGTGGTATTTGTTACGCATAACATGCGGGAGGCCGCCTGTCTTGGAGATCGCATCTTGCTGATGTCCAGCGCTCCCGGCACAATTGTTCGGAGCTTCGATATTCCGCTCTCGCGCCCGCGTAACATCTACAGCACGGAATTGGTGGCACATGCGGCAGTCGTGGCTGATGCTCTTCGTGGCACCATAGGGGGCGGAATATCAGAATGAAGCGGGTGGCTGTCGTTTCGGGATTCTTTATCGTGCTGCTCATGCTATGGGAATTGGCAGCGGACACTGGCTGGTGGTCGCCAGTTCTTTTCCCTTCCGCTTTGAACGTCGGCCGATATCTCTGGGGGGCGATCAACGACGGAACTCTCTTTGAAGCAACCCGCGTCACGCTTCAACGGCTGCTGCTCGGCTACGCGATCGGTACCGCAATCGGTTTGCCGCTCGGCGTTCTGACGAGTTCCTCCAAGCTCATGGAGGACACACTCGGCTCACTGGCATTGGGTTTGCAGACCCTGCCGAGTGTATGCTGGGTACCTTTTGCAGTTCTCTGGTTCGGACAGACCGAAGGTGCAATGCTGTTCGTTGTTGTCATGGGCACTGTCTGGTCAGTGATAATTGCGACCAACCATGGGGCGCGAACCATTCCGCCGATCTACGCCAAGGCTGCACGAACAATGGGATCAAAGGGATTGCACCTGTGGGTCATGGTGACCCTACCCGCCTCCTTGCCCTTTCTCGTCAGCGGTATGAAGCAGGGTTGGGCCTTTGCATGGCGCTCATTGATGGCCGCCGAGATTTTCGTAACGATCCTGACCGGTTTCGGTCTCGGCCAGTTGCTTCACTATGGGCGTGAGCTGAATGCGATGGATCAGGTGATCGGTGCCATGGTGGTGATTGTGTCGATCGGCCTAATGGCGGACCGGATATTGTTTGCGCCCTGGGAGCGTGTTTTGCATCGACGGTGGGGCACGGATGGGGGATAGCGACGTCTTTCGGTTTTTGACCGGAACCTGGCAGCTCGTATTCGTACTTACAGTTCGCCAGCGATCTCCCTTCTGTGTCGGTCAAGTTCCTCACTGTAGCGCCGTAATGTATGGCTCTCGGACAGGACTCCAAGCACCCGCTGCTCAACCAGGTCACTGACCACCGCAAGCGCTTCGCTTTCACATTGATCGAAGATCGCGACCGCCTGTTTGGCATTCATGGTCGGCAGCAGGACGTCGTTCTTGAATTGGGCGAATGTTCGTATGGTTGCGGCCTCCTTTTCTCCTTCGACAAGGTTGGAGTGAACGTCAGGTACGAGGGCGATCCCGGCATATTTTCGGTTCTCGTCCACCAGGACGACGCGTTGCGTCGAGCCGATCGGAAACTCGCCCCTGAAATCTCGCACGAGCATATCGGCGTTCGCCGTGCGGACATCTGCTCGCATGAGCTTGTCGACCGTGAGACTGCGGATCCAACCGACGTCATGTGCGCCGCGGATCGTTTCCCCACGCAAGTGGAAGCGCCAAGTGGCAAACGAATAACCAAACAGCGTTCTGACGATGAAGGATGATGTAATGACGGAGGCGAGCACCAGGGCCGTCATCGGAAAATCTCCTGTCACCTCAAGTGCAAGGAAAGTCATCGTCAGCGGTCCGCCGATGACGGCGACCGCAAGCGAGCTCATTCCAACGACCGCATAGCTTGCCGGAGCGAGCGTCGCTGCGCTCAATGAGGGAGCGACGAAAGAAAAGAGCTTTCCAAGCAGCGCTCCCATGAAAAGTGAGGCGAAAAAGAGCCCGCCGCGAAAGCCCGAGCCGATCGAAACGGCCGATGCAATCGCCTTAAGCAAGAAAAGCACCAAGAGGCTGGCGATGGCCACGTCGGTTTCGAGGTTGAGATGCAGTGCGCCATGGCCTCCCGACAGAACCTGCGGGCTCGCGAGAGCCAAGAGACCTACGATCAGTCCGCCGACCGTCGGCCTTAAGAAGCCCGGTATTGAACTCTTACGCGCTGTTTCCTCGACGAACGCGACACCCTGCATGAGCAGAATACCAACGCCACCGCAGATGGCGCCAAGCAAGAGGGCCGGCACGTAATCGGCCGGGACAACCGTTCCGACGCTGCCCACGTCGATGCCGGCATCACTTGCGGTCAACAGGCGTGCGACGAGGTTCGCGCTTAGCGCCGATGCCACTACGGGTGTCAAGGATATAATCGTATAGGCGCCGACGATCAGTTCGAATGCGTAAAAGGCGCCAGTCAAAGGTGCATTGAATGCGGCGGCGATCGCTCCGGCAGCCCCGCAGCCCACGAGAATTCTCAGATCCGAACGGCGCAGCTTCAGCCTGCTGCCAAGTTTCGATGCTATTCCCGAAGCCACCTGAGTATAGCCTGCTTCGAGCCCCACCGAAGCTCCGAAACCGTTTGAGACGAGGTTTTGTAGAGCGACGATAAGGCTGTCGGTCAACGATAACTGGCCGCCATGAAGGGCGTTGGCTTCGATCGGATCAACGAGGGGCCGCTTTCGCCACCTTGCAAGAACAAGCAGAATTGCTCCCAGGAGCATGCCGCCAGCCACTGGAGCTATAAGTACGAGGATCTTATCGTCGACGGCTGCGCCACTCAACCGCTCTCCCGCATCCAGCTTGAAGATTAGCGAATGCATCGTTCTGGCGATAAACGTCATAACCGCCACGCAGACCCCAGCTGCAACCCCCGTAAGCGCGCCTGCAAAGACGAGGCCCAACTCCGTTCGTCGCGGCAGCCTGCGCATCAGTTCTACACTGAGGAACCTGTAAAGCACGGATGGCCGCAGCTTGCGCAAGCGCTTGATGGGGCTAAGAATTCGCGCGGGCTCCTGAGCCATGGTTCCTTCCGATAGTCGGGTCACTTTTCGCGCGTCTTGGTGAGGGCGCAGCAACGCAAAGCGATTTAGCCCGCTGCGGGGGCATGTCAAACCTATTTAAACATCAGGCCGCGATAATCTGAGTGAGGCCCCGATAGAGCATGTATGCCGCGACAACGAGGATCATTAGCGCGAACATGACGTTCAAGGCGCCCTTGCGCGCCGCAAGCCTGCTGGCAACGACGGCTCCGAGCAAGCCACCGACAACGCCGCCGCCTATGAACACCGTAGCAAGCGTCCAATCGACGAAGCCTGACCAAGCATAGTTTACAGCCGTTGTCAGGCCGAAGGCAGCAACTGCCACGAGTGAGGAACCAACTGCAAAAAGAATAGGCATGCCTGTGGAAGCCATCAATCCGGGCACAATCAGGAACCCGCCTCCGATGCCGAAGAAACCCGACAAGATGCCAGTCAGACCGCCGAATGCGATTACTTTAGGCGCGTTTGCACGCGAGCAATGTGCGCCTGCATCGCCCTGAATTGTACGGCGCTTGAGCATGAGCACCCCGACCAGGATCATGAGAAAGGCAAACGCTAACAGCAAATGCTGTCCGTCCAGTAGCTTTCCCACGGTCGAGCCGAAAAGGGCCCCAGCAATCCCCGCCAAACTATAGATGATGGCGCAGCCCCACTTGACGTGGCCGAGACGTGCATGGCCAACCAGATTGGCAAGAGCGTTGGCGGCTACAGCAAAGGCGCTTGTGCCGATCGCAAGGTGCGGGTTTGGAACTCCCACTACATAGGCCATCAGGGGGACTGCAAGAATGGATCCGCCGCCGCCGAATAGTCCAAGAGCCAGTCCGACGAGCCCGCCGGAGAATGCGCCGAGCACATACTGTATTGGATCGAGGGTCATTTTGTAACCTTAGGGGCGTGGGCAGCGGTCAGACAGGCCCTTTCGCTGAGTTGTAGTGACGCTTTCTTGGCTTGGCGATCGAAGGAATCATCGCGACGCCAGCGCCGGCCGAGCATAGGCAAAACGATAAATGATCATTCCTGCGAGCATCGCGCCCACAAAAAGACCGGCTTGCCATCGACCTGTCGTTAATGCGGCGATTGCAGGACCGGGGCAGAACCCGACCAATCCCCAGCCGGCCCCGAAAAGCGCGGCACCAGCAACAAGGCGGGCATCCGGCTTCGTCCTTGGGGGCACATGAAACTGGTCGTCGAAGAGCGGGGTCTGCCATCGATTGCGAATAATGTAGGCAAGTGTTGAAGTTATGAGCGCGCCGCCCATGACGAAAGCCAGCGATGGATCCCAGTTGCCGGCAACATCGAGAAAAGCGCGCACGCGCGCGGGATTGATCATATCGGAAGCGACAAGCCCGGCACCGAAGAGCAAGCCGCAGACGATTGCCGAAAGCACTCTCCTCAACATTAGGCGATTCCTCCCGAGACAAGACGCATGGCGAACACGGTGGCTGCAGCAACCGCCATGAAGGTTAATGTGGCGACGATCGACCTTGGCGACAGTCGTGCCAGGCCGCAGACGCCGTGGCCGCTGGTGCAGCCTGCACCAAGGCGTGTGCCAAATCCTACAAGGAGGCCGCCGACGAGGAGGAGGGGCACGGAGGAGGTCACCTGGATATCGGGCTGGCGCAGTAAGGTCGATGCGGCTAGGGACCCGCCGAGGATACCGGCGAGAAATCCCAGGCCGAGCTTGCTAAAGCCACTCTCTGTCAAGCCTGTCGCTGCAGCAACAAGACCAGAAATGCCGGCAATTCGACCGGTCGTCAGGAGATAAAGTCCGGCCGACAGTCCGATAAGAAGGCCTCCCGACAGCGGCCATAGAAAGTTGATTTCGCTCATTTCTCTCACAACACATTCAATGGGATCTTGAGGTATCGCACGCCATTGTCTTCAGGCGGTGGAAGTTGTCCTGCACGCATGTTGACCTGCACTGAAGGCAACAAGAGCTTTGGCATGGGGAGTGTTTCATCGCGCTCGCTTCGCATCTTGAAAAAGTCATCCTCGCTGACACCGTCACGGACATGGATGTTGCCAGTGCGTTGGGCACCAACGGTTGTTTCCCATGCATAGTGATCGCGACGAGGCGCCTTGTAGTCGTGACAGAGATACATGCGAGCTTCGTTCGGGAGTTCCATGATGCGCCTTATAGACCGGTAAAGCTGCCGTGCGTCGCCACCGGGGAAGTCGCAGCGCGCCGTCCCGTAGTCCGGCATGAACAAGGTGTCTCCCGGAAAGATTGCGTCTCCTATAACGTATGCAAGACAGGCGGGCGTGTGACCGGGTACATGCAGCACCGTTGCATCCAATGCGCCAATCTTGAAGCGATCGCCATCATTGAAGAGTTGGTCGAATTGGCTGCCATCTCGCTGAAATTCTGTGCCGGCGTTGAAGATCTTTCCAAACACATCCTGGACGCGAACGATTTCGTGCCCGATCGCAAGTTTCCCGCCAACTTCCCCTTGGAGTAGGGGGGCAGCCGAGAGATGGTCGGCGTGTGCATGCGTTTCTAGCAGCCAGTCAACTTCAAGACTTTCAGAATTTACGTAATCAATGACAGGCCTAAGGGAATTGTCCGATGTTCGGCCGGAGGCGGCATCGAAGTCGAGAACGCTGTCGATGATCGCGCAGACATTCGATTCCGGGTCGCGCACGACGTGGCTGACCGAATAGGTTTGGGGGTCGAAAAACGACCTTACAATCGGGCGCCTGCTCGGGTCCTTGAGTGCGTTCTCGACCAGGTCGTAGGCATATTTCGATGCGGAGTCCATAGCTTGTCCTCTACGTGTTAGCCAATATATATACATTTACATTAATAATGCAACTGTCTATTAACTGGATCCCGGATTAGGTTAGCGCTATCAAGGGTCAGGACCGTAAACAGGATATTCCGCATGATTGAGACAACGTGCCAACCCATCGCGCAGCTGCGGCTCAACGATTTAGCACCCGACTTTGCAGCGCGCTCAACTTGTGGCCCCATCACGCTGTCGTCCTATCGCGGTCGATGGGTGCTCCTTTTCGCTCATCCAGCAAACTTCACACCGGTCTGTACTAGTGAGTTCATTGCTATTGCCCGTGCCTCACCGGATTTCGAGAAGCTTGACTGTGCGCTATTGGGGCTCTCGGTAGATAGTCTTTACTCCCACATCGCCTGGATCCGCGATATCCGCGAGCGGTTTGGAATAAATGTCGCGTTCCCGCTCATCGAAGACCCCTCTATGGAAATCACGAAGGCCTATGGGATGATCGACGGCACATCGGACAGCAGCGCGACGGTAAGGGCGACATACGTCATCGATCCAGAAGGCATCATTCGTGCCATAGTTTGGTACCCGATGAATGTCGGGCGATCGGTGCACGAGTCGTTACGTCTTGTTAGCGCACTACAGAGTGCTCAACGGGAGAATGCTTCGACGCCCGAAGGGTGGCTCCCGGGCAACCCACTTCTTGAGCACGCCCCTACGAGCGACAGGTACGAAGGCGAGCTCGCTCCTGGCGAAAGTTGGTATTATCGGGAGCGGCGGACATGAGCGTCGAGACGAGGATACCGCTAGAAACGCTTACAGCGAAAGCGCCAGAAGCTGCCGAGTTCATGAGGCACTTTTCCAATGCCAACCGGCTGATGTTGCTTTGTCACATTGCCCAGACGGAAACCTCCGTCACCGATCTTCAAGAGGCGTTGGGCATCAAACAACCTGCGCTTTCGCAACAACTTGCCGAATTGCGACAGGCAGGTCTCGTCAAGACACGACGAGAGTCGCGTCAGATCTTCTATTCGATCGCTGACGGTCGTGCGCAATCCGTGATGGACCTGCTGCTCAGGCTGTTCTGCGATCCGGTAGGCGGGGCATTGGTTGAACCTGCAGTCACGGCTTCGACCGATCCCGTCGTCGAGCAGGATGCCCTCCCACTGAAGGACGCCGCTCATTTTGCTCGGATTGTCCCACGGGCCTAATCGCCCCAATGCACCATGCTTATCTGCATGAGACGAGCCGATCCGCGGTGACAGGACCTTGATTGTATTCTAGGACGCGATCGGTGCAGTCGCCAAACGAATCGAATAGCTCCGATTTTTGGGGTATCGTGTTTGAATGAAGGCACGAAGCCGGCACAATGGGACCAAGACAGTTTCACGGCGGGGTACGGTACCCCCACCGCCAGATCCGTTCTGCCGTACAGTGCCTTTGCCCTGGCAAAACATGAAGTCGGCTATAGATGACCCTGAAGCACATAAGCGGGTCGAAGCCATCATCACCAGCGAAAGCTACCGCCTCGCGATTGAGGATCCGAAATTTCTGGACCGCGACGACGTCCGCGGACCAAGACTTGAAGTCGACTATCTCAAACCGGAACTGTTGTTGAGGCAGCGCGGAATTGATGGGACGATCGTCGTCTTCGGCAGCACGCGCATCTGTGAGCCAGAGGCAGCGAAACGCAAGCTTGAGGCGCTGCGCGCGGCAGTTGGACACCGGGAAGCCGGCTCGCTGGTGAGCCTTCAAGTAGCAGAGCGGCTGCTCGAAAAGGCGCGGTTCTACGAGATCGCCCGAGATCTCGCGCGAGAAGTCGGTCGATCCAATCGTGCGCACCCCCAGCAGTCAGTTGTCATCATGACTGGCTCCGGCCCTGGTATAATGGAGGCTGCCAATCGCGGCGCCTTTGATGTTGGCGCACCGTCAGTTGGTCTCAATATCAGTCTGCCACACGAACAATTTCCCAATCCTTATGTTAGTCCGGACCTCTGCTTTTGCGTGCATTACTTTGGAATACGCAAGTTGCACTTCCTCAAACGTGCAAAGGCACTTGTGGTGTTTCCTGGCGGTTTTGGTACGATTGATGAGTTGTTTGAGACACTTACCCTGATCCAGACGCGTAAGATCAAGCCGATCCCAGTTGTCCTTGTGGGCGAGCAGTTCTGGCGCCGAGCAATCGACATAGATTTCTTGGTTGAAGAAGGCGTGGTCGATCCCGAGGATCGTGATCTCTTTTGGTATGCTGAGACAGGCCAGGAGATTTGGGATGACATTCTAAAATGGCACGCTGCTACTGGGGCGCCCCTCTTTCCGCCAATTTCCAACAATCTCAGCAGATGAAGGTCTGATTTGGGGCAGTGGCTACACAAGCCGCGCGCTGGTCAAGCAATATCTCCGCGAAGGGCCGGACTAGCGTCGGTTCAGATGTCTTCTAAGGCAAGGGTAAATCCGAGCTCGTGTTTCCATGCAACACAAGGGCATCCTGAAGTCGGAAAGAGAGTTATCATCATCGCGCTGGGTGTGTACCGCTGTAGCTCCAGATGACTGATTGGGTCAGTCAACGACGTTCTCGGTTTCCTGGAAGGCTACTTATTATGGAGGCTGGACGCAGAATAGGGCGGTTCAAACTTGCCGCCGAGCGCCAGCCGGACAACATCCATTGCCATCGAACGCCAGGGGTTCGTCAAGGCCTATCGGGAGACGGGAATGTCGGCAGCAGCGGATGGAACGATTGGCGATAAACCAATGCTCATGACTGCCATTCTCCAATTTTGAACGCACTCGTACCTGAGGTGTATCCGTTGGTGATGGTCGAACGGTGTGGTGAGGTCGCTGCGGAGCTTCGCCATTAGAGTCCAAAGATGATCAGGCTGGGCGGAGGTTTTGGCAGAGGTTCTCCCGAGAGTATCGCCTGGAGATAGGATAGCGCGTCTTGTAGGCCGTTTGCTGTGTACGGCTTTTCGATAGCGCCGAGGGCACCCGCGAAGTCGGCCGGGATCCTTTTGATGTTGCCTGAGACAAAGACGAACGGGATGCCCTTCAAGGCCAGTTGTCGACCGACGTCAATGCCCGTCGGACCATCTCGCAGGTGGATATCGACAAAAGCAAACTGTGGTTGTTCTCGCTCGATGAGTGTATTCGCTTCGCCTAGATCACTTGCGAGACCGATTACGCTATGACCGCAGGACTCGACATAATGTTCAAGTTCCAAAGCTAAAAGCATTTCGTCTTCTACTATCAGAGTTCGCAAAGTCGATCCTTCCTAATCGCCGACCGGCAACGTGACACAGACTTCCGTGCGGTGGCCGTCAACTTCTCGCTCGATCTTTGCCCTCAGTTGCCTTATCGAGGCGTCAAGAATGGCGCGGCTGAAGGCCTGCTGCTCTCCGTCCGCTTCGACCGGCGTGACAGTGTCCACGACCCTCATAAGGCAGTGTCCGTTGAGCCTTCGGATTTCGAGATGTATTTCGCCCCCCCCATCACTGAGGCCGCGTCGGACTGCATCACCAACGAGTTCGCTAACGATGAGGGCGAGCGCCGAAGCTTTCGACGCCGAGACTGTCACAGAATGAAGGTCCGTAGTTAAGACGATGTCCGGCCTTTGCAGGGAACCCACGATGTCGGTAACCAGATCTCGACCGAAATCGGCGACATCGAACTGACCAACGCGGGCATCATTGAGAAGCTTCCTTTGCGCGGCACTCAGAGCCTCGACGCGGTCGAGTATTGATTTAAGTGTATGTTCGACCGTAGGGTTGGTGTTCATGCGCATCTGCAATCTGATGATCGAGGCGATTGTCAGAAGGTTGTTTTTTACCCTGTGATCGACCTCGTGGGCAAGTTCGGTTTTGACGCGCAGGGCCTCGATGAGCTCAGCAGTTCGCCTTGAGGCTTCCTCTTCCGCAACACGGCGCGCCTTGGCCAATTCCGATTCTTTGCTCTTGATGTTCGTGAAGTCGAGTTGTGACGCAAAGAAGTAGATGACTGCACCTTCCTGATTACGCACGGGGCTGACAAACAGCGCGTTCCAGAAGGTATTGCCGTCTTTACGGTAATTGAGAATACCGACCGACACATCGCGCTCTTCTGAAATGGCATCCCTGATCTTAGCGATCGCCGCTTTGTCCGTGTCCGGCCCTTGGAGAAGGCGACAGTTCCGGCCGACCAACTCATTCTGACTGTAGCCGGTCAACTCGGTGAAGGCTCGGTTCGCGAAGATGATGGGATTATCGTCCTGCCTTGGATCGGTAATTAGCATCGGCATGCGTGTGGCCTTGAACGCAGCCGCGAATGGATCTTCAGATGGGTGTGAAGCTAAGAGGCGGTCGCCCGCGTCACGGGCGTCACGAAGTTGGTTTTCGTCGGCCATTTTGCTCATCCAGGTCGGCTGTTGCGGGCCACCCAAACAACTGATTGCAGATGATAGGTATCTATCCGCGCGTTTTGTGTTTTCAAGGTTTTCCGAAATGGGGGCGCACACGGCATCTTATGAGGTCACGCAAACAGTCCTAGCGAGATTGCTCCTCAGTCTGTTAGACCGAGCTCGACTTGCGCGATAAAGTGCGTGCCTTCTGTTGACTTGTATTCGAATGAACCGCGCAACTGGCTTACAACCCCGCGAATGATACGGCTGCCCATGCCTTTGCGCACAGTCGAGGGGTCGAAGCCCACGCCGTTGTCGCAGATGGTAAGCAGGGAGTGGCGCGAAGCCACTTTGTGGAACGCTATTTCGAGCTTCCCTGGGCGGCCATCCGGAAACGCGTATTTAAGACTGTTTGTCACGACCTCGTTCACCAGGAGCGCGACGGCCGTGGCCTGTTCGGGTGTCAGGTCAAACTCACCGATATCGTACCGTACGGATACGTTGTCACAATACGCGCTGACGAGTTTGTCCACGATCGACGGGATAAGATCACGGGCAGATAGGGCGTTGAACTGGTCGCGATCATATATTTGCTCATGGACCGCGATCATGGCGCCGATCCGGTCAAAGAGCGACTTCTGTGCCTCGGGCGGCAGTAGTTGCATGCGGATGACGCCCTGCACAGCCTGAAAGTTGTTTTTGACCCGATGATGGATTTCGCGCAGCAGAAGGCGATTGTCCTCAAGTGCGGCCTCAAGTTCGGCGGATTTCTTCCTATCGCGCTTAACGAGGTGCCTGACCCATCCTCCTGCGGCAAGCGATGAAGCGGCAGCAAGTGCCATAACGGCGATCGCGATGAAGACGTCATTGCGGAAGGGGACCAGCCCGACACGGTAGTCAGCCGACGCGAGCGCAACGATGTCCGTTCCCTCAACAACCCGATAGGCGACCATACGGTGCTCGCCGTCCGCTGGAGATATTGCCTCGTAAGTCCCGTTGGGTGAGGAGGGAAGATAGTCTGTAAACAGTACGTACTTGCTCATGTTCAACGGACCGTCGGGGGCGGGGTAGCGTGCGACGAGTTCTCCGTCCTTGCGGATCATGCTGATAGTCGAATTCGTGCCGAGAGAGGCGGCCTCCCAAACATCCTTCAGCAGGTCGCTCCCTTGGAACGACACCATTGCAGCGCCGACGAACACGCCGTTCCGTTCCAGGCGCCGGCTGAACACGAATATCTGCTGATTGTTGAGTCTGCTGACCAGAAGACCGGAAACGAAAGTTTTCGCTCCCTTTTCGACGGCGGCGAAGTATTCGCGGTCCCTTATGTCGATGGGCTTTATATCGGGATCGGTGGACAGAAGTGTCCGGCCATTCCGGTCGACGACGTAGGCCTGAACTTGACCCGGAAGATCAGAAACCGCCTCGTTGATGTTCTTGACGTCATCCGTGGCAATGCCCAGCGTCGGTCCGAGCGCATCGTCAATTCGTTGAAGCGTCTGTGCCGAGAGCGCGTTTATCCATGAGGCGTTCGTGGATACGATTTTCGAGGCGGCAATTGCGCGCTCTTCGGTCCGCCGTATCGCGGCATGATAGCTCTCGTATAACCACAGGCTCAGTAGCACGACAAGCGCCGCAAACATTGCCGCAATGACAAACGTCGCGGCTCTGGACACCGTAACCGTCAGACTTCTCACCATGCCCCAGTCCCTAAAACCGGAGTACATATTAGAAGGCTTCTAATCCAATGCAAGAAACTCCATCCCTCGATCGGACCCGTTTCAGTCGGGAAGCGCCAAGCGACCAAGCAGTACGTGCCTCTCTTTCACTCTCGCCATCCCCTCGTACGGCCGGAGGGTGCATATTCGGTAACTCCGTACGATCTCGGGTTGAGTTGCTACACTCCTCTTTCGTAGATAACTGCCATGGCCTTGGCCAGGTCACGCGCCAAATCATCTCGGGCGATCGTGGCGGCTGCTGGGTCGCCTGCACGCAGAATATGGGAAGGATGCCAAGTCACGAGGACGGGGCCGCCGTGAAGACCGGTTTCAATCTCCCCCCGCCGCTCCGCCATTGAACGGTTGTCGCCTGTGAGGGCGAAGGCCGCGGAGGCGCCAAGCGCCACCGTCAACTTCGGTTTGACAAGGGTCAGTTCCAGTCCCAGCCACCAGCGACAATGAGCAATTTCGCCGCGGTCCGGATTGCGGTGCAGGCGCCGCTTGCCACGTGGGCTGAACTTGAAATGCTTGACGGCGTTTGTCAGCCACAGCGTCCTTGCGTCTATACCGGCGTCGGAAAGCAATGCCCGAAGCAACTGCCCGGCCGGCCCCGTGAACGGGCGGCCCACGATATCTTCCCGATCGCCGGGCTGTTCGCCGACGATCATGAGCTGCGCGTCAGCGGCACCTTCACCCCAGACGGTCTGCGTCGCGGATTCGCAAAGGTCGCAACGCCGACATTGTGCCGCGGCCTTCGATGCCTGCTCCAGGGTGTCAATTTGCGCGGGCGGCTGCGGCATTGAAGCCCGATAGCGCTCGGACACCGGGGCTGCGCCCGTTCGCGGCGCGGAGATGCCCGCCTCGCGCATCTTTTGCACCCGTGCCTCCGCTCCGGCGAGCATCTCGGGGATCAGGCGCGTTTCCGGCAGGTTGTGCCAGTATTTCTTCGGCATCTCCGACTGCATGGCGTCGAGCTTGATGCGGGCCGGATTGAAGATGTTGACGAAATAGGCTGCCCAAAGTTTTTCGGCCGCATCCTCCGGCAGGTCTGGTTTCGTGCCACCCGGATCAAAGGTCAACACGCCGTCAACAAACAGGGCGGTCAAGCGCGGCGTCGCAATCATCCAATCCATGTCGCCGAACCGGCGGGCAAAGAAAGCGCTTCCCGGCTCCAGCGTATTGTGCGTCGGCTCAAACCAGGCGACAAAGCGTCGACGCGGTCCCTCTGCTGAGATTTCGCGGAAGCGAACGAATGCATGCAACTTGTGAATGTCCCGTCCGACGGATTTCTGCATAAGCGACAGTTTGCGACCGAGCGGATCGGCGGGCGAGAGCGGCTCGCCCTCGCGCCTGTCGAGGCGCCAAAGCGCGCGATAAAGGAGCGCCAAGCGTTCTGGTGCTGAATGCCAGATCACGGACTGCGCCAAAGTCATGAAGGCTTGAGGAACGCGTGCTGCGTGCTTGCCTGGAGTTTCCGGGAGAAAGGCCCTGTCGAATAGGCCGCCCGCGCTATTCCAGTCAATTTGGTCGGGGGCGATCCGGTGGCTGATAGCGCGCCTGGCGGCATTTCGCCAGGCATCAAAAGTTCCCTTGTCCGGAAGTGAGACCGCGTAAGTCATAGAAGCTGAAGTTGCTTTGGCGGGGGCGCCAGGCGCGCGCGCAGATCGCTGCTGTCCGTCAAACCGCCGGGGCTCCAGCCGGGCAGGGCAACGAAGGGGCGGGCCTTGCGTGTCAGCGCTCCCATTCGAGCGAGATCCTCGACACGGAGGCGGCGGTTGCGTCGCGCGGTGATGATGCGGTCGACCACGCGCGTCCCAAATCCCGGCACGCGCAGAAGCGTATCGCGGGAGGCGAGGTTGACGTCGACCGGAAAGAATTGCCGGTTCTGCAGCGCCCATGCCGTCTTCGGATCGAGCTCCAGATCCAGAAAGCCTCCTTGCGTGCCGGTCGCGATCTCGTCGGTCGTAAAGCCATAAAATCGCAGAAGCCAGTCGGCCTGATAGAGCCGGTGCTCCCGAACAAGCGGTGGCTGAACCAGGGGAAGCGCAGAGGAAGCGTCCGGGATCGGTGAGAACGCCGAATAGTAAACGCGCCGCAGCTTGTAGCCGCTATAAAGCCGGGTTGCGCAGGACAGGATGGCGGTATCGTCGGCGCCATCAGCGCCGACAATCATCTGCGTGCTCTGGCCGGCAGGGGCAAAGCGTTGCGGCTTGCGGCCGGTGTGGGTCCTGTCTTGCGCGGCTTCACCTTCCAGCCGAACCTGTGCCATGGCGGCACGAATGGTTTCCGGCCGCTTCTCCGGCGCGAACTTCCTTACGCTCGAATCCCTTGGCAGTTCGACATTTATTGACAACCGGTCGGCCCAAAGGCCGGCCTCACGAATGAGCTCAGCCTGTGCGTCGGGGATGGTCTTGAGGTGAATGTAGCCTTTAAAACCGTGGACTTCTCTCAGCGTTCGGGCAATGCGGACCATATCGGCCATGGTCTGGTCAGGCGAGCGGATGATACCGGAGGAGAGAAACAAGCCTTCAATGTAGTTGCGCCGATAAAACTCGAGCGTCAACGATACAACTTCTTCGACGCTAAACCGCGCGCGCTCGACATTGGAACTGACGCGATTGATGCAATAGGCACAGTCGAAGATGCAGAAGTTCGTCATCAGGATCTTTAATAGCGATATGCATCGCCCATCTGGCGTGTAGGCATGGCAAATACCGCTCCCCCCGGAAGATCCTATTCCTCCTTTGCGTGAATCTCGCTTCTCGCCGCCGCTCGAGGCGCATGAGGCGTCGTACTTGGCTGCGTCCGATAGGATCGCCAGCTTCTTTCCAAGTGCCGTAGGTGTCATCACGTGACTTTAGATGTTCATGTTATGTTCGTCAAGGTTTTGCGGGGAGTCGCAGTCGAATAACGAAAGATGAACGGTCGCTGTGTTCCGCTTCCAGTATCGCAGCTTTCAATCAAGAACGCTTTCCCTGGTCGTTTCAGAATTTTCAGGCGCCGCTGATCCATCCCGCATTCCATCCGTACTTAATTGGGTTGATAAATGAAGAAGGATGTGATGCTCAAAAAAACTGCCGGTCACCCCACTATTAAACGCGGCAACATCGGAGTTCTCCTGGTCAATCTCGGCACGCCTGATGGCACCGACTACACCTCGATGCGCCGCTACCTGAAGGAGTTTCTGACCGACCGCCGGGTGATCGAGTGGTCGCGACTGTTCTGGTACCCGATCCTGTTCGGCATCGTGCTCAACACCCGCCCCGGCAAGGTCGGCAAGGCCTATGAGACGATCTGGAACAAGGACTTGAACGAAAGCTACCTGCGGACCTACACCCGCAACCAGTCCGAACTGATGGCGAAGTCCTTCGCCGACCAGCCGAACGTCATCGTCGACTGGGGCATGCGCTACGGCCAGCCGTCGATCGCCTCGCGCATGGACGCACTGCAGAAGGCCGGCTGTGAACGCATTCTCGTCTTCCCGCTCTATCCGCAATATGCCGCCGCCACCACCGCCACCGTTAATGACAAGGCCTTCGAGGCGCTTGTGAAGATGCGCTGGCAGCCGGCACTGCGCACCGTTCCGCCCTACCACGACGATCCCGTCTACATCGACGCTCTGGCAACCTCGATCGAGCGTCACCTGGCGACGCTCGACTGGGAGCCGGAGGTGGTTCTGACCTCCTTCCACGGCATTCCGAAGAGCTATTTCGACAAGGGCGATCCCTACTACTGCCAGTGCCAGAAGACCGCGCGGCTTTTGCGCGAAAAGCTCGGCTGGTCGAAGGAGAAGCTGCAGGTCACCTTCCAGTCGCGCTTCGGGCCTGAGGAATGGCTGCAGCCCTATACCGACAAGACGGTCGAAAAACTTGCGCAGGACGGTGTCAAGCGCATTGCCGTCCTCAACCCGGGCTTCGTCTCCGACTGTCTGGAAACGTTGGAAGAGATCGCAGAGCAGGCGGCCGAAAGCTTCCATCACAATGGCGGCGAGAAGTTCACCCACATCCCCTGCCTGAACGACAGCGCCGAAGGCATGGCCGTGCTCGAACACGTCGTGCGCCGGGAGCTTGCCGGCTGGCTTCAGGGGAACCGGTAAGAATAACGGATAAGGCACCCCAAATTCATTCGGATTGCCTTTGCAGACGTCCAAGCAGCAACGCGATGTCTTCCTGGATGTCCAGGCATATTTCGCGATACCCGTCTACAAGGTCTTGCTCAGGAGACTGTTTCCTCAAAAGTTCGTCGACCCTCATCGCGGCAAGCGCGTAGGTCTTGCTCGCCTTCCAGGGCGCGTAGCTGTTCACGTTGACGAGGCAACGCAAGGGCGACGCGAGCTCGCCCGATCTTAGCCAAAGACGTCTTCATGGAGCTAGGCGCCGAGCACATTTGAGCTGTCCAGAGCGTTGCATGCGTTAAAGTGAGAACACCTATGCCCTTCGCGCCAACGCCATCAATTGAGGAACCAGATTGCGAAATTCAGTAGGGCCGCAAAGGAGACCCACGCTGCCAGCGGCAAGAGGCAAAGTGCCGCTTTCTTGTCGACGCGCCAGGCCTGCGCGATCGTTGTGAGAATAAACCCGATTTGCACGATGATGTTCACCAGGCCGGCGACCGGACTTTGCATGGCGAAAAACATCCAGGACCACAACGCATTGAGGGCGAGCTGAACGTAAAATAGCGCCAGTGCCGGCAGCCTGCCCGGTGTCCGAGCAGGGAGCATCAAGAGCCGCCAGGCAGCGTAAGCCATGAGGATGTAAAGCGTTGTCCAGACTGGAGCAAACACCCAGTTCGGGGGATTAAAACTCGGCTTATCTAGCGCCGAATACCAGCTTTCGATGTTTGGGTAGGTAGCCATTTGTCCTAGTATGGATGTTGCGGCGACCGGTACAATCGCAAGTGCCAGCGCTCGGACCCAACTCCTTTTATCTTTGGAAGTTCGTTGCAACATTCTTCTATCCCTTAATGCCGTGCCCAACGCTGACCAGACCTATCTCATTCGGTGAGGACTGCCAGACCTGCTGGCGAGCGGTTGCCGCCGAAGCGCCAGCCGACGGAAGTCTTTAGTTCATTTACGTAAGACCTTGCTGATCGGATCAGCAAATTTAAGTTGGGATCTTGCGCGGCCCGGTGAGCACCAATCCCGTTCTCACTCGCTCACTACGGCAGCGGCCCTGCATTGAGTCGATTTGCCGCAACGTCCGGTCATATCGGACGCGACGGTGATCCAGTTTGGTAAAGGCGCCGTATCAATCATGCTGGACAACGTCTGGCGAACACAAATTGGGAGCGCCCGCATGGTGCCGGGCCTGCAAGGAGGAATGAACGAAATGAAACGGTCCCTCAAAAGTACCGCCGCGATCGCGTCTATTTTCGCTCTCGTAGCCTTTGCTGCTAATGCCGACAACCCCATGGTCGGTGGAGCGGCCATGTCCGAAAGTAAGAACATCGTCGAAAACGCTGCAAATTCGAAGGACCACACGACACTGGTTGCCGCAGTGAAAGCCGCCGGTCTCGTGGATACGCTGTCCGGTGATGGCCCGTTCACCGTGTTTGCGCCGACGAACGCAGCTTTCGATGCCTTGCCTGCCGGCACTGTCGACACACTCCTGAAGCCCGAGAACAAAGAAAAGCTAGCCAAAGTCCTGACTTGTCATGTCGTAGCTGCCAATGCGCTTTCCGATGCGGTAAGCAAGATGATTGCCGATGACGGAGGGAACCATCCAGTCAAGACCGTGGGCGGTTGCACGCTTTCGGCAAAGATGGATGGCGACAAGATCACACTCACTGACGAAACGGGAGGCATTGCCACTGTAACGATCGCCGACGTCAAGCAGTCGAACGGTGTCATTCATGTGATCGACAAAGTGCTGCTTCCGAAAGCGTAGTAAAAGGATAAAAGGGGTCGCGTTGACCACATGCGTTTGCCGCCGTTTAGATCGGCGGCAAACTGGCAACATCGGTCCCTGCGCCATTCACCGTCAAACGATGGCAATGCTTCAAATACCGGACGTTTTCGCCGTGGACTATAAGATTTAAGTGCTGTGCCGCCTAACAATGCTCACCACTCAACGGGCACGCTATCATAGGCGAAGAACTCTTCGGTGTTTTCCGGCGTCAACCGATCAATAGCCTGGAGCGTTGCACAAGCGCTCTCACTGGGATCCAACCGGCGATAATGGGTGGAATAGCTGGCGGTCATTTTTGTCGCGACGATTCCTGGGTGGAGTGCGAGGACCACCGCGCTCGGATGGGTGCGTTCCACTTCGACCGCAGCTGTGCGGACGATCTGGTTGAGTGCAGCCTTCGACGCGCGGTAGAATGTCCAGCCGCCAAGGCGATTGTCGCCAATCTACGCGACGCGGGCAGGCAGGAAGGCGGCGATGGTGCGTTCGCTGCGGGCGAGCTTCGGCGCGAAGTGTTTGAGAACGAGTTCCGCTGCAATCGCGTTCAGCGCGAATTGCCGCATCATCACATCTGGGTCGACTTGCTTGAGTGATTTTTCAGGGCCCACGCCATCGACCACAAGTCCGCCCATCGCACAAAAACACTCATCAGGCAGATCATTGGATGGCGGGAATATGTGCGGGGAATGGCCCTCCAGCAAACCTAATGGCTTGAAGCCCTGATTGACTGGCTTGGACCCGGCGGGGGCGCCACGCCTCGCAGGTCGCCACCCGATCAAAGGGCGTTTCCGCCGTCGTTTACGAACCTGCGCCCCCTTCTCAACATCCGCTCGAATCTGCATAATTGAAGGCGGTCATCGGTGCTCATGCGTTGGGTGGACCCTCGGCAAGTCGACCTATAAGCCAGAGCGCCGATGGCTATCTTCGACCCATCTTGGCGTTCGGGGGATGCTTGGCGCGTCAATCGCCTTCGGTGAGATATGACGAAATAGCCTTTGCAAGCTGCTCTGCTCGCCTGACATTGTCAGGATCCGCCAGCATGAAGTCGGACGCCAGGGCTTCGATGATTGCCATGGCCGGGACGTTTGTGGCCGAAAGAACCGGGTGTCTGGATGGCGCGAGAAGCAATCGGTCGGCGAATTGAGCCAGCGGAGCGGCTGGAGAATCCGTTATGGCGACAATTTTCGCTTTTTTGTCACGCGCAAATCTGACGATCTCGACAACATCCCTGGAATACCTGGGAAAAGATATTGCAACCAGTACGTCGCCTTCTCCAATCGACATCGCACGCGCGGCAGCGGACTCCGTTCCTCCGTATTGAGCGACATTTATAACTTCGTCTCGATAAGGTTGCAACGAAAGGACCAGCATTGCCGCGAGGTGCGCAGAAAGGCCAAAGCCTATCACGAATACCCTTCGAGCCGCTCCTATGTCACCGCAAGCAACGCGAATGTATTCGGCGGTCTGCGGGCTCTTGAGCGCGTCGATGTTGGCGCCCGTAACCTCGATGCTGAGTTCAACACCCTGGCTACGTTTATCGAGGTCTCTTATCGAGGCGTCGAGCTTGGCGACAGGTGCTATCAATTCGCTCACCATAGCGGCGATGGACGACCGAAACTCAGAAAAGCCCGCCAAGCCGAGGTCTCGAACAAAACGGCTGACGCTTGAAGCCGAAGTTCCCGTTGCGGAAGCGAGTTCCTCGATGCCGTGTGTTGCCACGAACATCGGGTCCCGGAGCACAAAACCGGCCAGTGCCCGCTGCGAAGCCGATCCGTCCCGCAGCAGCCTGCTGAGTTCGAGACCTAAAGCAGAGGTCGCGAAGCGTCGGTCGGCTTCTGCGTTCCAGGTGAGGGGTGTATGAAAATTATCTTTCATTTGTTGACTCTATGAAAATTTCCTGCCATTGAGAAGCCAGCTTAGCTGATTTTGGGAGGAAATCGCATGCGAATGAAATTTCTCGCTTCAATCGTTGTCACAACGATGCTCGCCGGCACTGCGTTTGCGGAGGATCTGCGCATAGGCGTGGAAGGAAACTATCCGCCCTTCTCAGTCGTTGCGCCCGATGGAACGCTCTCGGGCTTTGATATCGACATCGCAAATGCGATCTGTGCGAAGATGAACAAGCACTGCGTGATGGTTCAGCAGGAATGGGATGGGATGATCCCGGCGCTCAATGCCAAGAAGTTCGATATCATCGTGGCTTCGATGACGATCAACGAAAAGCGCAAGAAGGTCGTCGACTTTTCCAACCCTTACTATGACGTCCCGTCGCGATGGGTGGCGCGCAAGGGTGACTACAAGAGCTGGTCGCCGGAAGAGCTAAAGGGCAAGACGATCATCGTCCTGCGCAACTCTCCGCGTGCCGAGTATGTTGCCAAGAACTACCCTGACAGCACCGTTTTGGCGGTGGACAAAGAGCCGGCCGTCTACCTGGAGCTGGCGGCGGGCCGCGGCGACATCGCCTTCGGATCGTCGGTGGTTTCGGCCGAATCTTTCCTGAAGAAGCCCGAAGGAAAGGACTTTGAGCAAGTCGGCGACACCCTCTTCTTGGGCGAGGACGCCGACGGCGGCGTCGGCATCGCTGTGCGTAAGTCAGATGGCGCTCTGCGCGAGGAAGTAAATGCCGCTCTGTCTTCCATCATGAGCGACGGTACTTACAAGCAAATGTCGGGCAAATACTTCGACTTCGACGTCACGCCGCAATCGGCAAAGAAGTAGTTCTTTTCCCGCGATCGGCGCCTGGGCGGCGCCGGTCGCAAGGGGTGCTGTTCCATGTTCCAAGGTTATCTACCGATGATTCTGGGGGGGCTCCGTGTGACCCTCAGCGTGGCGTCGGTCTCACTGGCGATCGCCTGTGTTATCGGCCTGATTGGCGCGTCCGCAAAGGTCTACGGCGGGAAAGCGGCAAGATTGTCGGCTGCCGCGTACACGACGACGGTTCGCGCTTTGCCGGATTTGCTTGTTATGCTCGTAGTCTTCTACGGCGGCCAGATCCTGATCAATTCCATCTCCGAAACCTATGGGTGGGGTTATCTCGATGTCGATCCCTACATAGCCGGCGTTAGCACAATCGGCTTTGTATTCGGAGCTTACCTGACCGAGACGTTCAGGGGAGCGATCCTGAGCGTGCCGGCGGGGCAAATCGAGGCTGGCTTTGCATACGGTCTTTCCCGCTGGCAGGTGGCCTTCTACATTCTGCTGCCGCAGATGATAAGGCATGCCGTGCCCGGCCTGACGAATACGTGGCTGGTCATGTTGAAAGCGACAGCGCTGGTTTCGATCATCGGGCTTGACGATATGGTCCACCGGGCCGGGCTTGCGTCTGCGGCGACGCGGGAGCCATTTACCTTCTACGCGCTTATCGGCCTCATCTATCTCGCGGTCACCACATTTTCGGTTCTCCTCTTCGGAGCGCTTGAGAAGCTTTCTTCACGCGGCGTTCGCAGCGGAGGTGCTGCATGATCGACTGGGAAATCGTTGCCGATAACCTGCCGGCATTTGCGGGCGGTCTGGTAAACACTTTGATCCTGTTGGCAACCGTCGTCGTCAGCGGTTTTGCGGTCTCGGTGCCACTGGCGCTCGTGCGCTCAATGCGGTCGCCCTATTTTTCTCGCGCGGTATGGCTGTTCACCTACGTCATCCGCGGCACGCCGCTTCTTGTTCAGCTGTTTGTCATTTACTATGGAATGGCGCAATTCGAATTCGTGCGCAGCAGCGCGATATGGCCGCTATTCCGCTCTCCGTGGTTTTGCGCGTGGCTTGCGCTGACGATCAACACTGTCGCCTATACGACCGAGATATTCGCCGGCGCGATCCGAACCACGGCGCCTGGGGAAATCGAAGCGGCACGATCGATCGGCTTGAGCCGCGCGGCGGTTCTCAGGTACGTGATCTGGCCATCGGCCTGGCGTCGCGCACTGCCCCAATACGGCAACGAGGTGGTAATGATGATGCATGCCACCGCCCTTGCGAGCACGGTGACGATTGTCGAGGTGATGCGGGTCGCGCGCGACGTCTACACCAATTATCTCGTGCTGGCGGAATCCTTCGGCGTCGCCGCCGCAATTTATCTGTTTCTGACCATTGGTCTCACCACTTTGTTCCGCTGGCTCGAGACGCACTTTTTGCGGCATCTCTCCCGCTCGGACGCTCCGAACGCCAAAGAGAAGCCAGCCGAGCATCTCAACCCGAAAGTTGCATGATGAAAGAGACAATGTTTGATATCGAAGGTCAGGGACCCGGCACGCGGCATAGCTTGAAATGTGTCGAATTCGGGCGGCACGCAGACACGCCACTTGTCTATATCCAAGGTGGTCTCCATGCCGACGAGGCTCCCGGCATCATCGTCGCGCATGCGCTTTGCGAGACGTTGGCGGAGCTTGAGGCGGTCCGACGCGATCTTCGGCTGCGTTCGGGTCGTTCCGGTTGCCAATCCGGTCGGGCTGTCTCAGTTTTCCCTTGGTCAGCAGGAAGGCCGTTTCGATCTTTATGACGGACGGAACTTCAACCGGCATTATCCGGATTTCGGACCCAAGCTGTCCGCCCGGCTTTCCAACCGCTTGGGCTCAGACGCCAGCGCTAACGCGGCCGCCATCCGCGCCGAGTTGATGGCCCTGGTTGAGGAATGGGACGTCGTCACCCCCTCCGACAACGTTCGAAAATGCCTCATGAAACTTGCGATTGATGCCGATTATGTGTTGGATCTTCATTGTGATGGAGAGGCCGAGGTTCATCTCTACACGCAGCCGCATTTCGCACAGACATTCTCGTCGCTGGCGACGCGCCTTCACGCCCGAGCAGTGTTGCTTGCTGAGATCTCAGGGCTCAATCCGTTCGACGAGGCCCTCGTGCGCCCATGGTTGGACCTGGTAAGAGCGCTGCCCGACGCGAACATCCCGCTTGGCTGCGCTTCGACCACCGTTGAGTTGCGCGGTCGTAGCGATGTGGATCGGCGACGCGCCCGGAGCGACGCCGAGGCGATCGTCGAGTTCCTACGCGATCTAGGGGTCGTCAAGGGTTCGGCGGCGCAGGCGCCGGCCAAGCTGTGCGAGCCCACCCCGCTCGCAGGTTCAGAAGCTGTCATTTCACCGTCTGCGGGGGTCGTGAGCTACGTACTCGACCTTGGCCATCATGTAAGGGCTGGTGATGTGATAGCTGAGATCATCGACCCGCTTTCAGGAACGGTGACGGCCGTGAAGGCGCAGACATCAGGCGTGTTCTACGCACGCGCTGACAGCCGCATCGCCGAGCGCGGTAAACGCCTTGGCAAGATCGCCGGCAACGATGTGTTCCGCAACGGTCCACTTTTAAGCCCATGAGCGCCAAGGCGCGGAGACAGACTATGACAGCGATGCTCGAAGTGACCAACATCCGAAAGAGGTTCGGCTCCGTTGAGGTGCTCAAAGGCATCTCGCTCACCGCGAGGCGCGGAGATGTGATTTCCATGATCGGCGCGTCCGGCTCGGGAAAAAGCACGTTCTTGCGATGCCTCAATTTCCTGGAGCACCCGTGTGAGGGCAGCTATCGGTTTCAGGGAGAAAAACTTGATCTGAGAAAGGCGTCGAGCGGAGACCTGACGGTACATGACCCCAAGAAGCTCGCTTCGATGCGCTCGCGGTTATCAATGGTCTTTCAGCAATTTAACCTGTGGAGCCACATGACGGCGAGGGAGAACGTGATGCTGGGGCCGATGCGCGTACAGGGGATAAGCCGCGCTGAGGCAGCTGAACGAGCCGACGCATACTTGGCAAAGGTTGGCGTGTCGCACCGCCGCGATGCCTTTCCGGCATTTCTCTCGGGCGGAGAACAGCAGCGAGTTGCGATCGCCCGGGCGCTCGCGATGGAACCGGAGATCATGCTGTTCGACGAGCCGACCTCGGCGCTCGATCCGGAGCTCGTCGGCGAAGTGCTTCGGGTCATGCGGGGATTGGCCGAGGAGGGAAGGACCATGATCGTCGTCACCCACGAAATGGCATTTGCCCGCGACGTTGGCAATCATGTCATCTTTCTCAGCCAGGGTGTGATCGAGGAACAGGGCGATCCACGCGACGTTCTGAGCAATCCGAGTTCCGAACGTCTTCAAAGCTTTCTTTCTTCGCGGCACACGAATTGAGCGGCCCCTGGCCGCTTCAATCTCCGAGTTGGGGTCAAATCAGCTTTTGTACGGCCGAAGCGGAAAAATACCCGGCGAGGGCGGACGCCGTGGTGATGAAGACACCCCACACCATATCCACCAAGCTTACCTCCAACGACCACCCCTTGATCGTTGCCAGATTTGTCATGTCGTAGGTGCCGAAAGCGACAAGGCCGAGCAGAGCTCCCGATACCAGTGCTGTCGTCCAACGTCCGGAGCTGAGCGCAGGTATGACGGCAAAATATGAAACACCGGTTACATAAATGACGTAAAATGCAGCGGCGGCGATGAAATTTGGATACTCGAGCAGAAGCTCTCCAATTCGGCTGCGATAGAATTTCGACGACCCAGTCAGCCACAAAAAGTCCAAGCCGAGAAAGACGATCGCTGTCGCCACGTAGGATATCGCGTAGGTCATCCGGTCGCCTCCGATCAGATCCGAAGGACAGGTTGAAGCAAACGCATAAACCAGCTCCGGAACCTGAGCGGCGCGTCGGTTACCGCCAGACAGATACAATCTTGCTCAGGCGTTGCCAGGGGCTGGTGTTCCACGCTCGGGTCTGCCTCCTCTATATCTCCGCGGGCGAACAAGAGTTCTCCGTCATTGAAGCTTCCGCTGAGCACGAGCGTCAATTCGCGACCTCCATGGCTGTGTTCCGGCACGGGTTTTCCGGCCGGTATGCGAAGCAGACGGGCCGTTGCCGACCGATCGGCCAGCTTGATCGGAATGTGATAGGCGCCACGTCCCAGAGACTTCCATTCCAGCTCCGCCAGATCTCCTCCAAGATAGGATCGCAACGGTTCCGGGATGGTTGGCGGCGAAACGACTTGCACTACTCTCGCAGGTTGCTTCGACGAGACGCTTGAGGGAGATTCTGCGGTTCGTAGGCGCTCTTTCAACCGATCGAAAGACGAGATTTCTATTGGCACTGGCTCCATGCTCTCGAGCAGCTCTCCGGCCGTATTCTCCATCAAAGTCAGTCTTGTCCGGCAGTTCGGGCACAACGCAAGATGCGTAGCAACAGCAAGCCGCCAACCCTCTTCAAGCGTGCCGGATGCATATCCCACCAGCAATTCGTCGCTCACATGATGACGGATATTCATTTTCCGTCCTCCAGCGCAGTCCGAAGCCTCGCAAAGGCAAGTCGGATTCTCGACTTCACCGTTCCGAGCGGCAGGTTCAGCTTGGTGGCAATCGCACTGTGAGAGCAATCGTCGAAGAACGAAAGCTTCAGCAATTGGATCTGTTCCTGAGGCAAGTCCTTCATGGCGTCCTTCAACCGGGTCGCATCCTGGCGTTCCGCCAGCTCGTTCTCCGCGCTTTTGGCATCGTCTGCCACAAATGCGGGGTCATTGACGTCGAAATCCGGCCTCCGGTTCTTGCGGTACGCGTCAATACGAAGGTTACGGGCAATCGTGAAGATCCACGTACCTGCGTTACCGCGTGTCGCTTCGAACTGGCCTGCCTTGTTCCAAACGGTGATCATCACTTCCTGCATCAATTCCTCGGCGATGTTTGGATCACGCGTAAGGCGTGCCATATAGGCCTTTACGCGCGGAGCGTAATAGCGGAACAACGCCTCGAAAGATTCAATATCTCGCTTGCGACCGACTGCCTCGAGCAGAGAGCAGGCTTCATCTTTAGTCAGTTCCCCGTCCCGCTCTACCATGCGTCCACGCTTCTTCTGCCTCCCAAGGTCGACCGGCGGCTCATGCCCAGATCGAACAAATGGGATATCTGGAACAGCGGTAGCGGAAATCGCAAGAATTGTCTCCATGGCACCAATTACGATGCCTTCTGCTTCTTGGATCATCATTGTCCAAAATTTTGCAAGGTGATCAATCCGATCGGGAGATTTTTTCGTAGTGCGTTCGTAATTGTTCGTCAAATTGAGGGGATAACATGCGGTTTGATCGGGGTATGAGGGGTGAATTCGGGCAACGGCGTGTCGCTGTGATTGGCGCCGGTATCTCGGGAATGTCCGCGGCTTGGCTACTCGGTAAAAGCTTAGAGGTCGTTCTTTACGAAGCCGGCGACAAACCTGGCGGTCATGCCAACACCGTCTTCGCGCCGACGGCTGTTGGACCGGTTCCGGTCGATACCGGGTTCATCGTGTACAACGATCGCAACTATCCCAACCTTGTAGCGCTGTTTGACCACCTTGACGTCCCGACCCAAGCTTCCAATATGTCGTTTTCCGCTTCGTTGGATGGCGGGGCATTCGAATACTCGGGCTCTGGATTGACAGGCTTGTTTGGTCAACCGTTGAACGCACTTCGTCCGCGCTTCTGGAGAATATTGTCAGACATTTTGCGCTTCTATCGAGAAGCTCCCAAAGCCCTTAATCGGCTAAATCTCGCTAGCAAGACGCTGGGGGAGTATCTCGACGAGAATGGATACAGCAATGCATTTGTTACCGATCATCTCCTTCCCATGGGCGCTGCGATCTGGTCCACAACGACCAAACGCATGCGTGATTATCCGCTGCATGCCTTCATTCGATTCTGCGACAGTCATGGTTTGCTTGCATTGACGGACAGACCTCGTTGGCGAACCGTAACCGGCGGAAGCCGAGAATATGTCAGCAGGCTGATGTCGGACTATTGCGGCGAGCTTCGGACAAGCAGGGCAGTCCGGGAAATCCGCCGCGAGGTGGGGACGGTGGTCATAACAGATCGTGATGGCAATCGTGACACTTTCACGGATGTGGTCATCGCGACTCACGCCGATCTAGCGCTGGCGATGCTTGCCGAGCCTGACGCACGTGAAAGAGAGCTGTTGTCCGCGATCAGCTACACAAGCAATAAGGCGGTTCTGCACTCAGATACCTCATTGATGCCCAGGCGGCGAAACGTGTGGTCGAGCTGGAACTACATTGGCGCGTCGGATGATTGTGGTGAGCGCCAGCTTTGTGTGACCTACTGGATGAACCGATTGCAAGGGATCGATCCGGCGACGCCGCTTTTTGTGACGCTGAACCCGCATCAAAAGATAGCCAGTGAGCGGATAATCGCAACATTCGATTATGACCATCCTCTGTTTGATCAGCGAGCGTTGGCGTCTCAAAAGGAGCTTTGGGATCTCCAAGGACGCGGCGGTGTCTGGTTTTGCGGGGCCTACTTCGGCAGCGGATTTCACGAAGACGGACTGCAGTCCGGGCTTGCTGTTGCCGAGGCCATCTCCGGCGAGCGGCGTCCATGGACGGTCCGCGACGATTCTGGCAGGCTCCCCTGCGAGATCGGTTACGCGGCGGCTCAATGATGTCGAGGTCGGCTCTTTACAGCGGCCAGGTGTGCCACGTTCGGTTTAGACCCCGCCGGCATAGGCTTTCCTACAGGGTCTTTTCGCTGCTCCTCGATCTGGACGAGTTGGCTTCGCTGGACAGCAAGTTGCGCCTGTTCGGCCATAATCGCTTTGCTCTGTTCAGTTTTCGCGACAGCGATCACGGGGATGGTGAAGTAGGCGCGCTACGCAGTTGGGTCGAACGGCAGCTGTCTGAGGCCGGGGTGGACGTGAAGCAGCTGCGTATCCGTGTGCTATGTTATCCCCGCATACTCGGCTATGTTTTCAACCCTTTGACGGTCTTTTACTGTGAGGCAAGCGATGGCCAAGTCCGGGCCGTTCTCTATGAGGTCTGCAACACATTCCACGAACGCCATACCTATGTCATTCCGGTGAGCGACGACGAGGGCGGAGCGATCCGGCAGTCGTGCGTCAAAGAACTTTACGTTTCTCCGTTTGTACCCATGGATTGCCGCTATGAGTTCAACCTCAGGCCGCCGGGGGAAACCGTGTTCGTCGGCATAACCGAAAACGATTGTGACGGGCGACTTCTCACGGCTGTATTTTCCGGAGAAAGGGAAGAGATCTCGGATAAGAGGCTTTTTCTAACCTTCCTGAAACACCCCATGATGACAGTAAAAGTAATGGGTGCGATCCATTGGGAGGCGCTCAAGATCTGGCTAAAGGGCATGCCCGTGCATCGTCATCGACCGGCGGACCTGCGGGTCGCCACAACGATTGTCTCCCGTTTCGAACAGAAAGACACCTTGGCATGAGCGAGCTTGATCAGGGTGCGGCATTTTCAATATCGTCGGGCCGCCCGCTGTGGCAGAGAATAGTATGCGGTTGGCTTGCCCGTATCAAACGCGGGCAGTTGCGCGCGGAGTTCCCCTGTGGGGCAGTGCATTTGGTCAAAGGCGACGTCCCCGGTCCGACTGCAGCGATCGCCTTTACGAACTCAAGAGCGGTCTGGCGTATGCTCACAAGCGGCAGCCTCGGGTTTGCTCGATCCTATCTTGATGGCGATTGGGAGACGCCAGACCTGGGAACGCTTATGGATTTGGCGCTTGCCAACGAAGAGACTCTCAAGCCAGCGCTCGCCTCTCGCCCGCTAATAGGCCGCTTCGCTTACCTCCGGCATCTGTTCAGACGAAACTCCCGTGCCGGCAGCCGCCGAAATATCGCGTTCCATTACGACCTCGGGAACGATTTCTACCGCGCATGGCTCGATGAGACGATGACGTACTCTGCCGCCATCTTTGAGCGGCAAGGGCAGTCACTCGGTGAAGCCCAACAAGCCAAGTACGACAGGATCCTAAGTGAGCTTCGAATCGGTCCGCAAGATCATGTTCTTGAGATCGGTTGCGGCTGGGGCGGGTTTATGGAGTACGCGGCCTCGCGCACGGGGTGTCGCATTACCGGGCTGACTTTGTCGAAGGAGCAGGCCGACTTTGCGAGAGCTCGGCTGGCAAACAAGGGATTGTCTCCGTTGGCCGAGGTGCGGCTGCAGGACTATAGGGATTGTGAAGGACGTTTCACCAAGATCGTCTCAATAGAGATGTTCGAAGCCGTGGGAGAGGAGAATTGGCCGGTTTACTTTGAGAAGCTGCGCACGAACCTCGCTCCTGACGGACAAGCGCTGATCCAGGTCATCACGATCGACGAGAGGCGGTATGAGCGGTATCGGCAAAACGCCGATTTCATTCAAACCTATGTGTTTCCCGGTGGCATGCTGCCTTCTGCGGCAGTCTTCAGGCAGGAGGCTGTCACTTCCGGCCTACGGGTGCGGGATGCATTTTCTTTCGGCCGTGACTACGAGAAAACCCTGCTCTTGTGGGAAGGTGCTTTCCTCAAAAGTTGGCACAAGATTGAATCCGCTGCATTCGACGAACGGTTCAAGCGCTTGTGGCGCTACTACCTTCACTACTGCGCCGCCGGCTTTCGCAACGGGACCATCGATGTCTACCAGTTCCGGCTCGAACCAACGTGACGGAGGTCAGGTCTGCTCCTCACGCAACATGCGGCGCGTCAAGGCGAACCTCAGGCCTGGAGGAAGCGCCTTCAATAGCTTCAAGACCACTTTCATCCTCCACGGGAATGCGATCTCGAACTTCCCCCGCTCAAGCCCGCGCATGATGTATTCCGCCGCACTTTCCGAAGAGATCAGGAAAGGCATTGGAAAGTCATTCTGACGCGTCAAGGGCGTATCGACAAATCCTGGATTGATAATTGTCATCTGAACGCCTTGCCGTTCAAGTTCGGGATAAAGGGCTTCGCACATGTTGATCAAGGCGGCTTTGGTCGCGCCGTAGCCCGCGGCACCAGGAAGACCGGTGTAGCCTGCCACAGATGCCATGACGGCAATCCGTCCCGACCGGCGCGTCGTCATCGCTGGCATGATCGCCTGCAAACAGTTCACGGTTCCCATGATGTTGAGCCCGACCATCTCTCCGATCGCCGCGGCGTCGAAGGTCGACAGGCTATCGCGCCGGTACGTTCCTGCGCCGAAGACCGCAAGGGAAATCGGACCCAGGCGCATTTCAATGTCGCGTACGGTGTTTTCTGCCGCTTCGCGGTCGGTCACATCGAGGGGAAAAGAATGGATCTTGTTCTCCACCGATCGTGCGAGAGTATCGAGCTCCACCGAGTTGCGCGCGCTTACGGCGACGGTCCAGCCGTCAAGTGCCAAACGGAGTGCAAGCGATTTCCCGATGCCGGAGCTTGCGCCGGTAACCCACGCCACCTTTCGACGATCCGTCTCGTGGAAGGCGTGATTGTTGATTAAATCGCGACCGATAGTCATGGAAACCTACCTCAGTGGGCGATGGGGAAAACGTGTCATCAACCTGGCAGCCGTAGACGAGCGCAATACCGTCAAGTCCGGCCAATAAGCTCTCGTTGGGCCACACGATCGATCGGAAAGCCCCACATGAGCCCGATTGCTGCGAGCTTCGGGACGATTGGTGCCCAGGCGTAAAGCAACGAAAGACCCTTGAGAGCGTCGGGCGACGAACGATCTTGAGCCGGGTCGAAGCCAATCAGACTGAGCATGGGAAACGTCACCCCGACTGCTGTCGCCAGAGAGAGCTTCGTGGCAAGTGCCCACGCCGCGAAATACATGCCGGAACGCTGAGAGCCTGAGACTGCTGTGTCGTTGTCGATTACGTCTGCCTGCATGGATGGAGGCAAAACAAGGTCGAAGGCGAGCAGAAGACCGGTGCATACGCATATGGCACCAAAGGCGACCAGGTCTCCGTCGCCGAGAAATCCTGATACCGCAAAGATCGAGCACGTCACCAGCATAGCGCCGCTCCAGGCCTTGTGCTTGCTCCAGCGCCTTGCGGCCTTTACTGCGAGCGGTACGCCAAGAACTGCGCATGCGAAATAGAGTAGGAGAAACGGGCCGCGCCATTCCGCAGCTCCCAGCCGCCCTGAGACAAAGTAAAGAAACAAAGTAGCTGGGATTGCGTTTGCAAATCCATTCAAAAGAAAAGCGGCGATGAGACGCAGGAACGGCCGGTTCTTCGACATGAAAACCAGGCTTTGCATCAGGCCAAACTCCCGCGTCGACCGATTGACGGGTTCGGGGACGAAAACGAAAGCCATAAGCCCTGTGAGCGGAAGCAAGACCGCGACAAGAACGGCTACCGCCTTTAGCCCATCGGCGTTATTTGCCCCAGCCGTCCCAACAGCGAAGGGGAGGCTGATGGCCGATAAAGTCCCGATAAGCGTCGCGCCTTCGCGGAAAGCTGCAACGCGTGTTCGCTCGGCATAGTCGGTTGAAAGTTCTGCCCCCCAGGCGGTGTAGGGCAGAGAGGACCAGGTAAAGCCAAGTGACAAAAGGCCACCCCATATAAGCAGATAACCGAGCCCGATTGTTTGAGGCGGCCAAAAAAGCATGAACGCGGCGACCGCGGTTAGCGGAATTGACGCAAGAAAAAAGCCACGCCGGCGACCGCCAACGCCATTCCACCGGTCGGCAAGCCAGCCGAATATCGGATCACTCGCTGCATCAAGAAGACGAATGGCAAAAAGTGCACCGCCGACGGCCGCGACCGGTAGTCCCATGACTTCGGAGTAAAACGTCGGAACGATGACGAAAAGCGGCAGCGCAAGCGCCGCCAATGGGAACGCTGGAAGCGCATAGAGGATGAGTGTCGAAGGGTGTGACCTGGATGCTCGTCTGCTAGACACTTTCCACATCAGTCACTGTCTCCTGAATTCGACACGCGTCCAGGCAACCGGCAATCCGAATTTCGTCACATAGGCGGTATTGAGGACACGACCGTCATTGTTCAATGTCATGGTGTCGTGAAAGCGAACTTTGTTCTTGCGGTTTTTTGAGTCGAGGAAGACCAGATAGCTGAAGCGCGCGACATTATCTTTAATCCGCACCTGCGTCTCTCCAATCACGTCCTCGCGCGTACCCCTGTATCTGCCGGGTCCATCCTTTATGAACCGCCACGTCTTGCGATCTCGACTGCCGTCATCGAACCTGAAATCTTCCCTGAGCGTCAGGGTGCGGCCGTCCCATTTTCCGACCAACTGGACTTCGAATGTCCTTTTAACCCCGGTGATGCTTTGAAAGCTTCCCTCGGCGCTCGACCTGCCTGTAAAGAAGCTTTCAAGCGAAAAGGACCCGGCGGCCGCTGGCGCAACCAATGCAAGGTTCATGGCGAGGACCGTAAGAAAAACGCTGAAGATGCGCATGCATTTCCTCCGTCAAATCGATTGCGCGGCATAAGCTTCAATTCGCGGCCTCCTTTCGCTGCCACATCACAGCTCGGGACCTATTCGGGCGATACCGGTCTTTCCGTCGTTCCGGATCCACTTCAGCTTTTTCTCTTCGACCCGGTAGAGCTCGAAACACATCGGGCGACCGTCGTACCAGGTGCGAAACTGCTGGCAGAGACGGTCAGACTGTATCCACCAAGTGCCGGTGTCTTTGGGTTTGACGAACCGGTACCGAGGCCCAAAGCTTCGCCGTCACCGTCGACACTGCCACTTCTTCGATAGTTTAGCGGGAATTCCCCACCCAATGGAGCTTCAAGGAAGATGCGCCTGCCGACGATCTCTCCCTTGATCTCGTTTGCTCTGTATTGCTCCGCAGCGGCCTCTGACGGTACGGCTGCGCACACAGCTGCGATCGCTATTGCGGTTCGGAACATGGCTCGTTCGTTCGCTCCCGTTGTTTTTGGTCAGCCTGGATTACGAGAAGTGGGCGCGGTTGGATCAGTCCGGATGAGCCTTGTCGTGATTTCGATAGGCGCCATGATCCGCGCCTCATTCGTATTCGTATAAAAAACTGAACCTACCGCGGCAGATGCTCCATCGCGTGCCGGAGGCAGTCAGGCGACCCATTACAGCTGGAAGAAAAATACGCAGGTATATTGCCGCCGGAGATTGGAAAAGCTGAAGCAGCTGAAGGATGAGAATGCGCGGCTGGACCCTCCCAGTGGCGATCTGCGACGCAAAATAACGCTCCGGCGTCGTTGCGCAAAAAAATTAGTCGCGCGCGATCTATTAGCGCGGTTGACATGTTTCTTTTTAGGCAATATAGATTGTGCACAAACTAATCGGGCGCGATAAAAAACTCGCTCGTAGCCTGTATTGGACCGAAGCCACAAAGGATATCGTCATGTTTAAACTCGCTGCGACCGTTGCCTTAATCGCCGCTCTCCTGTCCGGCGGGGCTGTTGCCCAGCCCGCAAAGCCCACAGTCGTTCTCGTTCATGGCGCTTTCGCCGATGCGTCGAGCTGGAATGGTGTGACGAAGATCCTTCAGAAAAACGGGTTCACGGTCGTTGCCGCTGCCAATCCACTGCGCAGTGTCGCAGGCGATGCGGCCTATGTTTCAGACATCATCTCGAGCATCAAAGGATCCGTCGTCCTCGTTGGGCATTCCTACGGAGGCCAGGTGATCTCGACCGCAGCAAACGGCAAGGACAACGTCAAGTCGCTGGTCTACGTTGCAGCCTTCGCTCCGGAAGCTGGAGAAGCAGCTGCCGATCTCGCCGGTAAGTTCCCCGGGGGCACGCTTGGCCAAGCGCTCGCCGCCCCGGTAAAGCTGATAGGTGGCGGCGTCGATCTTTCCATCGACCAGGCGAAGTTTCACGACCAGTTCGCCCACGATGTTTCAATCGAGGATGCGGCACTGATGGCCGCCGGCCAGCGCCCGATCACCGAAGCTGCCTTGACGGAAAAGTCAGGTTCGCCCGCCTGGAAGACGCTGCCCTCCTATTTCATCTATGGGGACGGCGACAAGAACATCCCAGCGAAGGCACTCGGCTTCATGGCCGAACGGGCGGCCTCCAAGCACACTGTCGTAATCGAGGGTGCATCCCACGTTGTGATGGTGTCGCAGCCCCAAGCCGTCGCAGACGTGATCGAAGAGGCTGCGAAGTAGCTCTGAAAACTCCAGTGACCAAAGCCGTCACCCGAGAGGGTGGCGGCTTTGCCGTGACGGGGCGGTTCAGCCATTGCGGCGGCGCCGACGGGCCGAGGCGCCGGTGCTGACGCGCGGGAACCCTGCGTCAGAATGACTGAACGCCAGGCGCTAACAGCCGCATCGGGTTGTAGCTCCGGATCCATTTCGCTCGTCAATCAAGCATGATCATGTGAGCCGGCAACTGTTCTTCGAAGAATTTCGAGAAGGTCGCTATGCGGGGCGGCAGCGCTTGGTAAGGCGGATAGTATAGGGTCAGCCAAAGTTCCGGGGGCGACCAGCCTTGAAGGACATGGACGAGGCGACCGCTGCGGACTCGCTCCGCGATATGAAATCCCGGAAGCATGGCAACGCCCGCTCCATCGGCGGCCATGTCGGCAAGCACCTCGCCGCTGTTGGCGCTGAACGCCCTCCCGGCCGTGATGGTCGTGCTCGATCCGCCATCAGAAAGGTGCCAGGTCTCCCGCCTGCTTTCGCCGCTGTATGCAAGGCAGTCGTCCGGCGTCAACTCGCTCGGGTGGTCCATCTCGGTGAACCGGGTGCCCGGCGCCGCCACCAAAATTCTCGGCACGGCCCGGATCTTGCGCCATATCGTAAACTTGTCCGACGGCTGGGATGAGATGCGGATCGCGAGATCGTAGTCATCATCGACGATGTTGACCAAGCCGTCCGAGAGCGAGATTTCAAACGACATTTTTGGATAGAGTTCTCGGAAGCCGGACAGGATCGACGGTAGAACGGTTTTACCGAGCCAAGTCGGAGCGCTTATTCGCAAGCGACCCTGGTCCGCCTTATGAGCGTTTCTTACGTCGCGTCTGGCGCTTTCCAGCGCCTCTAGGGACGGCTGGATTTGCGCGGCAAAGACGGCGCCGTCCGTCGTCAGCGAAACCTGGCGCGTTGTCCGCACAAACAGCTGCACGCCGAGATCGTCTTCGAGCGCGGCGATCGCCCGCGTAACTGCGGCCGGCGTCATATCAAGCTCGCGTGCAACCTGCGCGAAGTTGCGCTTCTCAGCCGCCATAAGGAAGGTCTTCAGGGCTTTGTAGTCGTTCATCGCATTGTTTCAATTTTTGCAATTCATTCGAGATAAATATTGCAATTCTTTGCGCCAATCAACCCGGCTATAACCTTGTCTATCGACGGACAACGTCAACGGAAAGGGCACTGGCCATGATCAAGGATATCAAGGGACTGCATCACGTCACTTCGATGGCGTCGGACGCGCAAAAGAACAACAGGTTTTTCACCAACACGCTCGGCCTGCGCCGGGTGAAGAAGACGGTCAACTTCGACGAGCCCAGTGTCTACCACCTCTATTACGGTGATGAGTTGGGCGCGCCCGGAACGGTCATGACCTACTTTCCCTTTCCCCATATAATGACCGGACGGCCCGGTGTCGGCGAAGTCGGCGAAACCCAGTTCTCTATCCCGAAAGGAACGCTTAGTTTCTGGAAGGAGCGCCTGGTTGCTCAAGGTGTCGGTGGCATGCAGGCTGAAACGGTCTTCGGCGCAGAGCGCTTGCGCTTCACAGGCCCCGATGGCGATGGCCTTGCTTTGGTCGAAACGGCTATCGACGGGCGGGCGCCATGGCTTGGTGAGGGTATCTCGGAGGACAACGCCATTCGCGGCTTTACCGGCGCCCGTTTCAATCTGCACGACACTGCTGCGACCGAGGAATTGCTGCGCTTTATGGGCTATGAGGTTGCCGGAGTGGAAGGAGACGTCACGCGATTGATCCTTCCTGGTGGCAACGGTGCAGACACCATTGAACTGGCGGCCTTGCCGAAGACGCCGTTCGCCCGTCAGGGGGCGGGTTCGGTCCACCATATCGCTTTTGCGGTCGAAAATCGGGAAAAGCAACTCGAAGTGCGCAATGCCCTGATGGATACCGGCTACCAGGTAACCCCCGTCATCGACCGGGACTATTTCTGGGCGATCTATTTCCGGACACCCGGTGGTATCTTGTTCGAGATTGCAACCAACGAGCCCGGCTTCGACCGTGACGAGGACACCGCCCATCTCGGCGAGGCGTTGAAGCTTCCGAACCGTTACGAGCCTTTCCGCAACAAGATCGAGGCCGGTCTGGTTCCGCTTGCCGCTTAGAACCCGTCGAATCTGATACGCACGACTTAACCAACCGACAACCTTGAGCCGGCTACTCGCGCCAGCCGGCTCGTCTCCGAAACCCTTCTCATTTCGACCGTCGCACGCCGGCGACACCAAACGGAGGATTCCAGATGTCCAAGCTCGAAGTTCTGACCCCGCAAAACAGCCAGCTTATCTTTATCGACCAGCAGCCGCAGATGGCTTTCGGCGTGCAGTCGATCGATCGCCAGGCTCTGAAGAACAACGTCGTCGGCCTCGGAAAGGCTGCCAAGATCTTCAACATCCCGACGACGATCACCACTGTCGAAACCGAGTCCTTCTCCGGCCACACCTATCCTGAACTGCTCGCCGTGTTCCCGGAAAACGACATCCTCGAGCGCACTTCGATGAACTCCTGGGATGACCAGAACGTCCGTGATGCCCTGGCGAAGAACGCCGCCAACGGTCGCAAGAAGATCATCGTCTCGGGGCTCTGGACCGAAGTCTGCAACACCACCTTCGCGCTTTCAGCCCTCCACGATGTGCCGGACTACGAAATCTACATGGTCGCCGACGCGTCGGGCGGCACCTCGGCCGACGCCCACAAATATGCGATGGACCGCATGGTCCAGGTTGGCGTCATTCCGGTCACCTGGCAGCAGGTACTGCTCGAATGGCAGCGCGATTGGGCTCGCAAGGAAACCTACGACGCCGTCACTTCGCTGGTGAAGGAGCACTCCGGTGCCTATGGCATGGGCATCGACTATGCCTACACCATGGTCCACAAGGCCGGCGAACGCGTCACCCACGGAAAGCGGATCGGCCCGAACCCGGTCAAGTGATGCAGTAGGCAGCCGTTCTGACCGGGTCGAACCGGTAAGGGCGGCAGCCTCAACAGGTGAGGATCACCCGCATGAAACTTTACCTCATGTCACTCGGCGCCGGACTTCTGGTCGGAATCGTCTACAGCCTCCTCAATGTCCGTTCGCCAGCGCCCCCGGTCATTGCCCTTGTCGGCCTTCTTGGGATTCTGCTCGGCGAACAGATCGTCCCCTTTGCCAAGACCCTGTGGAGCAACGAGACGGCGGCAATCTCGTGGATCAACCAGGTCAAGCCGCACATGTTCGGCCACCTCCCGGGCGGACAGACAGCGGCTCGCAAAGTTAACGATCGCGAGAGTGTCTGATCATGCCGACAAGACGCTCGTTCCTCGGTGCCGCCTCGTCGCTGGCGCTGCCCGCTCTCTTCTCGTCGGCCCGCACCGCCGGCGCCCAACAGACCGGAGATACTTCGATGACGCCCGACCTGATCCTTCACAGCGGCCTCGTGACGACGCTCGACCGCGCCAATCCGACTGCCACTGCCGTTGCCGTCAAGGATGGCCTGATCCTCGCTGTCGGTGACGACAGGACGATCATGGCGCTGGCAGGCTCAGGCACAAAGACCATCGACCTCAAGGGCAAGCGCGTCCTGCCGGGCCTGAACGACAATCATACCCACGTCGTGCGTGGCGGCCTCAACTTCAACATGGAGCTGCGCTGGGACGGCGTGCGCTCGCTTGCCGATGCGATGGACATGCTGAAGCGGCAGGTGGCGATCACGCCGGCGCCGCAATGGGTGCGGGTCGTCGGCGGCTTCACCGAGCATCAGTTCGCCGAAAAGCGGTTGCCGACGATCGATGAGATCAACGCGGTCGCGCCCGATACGCCGGTGTTCCTGCTGCATCTCTATGACCGGGCGCTGCTCAATGCCGCGGCGCTACGCGCCGTCGGCTACACCAGGGACACGCCGAACCCGCCGGGCGGCGAGATCACTCGCGATGCCAGCGGCAACCCGACGGGGCTGCTCTTGGCCAAGCCCAATGCCGGCATCCTCTATTCGACGCTCGCCAAGGGGCCGAAGCTGCCCTTCGATTACCAGGTCAACTCGACCCGTCATTTCATGCGCGAGCTCAACCGGCTCGGCGTCATCAGCGTCATCGACGCCGGCGGCGGCTTCCAGAACTACCCGGATGACTATGCCGTCATCCAGAAGCTCTCGGACGAGGGCCAGATGACGGTCCGCCTTGCCTACAACCTCTTCACCCAGAAGCCGAAGCAGGAGAAGGACGACTTCCTGAAATGGACGTCGTCGGTCAAGTACAAGCAGGGTAACGACTATTTCCGCCACAACGGTGCCGGCGAGATGCTGGTGTTTTCCGCCGCCGACTTCGAGGACTTCCGCGAGCCGCGCCCGGACATGCCGCCGGAGATGGAGGGCGAACTCGAAGAGGTCGTGCGCATTCTTGCGGAGAACCGCTGGCCCTGGCGACTGCATGCCACCTATGACGAGACGATCACCCGTGCGCTCGACGTCTTCGAGAAGGTCAACCGGGATATCCCGCTTGAGGGCATCAACTGGTTCTTCGACCATGCGGAGACGATCTCTGACCGCTCGATCGACCGGATCGCCGCCCTTGGCGGCGGCATCGCCGTGCAGCACCGCATGGCCTATCAGGGCGAGTACTTCGTCGAGCGCTACGGCCATGGTGTCGCTGAAGCGACGCCGCCGGTGGCCAAGATGCTGGCAAGGGGCGTCAACGTCTCCGCCGGTACCGATGCGACCCGCGTCGCATCCTACAACCCCTGGGTTTCGCTGTCGTGGATGGTGACCGGCAAGACTGTCGGCGGCCTGCAGCTCTACCCGCGCGCCAACTGCCTCGATCGCGAGACGGCGCTTCGGATGTGGACCGAGAAGGTGCAGTGGTTTTCAAACGAGGAAGGCAAGAAAGGCCGGATTGAGAAAGGGCAGTTCGCCGACCTCATCGTGCCGGACAAGGATTTTTTCAACTGCGCCGAGGACGAGATTTCCTTCCTCACGTCAGAGCTCACGATGGTCGGCGGCAAGATCGTCTATGCGGCCGGCGAATTTGCCTCTCACGACGAGAACAAGGTGCCGCCGGCAATGCCCGACTGGTCGCCGGTCCGCACCTTCGGCGGTTATGCCGCCTGGGGTGAGCCCGAGGGCGCCGGAAAGCGCTCGCTCCGGCGCACCGCGATCACGTCGTGCGGCTGCGCCAGCGATTGCGGCGTCCATGGCCACGATCATGCCGGCGCCTGGACGTCGAAACTGCCGATCGCCGACCTTAAGGGTTTCTTCGGCGCGCTTGGATGCTCCTGCTGGGCGGTGTGACGGCACGCAAACCATGCATGAACACCAAAACGGGCAGCTCGGTCGCTGCCCGATTTGGTGTTTGGCTGGCTGGAGCACATGCAACGCAAGCTTCTGTTGTTGCGAAAAATGCAATTAAATAGCAAATATTGATGCAATTTTTGGTGGGGAACTTCCAGGTCAATATCGCTCTATCAGACGAACCACATAGCCGGTTTCAGAGACGGCGACGATTGCAGGAGCTAAAATGATCCATCACCCGACCTCTTCAATCCGTGGGCTTTTTGCAGAAGTCATTGCGGCTCCCGCCATGCGGACCGCGGCGCTGCTTGCCCTTTGCGCCGCCTACATTCAGGGGCCGTTTGCCAAGATCTTCAACTTTGATGGCGCGATCGCCGAGATGGCACATTTCGGTCTTCATCCGCCGGCGTTCTTCGCGGTCGCTGTCATCGGCTTTGAGCTTACGGCTTCGGCCATGGTGGTGTCAGGCGTCCTGCGTTGGGCTGGCGCGTTGTCACTCGCGGGCTTCACACTTCTTGCAACCTTCATTGCCCTTCGCTTCTGGGAAATGACACCTGGCATGGATCGCATGATGGCCGGCAATGCCTTCTTCGAGCATCTCGGCCTCGCCGGTGCATTCGTCATTGTCGCCGCAATCGATCTGACAAAAGGAGATTGCAAATGAGCGACAAAAAATCTGTCGGCGGAAGCTTTGCTCCCTTGGCTCAACCGGTATTCGCGGTCCTTTGGGCGGCCACAGTCCTGGGCAATACCGGCAGTTTCATGCGTGACGTTGCCAGCTCCTGGCTCATGACTGACCTGTCTGCTTCACCTGCCGCAGTCGCGATGGTGCAGGCGGCGGGAACCTTGCCTATTTTCCTGCTCGCCATCCCGGCCGGTGTGCTCACCGACATCCTCGACCGGCGCAAGTTCCTGATTGCTGTTCAGATCTTGCTTGCGTCCGTCAGTATCAGTTTGATGGTTCTGGCGCAGACCGGAATGCTCTCCGTCAGCGCACTGATCGGTCTCACCTTCCTCGGCGGCATCGGTGCGGCACTGATGGGGCCGACCTGGCAGGCGATCGTTCCAGAACTGGTCAAGCGAGAAGACGTCAAAAGCGCCGTGGCGCTGAACTCACTCGGGATCAATATCGCACGATCGATCGGCCCCGCGGCAGGCGGACTTTTGCTTGCCGCGTTTGGCGCAGGCGTCACTTATGGTGCAGATGTGGCCAGCTACATCATCGTCATCGCCGCGCTTCTCTGGTGGCCACGGCCAAAAAGCGCCAACGATGCGTTGTCTGAAAACTTCTTTGGCGCATTCCGTGCCGGTCTCCGCTACACCCGCGCCAGTCGTCCACTGCATGTCGTCCTGCTGCGTGCCGCGATCTTTTTTGCCTTTGCGAGCGCGGTCTGGGCACTTTTGCCGCTGGTCGCCCGCCAACTCCTGGGTGGGGACGCAAGCTTCTACGGCATCTTGCTCGGCGCTGTCGGTGCCGGTGCGATCGCAGGAGCATTGGTCATGCCAAAGTTGCGTGACCGGCTGAGCGCCGATGGACTGTTGCTCGGGGCGGCCGTTGTCACCGCGATCGTCATGGCCGTACTTTCGCTTTCCCTCCCGAAGTGGGTTGCCATCATCGCCCTTCTGTTCCTCGGTGGTGCATGGATCACCGCGCTGACAACCCTCAATGGCGCAGCACAGGCCGTTCTCCCCAACTGGGTGCGTGGTCGCGGTCTTGCGGTCTACCTCACCGTTTTCAACGGGGCGATGACCGCCGGCAGCCTTGGCTGGGGTGCAGTTGGCGAAGCAGCCGGTATCCAGGGGACCCTGCTGATCGGCGCTGCCGGACTGCTTGCCGCCGGCTTCATCATGCACCGACTGAAGCTGCCAGCCGGCGATGTGGATTTGGTGCCTTCGAACCATTGGCCGGAACCGCTTGTTGCGGAACCTGTCGCTCATGACCGTGGTCCCGTGCTGATCCTGATCGAGTACCAGGTCGAAAAACATCACCGCCGCGCCTTCCTCCATGCGCTCGACACGCTCTCCCAGGAACGTCGCCGCGATGGTGCCTATGGCTGGGGCGTGACCGAAGACTCCGCCGACCCGGAAAAGATGGTTGAGTGGTTCATGGTGGAATCCTGGGCGGAACACCTTCGCCAGCATAAGCGGGTTTCCAACGCCGACGCAGACTTGCAGGGCAAGGTTCTGACCTATCACAAAGGTCCGGAGAAGCCAGTGGTTCGACACTTCCTTAGTATCAATCGGCCTGGTCAGGCTTGATGTGACGACATCGGGGAGGGGAGCGCAATGCTCCCCTCGTGCTCGTGGGGAACCGCTTGGTTCGGAGCGGCCGCCGCAAGAGCCCTTGCTCGAAAACCTCAGCCCCCCTGTTCTGCGACGCAACCGCACCGTCAAAGGTTCGAGCCGGCTTCTGGGCTCGAGGGCATAGATCACGTCTAGCGCCTCTCGCACTGAGTTGTCGTAAGTGCCGCCTTGCGCCGCCCCGGCGCGGACCCTGAACTTGCCCTTCATGAATTCTGGCGTGTCGAATGACTTGGACGAACCTGTCACCCGAGCCGCCTCGTCTCCGAAGGTGGCGGACGGGTGGACATGCCGATCTCCGGCATCACGCGATGTAGCCTCGGCTGCGCGCCCACGAAAGCGTGTCGTCGAGAGCAAGCTGCATGCGTGCCATGAGATCGTCGATCTCATTCTCCGAGATGATCATGGCCCGGCACAGGCTCACCATGTCGCCGAGACCACGCGTGAGTACGCCGCGCTCGGTCGCGAACTTGCCGGCATGGTTAGCGACCTGTCAGGCGGGTGGGAAGTTCTCTTTCGTTACCTTGTCCTTGACGAATTCGAGGCCGGCGACAAGACCCACACCGCGGGCTTCACCAATCAGCGGATGTTCGCCAAGCTTTCGAATGCCCTCCTGAAAGCGCGGGCCGACAGCACGGACGTGGGAGACAATGTCGACCTCCTGGTAGACAGTCAGGGCCTCCAGAGCCACGGCCGCGGCGACCGGATGACCACCATAAGTAAAGCCGTGCGAGAATGTTCCGATCTTGCGGCTCTTGGTCGAGGAGGACCTCAGAGATCGTCTCGTTGATCATCAGCGCGGAGATCGGCATGTAGGCGGCCGAAAGCTGCTTTGCGCAACTGATCATGTCCGGTTTCAGCCCGTAGGTTTGACCCGAACATGTTGCCGGTACGCCCAAATCAATGTCGGCCCCCTATATATGATTAAGCCTCCGCGACGGGCGGAGGCTTAATCAAGGTGCGCGTTCGATAAATGGAGGAATTGCGCGGAACTCCCAGGGGATGGAGAGGGGCCTCTGACTTCGGCAACATACACCTCGTGGCCGAAGTGTGGATCCTGGCTCAGGTCCTGACCGTCAAACCGATCTATGAATTCTTCAAGGTCGGTCTGGTGCGAGAAGCCCATCGCAACGGCAGACATGTTTTCGATCTCGCCGCCTTGATCCTCATAAGTCGCGCTCACTTCGAGGACACCTAGCCGATCGAAGTTTGCTTGCATGTGAAATGAAAGCCAAACTAGATATTCTAGCGGATAGCCGGGATTCCCTGCATATGTCACGACATAGGGATAAGCCAAACGAAATCGTTCGGCCAACGCTTCGCCATCGGAGGCAAAGACGAGAAGATCGCTTTCCTCGTCGACGTCGTGAAGTTCGATCGTCAGATCGTGTTTGCGCAAAGCGACGTACGCGCCAAGTCGGTCAGATGGTAAGGATGTGAATATGATGTCGCGCCATTTTTGAACGGCTTCATCGAGATCGGTGCGGATCAAAAACATGAAGCATCCTCAGCAAAGCCATCCCATGATCAAGAGCTTGGAGACGTGCATAGTACAATTCCCGCTAGTAGATATTAGTTAGATCTAAACTTCAAGCTTGGCAGGTTGTTTCCAGAGTGTGGACATTCAACGGTCGCTGGCGAGGTTGTGAATCGTATAAACCGTTTCAGAAGATCGGATAATCGATCGACCGGAACCGCCGCGCGACTATCCGCGCAAACCGTTTGCAATGCGCGGAGATCGGAAGCGGATGCCCAGGCCGGGAAATCGTCGCCATTCCGCAATTCAGCGGAGCGGCTTGCCGGCGGTGGTCCCAATCCCCAATCCCCCTGCTGGCCGGTGCTGTGCTGTCCTTCGGCGACCCTTTTGACCGGTCAAGCCGCGCGCGAACTGGTTCTGGCCGCGCGGCGCGGAGGACGCCTGGCGCTAAATCTGGGGGGAGCTACGCAATCGCGCGTTCGCCCATAAATCAGCCTCCGCGTTTGATCGAGCAACATCCGTCATCGAGTAAGCCCGAATTCCCCGCTGAAACTGACTAGGTGTTGGTGAAGCCGGTCGATGACCGCTGCTCGAGGACTGGCCCGGCGCTCTATAAGGCCGATCTGGCGATAGATTGGCGGCTCGCCAAAGGGCACGGCAACCACCTCGCCGCCGGCTTCTTTTAAGGCGCTCCAGGGCGCGATTGAAACTCCGAGTCCATTGACCACGCAGGCGACGACCGCTGTGATCGTGTCGATCTCGGCAATGACATTCGTGACGATCCCGCTTCTCGCGACTTCGGTCTCGATAATGTTGGCAAGGCGAAACCGGCTGATGAATTTCACATAGGGAAGTTCCGTAAGGATCTCCGCCGCAGACCTGATACGCGTCCCCTTTGGAGCGATCACAAAGAGGGGTTCCTGGATGAACGGGCTCCACCGCAATGTTGATGGGACGCTGGAATATTCGGCCACCATCGCTGAATCGAGGCGTCCGGTAACGACATCGTTGAGCAGCTCATCGGTGTTGGCAACGTGGAGCTTGATCTTCAAGCCGGGGAAGTCGTTCTTGAGTGCGATGATCGCCTTCGGCAAAAGAGACAGGGCGCTTGAGCGCACCGAGCCGATGGTAAACGTGCCACCGACCGATTTCCCGGAAATAGCGTCAACGATATCATCGGCAGAACGCACGAGACCTTGTGCTGCCTCTAGCATTTGAAGTCCCTGACTGTTCAGCGTGATCGGTCGCGTCGAGCGATCGAACAGTTCTGCCCGCACTTCCAATTCCAGCGCCTGAATTTGTTGGCTCACAGCAGACGGTGTGAGACCAACCGCGTCGGCCGCCTTCGCGAACGTGCCGTGTTCTGCAATCGCGATGAAGGTCTTCAACTGACGAATGTCCAACGGGCACCTATCGAATTAAGATTTTCTGTTTATCTTTGACAGAATTATTCGCTTTTATCAAGAAATGCTTATGCTACCGTCTTGTGTAGGAGGTGCCCACGGGAGTTCGGGCACGAGGGAGGATCTGGCAAAAGCACCTTAGTGCTCTTGCGTCCTCGCCATTGCCAATCGAGGTACGCATGCCAAGCCAAAACATTCTCGTCACCGGCCCGGCGATCAATGAGCGGGCAGTGAAGCTCGCCGAAGAACGCGGTTACAGTCTGGTCTACGTACCGCCCTATACGAGCGAAGAAGCTCTCGTAGGCATCGTGGCCGGCGCCGATCCGGTTGGTGTCATTGTTCGCATGGGCTGCTTCGGTGCCTCGGCGATTGACGCTGCCCCTTCGCTTCGAGTGATTTCCAAACATGGGGTAGGCGTCGACAATATCGATCTCGATGCTGCCTCCCGCCGCGAAATCCCTGTCGTTGTTGCAACCGGTGCGAACGCTCGATCCGTCGCCGAACATGCGATTGCTCTTCTCCTCACAACCGTGAAGCGCGTCTTGCCGCTCGACGCCGGGCTTCGAGCGGGAAAGTGGGAAAAGCCGGGCTTTTCGGGCAAGGAGCTTTCGGGCATGACCCTTGGACTTATCGGCTTCGGCGCAATCGCACGTCATACGGCAGCGCTCGCGAAACCCTTTGGCATCCACGTCAGCGCCTACGACCCGTTCACGAATGATGCCACGTTCGAACAGGCCGGCGTCGCCCGGCGGAACACAGTCGAGGACATCCTCGCTGGCGCGGATATCATCAGCTTGCACTGCCCGCTGACGCCCGAGACACGAAACCTCCTTGACGACAAGCGCCTTGCTCGGATGAAGCCGGGCTCCTACGTCATCAACACCGCTCGCGGCGGCCTCATCGACGAAGACGCGCTGCTGCGCGCCATAGCCAACGATCATATTGCGGGCGCCGGACTGGACACCTTCCAGACCGAGCCACCTGCACCCGACCACCCGTTCTGGCACGAGCCGAAGGTTGTTGTCACCCCCCACATTGGTGGTGTCACGACGGAGGCGAATGTCCGTGTCGGCATCGATGCGGTCGAGGGAGTGCTCGCAATTTTGGAGGAGCGTGGTCTCGGTCGCGAGAGGATCGTGAACTTCCGGGCCTTGGCGGCCACAGCCTGACGATCGAGCTCATTCAACATCATCAATCGCACTTTCAGGAGAGTATTTTGACCATTGGATTCAGAGTTCGCAGTCGGCCCCGGGCCGTCGAGCAAGCGTGGGTCGAGAAGTTTCGGGAACTGCCGGTTGCCAATGTCAGCGACAGCATGCACCGCATGCATGCCGCCGGCGCCCAGCTTCGGCCGATGCACCGGTCTGGTAAACTTGCCGGCCCCGCCATCACGGTTAAGGCACCGCCGGGAGACAACCTCATGTTGCACAAGGCAATCGACATGGCTGCCGAAGGCGACGTCATCGTCATCGATGCGGGCGGCGACGTCACGAATGCCTTAATGGGCGAGATGATGCTTGCCCATGCACGGGGTCGCGGGGTGGCCGGTTTCGTTCTCAACGGAGCCATTCGCGACGCTGATGCGTTTCTCGAATTGAACGTTCCCTCGTTTGCCGCCGGGGTCACTCACCGGGGGCCGTACAAGAACGGACCTGGTGAAATCAATTGTCCGATTGCCATCGGCGGCATGGTGGTCATGCCGGGCGATCTGGTCCTTGGCGATGCGGATGGGGTGGTCGTGATCCCGATCGATGACGTGGCTGAGGTCTACGATCGGACCGCGGCCAAGCACGCCGCCGAAAACAAGCAGATGGAAAACATCAAGGCCGGAACTCATAAGCCGACATGGTTCAACGACGCGCTCACGAAGGGTGGTTGCGAACTGCCGCCTGAACCTTGATCGCGTGAGCGACTGAATTTCGCCGGCACTTCACGGAGGAGGTTGAAGCTCACCGGCCAAAGCAAAGATCCCGGCTCGTCACAGCGATTCCGTGTCGGGCCGAATGAAACCTCGAAGCGCGAGGCGCGCTCGATAACAGACATCACTGGGAGGATAGCATGAAGCATTTGATCCGAAACACCGCGCTGGCGACGACCCTCTTCTTGGGCGCGGGTACTGCACATGCCGAATGGCCGACGGATCGGCCGATCGAGTTCATCGTCGCTTTCGCTCCGGGCGGGGGCACGGACGTTATGAACAGAACCCTGGCGCCATACGTCGAGAAGGAACTCGGCGCGAAAATCACGGTTCTGAACCGGCCGGGTGCTTCGGGTGAAATCGCCTACACGGCGATGACGCAAGCCCGTCCAGACGGCTATACCGCGTCCTCGCTGAACACGCCTGGCTATCTGACCATGCAGATGGACCGAAAGGTCCGTTTCGACGCCAAGAAGATTTGCCCTGTTGCTCGCATCGTTGAGGATCCGGGTTCGTTCATCGTCCAGGCCAACTCCGAGTTCAATTCGCTCAAGGACCTGGTGGCCTATGCCAAGGCCAATCCTGGCGCAGTGACCGTTGGTACCACGGGTCTTGGCACGGACGAACATCTCGCCATGCTGCAACTCGAGAAGTCGGCCGGCATCGACCTGACCGCGGTGACGTTCAACGGTGCGAACGAGGCGCGCACGGCTCTCCTTGGCGGCCATGTCATGACGATTGGCATCAACGTCGGCGAATTCGTTGGCAGCGATCATTCAGCCTTCAAGAATCTGGGCCAGTTCGCAGAAGAACGCGCTGTGATCGCCCCCGACCTGCCGACGGCAAAGGAGCAGGGCTTTGAAGTTTTGGTGAGTTCGGAGCGCGGCATTGCGATGAGCTGCGACGTGCCGGAAGATATCCGGGTCAAGTTCTCCGACGCTATCCGAAAGGCGCTCGATAATCCGGAATTCCAGGCGAAAGCCAAACAACAATCGCTTGCCCTTTCCTACCTCTCCTCTGAAGACTGGGGCAAGGAATTGCCGGTTCGGGCAGAGCGGCTGGGCGCCATCTGGAAGCTCGCAAAGGAACAGCAGTAATGTCGGCGCCGCGCAAAGCTGGCGGGGCGGGCGATCGTCCGGACCTCCTGACCGCCGTGCTTTTCGTGGGTTTTGGCGCGCTCGGCCTTTGGGCCGGGCGCGACCTGACCCTTGGGACGGCGTCTGCCATGGGGCCAGGCTATCTTCCCACGATCGTCTGTTGGCTTCTCATCATCGTTGGCGTGACAGTCGGCGGAATTGGTGCCTTTCGTGATCGCCAGGAGATCGCCACACCGAAGCTTTGGCCGGTGGCCATCATTCTTTCTTCGGTCGTCGGCTTTGCCTTCATTGCTGAATTCTTCGGGTTCGTCGCAGCGGCCGTGTGGTTGCTGCTCGTCGGCAGCATTGCCGATCGTGACTCGAAACTGCGCGAAGTGATCCTGCTTACCGCAGGACTGACGGCCTTTGGCGCATTGGTCTTCATTGTCGGCTTGGGCGTTCAGATGCCCATCTGGCCATTCTGAGGAGGGAATTATGAACTTTATCGACCTCCTCATGCTGGGATTCAGCGAGGCGCTGACGCCCACAAATCTCGGCTTCTGCCTTTTGGGCGCACTACTCGGCACCCTGATCGGCGTGCTACCCGGCATTGGTCCCACTGCCACGATCGCTGTACTTTTGCCGATCACCTTCTATCTGCCGCCGCTCGCCGGCCTTATCATGTTGGCCGGCATCTATTACGGCGCTCAGTACGGTGGCTCGACAACGGCCATTCTGGTCAACCTGCCAGGAGAAGCCTCCTCGGTGGTGACGGCGATTGACGGTTATAAAATGGCCCAGAAGGGACGAGCGGGATCGGCGCTCGCTGTCGCGGCTCTCGGTTCCTTCTTTGCCGGTACGGTCGCGACTTTTGGCATCGCCATTGCCGGTCCGACGCTCTCCTCTTTTGCTCTGTCGTTCGGGCCGGCCGAATACGTCTCACTCATGCTGTTCGGCCTGCTCGCGGCAACGGTGCTTGCTCGCGGACCGGTTCTGAAAGCCATTGGCATGATCCTGCTCGGCCTGCTCCTCGGGATGGTGGGCATTGATGCCAGTTCAGGCGAGGAGCGCCTGACATTCAGCGCGGTGGAGTTGTTCGACGGTATCGATTTCGTCGTCATAGCCATTGGTCTCTTTGGCTTTGCAGAGATTATCGAGAACCTCGAAAATCATGAGGCGCGCGGCGTGCTCGTGAGTAAGCTAAGCCGGCTGTGGCCAACGCGAGAGGACTTCCGCCGGGCATGGCCTGCAGTCCTGCGCGGGACGGGCGTCGGTACATTCCTTGGTGTCCTGCCCGGCGGTGGGGCGACCCTTGCGTCCTTCTGCGCCTACTCGGTGGAGAAGAAGATCTCCAAGAACCCGTCCGAGTTCGGCGAGGGTGCCGTCGAAGGTGTCGCAGGTCCGGAGGCTGCCAACAATGCCGGCGCACAGTCCTCGTTTATACCGTTGCTGACACTCGGCATTCCGTCCAACAACATGATGGCAATGATGCTGAGCGCCTTCATCATCCACGGCATCACGCCAGGGCCGACCGTTCTTGCGACTCAGCCGGAGATTTTCTGGGGTCTCGTTGCCAGCATGTGGATCGGCAATCTAATGCTGGTCGTGATCAACCTGCCTCTGATCGGTGTGTGGGTGAAGCTGCTGACGGTTCCCTATCGCCTGCTCTATCCGGCTATCCTGCTGTTTTGCTGCGTTGGCGTCTACAGCATCAACAACCGCATCTTCGATGTTGTCCTCGCCGCAGGGTTCGGTCTGTTGGGTTACGCGTTCCGCAAGGCGAAATGTGAAGCAGGGCCGCTGCTGCTCGGTTTCGTTCTCGGTCCGCTCCTTGAAACGAACATCCGTCGCGCGATGACCATCTCCCATGGCGATCCGAGCGTCTTCTACGAGCGCCCGATCAGTCTGGTCCTGCTCATCGCAACGGTCGGGATGCTCGTGCTGATGGTGCTGCCGTCCTTCCGTCGGACGCGCGAGGTAGCGTTTCAAGACGAAGAAGCATGACCACCGGTTGATAACGACGCTCCATGACGGCCGCTTCGCGCGGCCGTTTTTTCGCGAAATGATGTAAGGCGTCATTGCCCCGGCAACCTGATCGTTGGAAGCTGCGGCCAGCGACTTTGGTGGACAAATAATGGGCGATCCCCTTCAAAAGTATCTCTGCTTGAATGATTTTGAAACTGCGGCCAGGCGTCGCCTTCCGCGCCCGCTGTTCGGCTACATCGCGGGTGCAAGCGAAACCAATGCGTCTCTGCGCTACAATTCAGAGGACTTCGACGCGTATGCGTTTCGGCCGCGTGTCCTTCGAGACGTCTCCGGGCGCAGCACGCGGACGACGCTTCTCGGCGAAACATATGACGCGCCGTTTGGGATCGCGCCTATGGGTATCAGTGCGCTGATGGCCTACCGCGGCGACGTTGCGCTGGCCGAGGCGGCCGCAAAGGGTCGAATTCCCATGATCATGAGCGGATCGTCGCTAACACGGCTCGAAGAAGTCGCTGGTGCCGCCCCGGGCTCGTGGTTCCAGGCATATCTTCCAGGAGAACCCGATCGGATTGATGCACTTGTCGACCGCGTGCAACGCGCCGGTTTTCAGACGCTGGTCCTCACGGTCGACACAGCGACATTGGCAAATCGCGAGAACAATATACGCGCCGGCTTCTCTACTCCCCTGCGCCCGAGCCTGCGTTTGGCGTGGCAGGGCATTTCCCATCCGCGATGGACGATCGGCACCTTTCTACGCACTCTGGTGACGCAGGGCGTCCCGCATTTTGAAAACTCCTATGCGGACCGTGGAGCGCCGATCATTTCGTCGAACATCATGCGCGATTTCGGGCGGCGGGATCACCTGAATTGGGACCACCTTGAGCGCATTCGCGCGCGTTGGCCGGGAAAACTCGTCGTCAAAGGTGTTTTGCATCCAGACGACGCTTCGCGCGTGCATGACGTGGGCGCGGATGGGTTGATCGTGTCCAATCACGGCGGGCGTCAACTCGACGGCACCATGTCGCCCTTAAGCGCGCTTCCTGAGATCGTTGCTCGGATCGGCAACAAAACCACAGTCATGGTCGACGGCGGCTTCCGGCGCGGCACCGATATAATCAAGGCACTGGCGTTGGGCGCACGCTTCGTTTTTGTCGGGCGGCCCTTCCTCTACGCGGCGGTTGTGGCCGGCAGTCCGGCTATCCGTAAAGCTATCGACATCCTAAAATCGGAAATCCATCAGGACATGGCGCTACTCGGAGTCGTGGCGATAGATGACATCGATGGCTGTTTTGTCGTTCGCCGTGATCGCCTCGCGTGACGGTTAACGCGTGATTGCAGTAAGCGCTGTAGGTGGCGGTCGGGGTCTTGCCCAACGCAGCCAATGCCGCAGCTGGAGTCAATTGACGAAACGAGGGCTTATATTAGTGAGCAACGTCACCACCTCGTCTTCGATCGCCTGGCATTTGTCGGTGTATTCAGCCTTCAGCGGTTCATCAGACATGGCATGCTCGCTCAACTCATTGCGAGTGACTACAGCTAGGCCGTAGGCTTCGATCAGAGTGCTCAATGCCAGAAATCGCAATTCTGAGAGCTGTTTGCGGTGTCGTGGCAGCCGTATCATGAGGCGTGCTCGGCCGATTTTCTCGAAGTCCAATGGCTGTCGCCTCTCAGATCCAGGATCCGTCATTGTCCTCCACAAAATTGCCGATAGCAACGTCAATCCAAGCACGTGGACTAATGGTCGTCGATCGCTTCAAGAGATTGGATGCAGTAGCGATGCCTGATAGCTTATTCAGAAGCGTCCCCTGACCCCAACCTTTGCGCCCGCAGATGTCTCGCCGTCGCCTTCGATGTTGAATAGCAGACCGGTGTCAATCGACCAGCTCTCCCCAGTTTGCAGCGACAGGGCGGCCGAGAGCGAACCGAAGAGGCCCGCCCCATCAAGGCCGGAGTATCCGAGCGTGCCGCCGAGTTTGGGTGTCAGGATCCTGTCGTTATCGAGGGTGAACGGCCGGGCGATCTCCGCCCCCAGGCTCACCCTCAGCTGCTCTTCGGTAAAGCCCTTGAGGTCGATCTCGTCGCCGGTGCCATTCCTCACCCCGTAGTCATCAACCGTTTCAGAGAAATAGACGGCCCGCAGCGCCGGCTTAAACACCGTTGCATCATCAAGCTGCCATTGCCCCATGACCGCCGTGTCCAGCAGAAACCGGCGCGTGTCGAACGTGCCGTCAAGGGCAGTCGTGTCGATGGTGTTGGACGAGCCGCCATAGAGCAGGCTCGAATCCCAGAAGATGCCCTTGCCGAGTTCGAAGGAAGCATAGGGACCGGCCAGCCAGCCATCGCCGAACAGCTCCGCATCCTCGTCGGTCGGGTCGGTCATCCGGTCGTAATGGAAGGACACGCCGAGCAGTGCTTTCTCCGACAGCAGATAGTCTGCGCCAAGCGAGACCATGCCGAAGTTGCCCCACCTGTCGTCGTCGTCCTTGCGGCGGTGCATCAGGAACGTGCTGTCGAGCCAGATGTTGAAGGGCGAGGCTTCAGCCTGGTCAACCCCATCGGCCCTGTCGCGCGCGGCCTCCATTTGGGCAAGGCTTGTGGAAAAGCCGAGTGTGACCCCATCGGTGGAAGGTGTCACGCGCGTGGTGACCGTGTCCGTTCCTACGGCCATCCGCCGCCGGTCGAGCAGACCCGGCACCTTGATGGTCGAGGCGATCAGGTTCTGCCGCGTCCGCACGAAGTCACGCACGAGCGCATCGATCTCCGCGGCATGCCCGGACGCATCGAAGGCGAGATTGTAGGTCACGGTCCCGGTGTTGGAAGTACCGAGCGCACTGACCATGCGGAAGCCGACGCGCACCTGGCCGGAGTAGGCCCTGTTGGGCGTGAATTTCAGATACCAGCCAACCGGGGCGGCGACCGGACCGACCTGTGCCAGTTCGCCCTGGATGATGGATGCCGTTCCGGCTTGGGCCGGCTCGACAAAGATCGTCTCGGCCGCTGTGAACGGGCCGCCGGTGGCGCCGCGATTGAGATAGACATCAGGCGGTGCCGATCCGGCCGGGACATCGACCACTTTGTCGGCGACCGTGATGGTGCGAGCTTGGACTTTCACGGTATAGCTCGCCGTTCCCGTTGCGCCGTTGGTGTCGCAAACCTCGATCGTGAACGAGTAACTGCCTCCGGCGTCGGCGGCCAACGGGCCGGTCAGCTGACCGGTTGAAACGTTGAGGACCATGCCGTTAGGCAAAGCGCCGGATGCAAGGCGATAGAGCATTGGGCCGGTTCCGCCTTTGGCGGCGATCGGCTGGCTGTAGTCCTCGCCGGCCATGGCTTCCGCGAGCGCTCCAGCGGGTGGCTCGAAGGTGAAATCGACCGGAGCCGCTGCAACCACGATCGAATAGCGCGCGGTTCCCGCAGCGTTGTTGGCATCTGTCGCCGTCACGGTGAAATCGTGGTTTGCGGCCCGGGTTGGAGTGCCGCCGATCGCGCCGGTCGCGCCGTCGAGCTCGAGGCCCGCAGGAAGCTGGCCCGATGTGATCGCATATCGATAGGGCGCGCCTCCGGCCGAGGCGGTGACGGTGATGCCGCTATAGGCGCTTCCGGCGGTTCCACTCGCCAGCGCACCAGCCGGCGGCGAGAAGGTGAGCGTCGGTGCTGTCACTGTGATCGCCACCGCTGCGGCAGGGGAGGTGCCGGTGGCGTTGGTGGCCACGTAGGTGAAGCTGTCGGAACCGGAATAGCCCGGTGTCGGGGTGTAGGTGATCGCCAGTCCCGACACCGCGGCCGTGCCGTGCGCCGGCTGGGCGCCGACGGCCACGGAATTCGCTGGGCCGCCGGTGAGATCGAGCCTGATCGGGTTGGCTGCGGAGTTTGCTGCGACAGTCGACCGCACATCGTTGGCTGTCGGAGCCTGGATGACGATGGCGATCGAGTAGCTTGCGGTTCCGGTTGCGTTGTTGGTGTCGGTCGCTGTCACGGTGAAATTGTAGCTTCCGGCCGTCGTCGGCATCCCCGAAATGCGACCGGTGATGCCATCGAGCGCAAGGCCTGCAGGCAGTGCGCCTGAAGTCACGGCATAGCGATAGGGCGCGGTGCCGGCCGACGCGACGAGGGTGACGTCATAGGCTGTCCCGACGATACCCTCGGTCAACGTGCCCGCTGAGGGCGAGAAACTGAGGGTGGGGGCGGTGATGGTGATCGTCACCGTCGACGCCGTGGACGTGCCGGTGGCATTGGTGGCGGTGTAGGTGAACCTGTCGGAGCCGGAATAGCCCGGTGTCGGGGTGTAGGTGATCGCCAGTCCCGACACCGAAGCCGTGCCGTGCGTCGCCTGCGTGCCGATGGTCAGAGTATCGGCGATCCCGCCGCCGAGATCGGGTGTGACGGGGTTGGCCGTGGAGTTCGCTGCGACCGTTGCGCTCACATTGCCGGTGGTCGGCGCCTCGACCGCAATGGCGATCGAGTAGGCTGCCGTCCCCGTGGCGTTGTTGGCGTCGGTGGCCGTGATCGTGAACGGGTAGTCCCCGGCGGTCATCGGCGTTCCCGATATGAGGCCGGACGCTGGATCGAGCGTCAACCCGTCCGGCAGCGTGCCGTTGACGGCGTAGATGTAGGGGGCGGTGCCGGCTGATGCCGCGACCGTGACGCCGCTGTAGGCGGTTTTGGCGGTACCGCCGGGCAAGGCGCCGGCCACGGGCGAGAAGCTGAGGGTCGGCGCAGAAACGGTGATGGTCACAGTCGCCGCATTCGACGTACCGGTGGTGTTGGTGGCGGTGTAGGTGAAGCTGTCGGAGCCGGAATAGCCTGGTGTCGGTGTATAGCTGATCGCAAGTCCCGAAACTGAAGCTGTGCCGTGGGATGGCGACGTCCCGATGGCCAGCGTATCGGCAACCCCGCCGCCGAGATCGAGCGCTACCGCGTTCGCCGTGGAGTTTGCCGCGACCGTCGCGCTCACATCGCCGACGGTCGGCGCCTGGACCGCGATCGCGATCGAGTAGGCCGCTGTCCCCGTGGCGTTGTTGGCGTCGGTGGCCGTGACCGTAAAGGTGTAGTCTCCAGCGGCCGTCGGCGTTCCCGAGATAAGACCGGACGCTTGGTCGAGTGTCAGCCCATCGGGCAGCGTGCCGTTGACGGCGTAGGTGTAGGGCGCGGTGCCGGCTGCGGCCGTGACGGTGGCGCCACCATAAGCGGTCGCGGCCGTTCCGCCCGGTAGGGTGCCAGCCGGCGGCGAGAAGGTGAGGGTCGGCGCAGAAACGGTTATCGTCACGAGCGCGGCGGCGGACGTGCCGGTGGTGTTGGTGGCGGTATAGGTGAAGCTGTCGGAACCGGAGTACCCAGGTGTCGGAGTGTAGGTGATCGCGAGTCCCGATACCGAAACCGTGCCGTGCGTCGGCTGCGTGCCGATGGCCACTGCGTCCGCCGCACCGCCACTGAGGCTGAGCGCAATCGGGTTCGCCGAGGAGTTTGCTGCAACCGTCGCAGTCACAGCGTCGGCGATCGGCGCAGGCTTCGGTGTGACCGAATTGGAAGCATTGGAGGCCGGACCGGGGCCGATGCTATTAGTGGCCGTGACTTGGAATGTGTAGGCCGTGCCGTTGGCAAGGCCGTTCACGGTGATGGGACTTGATCCGCCGGTTGTTGCGGCACCACCCGGATCAGCCGTCACGGTATAGCTGCTAATCGGTGTGGTTCCGGTATTCACAGGGGCGGTGAAGCTGACCGTCGCCTCGCCGTCACCCGACGCAGCGCTGACAGCGGTCGGAGCATCCGGAACTGCGCCCGCGCGATTGACGACGATGTCGTATGTCTCCTTGGTGACGGCGTCCTGCGCCGTAACCACGATGCTTATGGCGTTGTCGCCGACTTGTAGATTGACGGGAAGGCTGCCCGGCGCCGTGATGACGGTCCCGTTGACCGAGACGACGGCGCTGGGATGTGCTTTGGCCGGCGTGACGGTGATGGCGGAAACGCTATTGCCCACCGAGACCGTGTAGCTGGTCGTGGCGGCGTCGAAGGCCGGGGCAAGCGTGCCGCTCGAAACGCCTATGTCCGAGAGGCTTGCGTCGCTCGAGGGCGGCGCGACGATCATGGGCGTGCCGCCGGTGAACCCACCGGTCATCTCGTTGCCGGCGCTATCCTTGATCCCTGTGCCGGTGGACAGAGTGAGAGCCAAGGTGCCGTCTCCCGAAACATCCGCCACACGCACCTGATAGGCCGATCCCGATCCCGACACACTGTCAATCGTGCCTTGCGCCGTTCCTGTTTTCACCAGGTTGAACTTGCCAATGTCTACGGCCGTGACTGGTTCGGAGAATACCACGTCGAATACCGTGCCCGTTGCAGCGGGATTGATTGACGCGACCGTGGGCCGGACGCCATCGATCCTGATGCCTGATGTGTCGGCAATATTGCGAAGTGTGATATCTGCATCCACTAGGCGGTTGTAGTCCGTGATCGTTGCCCCCCCGCGCGCCATTGACGAGATTGCGATTCCGTCTTCGTCGAGGTCGTTTTCGGCAACCGTGTAGGAAAACGTCATGGTGTTAAAGACGGCGCCGATCAGGTTGATCCGCCGCTCGACAGCCCCAAAGACAGCCTTCACGTACGGCCCCCCGTTGCTAGCGATGTGCTGATCGAACTCCACGTCGAACAGCAGCGTGGCGCCGATCGCGTAGGTTCGTGCGGGCGTATTGAGCGGCTTGACGGCGGTGACAACCGGCGCGGCGACATAGGTATAGCCGTTTGCGCGCGTCACGGAACTGTTGCCCACGGTCGTCACGGTCACATCGGCCGGGCCGGCCGCTCGTGCCGGTGCAGTGGCGGTAATCCGGGTGGCACTATCGACGGTGAACGTGGTGGCGGGAACGCCGCCGAATGCAACGGCACTCACACCGATGAAGTTGGTGCCGGTGATGGTCACGGATTGTCCACCGGCGGTGCTTCCGATGTACGGCGCAACGCTCATGATCGTGGGCGGTGCGGCGCGGGTGACGACCACCAAATAGGTCCGCTTGATCGTGCGGTCCTCGGTCATGACAGTGACGGTGAGCGTATTATCGCCAACATTGAGTGGCACCGCGGACGATGCACCCGACACAGCGCTGGCCCCGTTGATCTTCAACGTCGCAGTGCTTCCAGGGGTGGACGGTGTCACGCCAAGGGTGGACACGCTGTTGGCCACGGTGGCCCTATAGGTCGTTGTCGCGGTGTTGAAGGCCGGCTCGAGATTGCCGCTCGACAGCGTGAGACCGGAAAGAACGGCGTCCAGCGGGTTGCTCTTCGTGACGCAGACGACGTCCATACGCCAGGGAGAGGTCGTCTGGCTATAGTTTATGGCTTCGACATAAATGCCGCCTAGGACAAGGTCCTGCCCGGAAAACGATGCGGATTCATTGCCAGTTACAACGCCGCCATCATAACTGGCCTCGATATATGGGGTTCCACTTCCCGCAAACGCATTGAAATACGCGCTCTCCCAAAAGGATGGATTGCGGATCAGATCGATATGAAGCTGATCCGTCGCATGAAAATCGCTATTGGGATAGGCCTTCGTGAGAAATCCGACGTCCTTCCCGTTCAGATCAGCAACGATATTCTCGCACCCTTTCGACCCGGCGAACGCTTCTCCCGCAACCGCCACGAGGCCGGAAAAAAGGAAGATGAGGGCTGTCAGCAGCCGAATTTGATTGCGCCGAAACCCCTGCGTCTTTTCAGCCTTCGGCACAGCCTCCACCGGCGTGCCGATGCACTTTCGCTCGCGGCTGCCGTCAGACGGCATCGTATCGTGGGTGATGCCGCTTGCCACACGAACGGCTCGGTTGCAGGAGCGTGCGGACGTGGCCGATCGATAGCTTGGCATGACGGATTTCTCTCAACAAAAACCGCGCCATGGCAGGCGCGCTTCGTGTTAGCTCGGAGAAAGTGCCGTCTTCAATTGTCGGAGGCGGGCAGACGTGGAAATGCGCACCACGTGCCAATGACCCTGCGTTTACTGCCAGATCGGCTGTCTCGCCACCACGCCCAACGCTTGTCGCAGAGGTCCCTATCGCCCGATCAGGCCGATCCATTGTGACCAGTCGGTCGCCGACAATCCGGGTGAGGATTTCAGCAGGGCCGGATGGTGCGCCGAAAGATGGCGTAGCTCCCGCGGCGACAGGCCGAATTCGCGGCGAAATGCGCGGCTGAAATTTGCCGCGTTGGTAAAGCCATGGGCTAAGGCGAGGTCCGCAATCGCGACATGTCTATAATCCGGCGATCGAAGGTTTACGAAGGCGCGCCGCAGGCGCTGCTGCGCCAGGAAAACCGAAAATCCCCCAACCTGTTCCAGAAGGCGGTAGACCGTTCGGCGCGACAGCCCGAATGCGGCCATGACACGCTCTACGGTCAGATCGGGTTCGAGCAACTGGTCAGTTATGTAGCGCCTGACCGCGATCGACAGCGCATGGCCGACGCTTGCTGCATTGCCTTCGCTCGTCTGGCTGTTGATCGCGGCGCCGGCAAGATCAAGCAGCGGAGACAGGACCGCTTCCGCGTCGCCGACGGAGATATGATCCAGCTGCTTGTGAAGGCTGCCGAGCGTGTCCCTCAGGAGCGAAACCAGCGGCATTCTCGCCGGCAGGACCAATTCATGACTGTCGTTCGGGCGCTTCAGACGGGGAGCTAGCATCTGGCGAGGGATGACGAGGCTGAGATGCTCGTGATCGATCGTGGATGTGGCGAGGGGCTGAGCCATATCGATCACATAGAGGTCGCCAGGGCGTGCGACACTGCCGGAGGTTCGACGGCTTCCACTCTCACCACTGAGATAGAACTGTACGAGATACCCATCCATGCCGTCCCGGGCGATTTTGTAACGGGATCGATCGAAATCCTGGCTTGTTGATCGGGTGCGTGCAACGCCGACGCCTCCGATCAGGGCCGCATCGACACTGGCAAAAAATGGGACTTCGGTCGGCGCCCGAAGCCGCGTATCGAACAGTACGCCGATCGACTCACACCACATCAGATGGGCGTCTTTCTGCCGCATGGTGGTGGTGTCGAATCGAGACCGTGGCAATCCCAAGTGCTCGGCATGGGCGACCTCAGAGCTTGCAGTCGTTTCAAATGACGGGTTCATAGACTTCATTCATTGCGGCGCGGGCTTGCGTGCAAGGATCTGCACGTTCCGACTGATTTCTAATGAAATCGCAAGTTATTGAAAACTTCCGGCAAAGCAACCGCAGGCGGTGGCATCGCGGCTTGAACTTCGAGAGGGTTGGGTCGGCGATCGCGTGACCAAGGGGTCGGGAGCCACTGACGCGTCCGCACCAGCACATGTGCTTTCAACGCACGTTGGGATGGTAGCAAACTGTGATCATCCGTGAAGAACAGTCTGTTTTGATGTGAACAAGCTCGTAACCGCAACTGAGATGCGGAGGCGAGAGCGTCGAGTCGCACGCCCGGGATGCCATATCAATGATCATCGCCAGGTCTGGAGCCTGCGGGTCCCCACGAAGAACCGATCGCCCTATGGCCTTGGGGAGGCGCGGCCGTTCGTTTCGTCGCAAGGCGGAATTCCAGTCGATACATTGTGCGATCTCTCTGGAATCGCGGCACAAACAGGGATTGCCTGATGCCGAAAGAAGGGCCTCCGCGAAGTGCGCCGCGGCTGCTTCCAACGCCTCCGAAGGCCGTCTCTGAAACGATCAGTTGCACCGCCACGCTACCACAGGCGTCGCGACCTCGCCGCTTTCGTTAAGATCTACAGCCTCGCCAAGAGAGTCCGCCGGCCGATTGTGCGATGTCCTGAAGGTGGGCCAGCGAGCTTGTCGCGTCCACGCCGTTCTTCCCTTTATAGAACGCAATATTACGCCTTTCTCTGCCGGAAGGCGGTTCCTTCGAAGGGAACCTGGGCATGTCCATCATCGCTGCTCTGTTCATCGCCGAGCTTCTGACTCCGTCAAGCTCGGCATCCTCGGCGCTTCCGTCATCTCCGCAGCCCTGGGTCTCCTGGCGCTGATCTGGCTGACGTCTCCTGGCAGATGGTAGTAGCTTGCTCCGTCGGCGCCGCTCGGCGTTTTCTGTCTGGATCGGCGATTGCTGCCCCCCAACTCGCGATAGACGCGGCCGGGCATAGTAGCAGCCCGTCTACGCGATTTTCGAACAGAGCGGACTAGAATTCCGCGTCTGACGTGCTGGCCTCCCGTGCCACCGACAGACCTTGGGTGCCACCACGGTGAACCTGAAAGTGGAATTGAAACGACGCTTGCGCTAAAGCGGTGGCCAAAACCATAGGATCAGAGGCACGCCCAGCACGACCACAATGAACGAGAGCGGCAGCCCCAACTTCCAATAATCGCTGAAACGATAACCGCCGGGTCCCAACACCAAGGTGTTGCACTGGTGTCCAACAGGCGTAAGAAAATCACAAGCCGCCCCCACTGCGACTGCCATCAAAAAGGCGTCCGGATTGTAGCCAAGGCGCTGAGCAAGCGTAACAGCGATCGGCGCGACGACGAGAACGGTGGCTGCATTGTTCAGGAACGGTGTTGCGGCCATTGCGACCACCATGATCATTGCAAGGGCCCCATAGGGAGGCAACGTGGTAGCAAGTTGAGCGAGGCCGCCGGCGATTAGGTCGGCACCACCGGTTGCACGGATCGACTCGCTGACCGGAATGAGAGCGCCCAGCATTATCAGTATGGGCCAATCGACAGCCTCGTAAGCTTCCCGAAGCGAAAGTGAACCGAGCATTACCGTCAGCACAGCAGCCGTAAAGAAGGCCGTGGCGACGGGCAGCAGGCCGAATGCCGTTAGCACCATGGCGCCAGCCAGGACCACCACCGGCATCAGGCCTTTTCGGGGGTTCCCCAAGCGGATTTCGCGCCCGACCAACGGAAGAAGACCGAGTTCCATCAACCTGGTCGGGAGAAGCACGAGATCGCCCTTCAAAACGAGAACGTCGCCTGGTCTTAAAGCGATGTCGCGCAATCGATCAGTGAATCGTTCGCTGCTTCGGCTTACCGCGAGTAGATTGATATTGAAGCGATCATGCAGTGCCAAACGCTTGGCGGTTTGCCCGATCAAGACTGATTTCGGGCCGATCACTGCTTCAATTCCGGCAATCTCCTCATCGGCTCCCTTCGCTTCCGTCGGGCGGTCGTGCCCCTCAAGTTCCAAACGCGCACGACTGATGCCCCGTTCGAGCGCCTGAGGGTCTCCTTCCAACAAAACGATATCGCCTTGATGGAGAATGACCTCCGGCAGGGGCATCAGCGGTTCGACCCGATTGCGAATGAGGCCAGTGACCAGAACCTCCTCGTCCAACAAGATGGACAGGTGACGGATCGACTTGCCGATGACGGACGAAGTCGCAGTGATGCGGGCCTCTGTCATGTAGTCGTTAATGTTCAGCGCCTTCTCCATTGTCGCGGCCGCCTTGCGCTCCTTTGGAAGCAGCCGGTAACCAAACGCCAGAAAGATCACGCCCGCTGCGGCAAGCCCTACGCCGACGGGGGTGAAATCGAACATGTTGAAAGGGCGGCCCGTCAGTTCCTCGCGCATCCGGGAGACGACGATATTTGGCGATGTTCCGACGAGAGTCGTGAGACCGCCAAGCAAGGAACCGAACGCCATAGGCATGAGAAAAGACGACGGGGAGGCTTTCGAACGGCGCGCCATCTGGAATGCGACTGGGATCATCATCGCCAAAGCGCCGATGTTCTTGATGAAGATGGAGAGAACCGAGACAGTCGTCACGAGAATGACAACCTGACCCTGGACAGAGGTCACGCTTGGCGCCGCCCGATGGAGGAGCGCCTCTATGACGCCACTTCGCTCAATCGCGGCGCTGACGACCAGCGCGCTGGCTACAATGATGACAATGTCATCGCCGAAGCCGGAAAACGCTGCCTTGTGGGGCACTATCCCGGTGAAAACTGCGGCAAGCAACGCGAGAACCGCAATGAGGTCATAGCGGAGCCGTCCCCAAATGAATGCGGCCATCAGGCCGATCAGAATGGCGAAGGCGAAAGCCTGAGCCTGTGTCATGGATAAAGTCCCGACCAACTCTTCCCAACGCCGGGTCCATTTTACTCGCCTGAAAGATCTAATGTCTGGATTGCTTACCAGCTTTTTTCAAAGGCGCGGCACCCCGCACGTCCATCCAGGACGTTTTCCAGCCTCGTAGCCCGGATGCATGCATGATCAGGCGACTACAGGATGCTTCCGAAGAGGACCGAATAGACAATCACTGCAATCGCCAGCGTAAACGCAAGCGATACTAACAAGCGCGTGAAGTCGTACGTAGAGAAGCGGGCGGGGATGAGGTTTTTCATAACGATCTCCTATCTTTCGTCGAGATGCCCAACGAGCCGCGTTACCGCGCTTCACGATAGTGCGCGACTGCAACTCGTGCTGACCTTGCTGACGACGTCAGCTGGAACTTGGATGTTGGCCATAATGCTCGCTACGAGTTCGTCACGCTTCGCACGATTGGCGTAGCCCTGAAGCGTTGCGAGATCTGTGCTGGTGGCAGTAGCCATTCGTCCAGCGGTGTCTGAACAGATGCCGGCAAAGGCGTCCACTCTGGCCGTTTCTGCCGCCAGATTGCTGGCAGTCGTAGTGGTGAGCCATCCCGCATTGAAGCCGATGATTGGGCTGAAGAAAAGCCCGACCACCAAACCAATGGCGTAGGGTTTTGCATGTTCAAGGATTTGTCCGAAGGTCATGGATTAATTCCCTTTAATCAGGTGATTATCGGGATCGTTGCGGGCCCGCGCTCCGACCAGGAGCCAATGGCAATCCAGATTTACTACAGTGCGCTTTAAAATGTTTAATGTAAACAACCAATTGAAATGTTCATTCAAAAGTACGTTTAAAATAATTATCGTGCATAATTTTGGGCCTAAAACCACCGCATCTCGATTTATCAGTGCTCGTATATTTATAGAGTCTAAACGTATTTTTCGATAAAACAGATTCGCAATTAATAGACAAAGTAAAGCCGTATTCAAGGCATACAGAAGTTTGATTGTTTTTGGCGACAGATTGGCTTTTTGCTTTACCAAACTTATCGATCTCGATTTCGCATATTCACCTGCGGCCCCGTCGTTATGAGCTTCGTGCGAGTACGCTGAAGCGATGGGAGCTGTTTGCGCAGTGATTGGCGCCAAACGGCCGATCCCGGCTGAATCTCGCTCACGTATGCCGCAGAAAAGGAGGGCAGCGTGTTGCCCGGACGAAACATCGAACAGTCCATTTCGACCCACCATTTTGGATGCTAGACCTCGGCGAGATAGTGGCACCTGGCGAATAGCCGCAATCTTCCCGTCACCCTAACCGCATTGGCAACGTTAAAGTGTCACCATCGATCCCGACCGGTCTGTCAGTGCGCCATGGAGATCGCGCAAATATTTCACCCCGTGCGGCGGAAACGATCACATCGCTAAATCCGCTTCAGGTACATCTCGCCTCGGTATCGCATCCGCAATGATGAACTCGGCCACGAGCAAGAGAGCAACGAAAGACAATCCGCAGCCGATGAACAGGGCATGACGCCCGATAGCAGAGCAGTGTCGCCGTACATCGGCTGCCGCAAGGATGGCTGCAGATGAAAAGCAAACACGAAGAACACGCGTTCGTCATCAGCGAATGGGAATCCGAAGGGGGGGCGCCGAACAGGTCTGAACAGCTCGGTCAGTATGGTCGCCGTTTCGACGGAGACGGAACCTATTCGATCTATCACCTCTTCACGGGAAAGACCGCAGAAATAGGCACCTGGAAGATGGAAGGGCTCAGCCCTAAAAATGCAGCGCGAGCGCTGCGTATTCTCAATACCCCCAAGCTGGCCGGCAGTCGCCTCCGCCCCTGAAGAAACATTCGCAGCGTGCGTTGATAGAACGCGCTGCGGCCCGGCGCCTGCCCAGCCTTCCATCGGCCGAAGCCCTACTACGTTCGGAGATCGCTACTCCATGCTCAGAGCCCGCTGCGGACCGCTGCCGCCGGTTGCACTCCCAGGCGTTGCCGGAGCTCTGAACACGGCGACGTCACCGGCTGACTGTCTGTTGCGAGTCTTAGGTTGGAGGGGCTTATGCCTGCAATCGTTACTATGCCTTGGTGCCTTGCTTCAGGCGAATGCTGACGGGCCGGCCCTCCGCATGCTGAACCTCGAACTTGTTGGTCTTTCGGATGAGGTCGCTAAGCTTTCGAAACCCGAAGGTACGCGGATCAAAGTCTGGTGCCAAGTTGAGCAGTTGTTTGCCAACAGTACCGAGGTTTACCCACCCTTCCTCGGTTTCTTCTTGGGAAAGTACTTTTTTTATCAATGGCACGGCGGCGCTCGCCGGTTGCAAGGACTTTGCCGCTGATGCGGTATCCTGTTCGTCTTTCCCTGCGTCTGCGAGCAGGTTCTCAGTGTAAATGAATCGGCGGCAGGCCTGCCGGAAGCTCTCCGGAGTCTTTTGTTCGCCAAAGCCAAAAACGTCGATGCCCTGCTCGCGAATACGGGCGGCCAAACGCGTGAAATCGCTATCGGACGAAACGAGGCAGAAACCATCAAAACGACCACTATGCAGCAGGTCCATGGCGTCGATCACAAGCGTGATATCTGATGCGTTCTTGCCGGTCGTGTAGGCGAACTGCTGCTGAGGAATGATCGCGTGTTTCGCGAGCACATCCGCCCAGGCCTTGGAACGCGTGCCCGAGAAATCGCCGTAAATGCGGCGGACACTCGCCTCCCCGATCTTTGCCACCTCTTCGAACAACCCGTCGGCGATCTTTGCCGAGGTATTGTCCGCGTCGATAAGGACTGCCAGGCGTGGTGATCGAGGCTCAGACGGCATGCTTTGCTCCTCTTGTCCAATCATCAAAGCTTAGCAGCCGCTTCGCTATCGCACTATCCGGCTTTCCAGCCAGCACTCTTTTTCACCCGCATCAACGCCATCAGCATCGGGCCGAGGGAGAATTCTCCCGCCGCGCCTTGCCGATCAGATCCCTGAGATAGCCGGCTGGCGAAACTTATATTCCCCGCGCCAAGGGCGATCACGCTCTCATTTATGGAGGCGTAGTCCGGCAATTGGAGATTGCTGGTCCTTTAGAGACGCGAAAGGTCATCGAAGATGATTGTGCGGCTCCACAGAGGGCCTATGGCGGCAAGCCGCTAAGAGAAGACGGGAGACGTCATGGGCGATGGTCAACGGCGTCTGGCGTCGCGCCAAATAACAGCTCTGAACAATGGCGAGCGGGTTTACCGTCGCCCACCGCTGGGGCCGGAACGAACGCGCATTTGGCGCGTTACATCCTACGTTGGAGTACGGCAGGAAATAGCATCGTCAATCATCCTGATCGACGATAACCAGGTACTCCCAAGAGGCCCCGATGGATATCACCACACTACTCATCATCGTTCTCGTTGTTCTCTTGCTGGGGGGCGGCTGGTACGGTCGCGGTCGCTGGTATTGAGCCGTTCGTCACGGGCGGGCACTCCCCTATCCTGGACTGATCGAATTTCTCGAAGCGATCCCTTTGAGGCCCATCGTGACCGGATCGCAGCCTTATGGGTCAGTGAGTTCCTCCTATTGCGGTCACGCGCATCCCTAGCTCCGAGAGTGTTTCAGCAACGCTCGTCGGAGCTACTCGTTCTGAACCTCTGACCGCTGCCAGGTTTCAGCGTTTCCGCAGTGTCCGTCCAATGCGACTTGCCATGCGAGGCGTCGCCCCGCTTTCTGGCAAAACGCGATCGGTCCAGAGGAGGCGGATCGGTAATGTTAGATCTTCGCAGCTGGATAGGCTCTTTACTCGCTCTCGGTGCGCTTACACTTCTATTTGTCGGCTGCGCGCTGGTCCTTTGGCCCTTCCTGTCGGCCTTGCTATGGGCTGCGGTTATCTGTTTTTCGACGTGGCCTCTCTACCGCCAATGCGAACGTGCCGTCGGAGGATACCGTGCCGCTGCCGCGGCGATAATGACGATGGTGGTGGTCTTTGCTTTGGCAGCACCGCTTGCATTCCTTGTGACCGCGCTCGTGGACGACATACAGAACCTGGCAGAAGCGATTACGCAGGTCCTGGAGGAAGGGCCTTCGGCGCCACCCAACTGGGTCAACGGTCTACCCATCATCGGCGAAGGCGTCGCGGCCTACTGGGAGAACCTCGCTCACGATGCTCCAGCGTTCATAGCTGAGCTCAAGAAATTAACAGGCCCAATCACGGATATCGCGCTTTCAGGCGGAGCGGCCCTCGGCGGCGTCCTGATTGAACTTGCCCTCAGCATATTCATCACCTTCTTTCTGTTTCTGCATGGTCGTCGCATGATCGGCTTCATGCGCCAGATCAGCGAGCGCGTTGCTGGCCCGCGGTCCAAGAGGCTGCTGACGGTCATCGGTGCGACCGTAAAGGGGGTCGTCTACGGGATGATCGGAACCGCGCTTGCGCAGGGCTTGCTTGCCGGTACCGGCTTCTGGATCGCCGGTGTGCCCCAGCCCGTATTGTTGGGTTGCCTAACTTTTGCGCTGTCATTCGTGCCGGGTGGTCCACCGTTTCTTTGGGTGCCGGTGGGGCTTTGGCTTCTGCTCCAAGGTTCCATGGGCTGGGCGATATTCGTCGGCTTGTGGGGTTTTCTTCTTGTCAGCAGCATCGACAATTTCCTGCGGCCGTACCTGCTCAACCAAAACACCAATCTGCCGGTGTTGCTCAGTTTGTTTGGACTGGTTGGCGGGGTGCTCGCCTTCGGGTTGATTGGGCTCTTTCTTGGACCCACATTGTTGGCGGTCGCGTACAATCTGTTTCTCGAGTGGGTGGCAGCCGAGATCGAGGGACGGGTCCAAGCAGCCTCCGGCTTGCCCGTGGATTTGGAAACCAACTCGAAGAACTGAGCAACGTTGTAAATCTGGCCTTGCTGAAGTTCCTGTCTGGCTGGGCGCTTCTCACCGGCGGCCCGGCGATAGCAATGGCCTGGCAGTGACCTCATGCTTTGCCTGTCGAGGAGATAGCGGCTACCGGCACCAAAGTGAGCAATGCAGAAGAAAACGGCAATTGGTGCCCCATCCGATCAATGGACTGTCTCCGGCGCTGCAGCGAGATCAGGCTGTACGCCGCCACCTTCGTTTTCCCAGCGGTCGACATCTTCACACGGGAAAGGTGGCGAGAGCATTTCGATCTGGCTCATCAGAATGGTGACGAGCGCTGCTTCGGAGCAAGTGCCGCGTTGAAAAGCCGAGATCAGCAATCGAGCTGCGGCTCGTCTTTTCGCGCGGTGCCACGCACTCCCGACATCGAATATCCCGACGGTGTCGAGCACCCGTTTGAGCATATCGAGGGGAACGGGGAGATGGGAGGCTACGTTGGAAGACATCTTGTCCTCCTTTGGTTGGAGGCATATCCGCAGACCGAACTTGAGGCCTGCTTAAGAGTTTGCCTGCCATCACTGTGATCCCGCTGCAAAGATATGGGAAGCACTTTCGTGATCGCAGTCTGATATCATGAGTTGGAGACGACAGACTGGACCCCCGGCTTTAGCCGGGAAGCTTTGCCAGAGTCCCGGTCCCGACGCCAAGCTTGAGCCCGGAGCCTTTGCCGGGCTCGATAAAAGGATCAAGCCGGGCTGGTGTTTGCGTCAGGCCGCTTTCGGCGGTCTGATTGACGACCTTGGTGGCGGTCGCGGTCAGGGCGATCTCCGTCGCCTGCTCTTCGTCAAGCGTCGTCATAAGCAGCTTGGCGTCTTTCATGCCCAGCTGCAGCGCCCAGGTCCTCAGCGAGCCGTTCGTAGTGTTCGACAGCCTGTGCGGCTGCAAGCAGTCCGGCGTCGAGCGCGGGCGAGCCTTGATACACTTCCATGATCGAGCCGCCTTCCCATGATTGCGCCACATCTTTTTTCAGGCTTTTTGCCGATGATCCTGAACACTTCGTCAAGCCGCTAGACATCCTCCTTCAGCAGGGGCTACGGGCTAACGATGTCAGGCTTGTTCGCAGTTCCGTAGTGGTCGTGAAGCCCCCACCACTTGTATGGATCTCCCTGCGTACGGCCGGACGGCACGTCCTGCCAGGTTTCCTGTCGGCCAAGTGGCGTGAGGTCCAGGAGCGTAAAGATCGGACCGATCGCTTTACGCGATCCCAGTCCATCATGTTTTCTCCTTGAACGTTACGTCCCACACCGGCACCCGCCGCCTGTGTCGTGGATCAATGATGGACGCTTTCCGCGTTGCGCTTACGGGTTGCAGCCGCCTTTTTTGCGGAGGCCGATCGCTCTGCTTTAGGTCTCGAAGCAGCGGCTTGTCCGCCTTTTCTTCCACCCTTTTCAGACGAGGCGTTGCTCTCCGGGTGCCCACGGCCCGAACCGGACTTGTTGCCGCCGCCGCTTTCCTTATTCACCGTGGCCCAGGCTCGACGCTCGGCCTCCTTTTTCGGAACGCCACGGTCTTCATAGCCCTCCTCAATATGCTCGGCCTTGCGCTTTTGCTTGTCGGTGTATGCAGACTTGTCACCTCGAGGCATGGTTTCGCTCCTTCTCGCTACCTCGCGTTCAAACTCTCGATAACAGGCAAGGTTCCGCTCCGTGGTCTAGCGGCCGATCTACATGACGGTCAAAAAGATGAAGATGCCGGCCACGATCAAGCTCAGGCCAATCCGGTTTCTGACCGGCCCGACAAAGCGAAGGCCTGACCTTTGGGCTCTAGTGTTGGTCTTGAGCGGGCGGATCGGTGAAAGTCACTGAGAGGCCGGGTTCGCAGTGCTTCCCAGAGGAGCGACAGCACTCCGAGGAAACCACAAGCAGCAGCAACAAGGACGAGCATAGACATCGCAGATTCCTCGCGCAGAGCGATGGTATGTGGTGCGTTACCCGTCGATTGTGTTCGGCAAGACCAGCGCCTCCACCCTGGTCAATCCAGCAGGTCCAAACAAGTTCCGTGGATGCGCACCTGCTCGAATGCATCTGGCTCAACGCAGAGCAAAGTAGTCTGGCCTCCGATGGAGTGCCGGTTTTGGCGGCGCGCCGTCCGCGTGATCGGGCGCTCGTGGAACTTCAGCCTGGCAGCCGCCGTTTTATCCAATCATCAAAGGTGAAGCAAACTGATACACGACCAAGGCGATACCGAAACGGTCTCGACCTCATCGAGAACATCGGGTTCTGCATGCTCACCAACGAGGCTCGGTCCATATCTCAAGGCGCGCCCTTGTCTGCCCACGTGGATCGCGGCCCCGCCGCGTGTTCTTCGCACCTTCGGTGTCGCTCACGACGACGGAGAAAATCCGGCCCTTGAGATGCCGCGGGTAAGCCCAGCCGTCCATCTCAGGGCCAATGACAAAGTGCTGGCGAGGTGGAGAAGCAAGCCGTGCGGGGGTGAATGCTTCGACCGTACTCAGAGGCTATCCGGTCGAGCGACAGGAATTCGACGTCAACATCGCCTCTTTCTTCAATCGACGCCTTAGCCAACTCCAGCATGCGATAGAACTTGGATTCTCCCCCGGACAGGTGTGCTCGCTTCGCGCGGATGCGTTGACCAACAGAATTCCAGATGGCCGACGTATTGTCGTCATGACGTACTTTCGCCTCATCGATCGCTTTTCGCGGCAATCCAGTCAACACAGAGTTCGTAGGCTGGATCTCTATAGCCGGGTCCCGCACTGCGGGTGTAGGGGCTCATTCTGGACTCATATAGGCATCCCATGCGGCGTTGGCGATGTCACTAAGCTGGGCCTTCAGGTGTTCAAACGCTGGGGGCCTCTCATTGTGTGAGATATCGTCGCGTGAATTCTCGTTTGTTGAGCCCAGGACTGGTCATGCCCGTTCGTGAGGTGAGATCGGGTCGAAATCGGTGTGTCTGCTTGTGAGGCTATTGATGCTCTCCTGTCTCAGGAGAGAACGCGGAGCCTGCAAGAAGGTTCTGTGTGCCTGTGGTGATTGGCCTGTGGCAGAAAACTCCGGGCATCCGGGAACCAGTCACGCCGTTCGCGGGTTCGGTTGATCTTGAAGGAGGCACCGGGGCATGAAAGCAGTCGGCAAGTGGCGACATATCTGCGTCGATGCCCAACGCATGTTTTTGGAGCAGACGCCCTGGCACGTGCCGTGGATGAAAAACGTACTACCGCAACTTTTCGAAATATCGGAACGCCATGCGAGCAACACAATCTTCACCCGATTTATGCCACCCCAGAATCCACGCGACGCGGCGGGAAGTTGGAGGGATTACTATCAAAAATGGTGGATGATGACCGGCGAGCACCTGCCTAAAGAAATGCTCGAGCTGCCGCCCTCGTTTCAAAACCTTGTGCCGCCAGCCCGCGTCTTCGACAAAACGACCTATTCGCCCTGGGTTGATGGCCGGTTGTTTTCGCACCTTCGACAAGAAGGCGTGGAAACCCTCGTCGTTACCGGCGGCGAGACGGATATCTGCGTCCTGGCGACCATCCTCGGCGCGATCGATCTCGGGTTTGGCGTCACCGTGCTTTGCGATGCGGTTTATAGCGGCGCCGACGAAACGCACGATGCCGCCATGGATCTGCTCAGCGATCGGTATTCAGTCCAGCTCGAACTCGTGAAGACCGAAGAATTCTTAGCGGCGACGCCTCGCCGTGAAGCGTAACGCAGTCCGGAGCGTCAACGACATCTGGTCGTTTGAACAACCCGGTTACCCGTCCCGAGTGAGAAGGATCCGTCGATGCCCCTGAAAGCGCTTGCCTTAAACTGCACCTTAAAATCCTCCGCAGCCACCGAGGCGTCGTCCACCGATAAAATCCTAAGTCTTATTGCGGCGGAATTCGAGAAGCATCGCGTCGACACTGAGACGGTCCGCCTGGCCGATCACAACGTAAAACCAGGCGTGACTTCCGATGAAGGTGAGGGGGATGATTGGCCCGATATACGCAAGAAGATCCTCGATGCCAACATCCTGCTCATCGGCACGCCCATCTGGCTCGGGCAGCCATCGAGTGTCTGCAAGCGTGCCCTGGAGAGGATGGACGCATTCCTTGATGAAACCGACGAAAAAGGGCGCATTGTTTCTTACGGCAAGATTGCCGTCGTTGCTGTCGTCGGCAACGAAGACGGCGCCCATCACGTTTCCGCTGAAGTTTTTCAGGCACTCAACGACGTCGGCTTCACCATTCCGGCAAATGCGGTCGCTTACTGGGTTGGCGAAGCGATGGGCTCTACCAACTTCGTCGATCTGAGAAAGACCCCTGAGCCGGTAAAAACGATGATTGCAATGCTTGCCCGCAATGCATCCCATGTTGCCACCCTGCTGAAGAACTCTGCATATCCGGGTGACGAGAACTAAGGCCCTCCAACAAGCGCCAAAGTAAGCCCCATCGGTACCGGGTTTAAAACCTGGATGATGCTGCGGCTCAATCGATCAAAGCGCAATTTTGCGCCCCGCCAGTTAGACCCGGACGCTCGCACCGCGATCCTCGTCACATCGAGCTTCATCTCGGATAGTCGCGGCCGTGCCCTCGAACCGCCATTGCGCTATTTGATAAGGTTCTTCGCAATTTCTAGATGGTGCTCCAGGGCCGGAAGCGTTTTTGCAGCCCAAGCCTTCAACTCAGCGTTTTCTCCGCCTTCGCTGTAGCGCTTGAACAGGTCCACCGCATCTTCATGCGCTTCCTGCTGATCGGAACGGTACTGTTTCCCAAAGTCTTCGCCCTTGAGATCGTTCAGCTTGGCGAGCATGTCCTTTTGAGCGGTCGTCATGGTCTTCGGCAGGGTCGCCTTGACCTTGCCACTGGAGACGAGGCCACTGAGGTCAGCAGTCGTCTTTTCGTGGTCTTGGACCATTTTCTGAGCGAAGGCCTTCGTTGCGGCATCGCCCTTTTCCAAAGCAAGCCTGCTGGACTGAACTTCGAACAGATCGCTTGTCGCCGCTTCCTGGACGAAATCCTGTGTTTTAGGTGCAGCACCGATCAGCGAGTTTATGCCGGACTTTTCCATTGCGGACTGGGCGAGGGCCGAACCGGCCAGAGTGAGCACGAGTGAAGCAAGAACGAGCTGTTTCATGATAGGTCTCCTGTCGGCAGGTCCAACTGCCAAGTGGAAAGAGTTAAGCCGTATGCGGGATCCGGGGTGCAGCCGAGCGCCCGCTGGCAACGCGCTGGCGATCGAGCAAAGAAGACGTGCGCGCGGGCCGCGTGTCTAGCTTTCGTTCTTCGTGGGATCGGAGCGTCCGGTCGGAATAGAGCTGGTGGTCGCGGCAACCGGGTCGCTTGCGGGAAACGAACTCTCGAGACCTTCGTCGAGCTGTTCTTCCAGAGTGCCGGTATCCTTTGCGCTGCGCGCGCTTCTCAAAGACTCCACCGCCGGCGATCCCGTTTCATCGCCACCGACGATTTCGCGGTCATCCCCCTCTTCGAACGCGGCTACTTGCACCATCATAGCTTTGGCCTTGGTCACGGCCGCATCGACGCCAAGGTCTCCGCCAGTGCTTTGTAGGCGAACGGAAATCACATCTCCGCCTTCTGCAACCCATTCGACGGTCATCACGCCTCCGGGATCTGTGAGCACCTGTTGTGCGATGATGTTCATGGTTCCTGTCTCCTGTCTCGTTGGTACACGCCAACGCAAAACACGGTTCGGCGACCGGTGGTTCCGAAGATTGTCAACGCTTTCATGCAAAAAGGACCGCCCGCCGGGATGGCGGACGGTCATCATGCTAAACTAGGATGAGCCAGCCCGTCCGGTATGCTAAACCAGGATGAGCCAGCCCGTCCGGTTAGCGAGTGGACAAATCGGCACTCGCGACCTCGCCTGGAACCGGGCAGACAGTCCGCATTTCGTCCTCAGTCTCCAGACGGACTTCCGCGTCATCTGATCCCGGGAAGGGCTCGAGGCACTGTGACCTGCCGACTTCCCGAAACCTCTGGGTTCGGTCGACGTCATCGAGTCGTGCACGTCCTTGGCCGCCTTTCCATGGAACCTCAGCTCTTGCGGTCGGTGCCGCGACCGCCGCCCGTGGTGCCAGCGCCACTCTTAGCCCCGCCCGAACCGGCACTCTTGCCAGCCCCGGTTTCGCGACCGCCGGACTGTCGCTGCTTGTCGTCGTTCTTATGGCTTTGTTCGCCAGCCTTGCGATGCTGTTCGCTGCTGCCGCCCTGGCTGCGTTGATTTGCCATTGTCGTTCTCCTCGGTTGGTCCCGCCCTAGAGTCGGCGGGGACCAACAGAAGCGTGGGGGATCGATATGGTTCCCCGCCGAGCAAAAAATCGCCCCGCGACGTTGGGTGTCGAACCCGCATACGTGCAGCGCGCCTGCCTGTGCGGATGCATCCCGATGGGAACTTCAACGCGCATCGCCTGTTCGGCCTTTCGAAAAGGAGGCAGACATGTCGATTACCAAACCGAACGATGGCGCGCCGGGCAGCGCTGACCAGTCACCGCGATGGGAAGGGCCGGAGAAAACGAGGCCGAATGATCCCGAAAAGGATCGGGATGCGGCCGGCGAAAACAATCGGGAACCCGCGAGAAATCGCCCTTCTGACGCGACCAAGACCAGGGCCGACGCGAAGGGCCAGTTTGCGGAGCCCCAAGGCAACCGCAAGAGCACGGGAGTATCGAGCGCCAAGCCGACCGTGATCACCGGGTCTGAGGATATGTCGGGTCACCGCGGTCCGCCAGGAGATAGGGAACCTCCGAAAGACTGGGACGTGGGGTTCGATCAGGCCGCACCGGACCGGTCGAAAGAATAGTTCGCTCGGCGAGTGGGCGCGGTTGGAGCGGTCGTGGGAACGACCGTCGCACCCGCGAGATTTTCCAAGACGAATATCCCCGGCGCTCAATCAACGAAGCTCAAGAACATGCGTCAACTGCCGCAACAACCACGAGAATGTTCCTAACGCGTTGGTTGAGTTGGGAAATCAGAACCCGCTCCCGCGCCTCTCAGCGAGCAGCGTCGATGTCCTCTCCGGCCACGCTATAGGGGCCTGCCCTCCGGTCGCGGGCCAGTTGAGGTGCGCGGGCTTGCCGCTGTCGAATACGCCCTGGTAGCCATCTCCAAGGTGTCCTTATGCCCCATTGCGGGGGGCAGAAAGAGGAACCACGGACCCTAGGGAAGATCGAGAGAGTAACGAGAACGGCGGTCGATAGAAATGCACTTTGCCAGTTCTGAAGGACGCGAATCGGAACTGAGAGCTGGCGAGGTGATCGGTCACTGAAACAGAGGATCCCCGTGGCTCGAGACTTCCGCGTTCTCCGCCTGACTGCTTTGTGTTGGGCTATCGCCTTTCAGGTGGCGCGAGAGGAATTGATTCCGACCGTAACATCATCCCTCAAGCGGTGATGGCATTCGGTGTGAGCTTCGCTGAGGCGATCAGACGTATCACGTTTGTGAATGCAATTTGCGTCTGACTACCAGCTCTCCTCGTGCAGCCGGTCAAGCACGACGACGACCTCAGCCTGTAAATCCAGGCAAAGCTGCTGAAAATCATGGATTCGCTCCTCCCGTCGGGGCGTCTCGCGCTGAAGAGCATCGAGTGTATTTGCCGCCAACGCATATTTTTCGAAGAGGTCGTACAAACCATGATCTTTGACTGAACGCAATCGTTCGCGATGAGCGGGCAGAGCCATTGCCAAGCGCGCCCGTCCGAGGTGAACTAAACCCATGTAGCCTCCAGATTACTCATGTGCCGGGCCACGAACACGGGATATTTCACCCAGCCCACGACGAGACGAGAACTCCGATTGTCGCGTATCCCGCTTTGTGAACCAGAGAGCGCACTCCAGGAGGCAAGCCTCGTCGGTATGGCCGACACGGAACTCGTCAATCAGGAATCTTGCCAGTTGATTGCCTCGCTTGGAAAGTTTGGGAAATCCCGCTAAGAAGCAGGTCCTCTCAAATACTCGATGCAGCATTTCTACGTCTTTAGGGCCGAGAGCGCAGTTGAGATCATCCGAATGAAAGTACATTTGGGACCTCCCATGAAGGGCGGCAGAGCGTTCGTGGTATTCGCGTCCACAAAACGTCGGCAGGGCTTGCCTGGTTCCACCGGGGAAATACCCATTTCGGGCTATTCGGGCACGTGATGAAGGGGATTCTGCAGGAGGTCGACGGCGGGCAGTTGAAGACATACGAAATTATGGCGTCAGGGCTAAGGGCGACAAGCCAACTTCCAAGGCGATCAAGACCCAGAGGCGTGCAGCCTAAACCGTTCCCATATGGCGCGCTCCCAATGGTAGCTCAAGAAGCGAAACTTTCCATGTCGGCGGAGCATGCACTTCCATTGGGGTGAATTGTCGCCCCGCCCTTCATCAGTAGCTTTTGAAGCGTGCTCCATCCGCTCAGACGAGCCGCTTGCACCAGCGTGCATTGGCCTCTGCCGATCCCGGCAGAGGCTTTTATTCTACCCGTAGCCTCGGCACTGTGTCTGCCCGCGGGAGTTTGCGAAACTAGTGACGGGTGATTTCGGACGCAAGCTCTAGGAACCGGCCAATCGACCAAAGGTAGGCGACGATCTCCCACCTCAGGGCGTCGCGATCGCCGTACTTCTCTACTATTCGGTCAAGCTTTTCCTTAGTTGCGGTCTGCTCCTCAATTTCGCTAATCACGTAGCTGTCATGCCCCACGGCGCAGATGTCGCAGCCTGCCTCGATGACGTCGTCGACGAAGGCCGGGATTTCACCGGGGTCCATCTGACGTCGATTTTTTTCAGTAGAGCCGCTCCTCCATTGAGGCCGTGAAGCCATACTGCGACCCACTTCGCTATCAGGCGCAAAACTGTCTCCGCCCTTATCGGGGATACTGGGATAACGCTTGCGCTTGGCCATGCTCATGGAAATAGTAGCTCATCGGTTAGCGTGAGTAGGGCGACGACTCTACCTTGTCGGCGTAGATCTGTTGGAGTTCGGCAATCTGCTCTTTACGGGCCGGGTATTCCCGCAGAAGCTCGCGTTGAGGAGACGAACGCGTAAGCCTCGAAGAGATCGAGTAGGCAGCGCTCTCTGGCTTGGCGTCGCTGAGGGCGATATCGTGGCAGAGCATTTCAAGGCGGGTTCGCCCTAAGTGCATCAGTCTCATGGCTGCTTTCCTGTTTCAGTCGAGAACTACTTCGAGGATGCCAAAGGTGTCGGAAGGACGATGGCGACGGATTGTTGAGGTTCGTGCGATAACGCGCTGTTCACGACGAGGTATCCGCCGATGACGAGCATCGCCAAGAGCATCACGCCGATAAGAAACCCTGTCGAGAATTTTTTCGGTGGCCCGCCGTAGCGGTATTGTTCGTACATAGTCCATTCCTCCGGTCGGCAACGACACCAGAGCGAACCGAAGGGACGGGCAGGCTGCCCTGGTGTCGTTGTCGGCCTATGCCGAATAGTTCGCCATAGGCTGAGGTTTAGAAATAGCGTATCGGGGTCAGTTCTCCACGGGATTAGGACCATTGCGCCGGGGTTATGGGACTGAAGTCCCATGGTGGAACCGTTGGCGCTTTCCTACGTTCTAACGTGTTGCTCGACCGCCGCTTGGTGATCGAAAGCGCCTCTAGGCCCCACCTTCAACCTCAACTCCGCAGATGGGGCCTATCGAGCGCGGTTTGCCTGCGGACCGTTCAACAGAAGCGTCAGATGTTTTACCTCACGGCCCCAGCGATGGGGCTGTCTTTTTTAATGGACGCACGCAGGAAGCGACTAAAAAGGAAAAGGCCCCTTCCGTCGACAGAGCCAACAGGCTGTGTTGGAACGGGGTCCACTCCCACGGCGCCGCGCCGATCCTGCTCAATGCATTCGCCGCTAAATCGGGCGCCTTCGTCCACCCACGACGATAATCCTCATCGGCGACCGCGGGCCCCGTCGTGGTAATGGCCGCGGCGACTAGGGATCATAAAAGAAATGGCCCCGTCGGGACGAGGCCAGAGGCAATTATCGAGAGAGAGTACTTCACTTCCGGGCGGATTGTGAAGGTGTCACCCTGATCGGGGGCTCAGGGTCTCACGAAGCCAGAAACGTCGAGACTTCGTATCGGTTCCATTACACCGTAAGAAATGACCAGGCGGCGCGCTGGCGCGTGCGGCTCATCCGTCGGGCACCTAGTGGGCCAAAGCCATCGCAGGTCCGGGAATCCCCTGTCGATCAATTCATAAAGAAGTGGCCCCGTCGGGCGCGACGAGGCGAGGGGCTACTTCGGGGGACACTTGGCATCAAGACAAGCGAAAAAACGCACGGGGCTGAACAGGTTCCTGTCGGCAGGGAGCGAACACAAAAAAATGGCCCCGAAAGGCGATAACGGGGCCAAGCGAGCGTGTACCTGGCGGGTTCCGCACGCCTTCGCGTCGCAGCCCGGTCGATGATCCGGCGTCGGGATCATCGGCAAATCACAAACGGCCATCGATCCGAAAAGTTCCCTATTCGTCCGCACCGCGTCGGGGTGCTCGAGCCACATGGCACTCTCGAACAGTGCACCCTCGTCGAGTACATCCACGATCGAACTGGATACACGACTGTTTTTGTCACGCACGACCAGGGGAAGGCGCTTGAGCTAGCCGACCGTATTGTGGTGCTGAACAACGGCTCAAACGAGCAGACGGGCACGCCGGACGAGATCTCCGGTCACCCGTCTCAGTTCGTTTACGGGTTCATTGGCCAGTCGAACTGCCTAAGCGTCAGTGTTTCCGGCCGCGAGATCTGGCTTGAGGGCCGATCTACGGGGCTACCGACAACTGAGCACGATGGTCAGGCGGCCCTCTACTTTCGGCCCACGATATACAACTCGTCATGGGATCCGAACACGGTCTTGTGGGTCTATCACCGGAAGCCGGCGCGTGGCAGGCACTCGGCATCTTGAGGTGAGGTTGGAGAAATTCGCTTCAGTTGTGCAGCTCGAACTGCCGCCCGATCGAGCACCCTTTCCCCCCGAGAGTCGTATCGCCTTCAAGACAAAATGGATGCTCTTTCGCGGCGAACAGCGCGCGAGTTTATCTGAAGCAAGTTTTCCCGACCGGTTTGGAGGGCAGTTTAGCGGCCCGACGCGCCGTAGCCGTCGGGCCGCTTGGGGCACACCAGATGCTCCGCCTGGGGCGGGGCGCTCTGAAGATTACCAGGTTTGCCGGCCGAACCAGTCATCCACGTCTTGTCGTGCCCGATCTTTTTCGAGGCCATACCGTTCCTGTATCTTGCCTTCGAGCTGATCGCGTTTGCCAGCGATTTGGTCCAAGTCGTCGTCGGTCAGTTTCCCCCACTGTTCCTTGATCTGTCCCTTGAATTGCTTCCAGTTACCTTCAACACGGTCCCAATCCATGTCATTTCCTCCTGTGAATTGTGGATAGCAGCTAAACGCCTTGGCTACGCATTTGTTCAAATGTGCCTGCTGCGATGGTTCCGGGGACAACGGTGCGACGACTCCACAGGCGGCCGATCCCGCCACGGGAAGAGTTTGCCCGTCGACGATCCCGCGCCCGTAGCTTTATGGCCTCAGCGGAGAGCAAAGCAGTGCTAAAGATACTCGGCGCCAACTGGACGCCGGCGAAATCCCGACATTCGTCACTCGGGGGATAGAAGCAGTCTGCGAGATCAGCGGTGGGCCACCTACAACGTCCTGACGCGTTGAAAGACGCCGCGTGAAAGTGCGGGGGGGGGGGGGGGCTGTCGCTTCGCGACCCCATCAACAGTTTCCGAACAAGGAGCCTTGCGGGGGGCACCTCGATAACGGGAAGAAGGCAGACCGGCTAAAAAAGGGGGCGGATCCGTGCCCAACCTCGTTGCTCGAACTGGGAACACATTCCTGTTTTTCCGGTTTGAAGGTGTTCGAGAAGGAGAACGCCATGGCAGAGGATCGGTGGGAACGCGAGGAACGCTACGGACGCGATCTAGAGAAAGCAAAACAACCGGCACCCTGGAACGAAAGCGTTGTGATAAGCCTGCCCAATGCGGATCACGAGGTGTTGGTTGGATCAGCCAGTGAAGCGGTAGCGGTTTTGCGAAACAATTGGTCCGGATCCAGATCCGGTCCAGCATATCAGGCTGCTTTGACCACCTGTCTCGAAGCCATGAATGGTCACTTGCCTGGTTACATGGCCCGATTGGCCTTTGAGGAAGCTGCCCGTGAAGCAGGAGTCCTGCGCTGAGGCTTGTAGGACGTCAACTTTGAAGCCTTTCACCCTCTGGCCGATGCCTTGGTGCGAGGGGAAGCGGAGTGGAACTACCCTGTTAGAACCCTTGCGGCACTCCACCTCGAGTTTCGGTCGAGCAAAATTCGGCCTTTGGGTGATGCGCCCGCGGATGAGATCAAACGTTTACGGAAGGAACAAAGCCGCGTGCTCATCGGTTGATGATCGACTGCACATCGAAACGCACGCGTTGGATCGGATCGTTCACATGGAGGCGCCACCACTTGAAAGAAAGCTTGCAGCGATCCTGGCTGCCGATATCGAAGGTTACTCGCGGTTGATGAATGCCGACGAAGAGCAGACCCTGGCGACCTTGACATCGCATCGTACTATCATCGACGGCCTTATTGAAAGTGCTCATGGAGAGATCTTCGGGACCGCGGGGGACAGCGTGTTGGCGGAATTCCCATCGATTGTGCATGCCTTCAACTGTGCGATCGCCATCCAGCAGGCCATGTGGCGTGCCAACCGGCCGCTTGCCGACAAACACAAGATGTACTTCCGCATCGGGATCAACGTCGGCGATGTTCTGGTGAAAGACGGCGATATCTTCGGGGATGGGGTCAACATCGCCGCTCGGCTTGAAGGCTTGGCCGATGCCGGCGGCATCTGTGTAACGCGAGGAGTACGAGATCATCTGCGCGATCGCGTCGACACCACCTTTGAGGATTTGGGTGAGCACCAGGTCAAGAACATTTCGCGCCCGCTCCGGGTGTTCCGTGTTCTGTTTGACCCGCAGTCCGAACCAAGCCCCAGTGCAGAGCTAACGTCCGTCCAACACCCGGAGCGATCCTCTTCGGTCGATCAGACCTTGCCGGAAGACCAAGACAAAGATGAAGCGCGCCGGGTTGAGGTGGCTTTTTGGGAGGCGGTACAGGAGAGCGATGACCCGGCCGAATATCTCCTATATCTGAAGCGATACCCTGCGGGCGAGTTCGCCGAACTCGCAGCCGCGCGCGTTGCTCAAGGTGGGTCTGGGGTGGGCGAGCCAGGTATCGAGGTTTCATTCTGGGAAACGGTGCGGGACACCGGTAACGCCGAGATGATTGAAGCGTATTTATCAAAGTATCCAACGGGTCAGTTTGAACCGCGCCGGGTTTGCCGGAGGCCGTTTGGTTTAAGTTATGCAGCCATGGCTGGTTCGTCCAGCATGGCGTAATACTGCTCCTCGGCTTCGGCTGGCGGAATGTTGCCGATGGGCTCCAGAAGCCGTCGATGGTTGAACCAGTCGACCCATTCTAGGGTGGCGAATTCAACCGCTTCGAAGGTGCGCCATGGTCCGCGCCGATGAATGACCTCGGCCTTGTAGAGACCGTTGATCGTTTCGGCGAGCGCATTGTCGTAGCTGTCGCCGACGCTTCCGACGGAAGGCTCGATTCCCGCCTCGGCCAGTCGCTCCGAATACTTGATCGACACGTATTGGACACCGCGATCGCTGTGATGGACGAGGCCGCCGCCATGAACGGGACGCCGCTCATGAAGCGCCTGCTCCAGGGCATCGAGGACAAACCTGGCATGCGCCGTCCGGCTCACCCGCCAGCCGACAATGCGGCGGGCGAAGGCGTCGATGACGAACGCCACGTAGACGAAACCCTGCCAGGTGGCGACATAGGTGAAATCCGACACCCAGAGCCTGTTCGGCGCAGGAGCCTTGAACTGGCGGTTCACCCGATCAAGCGGGCTGGGAGCCGTCTTGTCCGGGATCGTCGTGCGGATCGGCTTGCCCCGGATGATACCCTGAAGTCCCATCGATCGCATGAGCCGGGCGACGGTGCAGCGGGCTATATCGAAGCCTTCCCGCTTCAATTGCCGCCAGACCTTGCGCACGCCGTAGACGCGGAAGTTCGCCTCGAACACACGGCGTATCTCGATCTTCAATGCAATGTCGCTGCGGGCGCGGACCGACAACCGGTCCACGTCCAGGCGTTTGGCAACGTTCTCGTAGTAGGTTGATGGGGCAATCGGCAGCAGTCTGCAGATCGGCTCGACCCCGAATACCGACCGGTGTTCGTCGATGAAGGAGATCATCGCTTCAATGGGCGGTCGAGCTCCGCCATCGCGAAATAAGCGGACGCTTTGCGCAGTATCTCATTGGCCTGCCGAAGCTCGCGGTTCTCCCGCTCCAGAGCCTTCATCTTCTCGGCCACTTCGCTGGGGAGTCCGGGCCGGGAACCATCGTCCACTTCCGCCTTCTTCACCCATTCATTGAGCGTCTGCGCCGTGCAGCCGATCTTGGCGGCGATCGAGGAAACCGCTGCCCATCGCGAGGAATATTCGCCTTGGTGATCCAAAACCATCCGCACTGCTCGGGCGCGGACTTCCGGTGAAAATTTGTTGGTTGTCTTGCTCATATCGGCTCCACTTTCTCAGAAGTTGGAGCCTCCGACAAACCCGGCGCGGTTCAGTTCGTCGAACTCGCCAAGATCTTGTTGGCAGACATTCACGCCAAATAAAACACGCAACGATCCTCGTCACGACCAAATGGCTTGAAAAGGAGATGAGAGCGCCGACAGCGTCCGGAACGGGTGCGATGTTCCGGGTCGAGCCAAGTATGCAACGTGATTGTGGAGGTGCCGCTAGGGTAGCGCGTCTGATTCCTGTGCAACGCCCGCCTGAGAAACGCCAAAGAAGCGGCCGCCTTGCGGCGGCCTCTTCGACTATATGATTTGGGTCTTGGGTGGAGGAGTGATCTGCCCTTCGAAAGGGTCGTCCTCTTGAGGCAGGACGCCGTTGGGGGTCAGATCGTCAACCGCCTTTGGCAGATCTCGGCTGAGGCGGCTCAAAATCTCCTCAGGAGAAAGACCCGTCCGCGCGGAAAGATCCTCCAGGACTTCCGGCCCGAGCGCTTCCGATAACTGCCTATCATCAATCTCGCTGTTTGGACCGGTCTGCACCCAGGATTTTGCGGTCTCCCCGTGTCCGTTGTGCTCGAACTGTTTGAGGAGATCGCCGAGACCACCCCTCAACACGCCGCCGGTCGATGAACCGCCGAGCAAGCCCCCGAGGCCACCAGAGCCTCCAGTCAGACCGCCAAGCAGGTCACCCAAACCTCCTCCGGCCTCCTGCTGACCGGTTGGCCCTTGGTCTTGTCGGTTCTGGGTCAGACCTTTCAGAAGCTCCCCGATCTTCTCCCTGTTCTGGTATCCTGCCACCGCAAGGACACTTAGCAGGGCTTTAAGTGCAGTGCTTACCATGTGCTTCTCCTCTTCTGTCATATATTCCCGTTCAGGCATCTGCTGATTTACGACGGAGGTCGCGATCGCTGTTAACGCGAGGTCGGTGGCCTGCTCATCGTCGAATTTGTGGCGGATGGATCGCCAATGGCGCGGACCGAGGCTGGGTTGGTCATGGCTTTTCCTTTGGGTTAGAAGGAGCATCGGTAGACGCTTAAACTCCACCCGGCATCTCTTGTTCCGGTCAGCTGATGTTCCATGCCCCGATGGCACTGCGTATCAACTTTACTGACGAGCGAAAGTGGACTGGGGGCGGCCTCAAAATCGAGGCTCATGATGTTAACGCCAGTCTTCAGTCGAAAGAGGGGAACGATAGTCTGAGCACGGTGTTTTGATCTTATCCGCCGGGCCCGATCTGCTGCCGCGCCAGTACCTTAATCTCCAAACGAGAGAAAAGCCATGATTGAACGTCCAAATCAGCCCCCTGGGACGCTTGAGCGCAAGGTCGAACTCCAGCAGACGGTGCACTATGCAATCCAGGTCCTTGTCGAGGAAGCTTGCCTTTTGGGTTGGACCCAGGCTGAATTTCTGACGAGCATATCGGACACCGCGATCGCCAGGCTGAGCCTTCTGGATGAGGACGAAGCAATTTCCCCACCCGCAGAGGGTGACTTATCGCGGACCATTTATCCAACCGATTAGCCGGGTTGCCTGAGTGATCAAAAATGGGCTTGGAGCAGCGAAGCCTTTGTGCGGTGTCGGTCTCAAGATTTGTCCCGGCATCGTTGAGGCGCAGCTTGGCAACACCAGCCGCATCCTGATCCACAAAGAGGAACACCAATGTCGAGTTTGCCCTGCGCGTGCGCTGCGCATCCACCCGCGGCATCGTCGCCGCTATCTCCTCCTTCCTGGCGGAAGATGAATGCAACATCACCGACAGCGCACAGTTCGATGACGCTGATACCGGTCACTTCATGCGTGTCAGTTTCCGCTCCGAAGGGGGGCGGGAGCTAGAAGTGCTGAAGGATGAGTTTAAGCCGATTGCGGACCGTTTTGGCATGGAATTCGAGTTCTTCGACAGCCGATCGATGACGCGGCTGACCGCCGCCGCTTTGGCGCGCGTGCGGCTCATCTCGCCTGAAGCGGTGCGCACGATGTGGTTTAAGGCAGCCTTCGAGGCTTGGTAAGATCCAACCTCTCAGGCGATTGTCGCCGATCGAGCCGACCCGTGCGGACAAGAACAAGCAGCTCCCCGCTGAGCGGAGAGAGTTCATGATTTTTGCGTTTGTCGTCGCCTAATGTTCCTTTTGGAACTGACCGCCATGGCGATTTGTGTCCTTGTTACCTTCGAGCGATCGCTTGTTCGTTTGTTCTTTACTGCCAAGCCGAATGTCCACGATGCGCGCATCGCTTTAAGAACCAGAGTGAGAGTTATGTGGGGCTTTGGTTCGCAAATGGCGAGCATTGAGTGACTAGAGCAACATGGTGAAGTGATGCGGAGTTTTACGCTCGAAAACAACTGTCTCATCAACATCGATGAGAAGAGATCGGCCCACGGCGACATTCGCACGTTGATTGAGGCCGCAAGGCGTGGAGAGGCGGATATCGCCATTTTGGCTTCGAGCGCATATGAACGTCAGCCCGGTGGCGCACATCTAAAACGATTTGCAGACTTTGAAAGCCGAATGAGCGCGCTCGGACTTGGTCACATCAGCCTCTTGCGGCCGATCGGGCGACACGGTTTTTCATTCCATGGTTTCTCTATTATGAGTGATGAAGCGGCGATTGAGCGCGAGCGACTTATCTTCAGAACCCTTTTTCCGACGACGCCAGCACGATGGTCGGACTACGCGGTGAGCTACGGCTTGGACAAAAAGGATCTGTCCAGCGCCGCTGCTTGGCATTGGCGCAATTGCCTGGGCGCTGCTCAGGCGTTCTGGGCACATGAAAATGGCGGGCGCCATGTGTTCGTGACCACCAACGAAGGCTTTGCGCGCCTTCCGAAGAAACTTGAATTTGCCAACGCGGTAATCATGACCCCGACGCAGGCGGTTCAGGTTTTAGCTGGCGACAATCGCCGCATCCCGGTAGCCGGCTTGCGCAGACAGAGTCGGCCCGTTGCGAACATGGATTTTCTACTGAGGTAGCAACAACTGCCATCGGCCTGCTTGGACAGGCTTTCTCCGCAAGCGATCATTGCAAAGGCTCTGCGCCACCTAAAGTTGTCTAACGACTGAACTGCACCTTTGGATCATCGCCCCGTCGCGAGTTTCGTCCGACCTCGGATGAATTGAGGGTTCCTTACGCCCAAGTTCATTCTAGTGTTGGTGACGACCGTTGACCTCGACCCGGACGAGAGCCCTGCCGGCCGACCTTGCGGGGAAGCGAATGGCCTATGCCGAAAGGCGGGCCTCTGCGAAGTGCGCCGCGGCTTCTTCTAATGCCTCCTCGGCCCACTGATTGAGACTCTTCCCCGAAAGTTCGGCAGCCAGAGCAGCTCGGCGATGCACTTCGGGAGCAACTCGAAACATCATCTTGCCGGAATAGGGTCTTTGAGGCTCTTTGCCGATGCTCTTGCAGGTCTCAAGGTAATCATCGACAGCCTCATGGAACGCCTTCTTCAGTTCAGCAACGCTGTCCCCGTGAAACCCGACTACGTCAGAAATGCCAGCAATCTTGCCGAAGAACAGCTCGTCCTCCGCGTCGAATTCTATGCGAGCGTGATAACCGTTGTAAGTCATGGTGTTCATGGTTCTACTCCAATTTGCGTCAGGAATTCGCGAGCATCGCGAACTTGATAACGTTTTGCCTCCTTGTCGGGATGAGGACGATGGAAGCTCGCGATTATGCCGTCCTTTTCGAACTTAACGCGCGAGCCGTTTCCTTCGATGACGTTCGCGCCGGCAGCGACAAGCAGGTTTTCTATAGCGGCCCATTCGATGGTTCCCGAGATCGGATCTTTGAAAACCGCCACGAGAGTCTTTTTCTGCTTGCTGTTCATGCTAGCAAATATAGTGATGCTTGCTAATTCTGCAAGCATTATTTCTCATGCAAATACGATCCGTGTGTTTAGAGCCCTGGGTGCGAATCGCTCGATGGGTCCGATTTCCGTGCACCCGTGATGCTGCGAAAATCCGTGCGCTCGTGACTTTTGGCATAGTCATTTGCAAGTCGCACGCCCGGAAAGATCCGGCTGCGGGTTCGATTCTCTTCTAGGACAGAGGTTCGTTGGTTAACTTTCGGCCCAACGCCGACAATAGCTTTGAGCGGGCCGGCCAGTTCCGAATGGCACTCAAGTCGCACTGGTCGATTACCGCGACGGCGAGGTCTTCCGCTACTTCATCATGGAAAAAGGCGAGAACTGGGGACGGGACTACGACGAAAGCCGTCGCACCGCCGACTGGCAGTTTCAGTGGTTTAAGCCAGACGGCACGATCAAGATGGACGAGAACACTGCGCGCTGTCAGCGATGCCATACCTCACGGTCGGACCGGGAATTCCTGTACACGTTCAACGAAATGCGTCGGTTCGAGTTCGAATGAAAGCACTCCAGAGGCGCGGAATGAGGACTGTGATCCGCCTTCGCCTCCTTCTTGATTTTGTTGCCGCCTCCTTTCCTGCGGCGACGATCTAACGCCGTCGCAAAATACCGTTCGTGTCCGCCAACGGCCATTGCTCGGCAGGCCTTTCGAACGAGTTTCGCGGCACGCCGACCCTGAAAAGAAAACCATATGACCCTCGCGAGATAGAGCGGGTGATTGAAGAGGCTTGCCCGAGTGGGTGGACCGTATCGGGTGACGATAATCAGTTCCGCTTTCTGGTGGGATGAGAAATTCGGGGCAATCCTGGATTTGTTGGAAGGAAGGCGCCAGTTTTCCTTCAGGCGCTCGCCCTACAGGCAGCGCCCGTATTCACCCACGCATGGATGAGCTTGTCGAATTCTTTCCATCGTCATAAGGCGTGCCCGCACCGCAAGTTCGCGCGAGGGTCGAACCCGTTCTAACGCGCATTGTGGCACCCAATTGCGAAACCGGTGGTAACCACACGCGTGCCCGATGATTTCCTCTCTCATCTAGTTGCCATCGCATGGGAACTGGCCAGCCGGCCGAACGTAGGGTGGTAATAATCGTTGCCTGCGGCTCGTTGACGAATGACAGTGGCACCCTAGTTAACCCTTGTGATTTTTGTGGCTTGCCGCTGCCGACACATGGGGTTGGAGAATGTTCGTGACTGAGGCTCGATCCGTTCTCGTGCTTGAAGATGAGCCAATCATTGCACTTGATCTGGAAGAACTGTTGGCAGAAGCGGGATTTGAGATTGTTCAGGTTTTCAGTTCATGCGCGGATGCCGCGGTATGGCTAGAGGCGAATACCCCGGAGGTGGGCATTCTCGACCCCCGCGTCAGAGACGGTTTTTGCACATCGATTGCACAGACCCTTCTGCAACGATCCGTGCCGTTTGTCGTCTATTCGGGACAAGCTCCTGCGCCCGACGATGAAGCGTCGAGTGTCTTCAGCAAGGGTATCTTTCTTACCAAACCCTGCCATCCGGATATACTGTTGAATGCGATCGCGACCGAGACACTGCGCACCGGGTAGGGTCCGCATATGATCTTGAACTTCGACGACTAGTCGTCGCGATCCTTCGTCCTCGCCTCATTCAAACCGCTATCGGTTCGGCATGCCGTCCGATCATCAACACAGACGGACCCTCTTGATGGCACTGGTGAAAACAACCGAATTGGCGATAAAGCGCAGCGCAGCAAAAGTGGTATCCCCACAGCCAGTGACCGCCGTTGAAAAGACGGCGTCATCGCGTCGCGCCCAAGACCGATCCCGGCTTCGCCAGCAGAAAGCTGCAGAGCGTATCGCAACGGCGAGCGACGAGCTTGCAAGCGGGGTTGCGCAAGCTGCATCCGCCGCTGACGAGCTCAATCGGACACTGGAGCAGATTGCAAGTGGTGCGGAAGAAGCGGCCAGTGCAGCTCATGAATCACTTGCTGGGACCGGGCAGCTCCTGCTCCAGTTTTCCGACGCCCGGATGGAGGCCGAAAACGCGCGCCGGCGCGCCGAAGGACTGCAGACGACAATCACCGACGCTGCCGTCCAAATTGAGGTGTCGGTACGGACATTGGCTTCGGGCGCCGATCGTCAGCTTTCGGCTGTGGACGTCATTGCGCAACTCCAAGACCAGGCTGAAGCAATCGGTTCGACGACCCTCACCGTGGCCGATATTTCTGACCGCACAAGCCTCCTGGCGCTGAACGCCGCCATCGAGGCTGCGCGGGCCGACGACGATGGCAAAGGTTTCGCTGTCGTAGCAGACGAAGTCAGGGCGCTTGCCGAAATCGCCGAACGGGGTTCGAGGGACGTTACCCAAAACGCAGGGCGCATCGTGGCTGGTGTCGCCGCTGTGTCCGAAAAGGTTAGGAATGCCGCGGAGATCGCAAAGGCTCAGGCTCTCTCGGGGCAGGAAATAAGCACAAATCTCGCCGCAGTGCGAACGAGCCTGACGGATCTGCTCGACAGCAGTCAGTCCATTCTCACATCTGCGGTCGAAGCCGAAATTGCCGCACGCGAGGCGCAACGGGGATCGGAAACCGTTTCGGCCGCGGCTGAACAACAATCCACAGCTGCGGCCGAGGCGCATCGATCCGTCCAGCAACAAAGTACCGCTTTGGATCAAAGCCAGAAAACCGCCCAGGCGCTTGCAGCGCTTGCCGACGAACTGATGTCGGGCTCTGGATCGTCATTCAAATCCGTCGAGGTCAGCTCGGCAGCCGAGGAACTGTCGGCCACGGTTCAGGAACTTGCGAACGCTGCCGGAGAGATCTTGATCGCGGTCGAACAGATCAGCCGCGGTGCGGAGGCACAGGCCGCAGCGACCATGCAAGCCAACGCAGCAATGGCGCAGATCGAACGAAGTGGGGCGAGTGCCCATCGAAGTGCGCAGGGGTCTGGAGAATCCATCGCTTCGGTCCTGAAGCTCTTGCAGGAGAGCCGAACCAGGATTTCCAGTGTCGCCTCCGGTCTTGGCGAAGCGCTCGCCCACTCGCGCGCAGCGCTCAGCGTGCTTTCGGATCTCAATGAGGTTGCCTTCCAGATAGAGCGTGCCGTCGACCGCATAGTTCTGGTGGCGGTCCAGACCAGCATGCTTGCCGTCAGCGGCTCGGTTGAGGCAGCGCGCGCGGGTGAGGCTGGCCGGGGATTTGCAATTGTCTCCAGCGATATCCGCAAACTCGCCTCCGATGCGGCTGAAAATATCGATGGCGTCAAAGACATTGTGCGGATCATCCAGATCAAGATCGCCGTGGTCCTTCGCGATCTGGAGATGATCGTACTGTCGCTTGACGGCGAGGTGGCCAAGAACATGCAACTCGTCGAGCGCCTGGGTGCAATCGAAGCGGAGGTGGCGGTTATCGCGACGGGAAACAGCGCGATCCAGCAAGCGGCTCAAGGCGTCCTCAGCGCAACTCAACAGGTGCGCGCCGGCACGGAACAGATCGCAACAGTCGCGCAGCAGGCAAGTGCCGCCACCATTGAGGCTGCTGCCGCCGCCCGTCAACAATCTCGTGGAGCAGAGGATTTGGCCGCAGCGATTGAAGAGATAGCTTCGCTTGCGGATGAGCTCCAGCTCGCTGGAGCCTGAACGATGATGCGATCTGGCTTATCGGAGCAGAAAAGCCGGAACTTGAAGTTCCGGTTGGGCAACCGATACCTCTCTTTGGATGCGAACAAGGTGGCGGAAGTCGTACGAGCTCCCCGCATCACAAGGGTCCCCCACGGGCCTGAGAGCCTTTTGGGAATTGCCAACATTCGCGGAGAACCAGTTCCGATCTTCGACCTTGGCCACGTGCTCGGCGACGAAGGAGATGGCCGAGTTGTTGATGGATGCTGCATTGTATACGAGCGAGGCCAACGCATCGGTTTGATGGTGGACGCAGTCCTGCAAATCGTAGCCGACGATAACGACAGGATAAGCGATCTCGATGCGCGTCTGACCGCGCAAGTACGCCCCACAAGCCCCAGGAGGCAAAACACAGGCGCCGCCCGACGATCGGGTGATTTCGGCGCGAGCAGCCGACATGCAAACCCCGTTGATGCGGGTAAACCATTCCTGACCGTCAAGGTCGCCGGGCAGAGCTTTGCGATTGCGCTCGCTGACGTTCACGAGGTGCTGGCTCTTGGGGAAGAGTTTTTTACGGCGAGCCGGCCACAGGACGTAATACTTGGCATGGCCGAACATCGCGGAGCCGTGCTGCCGGTGGCAGATGCGCGCAACCTACTTGGCTTGCGCAGTGATAAAGCGCGCGCTGCAAATCGGGTCGTCGTCGTGGATTATCTGGGAACGAGGATCGGTCTGGCCGTCGAGCGAGTCCAGACTATCCTGCGTCTGGCATCGTCACAAATTGATGCCGTTCCAACGGTTCTCAAGAATGGACAAGGCCCCGCGGAACTTGAGGCGATTGGGCGCCCCGGTGAAGGGCAGTCGCTCGTTGCAATTCTCTCAACCGAAAAATTGTTTGGAAATCAGGCCGTCAACCGGGTCGCGTCGCCGGTGGGAGAACATGACATGAGCGAAAAATCGATCGTTGCCAAAGGCGAGCAGTTGTTGATTTTTTCGCTTGGATCGGAGGATTACGGCCTGCCGATGCGATGCGTGGAAGAAGTTGTACGCGTTCCTCAATCCGTTACGCGCGTACCTAAGGCGCCGAGTTTTGTGGCCGGCGTCGTCAATCTTAGGGGAAGAGCGGTCCCGTTGATCGATCAGCGCATGCGCTTTGAGGTAGCGGATACCAACCCCCGTGCATGGCAGCGCGCCATCATTGTGAACTTTGAAGAGACACGCGTTGGTTTTGTCGTTGATCGCGTGTCGGAGACCGTCGAGATAGCTGCCGAAGACCTGTTGGATGCCCCCGACATATCGGAACGTACAAGCGTGTTCGACCGGGTGGCTCGACTGAAGGCAGACGGCCGAATGATACTACTGGTCGATCCAAAAGAACTGCTCACGCGCGCAGAACAGGATGTCGTTGCGGCCTTGGCCATGACTGGATCCGAAGAGAAGGCATCTTGATCCGGCTCTTGATCGTCGACGATTCCGCGCTGATGCGCCGACTGCTTGGCCGAGTATTTGCCGAAGCCGGTGATTTTGTCCTGGAATATGCTCGCAACGGGCAAGAGGCGCTGGACATGGCGGCGAGGTTTGAGCCGGATGTCATCACGCTCGATATCCATATGCCTGACATGGATGGCCTTGCTTGCCTCGACCGGATCATGCTGGAGCGCCCTTGCCCTGTCGTGATGATTTCGGCATTGACGGAGGAGGGCGCCGAACAGACACTGGTGGCGCTCGAGATGGGAGCGGTCGATTTCGTTGCCAAACCGACGCGAGCAGTTTCGCTCGAGATCGACGCGCTTGGCCCGCTGATCGTCCAAAAAGTTCGAGGTGCCTCAAGCATTGCAATCCGGCGCAGCCGACGATTGAAAGAGCGCATCAGCCGGGCTGCATCTCGCGCCCCCGACCTTCCACGATCTTCTACTGAGGCCAGAGGACGACCCGCAGACAAGCGGCTTGTCCTGGTTGGGTCTTCGACCGGAGGGCCGCCGGCCCTTGAGGTGATCCTCTCCTCGTTGCCAGCTGACTTTCCCTTACCAATTGTCATAGCGCAGCACATGCCGGCGACGTTTACCGGACCACTTTCGCGCCGGCTGGACAAACTGTGCGCGCTTTGCGTGGTCGAAGCCGACCAGCAGCGGCCGATCGAACCGGGGCATGTCTACATAGCCAAGGGAGATGCCGACATCATCCTATCCAAAAGAGCGGAACGGCTGGTCGTGATGCCTGCTCCGTCTGATGGGCGGTGGATCTGGCATCCAAGCGTCGATCGCATGGTTCTGTCTGCAATGAACGTTGTCGCGCCCGAAGCGTTAATCGGGATCCTGTTGACGGGAATGGGCAGCGACGGTGCGTTGGCAATGGTCGATCTGAGGAAAGCCGGTGGCCGGACGATCGCGGAGGCCGAGGCGACGGCCGTCGTTTGGGGTATGCCAGGCGAGTTGGTGTCCCGCGACGGGGCAAGCGATGTGTTGCCGCTTGGACGGATTGCTTCGAAGCTTCTGGATTACGTCAAATGACCATACCGGTGCAGCCAGAAGGAGGAGCGCTCATTAGCCCGCTGTCGATCGCCGATTTGAAGGACATTTGTGCGTTCGTTCATGCGCGCACAGGGATGATCTTCGGAGAAACGAAACGATACTACGTCGAGCGGCGCATTTGCGAACTGATGCGCGTGCGGGGCAGCGCTACGCCGCAGGACTATTTGGCGGTGTTGCGAGCGGACGAGACGGAAGTCGAAAAGATCATCAACAGCTTCACCGTCAATGAGACCTATTTCTACCGCGAAGAGCACCAATTGGCTTGCCTTAGCCATTCGATCCTGCCGGAAATCGTACGCACGAAACGCCCCGGCGACCGCATCCGAATCTGGTCGATGCCCTGTTCAACAGGGGAAGAGCCCTATTCAATCGCGATATGGCTTTTGGAGAACTGGCAGCTCGTTGATGCGTATCACGTCGAAATCGTTGGCTCGGATATCGACACGGCAGTGCTGCACCAGGCCAGGGAGGCAAGCTATGGTGAGCGGGCCTTGTCGAAACTTCCGAGTGAATTGATCGAGGGCTACTTTGAACCCAAGCACGCGCGCAAACACACGTTGATTGCCGACCTAAGGGAATCCGTGAGTTTCACAAAAGCAAACATTTTGGACCCGGCAAGCCTGGCCGCGTCCGGTCGGTTCGACGTCATATTCTGCCGCAACCTCCTCATTTATTTCGATGACAAGGGCAGGCAGCTTGCTGCTCACAATCTCCATGAGTTGCTGAATCCGGGCGGATACATCTGCCTGGGGCATTCGGAGTCTATGGCAAGGATTTCCGATCGGTTCGACCTCATTCGGTTCCCCGACGCCATTGTCTACCGGAGAGGCGATGGGGCGTCCGATGGATGAATTGACGGAACAATTCGGGATCGAAGCCCGCGAGCTCGTTCACCAGGCGTTTGAATCGCTTTTGGCGTTGGAGCAAGATCCTCTTGACCAGCGCCAGCTTGAAAGCCTGTTCAGGTCCATCCACACGCTAAAGGGTTCCGTCGCCCTTTTCGAGTTCGGACCCATGGAGGCGATACTCCATCGCTGCGAGGACTATCTTTCTGCTGCGAGGGCGGGCGGGATCGATATCGACGCGGGTTTCATCGATGCCGTCGTGGTCATCGTTGAATGGACAGAACAATGCGTGGAGGAGATCGCTGCGACCGGAGCGCCATCTGCGCAGACCCTTTCGCAGGGGCCACAACTTCAGGGGACATTGGCCTTCTCCCCCGGGGTGTTAAGCGAGGGGCTCGATGCCAATGAACCGACGCCACGCTGGGCACGCGACCTCCTGAGTAAACACAGTTCGTTGCCGATTGACCATTCTGTGATCGCAGCGCGTTACGAGCCCCACGCGGAATGCTTCTTTAGCGGCGATGACCCGTTGAAGACGGTCTCGCAGGTGCCTGGCATTGCCTATCTCCGCGTGTTCGCGCGCAACATGCCTGAGCCTGAAACCCCCTATGATCCCTTCCGCTGCAATCTTGTGATCGAAGTCTTGTCCACGGCGTCGCTAAGCGAACTTCAGGCGATATTTCGGCTTATTCCAGACCAGGTCCGCCTGGTGGAGATCCTGGCGGAGCCCGCGGTCACCAATAGCAGGGCCTCAACCCATTCGAACGTTGCCTCGAGCGGCGGTGTTGCTCGCGTCAGTGTGGACCGGCTCGACACTCTCGTTACCCTCACCGGCGAGCTCATCGCTGCCAAGAACCGCCTGCGAAGTGCTGCCGCCCTGTTTCCCCCTCTCCCAGGAAACACCTCGCCGGTGCGGTACCTGTTGGAAAGCCACGCCGAAATTGACCGGCTCGTCGGGTCGCTCTATGCGGCCGTCACACGCACACGCATGATTCCTATTGGTCAGACCTTCCGGCGCTTTCCAAGACTTGTCCGCGAAACAGCGGCCAGACTGGGAAAAGCCGTCGACCTCGTCATGGAGGGAGAGACGATTGAAGCCGATCGGGAGATTGTAGAAAACGTGTACGAGCCCCTGGTGCACCTCATTCGCAACGCAATCGATCACGGCATCGAGGCTGGAGTGGAGCGTACAAAGGTCGCCAAGCCCGAAAGAGGGCTGATCCAGCTGAGGGCTATGCGCCTTGGCGAGCAATTGAGGATCGAGTTGCGGGATGACGGACGCGGAATGTCGCCGCAAACCATTCGTGCGAGAGCCTTGAGCGCCGGTCTGACGACAAACGAGGGTCTCGACGGGCTTTCCGATGACGCAGTCCTTCAGTTCGTCTTCCTGCCTGGGTTCTCCACGTCTGAGGGCGTCACGGACGTGTCAGGCCGAGGGGTCGGCCTTGATGTGGTTCGCTCGACCCTGTCGGCGCTCGGTGGCAGAGTGGAACTCTCAAGCACCCCAGAGAAAGGAACGATCTTTGGACTTGTTCTGCCGATAAGCTTCTCGATGAGCCGCCTCATGGTGGTTGAGGTCGGCGGCGAACAATACGGCATACCGATAGAAAAGATCCACGAGACGGTGCGCGTTTCCGCCAACGCAGTGACGCCGGTTCGTGCCGGCGAGGCGTTCGTGCTGCGTCAGCAGACGATTCCCCTATTGGAACTCTCCCAATTGCTGCGCCTGCCGCAAACGCCACGAAAGAACGAGCTGACCGTTCTAGCCGTCTCGCTTGGAGGCGAGCCTGTCGGCGTCGCGGTGGATCGGATCGTTGACCGGTCGGATGCACTGATGCGACCGCTCACCGGCCTGCTTGCGGGCACGCCGGGAATTGTCGGATCGACGCTGATGGGCGACGGGCGTATTGTACTTGTGCTCGATATCGAAGGTCTGATGACATGACGATCGTACTTTCTGGCAGAGCAATTGAGCTTCACGGTGCTTGCGGGGTGGAGGACGCCGAAGAGCTTTTGACCGCCCTAGAAGCCAAACCGCGATTGCCCGTCTCGCTCGTGCATGCTGGCGACATCCACACGGCAGTCTGGCAATTGATACTTCTCTGCGAACGCGATCTCGAAGGTGAGCCTGCTTCGGATTTTGCTGTGCGTTACCTCTTGCCAACGCTCAAGAATAGGAAAGTTAAATGACAGACGCAGAACAACGCCGGACAAGCCGTTCAGACGAAATTGAGCACGGAGAGATCGAAATGGGTGTGACTGTGTTGGTCGTGGATGACAGCAAGCTGGCCCGCATCGTAGCCAGCAAAGCGATTGCTGCCCTCAAGCCCGACTGGCAACGTGTCGAGGCTGGCAGCGCCGATGAGGCGCTTCGCATCCTGGCCGAGCGCCAGATCGATGTCGCGGTTGTCGACTTCAACATGCCGGACAAGGACGGACTTGATCTTGCCACCGAGATGCGTGACGCGAACCCGACGTTGCCCATCGCCATCATCACGGCGAATGTTCAGGACGAAGTGATTGCGCGCGTGAGGGCACTGAACGCGACCTTTGTTGGCAAACCTGTGACGCAGGAGGGCATGAGTGCCTTCATCACAGGCGCAGCGCTTCGTTTGAAGAAGTCCCAGATATGAGCGAGATCGACATCGAGTTGGACGAGCTCGAACGCGACGCCTTGACTGAACTCGTCAACATCGGGGTCAGTCGAGCGGCCGCAAGCCTGCGAAAGATGGTTCACAAGCAGGTCTTGTTGTCTGTGCCTTCTGTCGAGGTGATCACGCGAAAATCAGCCGCAGCACTGATTGGCCAGCGCGAAAGCGAGAATCTGATCGCAGTCCAGCAGGAGTTTGACGGACCTTTTTCGGGCCGGGCCCTTCTTATCTTTCCAGAGAGCAACGGTCTCACATTAGTACGAGCGATCGTTGGAGACGAAATGAGCGAGGAAGAACTCCTCGAAATGGAGGCCGAGGCATTGGCCGAGACCGGCAACGTCATACTGAATGGCTGCCTGGGCTCGATGGCAAACATGCTCAAGAAGTCGCTCAAGATGTCAATTCCGGATGTCAGGCGTGGAAACAGCGCGTCGCTGTTTCATGTCAGCACCGAGGATGCAAATGAAGGGTTCGTGCTTTTCCTTTACATAAACTTTTCCGTCAGGGACCATGACATCCGAGGCTACATCGCCATGATCATGGATCTGCCGTCGCTGGAGGTCCTCAAAACCTTAGTCGCAGCGTTCATCGAACGCGTGACGCAGGAGGCGCCTTGAAGTCGTCGAGACCAGGTCTTTTCCCCACGGCAAGCAAATTCCCGACTGCTGACCGGGCAGATGTCGGGCATGCGACCGCGGGGCGAGAGGCTGAAGCAGAGCTTCTGGAGATCAGGACCGAGCTTGCGACGGCCCGAGAAAGGCTTGACCTGACGCTTGAGGCCGCGGGTGCAGCATCCAGCTGGAATTGGGACATTTCCGGCAATCGGCTTTTCGCTGACACGCGATTTGCGGCGATGGTCGGGCTCGATCCGATTGATCTCAAAGCCGGAGTTCGCACACAGTACTTTTTTTCCGCCATTCACCCCGAGGATATGCCGCGAATACGATTGGCCGTGGCGGGGATCCTCGCTGGCGCAGAAATATTCTCCAAGGAATATCGCCTGGTCAAAAGGGACGGGAGCATCCGATGGGTTCGTGCAGAAGGTCGCGGCGAAGCGGACGACGATGACGAGCCGGTCCGGTTTGTTGGCACGCTTGTCGACATCACCGACCAACGGCTTGCCCAAGAGAGGCTGCGAATAGCGCAGGAGGCCGGTGGCATCGGCACGTTCGAGCATGCCGCGGGATTTGCGACTGTCAACGTTTCGGACCAACTCTGCCGACTCTTCGGACTTCACCCGACCAAGGTTCTGCCGATCAAGACACTCAACAACCTCATTCACGAAGGCGACCCGCTGATCATCGATCTGGCGCGTCCCGACGGGCCACAGAGCATAGCGGACCGGGAATTCCGGATTACCCGTGCCGATGACGGCAAAGTGCGATGGCTGGCGCAACGCGGCGAGTATGTCGAGGTCGCTCAGGGCAGCCAGCGGTACATTGGCGTTCTTTATGACGTCACGGAAACAAAGGCGAGCCAGGAGCAACTGCGAACAGCCAACCTCGCCTTGGCCGAACGCGCAAGGGGCAGCATGCGCGAACGCAATCGCATGTGGCGAAATTCCCGGGACCTGGTTTTGGTTCTGAGCGGCTCGGGAGAGATTAAGGACGCCAACCCCGTCTGGCGCGAAATCCTCGGAGCGTCGCCGAGCCTCGCTGTTGGCCGCTCGATCGTCGACTTTACGTGGCCGGAAGACAAAGCCTCGATGCTGGAAGCCATTGAGGTTGCATCCAAGGGCGGACGAAGCGACTTTGAACTACGCCTGAAGCATGCGGATGGCGCTCCACGATGGATTTCCTGGCGCACATCCCAGGAAGACGGATCGATCTATGGATTTGGCCGCGACGTCACTTTGGAGCGGGAGCAAGCCGAGGCGCTGAAAGATACCGAAGCACAATTGCGCCAGTCGCAGAAGATGGAAGCGGTCGGCCAGCTGACCGGTGGCATAGCGCACGACTTCAACAACTTGCTGACAGGGATTATCGGCGCTCTCTCGATTCTGCGCCGCCGTATTTCGGCTGGGCGTCTTGACGACCTCGACCGTTTCATCGATGCTGCGACCACCTCCGCCCATCGAGCCGCTTCCTTGACCCATCGCCTGTTGGCGTTTTCGAGGCGCCAATCGCTCGACCGACAGGCGGTCGACGTGAACAAGCTCGTCAATTCCATGGAGGACTTGCTCACTCGCACGCTTGGCGAAAAAATCTCCCTTTCTGTCCTGGTACATCCAGAGACGTGTTACGCGTTCACTGATGCAAATCAGCTTGAGAATGCAATTCTCAATCTGGCAATCAACGCGCGCGACGCGATGCCGAAGGGTGGGAAGATGACCATCGAGGCGGAGAACGTAACCCTGACGAAGGCTGACATCTCGCGCAACGAGGAAATCCAGCCCGGCCCGTATGTCGTGATCGCGGTAAGCGACACCGGAACTGGCATGACGTCAGAAACGATCGCTAAGGCATTCGATCCGTTTTTCACGACGAAACCGATCGGGCAAGGAACGGGACTTGGTCTGTCGATGATCTACGGCTTTGCCCAGCAATCGGGCGGCCACGCACGAATAACGAGCCAGCTGGGAACGGGTACGACAGTCACGCTCTTTCTCCCGGATGGGTCAGGCGCCGACAAGGCAAGCATCGGCTCGGCTCCGTCCCAACACGGGAGTCTGATGGGTGAAGGTGAGGTCGTGCTCGTTGTGGAAGACGACAGCGCCGTGAGGTTGCTGATCGTCGACGTTCTGAAGGAACTTGGATACAGGACGATCGTAGCCGAAGACGGAGAACATGCGCTGCCGATAATCGAAAGCGCGCAGCGCATCGATGCCGTGGTTTCCGATGTCGGCTTACCAGGGATCAACGGGCGGCAGTTGGCCGAAGTGGCTCTGGCAAGGAGGCCGGGCCTCCGTGTTCTGTTCTTGACGGGTTATGCAGCAACAGCATCCTCACGCGCGGACTTTCTCGGACCAGGCATGGACATGATGACCAAGCCGTTTTCCATGGACGATCTGGCGCGAAAAGTTCGAGAAATGCTTGCAAAAGATTGAGACGCCGGCGCAACTCATGCCGACAGTCAGCGCCGACTAGCCGACAAGGTGTGCGGCCTCTGACGTGCCTCCGTCGCGACAACCCCTCTCTCCACGGAAAACGACCGACCGCCTTGGAACGACCCGGTTCGTGCTCGATCAAAGCATGGAAACATGGAAATCATGATTGCTAGGGGGCGTTCGGCAGGCACATCAAATAACGGTGAAGAGCGGTTGCTATTGGAATGACAAAGGCGCAGTGTCCAGTCTCCAGTAGCAGATGTCACGGGCGCTGCTGTATGAGGGTTCGATACCCTGGCCCCAATCAAGGGGGCGTCATGTCCTACACCGAACAGACATTTTCGCCTTGCGATCCAGCAAGTTCCGGTCGGTCCTAGACACTTGAGGCTGCGAACTGCACAGCGCTGTGCGCAGTATGTTCCCAGCCCCGACAATCTGGCATTGGTTGGGACGAACCGATGGGCGCAGGGTAAGCGCCGGCCGCAATGGCTTCACACTTCTGTGACCACTCAACCGCCCATTTGGAGACATAAGGACATGCCTCAACCGTTCTTCCTAGCGTTGGCTCTACAGGCGAGCGTTCTTCTATCCGCAACTCTGCTCTTGATCCCTGGGGCATATGGTCAAGGGTCGGTGCCAGCAAATTCCGAAGCAAAACGCTACGGATCGGGATGGGAGTGCAATCGTGGATTCCGACAAGAGGCCGATTCCTGCGTTGCTGTGACGGCTCCCGACAATGCTTTCCTGACACACGCTTCCTATGGCAACGGCTGGGAATGCGATTACGGGTTTGCCGAAAAGGACGGCCAGTGCCTTGCGGTACGGCTGCCCGCCAATGCTTTTCTCGACTCTTATTCTGGTGACCGCTGGAAGTGCATGCACGGATATCGTCAGCGCGATACTGAATGCGACCTCATCGAGGTGCCGGACAAGGCGTATCTGACGGATTCGAGCTATGGCGAGGGCTGGATCTGTGAACGGGGGTACCAGGTCATCGGTAGCAAATGCGTCGCACTGATCGTTCCTGACCATGCCTACCTGACCACCAGCGGCAATGAATGGTTGTGCGACCGTGGATTTGAAATGAAAGATCAGGCCTGTGTTGCTGTAAAGGTTCCCGAAAATGCAACCTTCGCGGACAACTCCTATGGCCAGAAATGGAAATGTGACCGCGGATTTGAAGCAAAAGGATCGGTATGTTCACAGATCAATCTTCCTGAAAACGCACATCTGGATCGTTCCGGAAACGGCTGGGAGTGCAACCGTCCGTATCGGCTCAGTCGCGGGGTATGCAGTATGGAGTGACGGCAGCGCGAAAACATCAAGTGGTGCGCAACTTCGCCGCTCCATGTGGCCGCTCTTCAAAAAAATCGTCTGGACCCACCGCATAGCTTGAGGGCTGAGCGTATGGCCCATCAGGTGGGCGACCTTGCAAATTGGATGTTCGCTGCGGCGGCGTCACTCGCCGTTTGAGGCATCTCCACGCGGTGAGTCGTCAGATCAAAAGGGCGGGTGGCCACGAAGGAAGTGTGCGCGGTGTTATCGCATCAGACCCGCTGCACGAAGCGCGTCTTCGATCGTCCGCCGAATGCCGTCCGCCGGTCCCTTGATGGGACTCGGATTATCGTTGCTCCGAGCCTTGGGGATAGCGGCGTCAGTGGCGACGCCCGGGTTCACCTGTCTCAAGGATGGCGCCGCAACCCCGAACGATTTGGCAATTTCCTCGGTCGACGAAATGCCGACGTCAAGCATGTAGGGCCCTGCCCGACCGTACCCACTTTTCGCATCGATCGGTGTGCCGTGGCCCATACCCTTGACGCGGTAAAGCTGAAGGCGTTCCTCCCCGTTGGCATTGACCCAGACCCGGCGTTCAAGCCGCGACGTCGGTTGTTCTACCCGGGGCGATCCTCGGGTTTCAACAACGCCCAGCCACTGGTCGACAATCGCATCTGCGTTGGCCGAGTTGACGGTCATGTCCTGCGTTCCCTGCCAGACCGATACCGCCGGCCATGGGCCCGTTGTTTTGGAAGCGGACCGAAGCAGCTTTTGAAGCGTGTTAGTGTCGGGAATGCCTTGCGCGCGCATGCGGTCGAACGCTTGGGGTATCGTGTGTGCCGTGCCATAGGGGAGGCCGGCTATGATTGCGCCGCCGGCAAAGACTCCAGGATAGGTCGCCAGCATCACATTGGCCATCGCTCCACCTGCTGAAAGCCCGGTTATGTAAACTCGCGAGGTATCGATGTCATAACGTTCTTCGGCGGTCTCGATCATCTGGCGGATTGAAAGCGCTTCACCATCGCCGCGCGCCATATCGTTCGGCTGGAACCAGTTGAAGCAAAGATTGGCGTTATTGCTGCGGGTCTGCTGCGGGAAGAGGACGACAAAGCCATAGTCGTCGGCCAATCTGCTCCATCCCGAGCCTGCGTCGTATGACGACGCCGTCTGGGTGCAGCCGTGCAAGACGACGACGAGCGCCGGTCGTGGAATAACTGTCGATGGGACATGAACTTTTGCCTCAAGCTGGCCAGGATTCGGTCCAAAGGCCTCGAATTCCGACAAGTGGCTCTCCCGAGAAGGGTCGACCGGATGTGTGCGGAACTGCTTGAGCAAAGCGAGGGTGTTAGACAAGGAGCGCATAACGAAACCTCCAGGCCGTAACGGCCAGGATGGCTATCATAGCGGCCTCATACAGCACTCGGTAATCATTGCTGCAGTGCACAATATAATGCTGCGACGCAGTGTTTCAATGGAAGGCGCGAGATTTCGCCAGACGAACGCAAATCCATCAATCGAGCCAGCGGTTGCGAAACGTGAGGCTGGCAACGGAGATAGGTTTGCCCTCTTCGCTGCGCACAGAAACTGAAATTTCAGTGCCATAGCCCTCGGGCAATTCGTCGCGTGCGACATCAACGAGGATGCGCGTGATTTCCTGCATGACGGCCTCGCGGGAATGTAGCTCAAGCCCCAGATCATCCCGCGTCTGTCCGTCACCATTCATAAGATCGAAGAAATAGCGCGTCATCACCACTCCGGCCTCCTCTTCCATAGAAAAGCCCGGAAGGAAGCCATTGTTCCCAGAAGTAAATCAGCGCTGCGTATTTCTTCGACAGCCAAAGCTCCAGTGCACAGCCTTTGTGCGCTCGAACCCGACAGTTCTCTCACCGGTTGAGTTGCGAGCCATGCCTAACCTCTCATCTACCGCGGACGCTGCAGATCGCGCCAATTGCATTTATGCAAAGCACACGCAGTCTAGGGTCACGATCCCAGAAACGTTATGAGGGGGCTTCCAGGAAATGGGCGTCAAGAGGCACGGCCCCGCCCTGATCTCTACGCCCGCCTTCAAGATCGGTGTTAAGTCCTCCTGTGTCCGATTGTGTTTAATCCCCAAAGAGGCCCGCCATTGTCCATGCCCTAGCGTAGAGCTGATCCGCTCGGTAGAGACCTAACTTCTCTTCTTGGGACTCGCAGCTGGCGTAGTCGTCAGTCGAAAATCAGCCATTTCTTTCGCCGTCAAATAATAAAGGCGGTCCGCAGGCGTTTCCAAAGCGTTGAACCAGAGTTCGGCAGCAATGCCCATAGCCTCGAGATGGCGGGCGACACGTGCGGTGGCGGACTGTGTGGTCGACATGAGCTCGTCTGCGGTGGGTATGACGTTTCTGACGGTAAATAGCTGGTGCACTCCAACCACCGCATCTTTTTCCGCGAGGCGTTCAACGCCGCCAGCAAGCACGATTGGACATGAGGATGCGCAAAGTGCTCTCGACACCACTTTCGTCGTCAGCGATTTTTCGCGTATCAGCTTGGAAATTGCCAGCGCGTCGTCCACTGAGCCGCCTGGGGAGTTGAGCGCGACGGTTCTTACATACTCGCCGCGAACTTCGATCTCTCTAGCAAAGCGCGAAGACGCGCCTGGATCGAAGGTGCCTTCGACAAGCAGGACGCCGCCGGGGCCAAGTTCCAATGTCATCGGCTTGTTCAGCACTTCGGCCGGGCTCGATGGGCTTTGCGCAGCATCGCTCGGATCCCCCTTGGTTCCTGCAGGCGGCAGGAAAGGGATTTGGTAGGTTGGGTCGGGGGTTGACAGCCTGGGGCTGGTTTCCATGTTGCGAACGTCGATAATGAGAAAAATCGCCGTCAACGACAGCAATAGATAGAACACGCCTCGCATCGCGGTGCCCTCGTCGAGGCGCTTTAAGGCCTTGATCGGTTCATCGATCCTCATGTGGGCGATCCTTGGGACGTATTCTCGGGTCGAGGTTTGTGATGTTGTTTGCCTCTTCCGTAGTTTTCTGCGCTTCAAGCTCGGCGGCAACCTCCATCAGATCCGAGCCGCTTTCCGCCAGCGCACGCTTCAATTCTATTGCCTGCACGAGTTCGGCTGCCGTGATGCGTTCGGCAAATGGCATCCTCTCTTCCTGTTTTCGGATCGCGCCGTGCACGACTGCAAGAATGAACACGAGTACACCGGGCAGGAGATCGATGGAGATGGCGCCAGCCCATGCTGGAATAAAGTCCGAAGCGTAGCGCAAAACTGCTTCGGCGGACGATAGTGGAACGAACCTTCGCTCCTTTACCGGTGCGCGCGCAAGGATCTCGTCAGCGGCGTCGGACAGAACCTTCGACTGGGCCGCTACTGAAGCGCGCACTGTCGCCATTACCCTGTCCTGGCGGTCAACTAGGTCGGCATCGCCACCGTCGGCGACAGGTGCAATAAAGCCGAGCGAAAGATCATCGGCCGCGCGACGGATCGAAGGGGCAATTGAAGTCTGTCCGAGCGAGGCTATGACCCCGGTGAGCGCCACGACTTCCGAGGAGAACTGGTCGGCACGCGGTTCAATGGCGCCGGGCGCCGATACCAGCGTACGCATGGTCTCAAGCCGCTTTTGTCCTTGTTCGAACAACGTCGTTACCTGTTCGCGCGAGGCGTTGATGCCGTTCTCTAGATCTTTCATCTGCGCTGACATCTGCGACAGCAACTGAACGACGCTTCCTGAACCGGTCGTACCGGTCAGAGCGCCCGATTGCCGTTCCGAAAGCGCCAGCTGAGCAAAGCGCTCGGAGGCGCGCTGGATATCGGGCAGAAGACTCTGGGCAGCAAGTGCGTTCTGGTGCGCCTGGTCGAGGTCGGCGGTATAGTCTTCCACCGTCTCGGCCAGGTGCTGCTCAAGTGCCGCAGAACCTGCTAGTGCAGCAGCATTTAGCCAGCTTGACATGGCCATGATCATGACCGCGCCGATGGCCATCACACCGAGCATGGCGGCGCGGCCCGTATGGGTCGTGATATGCGGAAAGAAGCGCGCCATATAGGACCAGAAAGCGTAGATGCCGACCGAGACGGAGGCCGAGTAGATAATCGCTGCGAAGAAGATCGCCGTTGGCGAACCGTCCAGGATGCTGCGCACGCCGAGATAAGTGTACACGCCGGAGGCAAGGGCTAGGACGGCAATGGCAAACCGCGTCATCGTTTCGACGGCAGCGACCCCGTCGTGCAATCGCTGGGATGCGCCGGTCGCCATGGGCCAGTCTCCGTAGAAGGAAAGTATTCCTTAAAAGAGGATCAAGAAGCGGGCGGAATAAAGGCCGGTTTAACACCGCGTCCCGGACATCCGTTCTAATTGATTGGGACGAACCAAAGCGCGCCGGTCGCGGATAAGGTTCAACGGCACCAAGCAGAAGCGCACGCACGTAAATCACCTAGGAACTATCGCGTCCTCCGGCAGTTAGTGGTGTGCGAGAAGGAGAGCGCCGATGACCCCAGATATTCGAAACTCCACTTTCTATGTGTTGACCCAGGACGATCCCTCCGCGCCAACAGACGCGGTTCCGGTTGGCTTCGAAGAGGCCTATGAGGAGGCTCAAAGGCTCACCGAAAGCGGCTTGGCGGTTCATGTCCTTTATACTGAAGACGCAACTCAAATGCAGCTGACGCGGTTTACTGAGGCCGGAATCAGAACGAGCTTGGCTTCGCAAGGGTAAGGGGAACGGTCGGTTCTCGGCGATCGACAGGATTCACGAGTTCGTTCTGCCTGAGAAGTGATGAGGCCAGCAGTTTACCGGCATTAGGTAGCAAAGACCACCAAAAGCGACTTACGCCTTTGAATTGAAACAGAAAAGGCATTCCATAATGCTGCTGACATTGATCGGGTCAGTGACAACGTTGCGAGGTAGCTGTCATTGCGCTTCGTCCGCAAAGCCGCCAATAGCGGTCATTGCGTCCCAATCGAATTCCACTAGGCCTTTACTTCGTATCGCAACAGGGGGACGCTTTGAATTTGCTTCGGCTCTCTCACCCCTTCGCCGAGTTCTCTGGGAGGCCGAGTCGAGCTCGATGCCCCCGTGGGTTCCACCGCTCCAGCTCCTCTGGAGCGAATGGATACGGCGAGTTTTTGTCGGTGAGAAGCGTGAAGCCCACCCACATGATCAAGACCGCGCTAAAGAAGGCGAAGTAGCCAAAGCCGGCGGCCCAGTTCCAGAGCGGCACGGTCTGGTGGGAATACACCTCGACGAGGTACCACACGTTGAGAGGCAAGTATAAGAATAGCACCGTGACCATGCCGGGGTTGTAGAAGTACTTGAGCTTGATGTTGAAGGCGATGGCGTGAACGATGACCTGTCCGAACCCGAATAGCACGATCCCGAAGCCCATCCAGATGGCGTCGGGGAAGAAGACCGGCAGGAGCGTGATTGGGTAAGCCGCCCAAACGTTGATGAACAGGTTGTTGTTCTGGTTGAGCGGATTCCGATCGAAAGGGCCGCCTTTTGGCCTGATTATTTCGTTGTAGTACCATGGAAAACCGCCAGGCCAGCCGAGTTCCTCGAACTGGTGCAGCGTAAGGGCCGCGAAGAAGAGCAGCAGGATAGTCTGCACCGTCTGGAGATTGCCAAGGAGAGCGACCGCGATCGCGATGGCTCCAAACGCGAGTCCCAGGTTGTACCAATGCCTGCGAAGGAAATTCATTCTTCACACCTCTGATTTCCGCAGCCGCGCCTTGTTATAATCAAAGACCTTCCAAGCAAGCAAGGTGGCTTGCGTGCACTGGTTCCTTGCGCTGATTGACCGGGCTACAGTGTAGGCAGTCGCACCGCCTCACCTTAGAAAGTGATCAGGGCTTACCCGTTGCCTACCGCCAGGCAATGCCGCGTCATACTGGCATGCGGGGTGGTTCTGAGTGTCTGCTTGGGGCGGCCGACAGCAGTCGCGGATCGCACGGACCGCCAGTAAAGGTCTTTCGACCTCTCATCGAAATTAACCATTTAGACCTCCTTCGATCGACTCCGGCGAAAAGTCCCGATAAGAACTTGGATCATGTTCAGGATGATACGCATACAGCTCTGATCTCCCGCGGCCGCCTTAGGCCGCCGATCCGCTGCGCCTACCGTCGACTTCTGGAGCCTGAACATGACCCTCCTCGCCATCGCTACCGCCGCCATTGCCCACCGCAGCCACGCTTCGGTGTTGGCCGTCAGTGCCATGGGCGGGGGCTTGGAAATACGCCCGACCTTACTCCGGATCGCGGAGGGGTTGAGCCATGGCGAACCCCGACGACACGCCCAAGGGCCAGCACTTCCTTCTGTCGCCAGAGTGCCGGACGCTGACGGTGCTCGATCTCGCCAAGATGCGGGATACGACTGCCTATAACTGGTTTAAGCGCCTGCGTTGGCACGAGACGGAGGGCGAGCCTTACTGCCCCAGGTGCGAAACGTTGCGCTGCCACACGATGAGCCGCAACCGCTTCAAATGCACCGAGAAGACCTGCAAGGCGGTGTTCAGCGTCACCTCTGGCACAGTGTTCCACGCCCGCAAGCTGAGCTTCAAGAAGATGCTCATCGCCATCTGGTTCTCGGCGAACTCGGTGAAAGGCAAGGCTGCGCTCCAGCTCTCGCGCGAGATCGGTGTTCAGTACAAGACCGCCTGGGTCCTCCTGATGAAGCTGCGGGAGGCGATCGCATGGCGCAGGGAGGAGATGGTGCTCGATGGCGAGGTGGAGATTGACGGCAAGTACGCTGGCGGCCACATCCGTCCTGAAAACAAGGCCGAGGATCGCATCGATCGTCGGCTCAAGAAATACCAGAACATGAAGCGTCTGTGCGCTCTTGCGATCCGCCAACGCGGACTGGGAGGCCAGACGTTCACCCGGATCATCCGAGACGAAGAGGGCAACGCAGCCTGGGCGGCCGTTCGAGATCACGTGTCGCGGGAGGCGACGGTCTTGGCTGACGAGCATGGCAGCTATAACGACCTGGCTGGCCTGAACAAGCTGCAGCGCGTCAACCACTCGAAGGCCTATCAGACCGACGATGGCACGAACACCAACCAGGTCGAGAGTTTCTTCTCGCGGGTCCAACGGGCCTATGTCGGCATCCACCATCGGTTTTCGTTGAAATACTTCGACTGGTACGTGGCCGAGCTTGCATGGCGCGAGGATTGCCGACACGTGAGCAATAGCAGTCATACGTTCCAGGTGCTGGGCCAGGCACTGTCTCGCCCGACGTCACGCTATCTGTGTGGGTACTGGCAGGGCAACAAGCCGCCGGACCTGATCTGGGAAGGCTAAGCGGCGACCTCCCACAGAACCTTACGACCGTCGAACTGGCCGGACTGCCGAACGCGTCCCGCAGTCGTCAGTTGGGTAAGGACCGCTGACAGGCGGTGTGCGATGTCTGAGAGATTGGCTGGCTCGCTCGCGATGCCGATCTTGACTGCAAACTTCGCTGCGCAGTCGGTCACCGAAATCGGTTCCCCTGCCTCGCGCAGGACCTCCAAGACGGCTTGGCGCTTGTTTACGCCGTTCATGGCCGCTTTCACCTCGGACGACGACGGCTTGGCCTTTCGAGAGCGGTTACCCTGTTCAGGTCCCGTCAGCGCCGATCCCTGATAGTCGGGCTCGTAGCTCAGGATGACGCGGTCCAGCGCTCTCATCAGCTCCTGAATGTCTACCCGCTCCCTTTCAAGCTGCTGTAGCCTGTCAGTCAAGGCGGCTCGCTTCTGCTTCAACTCGTACGCTACACTCATTCGAGGCTCCGTTTTCACCGGAAACCAGGGTAGTCGGGATGCCATTTCAGGTCTGGTGGTTTTTGCTACCTAATGCCGCAGTTTACCTTCATGTAAACCCGGTGTGATCGCCGCTGTTGTCCTCGTCATTGCCTCGGCTTACCGGGCGCTTTTTGCTTTCAGCGACACGTTTGGCGCCCGGCATAAACAGCACGACAATCATCATTTTTTCGTGTTCGTCCTAGAGAACTCTCAAGATCGCGACAGCATAGCTATGCAGGCCTAACTCGATGAGCATTCAGACCAAGGCGTAAACGAGCATGTCGGTATCGAGAAGCTGGACGAACTCGCGCTACGAGCGCTGATCACGGTGTTGGAAAGACAAGCCGGGCGGTCTGGCGAAGAGGGAGATCGAGCGCCATCGCGCGGCCTCGGGCGTCGACTTGAGGTCCGAGCCGATAAGCGGTCGCAGGCCGCGTCAAGCCGACCGGAACATCCGGATTTTTCCGCCCTCTCCTTTTGGCCCACACAAGGGCAGTCGAGCTCGCTACCCACCCCTCCCGCGACGGTCGGTCCGCCAGCGCTCGCCAAGATACGACAGACGACGATGCAAACTTCAAAAATGTATGAGAATGGATCGTCGCAGTTTGCGTCTTCAAGGCAAAGTCGCACTGCCGAAGCGTAAAATCTGGTCGCGTAGGGATCGCTCAGCGACGCGACGGGCGGCCTCTCGATATTCGAACCAGACAAGTTTGCGCTCGCCCTTCTCCGGAAAGTTCCCGCGCAGGCCAGCAACTTTCATCGCAAAAACGTGGACCTTGCAAGAAACTTTCAGGCCACTATCTAACTTCTTCCTGTAGACGTAGTGGCCAATTGGAGCCCTCTCACAGCTCCCTTTTACGCCGGCCTCTTCGAACGCCTCCCTTGCCGCGACCTCATGAGCACGCTTTCCTTTCATGGGCCACCCCTTTGGGATGACCCAGCGACCGGTATCGCGGCTGGTGATGAGAAGTATTTCGAGCGAATGCCCTGTGCGGACACGGTAGCACAAGGCCGCATACTGCAACCTCGGCGGACGACGAAGCATCAACTGCACGTCGGCAAGGACCCTGTGCAGCAATTGCATGGAACGTTTTCTCCCTCGGCGCGAAAAGAGGTTGAAGAGACGTCAAATGAACGGTGGAGCCTGTCGTTTGGTTCCTCCGAATTGCTGGACGGGAACCCGAAACCAATCGACGAGTTTAACCGATTATCGCCACATGAGGATTTACCAATGACCGATCGTCTGATGATGCAAGATCCCCGAACACAGTACCCCTCGCCGCCGTTTGACCCTCAACCACAATCCATGCCCGGTATTGTTGGTAGGATGCATCCAAAGCCCGATCACGGCGAGAAAACCTACAAAGGGGCAGGTCGGTTGAAAGGGCGCAAAGCCCTGATCACCGGAGGAGATTCTGGCATTGGACGAGCCGCAGCGATTGCGTTTGCACGGGAGGGTGCCGACGTCGCCATATCGTTCCTGCCGGAGGAAGAACCGGACGCGAAAGAGGTTATCGAGTTGATCGAGGCCGAGGGCCGCAAGGCGCTCGCCTTGCCGGGTGATGTGAAGGATGAAGACTGGTGCCGCGCGTTGGTGTCGCGGGCACTGTCCGAGCTTGGTGGCATAGATATCCTGGTGATCAACGCGGCCCGTCAACAGTTTCGCAAGAACGTCTCGCTTGTAACGTCCGAGGACTTTGACGCCACGCTGAAGACCAACCTCTACGCCTTGCACTGGATTGCTCAGGCCGCCGAGCCGCATTTGCCCCCAGGTGCGTCCGTCATCACAACCGCGTCCATCCAGGCATATCAGCCATCGCCAATTCTCCTCGACTACGCCACGACCAAAGCTGGGATCGTCGCCTACACCAAGGCACTCGCAAAACAACTCATCGAGAAGGGTGTCCGGGCCAACGTCGTGGCACCGGGTCCATTCTGGACGGTCTTGCAGCCAAGCGGCGGCCAGCCTGACGAGAAAGTGAAGAACTTCGGGAAGGACAGCGATTTCGGTCGGCCCGGCCAGCCGGTTGAGCTGGCCCCTATTTACGTCTTCCTCGCCTCGCAGGAGGCAAGTTTCGTCAATGGTGAAGTTTACGGTGCGACCGGCGGAAAAGGCGTTGATTGATGCCGTATGATTTCGGCGCGGCCGGTGCCGACGGCCGACGGGCTGGTGCGGCAAGGCGCCTTCAAGGGGCTCCGCGAGGATAAGCCAGCTGCCGAAATTAAGGCAGAAAAGCCGGCCCGACGGCGGTCGCTCCACTATCGCCGCGAGCCCGGTCAGGGGCGACTGCCTCCATGCCTCTCAAATTGGGCGCAAGTGAAATCCGATCTCGGCCCGAAGCGGTTCATAGCGCGCACGGTCCCGGCGCCCTCACCAAAATCAGGGCCGAACCGCCGAGCGACGTTCGCGGTTAGAACTTCGTCAACGCTGGGCAGAAACGGAAGCCGAGCGAAGCGAACCGGAGACAAGGAAGGCACGTGGACAGGCACAATTAGTGACGAGGAGCAGGATGTAAAGGCAAAGGGCAAGGAAAAAAATACACGCGCGCTATCCGATACTCCTCGATGGGAGATCGCCCCTACGAGCGCGCGATCGCCACGCATGTTGGAGTAGTCCTTCTAACCAGGTCTTACGGCGAAATAGCAGATATCAGAACGGTCCGTAATCTCTATTTCCCTCCATGGGTGCGATGAACTTGTCTAGGCTACCTGGCCGCGGGGTTCACTCGATGAACTGGTAAGGACCTGGTCCGAAAAAACGTCGCCGACCTCTGAACTCAAGCGGGGCTGATGGTTTCCGACATTGGAAGATTTGCGGCAGGCGCGTCGCGGGGGCCGATTGAAACGAGAAGCCGGGAGGCGTAGAGGTGAGGAGAGACAATGCGGTAAATGATCAGCAACGGGCGCTGGAACAGTTTCTGCGGCTTCCGCCGCTGGAACCGTGCGAGCTTGCCGGCCTCTGGCAAGGTCGGGGAGTTCCAACTGGTCATCCCTTCGATGGCGTCTTGGAGAACCTCGGCTGGTTCGGCAAACGGTTCAATCCGGATCTGCGGGCCGATGCCCTTCTTTTTCACGTCGGTGGGCGAAAACTGCGAGCCATCGATCCGAAGTGGGTTCCGCTTCCCCTCGCACTTCGCTTTCATGCGTTTGGAAGAACGGCCCTTGCCGCCGTGCTTTTTGCCGGTCTTCAACGGTGCCTTCAGGCAAAGGGTCCCGTCGCCTCGATCAAAACGGTTGCCTTTGAAGGCGTCGCAAGCGCGGCCATGATCTATGACGACCAGCCGATCGTCGACCATTTTCGACGGATCAATGACGACAGCTTGATGGGACTGATGGCCATGCGAGATGACGATCGGTTTTATGTTTTTGAACTTGAGAGGGTCATCGATCCCATCGCGCTGGCGCAGAACCTGCCCGTGGGCTGACGAGAGCCAGCCGTGCCGTCGTCAAGGTCTAAGGGTCGCGGATGGTTCATTTCCGGGGACGACGCTCCGCTGCGACCGACTTTTTCAAGGCGTCCATGATGTTGACGACGTTGCTGGGTGGCGATGGTGTGGTTGACGATTTGGACTTGGCCCTGGACGGTTTCTTTATCGCTTTCTTCTTGGCAGCGATGATGTCAACCAGGCGTTCCTGCACGGGGTCCTCCACCATGCGGGGGCTCCAATCCTTCGTCAGCTTCTTTATCAATCGCTGCACAAGCGGCATCATTTCGGGGTCCGCCTTGGCGTCGCTCGCGGTGGTGAAGTACGTTTCTTCGCCACGAACTTCGTCGCCGTAGCGCAATGTCCAGAGCACGATCCCCTTGCCACGCGGCTCGAGCATGACGGCTCGTTCCCGACGCGATATGACCAGTCGTGAAATACCGACCATTTTCTGAGCTTCCATCGCATCTCGGATAACAGAAAAGGCCTCCTGGCCGACCGGTTCGCTCGGAGAAAGGTAGTAAGGCGTATCGAGCCATATCCACTCGAGGCTGTCGCGCGGGGTGAACGTCGAGATATCAATGGTCCTGGTGCTTTCGAGTGCGACGGTCTCAAGCTCCTCGTCCTCGATCACGACATACTCCTTTTCCCCGCGCTGGTAACCCATGACCTCATCGTCTTCCTTGACCTCTTTCCCGGTTACCGCATCGACGAAGTGACTGACGACACGGTTCTCGGTCTCGCGATTAAGCGTGTGGAAGCGAACTTTTTCGCTATCGGACGTGGCCGGCATCATCTCAACCGGGCACGTCACCAGCGAGAGTTTCAAATAGCCTTTCCAGTACGGGCGGACAGCCATGGCTCAATCTCCCGTCAGCCGGTGCGACGCGACGTTGCCGCCTGTTTCGACTTGGAAGACGAGCTCGACTCCTTTTGCCGACGAGCGCCCTTGTTTGCGTTGGCCGCTTGACGCTTGGACTTCGACTTGCTCGGATTGACGCCTGCGCTCTCGCGGAGCGCCTTGAGCAGATCGCCGGGCTTGGATGCTACGGGCAACTTTTTCTTCGGCAGGGCACGCCCCTCGATTTTGGCTTTGACCAGCTCGGCAACAGCCGCCTCGTACCGATCATCAAAGTCGCCGGGGTCAAAACTGCCTTTCTTGGTGCGGATAATGTGCTCTGCAAGTTCCAGCATCTCGCCCTCGATCTTGAGGTCGGGAAGCTCCTGGAACGCCTCTTTCGAAGATCGCACTTCATAGTCAAAGTTGAGGGTTGCCGCCACCAGCCCCTTGCCGTGTGCGCGGATAAGTACGGTTCGTAGCCGGCGAAAAAGCACGGTCTTGGCGATCGCGGCGACCTTGGCCTTAGCCATCCCATCACGGAGCAGTGCGAAAGCCTCCCCGCCCATCTTGTCGGGTGCAAGATAGTAGGGTTTGTCGAAATAGGTTGTGTCGATCTGCGAGCAGGGAATGAAGGCCTCAATCTTCAGGGTCTTGTCGCTTTCCGGAACCACCGCTGCGACTTCTTCAGGTTCCAGGACGACGTATCGTCCACCCTCGATTTCATAGCCTTTTACCTGATCGTCGGCCTGAACGGGCTCTCCCGACTCGCTGTCAACGAACTCGCGCTTTACCCGGTTGCCTGTTTTTCGATTGAGCCTATGGAAGCTGATGCGTTCGGACGAGGACGCGGCGGTGTAAAGTGCCACTGGACAGGTGACCTCTCCGAACTTGATGTAGCCTTTCCAGTTCGCTCGCGGGGCAACCATGGCTCCATTCCTTTCGACACCCGGGAGGACGCAACCTGTCGGTATGCAAATCGTTCCACGGTCAATTTCGTCAAACTCTACGAAACGTCTAAGCGCTTTTGTCAGGTGCCGTTGTTGCGCCTGAGTTGGGCGCCGGGACGAGAGAGCCTGCCAATCATCAGGAACGTGCGAAGGCCAGTTTACGGTTCAGGTGATTTGAACGCATCATGGCCGCCTTGGTTCAAACTAGCGCATGCTCTCGAGACGTTGACGTTCCTTCTCGACTTCGTCGGCGGTGTAGGGATCGAGCGTCTCGTCAAAGCGTGTCCAGCCCTGTTCCGTGTAGGCGGCGCGGCGTTGGACAGGATCCACCCAGGTCCCTCGGCGCAGGATCGCTTCGGCATCCGCCTGGAGCGCGTCGTCGACCCGTGCCGTGACGACCGTGCCACCGCGCCGTACGCCTTCCGCATAGACATGGGCATGTTCCTCCGGAACGCCCGAATCCGTCATCGCTCCGATAATCCCGCCGGCGGCACCACCTGCTACCGCGCCGGCGGCAGCACCCGCCGCGGTCGCGGCAAGCCAACCGGCTGCGACCACCGGCCCGACACCCGGGATGGCCATGAGCCCGAGACCAGTCAACAGGCCGCCAATGCCACCGACCGCAGCGCCGACACCGGCGCCCGTCCCAGCGCCTTCAGCCGCGTTGCTTTCGTCTGCAGTGCCGTACCAATCGCCAACATTGTTGGAAACGATGCTGATGTCGTCCGACGGCACGCCGCGATCTTCAAGGGCTGACACTGCTGCTTGGGCGTCCGAATAGTCGTCAAAAAGTCCACTAACGGTTTTCATGGGAATTTCCTCGTTGCTGGAGTTAGTTGGCAACAATGTTGCCCTGGTAGTCGAGCGCGACCTGCATGGATTTGCCGTCCTTCGAGGCAGTTGCACGCCAGACGCCCTTGTCGTCGAGCTTTAGACCGGTCACATCGGTGTAGCCGGCATCAGTAAGGCGATCCTTGGCCTGTTCTTCAGTGAAACTGTTGGCACCGGCGACGGGCGCTGTTGGATTGGTGGTGTCTGGTGTTGCCACGGCAGGCGTATCACCATCTGCCGTAGCCGGAGGTGTGGCGGTCTGCGCGAGCGCGCCCAAACTCGATGCGCCGAGGAAGACCGCGGCGAGCAGTACGTTCTTCATGATGTTCGGTTCCTTGTTCTCAGCCCGTTAAAGGCAATGTTCAAACTCGGCGAAACGCTTTTGGTTCCTAAGCATTTGGTCTTTTCCACTCCCGACCGGAGCACTCGAACCATGAGCGGAGGCTAGTCCGCAATTCTTTGCGCTTACGCAAGTTGCATTTGCCGAAGTCGGGTGGTGCTTTTAGCATCAAGAAGTCAACGCCGGACGTTCTCTGCTTTGTAGGAAATGTGATTGCTGCGGATAGTCGACGTGCCATCGTGAGCCGAGCCTCACTGGCACGCCCGATGGTCTGGCGCCGCAAATCTCGTTTAGCGTTGGCCCTCGAACGCCGTCCGCCGAGACCCATCAGTTAGAAGGTGCCATGCTTATTTTCTGGCGCTTTTGCCTCTTTGCATGAGAAGCTGCATTTCTTCAAATCGGCGTCGGCGTTCGCCATCTTCCTGGTCGGAAGAGTAGCAAGTCCGGGAGACGCAGAAGCGTAGGAGTTTTGTGATCGGATTTGGCTGATCGAATTCGCAGTCGAACGTATCTGACATTTCGGCCTTCTTCGTATCCGATCTCTCAGAATATTTGAAGCGGACGCCAGGGGGCTTAAGCTCAGGGAACGATTGCACGACCCCGACATTCAGCGTGTCGGTCATGAAAAAATTCCTTGCGACCGACGTGCAGGCCGATTCAAGTTCGGCACTTTGGGCAAAGGCTGGGCCAGCGATAAGAACTGCGGTGACAGGAAGCCATTTCATTTTCCTCTCCATTCGCACCTGGTCCACACGAAAAGGTTGTTGCGTGAACCCGAAAAGACCGGGAAAAGTTCCAATCCATCAGCAAAATGCAGACAACCGATAGAAACCCACGCCTGGTCCAAGAAAATCTCCTACCACCACGACCTCATCGAGGTTTCAAGGAGCGAATGGAGGGACGCCGAGCTTAGTTCAAGGTGGGCCGCCAGTCGATGTCGTCATGCTGGACAAGAACCTTCAGGGGATAGCGGGCTTCCGGTAGCAGACGCCTGCAAGGAGAAATCGATAGCGTTTCTTATCTTGAGGTTCGGGAGCGCCCAAACTGCCCCAATTCTCTCCAAGCCGTTTTCGAGCTAGGCCCTCATCGAGGGGGTTGAGGCCCTTCTTGAGCAAAGCAAGAGGAACGGCATCTTCCTCAACACGATCGGACAGTAGAGCCCTACGCTAGCAGCACCGCAGCGTCCGTTGGCGGACGCTGCGGTGCTGTGCAGGGGCTGAGGGAGTCCCTGCGCAGGGCGGGGTTGTTCCACGAGATCGATCGCAGTCGCCCAGCGTCTTCATTGGGCAGCGCCTTCGGATCGAACAAACGCCAAGCCGAGTGCCGTATGAGGCAGGGAACAAGATAGCGATCCGCTGGTTGGATCGCAACGAAGGGCCCGCGTCAGAGAACCAGGAGGTTTGTGATGATCGAAAACCCGGAGAACCGTATTCAACAACAACAACAGCAACCTATTTCGCCCTCACAAGAAGGCGGCCCTTATTCTGGGGGGGGCGAGAGCGATGCAGGTTGGCCCCGCGTCGACCAGAACGTCGCGAGCGACGATCTTTCGGGCCAGGCAAAAGCGGCGGCAGCCAAAGTCGTGGATGACGAAAAGGGGGCATTGGCGCGCCAATTGCGTGGTCTTGCTGGCGCCATGGAGAAGGTGGGATCTGAACTTCGCGATTCCGATCAACCGGGGCTTGGCCGCTACACCCAGGACCTTGGAAATTCGATCGGACGGCTGGCCCGCGAATGCGAAGACCGGGATCTCGGTGAAATCGCGTCGATTGCAGAAAACTATGGGCGGAAGCAGCCCCTTGCCTTTCTTGGCATGGCAGCGCTTGCGGGACTGGCAGCGAGCCGATTTCTGATCGCTTCGGCAAAGCGAACGGCCACCAAGACATCGAACTCCTCGTCATCCCCACGCGCAGGCGACGATTGGTCATTTGAAAAGGACTTCCGCGATGCATAACCCCCGTGACGACCGCTCTTTACCCGACCTGATGACGGGACTGGTGACCGATATAGCCGGACTGTTTCGCAAGGAGATCGACCTCGCCAAGGCCGAGGCAAGCGAGAATATTGACCGGGCGATCGGCAGCATCGAGACGCTCATGGTTGGCCTTATCTTTGCTATTGCCGCGATCGGCGTGCTTCTGAGCGCGGTGGTCGAGGGTCTGGGCGCCTTTTTGATGCAGCAGGGAATGCAAGAGGCAAATGCCCATGCGCTCTCAGCGGTCGCCGTTGGTCTTGTCGTCGGCGTCCTCGCGTGGGTTATGATTTCGCGCAGCCTTGCCAGGCTCGGAAACCGCAGCATTCGGTTTGAAAAAACGACGGCGTCGCTCCAGCGCGACCTCGACGTGGCCAAGGAGACAGTGAAATGAACGTCGACATGCATTCGTCCGCGGACCTTCAACGGGAGATCGAGACCGACCGTCAAAGGATTGAAGAAAAACTGCATGCCATTCAAGAGCGAATGTCGCCTGGCGAATTAATGGATGAATTCATCGCCTATGCCAGAAGGAGCGGAGGTGCCGACTTCCTCAACAATCTGGGTGGGGCAATGAAGGCGAACCCGATCCCAGTCGCATTGACAGGGATCGGTCTTGCATGGCTCCTTGCCGATCCCGCCTCGCGAGCGCCTCAAGCGTCGGGCGTTGACAAGGGAGTGGATGATTACCCGCTTGCGCGAGTAAAGGGCAATTTGCGACGGGTGGGACCGATCGAGGCAAATTTTGGCGAGCGCTACAGCCATTTTGAGGATGAGGACGGCAGTCGTTTTCGCGCGAAGACCGATGCGGCCGGCCGAAGGGCCGGTCACTTCGTCGATCCGAGTGGAACCGTCTATCGCGGTTTCGCCGATACGTCGGGCCAGGCGATTGCGGAAATCCGGGATGAGGCAGGCAGTTTGTTCGATGAAACAACCGGCTGGGCATCAGCGACATGGCGTGAGGTGAAGGGGGCGGCCAGCGGTGTTTCCGGTGCCGTTTCAGATGCCGCCCGGTCAGCAACCGACAGCATTCGGAGCGCCCATGAGAGTGCTCAGGATCACGGGGCGCAGCTGAATGCCGCCATGCTCAAGACATTTCGAGATCAGCCTCTGGTTGGCGGAGCGCTGGCCTTTGCGATCGGTGCGGCCATCGGAGCGGCACTCCCCGCAACGGACTTTGAGGATGAGACCGCTGGCGAAGTTTCGGATCGCCTTCGCGGCCAGCTTCAAGCAACGGCTGGTGCAGCTGCCGAGGGCGCGATCGAGGGTGCCAAGAACGCCTTGGGAGATGCCAACAAGCCTGAAAACGAAAACCCTTCTGGCTGACGGCTGGAAATTGTCACTGACCGCAACCTTGCGGACGCCCGCTGTTTGCTAGGGGCAGAGGCGATCCCCGCGCGCGCTGAGGATTTGCGATCTTGGCGTTCAGGAGAATGCCGATCGCGTCGCGAAGTCTTCTCTGCTTTTGGGAGTGGCGGCAGCCGTCCTTCGGTTCCTGCGGCAATGCGGCGCGCCTCGCTCAATCGAGCGAAACGCCGTTCATGCGATGGGCAACTTCGATAACGCGCACGAATTTGTCCGCTCTTGATTGTGCCCATCGCACCATCGCAGATTGCATCCTTACCGATCAGGCCGTAAGCGGCAACGAGCATCGGAACCTCCCTGTCGAGTGCGGTGCGTAGCTCACCGTTCAACACCTACCAATCCCGAGAAGTTAAAATCGGCGCGGGAACGCTTTCTGGAACTTTGCGGGGAGGCTCGGGTTAAGCGATCAACTCTTCTGGAAAGGACAGTAAAACGCCACGCCTCCGATCTCAAAGACGAAAATTGCTCCAAAGGCTGCCCTTAATCGCGGTTGCTCTGCCTGGCTGCCAGGGCACTCAATCCGCGTTGAGCCCTGCGGGTTCGGAAGCAGAGGCGACGTTGACCCTGTTTGTCGTCATGTCGATCGGCGCAGCCGCGATCTGGTTCGCGGTGGTCGCCTTCGTCTGCTTTGCCGTGCGCAGTCAAAGACGAGTTTTCGCAGAGCCTGCCGCAAGCCGGCTCGTCCTGTGGGGCGGCGGCGTGTTCCCAACTGTGACGCTCTTTGCCCTTTTGACATATGCATTCTGGTTAATGCCGACGCTTAGACCTTCGCCGACTTTTCGCGATGCTACGGATTTTCGGGTCGAAGTCACCGGCAGGCAATATTGGTGGCAGGTGGTCTATGTCCATCGCGGCCTCACAATCGCAGCGGCAAACGAGATCCGCTTGCCGGTCGGTCGGCGAATAGAATTTTTACTGAAGAGCGATGACGTGATCCATTCCTTCTGGATACCCTCTCTCGGGGGCAAGATGGATATGATCCCGGGTCGCGAAAACCGCCTTTCGCTGATGGCGCAAAGAACGGGGGTATTTCGCGGCGCGTGCGCCGAATTTTGCGGGACGTCTCACGCATTCATGGCGCTCACCGCAGTGACCATGGAACCCGACGCGTTCGACGCATGGCTTGCCAGCCAGGCGAAAGCCTCGATAAACGTCGCGGGAGAGGGGCGTGCTCTCTTCTTGCGCCATGGCTGTGGCTCCTGTCATCGCGTTGCGGGCACGGAGGCCGCAGGCGCGGCTGGACCCGATCTTTCTCACCTAGGGTCTCGGCAGATGCTAGGAGCCGGGATCGTCGCCAACACCGAGGACAACATTGCTGGCTTCATCGCGAACCCGGGTGCGATCAAGCCTGGTGCGGCCATGCCCGCTTTCTCCATGCTGGCGCCGCAAGATATCCGTGCAATCGCCGCCTGGCTGAAAGGACTGAGATGACCGAGCCGGGCGCCCGCGCGAGTGAAGAGGAGCGCGCAGCGCAGAGCGAGCGGCTGCGCAAAGTCTGGGAGAATCCGCACGGCTGGCGCTACTGGACGAGCGTCAACAACACGCAGGTCGGGCTGTGGTATGCGTCCACCGCCTTCATCTTTCTGCTCTTTGCCGGCGCGCTGGCATTGATTATGCGGGCGCAATTGGCCATGCCCGACAATGATCTGGTTTCGGCGGACTTCTACAATCAGCTATTCACGCTGCACGGGACCGTCATGATGTTCCTGTTTGCCGTGCCAATCTTCGAGGCAGTGGCGATTTTTCTGTTGCCGCCGATGATCGGGGCTCGAGAGTTGCCGTTTCCGCGACTGGGCGCGTTCGGGTTCTGGAGCTTTTTTCTCGGTGGCATCTTTGTGTGCGGCTCGATTTTCTTTGATGCAGCGCCTTCCTCCGGTTGGTTTATGTATCCGCCGTTGGCAACCGACGAAAAACTTTCCGGCATTGGCGCCGACATCTGGCTGCTAGGCCTCTCTTTCATCGAGGTGGCTTCGATTGCAGCGGCGGTGGAGCTCATCGTCGGGATCATGAAATGTCGCGCACCCGGCATGCGTATCAATCTGATGCCGCTCTTCGCCTGGTATCTGCTGATTGTCGCCGGCATGATCCTCTTTGCATTTCCGCCGCTGATTGCCGGCGATATCCTCTTTGAAATGCAGCGCATGTTCGACTGGCCCTTCTTCGATCCGGCACGCGGCGGCGATCCGCTGCTGTGGCAGCACCTTTTCTGGATCTTCGGCCATCCGGAGGTCTACATCATCTTCCTGCCGGCGATTGCCTTGATGGCGATGATCGTTCCGACCTTTTCGGGGCGTCCGATCGTGGGTTACTCCTGGATCGTGCTTGCCGCGGTCGGCACCGGCTTCCTGTCATTCGGCTTGTGGGTACACCACATGTTCGCGACAGGACTGCCCCAGATATCGCTTGCCTTCTTTTCGGCCGCTTCCGAGGCAGTGGCGATCCCAACGGCGGTTCAAGTCTTCGTCTTCATTGCCACCATGCTTGCTGGCCGCGTCATCCTTTCTACTCCAATGCTGTTCGGGGCAGGCGGCATCGCCATTTTCGTCATCGGCGGGCTAACCGGCGTCATGGTGGCAATTGCGCCCTTCGACTGGCAAGCGCACGACACTTACTTCGTGGTTGCCCACCTCCACTATGTCCTGATTGGAGGGATGCTGTTCCCGGTCGTTGCGGGGATCTACTACTATTACCCCCTCATCGATGCAAAACGTCTGTCCAATACGCTCGGACGCATTGCCTTCTGGCTAATGTTTGTCGGTTTCAACGTCACCTTCTTTCCAATGCATCTGACCGGCCTTTTCGGCATGCCGCGTCGGGTTTTTACCTATCCGGCCGACCTTGGGTGGAACCTCTTGAACCTTGTGTCGTCTGTCGGCGCCATCGTGTTTGCCTTCGGCGTTTTGATCGTGGTGTGGGATGTCCTGCGCCCTAAGCACCGGGAGCCTCGCGCCGAACAAAACCCGTGGAATGCCGGAACGCTTGAATGGGTCAGCGAGCCTGAGGAAAACTGGGGTGTGCGCTCCGTTCCCTTCGTTTCGAGCCGCTATCCACTTTGGGATCAACCGACGCTTGCCCGCGAGATCAGCGAGGGGCGATGGTATCTTCCCGACGCCAAGGAAGGGCGTCGCGAAGGCCTGGTCACCTCCGTGCTCGATGCACGGCCGGAACAGGTCTTGCGCGTTGGCGGCACCTCAAAGGTCACCATCCTCTCGGCTTTCTCGCTCGGTGCCGTGTTCATCGCCTTGACGTTTAAGTGGTGGATCGCAGGGGCAATCGCCGCCTTCACCTGTTTCTGTGCGATCCTCTATTGGCTCTGGACGGGGACCGGGGAAATTCCCGAGAAGCCGCAGAAGGACGTCGGCGTTGGGCTCGCCTTGCCGCTTTACGCATCCGGTCCGTCTTCAGTCGGCTGGTGGGCCATGTTCATCACGATGGTGGGCGACAGTACCGCCTTTGCGAGCCTGATCTTCGGCTATTTTTTCTATTGGACGATACACGAAGACTTCACGGCGGGATCAGCTGGTCCCGGAATGATGTGGCCACTGGTTTCGGCAGCGCTCTTTGTCTTTGCGTGGCTCGCCACCTTGGCTGCAAGACATTTCAACGCCCTCGCGCGTACGGCGTTCGCGCGTGCCGCTTTGATCGTGGCCCTCGCCCTGACGGTCGTCGCATCCGCGGCTGGCATCGCGGGGCCCTGGTTGCACGCCATGAACCCGACCGCACATGTTTACCCGGCCATCGTCTGGGTGCTGGTTTGCTGGACAGTCGTTCATGCTTGTGTCGGCGCTGTCATGCTAGCCTATTGTCTTGCGCGAAGCCTTGCCGGGCGCCTTACGAAAACCCACGACATGGACCTGCGCAACGTGGCCCTCTACTGGCATTTCCTGGCAATTACGGCGCTCATCACCTTCTTCGTGATCGGTCTTTTCCCGGAGGCACTTTAATGCGTCTGCTGCCAAGGGAAATCGAAACGTTCTGGACGCTGTTCACGGGGCCGGCCATCTGGGCCGGGCACTTCCTGATATGCTACGCCAGCGCGGCGATTTTCTGTGCCAAACCAGCGTTGTTCGGGATGGAGTTCAAATCCTTGCGCCTAGGCATCGCCGTCATCACGGTTTTAGCGCTCGCAGCCATTGGGCTTTCGGCGTTCCTTGCGTGGCGCCAGTGGGGCTTCGGTGCGCACGATCCTCCGCATGACGATCCGACGCGCCACGATCGCCTTCTGTTTCAGGGGTTTGCAACCTTGCTGCTTGCCGGCTTGAGTTTCGTCGCCGTCCTGATGACGGCACTGCCGACGATCTTTGTTTCGGAGTGCTTGCGATGAGGGCGCTCTGGCTTGCGAATGGTTGCCTCCTTTTGGCCGTTATCTGGCTTGGCCCGCTTTTGAGTGCGTGGCGCGGCTCGGTGACCGCCCACATGCTCGCGCATATGGGGGTCGTAGCAGTCGCAGCACCTCTCATCGCTATAGGTGTTGCTCCCCGTCTCGCCAGCTGTCGCCGGCCCGTGCTCACCGGGTTGCCGATCGTCGCCTCGCTCGTCGAACTCCTGGTGGTCTGGGGTTGGCATGCACCGGCTGCACGTCGGTTGGCGGAGAGTTCGCTTTGGGGCACCGCCCTTGAGCAGGCCTGCTTTCTAGCCGCCGGGTTGTTCCTATGGTCCACGTGTCTTGCGGCCGGGAGCACGAACAGGTCTTCAAGCAATGCGGCAGGCGCCTTCGGTTTGCTGCTGACGACCGTTCATATGACGCTCCTCGGCGCCCTTTTGGCGCTCAGCCCACGCACGCTCTATCAATTTGGCGATGTCACCTGTTTCGGCACGACCTTGACGGCGGCTCAGGATCAGCAACTCGGCGCCGTTGTCATGCTGATGGTTGGCGCCGCAGCCTATCTCGCAGGTGGGGTCGCCTTGCTTTCCGGTCTGCTTGCAGAGCCAAACCGGAGGGTCGCCTGATGCATGTTCGATGGAAGCACCTAGCCGTCGGGCTCGCCATCCTGCCGATCGTCGTCCTTTTTGCCACCTGGATCGGCTTCTTTAACGTCGGTGCGTCATCCGGCCATTGGAGGATAACCGAGTGGTTTTTGCATTTTGCCATGCGTTCGGCTGTTCGCACCTATGCGCTCGCCGTTGATGCCCCGGAGAGGCTACCTGATAACGGCATCCCACCGGCAGCCGGTCACTTTGCCCGTGGCTGTGCCACCTGCCACGGTGCGCCGGGCGAACCGCGGTCCCCCGCAGCACTTGCGATGTTGCCGCAACCGCCGGATCTTTCCGCTGTAGTCGAGCAATGGGAGGACGCAGAACTGTTTCGCATCGTGAAGCACGGGGTTCGCTTCACCGGCATGCCGGCGTGGCCGACCCAGGCGCGCGACGACGAAATCTGGAGCATGGTTGCGTTCCTGCGAAAGCTTCCGGCTATGGATGCGGCCACCTATCGTTTGCTCGCCTATCGCGAGAGGCCACAGCCACCCATGCATGCGTTCCGATTCGAAGATGCATTGGCAGAATGTACCCGCTGCCATGGGACCGATGGGATGGGCTTTAGCCCGCTCACGCCTGTTCTTGCAGGACAGAAGGAGGCCTATCTGCTCGAAAGCCTCAACGCCTATCTCGAGGGACGTAGACCAAGCGGCATGATGCAACTTCCCGTGCAGTCGGTGGATCCGGGGCATCTTCGCGCTCTTGCCAGCCATTTCGCAGCTTTGAAGCGCAATGCGGTGGTGCAACCACTAAAAGACGATCGGGTGGGGCAGGGCGAGCAGATTGCGCAGCACGGCCGTCCCGCCCAAAAAGTTCCGGCATGCTTGGGCTGCCACCAAAATTCGCAACGTAACCCGTCCTACCCAAGGCTTGACGGTCAGCCCGAGGCATTTCTCGCGGCACAACTGAAGCTCTTTCGCGAAGGCTCGCGATCGGGAACTCCGTTCAGCCATTTGATGGAGAGTGCGGCAGAATACCTGTCTGACGCAGATATCGAGAATGTTTCGGCATATTTTTCGAGTTTGCCTCCTGAGGATTGAAACACCTTCGCGCCGAAATCGTTTGGCTCGGTCATTGAGGAGCCGGTCATGAAAAAGCTGCTGATCACCGTTCTTGTTGTCGCTGCGCTTGTGGTTGCCGCGGGTGGGGGCTTAGTTGCGCTGTCCCGGCATGAAGCCACGGTGCCGATCGAGCAGACCTATGGACCGGATCCGGTTCTCGTTGAACCGAAAGCGGAGTGGTTGCCTTCCGTGAACGTCGCCGAGGCCACGCCCTGGCCCAATGGGCAAATGCCCGTCGCGGCGCAAGGGCTTGAAGTCAAGGAATACGCCGGCGATCTGGAGCATCCACGCTGGCTCCATGTGCTGCCCAATGGCGATGTTCTGGTGGCCGAAAGCAATGCGCCGCCGAAGCCCGACGCGGGCTTTTCGATCCGGGCCTTCTTCATGGGCCTCTTCCAGGCTAGAGCCGGTGCCGAGACGAAGAGCGCCAACCGCATATCGCTTCTGCGTGATTCAGATGGTGACGGCGTGGCGGAAACCAAGACACCGTTCATCACTGGGCTCTACTCCCCCTTTGGAATGTCATTGCTCGACAGCATACTCTATGTCGCCAATGCCGACGCCATCGTCGCCTTTCCCTATCAGGAAGGCGCAACGCAAATCACCGGGGCGCCTGACAAGATCGTCGACCTGCCTTCAGGTCGCAACCATCACTGGACAAAGGATGTCATCGCCAGCCGCGACGGAACAAAGCTCTATGCAACCGTGGGCTCCAATTCCAACGTAGCCGAGAATGGCATGGATGAGGAGAAAGGACGAGCCGCGGTCCACGAGATCGACCTCGCCAGCCGACAGACGCGGCTGTTCGCATCCGGTCTTCGCAACCCCAATGGGTTGTCCTGGCAGCCTGATTCAGGCCAGCTCTGGGTCGTCGTCAATGAGCGCGATGAGATCGGCCCTGACCTCGTGCCCGACTATATGACGTCCGTACAAGATGGTGCCTTCTACGGCTGGCCCTATAGCTGGTATGGCCAACATGTTGATGATCGCGTCGAACCCCAGAACCAGGAGCTTGTGGCCGTCGCTATCAAGCCTGACTACGCGCTCGGGCCTCACACGGCGTCACTCGGCCTGACTTTCAACACCGGCGATCTGTTCGGGCCCGAGATGAAAAGCGGTGCCTTTGTCGGTCAACACGGCTCATGGAACCGCATCCCGCGCAGCGGCTACAAGGTCATTTTCGTGCCTTTTGCCGCCGGCCGGCCGTCCGGCCCGCCGCGCGATATCCTCACGGGTTTCCTAAGCGCCGAAGGTAAGGCTTTGGGTCGGCCGGTGGGCGTTGCGATTGCTCGCGACGGCGCGTTGCTGGTCGCCGATGATGTCGGAAACAAGGTGTGGCGCGTAGCACCCCACGCCAATTGAGTGTCGGGATCACCGCAGCGTTCGGCTGACCTTGCCCCTGGGCTGGAGGAATGCGGCGTTGCACGGTGGTCACCGCTTTTCCAGTGCACCATGGCCCGATAGCCGTAAATGTCACCGTCACGCTCCTGTCACGCGACAAGGCGGTCAGGGCCCGATAAGTTGCGCGCTCATGTCAAGCCTCGAATTGTCGCTGGCAGCGCGCTTTGTTTCATCAGCGCAGCGGCATCACGTACGGAGTGGGATCTCATGCGCCGCTATCTATTTAATATCCATACAGCAGGCGTCGTTAGCCGCGACGAAGTCGGTCGAAAGTATTCATCGGATGGGGCTGCCGTCGCTTACGGTCAACGGGTCGTAGATGAGCTGACCAAGGATGAGGAATATTACGACGCCATAATAGATGTGGTCACGGCATCTGGACGGTTGGTTGCGCGACTTATATCGCGCAACGCTCCGCCCATGCGTCCCGTGAGCCAGCCGACGCGCCAAGTTTCATTGCATTGAGCATTATCTTCAGTGAGAATCTCTCCCGATCGCTAAGGGACAGGATGGAGTTTTCGCAGCATCTCCGGGGAGATCATCGATATTGCTCGTTCACTGGTGTGTCAAAGTGAGCTGAGCGCGGCGGCGGTACCTAACCTGGCGACCCCGCCCGAGGAGCGATGCTCGCAGTCCGCCTGGTTCCCGTCGCGACCTGTTGGATGTAGCTCTCAGGATATCGCGGCCAATTTACAAACAAGCGACACGGAAGAATGGTTGTCGGGGCTGTCGACTGCTCATCCAAACGTGGGTTGTTCACGACCCTCCTGGAATCAGGAGCAGCTTGCCAGTTGTCTTGCGGCTGGCCATGTCCTTATGTGCCTGCGCAGCATCCTTGAGAGGGTAGCTTCCCCCTGCAGTGACCTTCAACGACCCGTCCGCGATCCAATCGAAAAGCCGGCCGGCGCGCTCGCGAAAGAGTTCGGGTGAGTGGATATGATCGAAGAAGACGCCATAGCCGATCTTGACGCTTTTCGGCAGGCTCATGATGTCGAGCGGGCCCGGCCCACCCAGCACCGGGCCATACCAACAGAGCGTTCCTGACCGCCGCAGTACTTCGAGGGACGCTTTGAATGTCTTGGGACCGGAGCCATCATAGACCACGTCCACTCCCCGACCACCGGTGAAGCGGAGCACCTCGTTGACAAACTCTCCTTCTGTATCGACGATCACGTGCTCAGCGCCGGCATTTTGCGCGATGGCGACCTTGTCTTTCGATGACACGCGCCCGATGACGCGCCCGCCTCGGAGCGTTATGATCTGCGTCAGGAGCAGTCCTACGCCGCCCGCTGCAGCATGAACGAGCGCGATGTCCCCAGGTTGGACGGGATAGAAATCGGTGGCAAAGTGGCTGGCGGTCAGGCCCTGCATCATGATTGATGCGGCCGTTCGGTCATCAATGAAGTCGGGGACCTTGATGAGCGACGTTGCCGGGATCGACAGCCGCTCGGAGTAGCTTCCGGGGGCATAGACCCAGGCGACGTGATCGCCCACGGCAAGATCCGTAACGCCGTCGCCAACACTGAGCACGCGGCCGGCGCCCTCGACGCCAAGCACTTTCGGGTTCGGGGTTTCCGTCCACGCCATGCCCTGCCGAACGCCGATATCCATGAAATTCACACCTGCCACGCGGACCTCAACGATAACGTGTCCGGGCGTTGCCACAGGCTCTGGGCGCTCGACGAATTCCATAACGTCGCTATCGCCCATGCCGTTCATGACCACAGCTTTCATAGTCAGCTCCTTTCTTGACTGATTGTTCCAGAATTGTGCAAATTTTTTTGGGGTGCTACCGGATTGCACGGATTGCCAGTTCTCCGAGAGATTCCAATTCCGCGCGAGGGCTACCTCCACGGGCCGCGATACGAATGCCAGCGATGCTGGTAATGAGGAAGGAGGCAACAGCCTCTGCCGACAGCGATTTTTCGACATCGTTTTCGGCCTGGGCTTGCTTGATGCACTCCACTGCCGCTTTCCTCAAGCGATTGTCGGCAGCATGATGGAGCGCGTTAAGTTCCGGCCGGCTCTGGCCAAATTCACAAATCGAATTGACGCCGAGGCAGGCGCAATGGGCGCGCTCCACCACTCGTTCTATCATTGCCGCGATCCCGTCGACGGCCCGTCGCTGGCTGCGCAACATCGTCACGTGGGCTTCAGTTTCTTCGAATGCATAACGTTCCACTGCTAATCGGTAGAGCGCCCATTTGTCTCCAAAGGTGTCGTAGAGGCTTTGTCGTCCGATCTTCATCGCGCGCACCAGCATCTCAGTCGATGTGCCCTCGAAGCCGTGTTCGCGAAACACGTCGATTGCGGCACCCACCGCCTTGTCTTTGTCGAATTCCTTTTTTCGCGCCATCGCCGTGAAATAGCTATTCTGGAACGATCTGTCAAGAAATGACATTGTGATCTGTAGTCTATGCGGCAACGCACAGGCGATCTTGATTTCGAGGAGTCGAGCGCGTCGCGGGACAACGTCATCGATATCGCTCGACGGCGAGGCCCCTAGTAGGTGAGGGGCGGGCCTTTCTCGTTGGCGATCGGCGGAATGCCACGGCCAAGATACCTCGCCTTTTGGCTTGGGGGAAAAAGGTCTAGGTCACCTCTTATCGCCGTCGCATCGACCAGGTCTTGCGCGAAGGGCAGCCTGCCGCCTGGCAGCGCCAGTCCTCACGGACATGCGCCAGAAGATTGACCTTTATGGTCCCCTCGCGCGGCTCGGCGCCGGAATCTCGTTCATCAACCCGATTGACGCAAACCAGAGAGCGTTGACTGCCGCGCGCCATCTTTGGCGTAGTGTCCGCCGGCGACGCTTCAGCCAGAGAGACTTCAAAATCCTTGGTTGCTGCTGATGGTGATAACGGTCGCGGTCGGCCAGATGTCGACCGAAAGGCTGTCGACGAGCGGACCCAGCTCCAATCAGCCGGCAACGTCCTCTGCCGACTTTCAAGTTCAATCCTTTACGGTCACCGACGGCGACACGGTTCGCATCAGCATGGTACGAGCGTTCGGCTTGTCGGCTTCAACACACCGGAAAAGTTCGAGCCCAGATGTTCGCGCATCGCCGACATGTCCGGTCGCTGGTGGCTGGCCAGGTGAGGTGTCGGCGCCCTGGATGCCGAGAAATTAAGCTTTCACGTCGAGTGTCATCTCGACCATCGTCGGGCGAAAGCCCGCTGCGGCAAAGAGCCGTTGAGCAGCTTCGTTTCTGTGCGCCGTGGAAAGCACGATAAGGTTTGCTCCTCGCTCTTTAAGCGCTGCAACAGCTGCCTCGAGCAGCATCCGGCCGATGCCTTGGCTGCGCTTTTCGGGCTCGACGAAAAGATCGTGAATGACGCCCGCCGGTCCTCGGAGCGCCATGTAGTCATGGCCCTCAACAGATGCATAGGCGTAACCGACGATCATTTCATCTTGCTCAGCGGCGAGGACCACGACCTCGGACTTTTCAAGCTGACTTCCCAACCATCTGGCATAAGATGCCTCCGTGCCGGTTCCCGTCGGGATGAAGCGCTCGGGGTCCCATTGATGATGAAGCGCCATCAGGTCAGCCCCGTACTTTCCGAGTACAGGCACATCTTCATCGCGGGCGGCTTTAATCGTGATGGTTGATAGCATTTTACGGCATGATCCGTCGTTGGTGTTATCCGGCCATCACCTTCGATATGCCCGGCCGAAGAACCTTGCATCGTAAATGAACTTCGTCGTGGCTCAACGGCTCGGAGGCAAACAAAAGGCGCTCTATCTTTGCCGCCAGGCTCTGTTCGCCAAATTTAACGGCGCGGTCGCAGACACGCCGCGCCGCTTGCCTTCGGACTTCGGAAATTGGGCGGTTTAGCGTAGAGAGTTTGCGGGGACAGCGTCCGGTCAATCCGCAATAGCAGCAATGTTTCCAAGTTATTCTATTGCCGCTTTCCGCGACCGCTCGCTGCTTTCGTCGAGATCGATAGCGTCGCCGAGCGGGGTAGCCGCGATTGATTTGATTTGTTGCGCGAGAGCCGAAAGCTTGCTCGCTATATCCTGCAGCTCCGACGCTGAGTTTGAGCCCGGGCGGAAGCCGTTACCTTGACGCACAACCGGCCATTTGGATCTGAGTGCCGGTCCAAGCGGGGCCTCACCTGGAGTTGGATTGCGAAACAATGCTGCTTATCGGCCACGCGCGCGCCGTTCGTTACAAGAAATGCTGCGCGCGCGAAAGAATCTGACGTGGCGGGTAGCGGTGCGGGTAGTCGTGTCTGTTAGTGCGTGCTAATGAGAATTCAACGATCTGACACGAACACCGCTACGAGCGTCGCAGACCTCGTGATCCAATTTAAAACGGCCCAGTGCCAACTGGATGAGACGGTTTACGGGTATGATATTGAGCGCTTCCGCTCACTCGAAGAGACGATTAAGCAGTTGTTTCAATCGATCGAACGACGCGTGCCGCGCGACGCAGCCGAATTCGGGACGATCGCGACATTCTATCTCGATCTGCTCGAGGACTGTGATGGCGGCTTCAACAAACGGCTTCATGATGGCTTGCGCCAGCTGTTCGATCGGCACACCCCGCGTGGGCACCCGAACGGAATTGGGTTTGCGACGAGTGGCCAACGGCAATTGATGGCAGGGGGTTAGGCGGAACAATGAAGGAGGACGGAGAGCGCACGATTATTGTCGAACTCACAGATGCGGATGCGACGGACTCCGGGATCTTCACCTGGGATATCGTTCGCGACCTTGTCTATGGAGATTCGGCCCTGGCTGCGCTCTTCGGTCTCGCCGCGAGCGAGACGAGCCAGGGACTGCCGCTGAAACTTTATCTCGACCGGGTCCATCCGGAGGATCGACCAGGGTTGGCAAAGACAATTACGGAAAAGATCGTGAGCGGACGAGCCCAGCAGTCGTTCTACCGCGTCAGGACGCGGGCTGGCTTGTATGTCTCGGTCGTTGCTTTTGGTCGGTGTTTCCAGGATCGCGATGGAACACCGGTCCTCTATTCCGGCATCGTTTTCCTGGAAAGCGCAACATCGACCAACGACAACCGGCGGCATTAGCGCCGGAGCAGGATTTTCCCGGCGATGTTGGTGGACCTAGCCGGACCTTCGCCGGATCATTGCCGGTTGACCGGTGGACCTCGAGCTCCAATCTACGGCTCCTGACGCTGTACAACCTGGCGCAACAACTGGTCCGCGGAATTCCTGCTCTAAGCGGAAGAAACGAGAGAGCCAAACAGTGAGACTGATCATCCGCCCGAACGACCGGTATCCGCATCTCGGATTGGACCGTCGTCCTTTGGCGATTGCGTGCGGCGAAGGTTGGCTGGGCATCCTGCACGCATTCTTCACCGAGGCCGACAAAGTGATGGCTGCAGGAGGCTCGTTCACGGTGCTCGAGGTGATGGAGAAGAAGGGCGTTCTGCACATGCATTATGCCATCGCACAGATCGCACCTGATGCTCGCCGCGCGATCGACGATGCCTCCCGGCTAGCCGCCGCGCGATCCTTTCACATCTGCGAGGTCTGCGGACGCCGTGGGCGTCTGCACACCTTCGGCGGCCTCCCTAAGGTCGTCTGCAGCGAGCACGCTGACGGCGAACTCGGCAAGGGCGTACCATTCGAAGACCCTCTCAATGCTCCCGATCCCTATTTCCCTGACGTGGATCCGTTCATAGCAGCTCGGCCGACCGTTACGGAGTTCGATGCTGCTCCGATCATTGAAGGGTGGCTTATCGAGGAGGACAGCGAAGGCGGCCGGCGCCCGTGGCTATACGGCTGGTTCTTCAGCGAGCCTGTGACCCGCGACGGGGAGCATGGGCACACGTCTCCCATCGTCCAAATGGACGATATGGTGCCCCCACGATGGGTTCGAACAGATACTCGGCTTTACCGCCTCGGCATGTGTTACCCGCCGGCCGAGCGCGAGATCCGTTACTGGGCGCAGAAGCTGTCTCGACGCCCTGTGCCCTACGGCGAGCCTCCCGGTGGCAGCGATGACATTGAGGCGATGCTGGCCTTCCTCCGTTCCAGCGGCCGCCTGCGATCAACGAAGATTGACCGCCTGGAACAAGCCTACCGCGAAGAGCCGGGACACGTACAAGAAGTCGGAAAAGTTCGCACGACGTAAGGCTTTGCTGATCGTGGTGCATCGGCTCCAACGCCGGAGTTCCGCTGATTTGGGGCCCCGCTTTCCTGCTCGTCGGGGTGTTGCGGTTTTCGTGCGCAGCGGGTCATTCCAAGTATGGGCGCCGGTGCGCTGACGCGCGCGGTTGCCCCATGGTACCTTGTGTAACCCTTGTCCATCAGCCGCTTCGGCGTAGCAGCCGTCGCATGCCGAGCTGAGCTTGGTGCAGCTCATCCAAGTGTGGGTGGTCCGGGAGATCGCGGAATTCTCAGCCATTATTAGGCGCTACCTGCGTTTCGGTGCGCGTTGCCGCGCTCAACCCCGATCAGGTCGTCGAAGAAGTCGAGCATCGCTACCTTGCTCTGTTGGAATTCCCGCTTGTCCATTGCCTTCACTGGCTACGTACCGGGTGACGGTCGCCTCTTTGAAATCGGCGATGGGAAAGCCGTCGATCGGCCGGATGCACGCCGCCAAGGGCGAACCCAGAAGCAATGGACGGAATGCCGTCTCAAAGCTTGGTGGAACAACGAAACCGACGTCGTTCGCTACTGGGAGATGAAGGAAGCCAACGCGGCTGAGAAAGCCGCGAAGGAAGGACGAGAGCTGCTGCGTGCAGCAAAGATGGCTATGCCTAATTCATCGAAAAGGCCGCCCGTATTCGTGCACTGGCTCAGCTTGAAACAACGGCTGATCATCGCTGAGAAGCTGCGCGGTATCGGCTCGTCTCTCGCAGAATGGATCTGCCCGCCACGGCGGACCGTTCTGGGACGAGCACGAACGCTTCAAGGCTGCGCTGACCGATGCCGTCAAGATGAAGCAGCGCGGAAAGCCATCGCCGCGTTGCGCGGAAGGGGCGGAATGACTGAGCAGCCTTGCGGTTGAGTATGGGGTGACGCACTCATGACCGACCCCGACCACCTCCGCGAAGAGATCTCGAAGCCTAGATCTTCCGCATCAAAAATCCATCAACAGCGCCGACAACGGCGTGCGAGACTATAAACTCGCAGTGATCACCCGTCTTCGTGATGGTGCCATCGGTCTCTCGCTGCCCTTGAAGAGCGCGCGGCGGCAGCCTACCTCGGGCCGGGCGACACCAACGTTATCGGAGAATGCCGGCTTCTTTCGCAGCAGCTTCAAAGGCGGCCCTGGCTTCCGCGCCAGGAATCGTTCCCTCGGCAGCATCCAGGCAAGCTTTCCGGGCCGCTGCGTAACTCGCGCTCTTCGTCTCTGGCCAGGACTTCATAAGGAATGCGACCGCCTCTCGGGCATTCCTGATGACGTGAAAATGATTATCAAACGTCACTTCAACGTTCGCATCCCAGATGTTTATCATCGCGGCCTCCGTAGGGTTGGCCTTTCCGAAACGTATATTAGGGAATTCTGTTCCAACGGAGAGATCCGACCGGGAAGCTTAGCAAGCTTAACCGCTCATCTCAGCCGGTATTTCCTCACCTGGCACACGGGTGACGTCTGGCGCCTCTTCCGGGACGTCGTCCGGTCCGGGCTCCTCAATGGGGCGATCCGGATTGTCTGGCATGGGGTCGGGTGTCTCGCCGGGCGGGACCTCCACGGGCTTTCTCGGCTCTTTGGGGTCGTCGGTCATATCGGTCTCCCTTCTTGCAGGCCTAATGGAGCCGCATAAGTTTTGTTCCGCGAACCGGGAGGTGCGGCAGCATAAGACGAATGGATTCAGCGCAGCCTTGTGACCTTTGCCTCGGCGATCGCTTCAATGAACGCGGCGCGAGCTTGCTCCCATGGATACGTGCCCATCGCCGCGTCGGTGCATTTGTAAAGCGCGTCCGAGTACGCGACGCCAAAGTCTATGGGCCAGTTCTCGCTCAGGAGCTTAGCCGCTCGACCCGGGGTCCATACGATTTGCACCCCGTCGAGCTCCGGAAGCTGGATGATCACGCATTTGCTCCAACTCTGGATTTCCACCGGCCTCTCCTTATCTTGCGGTCGCGCCTACATTTTCGGCGGAATAATTGCGCCGGGCACAGGGCGAATAGGAGGTACGTCGGGACCGACGTCGGGCTCCGGCTCCTCGATCGGGGGCTCCGGCAGATCTGGTGGAGCGTCCGGCGGCAGGTCCGGCGGGAATTCGGGATCTGGAATGGTCGGGATTGGGGACTTGGGCATGGAGGCCTCCTCTTTAGTGGTGCAACCGCGACCGAGCGGTGTTTGTTCCAAGAGCTCGGGCCGGGGCGCCCCGGCGAGGTGGCTGCATGACCGAGCACGTGTCCGCGAAACAGTACCAGGCCGCCATCGCCATGCCGAAGCGTGGGAACAAGTACCGGGCGCGGCGCACCGCCTCTCGACGGCATTTGGCGTCGACGAGGTCGGCAAATGCATCGCCTCACTGATGGACGCCGGCATGATGATCCCCGCATCGATCCAGTCCCAAGATCCGACCGAGGAATATCGGATCGCTCTCACGGGCATGCTGATCCACGGTCGGCGCACCGTGTTCGTCGGCCTGAAGCGTGGCGAATACAAACTGCAGAACAGGTCCTTCCTGCCGATCGCATCAGAAATGGCGGCTATGGCCGCCCTCGAATACCGAAGCCTCCGCGAAGAGCGGATGCGCCTCGACGCATCACGCAGGAGAAGAGGCGAGTTCGCCGCCCAGGCTTCGTCGTCGTCGCCGAATGCCAATCGCACGACGAGTTCGCCAACGGCTGCAAGGAGGGCCGGTGGCGTCTCGGCGCAAAGCATCTTTGGGCAATCAATCAGGTATAGGCTCCTGGCGCCGCAAAGCAGGTCCTACCGGAGGCGCAAGCCTCTGCTGCATAAGCATCGGCTCGGCCCAGACACCAACCGATCACGTCATCGCCGTCCGCGTCCACCAGCTGCGCACGCTCGCCTACCTGACGCCCACCGACTATGTCCGGCTTCGGAGCCTCGAACTGCGGATCCCGTCAAAGGTCATGCCCGGCCCGTCGCACTTCATATTGCTCGCGAAGGCTGTCCTCTATCTCTTCACGGACCCCCGGCGAGAGGAGGACATTGCGAAAGTTCGAAGACGTTCTCGCGGCTGTCGAATTCGCCTCGTAGGTCACCCAAGAACGCGGACCGTGTTTCGTCCATATCGCCCCAATGTCAGGTGGAAGTGCCAACTATAAGTAAATTTATAGTTTGGCAGTGGCCGTCGAGGCGAATGTATAATGTCGGTTTTTTACTCGGCTTTTTTATTGGCCATACAAGCGTTTGGATCCCCAAACGAAATCGATAACATCCCCAACTGTCACGAGTTGCTCCATCGACTCCTCGGCGATGAATATCCCAAACTCCTCTTCGATCAACATCGACAACTGGGATATTTTCAGCGGGTCAGTTCCAAGATCGTCCACGATTGCAGCGGTGTCGGCAAGGTCCGCGGCTTTGACGCCGAGTATTTCGATGAAAATCATCTTGACGCGGGCGGAGATACCGGCTCGTGTGGTAGCCATACGTCGCTCCCGTTTTTGTGTTCGCGACGCCGACTTTAGCCCTTCTTTCGTTTCTCGGCTAATGCGTTCGCCTTCTCTCGCGAGTTGCCTGCTTCTTTGATGATCTTGCGGGCCTGGTCATCGGTGAGGCCGTGCTTCCGCTTGAAGTAATTGAGTTCGTAAGCCTGTCCGGCGGCAACTCGTCCGCGATCGCGACCAACGTTCTTCTTGTCGTCTGCCATAGGTTTCCTCCCGGGTTGTGACTGTTCACAACCGTGGAAGCCGCAGGTATGTTCCGCGACAAACTGAAATCCCATAATCTAGTGGGGTTAGTTGTTCCGCTTTGCCACATAAGTTGTTCCCGGATCGTTCTGGTGCGTATTAGTGGCTGAACCAAGCAAATGTTCTACGTGAAAGATATCAACCACCGAGCTACCAACAGGCCGACGCGGTGGTGGCAGCTGAGGGATCCGGCAACAAATCGATGGAGGCTGGCTAGCGGCGAAAACCGAATAGGATTCGCGTTACTGTCGCTCGTCTTTATCGCCGCGTCAGTTCTACTTTTTTGGCCTTGACGACGAACCAGTGCGTAAGGCGCGGTGTCCGTTAACGCAGCCCGCTCGAATGTCGGCGTTGGCGTTACTTCTTATTGGTGTCCTTCACCTGAGATCCGAACGTCGGCGCAGCGGGTTTCGCGGCAGCCTTGTCCTTGTCCTTCTTGGGCTTTCTGGCTTCCTTATTGCTTCGTACTTGACCCTTGGCCATTGGCGCGTCTCCTGTTGACGAAAAAGCTATCCGCTAACGGCGGGAGATAGCAACCGAATTCGGTCATCTTGAATGCATTCCCACTCTCCAAGGTTGGATCAAGACCAGTCCTGAAAAGCGCGCGGTACGAGAAGTTCGCGCAGGCACTCGCCAAAGGCAAGACAGCAGATGACGCATATGCGGCTCGATCAGAGGGAACACTCGCCCGATCTTAGCGAGGACTTCACCGCCTCACGCCTTCGTCTATCACTGCTAATATTTCAGAAATCCGGCCGCCGCTGAGCGTAACCGATTGGGCAACGTGGCGCGGCGCCTGTTAGTCTTCAGATAGTTGCTCCGCAGTCGCGACGACCTCGGAGTCCCGAACGTCCCGTCGACATACTTGAAAAAAGTATGCTCATGATCCAGGCGACGATTGCGATGACGACTATCTTCATGAGGCACTTCCGGTTCGTCACGATCTACAGCAACACCCCGGACGCCCCATTATTCCTTCGCAGAGCAAGCGGGGGGTCCCCCTAATTGGCGGGGACCATCGCCGGCGGCTCCGGTGGTGCCGTCTCGCCCCCCGGTTCGAACATTAGGATGCTCAATACCAGGGCAACGAGAATGCAGATGAGCACCAGGAAGGCGACGCCGGCTTTATCCATGCCCCACTTCAGCCCTCGAATGTGGGCATAAGGAGGCAGACAAGCGCGACGACCCAAGGACCGCGGTTTATGCGGTAGGGGCGGCAAGCAAGAGAACAATCGCGATAGCGATCAGCAGCGGCCCCATCCATCGAAAGTGCCTCGTGAGTTGAGCGAGCCATGGTACCTGAGTGTTGGTCTGAACGTAGCCAAACCCTGCTGCCGTCATCCAGAGGCCGGCGCAAAGCATGATGATCTGATCAATATAGGCCAACACTTCCAATTCCTTTGCCTACAGCCGGACGGGGGAAATCGCAGCGGCCTTCAGTCTACCGAATGATGAACCATTCCATGGGTCGGCGCCTCGCTTGTAGCTCAGCCCCGCTTTCTCCAAGCTCTGCTTTAGGTCAACCGGACACAAACGGAGGTCCATTCGGCGCCAGTCCTCGCCGGGAGGCCTGGAAAACGGGTTGTGATCCTGCCACACAAGGTTTCGGCGCCGCTGAAGTCAACGAGTTCGCCAGGAGGTTGGATCATCGCCTACGGCCCGATTTGAGCACGGACCCTGGAGTCGCGGCGTCATTGATGTCCAGATTAACGCAGCCCGCGCGACCGTGGGCGTTACTTCTTATTGGTGTCCTTCACCTGAGATCCTAACGTCGGCGCAGCGGGTTTCGCGGCAGCCTTGTCCTTGTCCTTCTTGGGCTTTCTGGCTTCCTTATTGCTTCGTACCTGACCTTTGGCCATTTGCGCGTCTCCTGTTGACGAAAGAGCTAGCCGCCAACGGCGAGGGAATAGCAAGCGAATTCGGTCATCTTGAATGCCATCCCCACTCTCCGAGGTTGGATCAATGCCAGTCCTAAAAAACGCGCGCCATGAGAAGTTCGCGCAGGCACTCGCCGACAAAGGCGAGACAGCCGATGTTTTAGGGAGGACGGCGCCTGTTAGTCTTCAGATAGTTGCTCCGCAGTCGCGACGACCTCGGAAGTCCCGAACGTCCCGTCGACATACTTGAAAACAAGTATGCTCATGATCGAGGCGACAATTGCGATGACGACTATCTTCATGAGGCACTCCCAGTTCGTTGCGATCTACAGCAACACCCCGGACGCCCCGTTGTTCCGTCGCAGACCAAGCGGAGGGCCCTAATTGGCGAGGACCATCGCCGGCAGATCTGGTTGTGCCGTCTCGACCCCCGGGTCGAACATTAGGATCCTTAATACCAGGGCAAGGAGAATGCAGATGAGCACGAGGAAGGCGACGCCGGCTTTGTTCACAACCAACTTCAGGCTTCGAATGTGGGCAGAAGTAGGCGGGCGAGCCCGCGAAGAACGCCGGTGGTCGCTTCCAGCACTATGTTAACCGCCGCAATAGAGTTTCAGTGAGGCTGCGCGCTTGCCAATCTCAACAGATCTCGCAACGGCGGAAGGGCTTTGCGTTGGGAGCTTGCCGCCGCTTGATTGCATCATGACTTCGAGGGCTTGCTCGAATTCTGTCAGATCAACGGTCTTCTTCTGCGCAAGAAACCAATCTGACGTTTTTTGCCGTATCATATTGCGAAATCCTGCCTCTACGGCGCCCTTGTACTTAAGTGGGGCAACCACGCGCATACGCGCCGGTTTCCCGTCGGACGTGCAACCGTAGACGAAAATGCCGTTCTTCGCGGCGATCGCGTTCTCGCTACAAAACGAGAGCACCCCGGCTATTAGCAATGTAGCAGTCAGCGTGGGTTTCACAATTGCCCCTCGAAATTTCCCCAAGTATAATGTTCACTCAACGGCGCAACAAATGCAAGTTGTGCCCCTGGAATGCGCGACCATGCAATGACCGCCGCCTATGCGGGAGGGTGGCCGCCTTCTTTCGCGGTCTATTGGCCGTCCGATTCCCTCAACGAGGTACGGCGTCTATGCGGTCGGTTTTGGCTGCGCTAGGCGGTGTTTCATAACCAGTGAAGATCGTCGGCGCGGGTCTGAAGGCCCAAACCATAAGGATGCCCACGGAAGCGATGAGTAGCGAGAAAACGAGACGACTTGACATGGTGCTTTCCTCCTATTTGGAGCGCTGTGAATGCTGATGCATTCGTCGCCATTGTCAGCTCGTCATTTCTGGCAAAGAGACGCGCAAGCGCCGTTTGAGCCTCGCGGTCCGTGCGGTTAGGGAGGGGTCGGTTGTGTCCGGTCGCCGCATGGCAACCCCAGAAGAATAGCACACTTCTCGCCGTGTGGTCGCAATTAGATAAGCGCCGAAGTCTTCGTCAAATTACCAACTGCACGATATGAGCAAAGGGCGTCATTGCCCACTTGCCGCTGTCATCCTTCGCAGTTTTGTAGATGATGAAGTCGCGCCCAATAGTAAAGGGTCCGTGCATCGTAATCTCATTGCCGGTTGAGAGTATTGCCCGAAATTCGTTTGTGTGGCGCTGCTCAATTTGGCCCCTGATCAAATCGGATAGGTCCTGGTCCAAAATACTGGACTGCGTGTCTATCATTGGATTCCCCCGAATTGTTGCCGCCTAGATTTTGATGGCGCCACAAATCACGACCGTAGGCAAGGGGCAACCGTCCATGTCTCCGAGCGGTGGAGCGGCCGGCACGAGTTCGCAAAGAGTGAGCACCGGCAACGGCCCCCCGGAGCGTCGGGGGGCAATTCCTCTCGCGCCGCAGGGCAAGGAAAACCTGGGAGCCAGTTACCAACCGCTGTCTCTGGAAACGGTTCCGTTCCCACCGACAAGTCTCCTCGGACGCTCTCCTCAGGTATCTGCCGATTGACCCGACGTAGCTGAATCTGCAGCCTCAGTGGATACGGTCGCCGTCCTTCGGGTTCCCCTCCGTAAAAAAAGAAGGCCCCGTCCGGGGAGAGCGGGGCCAGAGGTCGGCGTAATGCCAATAGGCTCCATTCACCTTACTATCGATGGAGATCGGCCTAGATTCGCGGGGGTAATGGATCATAGGCAACAGGAAACGCCCTGAGGCGCCGAACGTTCCTGACGCCAAAAAAATGGCCCCAAAGTGCAACCAACGGGGCCAAGAGAGGTTCACTGTCCAATGAGCCCTCGCAGGGGAAGTGGATAGCTTGGGCTCGTCGTCTAAACCGCAATCCAGGGGACTTGTTCCGCGCCACCATGTCGAATCCTACAAATTGCGCGGTGGCAAAGGATTATCTGATAGGGTGGCCGGGTTTTCAGAAAAGAGGCCGGGGCGCACTTCATAGGTGCCCCACATGCACGTGCTGGCTGCGCAGAACAGCAAGAATTGGCCCCCTGGAGCTATCGGGGGCCAATTCCTCTCTCCGCAGGGCAATGGGAAAACCTGGGAGCAGACTACAAACTGCTGTCTTTGGAAACGGTTCCGTAGTGACGAGATCTAGGACGCGCTCTTCAGGTATCTGCCGATACCGTTGGGGGCCCATCACGTTCAAAGGACTTGGAACTTAATTGATCTACGATCCGCTGCGTGAGCACGGAGTTTTCCCGCTTGACGGGCAAGGTACGCAAAGTAGTCCATCGTCTTGTCGCTTTTGCGCAGATGCCAACTCGATCCGGGATTTGTCCTGTCCTCACCGACTGAAACTATTGCATCGACGATTGTTCATAAGGCGACACATGCCCGGTTTATCAACGTAGGCATTCCTTACGGCCAACCGCCATCGCGTCGAAGCTTGCATCCGACAAGAGTTCCCCACCCACGCCGAACCAGGGTTACTGCCACACCGCCCGCGAGCGCACTTGGGAAACAGGCGAGATCGCTAAGAGTCGCCATTCGGCAAGCGAAATGGCCCCGTCATTCTCGACGGGACCTAGAGCGCGCGTGCTATACCAACCGTGCTACACAAAAGGGTCTCCATTCTTAAAAATTTCGATGAAGGCCCGCCTTGATCCGTTGGGCAGTGGATCATCAGCAATGCAAACAACGGCCGCGGATGCGGAATGTTCCTCTGCGCTGACCGATTGCAAATGAGATCGCTTGGTACGCCAATCGAATCGAATCAATTGTGGCGTTTAACTGTCTGTCGATAGTAAAGTGAACCTATCCACGAGTATTGCGTTAGGGCCAAGCGGTGCGTTGAGGAGGCGGTGCAGTGAACACGAAGCTCCATATCGACGGGTCATTTCAGGCCATGCGTCAGGCGATTGACGATGCGCGCCAGGCGTTCGCGAGCGGAGGCGCCGATCATCATCGCGACGCCCTACAATACCTCGGTCGCGTGGTAATGAACTCATTGGCCGAGATCATTGAAAATGACGGCGGCACAGATGGTTACCTCTACGACGCCGACGGCATCGCGCAGGATATCGAGGATTGCTACCAAAAGCTGGTAGAGGAGGAAGAGGCCGCGGAACCGGACAACGAAGCGCGGCAACCTACTCATGGAACTATGAACCTTCGACAGCAGGGAGTGGGGCGATGATCACTGGCTCGGATCTGCTGCAGATTTCCGTTGCACGCATAAACATGGAGCGCTCCGAACTCGAAGAGGCCGGCGTGATCGATAAGGGTATCGACGGCGACAAAGCATGGTCGAACTTCGGACGCGACATTGATACTTTCATTGTCAAGCTGCCGCAAAGTCGACTCGCTGCGTTAGCCGCGATAATCCAGAGACGAGCAAATCGTCAACGTTAAATGGCTAGAACCCTTAGAAAGAAACCAACCTCCACGCCGCTGCCCGAACCTATGCCGCGGCGCGTTGAGCCATGCGTCGCTACCCTCGTCGATCAGCCGCCGAAAGGTCCGGAGTGGACCTTTGAGGTGAAGTGGGACGGGTATCGGCTGGCGATCCATGTCGAGCCAGGCGAGGTGAGGGCGATCACTCGCGGCGGATATGACTGGGCTAAGAAGTTCGGTTCCGTCGTCGCCGATGCGCGCGAGCTCGGCCATGCGACCATGATCATAGACGGCGAGGCGGTTGTGCTCGACGACCGGGGCCGCTCGGACTTCGGGTTGCTGCAGCGCGCGGTCGGGAGAAGGCCGAGCCTGCGCGATGCCGGAGAGATCATCTTCTTTGCCTTCGATCTCCTCTATCTAGACGGCCAGGACCTTCGGATGATGCCCTTGGGTGAGCGCCGGCAACTGCTCGAGCCGATCGTCGCCGGTACGGCTGGCACCATACGTTTCTCCGAGGAAGTCCAGGCTGACGGCGCCGATTTCTTCCGTGCAGCTTGCGAACTCGGCCTTGAGGGGATCATCGCGAAGCGGCGGGACGCGCCCTATCGATCCGGGCGCCGGCCGGAATGGCTCAAGGTTAAATGTGCTTGGCGCGATTGGTTCGTGATCGTCGGATATGAGCCTTCGACGATGCCAGGCGCGATCGGCCGCCTGCTTCTGGCGGCGAGGAAGGGGGACGAGCTCGTCTACGTCGGCGGGTGCGGGACGGGATGGAGTAGCAAGGTATCGGAGGAGCTTCGCGAACTGCTCGAGGCTATCCCCGCAGCACGGCCGCCGGTGGCGCTGAAGCGCAAGGGCGCGATCTTCTCCGAACCGCTGCTAGTCGCCGAGGTCGAGTATCGAGCCTGGACGCAGGACGGCAAGCTGCGTCATCCCTCATTTAAGAGGGTCGGCGAGCGGGCGGAGGAGGTCGAAGTTTACCGTCTCGATTAAACGTCTGATCTTTTGGTCGCCGTGCTTGGTGAGGCAGTCAGTGCTCGTGCCCATGCCGACAAGTCGGGAAGCAAATCTCCGACGGTGGTACCTCCACCGGCTGGAATCCCCGTGTCGATCGGCTGGCAGAACTCCTTCAAGCGCGCTTCGAGGTCCAACTCATCACGCGTCCCGGACATGTACAGTTGCAGCGCATATCGGGCCAAGCACTCACCCTCCTCGCTCTCGCGGCTTATTGCCCGCGCATTCGCGACCTTCTCAAAGACCGTTGAGACGACCGTAAAATCTTGAGGAAGAATGTATCCAGATCGGCGTGGAGAAAGCATAGCGCAATCCCTCCCTTAGGGCGAAAGCGCATATGATCTCCCAGCCGCCGGAGCCCTTCTTAAAGTCCAGCGATAGTCTCATAATGCGCCGTTGGAGGCGCATTGGAAATTAACTTTGACATGTGGAGCGGAATTCTCGTTTTTCCGCTCTTGGCTGTCAAATTTTCGGAAAATTGCGGCGCGCAGCATCCACTCTTTAGCATTGATGCGGATGCAAACTCGCGTCGCGGAATCCCGGAATAGTTCCCGAAGTCGGTGTGTCGACACGGCGCAAACGCTCTACGCTACAGGGGCGCGGGCCGGATAGCCCCACGCTCCTAGGGACCTCGACACGTCATGATTGCTCGCTCATAGCTGCGTGCCGTATCGGCCATTCATGTTCGAGAAAATCCGTTGCGTCGTAAAACGATGCGAAAATGCGGTTTGTTCCTGGCTGCAGGCGAACCGATAGCGGAACCGTCGAAGGTATCTCAAGAAGCGCTAAATATCCTCCTTCGGCAAGCTAACGGGCTGAAAAATATACTGAATTAGTCGTGTCGGGGGGCGGGCTAGTACATACGCCGTACGGATTGCGACAACGCGGGAGGGGAAAAGCTGGTGCCGACACGATTAGGATCGTCATTCGAGCCGGTTGATATATTAGCAAAGCCGTACCGGAATTGTCGAAAGCGACCTTCCTTGCGGGCGGCTTTGTTCGTATCTGAGCGCATCGGCTTGGCCGATGGAGTTTTTCTTCCCCGCGTTCAGAGAGCCATCTGGGTGCGAACCTTGCCCCGCCTTCCCCGGCGGGGCCTTCTCTCTGCTTGGCGATTGGCCGTGCGCGAAGATTTCTGCCTCGTCGGCAGCGCCAGGGCGCGACGAAACCTGATCAACCGCGAGGTGTGAAAAAGCATGAGAAAGCTGGTCGCAGGGAAGCTCCATGGCATTTATGTCACCGAGGCGAACCTCAACTATCATGGGTCGATCACTCTTGACCCGGACCACTGTGAGGAGGCCGGCATCTTGCCGATGGAGTTCGTCGAGATCTGGAACAAGAATTCCGGGGCGCGCATCTCCACCTACGTCATCCTCGGTGAACGCGGTTCTAGGTGCTGCATCCTCAATGGCGCGGCCGCGCGCACATGCCAGCCCGGCGACCAGATCATTATATGCAATTCGGTTTACCTCGACGAAAGCCGGCTTACTTCCTTGAAGCCGAAGGTACTGACCTTCGACGAGAACAACCGCGTGCAGGATCGCCTCAGCTACTCGGTTGAGGTCGATGCATCTGGCAAATTCACTTTCGAAATCCTCGACGAGGCCGAGACGGCATTGCCGATACCGCTTATGGTGTCCGGCAGCTGATTGGATTTGGCCAAGAGGCAAGCCTGACGGCTGTGTCGTCGCCAAGGACAGAAACGCAGCGGTCGCGGCCTCGCCAGCAACACGGCGTTCGTTGTTGCTGAACCAGTTGCCGACGACCTTGCCGCACTGGAAGAAGAGCCGCAGACTGCTGGCATATCGCCTTCGGCAAGAAAATACACAGCTACGAGCTATGCTTGAGCGGTTTGGAGCAACTAGCTGGCGCGCCGAGGCGGCGTCGGCACTCACTCAGAAGCTTTCCGATCCCGGACTAGTTTCCTCGAACTCCGGCCATATATCTCCGATTGGCGAGCCTGTACTTGAGGCTTTCTCGGTCGGGTGCAGGCTCTAGCCAAAAGCGCAATTTGGACGGCAGATTATCAGAGGCAGAACAAGGCTCAGGGAGGCGCTCATGACCGCATTCAATGTCGTCCGCTTCAAGGTCAAGCCGGGGATGGCTGAGGCTTTTCTCGGCGCTCACCGGGACATAGCTCAAAGCTGGTCGGGTCTGCGTCATGCCAACATCATCGAGGCTGGCGAGGGACGATACTGCATTATCGCGGAATGGGAGAGCATGGAAGCATTGGCGGCGAGCCGGCCGCAGATGGTCGCCACGCTTGACAGCTTTCGTGAGACGCTCGAGGACCTCGGAGGAGGGCTCGGCGTAACCGACCCAATTGCAGGCCTGGTCGTCCTATCAGTGAAATAAACCGGAAGCGGGTTTGCCGTGGCGATGCGTCGTTGGGCTCAACATTAGCCGGCGATGCCACAAGACGTGTCTCGTCGTTTAATTGCGCTTTGCCGTTCGGGCACGTTCGCGCAGCATTTTCAGGTGCCTCCGCCGGATGTCATCGATGGAAATGTCACCCGCAATCCAGAGTCTGAGCAGAGCCTGGAACTCGGCGGTGTGGTCAATTGCAATGCCCCTTGCTTGCCACTTGGCAATCACACGATCGGCGATTTCTTTGCGGGTAGCCACGTCCTTTCCCCTTCCTGGTCTGTCCACTCATTATGGCGCGGGGCGCCCCTGCGACGTCAGTAGCAAGGATTGGTCTGGGCGCTCGCTCGCCGTCGAGGACTGCCGATAAGTGTTCGTCAGCCTTTCCGCAATTTGCATTGCTTGCTGCGCGGTCAATCTGAACTGCAGCGCCGACACGTTTTCGAGATCCGGATCGGCGCTGAATTCGATCCTCAGGAAAAGCTCGCCCGTCTCGTCGATTGCAGTGTTCCAGCCGGCGACCGTTGATGCCCTTATGTTGCCGTGACCGTCCGTATTCCAGTCGATCATATTCGAACCTTTCCTCTTCGGGAAACAAGGACGCAGAGTTGGTCATCGTATCGATGAGCCGAACTCATCCGTTCACGGCGATTGCGTCGCTCTAGAGCGCACTTCCCATGACCTGGACTACAACGGCAACGACGGTGGCCGCCACAGTGAGCGCGGCGCCAAGACGTGCAACCTTCATCCGGCGATGCCGCGCGCCGCTCCAGTCATAACTCATCGCTTAACCTTGCGCTTGTGGTTGAGAGGTGCCTGGCTTTATGGGCAAAACCGCAACCCGTGGGCGGGGTTACGGTTCTGAGTTGCCGCTGTACGCTACAATTTGATTGGCGACTGAACAAAGTCTGCAAGGTTATGGTTAATTAAGAGTTTACTGAATAAGGTTCCCTGCAAAGGCCGCCCGTTCGGTGATCACGATTTCCATGATTTATACGAGTGAATGGAGTGAGCCTTGGTGGGTGCGGCTCGCGCTGCTGCATTCTCAATGGGCTGAACGGACGTGCCGTCATTTGCAACTCGGTCTGTCACGGCGAGGGGAAGCTGGCCGCATGACCCATCCCACTTTTGGTAGCCGGCGCATAGTTGATCCGCCAACCCTCATTCGGTCGTTCGGTGTCCTGGCAGACGAGCAAGCTGTTTTAGAGCGCGAAGGCAAGCTGTGGCTTGCTTTCGCTCGTTGCTTCATCGAGTGACGACAGTGTCACGCCCAGCAACCGAATGCCTTTTGGGGCAGGGAAGAGTGGAGACAACAGCATCGTCATGACCGCGGCAAGCTCTGCGGCACTTGCGATCGGTGCCGCTGTTGTCTTGCTCCTAGTGATCTGAGTGAAATCCGCCCATTTCACCTTGAGCGTCGCGGTCTTGGCGCGAATGCCGTTCGCTTCGCAGTAGCGCCAGACCTTTTCGATCAGCGGTTCGAGGCCAGCCCTGGCGGTCTCGAAATCATGGACGTCTACGGAGAACGTGTCTTCCGCGCCGATGGACTTGCGCACCCGGTCGGCCTTCACTTGACGTTCGTCGACGCCGCGGGCGATCCAGTAGAAGTAAGGTCCCGATTTTCCGAAGTGTTGCTGCAAGAAGGCGATATCGTGATCCTTCAGATCGGCGCCCGTTTCAATCCCGAGCTTCTGCATGCGCTCGGCGGTTGCCGGACCGACGCCATGGAATTTCTTGACGGGCAGCGCCTCGACGAAGGCCGGACCGTTCTTTGGCGTGATGACGAAGAGGCCATCCGGTTTCCTCTGGTCGGACGCCATCTTGGCGAGGAACTTGTTATAGGAAACGCCGGCCGAAGCGGTCAGGCCTGTCCTTGCCTTGATCTTGGCGCGGATCTCCTCGGCGATCTCCGTCGCAAGTTCCATTCCCTTGAGGTTATCGGTGACATCAAGATAGGCCTCGTCGAGCGAGAGCGGTTCGATGAGCGGCGTGTATTCGGCAAAGATCGCGTGGATCTGCTGTGAGACTGCGCGGTAAGCATCGAAGCGCGGCGTCACAAAAATCAGCTCCGGGCATTTCCGCTTGGCGGTGACCGACGGCATGGCCGAATGGACGCCGTATTTGCGCGCCTCGTAGCTTGCGGCAGCCACGACGCCGCGCGCCTCGCCAAAGCCAACGGCAATCGGAAGCCCGCGAAGTACGGGATTGTCCCGCTGCTCCACCGAGGCGTAGAAGGCATCCATGTCGACATGGATGATCTTTCGCGTGCGCTCAGAGCGTTCCATCACCGATCACGCGACCCAACGACTGGTCATAGCAGCAGGTCTTCTTCGGGCAGGGCGGCAGGAGGCTCGACGACAACAAGCATGTTGCCCGGAAGCGGCCGCTGCAGGTGCTTCACCTCGTCCCAGGATCCGGTGAGCCACAGATCGACCTCGTCAGGTGTGGTCAGGATCACCGGCATGGCCTTTTGATGGATTGGCGAGACGATCTCGTTCGGGGATGTGGTGAGGAAGCCGAAGAGCTCGTATTCGCGCTCACCATCGCGCACGCGCCTGACACCCTTCCATGGCGTCCAGAAGCCGGCGAAGAACATCAGCGGCCGCTCCTTAGTTCCGGCAAACCAGGCATTGGGGATTTTACCGCCGGGAACCTTGGCCGCCGGATCCGGCTCGGCGAAGGAGTTGAAGGGGACGACGCAGCGACTGGTCGCCCCGAGCCAGCGTCTCCAGTGCGGAGAGGCGACGTTTCGGATGTTGGTGACGCCGGGATCGTAGTTCTTCACGAAAGCGGGCGGCGAGGGCATGCCCCAGGTGACACGCGCGATCTCTCGCTCTCCGTCTTCGCCGACGCGGACTACGGGCGCCTGATAGCCGGGATAGACGTCATAGGATGGCTGGTTCCAGCCTGCCTTGTCGCGGAATGCCTTGGTGAATGCGATCACGGCATCACGTGTCGTCGTGATGTTGTAGAGATTGCACAAAGTTGAGTCTCCCTTTCTCACCTAGCTTCATATCAACGACTGCTCGCTTCTGTCCCCGTTCCCCGGCATTCGATCTGTTCATTGCACCAAGCAGCGTGTCCGTGCTGGCGTCTCGATCGCAATCAACAGTCTCTTTTCTGAACTTCGTTGACTCGCAACTCAAATAGGAACAAATAGAGAACATATCAACAGGAAGCGCTAATGCATAGCCCTAAGGAGTTGTTCCTTCCAAAATGCCCCGTCCAGTCGACAATACCGTCGTCTCAGAACTTCGCGAGCGCATCCAGCGCCTTGAAGGCGCAAGCGGCCGTGGACGACAGGTGCTGCCGTTTGGTGTCACCGAGATTGATCGGCGATTGCCGGGTGGGGGGCTTGTACTCGGCTCGTTGCATGAGGTCGCCGGCGGCGGCAACGGTGCGATCGACGGCGCGGCGGCGGCTCTCTTTTGCGCGGGCATTGCCGCCCGCTCGAAAGGCAAGGTGCTCTGGTGTGTGACGCGGCCCGATCTCTTCGCGCCGGCGCTGGCTCAAGTCGGTCTTTCGCCGAGCCGCGTCATCTATGTGGAGGCCGGCGACGAAAAGGCGCTTCTTTCCTGCATGGAAGAGGGGCTTCGCCACGGCGGCCTCGGTGCCGTCGTCGGCGAGCTCGCGCGCCTTTCGATGACCGCCTCGCGCCGCTTGCAGCTTGCAGCCGAGAGTTCCGGCACGTTGGGCATTGCGATCCGCCGCTGGCGACGACAGGCCGAAGCCTCGGATTTCGGGCAGCCGACGGCATCGGTCACGCGCTGGCGCGTGTCCGTCATGCCGTCCGTCCCCTTGCCGGTTCCAGGCGTCGGCCGCGCGCGCTGGCTCGTCGAACTCATCCGCTGCCGTGCCGGCGAAAGTGCAGATTTCGAAGTGGAGGCCCCAGATGTCAAGGGTCGTATCGCTCTTCCTTCCGAGCTGGCCCACGGATCGCCTGAGGCGCAAGCTCGGCGACGCAGCGCCGCCGGCTGAAACGCCTCTCGTCCTCGTCGGTCGCGAACAGCGAAGGCGTGTGGTGCTCTCGGTAAATGCCGCGGCGATTGCCGCAGGCCTGAGACCCCGCATGGCCGCCACGAAAGCCCAGGCGCTCGTCGCAGGTCTTGTCGTCATGGACGCCGATCCGGCCGCCGATGAAGAAGCGCTCGAACGCCTGGCGCTCTGGGCGCTGCAGCGCTATGCACCGATCGTTGCTGCCGATCCGCCCGATGGCCTGGTGATCGATACGACCGGTGCCGATCACCTGCATGGCGGCGAGGACCTGATGCTGTCAGGCATGGTCAACCGGTTCTTCGGATCCGGCATCGAGGCGCGGGCTGCGGTTGCCGATACCTGGGGGGCGGCCCATGCCGGCGCCCGGTTTCTCGCTCATCCGACGCTGGTCGTCGCTCCGGGGGCGCAGCAGGAAACCATCCGTGACCTGCCCGTCGCAGCGCTTCGCCTCGATCCTGCAATCGTCCATGGCCTTCGCGTGCTGGGCTTCAACACGATCGGTGAGGTGGCCGGCGTGCCGCGGGCGCCGCTTGCCCTTCGATTTGGACCCGAACTTGGCCGTCGCATCGACCAGGCCATGGGAGAGGTTGCCGAGCCGATCGATCCGGTCCGCACGCCTGAGCTTATCGAAGTTCGCCGTTCCTTCGGTGAACCGATTGCGGCCGCCGAGACGATTGCGCGCTATGCCGCGAAGCTTGTGGGCGCGCTCTGTCTGGTACTGGAAGAAAGAGGCCTCGGCGCGCGGCGCGTCGACCTTCTCTTCCATCGCGTTGATAACACCTACCAGGCGATCCGCGCAGGCACCGCGACGCCCGTTCGCGACGCCAAGCGCCTGATCCGGCTCATCACTGATAGGATCGAGACGATCGATCCGGGCTTCGGGATCGAAATCATGTCGCTGACGGCAACCCACGCCGAGCCGCTGGTGGCAAGACAGGTCGTTTCCTCGCTGGTCGAGGAACCGGAGGCCGATGTTTCCGGCCTGATCGACATCCTGGGAAACCGCATCGGCGCACGCCGGCTGTATCGTTTTCAACCGGTCGCCAGCGACGTGCCCGAACGCTCCATCAAACGCATCGCGCCGATGGCGCCGGACGAAGGTCTCGCCTGGCCCGGCCATTGGCCAAGACCGGTGCGCTTGCTTCTCCATCCTGAAGCGATCGAGACGATGGCGCTTCTGCCCGATCATCCGCCGGTCAGTTTCACATGGCGTGGTGTGCGCCGACGGGTGAAACGTGCCGACGGCCCCGAACGCGTCTTCGGCGAATGGTGGAAGCGCGATGCCGAGCTCGTTGCCGTACGCGACTATTTCCAGGTCGAGGATGACGCCGGCGAGCGCTACTGGATTTATCGCGCCGGCGACGGCGAACACAGCGAGACCGGCAGCCACCAATGGTTCCTGCACGGGATTTTCGGATGACGACGCCGCTTTATGCCGAGCTGCAGGTGACCTCGCATTTCTCCTTCCTGCGCGGCGCATCCTCCTGCGAAGAGCTATTCCAACGTGCCGCCGAACTTAGGCTCGAGGCGCTGGCCATTGCCGATCGCAACAGCCTCGCCGGCATCGTGCGAGCGCACCAGGCGGCCAAGGATGTCGGCGTGCGGCTGGTCGTCGGCTGCCGCCTCGATCTTGAAGGCGATCTATCGGTCCTCGTCTTTCCGACCGACCGGCCGGCCTATGCGCGGCTTTGCCGGCTGCTGTCGCTCGGCAAGAAGCGCGGCGGCAAGGCGAAATGCCGGCTTGCCTGGTCCGATCTCGTTGCCTATGGCGAGGGACTGATCGCGGTTCTCCTTCCCGATGCCGCTGACGAGGACTGCGCGCGGGAGCTGCGCCGTCTGAGGCAAGAATTCGGCGACCGCGCCTACCTGTCGCTGACACTCCGCCGCCGGCCGAACGACCAGCTGCGCCTTCATCAGCTCTCCAACCTGGCAGCTTCAGTCGGCGTGCCAACGGTCGTCACCAACGACGTGCTGTTTCATGTGCCGGAGCGGCGCATCCTGCAGGATGTCGTCACCTGCATTCGCCACAACATCACGATCGACGAGGCCGGTTTCCGCCGCGAGCGCCACGCCGATCGCTACCTGAAGCCGCCCGAGGAAATGGCGCGGCTCTTTGCGCGCTACCCTGAAGCGCTTACCCGCACCATCGAGATCCTGGAGCGGTGCCGGTTTTCGCTCGACGAGCTCGCCTATCAATATCCGGAGGAGCGATCCAATCCTGCACTGACAGCCCAAGAGACACTGGCGCAACTGACCTGGGAAGGTGCAGCCTGGCGTTACCCAGAAGGGTTGCCGGAAAAAGTCCGCAAGAACCTCGAGCACGAACTGCGGCTGATCGAGAAGCTTCAATATGCGCCCTACTTCCTGACAGTGAATTCGATCGTGCGTTTTGCCCGTTCAAGGGACATTCTATGCCAGGGCAGAGGATCGGCCGCCAATTCGTCTGTCTGTTATGTGCTCGGCATCACCTCGATCGACCCTGAAATCAACGACCTTCTCTTCGAGCGCTTTGTCTCCGAGGAGCGGCGCGAGCCGCCGGATATCGACGTCGATTTCGAGCACGAGCGCCGCGAGATCGTCATGCAATGGGTCTTCGACACCTATGGCCGCGATCATGCAGCGCTCTGCTCGACCGTCATCCGGTATCGCTCGAAAGGCGCCATTCGCGATGTCGGCAAGGCGCTTGGGCTGCCCGAGGACATGACGAAGATGCTGTCGTCGCAGGTCTGGGGCTGGGGCGAGGACATCGGCGAAAAACATGCCGAGGAGCTCAATCTCAACCTGTCCGATCGGCGCCTGCGCCTCACGCTCGATCTGGCCCGGCAGCTGATGGGGGCGCCGCGTCACCTGTCGCAGCATCCGGGTGGCTTCGTCCTGACGAACGATCGCCTCGACGAACTCGTCCCGATCGAGCCCGCAGCCATGGCTGACCGGCAGGTGATCGAATGGGACAAGGACGATATCGATATCCTGAAGTTCATGAAGGTCGATTGCCTGGCGCTCGGCATGCTCTCCTGCATGAAGCGCGGCTTTGATCTGCTCGCCGAACACAAGGGCATCAATCTCGATCTCGCGAGCATCCCGGCCGAAGATCCGCGCACTTACGCCATGATCCGGCGGGCCGACACACTCGGTACCTTTCAGATCGAAAGCCGCGCGCAGATGTCGATGCTGCCGAGGATCAAGCCGCGTACCTTCTATGACCTCGTCATCGAGGTGGCGATCGTGCGCCCCGGCCCGATCCAGGGCGACATGGTGCATCCCTATCTTCGCCGGCGCGAGGGCAAGGAGGCGGTGATTTACCCGAAGCCGGAACTGGAGCAGGTGCTTGGAAAGACGCTCGGTGTGCCGCTCTTCCAGGAACAGGCGATGCGGGTCGCCATCGAATGCGCCGGGTTCACGCCGGGCGAAGCCGATCAATTGCGCCGCGCCATGGCGACCTTCAAGCATACCGGCGGTGTTTCGAAGTTCGGCGAGAAGCTTGTCCGGGGAATGGTCGCAAACGGCTATGAGCCGGACTTTGCGATTAAGACCTTCAAGCAGCTCGAAGGTTTCGGCAGCTACGGCTTTCCCGAAAGCCATGCGGCGTCCTTCGCGCTGATCGCCTACGCCTCCTCGTGGCTCAAATGCTGGCATCCGGACGTCTTCTGCGCGGCGCTTCTGAACGCGCAGCCGATGGGTTTTTACGCCCCGGCCCAGATCGTGCGGGACGCGCGCGACCATGGCGTCGAGGTCCGGCCTGTGTGTGTGAACGCCAGCCGCTGGGATTGCACGCTCGAGGCAACGGGGGACGACGGTCGCTTTGCCGTCCGTCTTGGTCTTCGCATGGTCAAGGGGCTGGCCAATGTCGACGCTGCGGCGATTGTCGTTGTGCGCGATGAACGACCTTTCGAGACCGTCGACGATCTCTGGCGTCGGGCAGGGGTTCCGGCAGCCTCGCTCGTCCAGCTTGCCGAGGCCGATGCCTTCCAGCCTTCACTGAGGCTTGCCCGGCGCGAGGCACTTTGGGCGATCAAGGCATTGCGCGACGAGCCGCTGCCGCTCTTTGCCGCGGCATCTGCCCGTGAAAGTCGGACCGTCCCCGAACTCGATGAGCCATCAGTGGCGCTAAGGCCGATGACTGCGGGCGGCGAAGTGGTGGAGGACTATGGGCATGTCGGGCTGACGCTGCGCGACCATCCGCTCTCGTTCCTGCGCGCGGATCTGACGAAGCGCCGCATCGTCACCTGCCGGGAGGCGATGCAGACGCGTGACGGCAGGTGGCTTGAGGCGGCCGGCCTGGTGCTTGTCCGCCAGCGGCCGGGCTCCGCCAAAGGCGTGATGTTCATCACGATCGAGGACGAGACGGGCATTGCCAATCTGGTTGTCTGGGCTAAGACCTTCGAAAGCTATCGCCGCGTGGTCCTCGGGGCCGGCATGCTCGGCGTCTATGGTCGTATTCAGCGAGAAGGCGAGGTCGTGCATCTGGTCGCCCATCGGCTGACCGATTTGTCAGGCGAACTTGCCAGCGTCGGCGAGCGGGAAGCCAGCTTTCCGCTTCCGCATGGGCGGGGGGATGAATTTCATCATGGGGCGCCGGCGCCCGATCCGCGCGGTATCCCGAAGGGACCGCGGCCGCGCGATATCGTCGATCCCTATCTGCATCTCGATCAGATCAAGGTGAAGACGCGGGATTTTCGGTGAGGGCCCTTTGGCCGATGATTCGTATCGCCTCAAGGCGAGGATGAGTATTAACATCACGCACAGCCGACATGCATGGCGACCATGAGTGTCCGCCGGCGTCCGTCATGGTCGGAGATCGATCCGCATGCCGCCTGCGCAGGGCAAGCTTGACGATATAGGCGCTCAATGTGCGCTGCGTAGCGCCTGCCGCTTGCGTTGAAATGAACTGCGACCAGCGCTAACGCGGCTACGTAGATGTGAGTTGCCAGCGTTCCTGTCAGGGGATGGCCGCCAGCCGCCAAATCCGAGCTCCTTGCCGACAAGGCGGTCTAAGCCTGTCGTTGCGGCAGCGGCCTACCGCGACGACGGGCCTAAACGGTGTCATGCCATGACGATCGTCTTCGACTCCATGAAGGCGGTCAGACCCTCGATACCACCTTCTCGACCAACGCCCGATTGCTTGAAGCCGCCGAAGCCGATCGAGAAGTCGGTGCGAGGACCGTTGTGGCCGACCGTCCCCGATCGAAGCTGCCGGGCCACCCGCTTGCGCGATTTACGTGATTTTACATCGTCCACAGGACCGAAAGCGGAGCGGCGTGCAATTTTTCGCCAAATGGCGTCACGCGGTCGTGATCGTGCAAAACGATGCCGTGCAGGAAGCGGTCGCCTACCGCCTCCTGTAACTGACGAAGCCCTTTGAAGTCTTCAGCCTTGACCGTCGACGATGCCTTGACCTCGATGCCGACGACGCGACCGCGCCGGTCCTCGACAACAACATCGACCTCGATCTGATCCTTCGTCCGATAGTGAGAGAACGAAAGTCGGCGTTCGGACCAAGATGCAAGCTTTAGGAGTTCTGATGCGACGAAGCTCTCGAGCAAAGGACCGAAACGCGTCTTGTTTTCACGGATACTGTTGACATCGTCTTCGCGCAGGGTTGCGAGCAGGCCAGTGTCGAGAAAATGCAACTTTGGTGTTTTTACCAGACGACTAAGCCGGTTGTTGGACCATGGCGCGAGGGTTCGGACAAGGAAGAGTCGCTCAAGGATTGCTACATACTTTTGAGCGGTGACACTGGATAGTCCGAGGGCCGCGCCGAATCCGCTATGATTGACCAACTGTCCCGCATGCTCTGCAAGAACATTAAGGAGGCGCGGCAACCTGCCCAACTGATCGATGTTGGCAATGTCGCGCACGTCTCTGTCAAGGATAAGCGCCACGTAGTCTTCAAGCCACGCGGTGCGCCGGCCGGGCTGCGTCCTGCGTACGACCTCAGGGTACCCTCCACGTACAACCGTCTCAACAAGGTCGTCGCCGAGCACAAGTCCGTCCGCGATCACGGGCACCTCTCCCGCAAAAATGCGATCAAGAAAGCGGCCTGGGGTCGATCGGATTTCAGCCTGTGCAAACGGCAGCAACGAAATTAGGGCCATGCGGCCGGCAAGAGAGTCTGCCACCGCCGGCACGGTGGCGAGGTTTGCTGAACCTGTGAGCAGGAAGCGGCCCGGCTCATCGCTGCGATCTACGCTTTCCTTTATCGCAAGCATTAACTCAGGCGCACGCTGAACTTCATCAATTACCGCTCGGTCGAGGCCGCGAACGAAGCCTACAGGGTCGGATTTGGCGGCGCTGAGTGTGCCGGCGTCATCAAGGGTGTAGTACGGCCGCTCTGTTCCAGAGAACTGTCGCGCAAGGGTGGTCTTTCCTGCCTGCCTTGGTCCGGCGACGAGAACGACGCGCGTGTCCGACAGCGCCGTCTCGACCATGGAGCGGGCCTTACGTTGGATGAGTGTGTTCGGGCGATTTGTATTGGTCATGCGGCCAATGTTAACTCCATTGGCGTCCAATTTAAAGCAGAATTCCGTCCAATTTAAAACGTAACTTGCTTTATCGCGCGGCCAGTCGCTCGAAAACAAAGAGTGTACACGGAACGCGACGGACGGGGGCAGTCGATCCCTCTTCCCCTTCGGGCCACTATGTTGAAGCTCCTGCGGCGGCCCTTTTTCCGCCCGTCGCGTGACGCGAATTCCCGCTTTCCCGCTGAGGCGGCGCTTTGCTGAAAGCTCCGATACGCTTCATTCTTGACGGACCGATCAAGCATACCGGCGGTGTGTCGAAGTTCGGTGAGAAGCTTGTCCGGGGCATGGTCGCAAACGGCTATGAGCCGGACTTTGCGATTAAGACCTTCAAGCAGCTCGAAGGCTTCGGCAGCTACGGCTTTCCCGAAAGCCATGCGGCGTCCTTCGCGCTGATCGCCTACGCCTCCTCGTGGCTCAAATGCTGGCACCCGGACGTCTTCTGCGCGGCGCTTCTGAACGCGCAGCCGTTGGGTTTTTACGCCCCGGCCCAGATCGTGCGGGATGCGCGCGATCATCGGGTCGAGGTTCGGCCAGTTTGTGTGAACGCCAGCCGCTGGGATTGCACGCTTGAGGCAACAGCGGATGAAAGTCGCTTTGCCGTCCGTCTTGGTCTTCGCATGGCCAAGGGGCTGGCCAATGTCGACGCTGCGGCGATTGTCGTTGTGCGCGATGAACGACCTTTCGAGACCGTCGACGATCTCTGGCGTCGGGCAGGGGTTCCGGCAGCCTCGCTCGTCCAGCTTGCCGAGGCCGATGCGTTTCAGCCTTCACTGAGGCTTGCCCGGCGCGAGGCACTTTGGGCGATCAAGGCATTGCGCGACGAGCCGCTGCCGCTCTTTGCCGCGGCATCTGCCCGGGAAAGTCGGACCGTCGCCGAACTCGATGAGCCGTCAGTGGCGCTAAGGCCGATGACTGCGGGCGGCGAAGTGGTGGAGGACTATGGGCATGTCGGGCTGACGCTGCGCGACCATCCGCTCTCGTTCCTGCGCGCGGATCTGACGAAGCGCCGCATCGTCACCTGCCGGGAGGCGATGCAGACGCGTGACGGCAGGTGGCTTGAGGCGGCCGGCCTGGTGCTTGTCCGCCAGCGGCCGGGCTCCGTCAAAGGCGTGATGTTCATCACGATCGAGGACGAGACGGGCATTGCCAATCTGGTTGTCTGGGCTAAGACCTTCGAAAGCTATCGCCGCGTGGTCCTCGGGGCCGGCATGCTCGGCGTCTATGGTCGTATTCAGCGAGAAGGCGAGGTCGTGCATCTGGTCGCCCATCGGCTGACCGATTTGTCAGGCGAACTTGCCAGCGTCGGCGAGCGGGATGCCAGCTTTCCGCTTCCGCATGGGCGGGGGGATGAATTTCATCATGGGGCGCCGGCGCCCGATCCGCGCGGCCTGCCGAAGGGGCCGCGTCCGCGCGATATCGTCGATCCCTATCTGCATCTCGATCAGATCAAGGTGAAGACGCGCGATTTCCGGTGAGAAGTGTTTTCTTGGAATCCTCGAAAGCCGGTTTACTGCTTCGTGCGGCCCGAAGTGCCGACGCTCGGCGAGGCGTGGGATGAGGTATCGCCCCACTCGGGGCGGTTCCCCCATGCCGCACCAAGCTCTGGCTAACGTTTGCCTAGCCTCGTCCGCCCCGCAGCCCGAATTGAGAGAGATGAGTCAGACGAGAGTCCGATAAGTCCAGAGCCAATGGCCACTTCGAGGGTCTGGCTGTATTCACTTCCCGCGAGCCCTTGTTTCTTGGCATGATTTTCAGCGGCGCCGCGTAAGACGGATGGCGACACGCCATACCGCACACTGTGGAAGGCGCCCAGAATAATAAGAAGTTTTTCGTCCAAGCTCTTCATAGTTTACCTTCAATCTATCTTGTGATGGAGGCGGCAATGGCGACCACTGGTGGACGGCATTGGACTCACCCGCGTGCTGCGGTTCCTTGGCTGCGTAATGGTTAGCCGCGCTTATCGCGCAGGCGTTGGTAAGGCGCTTTTCTTCGACGAGATTGCTCCATCGACACCTGCTTGTCAGGTGTGATGAAACCATGCCTTTGTTGGAAGCACTTAGAGGTGCCGTGGCCGTGACGGGTCCTTCCAAAGCAAAAGTAAGGCCCCGGCCCTAGGCATGGGTTCTGACCGCGATTTTGAAAGGAAGGTTTGTTATAGCGCGATGCCAATCGCGCAACAATCAAAGCTAGCGAGCAAACTCGAGAGACCGTTCTACCTGTGTCTTCGCCTAAGCGTCAATCGGTAGTAAAACCCGACTGCGGCGCGAAGCCTCCTATTCAGAGAGACCGCAACACGTCGCCAAATGCATCCAACAGCATGTCCGCATTCTCGCGAGAAAAGACGAGAGGTGGCCGTATTTTCAGAACATTGGCATTGGGACCGGAGGCGCTGATGAGGATGCGGCGATCTCGCAGACCATTTACGATCCGAGTCGTTAGCGCGGCATCAGGGCTCTTGGCGGCAGGGTCGGCAACGATCTCGACGCCGATGAAGAGACCGGAACCGCGCACGTCCCCGAGAGCGTGGTATCGATCCGAAAGGCTCTTGAGGCCACCCATCAGGTAGGAGCCGACCTCCAGCGCATTTTGCTGCAGCCCCTCAATGCAGATAGTGTCGAGCACTGCCTTGCCGGCCGCGGCGGCGACCGGATTGCCGCCGAACGTGTTGAAATAGCGCGCCTTTGGGCCGAACTCAGCGATAACCTCGGGGCGCAGCACGATACCCGCCATCGGATAGCCGTTACCCATTGGTTTGCCGATCGTCACCATGTCGGGTGCAACGCCGTGGCGTTCGAAACCCCACATCGTTTCGCCCGTTCGACCGAACCCGGGCTGCACCTCGTCGGCGATGAAGAGGCCGCCAGCCTCGTGGATCGCGTCCACCGCAGGCTTGAGAAAACCTCTCGGCCCTTCGAAGATGCCGTCGCTGGAAAAGATCGTATCGGTGATCAGCATGGCCGGCTTGATGCCGTGACGTTTGAGATCGGCGATTGCGGCGCGCACGTCGTGGCCGAATTTTACCGCCAACTGTTCGGGCGAGTGACGGTAGCTGTCCGGCGCGGGCACCGTGCGCACATGCGGGCCGAGCGTCACGGATTCGCCGAGCGAGGGCGAGAATTCGGCAACCGCGCTCGTCAGGCCGTGATAGGCGAGGTTCGTCGCGATGATGCCGGTGCCCCCAGTGACGAAGCGGGCGATGCGAACGGCGAGATCGTTCGCTTCACTGCCGGTGCAGGTGAACATGGCCTGGCTGAGCGCCTCGGGGAAGGTGGCCGTCAGCGCCTCGGCATAGGCGACGATACCTTCATGCAGGTAGCGTGTGTGAGTGTTGAGCACGGCCGTCTGCTTCGTGATCGCCTCCACAACGCGCGGATGGCAATGGCCGAGCGAGGCGACGTTGTTGTAAGCGTCGAGATACCGCTCGCCGGCCGCGTCGTACAGAAAAACGCCTTCGCCGCGGACAAGATGCAGCGGTTTTTCGTAAAACAGGCGGTAGGCGGGACCGAGCACTTTTTCTCGGCGCGCGATAAGCGCCCTTTCGCTCTCGTCTAGTCGGTCGAAATCTGCACGCGAAAAAGCATTCACCATCGACATGATCAAGCCTCGGAAAGGTTGGGCGCGAGCCGTTTCAGCCCGGCCGGAGTGAGATCGACTATGTTCTGCAGGCCGCGGCATGCGGTCGCGTGGTTGCGCATGATATAGGCCCGGTTCTCAGGAAAACGTGCGGAACGCCACTCCGCAATGATGATGGACATGGCGAGGCGGGAACGGGCGAGAAGCGGTAGTAGCTCGATTTCGGCCGGCTCCAGCGCGCGCGCCGACAGGAAGCCTTCGAGGAAGGCGCCGGTGCGGGCGGCCCAGTTGTCGGTCGCAAGGTGATAGGAGAGGGCGACGGCAAGGTCATTGATCAAGGGCGCATGCACCATGTCGCCGAAGTCGATGATACCAACAACTTTGGTCGGCTCTGCCGGATCAAGCAGGATGTTGTGCGGATTGAAATCGTTATGGATGATCTGCCGGCGCTTGATCGCGGCGATCGCCGGCATTGAGCGTTCGAACTCGGCGAGTATGGCCTCCACCTGCGCTCGGCGCTCGATGCCGACATGGTCGAGCAGGGCGACAAGGTCGAGTGTATGAGAAATGTCCCACATCAACTTTCCGGCGGGCGGGCGGCCTTTGTAGTCTTCGAGACCCAGCCCAAGTTGTGCGAGCGCTCGGCCGACGTTGCGGCTCTGCGTCTCTGAGGCCGAGGTGCGGTACTGCAGTTCGCCGCCGAGGAAGGTCAACAGGCGCATGACGCGGGGGCCATCGGAGGTGGAAAGCGTATGGCTCGGCGCTCCGGTTTTCGTGAGCATGAGCCTTGGCACCGGGACATTGGGGGCCGCAGCCTCCAGATGCATTAGCGCACCATCCTGGAACTCAAGCGAGGCCGGGTCTTCGGCGGGATTGGCAATCTTGAGGATGAAGTCCTTTCCATCCGAGCGGGTAAAAAGAAAGGTCTCATCCCTTTCGCTTGAGAGCCGCCTGATCGAGCCGCTCGCGCCATACACCTGCTTCACCGCCGCCTCCGCATCGGAAAGCGATGTCGCGCTCCATGTTGCCGACATGGAATCGGCGTTCTTGGCGGTGGGTGATGGCTCCGTCATGCTTGCTCCGTTGGCGCGGTCGCCCGCATTTCCGTCAATCTATGCCCGTCAGCTGACCACGACGACGACGACATTGTCGCGCCAGGCCGTTCGGTGAATGATGTCTGCGACACGCCATACTTGAAACACAGCGAAAAAGATGCATCAAGTATCTTGTTATTCCATTTTTCGGACGAATTCCATGCCTCAATTCACGTCACTGGATCATGAGAACCTCAACAGCGTCGTCTATGGTGCGTTGTGCGATGCGCTGATCCAGGGACGGTTCCAACCCGGCGATCGGCTGAAGATCCGGGATCTGGCAGAGCAATTCGGCACAAGCGTTACGCCGATCCGCGACGCAATCCTTCGGCTTGCCAATGACGAGGCGATCATCTTCCGCTCGCCGCGCGACATCCGCATCCCGGGCTTGAGCGAAAACCGCTACCGCGAGATCCGCGCAATACGGGTGCGCCTGGAGGGACTGGCGGCGGAGACTGCGGCCCAGGTGGCGACGAGCGCGGATATCGAAGCGTTGGAGCGGATCTTGCGCGAAAACGAACAAGCAATCGAGGCCGGCGACAGACTGAAGGGCACGCAACTCAACCAAGCCTTCCACTTCCTGCTGCCGCAGATCGCCGGTCTGCCGGTGCTGAACAGCATCCTGCGGCGGCTCTGGCTGCGGATGGGACCACATATTTCCGATGCTTACATAGAGGGCGGACGGGCGATGATTGACCACCACTACCCGGTCGTCGAAGCCCTGAAGCGGCACGATCCCGCCGCCGCTTCGATGGCAATCGTCGACGACATCCTGCTCGGCGGCAAGCCGATCCTCGAGCGCATCGAACGGGGCAGCGAGCCGGAGGCGTGCCGGGCTTGACGTCGCTTGGAATAGGAGACTTGCAATTCATGGGCAGCATATTACGATGCATCAAACATCAAAAGGAAGCGCTCCGATGACCGATGATTGCCGGTACATGTTGCTGACGGGGGCGAGCCGCGGGATCGGGCACGCAACGGTCAAGCTCTTTCAGTCGAAGGGCTGGCGCATTCTCACCGTTTCTCGCCAGTCCTTTTCCGAGGAATGTGCCTGGCCGTCCGCACGCGAGAGCCATATCCAGGCCGACCTTGCCGATCTCACGCAGATTGACCGCCTGGCTGCGACCGTGCGCGAGCGCCTACCGAACGGGCGCCTGCATGCACTCGTGAACAATGCGGGCATTTCGCCGAAGGGACCGGGCAAGAGTCGCCTCGGTGTGCTGGATACCGATGCCGATGTCTGGACGCAGGTGCTCAACGTAAATCTTGTGTCGACCGCTTTGATCGCCCGCGCGCTCATGCCGGAACTGGAAGCGGCGAAGGGCTCGATCGTCAATGTTACGTCCATCGCAGGCTCTCGCGTCCACCCTTTTGCAGGCGTTGCCTATGCGGCGTCCAAAGCGGCGCTGGCCTCACTGACCCGCGAAATGGCGCACGAATTCGGCCAACGCGGCGTCAGGGCGAACGCCATCGCGCCGGGCGAGATCGAAACGTCTATCCTGTCGCCCGGAACCGATGAACTGGTGGCGGCGGAAGTGCCGATGCGAAGACTGGGCGAACCGCGCGAAGTCGCGGAGACCATCTACTTCCTTTGCACCGAGCCATCGTCCTACATCAACGGCGCGGAAATCCACATCAACGGAGGGCAGCACGTCTGACAACGGTCAAATCGGGAAAACCCGTTGGCCTGCAATGACTAGAATGCATCCATCGGTTGAAACGTCCAAGGGAGAATGGGCGCAAAGACCGGTGAGGCCGCAGCCACCGCCGCAACAGGACGGGGACAACGGTCTGCATGGGATCGTCATCGGAGCCGCAGCGGCTCTTTCACCAACGAAGAAAAGGGGAATGCCATGAAGACAATCTTTCAATCGGGTGTCCTGGCGGCGGCTGCCGTCGTTCTGTCGGCGGGCCTTGCTGTGCCGGTTTTCGCGCGAGATCTAACAGTCGTTTCATGGGGTGGAAACTATCAGGATGCCCAGCGCAACATCTACTTCAAACCGTTCTCCGAAAAGTCCGGCAAGCCAGTGCTCGACGAAGCCTGGGACGGCGGCATCGGCGTCATCCAGTCGAAGGTCAAGGCCGGCGCACCGAACTGGGATGCGGTGCAGGTGGAAGCCGAAGAACTGGCGCTCGGTTGTGCCGACGGTCTTTATGAAAAGATCGACTGGGACAAGATGGGCGGTAAGGACAAATTCCTCGAATCTGCGGTCGATGACTGTGGTGTCGGCGCCATCGTCTGGTCGACGGCCATCGCCTATGACGGCGACAAGCTGAAGGAAGGCCCGACTTCCTGGGCGGACTTCTGGAACGTCGAAAAGTTCCCCGGCAAGCGCTCGCTGCGCAAGGGCCCAAAATACACGTTGGAATTCGCGCTGCTCGCCGATGGTGTCTCCAAGGATCAGATCTATGACGTTCTCGGTACAGAGGAGGGGGTCGCCCGCGCCTTCAAGAAACTCGACGAATTGAAGCCTAACATCGTCTGGTGGGAATCGGGCGCACAGCCGTTGCAGTTCCTCGCATCGGGCGAAGTCGCTATGACTTCGGCATACAACGGCCGCATCACCGGCATCAATCGGTCGGAAGGCAAGAACTTCAAGGTCGTCTTTCCCGGCAGCATTTATGCCGTCGATAGCTGGGTCGTGTTGAAGGATGCGGAGAACAAGGAGGCTGCGCAGGACTTCATCGCTTTTGCGAGCCTGCCGGAAAACCAGGCGAAACTGCCGGAATTCGTGGCATACGGTCTGCCGAACAAGGAGGCCGCGTCCAAAGTACCGGCGGAATTCTCCAAGGACCTGCCAACCGATCCTGCCAACATGACAGATGCCATCTCGCTCAATGTCGATTTCTGGATCGACAATGCCGAGACGCTGACGCAGCGCTTCAACGCCTGGCTCGCCCAGTAAGAACATCCGTGGTGAAGGGCGCTCCACCGGGAGCGCCCTTTCCTGGATGGCTGGGTGCGTTTCTTGAGGACGCATCCTTCGCCTTTAGCGATGGAGTCTGCCGTGGCCGAATACATTCGATTTGACCGCATTACGAAATTCTACGGCCCGCTTTGCGTGGTTGAACATCTCGATCTCGGCATCGGGAAGGGGGAGTTCGTCAGCCTGCTCGGCCCGTCCGGCTCGGGCAAAACAACGCTTCTTATGATGCTCGCTGGCTTCGAGCAGCCGACCGCGGGCGAGATCCTTCTCGACGGAACTGCCATCAATAAGGTGCCCACCTACAAGCGGGACATGGGTGTTGTCTTCCAGAGCTACGCGCTCTTCCCGCACATGTCAGTCGGCGAAAACATCGCTTTTCCGCTCCAGATGCGGGGTATTGGCAAGGCGGGGATCGATGAGCGCGTCAAACGTGCACTCGACATGGTGCAGCTTTCAACCCTTTCCGACCGACGGCCCTCGCAGCTCTCGGGTGGCCAGCAGCAGCGCGTGGCGCTGGCCCGGGCGCTTGTATTCGAACCGCGTGTCGTGCTGATGGACGAGCCACTCGGCGCGCTTGACAAGCAGTTGCGCGAGCAGATGCAACTCGACATCCGCGATCTGCACCGCCGCCTCGGCCTAACAATCGTTTTCGTTACGCATGACCAGTCCGAAGCGCTTACGATGTCGGATCGCGTCGCCGTCTTCAACAAGGGCAAGATCGAGCAGATCGGGACACCCCGCCAGGTCTACGACGAGCCGGCGACGCGCTTCGTCGCCGAATTCATCGGCGAGACCAATCTCGTCGAAGGTGTCGTGGAAACCGTGCAAGGCGCGGAAGCGACTGTGCGTCTTCGTTCCGGGGCACAAATTGTGTCGGCGGTTTCCGGCAGCGTCGCTTCCGGCCAATCCGTCTTTCTCTCCATCCGTCCGGAACGGGTAGATCTCAGCGAGACGCGCAGTGAGGGTCGAAACGTCTTGGAAACGGAAGTTGCAGATTCCGTTTATCAGGGCGATCATTTGCGCGTGCAGTTGCAGAACGCCACTCACCCGCTGATCGCCAAACTCGGCAGAAGGTCGCGCGAGTTTCCGCCAGGCACCAAAGTCTTTGCGGCGTTTTCGGCCGGCGATTGTCGGGTCATTGCGCCATGAGTGGAGTCTCCTCCCGCACTGGACGATCGCTGCTTCTTCTGGCGCCGCTGCTCTTTTTCCTCATCGGCTTCTTCGTTTGGCCGCTCTTCAGCATGATGGCGCAGTCCGTGTCGGATCCGGCCGTGTTGCGGCTGCTGCCACGCAGCGCGGAAGTTCTGGCCGATTGGGACCGTAAGTCTCCACCCACCACACCCATGCAGATGGCGCTGATGGAGGACCTGAAGTCCGTCGACGACGATCAGGCGCTTGGTGACATGGTGCGGCGTCTCAACAGCGCCCGCTCCGGGTTTCGCACGCTGATGGGCAAGACGACGAGTGCACTGAAAGATACGGCGAACCCACCCGCCGACCTCGTTTCCATCGACAAACGCTGGGAGAAGCCGGAGTTCTGGCTGGCGATCGCAGATGCGCTCTCGCCCTATACCGACCGCAACCTGCTTGCCGCCGTCGATCTTGGTCGCAATGCGGCTGGTGATATCGAGCATCTGCCACCAGACCAGTCCGTCAACGCCGTGATCCTCATGCGCACCTTCTGGATAGCCGCGCTCGTCACCTTCGCATGCGCCTGTATCGGCTTTCCGTACGCAATCATCGCCGCTTCGCTCGAGGGTTGGAAGCGTGATCTGATGCTTGGCGCGGTGTTGTTGCCGCTGTGGACGTCGCTTCTGGTGCGCACCGCGGCCTGGTTCATCCTGTTGCAGGAGCAGGGTCTCATCAATGATCTCCTGCGCGCCATCGGCCTCATAGATGCGCCGCTGACGCTGATCTTCAACCGCACCGGCGTCATCATCGCCATGACCCATGTGTTGTTGCCGTTCATGGTGCTGCCGATCTATTCCGTGCTCATCACCATCCCGAAGAACTTGATGCCGGCCGCCGCCTCGCTCGGCGCGCGCCCGCTGCGCGCTTTCCTGCGAGTGCTGCTGCCGCTAAGCCTCAGGGGTGTGGCGTCCGGCGCTCTGCTAGTGTTCATCTCTGCGATTGGCTATTACATAACGCCGGCGCTGATTGGCGGACCGGGCGACCAGATGATCTCCTCGATCATCGCCTTTTACGCCACGGGATCGGCGAATTGGGGCATGGCCGGTGCGCTCGGGGTCGTACTCCTGGTCGCAACTCTACTGCTCTACAGCGTCTACTCACGGCTCTCCAGCGACGAAGTTGGGGGGCGGTGACCATGCCGATAAAAATCGCCAAGGCCACCTTCGCCACGCTGACGATCCTCTTCCTCGTCGCGCCACTCATTGCCATCCTGCCGCTCGCCTTCACCTCGAGCGTGATCCTCACCTATCCGATCCCGTCGTGGTCCCTACGCTGGTTTGAGGAACTCTTCTTCGCGGACGCCTGGCGGCGGGCAATCGTCAACAGCCTGATCATCGGCACGGGCACGACCTTGCTCGCAACCGCGCTTGGTACGGCCGCGTCGCTCGGCCTGCGCAACCGCCTTCTTCTCTTTCGCGGTTCGATGCGCACACTTTTCCTGCTGCCCATGGTGGTGCCGGCCGTCGTGCTGGGGGTCGGCATGCAAGTGCTGCTGGCGGGTTTTGGCCTTACCAACAGTTACATGGGCGTGATCATCGCCCACACGGTCGTTGCGGTGCCCTTTGTGGTCGTGAGCGTCACCGGCGCGCTTGCCGGCATCGACCAGCGCGTCGAGCTTGCGGCCCAGAGCCTCGGTGCTTCGCCAACCACGGTGTTCCGCCGGGTCACCCTGCCGCTCGCCATGCCGGGCGTACTCTCTGGCGCGGTGCTCGCCTTTGCGACGTCGTTGGACGAAGTCGTCCTCACGCTCTTCGTCGCAGGCCCGAACCAGCGGACGTTGGCGCGGCAGATGTTTTCCAGCATCCGTGAAAACATCAGCCCTGCGATCGCTGCGGCGGCCTTCCTCTTCATCGCGGGGACGGTTTTGATCGGGCTCGTTGTGGTTGTGTCGCGGTCCTTGATTGCGAAGCGGCGCTAGGAGACGGGAAGCACAGCGCTCCCAGCATCTCACCGCAGACGGTGTCGAACTCTGCAGGATTGCGGTGCGGCGGCTTGCATTTCCCGGACGCAGTACGTGACCTCCGCAGAGGCATAGGTCTCAGCCAGCAGGAGTT
>NZ_JAPPRN010000007.1:0-1290000 GCF_026672675.1 Ensifer sp. SL37 | reverse complement strand
TTCGGGATGGCGGCTAAGGATGAGCATTGGCAATGAGAACGATCAAGTGTCAAAAGGGCATTTGGTGGATGCCTTGGCATGCACAGGCGATGAAGGACGTGATACGCTGCGATAAGCCGTGGGGAGCTGCGAATAAGCTTTGATCCATGGATCTCCGAATGGGGGAACCCACCTTAAATGCTTGGAAAATTTAAGTCGTGCGCAAGTACGGCTTAGGTTTCCAAGCATTGTTTAAAGGTATCTTATCCTGAATACATAGGGGTAAGAAGCGAACGCAGGGAACTGAAACATCTAAGTACCTGCAGGAAAGGACATCAACCGAGACTCCGCAAGTAGTGGCGAGCGAACGCGGACCAGGCCAGTGGCAATGAGGAATAAAGTGGAACGACATGGAAAGGTCGGCCGTAGAGGGTGATAGCCCCTTACACGTAGAACACTCATTGTCCTTGAGTAAGGCGGGACACGTGAAATCCTGTCTGAACATGGGGAGACCACTCTCCAAGCCTAAGTACTCGTGCATGACCGATAGCGAACAAGTACCGTGAGGGAAAGGTGAAAAGCACCCCGACAAGGGGAGTGAAATAGAACCTGAAACCGGATGCCTACAAACAGTTGGAGCCCGCAAGGGTGACAGCGTACCTTTTGTATAATGGGTCAACGACTTAGTGTGACGAGCAAGCTTAAGCCGATAGGTGAAGGCGCAGCGAAAGCGAGTCTGAACAGGGCGTTCAGTTCGTCGCATTAGACCCGAAACCGAGTGATCTAGCCATGAGCAGGTTGAAGGTTGGGTAACACCAACTGGAGGACCGAACCCGCATCTGTTGCAATAGATTGGGATGACTTGTGGTTAGGGGTGAAAGGCCAATCAAACTCGGAAATAGCTGGTTCTCCGCGAAAACTATTTAGGTAGTGCGTCGACCGAATACCCTCGGGGGTAGAGCACTGGATGGGCTATGGGGACTCACCGTCTTACTGATCCTAACCAAACTCCGAATACCGAGGAGTACTAGTCGGCAGACACACGGCGGGTGCTAACGTCCGTCGTGAAAAGGGCAACAACCCTGACCTCCAGCTAAGGTCCCCAAGTCATGGCTAAGTGGGAAAGGATGTGAGGATCCCAAAACAACCAGGATGTTGGCTTAGAAGCAGCCATCATTTAAAGAAAGCGTAACAGCTCACTGGTCTAAATAAGGGTCTTTGCGCCGAAAATGTAACGGGGCTAAAGCCATGCACCGAAGCTGAGGATACGTCGCAAGACGTGTGGTAGCGGAGCGTTCCGTAAGCCTGTGAAGGGATACCCGTGAGGGGTCCTGGAGGTATCGGAAGTGCGAATGTTGACATGAGTAACGATAAAGAGGGTGAGAGACCCTCTCGCCGAAAGACCAAGGGTTCCTGCTTAAAGTTAATCTGAGCAGGGTTAGCCGGCCCCTAAGACGAGGCGGACACGCGTAGTCGATGGGAACCACGTTAATATTCGTGGGCCTGGTGGTAGTGACGGATCGCTTAACTTGTTCACACTTATTGGATTGTGTGGGCGGGGACGCGGTTCCAGGAAATAGCTCCACCGTATAGACCGTACCCGAAACCGACACAGGTGGTCAGGTAGAGTATACCAAGGCGCTTGAGAGAACTATGCTGAAGGAACTCGGCAAATTGCACGCGTAACTTCGGAAGAAGCGTGACCCCAAGGGACGCAAGTCTGTTGGGGTGGCACAGACCAGGGGGTAGCGACTGTTTATCAAAAACACAGGGCTCTGCGAAGTCGCAAGACGACGTATAGGGTCTGACGCCTGCCCGGTGCTGGAAGGTTAAGAGGAGGGGTGCAAGCTCTGAATCGAAGCCCCAGTAAACGGCGGCCGTAACTAAAACGGTCCTAAGGTAGCGAAATTCCTTGTCGGGTAAGTTCCGACCTGCACGAATGGCGTAACGACTTCCCCGCTGTCTCCAGCATAGACTCAGTGAAATTGAATTCCCCGTGAAGATGCGGGGTTCCTGCGGTCAGACGGAAAGACCCCGTGCACCTTTACTATAGCTTTACACTGGCATTCGTGTCGGCATGTGTAGGATAGGTGGTAGGCTTTGAAGCAGGGACGCCAGTTCTTGTGGAGCCATCCTTGAAATACCACCCTTATCGTCATGGATGTCTAACCGCGGTCCGTTATCCGGATCCGGGACAGTGTATGGTGGGTAGTTTGACTGGGGCGGTCGCCTCCGAAAGAGTAACGGAGGCGCGCGATGGTGGGCTCAGACCGGTCGGAAATCGGTCGTCGAGTGCAATGGCATAAGCCCGCCTGACTGCGAGACTGACAAGTCGAGCAGAGACGAAAGTCGGTCATAGTGATCCGGTGGTCCCGCGTGGAAGGGCCATCGCTCAACGGATAAAAGGTACGCCGGGGATAACAGGCTGATGACCCCCAAGAGTCCATATCGACGGGGTTGTTTGGCACCTCGATGTCGGCTCATCGCATCCTGGGGCTGGAGCAGGTCCCAAGGGTTTGGCTGTTCGCCAATTAAAGCGGTACGTGAGCTGGGTTCAGAACGTCGTGAGACAGTTCGGTCCCTATCTGCCGTGGGTGTAGGAATATTGACAGGATCTGTCCCTAGTACGAGAGGACCGGGATGGACATATCTCTGGTGGACCTGTTGTCCTGCCAAGGGCATAGCAGGGTAGCTATATATGGAATGGATAACCGCTGAAGGCATCTAAGCGGGAAACCAACCTGAAAACGAGTATTCCCTTGAGAACCGTGGAAGACGACCACGTTGATAGGCTGGGTGTGGAAGTGCGGCAACGCATGAAGCTTACCAGTACTAATCGTTCGATTGGCTTGATCGTTCCCATTGCTCATGCTCATCATCCAGATGAGCGACGTGTTCAAAACAAAACGAGTTGGCTCGACCAACTCACCAGCTTCTCATCCGGTTTGCGTCCGCTAGACGCAAATCTTGCGCTTTGCCGACCTGGTGGTTCTGGCGGGGTGGCTGCACCCGTTCCCATTCCGAACACGGCCGTGAAACGCCCCAGCGCCGATGGTACTTCGTCTTAAGACGCGGGAGAGTAGGTCGCTGCCAGGTCTGCAAAGCGCAAGAAAATCCGGAAATCTTCTCGACACAAAACTCGGCCAAGCCGAAACGCAAGGGCCGCCACCAAGCGGCCTTTTTGCGTAGGTAAAATCGAAACACACAACGGGATTTTGCTTCGCAAAACCCGGACCGGAAAAAGCATAAACCGCCAAGCGGTTTACGCTACCGCGCCAAATCCCACAGGGATTTGCGCTGGACGCGGGGTGGAGCAGCCCGGTAGCTCGTCAGGCTCATAACCTGAAGGCCGCAGGTTCAAATCCTGCCCCCGCAACCAAATCAAAAAAAGCCCGCATGGAGAAATCCAGCGGGCTTTTTGACGTTTGAACGGCGCGCACAGGGGCGACCCTCATCGGGTGGAAAGGGGCGGCGGCGGTGGCGGCGTCGTCGAGCCCGGACCCAGAGAGCGCTGGACCATGACGCTATCGGCCCAGCGCCCGTAACGATAGGCGACACCCGGAAGCAGGCCGACGCGTACGAAGTTGAAGCGTTCGTGCAAAGTGAGGGAGGCGACATTATCGGCGTCGATGTAGCCGATCATCTGGCGAAAGCCGGCTGCGGCGCAGGCGTCGATCAGGCCCCGCATGAGCAGACGTCCGACGCCTTGACCGAGATGCTCGTGGTGAACATAGATCGAGTGCTTGACCGTGTAACGGTAGGCGGGGCGCTTGCGAAACAGCACGACATAGGCGTATCCGACCACCACGCCCTCCTTGACCGCGACGAGATGGGGCAAGCGGCGGCTTTTCAGGTTCTTCCGCCGCTCGCGAAGGTCGTCCGGCTGTGGTGCGTCGCCCTCTTCGACACCCTCTTCTATGCCGCGTCGGATGTGCCGGCGATAGATGGCCAGCATGGCATCAACGTCGCTCTCCCGCGACGGGCGAATGATGATTGTTTCATCCTGCCGCATGAGGGGTCACGAAACTCCAAAATTCTATTCAGCGACGACGTAGGTATGAAGTCGTATGCGGCCCGACGCGTCGGTTTGGCGGTAAAGGCCCTGGATCTCGACGTCGAAGCCGGGGAAAGTGTTGAAGCAGGTCTCGAACATCTTGAGATAGTCGATCATTGGCTGTGCGCGCTCGGTCAGTCGCTCGCCCGGCACGATTGTGGCGATCCCCGGCGGATAGACGACAAAAGGTGTCGTTGCGATCCGCCCGGCAATGGCGTCGATCGGCAGAAAGTCCACGTCGTTGCGCACAAGGCAGCGCGCCGCGTCGTGGGGTGAAAGGGCGATATCCGGCAGATGCTCTTCGGAAAACTGCTTGGCCTGCAGCGCGCTGACATTGGCGTCGCGGAAGAATCGATGCATCTCGCCGCACAGATCACGCAATCGCACCCCCGCGTAGCGGGCGGGGCGGCGGCGATAGAACTCCGGAATGACCTCTTCCAGAGGCGCGTTGTCGTCATGAAGCCGTTTGAATGCGACGAGGCCGCTGATCAGTGTGCCCGCTTTGCTTGCCTCGACGCCGGGCGTGAGCAGAAACAGCAGGGAGTTGAGATCGTTTTTCTCGGCGACGATCCGGTTCTCGCGCAAGTACTGCGCAACGATCGGGGCGGGAATGCCGTGCTCTGAATATGCGCCCGTTGCCCTGTCAAAACCTGGCGTGAGCAGCGTGAGCTTGTTGGGATCGGTCATCGCGAAGCCCGGCGCCATATCGGAAAAGCCGTGCCATGCAGCCCCCGGGGTGAGGTGCCAGAAGGCCGGATTGGTGGCGAGCTGATCGGTGGCGACGCTCTCCCATGGCACGTCGTGTACCGCTCCGGGTCTTGCCACATCCGGCATGGCCACGCGGTCCGGCACGAAGGGCTCGAAGAACCAGCGGCGCTCGGGCCGACGCTCCTTTTCCTCGAACTCCCTACGCACCGCCCGGATTTTCTTGCGAAGCTCGATGCCGAGCCGGATCGTATCGTCCCACAGCACTTCGCCGGAACGACCCTTCATCATCTGCGCGCCGACATCGAGGGATGCGAAGAGCGGATAAAAAGGCGACGTCGAAGCGTGCTGCATGAAACTCTCATTGAAGCGTCGGTGCTCGACCCGGCGCTTCTGGCCGGTAATGTGCCGATCCTTCATGTGGATCTGCGATGCCTGCGAAAAGCTCGCAAGCTGCTTGTGCGTGGATTGCGTGGCGATGATACCCGGTGCCTCGGGTCCGAGTTCGGCAAGGCCCATGGCAAAACGACCGGCATAGAGCGGGTGAAATTTCATGAAGCCCGCCCAGGCCTCGTCGAACAGGATGTAATCGCACAGATGGCCGATGGCTTTCAGGATCATCTCGGCATTGTGGATCGTGCCGTCATAGGTGCACTGTTCCACCACTGCCACCCGAAACGGGCGCGGTTTCTGCCAGGCATCCGGATCCTTGACCAGCGGGTGGGCGCGGATGCGTTCGCGCAGCGCCTCCTCATTGAGCGCGCCTAAATCCATGGGGCCAATGAGCCCATGGGCATTTCTGGCCGTCGGCACATAGACCGGGATGCCGCCGGAGATCATCAGCGCGCCGTGATGGGCCGCCTTGTGATTGTTACGGTCAAACAGCACCAGGTCGCCATCGGTGACCAGGGCGGAAAGCGCAACTTTGTTGGAAGTCGAGGTGCCGTTAAGGACGAAGTAGGTCTTCTCCGCGCCAAAAATCTTGGCGGCTTCCTTCTGGGCGGCGAGCGCCGGCCCTTCATGGGTCAGGAGATCGCCAAGATCGAGCACGGAATTGTCAAGATCATCGCGAAAGACCGCTTCGCCCAGATGCTCCATGAACACGCGGCCGACCGGGCTGCGGCTGTAGAACACGCCGCCGTTGTGTCCGGGGCAGGTCCAAAGCTGGTTGCCTTCCTCGGCGTAATCCACCAGCGCGCCAAAGAAAGGCGTCTTCATCGTCTCGGCATATTGCTTGAGGCGGCTGATGAGGTTTTTCGCGATGAAGGCAGGCGTCTCTTCGGATAGAAAGACATAGCCGTCGATGAAGTCGAGCACTTCGACCGGTACGTCCTCAAAGCGCTTGCGCCGGATGAGAAGGATGATCGGGAATTCGAGACCGCGTCGGCGCATCAGATTGATGAGGGAGGCGGTCTTGCCTTCCATGCCTTTCTTGCCCCAGTCAACCATCATGCAGCCGATGGCCGCGTCCGTCTGGACGGCGATTTCCGCGTCCTCAAGGCTCCGTGCGCGGACCACCTCGAAACCCGACCGCTCGATCTCCTCGACAATCTGCTTGTACCTGGCCCCCTCGAGATCCTCGTTGTCGAAGGCGGGTGTCGCGAACAAAAAGGTGAAGCGTCTGAAGTAATCCATCTGTGCCTCCGCCATTTACACGAAGCGAGTTGTTCGTGCGTTTCGTGACGATGTTGTGACGGCGGCTCTGCTTAGACGCGATCTGTGAGCCGCAGGAGGTTGCGGAACGCCCGATGCGCTCTTGAAGTTCCACTGCGGCAAGGCGCGCGCGAAGGAATACCGACGACGGGTCGGACGTCCCTTCAAAGCCCGATCAAGGCGAGCGGATCGCCGCTGCTAGCAGCAAGGGTTCCTATGAGGCATGCAAGTCGCGCGATATCGGAGCGCCCAGGCAAAATCGTTCGAACTGCGCGGTAAAGCCTTCGCGCTCAGGAGAGCAGGCCATGACACCGATCCGTGCGTCTTCACCGGAGAATGGACATAACCGCGCCATCTGCCACGGACCATCGCCAAGGTGAAACTGGACCCTGAGCGCTGCCTCGTGCCGCGTCAGCCGGATATGCACTTCGGCGTTCGGCTGCGCTTGCGCAAGCGGGATTACGGACCAGTCCGACGTTCCGTTCGTGACGACAACTGAGAAATGCATCAAGCCGTCGGTGAACTCTATGCCGGTCTTGAGCCAGTGTGTTTCGTCGATAATCAGCATCAGCCCGGCTTGATCGTAGAGCTCGCGATAATCACCGCGCACGACCACCGATGCGGTAAAATCTCCGCTCACCGCCTGCAGTCTGGCATGACCGGAATGGCGCCTGAAGCCATAGAAGGTTGTCTGCCAGAAGTCGGTATTCGCCTCCGTTTTGAGGGTTAGCACGCCATTTTCGACGTTCCAGTTTCGAGGCTCATTCAACCAGGTAAAATCCGTCAAAACTCCCTCCAGCCTTACGATCGGCACGCAGGACGCACCCACCATTGCAGCACATCTATGGCCGAAGCAGGCGTCCGTAAAGGTTTCTGCGCGAAAGGTCGCCACGCCTGTGTGGGCGACTTGTCGGCCGGAGGCGCAGCCTTCACCTGCATTCGTAGCGCCGGCCGTCACGCCCAATGAATGTTCCGCTGCGCGGGTCATAGGAGCGGTAGCGCGCAAGGCACCGCGCATCGCGATCGTTGCGCCGATAAGCTTCCGCCTCGCGCTTCCGCTCGGCTTCCTGTGCCGCACCGATAATGATGGCACCGAGGGCCAAACCGATCGCGCCGGCGGCCAAGCCAGCCTTCATATCCTTCTTGTCCTGTTTTTCCTGGCGCTCGCGCCACCGATCGCGCCGCGCCTCCTCACAACGCCACCGGTCTCTTCCGTGAAGGTCCCGACAATGGCGCCAACCTCCATCGTAATCGTCAGCAAGGACGGTTGGAGCTGCAGGCGCAGTCGCGCCCAAAGCTGCGGTCAGCGCGAGAACCTTACCGAAGACCGACGCACGCATGGGACATACTCCTTCAAATATCGAATCGACTGTTCAGGAGTCTTGCGGCCACGCGTTGCGAGAACATTGCGGCGAAGCACAGGGTTATGCCGTCGCGGCCAAGCGATTGCTGGAGCTCGATCTTGGCCACGGATGCGGATCAGAGCGGCGCGTCGGGACCGGAGTATTGGCTCACCCATGCCGGAGGCTCTTCCTCCTTGCTTCCATCCACCTTGAGGTCCCGCTCCCTTGCCCAGCGATACCCCCACATTGGTCCGAACTTGGTGGCAAATCGAGGCGGCTGCCTGTACGCCGGGTGGGCTTGCGTCTCCTCCAGGGAGACGAAGCGGTAGCCCGTACTTCTGAAGAGCCCGAGTATTCGATCGATGGTGGCCGCATTGATGCGATTGGCATGAAGCAGGAGAATGCCGGGCGGTTCGCACCCGAGGACCTTGCGGTTCAGATCCGCATAATACGCAATCTCGACGCGGCTATAGTCTATGTAAGCGTCTTCGATCCTGCGGGCCATCGCCGTATCGGATCGCGCCAATGCCCGTTCATAGCAGCATCAAACACATAATCCGACGTATCGATGGTGGATGCCGCGAGATGATAACCGCGTTCGCCAAGTACCCGTTCGAACGCCTCGCGACGTTGATCCGTGTCTCCGAGGTGATTGTAGGGAAACCGGAAGAACCGAAGGGTTCGGCCGGCCTTTTCCACCATCGGCCGAATGGTCGCCTCTCCGTCAATCACTTCGCGACGAAACGCATCGACGTCCAAGGTATTGCTATCGGGGTGGTTCGCACTGTGATTGCCAAGCTCGAATTGGCCAGTGTTCCACGGCTGCAACAGTGCCTGACCGATCTCACCCAGCGCCTGCACACGCCGATCGACGACAAACCCGATAGCGGGAACGTTACGAACGGCGAGACCGGCCAGGATGGCTTCGTTCGTGGCCCTCGCGACCGCAGCGAGTTCCTGCCCTCCCGCATCGCCTGCGCGGGCATAAGGGAGATCGTCGAACGTGATGGCAACCGTTCTGTCGTGCGGAGAAGGGCAAACGGGTTCGATCGCCTGCGACCGGGCCGGATCTGCCGGCGTCAGCAGCAGCACGAGACCCGCCATCACCAGCCTCGTGCGCATTCCATTTCCTCGCTTGGTTTCTCTTTCTGCGCGCGGAGTGCCGTTTTGCGTCGTGTCGCTGTCACAAATGCTCAAGGCCGTTTCGCTCCCTGTTTGAAGTGCGCGGCTTCATGCGCCGACCTTCGCCAATCTTCCATTGATTGGCGAGATCACAGCGCCCGGATTGCCTCAACATTGCGTACGATCCGACAAGCCCAACACGGTCGCGATCAAACGCGGTAGCTCGCCGTCGTCCACGGCCATTCCACCGCGTGAAAATGCTACCCCCTTCAGGCACGGTAGCGAGCGCCGGCCAGGTCTGCCCATCGTTCGACCAGGTCTGACGACGTCGTCCAGACGGTTGCTGTCGGGTCGCATAGAGCTTGATTGCGATCGCCTCGGAGTGGATAAACGCCGGCAAGCCATAGGGAGATTCCTTGCCATGAGAGCACTTGTCCAGCGCGTTTCATCTGCGCGTGTCACGGTAGACGGCGCGGTCACGGGAGAAATCGCCAGCGGCCTGTTGGTGCTCGTGTGTGCGATGAAGGGCGACACCGAGAAGGAAAGCGAATGGCTGGCGCGCAAGATCGTCAACCTGCGCATCTTCAGGGACGATCAGGATCGCATGAACCGTTCCCTGGTCGACGTGGGCGGCTCAGCGCTCGTCGTCAGCCAGTTTACCCTGGCCGCAGAGACGAAAGGCAACCGGCCGGGCTTTTCTACTGCCGCGCCGCCGCAGGAGGGTAAACGCCTCTATGAGCATTTCTCTGCACAAGTCTCGACCCTTGGCGTTGCTGTTGCGAATGGCGTCTTCGGCGCGGACATGCGGGTGGAACTGGCCAATGACGGTCCTGTAACGATCTGGTTAGATACGGCGGCCGGTTGATCGGTTTTGCGCGAGGACGCGCATCAAAGAAAAGCGGCCGACCGAGGTCTCCATGACCAGGGGGGTAGCCCATCGCGCGAGCGTCAGGATGGCTGCGCGATGGCCTCGTTCATTTGGGCCTGCTGACCGTAGAACACGCGAATGGCAAGAACGACACCAGCGATGAGCACCGCGACGCCGGCTGCCTCCATCATCGTCGGCCAACGTGCATGGACAACAAGTCCGCCAATTACGCCGAAGGCCGTTTCCGACACGATCAGCTGTGCCGCGAGCGCAACAGGAAGCGTCCTCGACGCGACATTCCAAGCCCATACCCCGCACACGGTCGCCATCAGTGCCAGCGACGTTCCCCATAGATAGAGGGAGTCGGCGGCTTCCCAACCGAAACCGAGCTTCGGAAGCTGGAAAAGGTCCATCGCCGCACCGACCGGGTAGAAAACCAGCATCTGGAGACCACCGCCGATCAGGATCAATGCGGACCATATGCCCGAAGGCATCGCCGGGCGGATTGCGAGCGCTGCCTGATTGGCGATCGCGAACCATACCCATAGACCGACCGCGGCCAGAGCAAGCGGAATACCAATCCAGAGCGAGCGAACGGAACCGAGACTATCTGCGGTGAACGCCGTGCCGTTGACCAGCACGAGACCGATCGCGACCAGTGCAAGCGGTGTCATCAAGAAGCGCCATGGCAGTGACGCCTGACCCCGGTTTCCAATGACGGCAAGCACAATCGGAACCAGGCCAAGGAAGGCAGGCGCAATGACCGGGCCGGCGTAGATTGCCGCTCCCGTTACCGTCAGGAAGTAGCCGACATAGCCGATGAAGGCCAATCCCGTGGCAGCCATGGCGTTTTGGAACGTCAGGTGGCGCAATGCCGTCTCGCGTTCTGAAAACAGAATGAAGACCCCAACCGTCGCCGAGACCACATGCCGGATAAGAGCAAAGTCGAACGTGGAGAAGTCGCCGATTATGAACGGCACGACGAAATTGAGGGAGAAGGCAAAGGCTGCAAAGAGCGCGGCAAACACGCCGACCGAAAACTGCCTGTTCATCATGAGCATAGCCTCAGAGTTTTGATCGAGCTTTGCCGATTTTTCGTTGCCAAGCTCCGTTTCCACGATCCTTAAAGGGATAATCCTTCCCTTCGCGCGCTTCGACGCATAAGTTCGCAAGAGGGTTTTCGAAAAACAGAAACATGAACTGGAACGATGTCCGCTACTTCCTTGCAGTGACACGCCAGGGCGGCCTCACCGGCGCTGCGCGTGAAGTGAAAGCGAGCGCTTCGACGGTGGCGCGACGGATAGAGACCCTGGAATACGCACTGAAGACGCGCCTGTTCGAGCGCCGGCCGGACGGCTACAAGCTCACTGACGCAGGGCGGGCGATGGTCGAGAAAGCAACGGCGATTGAAACCGCCATGCGCGAACTGGAAGGCAGCTTTTGCGGCCAGGACGGTCGCGTCTCGGGGGCGGTTAGGATTATCACCGTCGACACGCTCGCACATCACCTGCTGATGCCAAACCTGCCTGCTTTGCAGGAAGCCTATCCCGATCTTTCGTTGGGCGTTTCGGTCAACGCCACGTCCTTCGCCCAGATTCCACAGCGAGAGACGGATATCGGTCTTCGCCTCTGCCGCCCTGAACAGGGCAACTATGTGGTGCGTCGGATCGGAACGATTGCGTTCGGTCTCTACGCTTCGAAAGCCTATCTTGAGAGCCACCCCGTCCGGGAAAATAAACTGCCGATCACCGGCCATAGGCTGATTACCTGGGGCGATCCCCTGTCGTTCCTTGTCGTGCCCAAGACCCTGCGCTCGTGGGTCGAAAGCGGCATCGCCAACCTGACGGTCGATACGATGCAGGCGCAGGTGCTCGCGATGAAGGCGGGCAACGGCCTCGGCGTATTGCCGTGTATCCTTGCCGACACGGAGGACGAGCTTGTCCGGGTCAAACCCGACCTTTGCAGGCAGGAGGAAGCCATTTGGCTTGTCGTTCATGAAGGGGTTCGCGACACCAAACGTATTCGTGTTGTTGGCGATTTCCTCGAGACGATCGTGAAGCAAGGGCAGCGCGCACTTTCCGGTCGGTTTTCGGAACAATTGCAAGTGAAGTGACGCATGAGTGTCTTGTCTTTTGGCAGGGCGAAAGGGGCGTCACGGCGCGAAACAATCAGCGGTCACGTTGGCGGGGGTATCATGGATCGCCTCGAAGCAATGAAAATGCTGCTCGCAGTCGTTGATGCCGGCAGCATCTCCGCAGGAAGCAGGAAATTGAATGCTCCGCTGCCAAGTGTCAGTCGCAAGGTTGCCGAACTGGAACGGTACCTGGGGGCGAGCCTCATCGTGCGCACCAGCCGCAACCTTCAACTCACCGATGCGGGCCGGGAATATGTCGAGGCGGCCCGAAAGATCATGGGCGATCTGGAGGAGGCGGAGCGGCGAGCCTCGGGCGAATACCAGACACCGCGCGGCACGCTGACGATCACCATGCCGGTCGAGTTCGGCGCCCGCTACATCATGCCGATCGCCCTTGGTTATATGGAGACACACCCGGAGGTATCGTTGAACCTCCTTTCGCTCGACAGAACGGTCCATCTTGTCGAAGAGCAGGTCGATATCGCCATTCGTCTCGGCGGCCTCGCGGACAGTTCGCTCTATGCGGTCAAGGCTGGAGAGTTTCGCCTGCTGACCTGCGCCAGCCCGGCATATCTTGAGCGCCGGGGTGTGCCGACGCATCCGGGCGATCTTGAAGGCCATGACGGAATACTCTTCAACAAGCGGACGTTCTTCTGGACGTTCGATGTCGACGGCCGCCCGATGGAGGCCGTTCCCCGCAATCGTCTTGAGGTGAATACCGCGGCCAATTGCGTGGCCGCGGCGGTCGGCGGAGCCGGCATCGCCCGCTTGTTCGATTACCAGATCCCGGACGAGTTGGCGTCAGGCGCCCTCGTGCCGGTTCTGGAGGGTTTCGACGGCACGTCGAGACCGATCCACATCGTCTATTCCGGTCAGGGCATGCTCACGTTGAAGGTGCGCTCCTTCATTGACTGGGCCCTGCCTCGCCTTCGCACTGTCTTCGGGCGGAGTGAGGCCTTAAAGGCCTAGTCGGCGAAGGCTCGGCGAACTTCGTCGACTGTTCGTGCCGGATCCTGAAGGTGGGGGAAGTGGCCAATACCCTTTAGAACGGCGAATTTCGAACCGGTTCGATTGGCGAACTCCTTGCCCATCTCCGGTTTGATGTAGACGTCCTTTTCGCCCCAGATCACCTTGATCGGGGTCTTGAGCCTAGACAGATTGGCCTCTAGATAATCTTCATCCCGCGTGAAGTGGGCGTAATAGAATGCGAAGGCGTCGGCTGTCGTCACACCGTCGCGCATCCAGGATTCCTTCATGTCCGATTGCACCTCGGACGGCAAGTCGAACTGGTTTTCCGGTGCAAGGCCGCGCCGATGTACGTTCTCCAAGATCTCGTCGCTTGTCTTGTTCATATAGGCGCGCGTTGGTGTTGCCGTCGGTTCGGCCTTCAGATTTTGAAGGCTCTCGTACATCCAATGCGGCCTGTTGAACGGCGCAAAGTCGCCGACGATGATCTTCTTCGCGACCGCCGGTTCTTCCAGTGCAAGAAGCAGAGCGGGAAGGCTGCCGATGTCCGAGGCGTAGATCACCAAATTCGATCGGTCGATGCCCGATCTGTCGATATAGGCTTTGAGAACCTTGGCGTAGTCTCTTGGTGAATAGGAGAACCGCTCCGGGGAAGGACGCGACGACTGGCCATAGCCAGGCCAATCGAACGCATGCACTTCGTACTGTGCGCCCATAGTTTCCGTGATCTTCGTCCAGACGCCCAGCGTCTCGGGAAAGCCGTGCAGGAAGAGAACCGTGCCGTTCGGATTGCCCTGACGGGAAACCATTCGTCGGAGCGTTATGTTCTCGTCGATCGTGATGAAGTCGATTTTCAGGGCCGTTGCGGAGCCGATTGGGCCCGCGTGTCCTGGTGCGGTCGATGCCATGATCGCAGAAGCTGTTGCGACGACGGTCTTGAGCGATGCCATGTCTTTAAGTCCTTCCGGTCTCTGAATGGTGATTGTGACCAGAGCATCGGGCATCGAGCAGTCCGTCGGCAGATGCAGTTTTTGAGAGCCACCCTCTTGAACTCGGGCAAATTCGCTCTCGAGTGGACGCCAGTGCATTCAAGCGAGAGGATGGCTCTCAGATTTGCTCAGTACCGGGCAGCAGGTGCGATCCGTAGATTCCCGTCATTCATCGATCGCCGGGTTTAGCGACGATCCCGAACGAGGCAGCGAGACGAGACCGTCACTCGCGACGAAAGGACTGAGGAAAATGAACGACATCACGGCGTCCCCGCACAAGGAGATCGCGGAAAAGACAAGAGCGCTCGCCGGCCACTCTACCGTCGGCACGAACGACCTCGATGCCGCAGCGGCTTATTATGACAAGCTCCTTGCCGTCTTCGGCATCGGCCGCGTGCTCGTCCAGCCCGGACGCGCTGTCTATTACGGCCACCGTACCCTCGAATTCGGTGTGACGAAGCCCTTTAACGGAGAGACAGCGGTTGCCGGCAATGGCACCATGGTCGCCTTTGAAGCGCGCTCTCGAGCCCAGGTCGATCAGGCTCATGCCACGGCACTGGACGCAGGAGGTTCCGACGAGGGTGCTCCCGGCCCGAGAGGCCCGGACGGCGGTGACCCCTATTGTGCCTATTTCCGAGATCCCGAAGGCAACAAGTTTCTCGTCTACCGCAAAGGCCCCGACGAGGTTTGATGATCAATGGAGTGCGGGGGCCGTCGCGCGGAGCGAGCCCCCCGCTCGACCTGTTTCCGCGCATCTTTTGAACAAGAGCTCTGCGCGGATCTCTCCAATGCGCCTTCTGGATTAGCGGGCAGGAGTTTTTTGAAATGAACCTGGAAAACAAGGCTGGTGACGGGCCGTTCACGCGACGCTCGTTTCTGTTTCGGGGCGCTGCGATCGGTGTAGCCGCCGCGGTGCTGCCCAGAACCGGCATCGCAGCCGTGAACACGACGGCGACGGGCGATGCCATCCAACCATTCAACGTCGACATTCCTGAAAATGCCCTCATTGACCTCAGAAGGCGCCTGGTCGCAACCCGTTGGCCGGACAGCGCGACCGTCGCGGATCGGTCCCAGGGCGTCCAGCAGCGAAAGCTTCGTGAACTCGCGCAGTATTGGCAGTCCTCCTATGATTGGCGCCGGGCAGAGCGCAAGCTGAACGCGTTTCCCCAATTCCTGACGAAGATCGACGGGCTCGACATCCATTTCATCCACGTACGCTCCCGCCATGAGAACGCTCTTCCGCTGATTATGACCCACGGGTGGCCGGGTTCGATCTTTGAACTGCTTGACGTCATTGATCCGCTGACGGATCCGACTGCACATGGCGGCAAGGCCGAAGACGCCTTCCATCTCGTCATCCCTTCAATACCAGGCTTCGGCTTTTCGCAAAAACCAGACACGACCGGTTGGGAGGCGCAACGGATCGCCCGTGCCTGGGACGCCCTCATGAAGCGACTCGGCTATAACAGCTATGTCTCGCAAGGCGGTGATTGGGGCGCAATCATCAGCGATGCCCTGGCGCGTCAGGCGCCAGCCGGACTGCTTGGCATCCACGTCAACAGGGTGGAGCGTTCGACGACGCTTCCAGCGGACGCTGCCAAGGCGTTGAAGAACGGCGGGCCGGCTCCCGAGACCATGTCTGCCGATGAAAAGAAGGTTTTCGACGAGGCTCGCGACTTCCTGAACAACGGTTTTGGCTACGCCTCGATCCTCAGTACGCGCCCGGAAACGATCGGCTACGGCCTTGCCGATTCACCGGTGGGGCTTGCAGCCTGGCTCTTGGACAAGATCGCCGACTGGGTGTTCACGCGTGGCGATGCGGAACAGGCGCTCGGCAAGGACGCCATCCTCGACAATATCACCTTGTATTGGCTGACCAACACGGGCCCCTCGAGCGGACGTATCTATTGGGAGAACGTCAAGGCAGGCGCGAAGCTCACGCCAGCCAGGGTTCCTGTGGCCGTCACCGTCTTTCCGGGCGAGGTCTATCGGCCACCGAAGCCATGGCTGTCAAAGGCTTATCCAAAGCTCGTCTACTACAACCGCGCCTTAAAGGGTGGGCACTTCGCCGCCTGGGAGGAACCCGAAATCTTCGTCGAGGAGATCAGAGCAGGCTTCAAGTCTATGCGCTCTTAGACGATGGATCGCCATCCCAAGAGGCCAAGCAAGCTCCGCGCGGATTGCCGCGCGGTCAGCAAGGGAGCCGGTCTCAGCCGGCATCGGTATCGGCTTTGCGGCAGAATACTTAAGTCGAGTAGTCAGTAGCCGACGTGCTTGATCCGATGCGATACCGGGATGTCGATGATGGCGAGGAATTTGACGACCGCGTCGAAAGCTTGCGTTAGCGCAACGAGGCCTGACGCCAAACATCTAGCAAGGAGCAGCCGGGTTTCGCGGATCGAGCACATTGGAGGGCTCAAATCATGGTCGAGATGGAACAGAGGGATCTAACGTTATGCGATTGCACGATTGAGGTTGCTGAACTGTTTGCCAGCATCCCGGCTGCTGGCATTGACGACGGCTTTTTGCTCGATCTTCTTAGCGTTCGCCTTGAGGCATCACGGGACCGTCTGACGCGGCCTCATCCGCGCGCGAGGGACGACACGTCATCCGAAAGAAAAGCTCTATGCTGACACTGACAAACCGACGAGTTTTGCGCGTCGAGCGCGACGCCAGTGGCGATTTCTCCGTGCCGGCGGCGACCATGTCGTCGGCGCTGCGTCTGCCCCCGACTGAGCTCAGAAATCGCGTCGGCCGGGGAGAAGTCAAGAGCCAGGTTGAGATCGGTCAAGGGGAGCACCTGGGCACATTCCGGTTGACGCTTCGGTGCGGCGGGCGTCTCTGGAATGCAACCGTATCTTCCGATGGTACGGTGATCGATGAAGTCTTCACGTTCGATCGCGAGCGCTTGGCGAACTGGCGCCGTCGCCACGGCACCAGCGGCAAGGGCCCTTAGCGGTCATTCAGATCTTCAACGATTGCGATCCTTCCGGAATAAAGTTGCGTTTCGACAAAGAACGATCGGAAGAACTGCCCCAGCTTCTCCCTTGAACAACGATCATGGATCGCCCCGCTTTGAAATCGATTGCGGATCATGACCTTTTAGGCGCCAAGGAGAGCACATTGACCGAATACACATTGGACACAGCCGTCGGAGTGATTGCGTGCGAGCTTCCCGGTGCCGCGGAACTCTTCAGACAGCACGGTATCGGATTTTGCTGTGGTGGCGATGTACCGCTTGCGCAAGCGGCCGCGGATGCCGGCATAGAGGCCGCTGATCTGCTCGATCGGCTTCAGGCGTTGGAGCTTGCCGCAAGACGCGAGGCTCCGGATGCTACAGGCGAGCTTATCGCTCATATTCTGGAGCGTTATCACCAGACCCACCGCACCGATCTGGAATGGTTGATCCCGCTTGCCCAAAAGGTGGAGCACGTCCACGGTGCTCATCGCTCCGCGCCACTTGGTCTTGCCGACGCGCTGGCCGAGCTCAAGGACCACCTTCTTCCCCACATGGCGCGGGAAGAGCTTGCGCTCTTTCCGATGATGCGCCATGAGCCCGATCCGGACATCCGACATCTGATTGCCGGAATGCGGGACGATCATGCATGCGAGAGCCGGAGCCTCGCCGTGATCGAGCATTTGACGCATGGTTTTACGCTTCCGGACGGGGCCTGCAGGTCCTGGACGGCGCTCTATGTCGGAGTTCAAAAATTCTGCGACGATCTCGTTACACATATGCATCTGGAAAACAGCGTTCTGTTTCCGCGGTTCGCTGGCATTGATGCATTTGAGGGTTCCGCTCTCTCGCCAGCAGCGCGTTCCGCGGGGTGAGGCCCTGACAGGTCTTTCCGGCATCGCTTTGCCCAACGGGAGGAGGCGGAGCTTCACACATCTCTTTGCACGCAACCCTACCCGGCGCTTAGCGCCGGGCACACTTTCACTGTTTTGAGCTGGCGCCGACGTGCCCCCACGAGGCACCGCGGCGATCAATTTGCTCTTCGCGAGCCGAGCTCACAGGGCGGAACTTGTTCGCACGCCGCGCAGTAGTTGTGGGTGGCGGGCTGCCTGCCGTCCCCTGGCAGATATTGCAGGGAGGGCAGGCCATGGGCCGGGCGATCCGACTTCAAAGGTATTGTTCTTGCGCCGGTCAGCCGCCAGCTTGACGCGAAGTCCTTTCCCCAGCTCCATCTGAGTATCAAATCGTGCACGACATGCGACAATCAAGGATTGCAATCAACGAAGCTGTCTTTGTTTGAGCTAGATCAAAGAATGTCCCGCGCCAAAGTTTCAATGCTCCGGCAACGATTTGCGGGAAAACACCCTGGAATGAAACTCTTCCGTCTTGTCCTTCTTCTCTGCCTCAGCCTGTGGGGCGCTGTATCCGCCAGCGCAGCATCGGTGCTTCAGGAGTTTTTGCCGACCACCACAGCCTCCGATCTTGTGCCAGGAGCGGACGGTTTTGGCGCTGTGCGTGATGATGTGGCGGCGGCCCCGGTGCTGAAGGGCGGTCAGACGGTGGCGTGGGTTTTCGTGACCTCGGATTTCGTCGGAACGACCGGCTATTCCGGCAAACCCATCCATACGCTCGTGGCGGTGGACAAGGATGCGAAGATCGTCGGCGTCCGGCTGGTGAAACATTCGGAACCCATCGTCCTCATCGGCATTCCCGACGCCAAGGTGAAGGCGCTTGTTGCCGGCTACGCAGGCCTTGATCTCGTCGCCGAGGCGAAATCCGGCGGTACGACCCACGAGGTAGATATCATCTCGGGCGCGACGGTGACCGTCATGGTCATCGACGATTCGATCGTCCGGTCCGGGCTAAAGGTTGCGCGCGCGCTCGGGCTTGGCGGATTGACACCGGAAGCGGACAATGCCGGCCCGCGCTTCGAAATCGATCCCGCGGCTACCGCGCCGGCCGACTGGGTCGAGGCAGAAGGTGACGGCACGCTGCGCCGCCTGTCGCTCGACGTTGCGCAGGTCAATGCTGCTTTCGCCGCCCATCCCGATGAGCGCGCCCGCGAGCGCGCGATTGCGCAAGCGCCGGAAACGACATTCATCGAGATGCAGGCGGCACTGGTCTCGGTCCCTTCCATCGGCAAGGCCTTTCTCGGGGCAGCCGAAGAGAAAAACCTTCAGGCTTGGCTTGGCGAAGGCGAACACGCGATCGCCGTGGTCGGACGCGGGCTCTATTCCTTCAAGGGATCAGGCTATGTGCGCGGCGGCATCTTTGATCGCATCGTGCTGATCCAGGACGATGTTTCCGTTCGCTTTCGTGATCGCGACCACCGTCGCCTGGGCGCAATCTCGCTTGCCGGTGCGCCGGAATACAACGAGATGGACCTGTTCCGCATTAAAGCAGGCCTCGGCTTCGACCCGACAAAACCTTTCCGCATACAGCTCCTGGCCCAACGTGAGGTTGGACCGGTCGAAAAAGTCTTTCATACCTTCGATCTGGGTTACCAGCTTCCGCAGAAGTATCTGCGTGCTGTCGTGCCACCACCGGTGAAGGACGTTGCAGCCGTTGCTGATCGTGACGAGGGGACTGCACAGTCCGACCTGTGGAAACGCATCTGGGACGACTCGAAGCTGAAGATTGTCGTGCTCGGCGCCATGTTGGTCGTGCTGACGGGCGTGTTCTTCTTCCAGACCTATGCGGTCAGGAACGCGCGAGCGTTCTACATCTTTCGCATCATCTTCCTGACAGTAACGCTGGTCTTTCTTGGCTGGTATGCCAACGCGCAGCTTTCTGTCGTCAATCTGATGGCGCTCTTCGGCAGTCTCGTCAACGGGTTCAGCTGGCAGGCTTTCCTGCTCGATCCGCTCACCTTCATCCTGTGGTTTGCCGTTGCCGCGGCACTCCTGTTCTGGGGACGAGGAGCCTATTGCGGCTGGCTCTGCCCCTTCGGCGCACTGCAGGAGCTGACCAACCAGATCGCACGCAAGCTGCGTATCCCGCAATGGACATTGCCATGGGGCCTGCACGAGCGGCTCTGGCCGATCAAATACATGATCTTCCTCGGCCTTTTCGGGGTCTCTCTGATGAGCGTCGAGCAGGCAGAGCATCTGGCCGAGATCGAGCCATTCAAGACAGCGATCATCCTGAAGTTCATCCGCGCCTGGCCGTTCGTGGCCTATGCCACAGCACTTCTCGTCGCCGGGCTCTTCGTCGAGAGGTTCTATTGCCGCTACCTCTGCCCGCTCGGTGCGGCGCTCGCGATCCCTGCGCGCATACGCATGTTCGACTGGCTCAAGCGCTACCATGAATGCGGCAACCCCTGCCAGACCTGCGCCCACCAATGTCCGGTGCAGGCGATCCACCGGACCGGCGAGATCAATCCGAACGAGTGCATCAACTGCCTGCACTGCCAGGTGCTCTACCAGTCCGAAACCGTCTGCCCCGTCGTGATCAAGAAGATGAAGTCGCGGGCGAAGCTTGCGGCAAGCCCGGGCGGCGTGCCGACCCATCAACCCGCAGCCAAAGTTTAATCGAAGCCAAGGTTCAAGCAAAAAGGAACCAGATCATGGAATCAAAGGAACACAAGGGACTAAGCCGGCGAGCACTTTTCAGCGCGACTGCAGGCAGCGCCATTCTGGCGGGCACTGTAGGGCCGGCCGCACTCAGCCTCGGCGCTGCAGGATTGGCGACACCGGCCCGTGCGGCCGCGGGTGCCGACGGCTCGGTCGCACCGGGCAAGCTCGACGATTACTACGGCTTCTGGTCCTCCGGTCAGACCGGCGAGATGCGCATTCTCGGCATTCCCTCGATGCGCGAACTGATGCGCGTGCCGGTGTTCAACCGTTGCTCGGCCACCGGTTGGGGGCAGACCAATGAATCGATCCGGATCCATCAGCGCACGATGACGGAAAAGACGAAGAAGCAGCTTGCCGCCAACGGCAAGAAAATCCACGACAACGGCGACCTGCATCACGTCCATATGTCCTTCACCGACGGTAAGTATGACGGTCGCTACCTGTTCATGAACGACAAGGCCAATACGCGCGTGGCGCGCGTGCGCTGCGACGTGATGAAGACCGACGCCATCCTGGAGATCCCCAACGCCAAGGGCATCCACGGCATGCGTCCGCAGAAATGGCCGCGTTCAAACTATGTGTTCTGCAACGGCGAGGACGAGGCCCCGCTCGTCAACGACGGCTCGACGATGACGGACGTGGCGACCTACGTGAACATCTTCACCGCCGTCGATGCCGACAAGTGGGAAGTGGCGTGGCAGGTGAAGGTCTCGGGCAACCTCGACAATTGCGATGCCGACTACGAGGGCAAGTGGGCGTTCTCCACCAGCTACAACTCCGAAATGGGCATGACGCTGGAGGAGATGACCAAGTCCGAGATGGACCATATCGTCGTCTTCAACATCGCCGAAATCGAGAAGGCCATTAAGGCCGGCCAATATGAGGAGATCAACGGCGTCAAGGTGGTGGACGGGCGCAAGGAGGCAAAGTCGCTCTTCACGCGCTACATCCCGATCGCCAACAACCCGCACGGCTGCAACATGGCGCCGGACAGGAAGCATCTGTGCGTTGCCGGCAAGCTTTCGCCAACCGTCACCGTGCTGGACGTGACGAAGTTCGATGCCCTGTTCTACGACAATGCCGAGCCGCGCAGCGCGGTTGTTGCGGAGCCGGAACTGGGCCTTGGCCCATTGCACACCGCCTTCGACGGGCGCGGCAACGCCTATACCTCGCTGTTCCTCGACAGCCAGGTGGTAAAGTGGAACATCGATGAGGCCATCCGCGCCTACGCCGGTGAGAAGATCAACCCGATCAAGGACAAGCTCGACGTTCAGTATCAACCCGGCCACTTGAAGACGGTGATGGGTGAAACGCTCGATGCCGCCAACGACTGGCTCGTTTGCCTGTGCAAATTCTCCAAGGACCGGTTCCTGAATGTCGGCCCGCTGAAGCCGGAAAACGATCAGTTGATCGACATTTCCGGTGACAAGATGGTGCTGGTCCATGACGGCCCGACCTTCGCCGAGCCGCATGACGCCATCGCCGTCTCCCCCTCGATCCTGCCGAACATCCGCTCGGTCTGGGATCGCAAGGATCCGCTGTGGGCCGAAACCCGCAAGCAGGCCGAGGCCGATGAGGTCGACATCGACGAATGGACCGAGGCCGTGATCCGCGACGGCAACAAGGTTCGCGTCTACATGACCTCGGTCGCACCCAGCTTCAGCCAGCCGAGCTTTACGGTGAAGGAGGGCGACGAAGTCACGGTCATCGTCACCAATCTCGATGAAATCGATGACCTTACCCATGGCTTCACCATGGGCAATCACGGCGTGGCGATGGAGGTCGGCCCGCAACAGACGAGCTCCGTTACCTTCGTTGCGGCCAATCCTGGCGTCTACTGGTACTATTGCCAATGGTTCTGCCATGCCCTGCACATGGAAATGCGCGGCCGCATGTTCGTGGAACCGAAGGGCGCCTGATCGATGCGGCTGTCCGTTCTCCTGATCGGCTTTCTTCTCGCCTCTCCGCTCTTAGCGGCGGAGCGCGCAGTCGTGCCGGGTGCGGGCAGTCTTGCCGCAGCCATCGCCGGGGCTCAACCCGGCGATGTGCTGGTGTTGACCGACGGGGCCTATGACGGCCCCGTCTCCATCGATCGGCCACTGACCATCACCGGTCCGCGCGGAGCGGTGGTGAATGGGCTTAAGCAGGGTAGCGTGGTGACGATTGCCGCGTCGGACGTCACCTTGACGGGGTTCACCGTCACCGGTTCGGGTCGCATCAACCAGGATCTCGACGCCGGGGTCAAAATCGTTCAAGGCGCCGATCGCGCCCGTGTCGAAAAGCTGCTCGTCACCGACAACATGCACGGCATCGACGTCCATGGCGGCCGCGACACGATTGTCTCCGGAAACGAGATCATCGGCACGCGCAGCGCCCGCATGAACGAGCGCGGTAACGGCATCTATGTCTGGAACAGCCCCGGTACGCTGCTTCAAGACAATATTATCCGCTACGGTCGCGACGGCATCTTTTCGAACGCCAGCGCCGACAGCATCTATCGCCGCAACATTATGCGCGACCTGCGCTTTGCCGTGCACTTCATGTACACCCGCAACACCGAGGTTTCCGACAACATCTCGATCGGAAACCATCTGGGCTTTGCGATCATGTTCTCCAACCGCGCGAAGATCCTGAACAATCTCAGCCTCGGCGACCGCGAGCATGGGCTGATGCTGAACTATGCCAACAATGCCGACGTGTCAGGCAATCTGGTGAGCGGGGGCACGAAGAAATGCCTGTTCATCTACAACGCCCACAAGAACCTGGTCTGGGGAAATCGCTTCGAGAGCTGCGGCATTGGCATACATTTCACCGCCGGTTCGGAAAAGAATGTGCTGACAGGCAACGCCTTCATCGCCAACCGCGAGCAGGTCAAATACGTCGGCACCCGCAATATGGAATGGAGCCATGAAGGCCGGGGCAATTTCTGGTCCGATCATCCGGCCTTCGACCTCAACGGCGACGGTATTGCCGACAGTTTCTACCGCCCCAACGACCTGATGGACCAGATCCTCTGGTCGCAGCCCGCGGCAAGCCTGCTCACCGGCTCGCCGGCCGTGCAGATCGTTCGCTGGAGCCAGCGGGATTTTCCCGCCACGCTGCCTGGAGGCGTGCGCGACAGCGCGCCGCTGATGCGCCCCCTGACCATCCCTGTCCCGCTCGAAATCCTTGCCTATGAGGCCGAGGCCGCAGGGCGCTGGACTGAAGGAAATTACGATGACACCGACGTTGACAATCTCCAGGCTCACTAAGCGCTTCCAATCGGTGGAAGCGCTCAAGTCCGTTTCCCTTGCGCTGGAGCCGGGACGGCGCGCGGCACTGCTCGGCCATAACGGTGCCGGCAAGTCGACGATGATGAAGATCGTGCTTGGCCTCATCCCCTTCGACAGCGGCGAGGTTTCTGTTTGCGGCTCGGCGCCCGGTTCGCCCGCCGCGCGGACCCAGGTGGCGTATCTGCCGGAAAATGTCGCCTTTCACCCGGCTTTGACGGGAGAAGAACAGCTTCGCCACTATCTCGCACTGCGTGGCGAAAACCCGAAGCAGGCCACAGAGCTTCTTGCGAGGGTCGGACTTGGCCACGCGGCGCGGCGTCGGATCGGTACCTATTCCAAGGGCATGCGCCAGCGGGTGGGTCTGGCCCAGACGCTGATCGGCCGCCCCCGTCTCCTGGTGCTGGACGAACCGACCTCTGGCCTGGACCCGGTGTCGCGACGGGACTTCTATGACCTGCTCGACGGGTTGGCCGCAGAAGGAACCGCCATCCTGCTCTCCTCCCACGTGTTGATCCGAGGTGGAGGCCCGCACCGACAGCATCCTCATCCTTTCCGGTGGGGAACTGGTGGCAGAAGGTACGCTTGCCGATCTTCGGACCCGCGCGGCACTTCCGGTCGCCTTTTCCGTTCGCCCCGCACCTGGTCATGCGTCGGCGCTGGCAGCGACCTTTCCCGAGGGTGTGGAAGGGGAGGACGGTCTCTTGCGCCTTCGCGGTTCGCAGTCGGAAAAACTGCCGCTCCTTGCCCGCATTGCGGCGCTTGGGAGCGCCATTGCCGATCTCGATGTCATCCCGCCCAGCCTCGAGGACATCTACAGCCACTTCAGCCGGAGGGACGGGCAATGAGCCGCATCCTTGCCACCGCCGTCAGCGAATTCCGTATCGCTTTGCGCAATCGTTGGGTCTCTATCGCCACCGGCATGATGGTGCTGTTCGCCCTGGTGCTGGCCGCCGCCGGCTCTGCCCCGACGGGCGATGTCGGCGTCGACCGGCTCTCCGTAACGGTCGCCTCGCTCACTTCGCTTGCGGTCTATCTGGTTCCGCTTTTGGCATTGCTGATGAGTTTCGATGCGGTGGCTGGCGAAGTGGAACGCGGCACGCTGCCACTGCTTCTCACCTATCCCGTCTCGCGCCTGCAGATTCTGCTCGGCAAACTTCTGGCGCATCTCGCAATCCTCGGTCTTGCCGTGACGCTTGGCTACGGCGCGGCGGCGCTCGCAGCCGTCTGGTTCGATCCTGGAGCAACCGCGGGGCTTGGCGCCCTATGGCGGCTGATCTGGTCCTCTGTGCTGCTGGGTGCGACCTTTCTTGGCACCGGCTATGCGCTTTCGGCTTTGGCGCGACGGCCGTCGGGGGCGGCGGGCTTGGCCATCGCGCTCTGGCTGGTGGCGGTGGTGCTCTACGACCTCGCCCTGTTGGCGTTAATCGTGACGGATGGAGGCGGTGCCTTCACCACACACGCATTGCCCGTTGCGCTGCTTGCCAACCCTGCCGACGCCTTTCGCGTCTTTAACCTCTCGGCCGCACAAGCCGTTTCTGCCGCAGGCGGACTGGGTGGCGCCGCCGGCACGATCCCGCTCTGGCAATCGGCAGCCTCCCTTCTCGCCTGGCCACTCGCCGCCATAGCCCTTGCCGCCGCAGCCTTCCGAAAGGTGACCCCATGAGGACCCGACTTCGCTTCGTGCTCGTCGCGGCCGCTCTGGCGCTGCTCTCCGCCTGCAAGGAGGACGTCGCCCAAAGCATCGTGCCGCAGGACATGACGCCCGAGACCCTCGGTCATTACTGCCAGATGAACCTTCTGGAGCACCCCGGCCCGAAGGCCCAGATCTTTCTGGAAGGAAGCCCCGCGCCGCTCTTCTTCAGTCAGGTGCGCGATGCGATCGCCTATGCGCGTGGGCCGGAGCAGATTGCGCCGATCCTCGTCATCTATGTCAATGACATGGGGGCTGCGGGGGCAACGTGGGACCAGCCCGGTGACGGCAACTGGATCGCCGCCGACAAGGCGTTCTACGTGGTCGGCTCTGCCCGGCGAGGCGGCATGGGTGCGCCCGAAGCCGTGCCGTTTTCAAGCCGCGACGAGGCTGCGGCCTTCGTTCTTGCCGAGGGCGGCCAGGTGCTTGCGCTCGCCGATATTACCGATGCCATGGTTTTGACGCCGGTGGAGACCGGCTCGGAACCGCGAGCGGACGACGAAGACTATCTCGGCCGTCTGCGCGCATTGCCCCATCCAGCCGGAGGTTGACCCCATGCTGCTGACCCGACGCCGCTTGATTGCAATTTCTGCAGTTCTCGCAACGGCGCCCGCCATCGCCCACGCCAACGCGGCAACCCGCTTCTGGACAGGTCAGGCTCTTGGCGCGCGTGCCTCGATCCGCATTGCGCACCCCGAGGCCGGGACGATCGTCTCCAGGGTCATGGCGGAGATCGACCGTCTGGAAAACATCCTTAGCCTCTACCGTGCCAACAGCGCGCTTTGCCGGTTGAACCGCGACGGTCATCTTCAAGACCCGCCATTCGAGCTTTTGGAATGTCTGTCACTGGCCGACGTAGTCCACCTGGCAAGCGGCGGGCGCTTCGATCCGACGGTACAGCCGCTCTGGACGCTCTGGGCTCAATCGGCTGCAAACGGCACGCGACCCGGCCCGGCGGACGTTGATCGCGTGCGTGGCAACGTCGGCTGGGGCAAGGTCAAGCTCGATGCAGCAGCGATCACGTTGCATCCGGGCATGGCGCTGACGTTGAACGGCATCGGCCAGGGGTATGTCGCCGACCGCGTAGCAGCAATGCTTGAAGGTGAGGGACTGACGGACATTCTGATCGATACCGGCGAGTTCCGTGCGCTCGGGGGACAACCGGGCGGCGGTGGATGGCCAGTCCGACTGGAATCAGGCGAGCGCCTGCCGCTGCGCCAGCGAGCGGTCGCCACCTCCGCCCCTCTCGGCACGACCTTCGATCAAGCAGCCAGAGACGGACATATTCTCGACCCCCTGACCGGAATGCCCGCGCCCGCAAACTGGCGCTCTGTCTCGGTGTCGGCACCATCCGCTGCCATCGCCGACGCGCTGGCGACGGCCGCATGCCTGATGCCTGATGCCGGATCGATCGTTGCGATGAACGCGCGTTTTGACGGCGTCCGCCTGGAAGCCGCCTCCGTTTAAGGTGGGCGACCAAGGGTCATCGGGGGCTTGAGAAGGGTCGGATCCGTCTCGACCCCGATCGGCGAAAGGTAGGCGGCTGCGACCGCAGCGACGATCGCCTGTGACGGTGTTGGTGTTCTTCCTGAGCGCGCCGAACGGGGCAGTGCTTGCGGACTACCTCGCCTCCACTGGTCCTGTTCCGCGCCCATCGAGAAGCCAGGCGATGTTGACCTGCAGGATGCCGGCCATCATGTCGAGGCGGTTGGCCCTCGGTTCTGCGCGGTCATTTTCCCAGCTGATCCAGGTCTCTTCGGTAACACCCGCGATTGCGGATATCTCTTCGATCGAAAGCTTGATGGCATCGCGGGCAAGCGAAATGCGGCCACCGATCGTGTCGTCGGTGGCGTCGGCCGTGGCGCGGGGTGCAAGCATGTCGTTCATGATGTCGATGATCCTTCTGTCGGGAGGTACGCCCGCAACGAGATCGCGGGCGTCGGTTGTGGACGCGAGTGGCAGAGCTTAGCCACCGTCCTTGGCGAGCCAGGCTTTGATCTGGTCGGGATGATCCGCGATGTACTGGTCGACAGCCTTTTCGTAGGAGGTCTGCTGGGCGTTAAACATCGCGGCTTCAAGATCGGCGATCGGCAGCTTCATGCGCGACAGCAGGCCTGAGACTTCCGGATTGTCCTTTTCGATGTCCTTGCGTGCCAGCACGTCCACACGTTCGGCCCTGCCGAGCGCGTTCTTCGGATCCGCTATATAGCGAAGCTCGTACTTGCCGAACATCCAATGCGGGCTCCAGGCCGTGGCGACAAACCAATCCTTCTTGCGCATTGCCCGGTCAATGGTCGTCAGCATGCCGGCCTCACTGGAGATCTGCAGCTTGTATCCGTCGAGCCCGTAGTTCTTGACTGCCTGCTCGGACAGACGCGTAAGGCCCGCGCCGGGATCGATGCCCTCGATCCTGCCCTTGAGCTTCTCCTTCACATCGTCCTTCTTGAGGTCGTCGATCGAGGCGATTGCGTCTTCGGGAATGTATTTCGGAACCACCCAGCCGAGCCTGGCGCCGTCGTAAACGGTCCCGAGGGTCGTTACCTTGCCCTTCACCTTGGCGAAGTAGTCGGCGTGGGTTTCCGGCAGCCAAGCCATCATCATGGCATCGAGGTCGCCGCGGCCGACACCCTGGTAAAGCGGAGCGATGTCTGTTTGGACAAGCTCGACCTCCTGGCCGAGCTCGTCCTTGATCAGTTTTGCGGCGAGCTTGGTGACGAACTCGGCGTCCGACCAGGCGGCCCAGCCGATCCTGACGGGTGGCTTTTCCTCTGCGGCAGCCGCGCCGAACGTACCGGCGGCAATGCTGGCCGCAAGGCTGATGGTCGCAAGGGTCTTGAACATGGATGTTCCTTTCTTGAACGATTGCAAGCGGCAGCACGAACGCTGCCAGATGGATGGGAAAGTCCGCAGCGTCAGGCAGTGACGGGGGAGGTCCGGGGTTGTTCCTGTCGCCGGCGGAACAGGACGCGCCACGGGCTGGCGCGCTCCTTGCCGAAGCTCTGGGTGATCCGGTCGAGAATGACGGCGAGAATGACGACAGCGAGACCGCCTTCGAAACCGGTTCCGACGTCGAGACGCTGGATGCCGGTCAGGACCGTGTTGCCGATGCCGCCCGCACCGATCATCGAGGCGATCACCACCATGGAGAGAGAAAGCATGATCGTCTGGTTGATGCCGGCCATGATCGAAGGCATGGCGTTCGGCAGTTGCACCTTCACGAGCAGCTGCCAGGCGGTGCAGCCGAAGGCGTTGCCGGCCTCGATGAACTCGACATGCACCTGACGGATGCCGAGATTGGTGAGCCGCACGACCGGCGGCATCGAGAAGATCACCGTTGCGATCGTCCCGGGCACGGCGCCAAGGCCGAAGAACATCGCCGCCGGGATGAGGTAGACGAAGGCCGGCATGGTTTGCATGAGGTCCAGCATGGGTCGCACGGATGCCGCGACGCGATCGCTGCGCGCCATGGCGATGCCAAGCGGCAGGCCGATGAGCATGGCAACGAGCGTCGATGCGATGACGAGCGACAGGGTTTCCATCATCGCGGACCAAAGGCCCATGTGTTCGACCAGCATCAGTGAAAGGGCGGTAAAGACCGCAAAGCCGAAGCCGACGCGCCATAGCGACAAAAGCACGAAGATCGCGAGCCCGAGGGCCAAGGGGGCGGCGAGAAGTGCCGCCTGGATGCTGTTGGTCACGGTGCCGATGGCGGCAGCGATCAGATCGAGCAGCGGTGCGAAATTGTCGAGGATGTAGTTGACGGCGCTGTCGACGCCGTCACCGATATCGAAAGTCATGGATTGTCTCCGAAGGGCTGGATCAGACGGTGCGATCGAGCGTTTCGAGTAGCGCGGATTTGCTGATCGAGCCGAGGTAGCGGTTGGCTTCGTCGATGACAGGCATTGGGAACGCGCTTGCAGCCACCTTCCCAAGCACATTGGACAAGCTTTCCGACGCCGGGATCGGCTCGATATCCGGCAGGAAGGCGCGCCGATAGGGATCGGCGGCGCCGTCGCGGGCGGTTGCGATCAACGAAGACCGGCTGATCATGCCGTGATAGGTCTTGTCGCGGCCGAGAATGATGGCGACCTCGCGATCGTAATGTTCCATGCGCTCGAGTGCAGCTGCGGCCGAAACACCCTGTCGCTCGATGATCGTTACCTGCGTCTTGCGGGCGACGTCGCCGGCGCGGAAGACCTGAGAGACATCGACATTACGGAAGAACGACCGCACATAGTCGTTGGCGGGCTTCAATACGATTTCGTCCGGGGTGCCCACCTGCACGACCTCACCATTTTGCATGATGCAGATGCGGTCGCCGATCCGCATGGCTTCGTCGAGATCATGGCTGACGAAGACGATGGTCCGACTGTGTTCGGCCTGAAGGCGGACAAGTTCGTCCTGCATCTCGGTGCGGATCAGCGGGTCAAGGGCAGAGAAGGCTTCGTCCATGAGGAGCACGGAGGGCTCAGCGGCGAGCGCTCGCGCAAGGCCGACGCGCTGCTTCATGCCGCCGGAGAGCTGGTCGGGACGGCGGTCGTCGTATCCTTCCAGCCCGACAGCGTGCAGAGCCGTCCGGGCGCGGGCCTTGCGCTCGGCCTCGCCGACGCCAGCGACCTCGAGGCCGAAGGCCGCGTTGTCGATAACGCTGCGGTTCGGCAGCAGCGCGAAGGACTGAAAGACCATGCTTATGTCGCGGCGGCGCAAGGCGATCAGTTCGCTGCGCGGCAAGCGTGCTACGTCTTTGCCATCGATCTCGATGGAACCGGAGGTCGGTTCGATCAGGCGGTTGAGGAGGCGCAGCATCGTCGACTTGCCGGAACCCGAAAGCCCCATGATCACGAAGATCTCGCCGGCCCGAATGTCGAAGGTCGCGTTGTTGACGCCGATGGTGCAACCCGTCTCGGCGTGGATCTGCGCCTTCGTGCTGCCGGCTTTAAGAAGGCTCAGCGCCTCGTCCGGCCGCTCGCCAAAAACCTTGAAAACGTTCTTGATACTGATCTTGACCGGTTGCTCGTCGGCCGAGCGGTCGCTCTCAGTTTGAAATGCCATATGTTCTGGGCCCGGCTCCGGAAGCGGGGCACTCTCCTTTGTGTTTGAAAGGCTGATGAAACGATCAGCGAAACGGAGAAGCGCACGACCAGAAAGGCCTGCGCAAATACGACATCATGTCGCAATCCGATTGTCTTTTGGCACGCTCGTGCAGAAATGTCCACATTGTGAGAATAGAAAACTAAGTCCTGGCGGTATTTGTCGCAGAAAATGGAATGCTTTCGCGCATCCTGAATGCGGTTATTCGGTGGCGGACGTGCAGGCGCCCGAAGACGAAAACGCGTTCGCCGGAGAAGCGAACGCGTGCGGCAGGGCCGGTCGTTATTTCTTCAGCTTGCCGTAATCGAATTTTGGTGCCTTGGAGAGGTCATCCTTGTTGGTGTCGACATAGGCCTTCCAAGTGCCGTTGTCGTTGGCAAGTGCAATTGACGCCGGGTCGATGACGACATAGCTCTCGCCCACGCCGAGGAAACCGCCGACGCTTGCGACGATGCCGATGACGGACTTGCCGTCGCCGATGACGACGTCGGAAATCTCGCCGATCGTCTCGTTCTGCTTGTTGTAGATATCGACGCCGATGAGCTGTGAATTGACGATATCGGTGTCTTTGATTTCCACATATTTCAGCGGCATCGTTGCGGTGGTGCCCATCGTGATGCCAGGGCCGACCAGCATCGCATCTGCGCCGTTTGCTGCGGGTTCTTGCGCGAAGGCGGCGCTGGAAACGAGGGCAAGGGAAAGCGCGGCGGCGGTCACATAATTCATGCATATCTCCTGTTCAGTCTCGCCACCGACCGGGGCGGTCGTGGCGGCTTCTAAACGGAGCCTGCTCAAAAAAGTTCCACGGAATCATTGGTATAAGCAATCTTGCGAAGTCTTTGATCTTTTCGCCTTCGTCCCCAATGCCTGCACAATCTCTACCGGAGACCCGCGACCGGGCGGTCGATCGCAGCTATCCCGCCTGTGGCGCGCTGGCATCGGCTGTTCGCACAGGCGCGAGGACCCCGCGGTAGCAACCAAAAGTTTTCACTTGAAGCAATTTCACCCAGGGTCACTTGTAAACGATTGCTGGATGCGAAACCGCTCCTTGCGAACTGTTACCCGCTCGCCAGTTCCTCGACGCTGAGCGCGATCGTTCCGGTCACAGTCTGGAGAGGCTGCAGGCGGACGAGGCCGCCGTCGCGTTGATCGCGGTGCGCGTTCGGCCGATGGCTCATCGGCTCGAAGCAAAAGAAGCTGCTTGTCGCCGACGGCGAGTAGAGAACGAAGAACCGAAAATGCCCATCGGCTTCCAGCGAAGCGGCAAGCCCCGTTTCCGGCCATTCGATGCGGGCTCGTCCATCCCAGCCGTCGAAGGCATTGTTCAGCCAGTTCGGGGGCAAGGGGGAACCGAATGCAAAGTTCATGTTCTGAGGGATGGGGCCGGGGCGGTCTGGCAGATGACCTTCCCGTTCGCTCCAGTATCGGTCGGCACGGGCGATGAGGCGCGTTTCAGGCGTGCGCGGAAAGAATGGATGGAAGCCCAGTCCGTATGGCAGGGCCTGGTCGGCGCGGTTGGTGATGGAGAGCGAGAGGATCAGGCGCGGTCCGTCGATGGCGATCGTCTCTATCGCTTCATAGGCAAAGGGTGTGGCAACGCTTGCCTCCTGGTCCAAGCGAAGGGTGAGCGATTGCCGATCGCGCTGCAGGATCGACCAGCGTCCAAGCCAGCCGTCTCCGTGCAAAACGAGCGGATCGATCGTGTTTGCTTCCAGCCTGTAGTCGCGACCGTCGAATTGGAAGCCATTGGCCTCAATGCGGTTGCCAAAGGGCACCAGCGGAAAGCAGGCCTCGGCGCCGAACACTTGCGAGGCAAGCCCCGGTGCCGACGTCGGCGCCAGCAAAGGAATACCGCGCCAGCGGGCCGACAGGATCGCGCCGCCAGGCGGGCTCACCTCGACAGTGAGCCCTTCTTCGTTTTCGAGGAGGACGATGTCTTCCGTCATGCCCTAACTGCGACGACCGGCGGCTGCCGACCGCAGATTGTCGAGCAGCACTGCGAGCAGAAGGATCAGGCCGCGCACGACATACTGGTAGAAGGCCTGGATGTTGAGCAGGTTCATGACGTTTTCGGCAATGCCCATGATGAGAACACCGACGATCACGCCGGTCATCGCCGCCCTGCCGCCGGCAAGCGAGACGCCGCCGAGCACGCAGGCCGAAATGACCGAGAGTTCGAGACCTGTTGCCGCATTCGGCTGGCCTGACGTGATGCGCGAGGCGAGCAGCACGCCGGCAACAGCGCAGACGAGGCCCTGCAGTGCGAAGATCCATATGCGCATGTTGGAGACATTGACGCCGGCGAGGCGCGAGGCTTCCGGGTTGCCGCCGATCGCGAGCGTGTTCTTGCCGAAGACAGTGCGGTTCAGCACGAAACCGAAGACGAGGAAGAAGCAACCCATCACCCAGATTGGCGTCGGGATGCCCAGGAACTTCGACAGTGCCAACTGATAGAAGCTCGGGTCGTTGATGCCGACGGCGCGACCGTCAGACGCAATCAGCGCGAAACCGCGCACGATCTGCATGGTGGCAAGCGTCGTGATCAGCGCGTTGATGCGGAAATGCGCAATCACCACGCCGTTGACGAGGCCGACGAAGCCGCCGCACAGGAGTGCCGCAATCAGGCCGACGAGGATCGAGCCGGAGGCGTTCGATGCCATGACGGCGGCCATGCCCGAGAAGGCGACGGTCGAGCCGACCGAGAGGTCGAAGTCACGCGAGGCCAGGCAGAACATCATCGTGCAGGCGACGATGCCGATGGTGACGACCGACTGCAGCAGGCCGAGCATGTTGCGCTCAGTCAGAAAGTTCGGAACGGTCAGCGCCACGATGGCGAAGGCGACGGCGAAGATGACGACCAGACCCTGTTCGCCGAGAAGAAGTTTTTTCAAGGAAGTCATGACGGCTGAACCTGCTCGGTTGGAACATCGGGAAGGGCGGCGGCGAGGATGCGTCTTTCGTCGAAATCGGTGCGCGCGAAATCGGCGGCGATCCGGCCCTGGCACATGACGAGGATACGGTCGGTAATGCCCATCACCTCGGGCAATTCGCTGGAGATGACGACGATCGCCATGCCCTGACCGGCGAGTTCGTAGAGGATTTCATAGATCTCCGACTTGGCGCCGACATCGATGCCGCGCGTCGGCTCATCGATGATCAGCACCTTCACGCCCTGTTCGGAGAGCCAGCGGCCAAGGATGACCTTCTGCTGGTTGCCGCCGGAGAGATTGATGATGTCCTGCTTGCGGGACGGCGTGCGCACCCGAAGTTTGGCGATGAAGCGGTCCGCCAGTTCCGCTTCCTTCTTGCGGTTGAGGATGCCGAAGGGCGAAAAGTGCCGGCGCGACGAAATCGCCATGTTTTCTTCGATGCTGCGCCCCTGAACGATGCCGTCGAACTTACGGTCCTCTGGGCACAGGACCATGCCGGCGCGGATCGATTGTGGCGGGTTGTCGGCCGGCACGATCGCGCCGTCGATCGTCACGGTTCCCTGGTGGCGTCTGTCTGCGCCATAGACCAGCCGGGTCATCTCGCTGCGGCCAGCGCCGATCAGGCCGAAAAAGCCAAGGATCTCGCCGCGCCGGACCGAGAAGCTCAAGGGTGTCTTCAGCTTCGGACCGCAGATCGCGTCGACGCGCAGACGTTCCGCGCCGAGATCGCGGCCCCGCCAGCCCCAGATGTTTGAGATCTCGCGTCCGACCATCTCGGCGATGATCTGGTCGCGCGTGACCTTGGAAATGTCAGGATGATGGGCGGCAAGCTTGCCGTCGCGCAGCACAGTCAGGCTGTCGCAAAGCCGGAAGATCTCATCGAGCCGGTGGGAGACATAGAGGATCACGGTGCCATTCGAGCGTAAGCGTTCGATCAGGGCAAAGAGGATTTCGCTTTCGCGGGACGACAGCGACGAGGTCGGCTCGTCGAGCGCGATGACGCGCGCATCAAGCATGACGGCCTTGGCGATCTCGACCATCTGGCGCTCGCCGATCGAGAGCGAGGCGATCTTGGCGGACGGATCGACGTCAATGCCGATGTCCGCAAGCTTCTCGCCGACGACGCGAAGCAACTGGCGCCGATCGATGACCCCGCCCTTGCCGGGGAAGTGGCCGAGCCAGAGGTTTTCGGCGACCGTCAGTTCCGGAACGAGCTGCAGTTCCTGGTGGATGACGATAACACCGGCGCGAAACGCATCGCGCACGGAGCGATGGCCTTGTGCTTCGCCTTCAATACGGATCTCGCCGTTATCGGCGGACTGGTCGCCCGAGAGCAGGCGGATAAGCGTCGACTTGCCCGCGCCGTTCTCACCCATGAGGCCATGGACGGCGCCCTTGCGTACAGAAAACGAGACATCCGACAGCGCCTGGACGCCGGGATAGCCCTTGGAGATCGATTGGAATTCGAGGAAGTCTTGCATATGCGGCTCCGATACGGAACGCCCGGCAGCCGAGCCGCCGGGCCGATAGAGCGGGATGAGGAAAGTGTGCGCGGTTTTCCGCCCGCATCCCGCTCTAAACTACCAGAATCGATCACGTTGATTGTTTGGGCCGGTCCGACCCAAACAATCGTGATCTCGTGTCGCAAGCAGCGATTACTCGATGCCGAGATCCTTGCGTACGGCCTCGTAGTTGTCGCGCAGCGCAAGCTGGCCGGCGGTCAGGGTCAGCTTTTCCGGTTCCTTGCCGTTGGCGATCCACTCATACATGTTGAGTGCGGTCTCGTAGCCGTGGCGCTTCGGCGAGATGATGACGGTGCCGAAGAAGCCGGTCGCTGCAGGCTTCTTGAACTCGTTGATCGCCGAGTCCGCGCCGCCAATGCCGACGCCGATCATGCTGTCGGGAGCAATGCCGACCGTCTCGGTTGCGCGCACGGCGCCGAGTACCGCTTCGTCATTGAGGCCGATCGCAACCCACTTCTTGATGCCGGCGTTCTTATTGAGCACGATCGTCGAGGCGTTAAGTGCTGCCTCCGTATCGGTCTTGGCCTGCGGCGCGTCGAAGATGTTGGCTTCCGGGAAGCCGTTGGCCTTGAGAACTGAAAGTGCGCCCTCAACGCGGTCGACCGCCGTCGGGAGCTGGTCGTAGGAAACGCGGATCGCGCCGACGTCCTTCATGTCCCAGCCACGCTTCTTGATTTCGTCGACCAGGGCTTGACCAACAGCTTCGCCGATTTTCGTCGCCGAAATGCCCATGTGGGGCACGTCTTCGATCGGGCTGCCGTCGGCGTTGACCAAACGGTCGTCGACCGTCATCAACTTGAGGTCGTTGGCGGCCGCTTTCGCGACGATGCCGGGGCCGAGCTTGACATCAGGGGTGCAGACGATGAAGCCCTGCGCGCCCTGGGCGCCGAGATTGTCGATTGCCGACTGAACCTTCTCGCCGTCTTCCGCACCGATCTTGACCAGCGTGAAGCCCTTTTCCTTAGCGGCGACGTCGGCGAACTTCCATTCGTCCTGGAACCACGGCTCTTCCGGCTGCTTGACGATGAAGCCGATTTTGACGTCGGCAGCGAACGCCGAGGTTGCCGCAAACACGGCGACGGTACCAGCCAGAATGGCTGCCTTGATAAAGCGCATGATGTCTCTCCCTGGTGAACTGCCTCCTGCAGTGAACATTTGTGTATGATGAATCATCATATTCGTCAATTGCCTTTGTATGATGAATGAGGTAGTGATGTATAACGATAATGTGCTTCGCTGCGTTGTCGCCTCCAAGCGTCTGCGCTATGGAGCGACAGGGAGACGGGAGCGGGAGGAAAATGGCGGTGGAAGAGCAGGACTACAGCAACGGCGCGCAGGAGCGCGGCCAGCGTCGCCCTCGCGTTCAAAAGAACGTGACGCGCGCCATCGCCTCGGACATCTGCGCCGACGTCTTTCCGGTCGGCTCCTTCCTGCCGCGCGAAAACGACCTTTGCGAACGTTATGGCGTCAGCCGGACCGTCATTCGCGAAACCTTGAAGGTGCTGGAATCGAAGGGCATGGTCCGCGGCCGTTCCCGGGTGGGCACGATCGTCTGCAACAAGGACGAGTGGAACATCCTCGATTCCCAGGTGCTCGAATGGATCGGCGAGCGCATCTTTGAATTCGATCTATTGAACTGCGTTTTAGAGGCGCGCCGCGCGATCGAGCCGGCGGCCGCTGAGTTTGCGGCCGAACGCGCGACCGTCCAGGAAATTGCCGACCTCGAGCGCGCCTGGCAGGCGATGCGTGACGGCGAGCGGGATGTCGTCGGCTTCACCGACGCCGACGTCGCCTTTCATACCTGCCTGCTCAAGGCCAGCCATAACCAGGTCTTCCTGCAACTCGTCGGCATCATCCAGGCGGCGCTGAAGTTCTCGCTGTATGCCTCCAATGAAGTTGCCGAACGTCGTGACGAAGCAATCGATATCCATGGCGAACTGGTCGAGGCACTGCGTCTGCGCGACAAGGCGAGGGCGCGCGACTGTTCCACGCGCATGCTGGATCTTGCCGCCCGCGACCTCAAGCTTGCCGTAGAACGTCACCGGCCCGCCCCGTCGGCGCGCTGAAACCCCTTCCCGGCGGCCGACGTCGTCGCCTTGCTTGACCCAGCGGATATCGCGCCATGAAGATCACCAAGCTCACCACCTACATCGTTCCGCCGCGCTGGCTGTTTCTGAAGATCGAGACCGACGAGGGCATCGTCGGCTGGGGTGAGCCGGTTGTCGAAGGCCGCGCCCTGACCGTGGAAGCCGCCGTCAACGAACTTGCGGACTATCTGATCGGCAAGGATCCGCTGCTGATTGAGGACCATTGGCAGGTGATGTATCGCGGCGGCTTCTACCGCGGCGGTGCGGTCCACATGTCGGCGATTGCTGGCATCGACCAGGCGCTCTGGGACATCAAGGGCAAGGCCTATGGCCAACCGGTGCATGCGCTGCTTGGCGGCCAGGTGCGGGACCGCATCAAGGTCTATTCCTGGATCGGCGGTGACCGTCCGTCCGATGTCGCCAAAAATGCCCGCGACGTCGTCGCTCGCGGCTTCAAGGCCATCAAGCTCAATGGCTGCGAGGAGATGCAGATCGTCGACACCTGGGAGAAGGTGGAAAAGGCGGTCGAAACCATTGCGACGATCCGCGAGGCGATCGGCCCGCATATCGGCATCGGCGTCGATTTCCACGGTCGCGTGCACCGGCCGATGGCGAAGGTCCTGGCGAAGGAACTTCAGCCCTTCAACCTGATGTTTATCGAAGAACCGGTGCTTTCGGAAAACCGCGAGGCGCTGAAGGAAATTGCCAACCATTGCTCGACGCCGATCGCGCTCGGTGAGCGGCTCTATTCGCGTTGGGACTTCAAGTCGGTGCTGGCCGACGGCTATGTCGATATCCTGCAGCCGGACCTGTCGCATGCCGGCGGCATCACCGAATGCCGCAAGATTGCTGCGATGGCGGAGGCCTACGACGTGGCGCTGGCACCGCATTGCCCGCTGGGACCGATCGCGCTTGCCGCCTGCCTTCAGGTCGATGCCGTCAGCTATAACGCCTTCATTCAGGAACAGAGCCTCGGCATCCACTACAACGAGGCCAACGACATTCTCGACTACATCTCCAACAAGGAGGTGTTCCACTACGCGGACGGCTTCGTGTCTATCCCGCAAGGCCCTGGCCTCGGCATCGAGGTGGATGAGCAATATGTCATCGAGCGCGCAAAGGAAGGCCATCGCTGGCGCAACCCGATCTGGCGCCACGCCGATGGCAGCGTAGCCGAGTGGTAGGGAGCGCGGATATGGCGGGTCGTCTTGAGGGAAAACGCGTCGTTGTCACCGGCGCAGCGCAAGGCATCGGCCTTGCGATCGCTGAAGCCTTCCTTGGCGAGGGGGCGAGCCTCTTCCTCATCGACCGTGATGGCGACCTCTTGGCGAGCGAAGCCGAGCGCCTGCGTATGTCGGGCGGGAAGGTCGGCTACGCCACGGCCGATATCACCGATGCCGATGCCATCGAGCAGGTCGTCGTTGCCGCCGCCCGTGAGATCGGTCAGCCGAATGCGCTCGTCAACAATGCCGGCGTCAACGTCTTCTTCGAGCCGTTGAAGCTCTCGGATGCCGATTGGCAGCGCTGCTTCGACATCAATCTCAAGGGTGCGTGGAATTGCAGCAAGGCTGTGCTGCCGGGCATGATCGAGGCGGGCGGCGGCGTCATCCTCAATATTGCCTCGACCCACGCCTTCACCATCATCCCGCACACCTTCCCCTATCCGGTCGCCAAACATGCGCTTCTCGGCATGACCAAGGCGCTGGGGCTCGAATATGCCGGGCAGGGCGTGCGCGTGAATGCGCTGGCGCCGGGTTATGTCCGCACGCAGAAGGCCGTGGAATACTGGAACAGTTTCCCCGATCCGGTCGCCGCCGAGGCCGATACCATGAAGCTCCATCCCGGCGGCCGCATCGCAACACCGGAGGAAATCGCTAAGGCTGCACTCTTCATGATCTCGGACGAATGCCCGTTCATGAACGCCACCTGCCTGACGGTCGATGGCGGTATGAGCGTGCTGCACCATCCCTGAAGGGCCACTTCGACAGCTCCCCTCCACTGTTTTCGACCTCCGGCCTCACCAGCCGGAGGTTTTTCTTTGCCTTCCCGTCAGGCCGGTCATCGCTTGATTTGTAATAACTCCGATTATATGAGAAATGCAATGAGCGCGAGCGCTTGAGGTAATCGGGGAGGACACATGTCCAGGAAATTAAGATCGCAGCATTGGTTTGGCGGACTGGACAAGGACGCCTTCATTCATCGCAGCTGGATGAAGAACAACGGGTTGCCCGACGACGTCTTCGACGGGCGGCCGGTGATCGGCATCTGCAACACTTTCTCGGAGCTGACGCCCTGCAATGCGCATTTCCGCGGGCTGGTCGAACACATCAAGGCAGGCGTGCTCGAGGCCGGTGGCCTGCCGCTGGAGTTCCCGGTGTTTTCCTGCGGCGAGTCCAATCTGCGGCCGACCGCCATGCTTTTCCGCAACCTTGCCTCGATGGACGTAGAGGAGGCGATCCGCGGCAACCCTATCGACGGCGTCGTGCTCATGGCGGGCTGCGACAAGACCACGCCGTCGTTGGTGATGGGGGCCGCCTCCTGCGATCTTCCTTCGATTGTCATCTCCGGCGGGCCGATGTTGAACGGCCGCTTCAAGGGTCGCACGATCGGCTCAGGCACCGATGTCTGGAAGTTTTCCGAAGACGTGCGTGCCGGTGTCATGTCTCAACAGGATTTCATGGCGGCCGAAAGCGCCATGTCGCGCTCGCCAGGCCATTGCATGACGATGGGCACCGCCTCGACCATGGCGTCCATGGTTGAAGCGCTCGGGCTTGCGCTGCCCGGCAATGCCGCCTGTCCGGCGGTTGATGCGGGCCGCGCCCGGCTGGCGCGGCTAACCGGGCGGAGGATCGTCGAAATGGTTGCTGAGGACCTGCGCCTGTCGAAGATCCTGACCCGTGACGCCTTCGCCAATGCCATCCGCGTCAACGGTGCGATCGGCGGCTCCACCAACGCCGTTGTGCATCTCCTGGCAATCGCCGGGCGGATTGGCACGAAGCTCTCTCTCGACGACTGGGACCGGCTCGGCCGCGATATTCCGACCATCCTCAACCTCATGCCTTCGGGGCGCTATCTGATGGAGGATTTCCACTATGCCGGCGGGCTGCCCGCCGTCATGAAGGAGATTGCCGCGCTTCTGGAACTCAGCGCCCTGACGGTGACCGGCCAAAGCGTCGGCGCCAACATCGAGTCTGTCGAGAACTACAACGACGACGTCATCCTGCCGATCGATCGGGCGCTGACGTCGAGTGGCGGCATCGCCGTGCTGCGCGGCAACCTTGCGCCTGACGGCGCGATCATCAAGCCTTCCGCGGCGACCCCGGCGCTGATGCAGCACCGCGGCCGCGCTGTCGTGTTCGAAACCATCGACCACTACAAGGCGCGGATCGATGACCCGGATCTTAACATCGACGAGACCTCGATCATGGTGCTGAAGAACTGCGGCCCGAAGGGCTATCCGGGCATGGCTGAGGTCGGCAACATGGCTCTCCCCCAGAAGCTCCTGAAAAAGGGCGTGCGCGACATGGTGAGGATCTCGGATGCCCGCATGTCGGGGACGGCCTTTGGCACCGTCGTCCTGCACACGGCACCCGAAGCTGCGGTTGGCGGCCCGCTGGCCCTGGTAAGGGATGGCGACTGGATTGAGCTCGACGTTGCCGGCCGCCGCCTCCACCTCGACGTGAGCGACGAGGAACTGGCGCGCCGAAAAACCGCCTGGACCGCGCCACCCCCGGAAATGGTCGGTGGTTATCAGGGCCTCTATGTCGAGCGCGTGATGCAGGCCGACACCGGCGCGGATCTCGATTTTCTTGTCGGCGGCCGCGGCCACGCAGTTCCGCGCGAAAGCCATTGAGGAGGCGACGGTGGACGACTTTCGTATCGAAAGCCTTCATGGCATCCACGCCATCCTCTACGCGCTTTTCGACAAGGACGAAAAGCTCGATCGCGCCGCCATGCGCCGCCAGACGGAGATCTGCCTGGCAAGCGGCGTGCACGGCATGGCAGGGCTCGGCCTTGCGACCGAGGCCTCCAAGCTCGACGAGGCCGAGCGCATGGCAATCATGGAGTGGCTGGTCGAGGATACGGCCGGCCAGGTGCCGGTCGCCCTGACGATCTTTGGCGCGTCGGTCGAGGAACAGGTGCGCCAGGCGCGCCATGCGGCACGGGCCGGCGCCGACTGGCTGATCCTCCAGCCGCCGATGGTCGGCCAGTTCTCGGCCGCCGAGTACATCCGCTTCTTCGGCCGCGTCGCCGATCAGACCGAGCTGCCGCTTGCCATTCAGAACGCCCCGGCCCTGATGGGACGAGGGCTGACGGCCGCCGATATTCGCGAGCTGGTGCGCCAGCACCCGAACATCCGGCTGGTGAAGGGCGAGGGGCCTGTCGTCGACATCGCCCATCTCATCGAGGTTACCGAGGGCCGGCTGCCGGTATTTAATGGTCGTGCGGGCCTCGAGCTGCTCGAGAACCTGCGCATCGGTTGCCACGGCCTGATCCTTGCGCCAGATTCGATCGACTATGCCGTGCGCGCCTACGAGTTCTTTTCAGACGGTTGGGACGAGCACGCGCAAGAGGCTTATCGGCGGATGCTGCCCGGCGTGGTCTTCACCATGCAGGGCATCGAGACGCTGCTTTGTTACGGGAAGCGACTTTTCGGCGAACGGGCGGGCATAACCATCCACGACCGTGCGCCGGCCATGCGACCGACCGCGATTGGCATCGAGATGACCCGCCGCTACGCGGCCGCGATGGGTGGCTTTTCCTGATCGGGGCGACCGGCTATGAACGGGGCGGAGATGCAATGGAGAGAGTGGGCATGAAGGCAATCGCTCGGGAGGATCGCGGCCTGCCTGCTCGCATCGCAGGCGATATTGGCCGCCGCATCACGCTCGGCGAGCTGAAGGTTGGCGATACCCTGCCCAAGGAAGCCGACATGCTGGCGACGCTCGGCGTCAGCCGCACGACGTTGCGCGAAGCGCTGAAGATCCTGTCGACCAAGGGCTTCATTGAGGCAAAGCCCCGCCTCGGGACACGCGTGCGGGCGGCCGAAAACTGGAACACCCTCGATCCCGTCGTGCTTTCGTGGCAAAGTGACGCGGAGGATCAGGCAACGCTTGCCGAAGAACTGTTCGAGCTCCGCCTGTCGATCGAACCGCTTGCTGCACGCCTTGCCGCCAGACGCGGATCTGCGGCCGAGCATGCAGAGATTCGGGCCGCTTTCGCACGAATGGCGGAAGGCGGCGCTCGTGTCGAAGACGCGATCGAGGCTGATATCGCCTTTCACCTCAACATCTTTCAATCCGCGCACAACCGCTTCCTCTTGCCGGTTGCTTCCGTCATTCGGGCAGCGCTCTCCATCAGCATCCCGAAGACGATGGCGGCTACAGGCGGTTTCGGCCAATCCCTGGCCCAGCATGAGGCGATCCTCGTCGCGATCGAAGAACGCGACGAGGACAAGGCATTCGAACGCGCTGCAGCGTTGATCGCGTCGACCTACAAGCGCAATTTCGCCTCCTAACCAGTTGCTCCGGCGATACCGCCCGCAAGTTCGAGATCGTCACCGCGGCTCACGGGGAGACCTGATCCAAGAAAATCAGGCGCAGAGGTTCTTCAAGGAGGGTATCGATTTCGGTCGCGAAGGCTTGAAAATGGGGTGTCGCGAAGTGCGCGTCGAGCGCAAGCTGGTCGGCGAAAGCTTCGCGCATGTAGAAGGTACCGGGCTCATCCCGCAGCTCGAACAAGACATAGTCGAGGTTGCCGGGTTCTGCCCGCGTTGGAGCGATGAGACCAAGCAGGCCTTGCCGGAGGGCCTCGCGTTGGTGCGGTTTGGCCTTCAAAATCGCGATGGAGATTACCTTTTCTGTGGTCATGACGGTTCCTTTCGTCGGGCGCTGGTGCGAACGATCTCGGGGTGGTTCTGCGGGTTGGTGCGGTGTGAACGGGTTTGAAATGCCGTGGGCCGATCGAGGTACATACTCATCTAGGAGCCCGGATCGACCAAGAGTGACGATAGTGCCGTGCAGCCCGGTCCGATAATCCGTCACGGACAGAAATGTTATTTCGGAGTTGGCGAATAATCTGTGCTCGCGTTGCGGGATCGCCGGCCTCGGTTCCGGCGGCAGGCCGCTGCGTAGAGCAAATCTCCTAGAACTCGACCGCCGACGTGCCCCTCGTTTTCTATGATCGGATGGCGTCGAGGATGGTCTGTATCAGTCGGCCTGACGGTGCGTTGCGTGGCCTGAGCAAACCGATCTCACGGCTCGGCGCGTTCGGCAGCGGTAGCCGGGCGACGCGCAGGTTGTCGAAGAGCGGCGAGCGCCAGTCGGGCATCAGCGACACGCCAAGTCCAGCCTCAACCATCATCGATATGGCTTCAAGTGAATCAAGCTCCAGCCACTCTCGAGGGAGAATTCGCTGGGTTTGAAGGTAGGTATCGGCCAGTCGGCCACCCCAGTTGCTTCTGTCGTATCGAATGAACGGTTGCTCGCGAAGCAGGCGATCGACGGGGGTCTCTGAAAGGTCCGGGGGGGCCAGGAGTACGAACCGTTCCGACCGGATGAGGTCCCAGTTGAGCGTCTTTGGAATGGGGAAGGGCGGTTTGACAAGGATTGCCGCGTCGATCTTCTCTTCAGCGACACTGTTATAGAGTTCGGCCGACGTGCCCGGCAGCAGGAAGATGTCGACGCCCGGCGTCCTGTCGAAAACCCTCCGCAAGGCGTTCGGAAGCAGGCCGGTCAGAACCGTCGAGATGGCGCCCAGACGGAGTTCTCCGAATGCCTGGTCGTCGCGCGCCAAGCCTTTCAGCTGCCTGACTTCGGCAAGAACGCGCCGGCTCTTTTCCAGGATTGCGACGCCCGCTTCGGTTGGCTTCACCCGCCGGCCTGATCGCGCAAGAAGAGGCAGTCCGATCTCGTCTTCCAACGCCTGGATCCGTTGCGCGACCGCCGCTGGCGTGACGCCCATGCGGCGTGACGCCTCGGCGAGCGAGCCATGCTGGACCACCGTCAGAAAGGTTTCGAGAAAGCGCGTTTCCATCCTTAGTTTTACTATCGTCTGAAGGGATAAAAAGGAAGGTTTTTCTTCCGTTTCCGCCTTGGCATAGTGCCGTCAAACAACAGGAGGAAGAGTTGGATCTTCAGTTGAACAGCAAGACGGCGCTCGTATTCGGCGCCGGTGGTGGGCTTGGCGGCGCGATCGCCAGGTCGCTCGCGGCCGAAGGCGTTTCCGTCGTTGTCGCCGACATCCACGAGGAAAGCGCCACGGCGACGGCAGAGGCAATCAGCGGCGCAGGCGGCAAGGCCATTCCGCTCGTTTGGGACATCGGCGACCTTTCCCTGATCGGTCAGAAGCTCGATGCCATAAAAGCTGCGTTCGGACCGGTCGACATCCTTGTCAACAACACCGGGGGGCCGCCGCCAACGCCCGCCGCCGGACAGTCGCCCGACGATTGGTCGAAATATTTCGACCTCATGGTTCGCTCGGTGATCGCGGTCACCGATGCGGTGCTTCCGGGTATGCGCGAGCGCAAATGGGGACGCATCATTACCTCGACGTCCTCCGGCGTCGTCGCGCCGATTGCAAATCTCGGGATATCGAACAGCCTGCGCCTGGCCTTGGTCGGCTGGTCGAAGACCCTGGCGCGTGAGGTTGGTCGCGACGGTATCACCGCAAACATCGTACTGCCGGGGCGTATTGCCACCGGGCGGATCGTCTTTCTGGACGAACAGAAGGCCAAGCGCGAGAAGCGCCCCGTCGCCGATGTCACGGCTGAAAGCACCGGGTCGATCCCGGTCGGCCGCTACGGCGATCCGAAGGAATATGGCGACACCGTCAGCTTCCTTGCGAGCCCCCGCGCATCCTATATCACCGGCTCAGTCATCCGTGTCGATGGCGGGCTGATCAACAGCATCTGATGTGCGAGGTTTCTAATGACACTTGAGCCTCACGTCGTTGAAACTCTGAAGAGCGTCTCCACCGCGACGCTCACTACGGTTCTCCTGAAAAAAGGGCTTCGCAACATCTGGCTGCGCGGCACGAAACCACTGAAGCCCGGCCAGGGACGGGTTGTCGGCAAGGCCTTTACGCTGCGCTTCATTCCTGCCCGGGAAGACCTCGCCACGCCTGCGAGCTGGGCGTCGCCAATCTCCACGCGGGCGGCGATCGAAGCGATGCCAGAGGGCTGCATCGCCGTCGCCGATGCAGTGGGCGTCAGTGATGCCGGCATCTTCGGCGACATCCTGTGTGCCCGCATGGCGAAACGCAAAGTTGCCGGCCTCGTTACCGACGGCGTGATGCGGGACGCCGAGGGGGTGCTGGCGAGCGGCATGAAGGTGTGGTGCAATGGTGTTGCGGCACCGCCTTCAGTCGCAGGCTTGACCTTCGTTGGATGGCAGGAGCCAATCAATTGCGGCGGCGTCGCCGTTCTGCCTGATGATATTGTCGTCGTCGACGACGACGGCGCAGTCCTGATCCCGGCCGCGCTTCTCGAAGAGGTGCTCGCTGAGGCACCCGAGCAGGAGCGTATGGAAGCCTGGATCATGACTGAAGTGGATCGGGGCGTGCCGCTTCCCGGTCTTTACCCGATGAACGCTGAAACGAAGGCCCGGTACGAGGCGTGGAAGGAAAGCCAGAAATGACGTTCAGCACGCAATCCAAGGGCGTCTACGCCATCGCGACGACACCGTTCTTCGAGGACGGCTCGATCGATTTCAATTCGATCGACAAGTTGACAGACTTTTATGAGGAGAGCGGTTGCACCGGCGTCACGATCCTTGGGATCATGGGCGAGGCCCCGAAGCTCGAACCGGAGGAAAGCAGAGCCATCGTCAAGCGGGTGGTCTCCCGGTCGAAGATTCCTGTCATCGTCGGGGTATCCGCTCCAGGTTTTGCCAGCATGCGCTCGCTGGCGCGTGACTCGATGGAGATGGGTGCCGCCGGCGTCATGATCGCTCCGCCACCTGCGCTGCGCACGGATGATCAGATCGTCAACTATTTCGCAGGTGCGGTGGAAGCGGTCGGCGAAGATGTGCCGTGGGTTTTGCAGGACTATCCGCTGACCCTCACGGTTGTCATGGCGCCTGGCGTCATCGCGAAGATCATCGCCAACCATTCGTCCTGCCTGATGCTGAAGCACGAGGACTGGCCCGGTCTTGAGAAAATATCAAAGTTGCGCGCCATGCAGAAGGCGGGCGAACTTCGCGAATTTTCCATCCTGTGCGGCAATGGCGGCCTCTTCCTCGACTTCGAGCCGGAGCGCGGTGCCGATGGTGCCATGACCGGCTACGGCTTTCCGGACATGCTTACCGAACTGATGGAGCTTTCTGCGGCCGGGAAAAGGGATGAAGCGCACGATCTATTCGACGCGCACCTGCCGTTGATCCGTTACGAGCAGCAGCTCGGGATTGGCCTTGCCATTCGCAAGCACGTTCTGAAGCGTCGCGGCGTTATCGCCACCGACGCGCAACGCAAGCCAGCCCAGATGCTGACCCCGACAGCGCGGGCGGAAGTGGACTATCTGCTTGCCCGTCTCGCGAGATACGACAGGCGAGCTGCTTTCTAGGCCGCTTCTTCTCCCCGGGGGCCCCCGTCCGTCTCTGATCTGAAGCGGCGGACGGGTTTTTAAAGGTCGTTCCCGTTCTGCGACTTGTCATTGCGGTCTGTGCTCGCGCTCGCGCGCCTGATACTCTGACCTTGCCGATTGTCGATACACCTGTTTCAGAACGAGGTTTGACGATGCAGGGCCAGGAAACTTTCCTTGAAAGAACGTTGCGTATCGGTGTGATCGTTGTGGTCGCGATCCTGCTTGCGGCGATCCAGTACGTGGTGTCTTCGCGAGGCCTCTATCCGGTTCTCTGAGAGAAAATCGCGACCTCCTGAGCTGGCGGCCTCGGAAATTATCCTTGCGGCCTCATCTGTATATCGAAACAGCCCCGCCGCCCAACACCGAGATGGATGTTGGAGGCCGGGGCTTGCCTCACATTTAAGCGAGCGTGTAGGCCGTCTTGACGGTGGTGTAGAACTCGGCGGCGTAGCGCCCCTGCTCGCGCGAGCCGTGGGACGAGCCCTTGCGCCCGCCGAAGGGCACGTGGAAATCGACGCCCGCCGTCGGCAGGTTGACCATCACCATGCCGGCTTCGGCATTGCGCTTGAAATGGGTCGCGTGCTTGAGGCTGGTGGTGGCGATGCCCGAGGACAGACCGAAGGGCGTGTCGTTGGCGACCGTGAGCGCCTCATCGTAGTCCTTGACGCGGATGACGGATGCGACCGGCCCGAAGATCTCTTCCCGGCTGATGCGCATCGCGTTCGTCGCTTCGGTAAACAGCGCCGGCTGCAGGTAGAAGCCGGGCGTGTCGCGCTTCAGAAGCTCGCCGCCGAAGGCAAGCTTGGCGCCTTCCTGTCGGCCGATGGCGATATAGTCGGTGTCCTGGTTGAGCTGGCTCTCATCGACCACCGGACCGATCTGGGTGCCGGCCTTCAAGGCGTCGTCGATCACAAGCCCCTTCATCCGTTCGCCCATGGCCGCCACGAAGCGATCATGAATGCCCTCGGTGACGATGAGGCGCGACGATGCCGTGCAACGCTGGCCGGTCGAGAAGAAGGCGGAGTTGACCGCGGCTTCCACTGCAACATTGAGGTCGGCGTCATCGAGCACGACGAAGGGGTTCTTGCCGCCCATCTCCAGCTGGTATTTGCGATTGTGTTCGACCGAGGCGAGCGCCACGCGTTTGCCCGTGCCGGTCGAGCCGGTGAAGGTGATGGCGTGAATGTCGGGACTGTCGAGCATCGCCTGGCCGACGACCGAGCCCTTGCCCATCACGAGGTTCAACACGCCCTTCGGCAGGCCGGCACGGTGAAGAATGTCGGCGATCGCCCAGGAACTGCCGGGCACCAGTTCGGCCGGCTTGAAGACGACGGTGTTGCCGTAGCAAAGCGCCGGCGCGATCTTCCAGGCGGGAATGGCGATCGGGAAGTTCCAGGGCGTGATGATGCCGACGACACCGACCGGCTCGCGGGTGATCTCGACGCCGATATTGGGTCTTGCCGACGGCAGCACCTCGCCCGCCAACCGCAGGCACTCGCCGGCGAAGAAGTCGAAGATCTGGCCGGCTCGCACCGTCTCGCCGATGCCTTCGGCCAAGGTCTTGCCTTCCTCACGCGACAAGAGCTTCCCGAGTTCGTCCTTGCGGGCAAGGATCTCGTCGGCGGTCTTCCTCAGGATCGCGTGGCGCTCGAGGATACCCGAGCGCGACCAGGCCGGAAACGCCGCCTTGGCGGCAGCGATCGCTGCGCGCGCATCCTCGGCTGACGCACGGGCGTATTCGCCGACCACGTCGTTGGTATCGGACGGGTTGATGTTGCGGAACGCTTCGCTACCGGCGATCCATTCCCCATCGATCAGGTTTTTCTGCACCATATCTATCCTCCGCGGCGCTCACACTTTGATCATGTCTCTGCTTATCGGATGCGATGGATCCGGCAGAAAGAACAATCTTTCGACCCCGCCATTGCCAAAACGGCAAACCCAAATCGCGACCCGAGCGTTGCCGTATCGGCAATGCCAACCGCTAAAAATTGTGCTTTATGAGATGCCAAATTCCATCATCATCGCTCCCATAACAAGCAAGGGGAACGATATGTCTCGTTTTATGATGAACCGCCGAGGTTTCCTTTCGAATGCGGCCGCAATGGGCGCGATTGCCGCAACTCATAGCCTCATCAATGTTTCACCAGGCCTTGCGGCCGATTCCGCGACGATACGCATGCAGCTCGGTTGGCTGCCATCGAACGGGCTTCTCGGAGAGCTCGTGGCCCGCAAGAAGGGTTACTACGCCGAGAAGAGCATAGAGCTCGAAATCGTGCCCGGCGGACCGAATGTCGATGGTGTTGCGGGTGTTGCCGTTGGCCAGTCGACCATCGGTCAGATTTCCTCCAGCCCGTCAGTCATGCTGGCTCGTTCGGCCGGCGCACCGATCAAGGCATTTGCCGCCGGCTACCAAAAACATCCCTTCGCCTATTTCTCTCGCAAGGCAAATCCGATCGCCAAGCCTCAGGACATGATTGGCAAGACGATCGCCGCGATCCCGACCTCGGTCATTCTTCTGCGCGCGCTTCTCGCCAAGAACGGCATATCGGAAGACCAGGTCAAGATCGTCAACATGGGCTCGGACATGAACCAGCTCGTGACCGGCCAGGCCGATGCGGTCTGTGGCTGGCTGACGAACGTCAACGCCCTGAAAGTGCTTGGAGATGACCGGGTCGATCTGACGCTCTGGGATGGCGGTATCCGGCTTTATGCCAACGTCTACTATACCACCGACGACCAGTTGCAAAATCACGCGGACCAGCTCGCAGCCTTCGTATCCAGTTCGGCGCGCGGGTGGGGTTATGCCCGCGACCATCAGGAAGAGGCCGTCGACATCCTGCTTGAATCCTACCCCAACCTCGACAAGGCGAGCGAGCTGGAGGCCATCGGACCGCTGATGAAGTTCGTGTTCAACGAAACCACCGCGAGCGAGGGTTGGGGAGGCATGGACCAGGCAAACTGGGCGGAGCAAATCAAGACCTATGCGGACCTCGGCCAGTTCACAGGTCCGGTTCCCAACGTCGACGACGTCTACACAATGGCAATCCTGGATGCGACAGCCGATGTCCGCAAGAGCGTAGGATAAGGCGATGTTGGAAACGCTTATCAGACCCGGCCAGGCTTCGCTCGGCAACGCCGCGGTGTCGGTGAAGAACCTTCACATTCGCTTTGGCGCGGATGATTCAGGCTTCACCGCACTCTCCGATGTCTCGGTCGAGATACCGGCCGGCTCGCTCGTGACCATGCTCGGCCCATCCGGCTGCGGCAAGTCGACTTTGTTGCGTACCGTCGCGGATCTCGTGCACATCACCGACGGTTCGGTGTCCGTCCATGGCCAGACACCGCGCAAGGCGCGCGAGGGGCGCGATTTCGCCTTCGTCTTCCAGGAAGCGACGCTGCTGCCGTGGCGCAATGTGATCGACAATGTACGTCTCCCGCTGCTGGTGGGAAAACGCGAACCGGGCGCGACCTATGCCGATCCGGAAGAGCTTCTCGCCCTCGTGGGCTTGAAGGGGCGCGAGAAGGCGATGCCGCACGAATTGTCGGGCGGCCAGCGCCAGCGCGTGGCGATCGCCCGGGCACTGGTGACCCGCCCGCGTATTCTCTTGATGGACGAGCCTTTCGGCGCGCTCGACGAGATCACGCGCGACAAGCTGAACGAAGAACTGCTGCGCCTCTGGCAGGAAACCGGCACGACGATCCTCTTCGTCACCCATTCGATCCCCGAGGCCGTCTTCCTCGGTCAACATGTGCTGATGCTCGCTGCCCATCCCGGCCGCGTCAAAGAATTCATGAAAGTCGACTTGCCCTATCCGCGAACTCTCGCGATGCGCGACACGGTCGAGTTCATCCAGGTGACCGCCCACCTGCGCAAACTTTTGGGAGAATGCTGATGGTGAATGCCCTTCCTTCACAGGCGGAAGGCCGCGCTTTGACCGACGGCAACCGGTTCCGGATACTCGATGGTCTTGCCGCTGCGATCCTGCGACATCTTCCGGCGACACTCGCGATCCTTGGCTGCATCCTTTTGTGGCAACTCGTCGTCTGGGGTTTTTCGGTGCCGACCTTCATGGCGCCCGGACCGGTCGACGTCATCAAGGCCTTCGGCGAAAACGCCGGCGTGCTCTGGACGAACTTCTGGCCGACGCTCATGGAGGCCGTTCTCGGTTTCATCTTCGGCAATGTCATCGCCGTCCTTCTGGCGGTCTGGTTCGTCTATAGCCCGCTCGCGGAACGCGCCTTCTATCCGATCGCCGTCATCATCAAGTCGATCCCGATCATCGCGCTTGCCCCGATCCTGGTGCTGCTTGTCGGCAACGGCATCGCGCCGAAGATCATCATCGCCGGCCTGATCTGCTTCTTCCCGACGCTGGTCAACATGGTGCAGGGACTGAAATCGGCGAGCCCCGCAATGCTCGACCTGATGCGCATCCTGTCTGCCAGCAATTCCGAGATCTTCTGGAAGGTTCGCCTGCCGGGCTCGCTGCCCTTCCTTTTCGCCGCGCTGAAGATTGCGGCGACCAGCAGCGTGATGGGTGCGATCGTCGCCGAATGGATCGGCTCCAGCTACGGTCTCGGTGCGCTGATCATCGAGGCGACCTACAATTTCCGCTCGCCGCTGCTTTACGCGACGGTGGTGATTGCGGCCTCGCTTGCCGTGGTTCTCTTCTTTGCCGTCTCCTACGCGGAATCGAAGATCGTCCGCTGGAAACCGACGACGGACCACTGACCCCCAAACCCTTTGCTACCGGACCTGGATAACCGGGTCCGGTCCACCGACGAAGTCACTGGCTGTGAGCTCCTCACATTTCGCCGGACACGTCCCCTATGGAGGAAACAACTATGGAAACAATCAGAGAACCCCTGCGCAATGCCCGGATCGTCGACCGCTCGGACGTCGTCGTCGTCGGCGGTGGACCGGCTGGGATCTCCGCCGCGGTTTCGGCGGCACGCACCGGAGCCAGCGTCACGCTTATCGAACGCTATCCCTATGTCGGCGGCCTTGCCGCAGGCGGTATGGTTCTGGTGCTCGACGACATGGTCAACGGCGTCGAAATCACCGTGCGTGGCATCTGCATGGAAATGATCGAACGGATGAAGACGCTCGGCCTTTGCGTCACGCCGACGGATGGCGACCGCCAGCTCGATATTCGCGATACGCCGGAGGCCTGGCAAAGATGGGCGCGCTGGGGCCTGTTCGACTTCCACACGCCGTCTGCGCCGCACCCGATCTGCTATGCGGCCGCCTTCGATCCGGACGCCTTCAAGCGCGTCTCCTATGACATCCTGCGCGAATCCGGCGTGAAGCTGAGGACCCATAGCTGGTTCTCCTCGGCGATCCTCGAGAACGGCACGATCAAGGGTGTGGTTTGCCAGACGAAATCCGGCCGCGAGGCCATCATGGGCGACGTCGTCATCGACGCCTCGGGCGACCTCGACGTTGCGGCCGATGCCGGCGCCCAGCATACGGACGGCAATTTCATCCTGACGACGGTTTCCCGCTGGGGGGGCATCGACACTGAAGCCGCCGAGCGCTTCGAATTTGAGGAACCCGAAAAGTTCAAGGCAATCGACCACGAGGCCAAGCGTCTGATTGGCGGTTGCTGGTCGTTCTGGTGGCTGAAGACCCCGCTGCCGGGCGTCATCTGGCTCAACTGCCCGCACATGCCGAAGCTCTCTGGCCTCCGTGTCGAAGACTTAACCTATGCGGAACTCGAGGGCCGTGGCCGCATTGCCCGCCTGCTCGACTTCGCCCGCGCCAACCTGCCGGGCTTCGAAAATGCCCATGTGATCGACTTTGCGCCGCAGACGGGCGTGCGCCAGTCGCGACTGCTCCAGGGCGAATATGTCGTCACCAAGGACGACGTGATGAACCGCCAGCACTTCACCGACACAGTGTGCCGTGGCCGCGACTACTACACGCCCTATAGGGCCATGCTGCCCAAGGAGGTCGATCAGTTGATCGTCGCAGGCCGGCATTATTCCGCGACCATTCAGGCGCAAAAATCGAGCCGCGAGATCCCGCCCTGCATGGCGATGGGCGAGGCGGCCGGTGTTGCCGCCACCGTCGCGCTCAATGCCGGCGTCAAGGTGCGAGACGCCGACGTCAAGGCGATCCAGAAGCAGCTGCGGGCGCAGGGTGCCGATCCCGGCGACGTACCATCCGAAAATGCAACCTATCTGGAGGCCGCAGAATGACGTCTCTTCCCCTCGACGGTATCCGCGTCGTCGACTTTACCCAGGTCATGCTTGGCCCGTGCTGCACGCAGATGCTGGCCGACTACGGCGCCGAGGTCATCAAGGTCGAAAAGGCCAAGATCGGCGACCTCTCGCGCTGGTCGCTGGGCTCCGACCCGGATGGCCTCAACAATCCGGTTTTCTCCTCGCTCAACCGCAACAAGAAGAGCCTTGCACTCGACCTCAAGCAGGACGAGGCGCGGGCAGCCGTCCGCGCGCTGATCGACACTGCCGACGTGGTCGTCAACAATTTCCGTCCTGACGTCATGGAGCGCATGGGTTTCGGCTATGAAGAGCTGAAGCGGACAAACCCACGGCTGATCTACGCCGTCGGCACGGGCTTCGGCCTTGAAGGCCCCTACCGGCACAAGGGCGGGCAGGACATCCTGGCGCAGGCGCTTTCGGGCGTCATGCGGCGCAAGTCCGACGCGAGCCATCCGCTGTCGATCTACGCGACGCCGCTTGCAGACTACTCGGCCGGCATGCACCTGGTGCAGGGCATTCTGCTTGCCTTGCTGCATCGCGAAAAGACCGGGCACGGCCAGCAAGTGGCGGTCAGCCTCTACAGTTCGATGCTCGCCATGCAGATGCAGGAAGGCACCACGCACATGATGCGGGAAAAGGACCTGAACTGGGGCGCCTTCCCGCTGACGGGCGTGTTCGAGACGACCGACGGCGCCATCGTCATGGTCGGTGCCTTCAAGCAGAATCCGCTGCGCGACATCTGCAATGCCCTTGAGATCGAGGACCTGTCCCTCCAGCCGCAATTTGTCGATTTCGACGCGCAGATGCAGCGCCGTCCGGATTTGCAGCAAATCTTCCGCGAGGCGTTCGCAAAAAACAGCAGCGCCCATTGGCTCGGCCGCTTGGAACAGGTGGACATTCTCTGCGCACCGGTACGCTCGCTTCCCGAAGCCCTTAACGACGAGCAGACGACGATCAACGGCATGATCCTGGACGCGGGAGAGACGAAGGCCGGTCCGATCCGGCTGGTTGGTTCGCCGATCGACATGTCGGCGGCGACCGTGACGGTTCGCATCGCGCCGCCGACGCTCGGCGAGCACAATGACGAGATCCTTTCAGGGCTTTCGGTTCGTCAGGGAGATGCGGCATGAGCGTCACCTTCGTGGTAGAGGATCGCGTCGCAAGCGTCACTCTCAACCGTCCCGAGCGGATGAACGCGGTGGATGCCGCAACCGAGCGCGAACTGGATGCGATCTGGGAGGAGATCGAAGCACGCGACGACATCAGCTGCGTCGTCTTGACGGGCGCCGGCGAACGGGCGTTCTGCGCCGGGGCGGATCTGAAGGGGGCTGAAAAGACCGGCCTTGATTACTGGACCGAAAGCCGGCCGAACGGCTTTGGAGGACTGGCCTTTCGCCGCTCTCTGGATGCTCCTGTCATCGCGAGGGTCAATGGCTATGCGCTCGGTGGTGGATTCGAGATGGTTCTCGGCTGCGATATCGTCATAGCTTCGACGGAGGCGGCCTTCGGCCTGCCCGAGGCTCGCGTCGGGCGCCTGCCGCTCGATGGCGGCATGGTGCTTCTTCAGCGCCGGATCCCGCACAACCTTGCCATGGGTGTGCTGTTGACCGGGCGGCGGTTCTCGGCCGCCGAGATGCACGCCTTTGGTATCGTCAACGAACTTGCCGAACCGGGCGAACTCGACGCGGCCGTCTCCCGCTGGGTGAAGGAAATCGTCGCCTGTGCGCCGCTCTCGCTGCGCGCCATCAAGCAGACGGTCAATCGCACCGGGCACCTGTCTCCGGCGGAAGCCCAGGGATTACGCACACCCGCGCTTGTGAAGGCGCTGAACAGCGAGGATGCGCTGGAAGGTGTGCGCGCTTTTCAGGAGAAGCGCGCGCCCGTTTGGAGGGGACGGTGAGCGTGTTATAGGTCGGGGCCTAGGGGAGGAGGGGTCCAATCGAATGCACGCCAGCATCCTGAAATACTTCGTCTCGGTCGCTCGGTCCGGGTCCATTCGCAAGGCCTCCGAGGAGCTTCATGTCGCATCCTCGGCGGTCAGCCGGCAGATCAAGAAACTGGAGGACGAGCTTGGGATCGCGCTCTTCGAGCGGCTCTCGAATGGTCTGAGGCTGACTGTTGCCGGGGAAAACGTGCTGCGCCACGCCCGGGTGACGCTGGAAAATTTCGAACTGCTGCGCAGCGACCTCGGCGCCCTGCAGGGGAAAAAGACCGGTCGCGTGCAGATGTCCTGCCTCGATAGCCTCGCGATCCAATTCCTGCCGGACATGGTCAACGCGTTCCACAGTATCCATCCCGGCGTGAGCTTTCACATCCACACCGCCGGCCACGGCAATATCAGCAGCCTGGTCGCCGAGGGCGATGTCGATATGGGCCTGACCTTCGATCTGGCCCGGCCGGACGATACCGAGATGCTCTTTCGCGTGCCGATGCCGCTGATGGCCTTCGTCGGACGGGAACATCCGCTGGCCAAACAGCGGCAGGTTTCGCTTGCCGAATGCGCCCAGTACGACCTTCTCCTGCAACTCGACACGCAACCGATCCGCTCGCTCATCGAAATCGAACTCTCGGTCTTCGAGCGGACCGGGCGGCCTTTTGTTCTCTCGAACAGCCAGATGATGCTCAAACCTTTCATCCTGTCCGGGCAGGGCGTGGCTTTCTTCACGCCGATCGGTTTCCTCGCCGAGATCAGGTCGGGCGATCTCGTCGCCATACCGCTTTCCGGCTCGCGCCTTCAGAACCTGCATGTCGGGATTCTGGTGCAGCGACGCCGGCAGCGCACGCATGCGGCGGAAGCCGTCATCGAATTTGTCGGCGCGGAACTGCAGAGGTTCAGCGACCAGATCATGGAAGCGATCCATCCGTGAATACAGCATCCGTTCCCGGGCGACTTCTCTTGCGGCCGGGCCACGAGGCCGCAGGGCGCACGCAAAATCTGTTGGATCATTTGCCTGAGGGCGCCTCATGGACGACGATCCCGGCCGGTGCTCTGCTTATGCCGCCGCCCGTCAACGCCCATGACCATGGTTATGGCATCCGCACGCTCGATTTTGGCAACGCGGACGATGCCCTGGAAGTGTGGATCCCGGGACTTCGGCTTCGACCGCGAACCGAGCCCTATCTGGAAGCGCTGGTGGCCTTCTCAAGGTTGGCCCAAACGGGCGTCGGCGCGACCATGCATTGCCATAATTCTTTGAACATCGACCGTCTCGTCGACGAGGCAGGCGCGGTCATGCGCGCGGCGTGCGATGCAGGCATAAGGCTTGCGCTTTCCTGCCCGCTTCTCGACTACGATCCGTGGGCCTATGACGGCGGGCCTCAGCGATTGCGGCCATATCTTGATCCGGCAGACTGGGACGATCTCAGCGGCTCGATCCCGAGCTATGCGTCGCCATCGGTGCAGATCTCGGCAGCCGACGCGGTCGCTGCGGCCAACACAAGTCCGTTGATCGATGTGCAGTATGGTCCGATCGGGCCGCAATGGTGTTCCAATGCACTGCTCGAAGCGATCGCCGAGGCCTCTCACGCAACCGGCCGGCGCATTCACATGCATCTCCTTGAAAGCCCGAGGCAGAGGCAATGGCTGGATCGGCGCTTTCCGCAAGGGGTTGTCCGATACCTCGACGAGATCGGCTTCCTTTCGCCCCGCCTCGCCGTCGCCCACGGCGTCCAGCTGCGACCGGACGAGTTGGAGCTGCTGGCTGCGCGCGGCGTGCAGCTCGTTTCGAACCCTTCGGCGAATTTGCGCCTGCGTTCAGGCGTGGCGCCGGTCGCCACCATTCCGCCAAGCGGCCCCGCTTTCGCGTTCGGCCTCGACGGAACGGGCTTTGACGATGACCAGGATCTCTGGCGCGAATTGCGCCTTGCCCATCTGCTGCATGGCGGCCGCGACCTGACGCGAACCTTTACGGTGGGACGTGTCTTCGATGCCGCGATCCATGTCGGCGCCAAGGTGGTGAACGCCCCGGCGAACGAAGACCTGGTGCTCGTGGACTATGCTGCGCTGGTTGCCGACAGCCTGATGGACGACCTGGATGAAGCGGAGGTGCTGCTTACCCGGATGACGGCCGCGCATGCAAAGGCGCTCTATGTCGGTGGACAGGAGATCATGTGCGATGGACGGTTGACCCGGGTCGATTTCGAGGCTGCCCGGGCCGAACTCCTGCAGCAGGCGCGCGCTGACCTTCCGCGGCTGACCGCCGAGCGCGGACGCGTGACCAAACTGGCCGCGGCAACAAGGGCCTATTACGCCAGCTGGTGAGCGCGGCGACAAGGCGGTAGGCGTCACCCGCTGGTCTCCTATAGGGGGCGGACTTGCTAAGCGATCGCGGCTGCCTTTTCGAAGGCGGCAACGAAAGGATGGTCCTGCGTCGTGGAGCACTCCTTGTTCCAGCCGCCGGGCGACCCCATCCCCGTGACATCAGACCCGAAGAACTCCTTGTTCACAGCGATGAAGTGGCGCTGGTTGTTTGGTATCTCCTGATCCCAGACAATGGCATCGACGGGGCAGATCGAAAGACAGAGCCCGCAATTTATGCATTCGTCGGGGTGGATGTAGAAGGTGCGGCCACCCTCGTAAATGCAGTCCACAGGGCAGGCGGCGGTGCAGTCGCCATCCTTCACGTCGATGCAGGGTTCGGTAATGACATAGGCCATCTTGCGGATCTCTGAAGAGTTGCTTGCACGGCCAATTATTCAGAGTTTCCCTTGCCGAAGAAGCACAGATATTCGCAAGGTCGATTGCCAAAAAGGCAACGTCCGGGGCCCGTTCTTTCGTGCTTGGGCCTGTCGCCATGGCGAAGTGCTGCACAAGCGCGAGCCGTGGAGCGCGCGTGACCGCCCGAACGTAGAGAGAGCCGGCAATCCCGAATGCGAGCTCGGTTGAAAGGCGTCGGTGATCGCTGCGACAGTTATCGCGATCCGATCTCGTGGTGGCAACGGGACGAGAAGACAACAGGCCAACGATTCCCGGGCGCGTTGATTGCGGCTATCAAAAACCGAGAGAAAAAAACGGACGACCCACTTTGGATGAGCCGATTTTTGTCAATTTTCAATTGACATTTGCAGCTTTCATTAAAGTAGCAGTGGCGATAACTTTACAGACGCGCTACAATGTCAAACATGAGTGGACAAAGCGAGACAAAGCTAAAGCAGCTTCTCCAAGCCGTCCCACCTGGATTCCTGGTGGACACTGCGTGGATGGCTCGTCACGCCATCTCGCGACAATCGGTTTCGGGCTACGTCAAACGCGGTTGGTTGGAACCAGCATTGACGGGCCTCTATAGACGTCCATTTTCGCCAGACACGAACCCGGATGCCGTTACGGGATGGAAGATCCCTTTGCTTTCGGCCATATGGCTGATGCGGCACAAATTCCACGTTGGCGGGGCAAGTGCTCTCTCCCTGCGGGGCCACAGTCACTATCTCTCGCTCAGCGGCGAGTTCGTTCTTTGCCTCTACGGCTCCGACATTCCGTTGTGGCTGTCGAAACTGCATACCGATGCGCGGATCCTGACCAGAAGCGCCAATTTGTTTGGAGACGCGGCCCTCGGCGTTGAACATTCTGATTTCAATCTATCGGACGATGCCGACGGCGAGCTCGCCCTGAGCCCCTGGCGCTGGCCGATCCCGATGTCGTCTCCCGAACGCGCGATCATCGAAATGCTCGATGAGCTGCCAAAGAGCGAAAGCTTCCACACCGTCGACATGACGTTCGAGAGCCTGGCCAATCTGCGCCCGAAGCTGCTGACAAGACTTCTGGCGGAGTGCCGAAGTGTAAAGACCAAGCGCCTCTTCTTCGTTTATGCAGACAAGCACGGGCACGCCTGGCGCAGGCACATCGACATGTCAGCGATCGATCTCGGCACGGGCGACCGAGCACTCACCCCAGGTGGTCGGCTTCACCCGGCTTACCGAATCACCATTCCAGACGAGCTGATGCCAAAGGAGACGCCCCGTGGCGCGTGAGCAATATATGCGGCAAGTGGAACTCCTGGTGAGGACCCTTCCTTTCATTGCACGTCAGGAAACCTTCGCCCTTAAAGGTGGCACGGCGATCAACCTCTTCTACCGCGACATGCCACGACTATCAGTCGATATTGATCTGACCTATCTCCCGATCGAGGATCGCGAGACGACGCTGAAAGGTATCGACACCACACTCGAGCAAATCCGCGACGACCTACTGCGAAACCTCCGGGGTGTCACGGTGCAGAGGATAGCCGGCGGAGGCAACAACGACACGCGCGTCCTCGTCCGGCAAGGAGGCGCCGAAATCAAGATCGAGACCTCGCCGGTCGCCAGAGGGACGGTCCACCCGCCTGAACTACGACGCGTGAGCGAAGCGGTCGAAGACGAATTCGGCTTTGCGGAAATGCAGGTCGTTTCGTTCGAGGACCTTTTCGGCGGCAAGCTGCATGCAGCTGTCGACCGCCAGCATCCACGTGACTTGTTCGACGTGAAGCTGCTGTACGAGAATGAAGGTGTGACAGATGCGTTGTTTCACACGTTCCTCGTTTATGTCGCAAGCTCCGGCCGACCGCCGCACGAATTGGTGCGTCCGTCGCTCGTGAAGCTCGACGAGGCTTTCGTAAAAGAGTTCGAGGGCATGACATCGGAAGCAGTCAGCCTTAACGAGTTGGAAGGGGTGAGGAACCGATTGACCGGCGATATTCTCGCAAGGCTGGATGAAAAGGCCATGCGGTTCCTTCTAACGCTCCATGACGGCGAGCCCGATTTCGACGCGATCGGCCTTCCACAGGCAGCGGAGCTTCCGGCTGTCCGCTGGAAGGTCCTCAACCTCGTAAAGCTGAAGGAACAGAACCCCGCGAAACACCTCGAACAGCGCCGTGAAATACTGGGCATTCTTTCTTAAATCTGGCTCAGCGGTTCTGGGTACCTCACATCGCCGACATGCCTCACATGCCCAAGCCCAGTCCCTTCTTCAGCCCACACGTGAGTTCATAGGCCCGGCTCAACTCCGCCCGGTGTCCTATTGACAAGGCTGGCGACGTCCTTGATGCGATCGACTACAGCCGGATCTTGCAACCCCAGACGATCGAGCTCCTAATTGAAACTTCCCGGATCCGAACTGCCAAGACGTCGCTCAAGAGCGCGGGCCAGGGCCTTGGCCTCTTCCAGCACCTGGCGGCCTTCCGGCGTGCCGGAGAGCCCCGCGAGCAATGGTGGCGGCGGAGAGAGTTTTTTGCCGATACCACTTCATCCAGGATCAACAGGACGGACGTCTGCTCCGCCGATGGGGCGATCGAACCCCAGCATGCCCAATGCCGCCTCGCGCCTCTACTGAACGGCAATCCGGATCGGCCAGCGTCGCGGCTGGCGGCCGCTCAAGTGGATCGCCACGACCGACAGATATCTTAGTGATCACGGCTGCTCGTACACCTGGCCGATACTCCTCATTTTTGCCTTTCCGTTTCCCGGGACCGGCCGCCCGACCCTGCAGTTGGCAGTTTCGCAATAGGGTCTGCTGGGCGGAACCGTTTGTTCGCTGCTGCGTTGGGACTAGCCTTTGACTGCCACAAAAGTCGGAGGCTCGGGTGATGGCCCCGCTTGTGCCGCGTCTTAAGGCGCGCCGTTCGTACAGCGCCAACGGGCGCTCGGGTCTCCCAGTAACAGGAGTGAAAATCATGTCGATGCCTTCCAAACTTTTCGCAACGGTGGCCCTTCCAGTCTTCGCCGCATCATTCGTGATACAGCCGGCGCTGGCCGAGAACCTGAGGGTGCCGTTCCAGGTCGCTCAGGAAGGCGTCGACCAGCAGTCGCCCGAGGATTTACTGCTGCTCAAGAAGCGCAAGAAGCAGCAGGGCGGGGGGGAAGGGCAGGTAGAACAGCAGCAACCGCAGGCCGAGGAGCCGCAGCGCCAGGCAGAAGAGCCGTCTCGCAAGAAGCGCAAGCAACAGGCTGAGGAACAGCAGCCCGGTACCGAGGAAAGCGCGCCACGGAAGGCTGAAGAACAGCAGGCGCCCGAACGCAAGAAGCGCAAGCACCAGGCAGAAGAACAGCAACCCGCCATCGAGAAAGGCGCTCCGCGGCAGGGTGAAGAGCAACAGGCGCCTCAGCGCAAGAAGCGCAAGCAACAGGCTGAAGAACAGCAGCCCGGTACCGAGGAAAGCGCGCCACGGAAGGCTGAAGAACAACAGGCGCCCGAACGCAAGAAGCGCAAGCAGCAGGCAGAAGAACAGCAACCCGCCATAGAGGAAGGCGCTCCGCGGCAGGCTGAGGAACAACAAGCACCTGAACGCAAGAAGCGCAAAGAGCAGGCAGAAGGACAGCAACCCGCTATAGATGAGAGCACTCCGCAGAACGCTGGGGAAGCGCAGGTACCGGTGCCCAAGAAGCGCAAGCAGCAAGCTGAACGTCAGCAGCCGGAAGAGCAAAAGCTGGCGCCACAGACCGGTGAGAGTGAGCCGCAGCCCGTTCCAGGGTCTGAACAGCCCGCGACGGCCGAACAGCGCCAGAGTGAGGAGCCTCAGGCCAAGCCTGCACCTGTTGTCGTCGACAAGCGCACGAAGGCAGACAAGCGAAAGATCGCCCAGGATCCGGCAGCGACCGACGAAACCATTGTGCTTCCGGTCGATAACGGCGCGGCCGTGCTCGACAGTGACAAGGACGCCGACAAGTCCGGCGGCAACCAGGGGCGCGAGGCTCGGCGCAAGCAGCGCGAAGAATTGCGCGTCCAGGGGAAGAACATAGCGTCACCGACGGATGACGCCGCGGCCCAGGCTGAAATCCCGGCCGACGTGCGGCAGACGGCCGCGCAGAGGATCGAGGCCGGGATGAAGGAGGAAGGTCGACGCGTTGACGCGGTGCCAGCATTCGCGGTTCCGGACACGACGAACATCGTCAACAAGACCGTCATCAACAACAGGACTGTCAACAGCACGACGAACAATGATGTGACCGAGGTGCGCGTCGTCGAGAGGCTCGACGATCGTGTCGTCCTTGGCGTCGGCGACCAGATCTTTGTGCGTGGCGACGATCGTCCGCGCCTGCGCCACGGCGCGCGGGAGGCGTACTACGACGAGCTTCCGCGCGGCCGCGTGCGTGAAACGATCGTGCGCCCGGGCGGCTACCGGATCGTCACCGTCTATGACCGTTACGGTGACGTCTTGCAGCGCTCGCGCGTCGACAGCGACGGCAACGAATATGTGTTGATGTACGCGCCGGACTATCAGGACGAAAGGCGCCCGGCGATCGTCGACGTCGGCTATGACCTGCCGCCGATGCGCCTGACGATCCCGGTCGATGACTACATCGTCGACTATTCGCAGGAGCCGGATCGAGATTACTACGCGTTTCTGTCCGAACCGCCGGTCGAGCGCGTGGAGCGTGTCTATTCCATCGATGAAGTCCGCAATTCCGCCCGTCTCCGTGACAAGGTCCGGCGCATCGATCTCGACACGATCCATTTCGAAACCGGCAGCGCCGAAGTGTCGATGTCACAGGCAAAGACGCTGCGAACGGTCGCCGACGCCATGCAGAAGGTGCTCGGCAAGGATCCCGGTGAAACCTTTTTCATCGAGGGGCACACGGACGCTGTCGGTTCCGACCGGTCGAACCTCGTCCTCTCCGACGAGCGTGCCGAGTCCGTCGCGGTCCTCCTGACGGAAGTCTACGGCATCCCGGCGGAGAACCTGGTGACGCAAGGCTACGGCGAGCGTTTCCTCAAGATCAGTACGCCCGAGCCGGAGGAAGAGAACCGCCGCGTGACCATCCGACGCGTGACGCCACTGGTACGCCCAGTCGCACAGCGATAACGCTCGCGACGTCCAGCCACCATGCGTTCGCGACGGCGCCGGGAAGCTCAGTGTTTGTTCGGTCCGATGACGTGGCGCCCTTAGACGAGAGCGGCGAAAACCGTCGCAGTCCTCGTGATCGAGGTCTATGGCATCGCGCCGGGAAACCTGCCGTTGCGAGGCTATGGCGAGCGCTTCCTGAAAATGGGCGCACGGGAGCTCACGGACGAGAACCGATACTTAACATCGGCCGCGGCAGAGAGCGCCTAATTTGTAATTTTTTGTCAAAAAATATTGACATTTCAATATAAAATGGACAATTAAAGATAACAACAAATCGTCTGGATTTTGAGATGCTCGTCATTGTCGCTGATGATCTGACCGGCGCTCTGGATGCCGCGGCGCCCTTTGCCGCGAGGGGCTTTTATGTCGAAGTCGCTTTGGCGCCCGAGGCGATCGATGATGTCCTGAAAACGGGGCCGGACGTGGTTTCGGTCAATCTCGGATCGCGAGAACGCAGCCCCGCATCCGCCCGGCAACGAACAGTTGCCACGCTCGCTGCGCTGCCTTCGGGTTCGCGCATATTCAAGAAGGTCGACTCCCGTCTTAAGGGCAACATCGTTGCCGAACTCGACGCAATGTCTTTCGGATCGGCGCTCGTGGCGCCCGCCATCCCGGCCTTCGGTCGGGTTGTCATGTCCGGCAGCGTGCAAGGCTTTGGGGTAGATACCCCCATCTCCGTTGCCGAGAAGCTCGGCCGGCATGCGGCCAAGGCCATCATCCCGGACGTATCCACTGAAGCCGAGATGCGCGCCTTGCTTGAGAATGCGGAAAGAAGTGGTACGGATCTGCTGATTGGAGCGCGCGGTTTGGCCGAGGCGCTTGCCGAACGGATGAGTGGCGGTCAACAACCGCGGGCTGCCCAGGTGATTGCCGGTAGGGCTTTGTTCGTCATTGGGTCCCGAGACCCGATTACCCTTGCCCAGATCGACACGCTTCGCAACGACCTTGCCTTATCCTATTTGCCCGCGCCCAACGGGCGGCTTTCGGCCGCAGACGACACCGGCGGCGCAATCACGCTCGTTCAGGCGGTGCCGGGTGAAGGGGAGGTGACGCCGGAGGCCGTTTCCGAGGCGCTTGCCGAGAGCGTCTGTCCGGGCCTTGTCGAACGGGCAGGGACACTGCTTCTGTCCGGCGGCGCAACTGCAGAGGCAGTTTTGAGGAAAATGGGCATCCAGCGTTTTCGCCTGCTGGGCGAGTGCCTGCCCGGCCTGGGCTTGGCTGAGGTCGATGGACGTTGCATCATTGCCAAGTCCGGCGGATTCGGCGCGCCGGATACGCTTAAGGAAATCGCGGAGGCTGTCCTTCGCAAGATGGGATGACGGATGGGACTGGAGAACGGAACAGCACGCAAGAGCCTCGGCGATCTCGTCTTTGAGCGCATGCACCGTGCGATCAAGTCCGGCGCCTACAAGCCGGACGAGCGCTTGCCGACCGAGCACGAACTGGCAAGTGAATTCGAGGTTTCCCGTCCGATCATTCGAGAGGCGTTGCGCCGGCTGCGCGAGCAGGGTTTCATCTATTCACGCCGCGGCGCCGGCAGTTTCGTTCGTGCTGTCGGGATGCGTGAGCCGCTGGGCTTCGGACAACTGGAAAATGTCGCCGATCTTCTGAACTGCTACGAGTTCCGATTGACGGTCGAGCCGGCTGCCGCGCAGGCTGCTGCCGAGCGGCATGACGCGGCCAGCTTGTCCGCCATCCGCCAGGCGTTGGAACTGATGCGGGACGCCACCAACCGGCAATCGCACCGGGAGGATGCGGACTTCCAGTTTCATCTTGCGATCGCACGTGCGGCCCAGAACAGCTATTTTTTCACGGCAATGGAAGCGCTCAAGGATCACATCGCGGTCGGGATGCGGTTTCATGGCGCCTCGGTCAAACGGGAGACGACCGGGCTGACGCGCGTTTTCGGGGAGCACGAAGCGATCGCGGAAGCGATTGCCGCGCGTGAAGGCGTAAAGGCGAGACAACTCATGCATGACCACCTTTCCGGATCCCGCGAACGTCTGTTCCAAGCGACCAAGTAATCGACAAAGCAAAAACCCCGGCAGACGCCGGGGTTTTGTTTTTTGCATGGTCTATGGATCAAAAGGCTGCCTTGTAGACGGCAAGCACGTCCTCCACACTCATATCGCTCGGGTTGTTGTCCATGAGCCTTCGGTTGGCATGGGCCTCGCTTGCATAAAGCGGCAAGTCGTCGGCACTTGCGCCGTGAGCGGCAAGCGACATCTCGATGCCGAGATCACGGCAGAAGCCACGGGCAGCGCCCAGGAGTTCCTGGGAGGAGAGATTTTCGCCGAGACCAAGCGCCTTTGCGACTTCTGCCGTCTTGGCCGCGGCAACCGGTTGGTTGAAGGCGAGCACATGCGGAAAGATGATGGCGTTTGCCAATCCGTGGGGCAGGCGAAGCCGCGTTCCGAGCGGATAGGCGATGGCATGGCCAGCCGCGGTATTGACCGGCCCAAGGCAGATGCCGCCGTAGTAGGAAGCAAGCATCATCCCTTCTCGCGCCTCGGTATCGGCTCCATCCCTGACTGCGCGGGCGAGATGTTTGCCCACGAGCTTGAAGCCCATTCGGGCAAAGCCGTCGATCATCGGATGGGCGCGGCGATTGGTGAAGGCTTCCACGCAATGGGCCATGGCGTCGACGCCGGTGGCGGCGGTTACCGCCGGCGGCACGGAATAGGTGAGTTCCGGATCGAGAACAGCCAGGTCGGCAATCATGTGCGGGCTTTCGACCGCGATCTTGTTTCCCTTGACCGGGTCGGTGATGAGCGAGCGGATCCCGGCTTCCGAGCCGGTGCCGGCGGTCGTTGCGACTTGAGCCAGGCGGGTGTTGCGGCCGAGTACGCGGTTTGGCCCGGCGACATCGGCAAGCGTCTGCTCGGAGTCCCAAAGCACGGCGACAAGCTTGGCGACGTCGAGCACCGATCCGCCCCCAAGGCCGACGATGAGGTCCGGGCTGTTTTGGCGCGCGAAGTCGAGTGCGGCATCGAGCGTGTCGACATCGGGTTCGCCCGGGATGGCGTCGAACACCGCAACGCGGCCGGAAAGCTTCAGGCGGTCGACGAAGCCTGCGGTGATCGGCGTGGCGATGACGAGCACTGAACGGGCATCGGCCGCCCAGGCGCCGACCTCTGCGATTGTGCCGGCGCCGACGGCGAGGCGGCGCGGCTGATAAAGGGTGATGGGAGCGATGGTCATGGTGTCATCCTCGCTTGGCGTCGCCTGCCACCAACTTGCGGGCATAGGCGATGGCGGAGTTCATGTTGCCGTGGTTGGCGATCCCCTTGCCGGCGATGTCGAAGGCCGTGCCGTGATCGACCGAGGTTCGGTCGATCGGCAGGTCCACCGAGACGTTCACGGCGGTGTCGAAGGCGACGAGCTTCACGGGGATGTGCCCTTGGTCGTGATACTGCGCGACCACGAGGTCGAAGGCGCCCGAATAGGCGCGATGGAACACCGTATCTGCTGAAATCGGCCCATAGGCATCGATGCCTTCCGCGCGTGCTTGCGCAACGGCCGGCACGATCTGGTCGTCATCCTCGGTGCCGAACAGGCCATTTTCGCCGCAGTGGGGATTGATGCCGGCGACCGCGATTTTGGGCGCTACGTAGCCGATACGCTTCAAATGAGCGTCGCCGGCGCGGATCGTGGCGAGCACCCGTTCGGTCGTCGAGCGTCGGATCGCCTCCTGCAGCGCCACGTGGGTGGAAACGTGGATGACCTTGAGGCGCTCGGAGGCAAGCAGCATGTAGGCGGCCTTGGAGCCCGTGAGGCTGCGCAGCATTCCGGTGTGGCCGTCATAGTGGTGACCAGCAAGGTTTAGCGCTTCCTTGTTGATGGGCGCCGTGACGATGCAACCGATCACACCGGCTTCTGCGTCGCGCACTGCCTTTTCGATGAAGCGAAAGGCCGCGTCGCCGGCGACAGGGCTCAGCTGTCCCCAGGCAAGCGGCGCACCTTCAATCGGCAGATCGACGACATGTCCGGTGAGATCAACCTCAAGGCCGAGAGCGGCGCGGGCCGCTTCGAGCGTCGCGAGATTGCCGTAGATCCGGACCGTATCGCGTTCTTGCGGCGACATGTCGGCCAGCGCGCGCACCGAAATCTCGGGGCCGACGCCGCACGGGTCGCCCATGGTTATGCCGATGATATTGCTCATGAAGGTCTCCGTTGGTCAGCGTGGTCCCAGCCAGGGGCCAGGCGGACATATTTGATGGCGCGCCGGTGGTAGGTGTAGGCAAGGTGCATGGCGCCGTCCGGCCCCTCCAGCAGCCAGGGATAGGACATCTCCTTGTTGCGGCCGTCGGTCGAGTCATTGGAAAGGCATGTCCCGGGGCCGTCCTCGATCAGCAGGCGCACGGGAAATGTCTTGCCGCCATCTTGAGAGAGGCAAAGAGAGACTGGCGCGCGCCGGACACCCCAGATCGGAACGCAACCGCCCGTGGGGTCGGCGTCCGGGCGGTTGTCGTCCTCGCCGAGCTCGTCATAAAGCGACGTGCGTCGTTCGGCGGTGTCGGCCGCGCTTACGGGGTTGCAGATCATCGCGATCCGGCCGTCTTTCAGACTGAGAGCGGCGATAGAGGAATTGTTGTTCGGGATGTCACTGGCCTCGGGCCCGGACCAGGAGCGGCCCTCATCGAGGCTCTCGGTCCTGTAGACCCAGTCGGCCTGCCGCCGGCGGAAAAAGGCAGCAAGACGGCCTTCGCCAAGCGACACCGGCGACATGTGCACGCAGCCAATGGACTGATCCAGTTCTTCCAGTTGCCAGGTCTCGCCCTGATTAAGCGAAATGCCGACGGCTGCCGTATCATGGCTGCCGTTCCACTTCTGCCCGGGGCGCTGAACGCAGCGAAAGATCGGCAGCAGCCACGCGCCGTCACCGCGCACCACGAGCGGCGCGCGGATGAAGCAGCCACGGGGAAGGTCCAGGTAACGGCCTTCGCCGGTCGCTAGTACCAGCGGATCGGAAGCATCGCGGCGGACCTCAGCCATCCGGATCCGGCACTCGTCCTGATTGCCTGAGGGTTGGGAGGTGTGAAAGAGCCACAACCTGCCATCGGGCGCAGTGAAGAGCACCGGGTTTTGCTCCGAATGCGCGGCATCGAAGCTCAGGCGCTGCGGCGGTCCCCATTGCGTCGCCCCCTTGGGCAGCACCGAAGCAAAGATGGAAATGTCCGATTTGCCCTCGAGCGTGCCGCCGAACCAGGCACAGGCGAGCGCGCCGTCTGAAAGCAGATGCAGGAAGGCTGCATGGTTCTGGATCATCGGCGACGGCAACAGCGCTTCCATACGCTCGGGCGACACGGTTTGAAGCAGGCCATTCATGCTGCGGGCGATTTCTTCAGGGTCCATGAGTTCCTCCTGTGTGCTTCGAAAATCACCCAATTTTCAAAGTTGTCAAGTTTGATAAAGTTACAAATAGACATGTGCTCGTTTACCATTACGCATAACGCACTGATTTTACTGATATATTTATTGTGATTATTTCCATACAAAATTTACATCGCGAATTAATTTGACAAACTTTGGTGAAAGGTGGATGGTCTGAACAAGCCGGCAAGAGGATGCCGGGAGGAGGTCTGATGCTGGAAGCCAGCCCGAAGGGGGCTAAGATGGCGGTCATGTTCGCGGTTGGTGCAGCGATCCTTGCTGCCGCCGACGCGGTGATCGTGCGGGCGCTGAACGGCGCCGTGCATCCTTTCGTCATCGGCTTCTTCCGCGCTTTCTTCGGCGCGCTCATCCTTCTGCCTTTTGTTGCCCTGCGCCCATCGGTGCTCAAGTCGAGCCACCCCTTGCGTCAGCATGCGGTCCGTGCCGGCTTCAAGCTGCTCGCCATGGTCGCCTTCTTCGCTGCCTTCAGCTGGGGGCCGCTTGCTGACGTGACGGCCATCGCTTTCATGTCGCCGATCTTCCTTTTGCTCGGTGCCGCACTGGCGCTGGGCGAAAGGCCTGGCCCGGCTATGATCGGTGCGGTGGTGCTCGGTTTTGGCGGCACGATGCTGATCATCGGCCCCTCGGGAACCGGCTTCAGTCTCGCCATCCTTCTCGCCCTCACTGGCGCGGTGCTCCAGTCGACCATTCAGTTGATCCTGAAGTCCATGTCGAAGGGCGATAAGACCTCAACGCTGGTCGTCTGGAATCTCCTTTTGACCGTTCCGATCGCGCTTCTTTTCGCCTTGCCGTTCTGGACCATGCCTGGGGCGAGGGAGATGACGCTTCTGGCGCTGCAGGGTGTCGTGGGAACTGCCTGCATGGGTATGATGACCCATGCTTTTTCACTCGCGCCCGCCACGATCGTCGCGCCGGTCGATTTTTTGCGCTTGCCGCTCGTGGCGCTCGGCGGCTTCGCGCTTTTTGGCGAACAGATCGCCCTCACCACCCTTTGCGGCGGCGGGCTCATCGGTTGCGCGGCGCTAATTGCCGCGCGATCCGGAAAAGCAACATCCAGCTGAACGAATTTCACTAGGGAGGAAATGCCGTGAAGAAATTATTTGTCTTGAGTGCACTCATGTTGAGTTCGGCCCTGTCGCCCGCATTCGCCGGGTCCGGCCCCATTAAGATCGTGCTGGCCGAGGAGGCCGACCTGCTGGAGCCCTGCATGGCCACGCGCTCGAACATCGGCCGCGTCATCATGCAGAACGTCAGCGAAACGCTGACCGAACTCGACGTTCGCAGTGACAAGGGCGTCATGCCGCGTCTGGCCGAAAAATGGGAGCAGAACGAAGACAGCAGCTGGCGCTTCCACCTGCGCAAGGGCGTCAAGTTCTACGACGGCACGACCTTTGACGCCAAGGACGTCAAGCACAGCTTCGATCGCATCATGAGCGACAAGAACACCTGTGAATCGCGCCGCTACTTCGGCGGCATCACGGTGACCCCGACGGTCGTCGACGACTACACCATCGATTTCAAGGCCGATCCGGTTCAGCCGATCCTGCCGCTGCTGATGTCTCTCGTCACAATCGTGCCGGAGGAAACGCCGCTTGAGTTCGTGCGCGAACCGGTCGGCACCGGTCCGTACAAGCTGACCAACTGGACGCCGGGCCAGCAGATCGTGCTGACCAGCCGTGACGACTATTGGGGCGCAAAGCCCGAAGTGACGGAAGCCACCTATCTGTTCCGCGCCGACCCGTCGGTGCGCGCAGCCATGGTGCAGACCGGCGAAGCCGACCTTTCGCCGTCGATCTCGCAGCTCGATGCCACGAACCCGGCAACGGACTTTTCCTACCTCGACAGCGAAACCGTCTACCTGCGCATCGATCACAACATCGAACCGCTGAACGACGTTCGTGTCCGCCGCGCGCTCAACGTCGCCATCGACCGCCAGGCCTTCCTCGGTACCCTGGTTCCCGAAAGCGCATTGCTCGCCACCGCGATCGTGCCGCCACCGACGCTTGGCTGGAACCCCGACGTAAAGGTCTTCCCCTACGATCCGGAAGGCGCAAAGAAGCTGCTTGAGGAAGCCAAGGCCGATGGCGTCAAAGTCGACACGCCCATCACCATCATCGCCCGTTCTGCAAACTTTCCGAACGTGACCGAGATCATGGAGGCCATTCAGGCGCAGCTTGAGGAAGTCGGCTTCAAGGTCGAGCTGAAATTCGTCGAGGTCGCCGAGCACGAGCAGTACTATTCCAAGCCCTTCAAGGAAGGTCGCGGCCCGCAGATCGTTGCCGCCATGCACGACAATTCCAAGGGCGATCCGTCGTTCTCGATGTTCTTCAAATACGCAACCGAAGGCACCCAGTCCGGCTTCTCCGATCCGAAGGTCGACGACCTGATCAAGCGCGCGTCGGCTGCCGTCGGCGACGAGCGTGCCAAGCTCTGGTCGGAACTGATCGCCTATGTGCACGACGATGTCGTTGCCGACGTCCTGCTCTTCCACATGGTAGGCTTCTCCCGCGTTTCCGAGCGGCTCGAATTCAAGCCAACGATGGCGACCAACGGGACGCTGCAGCTCTCGGAGATCAAGATCAAGTAATCTGCCCTGGCGAACGAGGTTCGCCAGTCACAACAGCAATCAAGGCGGTGGGATGATCCCGCCGCCGGATTTCTTCGAGGGCGCCATGCTGAAATTCGTTCGAAAACGCGCCGTGGCCAGTCTGATCTCGCTCGTCGGGCTGCTCGTCATGGTCTTCTTCCTGTCGCGGTTGACAGGTGATCCGGCCGCCTTGTTCCTGCCGGTCGAAGCCTCCGCAGAGATGAAGGCGCAATTCCGCGAGCTGCATGGCTTGAACGATCCAATGCTGGTGCAGTTCGGACGCTATGTCGGCGACGTCGTCACCGGCGATTTTGGCGAATCCCTGCGCAAGGCGCGTCCTGCTCTGGACGTGGTGCTTGAGGCCTTCACCTGGACGCTCTGGCTCGCAGTCATCACCATGACGCTGGTCGCTGGTGCTGCGATCGTCGTCGGTTCGCTTGCCGCCTTCCGCGCTGGAGGCTTCTTCGATCGGCTCTCCTCGCTGATCTCGCTGGTCGGCGCTTCCGTTCCCGATTTCTGGATCGCCATCGTCGCGATCGTCGTCTTTTCGGTAAACCTCGCCTGGCTGCCGACTTCGGGCACGGGGTCGCTGCTTCATTGGATCCTGCCGATCTCGGTTCTGTTCATCCGGCCTTTCGGCATCATCGTCCAGGTGGTGCGCGGCTCGATGATCGGGGCGCTTTCTTCGGCCTATGTGAAGACGGCGCGCGCCAAGGGCGTCAAATCCGGGCCGATCATCTTCGTGCATGCGCTGCGCAACGCCATGCTGCCGGTCATCACCGTCATTGGCGACCAGGCCGCGAGCCTTTTGAACGGCGCGGTCATCGTCGAGACGATCTTCGGGTTTCCGGGCGTCGGCAAGCTGATGATCGATTCCATCTTGCAGCGCGATTTCAACGTCGTGCTCGCCGCCATCCTCGTCACGGCGCTGGCGATCTTCCTCATGAACCTGCTGATCGATCTGGCCTACGCGCTGCTCGATCCGCGCATCCGGCACTGAGGAGGGGACCATGACCCTGCAGACCGCCGATACCGTTGTTACCGAAGAACCGCGCTTTGCGACCCGCATGTTCCGCATGCTGCTTGCCGACAAATTCGCGCTTTGCGCCGCGATCTTCCTGCTTTTCGTTCTCATCATCGCAATCATCGGGCCGACCTGGCTCGGCGATCTCGCGACCAAACAGAACCTTAGAGGCCGCAACGCCGTGCCTTTCGACTGGGAGCGCGGCTGGGTCTGGTGGATGGGGGCTGATTCCCTCGGGCGGCCGCTGCTTGCCCGCATCATCGTTGCCACCCAGAACACGCTGATGGTGGCCGCCGGTGCCGTCGCGCTTTCAGCAACCGTCGGCACCTTCCTCGGCCTTGTCGCCGGCTTTTCCTCGCCGCGCGTCAATCAGATCATCATGCGGCTTGCGGACGTGATCATGTCCTTTCCGTCGCTGCTGATCGCGGTCATCGTTCTCTATATTCTCGGCTCGTCGATCCTGAACCTCATGCTGGTGCTGGCGATCACACGCATCCCGGTTTACCTGCGAACCACACGCGCCGAAGTGCTGGAAATCCGTGAACGCATGTTCGTGCAGGCCGCGCGCGTGATGGGCGCATCAAGCAAGCGCATCCTGTTCCGCCACATTCTGCCTGTCGTGCTGCCGACGCTGACGACGCTTGCGACGCTCGACTTCGCCTATGTGATGCTAGCCGAAAGCGCGCTTTCGTTCCTCGGTATCGGTATCCAGCCGCCGGAAATCACCTGGGGCCTGATGATCTCGCAGGGACGCCAGTACCTCACCAACGCATGGTGGCTTTCGTTCTGGCCCGGCCTTGCGATCATCCTTACCACCATGTCGCTAAACCTCCTGTCGAACTGGCTGCGCATCGCGCTCGACCCAGTGCAGCGCTGGCGTCTCGAAATGAAAGGTCGCAAGAATGGCTGACCATCTCCTGGAAGTTCGCGACCTGTCGGTCGAATTCCACACCGCAGTCGGCGTCGTGAAAGCGGTCCGCAATATCTCCTACCATCTCGACCGTGGCGAGACGCTCGCAATCCTTGGCGAAAGCGGATCCGGCAAGTCGGTCTCCTCCTCGGCGATCATGAACCTGATCGACATGCCGCCGGGACGCATCAGCTCGGGCGAGATCCTGCTCGACGGCGTCGACCTGCTGACAATGCCGGCGCAGGAAAGGCGCAAGGTCAACGGGCGCCGTATCGCCATGATCTTCCAGGACCCGCTGAGCCATCTCAACCCGGTCTATACCGTGGGCTGGCAGATCCGCGAGGCGCTCACCACCCACGGGACCGACGCCGCGAAAGCCGCTTCCGAGGCGTTGCGGCTGTTGACCCGGGTCGGCATCCCCGACCCTGAGCGCTCGCTCGACAAATATCCGCACGAATTCTCCGGCGGCCAGCGCCAGCGCGTGATGATTGCGATGGCATTGGCGCTCAGGCCAGATCTCCTGATCGCCGATGAGCCGACGACGGCGCTCGACGTCACCGTGCAGGCCGAAGTGCTCGCGCTGCTTGAGGAATTGCAGCGAGAGACCGGCATGGCGGTCCTCATCATCACCCACGACCTCGGCGTGGTCGCGGAGATCGCCGATCGCGTGGTGGTGATGGAAAAAGGCGTCCTGGTCGAAGCCGGCACGGTGCGCGAGGTCTACAAGAACCCGCAGCATCCCTATACCAAAAAGCTGATTTCCGCCGCTCCAGGCAAGGGCGAGATGCATGTGCCAGCCGCTCGCGCCGAACCCGTTCTTTCAGTTCGCGACGTGCGCAAACGCTATGGCTCCTTCGAGGCGCTGAAGGGCCTGTCCTTCGACCTCATGCCCGGCGAGACCATGGCCGTCGTCGGCGAGAGCGGGTCAGGCAAGTCGACGCTGGCGCGCATCCTGCTTCGCCTCGACGAACCGGATAGTGGCAGCGCCTTGTGGAAGGGCCGCGACCTCTTCACCATGTCGCCGGCCGAACTCTACAAGCTGCGCCGCGACCTGCAGATGGTCTTCCAGGACCCGACGCAGTCGCTCAATCCGCGTATGACCGTTTACCAGCTCATTTCCGAGGCCTGGGTCATTCATTCGGATATCTTGCCCAAGGCGAAATGGCGCGAGCGGGTGGCTGATCTTCTTGTGCAGGTCGGTCTCGGCCCGGAGCACATGGGCCGCTACCCACATCAGTTTTCCGGCGGCCAGCGCCAACGCATCGCAATTGCCCGCGCACTCGCACTCGAGCCGCAGCTGATCATCTGCGACGAGGCGGTCTCGGCGCTTGACGTTTCGGTGCAGGCGCAGGTGATCGCGCTGCTCGACCGGCTGCGCAAGGAAATGGGTATCGCCTTTATCTTCATCGCCCACGATCTGCCGGTGGTGCGCGACTTTGCCGACCACGTCATGGTCATGCAGAAGGGCAACATCGTAGAGCTTGGCACGGTGCGCGAGGTGTTCGACGCGCCGCAGCAAGACTATACGCGTGCGCTGCTTGCAGCCGGCCTCGACCCCGATCCCGACGTCCAGGCCGCTCATCGCGCCGCCCGTCTTCAGCGCGCGTCCTGAGGCGCCGTCCATTGAGAGGAAAATCCGCATGACCAAGCAAGCCTTCGTCGCCCTCGTGACCTGCTTCAACGACGACGAGACCATTAACTACCAGGCGACGCGCGCCCAGGTCCGCCGACAGGTCGCAGCGGGCAACAACATCATGTGCGCCGGAACCAACGGTGACTTCACCGCGCTGACATACGAGGAAAAGGTGCGCCTGACGGAGGAGGTGGTTGATGAGGTCGGCGGCCGCGTCAAGGTGATCGTCAATGCCGGCATGCCTGCCACCTTCGAGACAGTAAAACTCGCCCGAGAATTCGACCGGATCGGCGTCGACGGGATCGCAGTGATCACGCCGTTCTTCATTGCCTGCACCCAGGATGGCCTTGTCCGTCATTTCTCGACCGTCGCCGATGCCGTGAAGACGCCAGTCTACCTCTATGACATACCCGCCCGCACGCAGAACCATATCGAGCCCGACACGGCGCGCGCCCTTGCCGGCCACGGCAACATTGCCGGCATCAAGGATTCCGGCGGTGCGAAAGAAACGCTGGAAGCCTATCTGCAGGTTGCCAACGAGGTCGACGGTTTCGAAGTCTACTCCGGCCCCGATCATCTCGTGCTCTGGGCACTGCAGAATGGTGCGGCTGGCTGCATCTCGGGCCTCGGCAACGCCATGCCCGATGTACTTGCAGGTATCTTGAAGGCCTTCAATGCCGGCGACGTTGTCGAAGCGCAGAAGCAGCAGGCAACCTTTGCTGCCTTTCGGACCGACCTCTATGCACTCGGCTTTGCCCCGGCGATGGTCAAGCGCGCCCTCTACCTGCAGGATGCATCTGTCGGCGCAAGCCGACAGCCAGCACTTCTGCCAAACAAGGCACAGGACGAACAAATCGCTGAAATCCTTGAACGCTACCGCCTTCTCCAGCGGCTCTAAAACACGCAGGCGAATTTGGCCGGCACCGATCACTCAGGTCGCCAGCCCGATCAAGGCCGCCACTTGGCGATATCGGGCGATGACGTCGGGTGTGAAGTGGAAGGCGTCGAGGAAATTGTCCGTCCGGTAATCCGGCTTCTGCAGGCGGATGCGGGCCGCGTAGCTGCGAGCCTCACTGAGGCGTCCGGCGAGCGCAAGACAATGGGCTGCGATCGCGAGGATGTGCACATGCGCGTTCGGACGGGCTGCCGCCTTGATCGCCCAGTCTGCAGCCTCCTCGAAGGCGCCGAGCCGGATGAGCGCAATCGCACGGGTGCCGAGCATGCCGAACAGCAGCGGGTCGTAGGGGCTCAAAAGCCGCGAGTAATCAGATGCGGTGATCGCCGCTGCGGGGTCGCCGGACTGCGCGTGCACGAAGGAGAGCGCATAGTGCCCGAGGGCGAAATTGGGGCTGAGAAGGACCGAGTGCTCCAGTGCGCGCACCGCCTGGTCGTGGTCTCCGGTCAGCCAGAGGGCACGCCCCATCGACCAGTGCGCGGCGGGGTTCTGATCGTCAACCAAGAGGCTCTGCCCGGCGGCCTTGAGCGCGTCCCGGGTCTCGCCGTCGCGGTCGCCCCAGCGCTGGAATGCCCTTTGCCAGTGGGTGAAGGACAGCCCTGCATGGGCGCGTGAGAAGGTTGGATCGAGGCGTGTCGAAAGGCGGAAGAACTCGGCGGCGCGCTCGTTTTCCTCGGCGGTGAAGCGAAACATGTGCCAGAGGCCGCGATGATAGGCCTCCCAGGCGTCGAGCGAATCCGGAGGCTTCAGGATCGCGCGGTTGCGCTCTTCGTTCTCGATTTCAGCGGCGATCGACGACACGATGCTGTTGCTGATCTCGTCGACGACGGCAAAGTGCTCGGCCGCGCGCGCCTCGAGCCGCTCAGTCCAGACGATATGGGCGGTGGCCGCCTCTGCGACCTCCACGTTCACGGCGATCCCGAGTTCGTGCTGTTCTAGGAAGCCGGTGGCGACATAGTCGACGCCGAGCCGGCGGCCGATTTCCGGCAGTTCGAGCCCTTCGCCAGCGATGGCAAAAACAGAGCCTCGGGCAATAACGAAGAGACTGCGCAGGCGCGCCAGCTTGCTGATGACGTCATGCGCGACCGCGCTGCCGAGATCGTTCCGGCCCGCCCCGCCCGCGACAAGTTCGCGGAACGGCATGACGGCAATTGAGGCGCGGCGCGCGACCGTCACGTGGATGGGCTCGGAAGGTCTGCCAACACCGTCAGAAACGACGACGACCGCCGGTTGTCGGGGCAGGGGCCTGAGGCGTTCCCATGCCTCTCGGATCGGCGCGAAGTCCTCGCCCTCATCGGCAAAGAGGCGCGCTGCCGCATCGAGATGCCGGTTGCAGGCGTCGCCCATCCGCCTGCGGGACAATTCCGCCAGGAAGCGGAGATTTGCGTCTGCGTCGAGCGGCGCGAGGTCGAGCCATTGCCGGGCTGCCGGCAAGCCGTCCTCACCGCCGACGGGTGTTTTCTTGCCGATTTCTGCCGCGATCTCCAGCGCGTACAGGCGAAACTCGCTCCTCACCGATGTCAGCCAGTGCTCGAAGGCAGGGCTGTTGTCGATCTCGACCCCTTCGAGCAGATCGCCTCCGCATCGTCCAGCAATCGGCCGCAACGCCTCCAGATCGAGGTTTCCGATACCGCGACGCCTTGCTGCCTGGATGTGGCGTGCGTCGATGTCACAGTCTTCGAGATCGAGTGAAATCCGGTCGTTAGCCGTGATCACGCGCTTGCGGCCATCCGTGTCCATGAGCAAGCGGATTTTGCTCAGGCTCCAGCGCAATTCACCGCGCGGATCGCTCGGCACTTGCCAGAGCAGATGGCAGAGCCGTTCCCGAGGAACCGAACCTGGCGTCAGGGCCAGATAAGCGAGCAGCGCGCGCACCTTGCGCGACGGCGGTAACGGCACGGCCACCCCGCGGCGCATGAGTTTCATCGGCCCGAGCAGCCGCAGTTCCAGCTCCTTTGCCGAAAAAACCACGTCCGGGCCATCCGTTTCCATGCGCACTCCCACGCCGGCTCCCACGGCAGCACTTTAGCATCCCTCGCCGAACCTAGCATCCGGAAGAGTGAGAGGACCCATGCCAAACAATTCTGGACTGAGAACCACGAGCGGCCGCGGGCGGCTTTTCGACAGCGTGCTGGAGACGATTGGCGATACGCCGGCGATCCGCGTCAACAATCTCAGCGTCGGCAACGCGACCATCTATGTCAAGGCGGAGTTCTTCAATCCGGCTTCGTCGGTGAAGGACAGGCTGGCGATTGCGATCATCGAGGAGGCCGAGCGCACAGGCAAGCTGAAGCCCGGACAGACCGTAGTCGAGGCCACCAGCGGTAACACCGGCATCGGACTGGCGATGGTCTGTGCGCAAAAAGGCTATCCGCTGGTTGTCACCATGGCCGATAGCTTCTCCGTCGAGCGCCGCCGGCTGATGCGCATGCTGGGCGCCAAGGTCGTTCTGACGCCGCGCGCCGAGAAGGGCCTGGGCATGTATCGCAAGGCGATCGAACTCGCAGAGAAGAACGGATGGTTCCTCGCCCGGCAGTTCGAGACCACAGCCAACGCCGCGATCCACGAGGCGACGACCGGCCGGGAAATCGTCAACGACTTTGCCGGCTCCCGTCTTGATTACTTCGTCACAGGCTACGGCACCGGCGGCACGGTGGTTGGCGTCTCCCGGGTTTTGCGGCGTGAGCGTCCGGAGACGAAGATCGTGCTTGCCGAGCCCGCCAACGCGCAGTTGCTCGGCAGCGGTCATGCGCAACAGCGCGGAACGGGCGGTGCGCCGGCCGCCAGCCATCCCGCCTTCGAGCCGCATCCGATCCAGGGCTGGACACCGGACTTCATACCAGACGTCCTGCAGGAGGCGATTGACAACCGCTACTATGACGAACTTGTCGCCATTGCCGGTCCGAAGGCGATGGAATGGGCCAAGGCGCTCGCACAGAAAGAGGGAATCTTCACTGGCGTTTCGGGCGGCGCGACCTTCGGCGTTGCGCGCCAGATCGCGGAGCACGCGCCGGCCGGCTCGGTGATCCTGTGCATGCTGCCTGACACAGGGGAGCGCTACCTGTCGACGCCGCTGTTCGAAACGATCCCGGCGGACATGGATGACGAGGAGATGGAGCTGTCGCGATCCACGCCTGGCTTCCAGTTCGCCGCCGAATAGGGAGAGGAACGATGGGAGCGCGATCACCGAGGCAAAGCGTGGGAGCCTTCACGCAACCGGAACTCCTGGCTACGCTCGAGACCCTCGACCCACCCGATTGGTCGTCCGTCTCGGCGCTCGCCCACCGGATCATCGACGATGCCGTCGGCCATCTCGGCCGCGTGCGCGAGCGTCCGGTCTGGCAACCGCTGCCGGACGAGATCGAAGCGCTGTACCAGGCGCCGGTCCCGGATCGGCCGACGCCCCTCGAGGACGTGTACCGACAGGTGAAGGACACGGTGCTCGCCTATCCAATGGGCAACATCCATCCACGGTTCTGGTCCTGGTACATGGGCTCCGGCAACTTCACCGGGGCGCTCGGCGATTTTCTCGCAGCGATCCAGGGTTCCAATCTCGGGGGCGGACGCCATGCCGCTGCCCTCGTCGACCAGCAGGTCGTCGGATGGCTGCGCGACATGATCGGCTTTCCTAAGGCAGCGAGCGGCACGCTGGTCAGCGGCGGTTCGGTGGCCAACCTCGTCGGGCTGACGGTTGCCCGCAACGCCACGGCGGGCATCGATCTGCGCGAAGAGGGCGTTGCGGCCCTCACGGAACCCATGCGCTTCTACGCCTCGGATCAGGTTCATTCCTGCCATCGCAAGGCGGTCGAGACGCTCGGCCTCGGCAACAAGGCACTTAGACGGATCCCGACCGATTCCCGTTACCGCATCGACCTTGAGGCGCTTCGCGCGGCGATCGCCGAGGATCGCGCGCGGGGCTTCAGGCCTGCCTGCGTAATTGGTACTGCCGGTACGGTCAATTCCGGTGCAGTAGACGATCTCACCGCCTTGGCCGGGATCGCCGCGGAGGAGAACCTGTGGTTCCACGTAGACGGGTGTATCGGAGCGCTGCTTTCGATCGCGCCCGAGAACGCCTGGCGCGTCAAGGGCATCGAGCGGGCGGATTCCGTCGCGCTCGACCCGCACAAATGGCTGCATGCCCCCTTTGAGGTCGGTTGCGCGCTTGTCCGGGATCGGACGAGGCACCGGGAAACCTTTGCGGTGTCGCCCGAATACCTCCAAGGCATGTCACGTGGCATCGCTTCCGGCCAATGGCTTCACGAATTCGGCTTTCAGACCAGTCGCGGCTTTGCGGCGCTGAAGGTCTGGATGGCGCTGATGGAGCACGGCATCGCCAAGTTCGGCCGGCTGATCGACCAGAACGTCGCGCAGGCCGCCTTCCTCGCCGATCTCGTCCGTTCGAATCCGCCTCTGGAACTCATCGTTGAACCGGAGATCAACATCGTCTGCTTCCGCTATGCGCCCGACGGTCTAAATGAGGAGCGACTGAAGGAGACCAACCTCGAGATCATGCTGCGCCTGCAGGAAACCGGCGTGGCGGCGCTTTCCGACACGACGATCCGGGGCAAGCATTGCCTGCGCGCGGCGATCTGCAATCATCGCACCCGCCCGGACGACCTGAACCTTTTAATCTCGGAGGTCCTGCGGATTGGCAGCGAGATTGCGCAGTCGTGAGCCTGGTCGTTTTTGCGCATGAACACAGTCACTGACTGCGTAGGGTTTGCCTCGACCCTAAGGTTTCGTCGCGCGAATGGCGTAGCGATGCTGCGACTGTCGCGCCAAGCCCTTGAAAAGGTTCCAATTCGCGGCCTGGGTGCGATGGATTTCGCGAAGGTCCCTGTCGATCGTAATCTCGGTGAAGCCGGCCTCGCGCAACAGCGCGACGACGGCCTCGGCGCGGGCGCCTTGTGCGAAATGCACGCGGGAGAGGATGCTGCGGTGCGTCGCCGTCATCTGCGGCGAACCGGTTGGCGTCTCAGCCTTGAACAGGCCGAGGCGCTGTCCCCATGTGCTGAGCTTGGAGAACAGCCGCTCGAGCGCGGTTGTATTGACGAAGTCGCCATCGACGATCAGCAACATGCCGCCGGGCTTCAGGACCCGTCGCCATTCGGCAAAGGCTGCGGCCGGGTCCACGAGCGTCCAGACCAGATGCCGGTTGACGATTACATCGTAGTGGTTGTCGGGCTCCATGGTATTTTCGGCGTCGCCGAGGGCGAAGCGGATCGCTCGCCCGCGCTTGCGCGCCTTATCCCTGGCGCGTTCGAGCATCGGCTCGGCCCAGTCGAGGCCCTGCACCTTGAAGTCGAGTTCATCGAGAAGATGCGAGATGACGCCGGTGCCGCTCGCAAGATCGAGCGCGGCACGCCCTGCGCCCGGCCCAAGGTGACGGAGAAACAGTTGATGCCAGGCCGCGCGTTCTTCCTCCGAGAAGATCTCGTGGCCCGGGGACAGATCGAAGGTAGCCGCGCGGTCCGACCAGTAGGCCTTGATTTCATCGCGCAGGTTGTAGTTCTGCCGCTCCGTCACATCGCTCATGTCGATACCGCTCGTTCCTGTTTGGAGGCGTTCTAAAAGATAAATGTTGACTAATAAAGTCATGAAACATTAGATCGCCTGAATTTTCCAGCGGAGCTAAAACAATGCGGTTTTTCAACAGGGTGGCTGCGGCCGCCGCAAGCCTTTGCGTGCTTTTTTCTACGGCAGCCTTCGCTGATGTCGTGACGTTGAAGGATGTCACGGGCCGCGATGTCGAGGTCAACGTACCCGTCGAGCACGTGATTCTCGGCGAAGGGCGGCAGATCTATTTCCTCGGCGCGCTCGACCGCGACGAGCCGTTCAAGCGCGTCGTCGGCTGGCGCGATGATCTGGCAAAGGCAGACCCTGAAAGCTATGCCGCCTATCTCGCAAAGTACCCTGAGATTGCCAAGCTGCCGACCTTCGGCGGCATGAAGGATGGCACCTTCGACATCGAGCAGGCGGTTGCCTTGAAACCCGATGTCGTTCTGATGAACGTCGACGCCAAGACGGCGACGGAGGAGGCTGGCTACATCGAGAAGCTCGCCAAGGTCGGTATCCCGCTCGTCTACGTCGATTTCCGCGAAAAGCCGATGGAAAACACCGAGCCGAGCATGCGCGTGATGGGCAAGCTTTTGGGAAAGGAAGAGAAGGCCGAGGAGTTCATCAAGTTTCGCGCCGAGAGCATCGCCAAGGTGACAAACGTTTTGGCGAAGGCCAATCCGAAGAAGCCGCTCGTTTTTGTCGAACGCGCCGGTGGTTACTCCGACGATTGCTGCATGTCTTTCGGTAACGAGAACTTCGGCAAGATGGTCGAGTTCGCCGGCGGCGTAAACATGGCAAAGGACATCATTCCCGGCACCTTCGGCGTGGTCAATCCGGAGCAGATCATCGCTGCCAATCCCGATCAGATCATCATCACCGGCGGCAACTGGCAGGGTTATGTGCCGGGTGGTGCCTGGGTTGGCGTCGGCTATGGCGCCGATGAGAAGGAAGCGGCCCGCAAGCTCGAAAACCTGACCAAGCGCCCGGCTTTCACCGGCGTTGAAGCCGTGAAAGACGGCCAGGTTCACGCCATCTGGCACCAGTTCTACAACAATCCCTACCAGTTCGTGGCCATCCAGCAGATCGCCAAGTGGCTGCACCCGGATCTCTTCGCGGACCTAGACCCGGAGGCGACGTTCAAGGAGTTGCATGAGCGCTTCCTGCCGCTTCCCTACAAGAGCGGCTACTTCGTCTCGCTGACGTCAGCCAAGTAAGCGGTTCGACAGCTGGAGGAGGGGAGGACTCCGGCGTCGCAACTAAAAAGGAATGAGAATGTCGATCTTCGGGAAAATCGCGTCGGCGATGGTCGCAGCCTTGGTATTGGCGGCTTTGCCCGCCAGTGCGGCTGAAATCGTCGACGTCACCGGCCGTCGGGTCGAAATTGCGCTTCCGGCCAAGCGCGTCCTGTTGGGCGAGGCGCGGCAGATCCACGTGGCCGCAGCGCTGAAAGGCGAGCATGTCTTCGACACGATCGTCGGTTGGCGCGATGATCTTTTGAAGAAGGATCCGGACTCCTACGCTGCTTATGTGGAGCGCTTCCCCGAAATCGAGAAACTGCCGCGGTTCGGCTATATCCCTTCGGGCGATTTCAGCCTCGAGGCAGCGATTGCGCTCAAGCCTGATGTTCTGACGCTCAATCTCGAAGCGCAGCAGGCGGTCGAAGAATCGGGCTTCATCGAAAAGGCCGCTGCCGCCGGCATTGCCGTCGTCTATCTCGATTTCCGCGTGGATCCTGCCGCCAATAGCGAAAAATCGGTCGAAATCCTCGGCCAGCTCTTCGGTGCCGAAGCGAAGGCCCGCGAATTCATCGACTATCGCAATGCTCAAATCGCGATGGTGACGGACCGCCTCAAGAAGGCGGGGGAAATTGTGCGGCCGAAAGTCTTCATCGAGCGCTCTCCCGGCATCACCGGCGACGTTGTCTGCTGCCGCACCTTCGGTCCGGCCAACTTCGGCAAAATGGTGGAAGAGGCCGGCAGCCACAATATCGGTTCTGACGTCATCAAGGGGACCTTCGGCGACCTCAATCCTGAGCAGCTGATCGTCAGCGATCCGGATCATGTCATTATCACCGGCAGTAACTGGTCGGCGGAATCCGATCTCAACCAGTTCGTTAGCGTCGGACGCGGCGCCGATGCGGCGGCGGCAGAAGATCGCCTGCGCGGCCTTATGCAGCGCCCGGGCTTTCCCGGCCTGAAGGCGGTGAAGGAGGGCAATGTGCATGCCGTCTGGCATCAGTTCTACGGCGCCCCTTACGAGTTCATTCCGATCCAGCAGTTTGCCAAGTGGTTCCATCCGGAGCTCTTTGCCGACATAGACCCTGACCGGACTTTCCGCGAGTTCCATGAGAAGTTTCTGCCGGTGACCTACCGCGCGGGTTACTTCGCCTCGCTTCCAAAGAGTGGTGAATGATGGTTGCCATGACCGAACAAGTATCCGGCGTTGAAGGGCGAGGGCGCTACCGCTCTCTCGTTTTGCGCCGCTTGGTGTTGATCTTCTGCCTCATCGTCGCGCTCTTTGCGTCGGTTGCAGTCGACATGGCTCTCGGGCCTGCGAACTATCCACTCGCGGATGTGCTGACCGCGCTCTTTCGACCGGAAACTGTAAGCGACCAGCTCCGGGTGGTGATCTGGGACATTCGCATGCCGATCGCCCTGATGGCCGTGACGGTGGGTGCCTCATTGTCGGTCGCAGGCGCGCAGATGCAGACGATCCTTGCCAATCCACTGGCAAGTCCATTCACGCTCGGCATTTCCGCCGCTGCCGGCTTCGGTGCGGCCCTCGGTCTCGTTGCCGGCGTGGCGGTTTTTCCCGTCGCCGTCCAATACATGGTGCCAATCAACGCCTTCCTCATGGCGATGTTGGCGGCGCTCTTCATCCATTTCGCCTCCACCATGCGCGGCGTTACGGTCGAAACAATCGTTCTGCTCGGCATTGCGCTCGTCTTCACCTTCAATGCCGCGCTATCGCTGCTCGAATATCTCGCCTCCGAACAGGCGCTGGCCGCCGTCGTCTTCTGGACGATGGGCAGTCTCACCAAGGCAACCTGGCCAAAGGTCTGGATCACCGGCGCGGTGCTGCTGTTCGCCTTGCCGCTGTTTGCACGCCACGCCTGGGCGCTGACCGCGCTTCGGCTTGGCGACGATAAGGCTGCGAGCTTCGGTATCAATGTTCGAAGGCTCCGGCTCGAAGCAATGATGACGGTCAGCCTGCTTGCGGCGATCCCGGTCTCTTTCGTTGGCACGATCGGCTTTGTTGGTCTCGTCGCTCCGCACATCGCGCGCATGCTGGTCGGCGAGGATCAGCGCTTCTTCCTGCCAGCTTCTGTGCTGTGCGGCGCGCTCCTTCTTTCGGTCACTTCGGTCGTGAGCAAGATGATCATTCCGGGCGCCGTCCTGCCAATTGGAGTCATCACCGCGCTCGTTGGCGTGCCCTTCTTCTTCGTGCTGATTTTCACCAACAGGAGGCGCGCATGGTAAGCCTGTCGCTGGAAAAGGTCGGCGCGAATTATGGCCGGCGCACGGTGCTCTTAGATGTCAACACCGGTGTCTTGCGCGGCGGTGGCCTGACGGCGGTGATTGGTCCTAATGCGGCCGGCAAGTCGACGCTGTTCAAGCGCATAGCAAACCTGACCTCCGGTCCCGGCACTGTCCACCTGTCCGATACGGCCAAGGGGTCCGAGGGCATCTGCTACATGCCGCAGGATACCGGCGCCAATGCCGTGCTGACTGTCTACGAGTCGGTGCTGTTGTCGGCCAAGCAAGGCTCAGGCTGGAAGGTGAAGGACGCCGAACTCGCCGAGATCGACCGAGTGCTGGGCGAACTCAGGATCGCCGATCTCGCCTTTCGTGGCCTTGGTGAGCTCTCAGGCGGCCAGCGCCAGCTCGTCTCCATCGCGCAAGCTCTCGTGCGTAAGCCCGAAGTGCTGTTGATGGACGAACCGACCTCGGCGCTCGATCTCTTTCGCCAGATCGAGGTCCTTGGCTTCATGAAGCGTTTGTCGGCGCAGTCGGGTATGGCGGTGTTGATCGCGCTGCACGACCTGAACCATGCGCTGCGCTATTGCAACGACACGATCGTCATCAGTGGCGGGTCGGTGCTGGCGAGCGGCCCCACCCACGACGTCATCACCGCGGATATGCTGCGCTCGGTTTATCGCGTCGAGGCGCGGGTGGAGGCCTGCTCCCTGGGGCGACCGGTCGTCATTGTCGACGAATCCCTTTGAGGACGTGGACGCGCGGGTCGTTCACGTTCGAGCTCGTCACCCCTTTAAATCTGAGCAGCTACGAAAGCCGTAACTAGAACGTCCTCCCAAGGGGCCGCACGGCGCGGCACGCGGCCAGACCGCGTCGCCGTGCCGTGCCGAGGGCATTGAAATAAGAACCTCCGAAGGAGGGCTTGCAGCAGCGGCCCCGTAGCGTGTCGACGCCAGGCGCCGGATTGTCAGTCGCGGCTCGGCATGATCGTTTCATGAAACGCGCGCAGGTTCGGGACCCCTCTCTGGTGAAGCGTCGCTTCACATACGCAATCGGCGGCCCCCTGGAGCCGATGCAGCACCCTCTTCATGGGGGCGTCGCCGTCCCCTTTTTGTTGGCCATTGGTGCCCGAGCGGCCCGTCGGCTGGAGTGCTTGGCCGATAAAAACGATTAGTGAAAACTAAAAAGCGACAAGAATGGACGGATTCGCGGCAAAGCGTACTGGACAGTACTCTCAAGGTTTGCTTGTTCTGCTGTCGCATTGTTGAGGGACAAGGCATTGCCTAGTCGGCAGGAGAGGACAGACAAGCATGGCGATTAAAATTGGCGCGCCGCGGGAGGTAACCGCAAGCGAGGCGCGCGTGGCGCTGACACCTGACAGCGCGGTGCAACTTGCGAAACTTGGCTATAGCAGCATCATTGAGACGGGCGCGGGCGTTGCGGCCGGTTTTTCCGATGATGCCTATCGGGCCGTGGGCGTCGAGGTGGCCCCGTCGGCAGAGGCGCTGTGGGCTTCGGCAAATGTGGTCGCCAAGGTACGGCCGCCCGAGGCGAGCGAGGTCGCTTATCTGTCTGCGGACAAGACGCTGATCTCGTTCTTCTATCCGGGCCAGAATGCCGAACTTCTGGAGCTCGCCAGGGAAAAGGGCGCCAACGTCATCGCCATGGACATGGTCCCGCGCATTTCGCGCGCCCAGAAGATGGATGCGCTGTCGTCGATGGCCAATATCGCCGGCTATCGCGCGGTGATCGAGGCCGGCAACAATTTCGGTCGCTTCTTCACCGGCCAGGTGACGGCCGCCGGCAAGGTGCCGCCGGCCAAGGTCCTGGTGATCGGTGCGGGCGTCGCCGGTCTTGCGGCGATCGGTGTCGCCACCTCGCTTGGTGCTCAGACCTATGCCTTTGACGTGCGGCCGGAAGTCGCCGAGCAGATCGAGAGCATGGGAGCCGAGTTCGTCTATCTCGATTTCGATGGCGGTCAGCAGGATGGCGCTGCCACCGGCGGTTATGCGGCTCCCTCTTCGCCGGAGTTCCGCGAGAAGCAGCTTGCCAAGTTCCGCGAGCTTGCGCCCCAGATCGATATCGTCATCACCACGGCGCTGATCCCGGGCCGTGATGCACCGAAACTCTGGCTTGCCGACATGGTGGCGGCGATGAAGCCGGGATCGGTGGTGGTCGATCTTGCGGCCGAGCGTGGCGGCAACTGCGACCTGACCGTTGCCGATCAGCGGATCGTCTCCGACAACGGCGTCGTCGTCATCGGCTATACCGATTTCCCGAGCCGCATGGCCGCGCAGGCGTCCACGCTCTATGCCACCAATATCCGCCATATGCTGACCGACCTGACGCCGGGCAAGGACGGCAAGCTCGTCCACAACATGGAGGACGACGTCATCCGTGGCGCGACCGTCACCTTCCAGGGTGCGATCACCTATCCGCCGCCACCGCCGAAGATCGCCGCGATCGCGGCGCAGAAACCAAAGGAGAAGGTGAAGGAGCCGACGCCGGAGGAAAAGCGTGCGACCGAGGCCGCAGCCTTCAAGGCCCAGACGAAGAGCCAGCTGACGCTTCTCGCCGTCGGCACGGCGCTGCTGCTTTTGGTCGGCGCCTTTGCTCCGCCTGCCTTCATGAGCCACTTCGTCGTCTTCGTGCTCGCCTGCTTCGTCGGCTTCCAGGTCATCTGGAACGTCTCGCATTCGTTGCACACCCCGCTCATGGCCGTCACCAACGCGGTTTCCGGCATCGTCATTCTCGGGGCGCTGCTGCAGATCGGGTCTGGCAACTGGCTGGTGGTGCTGCTTGCGGCGCTGTCGGTGCTGATCGCCACGATCAACATCGTCGGCGGCTTCCTCGTCACGCGGCGCATGCTCGCCATGTTCCAGAAATCCTGATCGGGCAGGGGTAAACATTATGATGATCGGTATCGTATCGGCCGCCTATATTGCGGCAGCCGTCCTCTTCATCCTCTCGCTCGGCGGGCTTTCGGGCCAGGAAAGCGCCAAGCGCGCCGTCTGGTACGGCATGACGGGCATGGCGCTTGCCATTGTCGCCACGGTCTTCGGACCTGATGTCGGCAACTGGTTCATCATCGCGCTGATGATCGCGGGCGGCGCCCTGCTCGGCCACTTCGTCGCCTCCCGCGTCCAGATGACCGAGATGCCGCAACTCGTTGCAGCACTCCATTCCTTCGTCGGTCTTGCCGCAGTCTTCATCGGCTTCAACGCCCATATCGAAGCGGTTGATGTCGCCGGCCTCGATGCGGCGGCCCGCTCTGCATTGACCGGCTTTGCCGCGATCCTTGCCCACAAGGAACCGGTGGAGCTGTCGATCATGAAGGTCGAGGTCTTCCTCGGCGTCTTCATCGGCGCCGTCACCTTCACCGGCTCCGTCATCGCCTTCGGCAAGCTTGCCGGCAAGGTCGACGGCAAGGCCAAGAAGCTGCCGGGCGGTCACCTGCTCAATGCCGGTGCTGCCCTTCTCTCGCTCGTGCTGCTGGTGCTCTACGTCAATGGCGCCGGCACCTGGACGCTGCTTGTCATGACGCTCGCCGCCTTCTTCATCGGCTATCACCTGATCATGGGCATCGGCGGCGCCGACATGCCGGTGGTGGTGTCGATGCTGAACAGCTATTCCGGCTGGGCGGCCGCGGCTATCGGCTTCACGCTCGGCAACGACCTGTTGATCGTCACTGGCGCGCTGGTCGGCTCCTCGGGCGCGATCCTCTCCTACATCATGTGCAAGGCGATGAACCGCTCGTTCCTGTCGGTCATCCTCGGCGGCTTCGGGGCAACCACGGGGCCGGCCATGGAAATCACCGGCGAGCAGATCGCCATTGATGCCGATGGCGTGGCCGCAGCCCTTAACGACGCCGACAGCGTCATCATCGTGCCGGGCTACGGCATGGCGGTGGCGCAGGCGCAGCAATCGGTCTCCGAGCTCACCCGCAAGCTGCGGGCGGCCGGCAAGAACGTGCGCTTTGCCATTCATCCGGTCGCCGGCCGTTTGCCGGGCCACATGAACGTGCTTTTGGCCGAAGCGAAGGTTCCCTACGACATCGTGCTCGAGATGGACGAGATCAACGAAGACTTCCACGAAACCGATGTCGTCATCGTCATCGGCTCGAACGACATCGTCAATCCGGCCGCCCAGGAGGATCCGAACTCACCGATCGCCGGCATGCCGGTGCTCGAAGTCTGGAAGGCCAAACAGGTGTTCGTCTCCAAGCGTGGCCAGGGAACCGGTTACTCCGGCATCGAGAACCCGCTGTTCTACAAGGACAACACCCGCATGTTCTACGGCGACGCCAAGAAGAGCATCGACCAGCTGCTGCCCGCGCTGGCGTGATGACGCCCTGAAAAGACAACTCATCGCTCCGCATATAGGGGCGGTGAGTTCAACTCCGTTGATGAGCGACCGATGCGTCCGATGGCGTCGCCCTAGGCGCCGAGTAGGTCGGGTTTGACGACCATCAGAGCTATTATCAGAGCAAAAAGCGAGATCGATGCCAGGCGGCCGCCCAAAGCGCGCTTGTTTCTAAGAAGCGTTCGGACTTCCATTTTGTCGATCGTGCCTTCAAGGGCTGGATGCACCTGTGCCTCCCATGGCCGCACGACCCTGCTTTCGACAATCATCAAGGCGGCGATCAGGGTGAATGACATCAGTAGCCAGGGTGTCGATAGCGGCCACCCACCCAAAACGATGAGGCCAATGCCTCCGGCAATCCCTATGCCGGTGAGCAGACCTGCAATCCTGTTTGCGGTCAGGGCCAACTTTGCAGCCCCGATTTGCCCTCGCCGGGCAGAAATGAAAAGGAGCTCCCTTGCTGCAAACAGCAGAAATACCGTGCCCATGGCCGCGGCATGAATCATCACGACGTGTGCGTACATCTCTTGTTACCTTGGTATGGAGCTTCGAGAAGCGGTCGCTCGACCGCTCGTGCTGCATTTGATTTCGACACGAGGTTGGCTGTCGGACTGGCCGCGTGCAGGCCTAATTGTGAGCGATCACTCGCAAAAATCTACTCGCGTTCGAGAAGCTGTCTCTGCGAGCGCTCCCGGTTCATATTCCCCCGGTAGTTCGCGCAGTTGGACGCCGGCGCGTCGTCACTTCGTTGATGAAGGCGTCGACGTTCCCATCGTTTAGCTTCTCTGGACTGTCGACCACCGCGCCGTGCGTCAGCGCCTCCGTGCAGCTGACGCAAATGTAAGCGGCCAGATCCAGATCCATCGGCCGCAGTTCTTCCTTGTGCAATTCGAGATAAGCCCTGATCAACCCATAGAACTCTCTGTCAAAACCGTCGATCGTACCGATCCGCCCTGCACGTGGCGTTTCCTCGACCAACACCCGATGAAGGTCCGGGTTCACACGATGAGCATCGATCATCGTCTTGACCAGTTCGCGCACGGCACTGTCGAGCGGCAGCGTCGCCACTTTGGCCAGCGTACCCCGCAAGACATCCACCATCTCGCTCTTGTGGCGTTCGATGACGGCAACGACGAGCGCTTCCTTGCCCGGAAAATACTGATAGAGAGAGCCGATGCTGACGCCGGCCTCTTCGGCAATCCGGTTTGTGTTGGCGCGTTCAAATCCTTCTTTGATCAATGCACGCGCAGTCGCTTCGACCAAGGCCTCGATCATCGCTCGCGAGCGTTGCTGCGAAGCGACCTTTCGTGGCGTCAGGAGAGCTTTCTTGTCCATTCGGCTTTGATCCGGTCGCGGCGGCCCACTTTCAGTTGGCGATCGATAGCGACTGACGCGGCGTTTCCATTGGCGAAAACCCGAAGCGCTTCTTGTAACAGGTGGCAAAGTATTGGCTCGATGAGAAGCCGCAATCAAAGGCGATGTTGGTGACCGATTGCGCGCCGCTTTCAAGAAGCAGCCGTGCGGCGTTGAGTCGGAGCGTCTGGAGGTAGCGGACAGGCGTCATATTGGTCAGCACCTGGCAATGCTGCGAAAATTGCGTGCGGGAAAGATTGCACTCCGCCGCCATGTTCTCGAGCGTCCAGTCCTCGTCGAGCGCATGACGCAGCCGCTTCAGGAAGATCTCGACCGTGCGCTTCGAGCTTGCAAGAGCAAGATCGAGAACCGGTGCCTGGCTTTCCAGCATCTGGCGGAATTGCAGCAGCATCATCGAAATCAAGAGGCGCAGGTGCGCCTCTCCACCGTCGATATCGCCGCCTGCCACCACCTCGTGGATGTCGAGGAAGGTGCGGGTAACTTCGCGGGAGGCGTTGTAGGAAATCTGTTCGTTCTTCGACAGAAGTTCGCTCAGGCGCTTTCGGTCGCGCTCGGGCCAGCCGATCCAGTCGGGCCACAGCCAGGTTTCGTGTGGTCGGCGCACGCCCATATCCATGAGCACCCAGATTATGTGGCTGGCACCGACATTGGGATCGCCGAGCGCGTGCAACTGCCAGGGCCGCACGACGAACATCTGGCCTTCATTGATCGTCGTCCTGCGGCCATCCATGGTGATCGTCAATGAGCCGCGCGCCAGATAGGCGATCTTGACCCCCTCGTTGCAATGTTCGCGCAGGCCCCAGTCCTGCGGGGTCGTCGCATCCCATCCGCCGACGGAACAGACCTGCGGCAGCGCCGCGCCGAGGTCGATGCCGGGATAGCCGCGTCGCGTCCAGGCGTTGAGCGACACCTGGCCCGCAAGCGAGGCCTTCATCAGGTCCTGGCAATTGCCGGCATAGAGCAGGGCGCCCGGCTCGCGGAAGACAGCGGGCCGATTGACGGCCCGTTCGTTGCTGCTCTTCGTCATTCCGCTCCCCCGCGGATGTTTAAAATTTACCAGTCGTCTATTTCGAACGCAGGCAGCGATTTATTGCGCAATGCTTGGACATCATCAAGCTCCATTTTGGAGACGCTGATGATTTGCCATTGAAACTCAATGGCATGGGGGAAATTGGGAGGATTTTGCCGGTGCGGATAGGCTTCCACACGGACGCGTTCAACTCGGCCTACTGGTCGTTTGAAAAATGCCTGGAATGGGCAAGCGACAACGATTTGCACTTCATCGAGTGTGGTCTGATCGACGGCGTGAGCTGGATCCACGGACTGGGCTATCAACCGCATGTCGCGCTCTACGAGGACCCGGTCCTCTTGCGTCGCAAGATGGAGCGTTACGGCGTGCGCTTTTCCCAGGTCGATGCGGCCTATCCGCTGTCTGGTGAGGACGGACCGCTCAGAGGTGTGCCCTATGTGCTGAAGTCGATTGCCTGGGCCGCGCAGGCCGGCAGTCCCTGCGTCGACACGACCGACGGGCTCCACATGCCGCCCGGACTTACCGAAGAAGGCTCGATGGCGCTGATGAAGCGCAGCTACGAAAAGATCGTCGAAGTCGCTGAAGCGCACGAGATCGTCGTCAACATCGAGCCTCATGGTCATTTCACGACGCGTCCGGAATTCATGGAGCGCATGCTCGCCTTCGCAGACAGCAAGTGGCTGCGCATGAACATGGACACCGGCAACACCTTCATCGCCGGCCAGGAACCGCCGCAGTTTCTGTCGCGGTTCATCGACAGGGTGTCTCATGTCCATCTTAAGGACGTGTCACCGTCGCTGGCAGCGGCTGCCCGTGGCGGACAGACCGGGATCGCGGTCAGCCATTGTGCGCTCGGCGATGGCGTCAATGCCGAGAATATCAAGACCTGTCTCGCCATGCTTCGCGACCACGGCTACGACGGCGTACTCAGCCTCGAATGCGAAGGCGCCGCCGGCCCGATGATCGAAACGTCACTGGCCTGGATCCGCGCGACGTGTCGCGATCTCGGCATTTCGCTGAAGTGAGCGCGTCATGAAGCTTGGTATCAATCTCCTTTGCCTGACCGATTTCGTCGAGGAGAGGCATCTCGACAATATCGGCCGGTTGCGCGATCTCGGCTATGATGGCGTCGAAGTGCCGGTTCTGTCGGGCAAGGTCAGTCACTACGAACGCCTGGGCCGCGAACTGGACGGGCTCGGCCTTGGCCGATCCACCACATCGATCGTCCCGACGCCTGAGGCAAACCCCGTCAGTTGCGATGCCGAAGTGCGGGCGCGCGGGCTTTCCCATCTCGACTGGGCGCTGGATTGCGCAATAGCGCTTGGTGCTGAAAGCATGGGCGGGCCGTTTCATGCCCCGATCGGCTTCTTTACCGGCAGGGGCGCCAGCGAAGACGAGTTGAAGTATGGGGCAGACGCGCACCATGCGCTGGCGGAGCGGGCGGCGGCCAACGGCATGCATTTGAGCCTCGAGCCGCTCAATCGCTTCGAGACTTATTTTCTCAACACGATGGAGCAGGCGCGTGCCTATGTGGATCGCGTGGCGCATCCTGCCTTCAAGATCATGTACGACACGTTCCATGCCAATGTGGAGGAGCGTCGGCCGGAGGCGGCGATCCGCCTGATTGGCCAGGATATCGGGGTCTTCCATGTCTCCGAGAACGATCGTGGCATTCCCGGGCGGGGGCATATCGAATTTGGCGCGATGTTCACGGTGTTGAAGGAGATCGGCTATGACGGTTGGCTGACGCTTGAGGCATTCGGCGCCGGGCTGCCGGCGATCGCGACGGCGACCCGCGTCTGGCGGCCGCTGTTTCCCGACTTCGATACGCTCTTTTCCGAGAGCGCGACATTCATCCGCAAGACATGGGCTGCTGCATGAACACGAAACACCCCGCTATCGAGATGCGCGGCATCGCCAAGAGTTTCCCCGGTGTCAAGGCGTTGAAAAACGTCAGCTTCTCCGCGCATTGCGGTGAGGTCCATGCGCTGGCGGGAGAAAACGGTGCCGGCAAGTCGACGCTGATGAAGATCCTCTCCGGCATCTATCGGCCGGACGCAGGTGCGGTTGTCGTAAACGGTGAGGAACGGCATTTCACGCATCCGCTTGCGGCGATCCGCGCGGGCATTGCCGTCATCTATCAGGAATTCTCCCTGCTGCCCGAGCGAACCGTCGCACAGAACATCTTCCTCGGCCGCGAGCCGACGCGCCGCGGTCTAATCGACCACAGGGCGATGAACGACGAAGCGCGGCGCGTGCTTGCGCTCTTCGGCTCGGCGCACCGGATCGAGCCGAGCACCGTTGTCGCTGACCTCGACGTCGCCAGCCAGCAACTGGTGGAGATCGCCAAGGCGGTGTCGCTAGAGGCAAAGGTGATCGTGATGGACGAGCCGACGGCAGCGCTGAACGAGGCCGAATGCGAGGTGCTCTACGGTCTCGTCGACACCTTGAAGAAAAGCGGTGTGGCGATCGTCTACATCACCCACCGCATGCCCGAAATCACGCGGCTGGCCGATCGTGTTACCGTGCTCAAGGATGGCGAGGTGGCGGTTCGCTTCGACCATGTGCCTGAGCCCGAGGCGATCGTACGAGCCATGGTGGGCCGCGACCTTGGCGATTTCTATGCGGAACCGGCAGCACCGCAGGAGATCGGCGGCGTCGTGCTCTCAGTCCGCAGCGCCGGCAACGAACGGCTGAAAAATGTGTCCTTCGAACTGCGCGCAGGCGAGATCGTCGGTTTTTCGGGCTTGCAAGGGGCAGGGCGCGTCGCGCTCGCGCAGGCGATATTCGGCCTTTCTCCCTTCACCAAGGGTGAGATCACCCTTTCCGGCAAGCCGGCGCGGTTCACCAGTCCGCGCGAGGCGATCCGCGCCGGGGTCGGGTTGCTGCCGGGCGATCGCAAGGCCGAAGCGCTGGTGTTGATGCAATCGGTCGTCGACAACGGCATGCTTACGTCTCGCGCACTCTCCGGCCTTTCCGGCAATGCCAATGCGACGCCTTTCGTTTCGGCGGAAGCGATGGAAAAGCTGCTGCGCGAACTCGACGTGCGCGCCGGCAGCTTTGCCCAGGACATCAAGGCGCTGTCGGGCGGCAACCAGCAGAAAGCCATCGTTGCGCGCTGGCTGGCGCTGGCGCCTCGGCTGTTGATCTTCATCGAGCCGACACGCGGCATCGACGTCAATGCCAAGGCCGGGATCTACCACCTGATGCGCGATCTCGCGCGCAAGGGCACGGCCATCATGATGGTCTCGTCCGATCTCCCGGAGGTTCTCGGCGTATCCGACCGCATCCTTGTGATGTGGAACGGCGAACTCGTCGCGGCGTTTTCGCGCGGGGCCTCTGAAGCCGATGTGATGTTGGCGGCAACCGGCGAGGAGGCGGTGGCAGCATGAACAAGGCAACTCTCATCCGGCGTCCGGCCTGGCGCATGGAACACTACGCGCCGGCGCTTCTGCTCGGTCTGGCCGTCCTGATCTATGCGGCGATTGCGCTCAGCCTCGGCCTGACACGCTTCCTGACACCGGAGGCGACCGTCTCCATCCTTAACCGGTCCATCGCGCTCGGCATCACCGCCGTTGGACAGACCTTCACCATCCTCGTCGGCTCGATCGACCTGTCGGTGGCCCATCTCATCTCGGCCTCGGCCGTGGTGTCCTCTGCGATCATGAACGGCGACCCGGCGATGATGGTGCCGGCCGTTGCTGCGGTGCTCGTGATGGGGACGGTGGTCGGAACCCTCAACGGGCTCCTGATCACCCGCCTCGATGTCAACCCGCTTATCGCGACGCTCGGCATGGCGCTGATCATTCAGGGCTGTCTTGCCTCCTTTCATGGCCGGTTCGGCGGCTCGGTACCGGATGCGTTCCAGTATTTCGCCTATGGCGAGGTGCTCGGGCTGCCGGTCAGCCTGGTCGTTCTGGCGCTGCTGGTCCTTGGCGCATGGATCGTCCTGCGCTTCACGCGCTTTGGCTCCAACATCTACTCGGTTGGAGGCAACCGCGACACGGCGCGCGCGGCCGGCATCAACACGACGCGGGTCGTCATGGCGAGCCATATCATCTGCAGCCTTTGCGCGGCGCTCGCCGGCCTCTATTTGGCCAGCCGCCTGAAATCCGGTTCGCCCTGGATCGGCACGGAGGGCGCCTATGATCTGGAATCGATCGCCGTCGTCGTCATCGGCGGCACAATCCTCTCCGGCGGCAAGGGTGGGATCTGGGGCACTGTTGCCGGCGTGATCATTTTCTCGCTGATCGATTCCATCTTCAATCTCGCCGGCATTGACGCCTTCGCCAAGCAGGTAATGCGCGGCATCATCATCGTCGCCGCCGTCGCCTTTTACGCAGTCCGTTCAAAGAGGATAGTGGCATGATCCAGGAAACCGTCGGCTCCGCAAAGACGCGCGGCGTGGCAAGCATTGGGCGGCTGCCGAAGATCAATCCCGTCTTCTTCGTGCTGGCAGCCCTTCTCGTCGCCATCACGTTTTCGAACCCGAACTTCATCGAGCCCACGGGCTACATGAATTTCCTGAAGCGAGCCGCTCCTCTTGCAATCCTTGCGGCCGGCCAAATCTACGTCATCGTCTCCGGCGGCTTTGACCTTTCGGCTGGCTCGCTCATCACGCTGACGGTCGTCGGCTCGTCGATGCTGCTCGACAACAGTGCCGATGCGACCTGGTGGGTGATTGCGGTCATGTATGCGGTGGGGTTCGCCGTCGGCGTGGTGAACGGCCTGGTCGTTTCCTATCTGCGGGTGCCGTCATTGATCGCCACGCTCGGCATGATGATCACGCTCAATGGTGCTGCCTTCATGTGGTCGAGCGGATCACCGCGCGGCTACCTGCCGGAGACGTTCCGCTTCTTCGGGCGCGCCAGCCTTCAGGGCATTCCATTGATCCAGTTCCTGCCGGTGGCATTGCTGGTGCTGTTGGTCGTCGGCTTCATCTTGTTCTGGCTCATGCATCGCACCAATCTCGGGCGCATGCTGCATGCGCTCGGCGACAATCCGCGCGCGGCGCAAATGTCGGGTGTGCCGATCGAGAGGGTGCGCATCATCGCCTTTGTCGCCTCGTCGCTGAGCGCGGTGACGGCTGGCATCCTGCTCGGTGGATTTGCGGGCGTATCAACCGATGTCGGCGTCGGCTACGAGCTGCAGGCGATCACCGCCTGCGTGATCGGCGGAGCGCAGCTTCTCGGCGGCCGCGGCTCCGTGCCCGCCTCGATTGCAGGCGCGCTGACGCTGACCGCCATCTTCACGCTGCTCAACTTCATCGGACTGCCGAAGCCGACGCGCGATGTCGTCCAGGGCTTGATCCTGATCGCCGCAGTCGTGCTTGCAACCTACCGGCGCAACCGCGCCGGCGGGACCTGATTTCGAGGGTCAGAGCGGGTTGCGGGCGCTTTCCGCATTCCGCTCCAGGCCATCGGGAGGAACTGAAAAATCATGATCAATGGGAGTGAGACATGAAAAAATTGCTGACCGCCGCACTTTCGGCTGCGCTCGTCGCCGGCACGGCGCATAGCCAACAGCTGAACTTCGACGATACTGCCGAGTTCGACAGACAGCGGACGCTGCTGACGGCCAAGGCCAATGGTCCCGACGGGGAGCCTTGGGAGCAGTACTACGGCGACCAGATGGCCGACACCGCAAAGTACAAGAAGCCAGGTCCCTACACGATCTGCTTTTCAAACGCCGGCGTGAACAATGCCTGGCGGGTAACCGGCTGGACGAACATGCAGGCCGAAGTAAAGCTCCATCCGGAAATCAAGGAGCTCATTCACGTCGATGCCGAAGGGTCAGACGACAAGCAGATCGCCGACATCGACGACCTCATCAACGGCGGCAAATGTTCGGCCCTGATTGTCTCGCCGAATACGACGGCAGCCTTGACGCCTGCAGTCGAGAAGGCTTGTGCGAAGCTTCCGGTGATCGTCTTTGACCGCGGCGTCAACACCAAATGCCCGGTCACCTTCATCCATCCGGTGGGTGGTTACGGCTTCGGTATCCAGGCAGGCGAGTTCGTGGCGGCGACGGCACCCGCGGGCGCCGACGTCCTGATGCTGCGCATCGTACCGGGTGTCGATGTGCTCGAGACCCGCGCGTCCGCGGCCAAGCGCATTTTCAAGGAGACAGGGCTGAACGTCATCGGCGAGGAATTCACCGAGGGCGACAATGCCAAGACCAAGTCGATCGTCGAAGACTACCTGCAACGCGGCAAAATCGACGCGATCTGGATGGACGCTGGTGCCACAGCAGTTGCAGCCCTCGAAGCCTTCGAGGATGCGGGCCTGCCGCCCCCGATCATTACCGGCGAGGACCAGCAGGACTTCCTGGTCAAGTGGAAGTCGGAAGGCTTTAAGGCGATAGCCCCGACCTATCCGACCTACCAATGGCGCACGCCAATCATCGCGGCAGTGAAGGTGCTGCAGGGCGAGGCAGTGCCGGGTCCGGAATGGGTAATGCCGCAGCCGGCGATCACGGCAGAAACGCTCGATCAATATGTCGACGCCAAGATGCCCCCGCTGCATCACGCCATGTGCGGCTGCGAGAAGCTGCCGGACTATCCCGCCGCCTGGGGTGGAAAATAAGCTTGAAGACCGAGCCGCTTGCGGCTCGGTCTCAGTCCCATCAGCTGAGTAGCAAGCCCAGCTTTCTCATTGTCTTGAGCGGCCTTCGGCTGACGGCACGAAGCGTGCAGCCGCTACGGCCGTGTCAACAGCATCGAGATGCCCTGTCCGACGCCGATGCACATGGTGGCGATCGCACGCTTGGCACCCTGCGCTTCGAGCTCCAACGCGGCGGTCAACGCCAGGCGTGCACCGGACATGCCGAGCGGATGGCCGAGCGCGATGGCGCCGCCGTTCGGATTGACACGGGGCGCATCGTCGGCAAGCCCCAGTTGCCGCATGCAGGCGAGCGCCTGCGCTGCAAAGGCCTCGTTCAACTCGACGACATCGATGTCGCCGATGCCGAGACCAAAACGTTCCAGGAGCTTGTGCGTGGAAAAGACCGGTCCGATGCCCATGATGCGTGGGGCAACACCGGCCGTTGCCATGCCGTCGACGCGGGCCAAGGGCTGAAGTCCGCAGCGCTCGACCGCGCCGGCTGAGGCGAGAATGAGCGCGGCCGCGCCGTCGTTGACGCCCGATGCGTTGCCCGCGGTTACCGTGCCATTGGCGCGGAAGGGCGTCGGCAGGCTCGCAAGCTTTTCGAGCGTCGTCTCGCGCGGATGTTCGTCGTGTTCGACGTGGGTCGTCTCGCCCTTGCGTCCCTTGATCGCGTAGGCGGCGATCTCGCGGGCGAGACGCCCGCTCTTTTGCGCAACTGCCGCGCGCGCCTGGCTGCGCACTGCAAAGGCGTCCTGATCTTTGCGGGAGATGGAAAATTCCGCGGCGACGTTTTCGGCGGTCTCCGGCATCGAGTCGATGCCGTATCGGTCTTTCATGGCCGTGTTGATGAAGCGCCAGCCGATCGTCGTGTCGTGGATCTCGGTGCTGCGCTGGAACGGGCCTTCGGCCTTCGGCATGACGAAGGGCGCACGCGACATGCTTTCGACGCCGCCGGCGACCACGATTTCGGCCTCTCCCAGCCGGATCGCGCGAGCGGCATAACCGACCGCGTCCAGACCGGAACCGCACAGCCGGTTGATCGTCGTTCCGGCGACCGTCTCCGGTAGCCCGGCGAGCAAGGCGGCCATGCGGGCGACGTTGCGATTGTCCTCACCCGCCTGGTTGGCGCAGCCAAGTACGACCTCGTCGATCGCTTCGGCCGGAATGGATGCTACGCGCGCCAGCGCCTCGCGGATGACATGGGCCGCAAGATCGTCCGGGCGGGCGCTCGAGAGTGCTCCGCCGTAGCGGCCGATGGGGGTTCGCATGCCGCCGACGATGTAGGCTTCAGCCATGAGATTTATCCTTTGCTTTGCCCGGCTGCAAACATCGGCCCTCCCTTGTGCGCGGGAAATCCGTAGCCGTTGATCATCACGAGATCGATGTCGCCGGGACGCGCGGCGATGCCTTCGGCGAGCAGCGCCTTGCCTTCGTCGCACATGGCGTTCAGAAGCCGGTTCATGATCTCATCGGATTTAAAGGCGCGCGGCGTGATGCGCTTGGCTGCCCGCGCCGTTTCGATCATCGCCGTGACGTCGGGATCAACGGTGCGCTCACCATCGGGATAGGCGTACCAGCCGCGGCCACTCTTGCGGCCGAGACGGCCGGCCTCGCAGAGCCTGTCGGCGATTTCGACATAGCGTGCGGCAGGATCGCGTGTTGCCGCCTGTCGCTTGCGTCGTGCCCAGGCAATCTCCAGTCCGGCCATGTCGTTGACGGCGAAGATGCCCATCGGAAAGCCATAGGCCTCGAGCGCGGCGTCGATCTCCTGCGGCAGTGCCCCATCTTCCAGCATGAACTCCGCCTCGCGGCGATAGGCCGAGAAAATGCGGTTGCCGATGAAGCCTTCGGTGACCCCGGTTACGACCGGCAGCTTGCCGAGGCGTTTGACGAAGGCAAGCGCCGTCGCCAGGACATCCGGCGCGGTCTTGGCGCAATCAACGACTTCGACGAGCCGCATCACGTTGGCGGGCGAAAAGAAATGCAGGCCCACCACCCGTGATGGATCGACCGTCGCCGCCGCGATCGCATCGGGGTCGAGATAACTGGTGTTGGTCGCGAGGATGGCGCCCGGTGCGACTATGTCGTCAAGCTTCTGAAACAACTCCGTCTTGACCTGGAGGTCGTCGAACACCGCTTCGATGACGAGGTCAGCTTTCGCGAGCTCAACGGCTTCTGCGGTGGTCTGCAGCCGCGCGAGGCATTCGTCGCGTCCGTCAGCAGTCAATCGTCCAGCCCGCACGGTCTTGCCGAGCGTCTCGACAATGCGTGCCCGTCCGCCGGCTGCGGCTTCTTCCGTCTGCTCCAAGGCGACCACGCGGTAGCCGGAGGTCAAGGCGGAGACCGCGATGCCGGACCCCATCAGCCCGGTGCCGACGACACCGACGATCGCGATCGGCCGAGGCGAAACCTTGTCGAGCCCTTCGACCTTGCCGGCGGCGCGCTCCGCAAAAAACACATGCCTGAGGGCCGCTGACTCGACCGAATCCCGCAGGCGCAGGAAAGTCGCGCGTTCCTCAGCCAGTCCTTGCTTCAGGTCGAGTTCACCGGCTGCCTTAACGAGGCGGATTGCCTCGGCGGGGGCAGCCTGGCCGCGGGCCTTTGCCAGAACCTTCGCTTCCACCGCGCCGACGGCTTTGGCGTGCGCAGGCGGGACGGCGATCATGCCGGTCCGACGGAGCGGCTTGCCAGCTTGCTCTTGAACGAAAGCCAGAGCGACAGCGACAGGATCGCCGGCAATGCTGTCGGCAAGCCCAAGCGCCACAGCTTCGGCGGCCTTCACGGCACGACCGGTTCCGATGAGATCGATCGCCATGACCGTGCCGATCAGGCGTGGCAAGCGCTGCGTCCCGCCAGCACCCGGGACAAGCCCGAGCTTTACCTCGGGCAGGCCGAACGACACCTTCTCGCCGGCAATCCGGCCGTGGCAGGCAAGCGCCACCTCGCAGCCGCCGCCAAGGGCGGGGCCGTTGACGGCTGCGGCAACCGGCTTGTCGAAGGTCTCGATGCGCTCGATCACTTCGGGAAGCAGCGGGTCGACCGGCGGCTTGCCAAACTCCCTGATATCCGCGCCGCCGATGAAGGTATTGCCGGCGCCGGTGATGACGAGACCCGCAATCGTCGACCGTTCGGCAACATGGTCAAGCGCCGCCATCAGGCCGGAACGGACATGCGCGGAGAGCGCGTTGACGGGCGCGTTGTCGATGGTAACGAGGAGAACGCCACCTTCAAGTCGGGCGGAAACGCTTTCGGAAAATCGGATCTCGGCCATGCTGCCAAACCTCAATCGGGGACGACGGCCGTTGCCTGGATCTCGATCTTGGCGCGGTCTTCGACGAGCGAGACGACCTGCATCGCAGCCATGGCCGGGAAATGCCGGCCGATGATGTCGCGATAGGCCTGACCGATGCCGCGCAGATTGCCGACATATTCCTGCTTGTCGGTGAAGTACCAGGTCATGGTGGTGATGTGCTGCGGCTCAGCGCCGCCGGCCGCAAGCACTGCGACCACGTTCTTCAGCGTCTGGCGCACCTGCTCGACGAAATCGTCGGTCTCGAACTCGGACTGCGCGTTCCAGCCGATTTGGCCGCCGATGAAGACGGTGCGGCCTTTGGCCGAGACGCCGTTGGCATAGCCGATGGGCTTAGCCCAGCCTTCAGGTTGCAGGATGGTGTGCATCGGTCGTCTCCAGATGTTGTGTCAGCGCGGCGCGGATATCGTCCGGCCAGGCACAAGAAGCGTGATTGTCGAGCGAGGTGGCAACGACCCGCTGTTTTGCTGTCCAGAGCACGGTGCCTCTCGCCGAGACCGTGTGCTCCATGTCGAGCGACGAGCGGCCAATGCCGCGCACCGCCAGCGCGAAATCCAGATCGTCGCCCTGGAAGCCCGGTCGAGAGAAGGTGAGATCGAGGCGCACCGTCGGCACGCCGATCCGCCGCTCGTCGTTCATGGCTTTCCAGGGAAAGCCGAGCGAGGCGAAGAAGTCCTCCGTCACCCCGACAAGAATATTGAGATAGGACGGGAAGTAGGCGATCCCCGAGGGGTCGCAGTCTCCGAACCGCAGTGGTCTCGTGGTCCTGAACATCGATGCCGACCTCAGTTCGCAAAGGCGGCAATGCCGGTGATGGCACGGCCGAGGATCAGCGCATGGATGTCGTGGGTACCCTCATAGGTGTTGACCACTTCCAGATTGACGAGGTGGCGGGCCACCGGAAATTCGTCCGAAATGCCGTTGCCGCCGAGCATGTCGCGCGCAGTTCTGGCGATTTCCAACGCTTTGCCGCAGGAGTTGCGCTTGAGGATCGAGGTCAGTTCGACCGGCGGATTACCTTCATCCTTCATGCGCCCGAGGCGAAGGCAGCCCTGCAGGCCAAGGGCGATTTCGGTTGCCATGTCCGCGAGCTTCTTCTGGATGAGCTGGTTGGCGGCAAGCGGCCGGCCGAACTGCTTGCGGTCGATCACGTATTGCCGCGCCGTGTCATAGCAGGACTCGGCTGCACCGAGGGCGCCCCAGGCGATGCCGAAGCGCGCGGAGTTGAGGCAGGTGAAGGGGCCTTTCAGTCCTGTCACCTCGGGCAGCATGTTTTCGTCCGGCACGAAGACCTCGTCCATGACGATCTGGCCGGTGATCGATGCCCTTAAGCCCACCTTGCCGTGGATCGCCGGCGCGCTGAGACCCTTCCACCCCTTTTCGAGGATGAAGCCGCGGATGGCGCCATCTGATGTCTTTGCCCAGACGACGAACACGTCGGCGATCGGCGCATTGGAGATCCATGTCTTTGAACCGGACAGCAGATAGCCGCCATCGACCTTGGCGGCCTTGGTGATCATCGATCCGGGATCAGAACCGTGGTCTGGCTCGGTCAGGCCAAAGCAGCCGATCTTGGTGCCGGCAATCAGTCCTGGCAGGTATTTGCGCTTCTGCGCTTCACTGCCGAAGGTATAGATCGGCACGATGACGAGCGAAGACTGCACGCTCATCATCGAGCGGTAGCCGCTGTCGATGCGTTCGACCTCTCGGGCGATCAGGCCGTAGGAAACGTAGTTGAGGCCGGCGCCCCCGTATTCCTCCGACACCATCGGACCGAGCAGGCCGAGTTCGCCCACCTCGGCAAAGATCGACGGATCGGTTTTCTCGTGGCGGAATGCCTCCTGGACGCGCGGAGCCAGACGGTCTTCGGCATAGCGCGCAGCGGTCTGGCGCACCATGCGTTCTTCTTCGCTCAACTGCTGATCCAGGTTGAACGGGTCCTGCCAGTCGAATGACGCCTTCGAACCATGCATGTTCGACACCCCTTGTTATCGTCCCGTGCCCTTCATCAGCTCGCGGCCGATGATGAGCTTTTGAACCTCGGTCGCGCCCTCGTAGATTCTGAGCGCGCGGATCTCGCGATAGAGCCGCTCGGTGATCTCGCCGACGCGCACGCCGCGGCCGCCAAAGAGCTGCAGCGCCTGGTCGATGACCCATTGCGCGTTCTCGGTCGCGGTCATCTTGGCCATCGCCGCTTCGCGCGTCGTTGGTCGTTTCTGCACGTCGCGTTGCCACGCCGTGCGGCCGGTCAGAAGGGCTGCCGCGTCGATAGCGGTCGCCATCTCGCCAAGCGTGCTTTGCGCCGTCGGCAGATCGCCAAGGGTCGCGCCGAACATCCTGCGGCTCTTCGCGTGGGCCACCGCCTCGTCAAGCGCGCGCCGGGCAAATCCGATCGCGGCGGCTGCCACGGACGGGCGGAAAATGTCGAGGGTGCGCATGGCGATCTTGAAGCCTTCGCCAGACGCGCCCAGAAGTTGCGACGCCGGGATGCGGCAATTGTCGAAACGAAGGCGGGCGAGCGGATGCGGCGCAATCGTCTCGATGCGCTCGGGGATGGTAAAGCCCGGCGTATCGGCGAAGACCACGAAGGCGGAAATGCCGCGCGTACCCGGCGCCTCGCCTGTGCGGGCAAAGACGGTATAGACGTCGGCGATGCCGCCGTTCGAGATCCAGGTCTTTTCACCGTCGAGTACGAAATGATCGCCATCCCGGCGCGCAGCGCACGCCATCGCCGCGACATCCGAGCCGGCCTCGGGTTCGGAAAGCGCAAAGGCGGAGATCCATTCGCCGCGGGCGACCTTGGACAGGACGGCGTGTTTCAACGCCTCGGAGCCGGACAGGCTGATCGCACCCGTCCCGAGGCCCTGCATGGCGAAGGCAAAGTCGGCAAGCCCGTCTGTGTAGGCGAGCGTTTCGCGGATGAGGCAGAGCGACCGGCTGTCGATCTCGTCGCTAGCACCGCCGAACGCCTTTGGCACGCAATGGCGAAGCACGCCTGCAGTACCGAGTGCCGCGACCAGCTGCTTGCAGGCGGCATCGACATCAGCGTGATCGATCTCGCCGAGGCCGCCACGAGCCACGAAGGCGTCGAGTTCCGCAGCGAGCGCACGGTGACTGTCATCGTAGAACGGCCAGTCGAGATGATCGCGGGAAGGTGGGCGCAAGGTCGTGCCATGGGAACTCATGCTCAGTTCCCCTTGAATTCAGGCTTCGCCTTGGCGGCAAAGGCCTCGAAGGCGCGGCGGAAGTCGCCGGTCGCCATGCAGATCGCTTGCGCCTGGGCTTCCGATTCGATCAGTTGGTCGATACCCATCGCCCATTCCTGGTCGAGCATCTTCTTGGTCATCGCATGGGCAAACCAGGGGCCGTCGGCGATACTGCGTGCAAATTTCTGGGCTTCGGCAAGCAGCGACGGACGCTCATGCAGAGCATTGTAGAAGCCCCAGGCGTGGCCTTCCGACGCGGTCATGACGCGGCCGGTGAAGAGCAGGTCGGCGGCGCGGCCCTGGCCGATGATGCGGGGAAGAATGCCGCAGGCGCCCATGTCGGCGCCGGCCAGCCCGACGCGGGTAAAGAGAAAGGCCGTCTTCGCCTCGGGCGTTGCCACACGGAAGTCCGAGGCCATGGCCAAAATGGCACCGGCGCCGGCGCAGATGCCGTCGACGGCTGCTATGACCGGCTGCGGGCAGGCGCGGATCTGGCGCACCAGTTCGCCGGTCATGCGGGTAAAATCCAGCAGATCGGGCATCGCCATACGCGTCAGCGGCTCGATGATCTCGAACACGTCGCCACCGGATGAAAAGTTGTCACCGGCGCCGGCCAGCACGACCGCGCGCACGTCGCTGGCGCGGGCAAGCGAGCGGAAAAGATCGCAAAGTTCCTCGTAGCTTTCGAAGGTCAGCGGGTTCTTCTTTTCCGGACGGTTGAGGGTGATCGTGGCGACGCGTCCGTCAGCATCCGTTTCGAACAGGAAGTGCTTGGCCTTGTGGTCTTTGAAGGCGCGCTTCTTGGCCTGCATCGGGTTTGTCATCTCTATCCTCCAAGAACTTCGCCGCCGGCGACAGCGATCGCCTGACCAGTGATTGCCGTCGCCTTTTCCGAGACGAGCCAGGAGACCGTGTGGGCGACTTCTTCCGGCGTCACCAGGCGTCCCTGCGGGTTGGAGCGAGCAAGGCTGGCGCGCGCTTCCTCGCGCGAACGGCCGGTCTTTTCGCTGATCGTATCGAGCGCGCCGTCGATCAGCGGCGTGTCGGTGAAGCCGGGGCAGACGGCATTGACGGTGACGTCGGTGCGCGCAAGCTCAAGCGCCAGTGCCCTCGTCAGGCCGATGACGCCGTGCTTCGACGCGCAATAGGCCGAAACATAAGCATAGCCGGTCAGGCCCGCGGTGCTCGCAACGTTGACGATCCGGCCGTTGCCGGCCCGCCGCACGGAGGCAAGCGCTGCCTGCGTCACCAGATAGACGCCGGTGAGGTTGATGGAAAGCACCCGCTGCCAAAGCGCGAAGTCGGTCTTTTCGAACGGCGCCGAGGGCGCTTCGCCGGCGCAGTTGACGAGAACGGCAATCTCTCCGGCTTCAGCGATCGCAGCCGTGATACCTTGCTCGACGGCCTGCGGGTTGGTCACATCGAAGCCGTCACGGACAAAGGCCTGTCCGCCGGCAGCAAGGATGTCGCCCCGTACCGCTTCAAGCGGTGCTGCGCGCCGACCGGCGAGGCTGACGATGTGGCCGTCGGCGGCGAGCCTAAGGGCAATCGCCTTGCCGATACCGCTGCCGGCGCCTGTGACGAGGGCGTGCCTTGTCATGGCTTGCCTGCCGTCGTTGCGGCGCGCGCCAGGTTGTTCACGTACTGGGCCCGAGCCGAATGGTACTGTTTCGGCCAGGGCTCGCCGTCATAGCCAATCTTTGCCGCCTCGTGCATCACGAAGGACGGATCGGCCAGATGCGGGCGGGCAATCGCGCAGAGATCGGCTCGACCGGCTGCGATGATCGAATTGGCGTGGTCGGCCTCGGAAATCGCCCCGACCGCAATGGTCGGAACCTGGATCTCGTTGCGGATCTTATCGGAAAATGGCGTCTGGAACAGGCGACCATAGACCGGTTTTTCTTCTTTCACCACCTGGCCGGACGAGCAGTCGATCATGTCGGCGCCCGCCTCCTTGAACAGGCGGGCGAAAATTGCCGCGTCCTCGGGCGTGTTGCCGCCCTCGTGCCAGTCATGGGTTGAGAGGCGAACCGACATCGGCCGGTCCTCGGGCCAGACTTTACGCACTGCGTGGAACACTTCGAGCGGGAAGCGGGCGCGGGCAGCGTGATCGCCGCCATAGTCGTCGGTGCGCAGATTGGTAAGCGGCGACAGGAAGCTCGACAGCAGGTAGCCGTGCGCGACGTGCAGTTCGAGGATATCGAAACCGAGGTCACGGGCCCGTTCGGTGGCCCGCACGAAATCGGTGACGACCCGGTCCATATCCTCCCGCGTCATTTCGCGCGGCATGTCCGAATGCTTGAGGTAGGGCAGGGCGGACGCGGAAATGAGTGGCCAGCCGCCTTCGGCCAAGGGCTGATCGATCCCCTCCCAGGCGACCTTTGTCGCGCCCTTGCGGCCGGCATGGCCGAGCTGGATGCCGATCTTGGCGGGGGTCTGCTGGTGTACGAAGTCGACGATGCGCTTGAAGGCCTGGGCCTGCTCGTCGCTCCAGAGCCCCAGACATCCGGGCGTGATGCGGGCATCGGCCGACACACAGGTCATTTCCGGGAAGACGAGCGCCGCACCGCCCATGGCGCGCGCGCCGAGATGAACGAGATGAAAATCGTTCGGCACGCCGTCGGCTGCCGAATACATCGCCATCGGCGAAACCACGATGCGGTTCTTCAGCGTCAGGCCGCGGAGCTTGAACGGCGTAAACATCGGCGGCGGAACCGCCCCGTTCGCCGCCGGCGCCACACCGGCGCGTTCGGCAAACCAGCGCTCGAAGCCTTCGAGCCAGTCCTTGTCGCGCAGGCGAAGGTTCTCGTGGCTGATGCGCTGCGAGCGGGTCAGCATCGAATACATGAACTGTTCGGGCTCCAGCGTGTCGGCATAGCGCGTGCCGACCACTTCGAACCATTCCATCGCATTGCGGGCCGCATTCTGGATGCGGGCGACATCGACGCGGCGCACCTCTTCGTAAGCCGACAGCACGGCGGGAATGTTTGCCTTGTCGTGGCCCAGAATATCGAACTGGCGGGTGAGCTCGATCGCGTCATCGATCGCAAGCTTGGTGCCCGAGCCGATGGCGAAATGGGCCGTGTGGGCACTGTCGCCCATCAACACGACATGGCTGTGGCCGTTGAAATGGCTCCATTTTTCGCAGATCAGCCGGCCGAAGTTCAGCCAGGCGGAGCCGCGCAAGTGCCGCGCATTGGTCATCAGCTTGTGGCCGTCGAGCGTGCCTTCAAAGAGCTTTTCGCAGAACGCGATCGACTGGTCCTGGTCCATCTGGTCGAGGCCATGGGCGCGGAAGACGTCGTCGGTGGTCTCAACGATGAAGGTCGAGGTGTTCTCGTCGAAGCGGTAGATATGCGCCTGGAACCAGCCATGCTCGGTGCGCTGGAAGTCGAAGGTGAAGGCGTCGAACTTCTTGTCCGTGCCGAGCCAGACATAGCGGTTCGGCCGGATCACCATGTCCGGCTTGAAGATGTCGGCGTATTTGTTGCGGATCCTTGAGTTGACGCCGTCGGAGGCGATGATCAGATCGGCGTCGGCGAACTGCTCGTCGCTTTCCACGTCCTGCTCGAACAGCAGTTCGACGCCGAGTTCGAGGCAGCGTTCCTGGAGGATGTTGAGCATCTTCTTGCGGCCGATGCCAACGAAGCCGTGGCCGGTCGTGCGGATCTTGCGGCCCTTGAAGACCAGCTCGATGTCGTCCCAATGGTTGAAGGAAACCTCGATCGCCTCGGCGGTCTCCGGGTCCCATTGCCGCATCGACTGCATGGTCGCGTCCGAAAAGACGACGCCCCAGCCGAATGTGTCAAAGGGGCGGTTCCGTTCGACGACGGTGACGTGATGCTCCGGATGCTGCCGCTTCATCAGCAGCGCAAAATAAAGGCCGGCAGGCCCGCCACCGATACAGACGATCCGCATGTCGTTCTCCTCCCGAGTTCCGGCTGCGCGTCACCGTCGAGCTGGCACAAGTGGCCATGCTGGACTGTTGCAAGCAGGGTGGACTCGTTCAGGAGAAATTTCAAGCTTAAAATTGTTTTGGGCAGATGGGAAGCCGACGCCGGGCGCTCGCAGCGCCGCCGAGCGGCGTCGCATCGCTTCGGGGCCGGTGCGGCAGAAAGTAAGGCAGTTGTAGGCAGAAGCGCCGTGAACTCAGGAATTTCGCGCGAGCGAGGCGATGATCGACCGCTTGAGTGTGGCAAGCTCATCCATCAGCACGCCGCCTTCCTTGGCCGGAAGGCCGGCAAACAGATCCGAGATCCAGTCGGCATGGCTTGCTGCCATCTTCTCGAATTCGGCGCGGCCGAAGGGGGTAAGCGCGATGATCTGCACACGCCGGTCGGTCGGAAGCGTCGTGCGGCTGATGTGGCCGCTCTCGGTCAGCCGTTCCACCAGCACCGTGATGTTGCCGGGGGAGACCATCATGCGCTTGGAGACTTCGCCAAGCACCATGCCGTCAGGCGCACGCTCGAGCTGGGCCATCAGGTCGAAACGCGGCAAGGTCGAATCGAATTCTTCCCGCAACCGCCGACGGATTTCGCTTTCGACAAGTGTCGAACAGGTCAAGAGACGCAGCCATAGCCGGAGCTCTGCACGGTGATCGCCCGGAGCCTCGAGCGCCTTGGTCTCGCCATCGACCCATTCCGGCGAGGTGTCGAACTTGTCTTCACCCATCATTCCCAACGTCCGCTTCCAACCCTTGGCCGCAAATCAGCGGCTCTTTCGTTTTTCTGCTTTTAGAGAGGTAAGCAGGTCTTGGACAGGTTGTCACGGGCCGTCATTTGGACGCAAGCCCAGGTACCGACTGGGCGAGCAGCGGCGACGCGCGACCGCCATCCTCGGACTGGACATAGACGTTGACGGTAAAGCCGATGTGCTCGGCCATCAGGGTGCGGGCACGCTCGATATCGCGATCGAGTGCTGCCTCCATCAGCTCGGTATGGTGCTCGATCGCCATCGCGTCCTCAAGCGCCGAAACGGCCTCCTCGTAGCCTGCGCTCATACCGGCGGCGGCCCTAATCGTCGGCGCCAGACTTAGGAAGCGGTGGTGACGGCGAAGCTGGTCGGAGATCGTCGCCTGAAAGCGCGTGAGCCAGCGCGACCGCGCAGCGCTGATCAAGGCCGTATGAAACCCGGCATGCTTCTCGTCCCACTCGTCGACTTCGCTCTCGGAGAAGCGCTCGACGGAAACCTTGCAGCGCGACAGCCGGTAGTGTGCCGTGACGACGGCGGATTCCCAGGCGCTGTCGCCGTTCTCGATCGACTCGATGAGCAGCGGCATTTCGACGGCAAGGCGGGCGCGGGTGAGGTCGTCGAGTTCCTCGCGTGACACCGGAGCAACAGCAAAGCCGCGATTACTGATGGCGGTCACCAGCCCTTCCGCCTCCAGCCGCGACAGAGCCTCGCGTAGCGGCGTCCAGCCGATCCCGTAGCTTTCGCGCAGCGTGCTCAGCTTCATCGGCGCGCCCGGCTTCAGCCGCGTTGCGAGAATGTCGCGGCGCAGCAACCGGTATGCCGATTCCGTTTTGGTCGACTGTTCGTGGTCTTGCATCAGGTTCCCTTAGCGCCCACACCGGGTCGATACAAATATATATAGTTCTGCGCCTCATGTGAAAATATATATATTAATTTGACAAGAGGCCGGAGCGGTTCCATGATCCGCGCAAGCCGCCGAGGAGGGCGGTAACGCTCGTCAAATTCTGGGAGGGATGTATGAGCAGGCTTAAGAGCACGTGGCTTTCGGGATTGGTTGTCGCCGGTGCAATGGCATGGGGACTGGGAGCAGCGGCCGCTGATCCGATCCGCATCGGCATCGCCAATTTTGGCGAGCATCCGCAATTGAACGCATCGATCGCCGGCTTCAAGAAGGCGCTGGCCGAAAACGGCTTCGTCGAAGGCAAGGACGTCGTCTACACCGAGAGCCACACCAATTTCGACGCCTCGCTGGTGCCGCAGATGATCGCCAAGCTGCAGGCCGAACAGCCGAAACTGGTCTACACGATCACCACGCCCGTCTCGCAGATCGCCAAGAAGGCGCTCGCCGGCTCCGGCATTCCGGTCGTCTTCTCCGCCGTTACCGATCCGGTGGCCGCCAAGCTCGTTCCGTCTTGGGAGGCCGGTGACGACGGCATGACCGGTGCGACCGACCTTCAGGACGTGGCCGCCGTCATGGCCTTCACCCACAAGCTGCTGCCGAACGCGAAGCGCTTTGGCGTGCCCTATAATCCGGGTGAGGCGAACGACCAGGCCCTGCTCGACAAGATCAAGGAAGCAGCGCCTGACGCAGGCTTCGAGGTCGTGGAGGTCGGCGTCGACAATGTCAACGACATCCAGCAGCGCATCGCCTCCTTCGCCGGCAAGGCCGACGTGATCTATACGCCCGCATCGAACCTGCTGCAGCCGGCGATCGGTGCTGTGTCGGCAGCCGCGCGCCAGGCGCAGATCCCGATCGTAAACTCCGACGACGGTGCAGTGCGTGACGGCGTCGTACCGGCAAGCTTTGCGGTCAACTATGAGCAGGTCGGCGTCAATGCCGGCAAGATCGCTGCTCAGATCCTCAAAGGTGCAGACCCGAAGACGATCGCGCCGTCGCGCCCGGCCTATGAGGATCACGCGCCGCTGATCTCGAAGAAGGCTGCCGCTGCCTTCGGCATCGAAGTGCCGGCAGCGCTCGCGACCGAATGCAACTGCGTGGTCGATTGATCTCCGTCTTGTCTCTTCAGTGACGGCGCCCCGAGCGCCGTCATCTCATAAGTTAAGGGGGAGCCAATGCTGGAAATCAGATCGGCCCGCAAAGTTTTCTACAAGGGGCAGGCGGACGAAAAAGTCGCGCTCGACGGCCTCAATCTCAGCCTTGCCACGGGCGAATTTGGCGTCGTCATCGGTTCCAACGGCGCCGGCAAGAGCAGCATGCTCAACGCCATTTCGGGTGCATTGGTGCTCGATAGCGGCCAGATCGTCATCAATGGCGACGACGTGACCGCAACGCCCGTACACAAGCGCGCGATGCGGCTTGCCCGCGTGTTCCAGGACCCGATGCGCGGCACCGCTGCCTCTATGACGGTGGCCGAAAACATGCTGCTTGCCGAATTGCGCAGCAACAAACGCACCCTGCGGCGCGGCCTGAACGCGACGCGGCTCGCCACCTACAGGGAACGCCTGTCGCTGCTCGGGCTCGGCCTTGAAAACCGCCTCGACACACGGGTGGAGCTGCTTTCCGGCGGCCAGCGGCAATCGCTGTCCTTGATCATGGCGGTCGGCGGCGAGCCGGAACTGCTGCTGCTCGACGAACACACCGCAGCGCTTGATCCGCGCACCGCCGATATCGTCATGCAGGCGACGATCCGCGCGGTCGAAGCCCTGAAGCTGACAACGCTGATGGTGACGCACAACATGCAGCACGCGGTGGATTTCGGTCACAAGGTCATCATGCTCGACGCCGGGCGCGTCCGTCTCGAAATCGACGGCAAGGAAAAGGCGCAGACGACCGTGCCGGATCTGATCGGCCACTTCTCCGTCAAAACCGACCGCATGTTCCTGGCGAGCTGACGATCATGGATATTCTTCAAAATACCTTCGCGAGCTTCGTCTCGCTCGTTCCCGTCACGCTCGCGCAGAGCCTGATCCTCGCCTTCGTCGTGCTCGGGATCATGATCCCGTTCCGCATGTTGAGCTTCCCGGATCTGACCAGCGAGGGTGCGTTTCCGCTCGGCGGCTGCGTCTGCGGCGTGCTGATGGCGGCGGGCATGTCGCCGCTCGCCGCGATCGCCATCGCACTTCTCGCCGGATTCGTTGCCGGCTGCTGCACGGCCTTCATCCATCTGCGGTTCCGGATCCACACGCTGCTCGCCGGCATCCTGATGATGACGATGCTTTATTCGATCAACCTCAGGATCATGGGGCGCTCGAACCTCTCGGTCTTCGGTGCGCCAACGGTGTTCGACTGGGCGCCGGGGCTGCAGCCGGGCTTCCCCGCAAGCAAGATCGTCGTCGCGGGCCTGATCGCACTCATCGTCTTCGTCCTGCTCTACCACTTCTTCCGCACGGAAAAAGGCACGGCCGTTCGCGCCGTCGGCGCCAATCCCGATATGGCTGAAGCTCAAGGGATCAATGTCTGGATGGCGACGATCGGTGGCGTCGGGCTTGCGGGTGCGTTTTCGTCGGCAGGCGGCGCGCTGATGGTGCAGTCACAGGGCTTTGCTGACGTCAACATGGGCCTCGGCATCCTGATCAACGGCCTTGCGGCGCTGATGATCGGCGAGGCGATCGTCGGCAAGCAGAGCGTGGCGCGCCAGCTCGCTGCGCCGTTCGTAGGTGCGATCGTCTACTACCAGCTCGTCTCCTTCTGCCTGGCCGCCGGCATGCCACCGCCGGACCTGAAACTTGCGACCGGCCTCTTCGTTCTGGCCATGCTGGCTCTTCCGAGCCTCAAGCGAAGCCGCGGCCCTGCGCCCGCCCGCGAAACCGTTCGCGAATAAATGAGGACCACCTTCATGAATGCAGTTCCTGATCTTGCCGCGATAAAGGCCATGGATGTGGCGGATGTGCTCAGCCCGATGCGCGAGCGTTTCATCCTGCCGCCGGGTCTCATCTATCTCGACGGCAACTCGCTCGGCGTTGCCTCGACCGCCGCCTTCGACGAGCTTCGCAAGGCCGCGACCGAAGAATGGGGGCAGGACCTCATCCGCAGCTGGAATACGGCCGGCTGGTTCGAGATGCCGCTGACGCTCGGCGACCGGGTCGGGCGGCTGATCGGGGCGGCCGCCGGCCAAACCGTCGTCTGCGACACCACGTCGATCAACATCTACAAAGCCCTCCATGCGGCCATGGCCTTGCGGCCCGATCGGTCGGTGATCGTCAGCGAAGGCGGCAGTTTCCCGACCGATCTCTACATGGCCGAAGGCGTGGTCTCGACGCGTCCGGGCGCCTCGCTCAGGCTCGAAGGGGTCGATGCGCCCGAGATCGAGGATCTGATCGATGGCAGCGTCGCCGTCGTTCTGGTCAACCACGTCAACTACAAGTCCGGCGAGCTGCGCGATATGGCGGCCCTGACCCGCAAGGCGCACGAACATGGCGCACTGGTCATCTGGGACCTCTGCCATACGGCCGGCGCGTTGCCAGTCGATCTTGACGGCGCCAATGTCGATTTCGCGGTCGGCTGCACCTACAAGTACCTGAACGGTGGCCCCGGAGCCCCCGCCTTCATCTATGCAGCCACCCGTCACCACGGCGATATCCGCCAGCCGCTCACCGGCTGGTGGGGACACGCCCGTCCCTTCGCCTTCGAGAAGCACTATGCTGCCGGTGAGGGCATCCGCCGTTTCCTTTGCGGAACACAGCCGATCCTGTCGCTGCGGGCGCTAAAGGGCGCGCTCGACGTCTGGGACGAGGTCGACATGAAAGCGCTGCGCGAAAAGAGCATCCAGCTCACGGATCTCTTCATCGCGCTCGTTGAGGCGAAATGCGGTGCCCACGGTCTGGCGCTCGAAAGCCCGCGCGACGGAACCAAGCGCGGAAGCCAGGTGTCGTTCAAACACCCGCACGCTTACGAAATCATGCAGGCGCTGATTGCCCGTGGCGTTATCGGTGATTTCCGCGCGCCGACGACGATGCGCTTCGGCTTCACGCCGCTCTATGTGAGCTACGCCGACGTCTGGCAGGCGGTCGAAATCCTGGAGGACATCCTCAGCACCGGTGCATGGCAGGATGCGCGCTTCGCGGTCCGTGCGGCCGTAACCTGATTGATGGCACCAAAGAGCAGCGGGCGGTATTTCGCCCGTTGCCTCTTGTTCAGGCACATACCGAGGTTGCCGCCCCGCAGCGGATTCGTTCAGAGCCATTGTGCCTGGAGGCGAGAGGACGGCTAACGGGGGATTTAAGCAATGATCGCGCCACACCGCCCGACCCCGGAGGAAATCGCCGATGCTCGTAAACGCATCGCGCCGCATTTCGCGCGCACACCGCTGGTCAGGCTCGATCTTGGGTTTCCGGACCGTCAGATATTCCTGAAACTGGAGACGCTGTCGCCAATTGGCGCGTTCAAGCTCCGTCCCGCCTTGAACGCTGTGTTGTCGCGCGATCCGGCCGAACTCGAAAGCGGCGTCGCAGTCACCAGTTCCGGCAATATGGCCTATGGCATGGCCTGGGCGGCACGCCTCATCGGTGTGCCGATGGTTGCCTACATGTATCGCGGCGCACCCCAGACCAAGATCGACGGTGTGCGTGCGCTCGGCGGAGAAGTACGGTTCGTCAGTGCCGAGACCTGGTGGGACTACATCACTGGCGCCGATCATCCGGATGCGCCGGAACTGCTGATCAATCCGGTGACCGATCAGGCGGTGCTGGCCGGGAACGGCTCCATCGGTGTGGAGATCATCGAGGATCTGCCCGATGTCGACGTCGTGCTTACCCCGTATGGCGGCGGCAGCATGACCACCGGGGTGGCCAGCGCTATCAAGGCCGCTTCCGACCGCTGCCGTGTCTTTGCGGTTGAAGATGACAGCGCCGCCCCTGTTTCGGCGGCCCTGGTCGCTGGCCAAATCGTGACGATCGAAACCCGCCCCTCCTTTATCAAGAGCATCGGCGCGCCGTCGCTGGTGCCTCAGATCTGGCCGGTGGTCGGTGACCTGATCGATGGGGCGATTGCGGTCAGCCCGGGGCAGGTGACCGAAGCGATGCGGATTCTCTTCAAGAAGGCGAAGATCGTTGCCGAAGGCGCGGGTGCTGCCTCGCTTGCCGCCGCAATCGCGCGACCGGATCTCAAGGGAAACATCGTCTGCGTGGTCTCGGGCGGAAACATCGACGCGGCTGCCTATTCCACAGTGCTCGGCGGTGGCATTCCCTCGGCCTGAGCGACCGATCAAACGCCGAGATAGCGATCCTGGAGTTCTGGCGTCAGCGCAAGCGGCGCTCCCTCGAACACGGTCGCGCCCTTTTCCAGGACGAAGCAGCGGTCGGCAACGGGCAGGAGTTCCGAAAGCGTCTTGTCGACGACGAGGATCGACTGCCCTGCCGCCTTCAGAGTGCGGATCGCCGACCAGATATCCTGGCGAATGACCGGCGCCAGCCCTTCCGTTGCCTCGTCGAGAATGAGCAGGCTGGGATTGGTCATCAAGGCCCGGCCGATCGCAAGCATCTGCTGCTCCCCGCCCGAAAGCGTGTTGGCATACTGATCGCGCCGCTCGCCGAGGCGAGGGAAGAGCGCGGTCACTTTCTCGAAGGTCCATTCCTTGCCGCGAGCCGTGGCGACGAGGTTCTCCATGACGGTGAGATTGGGAAAGCAGCGCCGTCCTTCAGGAACGAGACCGAGGCCGAGCCTTGCAATCCGGTGCGGGCGCAGGCCGGAGATGGTCTTGCCGGCAAAGGAGATGGCGCCTGAACGCGGGCGCACGAGCCCGAGGATTGAGTTGATCGTCGTCGTCTTGCCCATGCCGTTGCGGCCCATGAGCGCGACGACCTCGCCCTCGCGCACATCGAGGTTGACGCCGAAGAGCGCTTGGGATGCGCCGTAGAAGGTTTCGAGACCTTTGAGTTCGAGCAGGCTCACGCGGCTTCTCCCAGATAGGCCCGGCGCACATCCGGATCGCTGCGGATTTCATCGACTGTGCCTGACGCGATGATGCGGCCGTAGACCAGCACGGAGATGCGATCCGCCAGCGCAAAGACCGCATCCATGTCGTGCTCCACCAAGAGCATTGGCGCTTCGTGACGCAGCCCATCAAGGAACGAAGTCAGCCGCTTGGAGCCCTCCGGTCCCATGCCGGCCATGGGCTCGTCGAACAGAAAGACTTTCGGCGACAGCGCCAGCGCGATGGCGATTTCGAGTTGCCGGCGTTCGCCGTGCGAGAGTTCGGCCGCCGGCACGTGGGCACGCGCAGCAAGATCGACGCGCTCCAGCATCGCCATCGCCGGTTCGGTCAGTTCCTTGTCGTTGCTGACCTGGCGAAAGAAGTGGAAGCTGCTGCCGTGGCGCGCCTGCACCGCCAGCATGACGTTGCGAAGAGCCGAGAATTCCTGCGCCAGCGAGGAGATCTGGAAGCTACGGGCAAGGCCGAGCCTTGCGCGGGCGGCCATATCGAGGCCGCCGATATCCTGGCCGAGAAAACGGATCGTGCCGCTGTCGGCCTTGAGCGATCCGGCGATCTGGTGGATCAGCGTGCTCTTGCCGGCGCCGTTCGGGCCAATCAGCGCATGGATCTGCCCCGGGTGAAGCTCGAGGCTGACGCCATCAGTCGCCTTGAGGGCGCCGAAGGATTTTCTGAGGTCGCGGGTTTCGAGAACGGGCTCAGACATGGCGCGGCTTTCCGGAGAGGAGACCCAGCAGACCGCCGCGGGCAAACAGCACGATGCCGAGCAGGATGAGGCCGAGGAAGAACTGCCAGCGCTCGGTGATGCCGCCGAGCACATATTCGAAGAAGACGAAGATCATCGCGCCGGCAACCGGGCCGAACAGTCGGCCTTTGCCGCCGAGGATGATCAGCACGATCAGTTCACCCGACATGTGCCAGGAGAGCATAGAGGGACCGACGAAGCGATTGAGGTCGGCATAGAGCGCGCCGGCAAACCCGGTGATCATCGCCGAGACGGCGAAGGCGACGAGGCGGATGTTGAAAGGTGCGATGCCGACTGCGGCAAGGCGGGTACCGTTCTGTCTCGCCGCCTGCAGGGCGCTGCCGAAGCGTGACCCCTCGACCACGCGAAACAGAAGCAGCGCCGCCATCAGTGCCGCGTAGCAGATCAGGAAATAGGGCAGGGGCTTGGCCGTGTTGACGCCAGGAAAGGCGTTGCGCATCGACAGCGACAGGCCGTCCTCGCCGCCATAGGCCGGCCAGGAGATCGCGAAGTAGTAGATCATCTGCGCGAAGGCGAGCGTGATCATGATGAAATAGACGCCTGAGGTGCGCAGGCTGATCGCACCGATCGGCAACGCGATGAGCCCGGCGACTGCGACGGCGACGACCCAGATCAGCGGCATGGACGTCGTCGCCGGAATGCCGGCAAAGAGCGGCTCGGCATTGAAGGCGTGCGTGGCGAGGATGCCGGCGACATAACCGCCGAGGCCGAAAAAGGCCGCATGCCCGAAAGAGAGCAGCCCACCAAGCCCGAGCGCCATGTTGAGGCCGACGGCGGCAAGCGCCAGCACGACGATGCGGGTTGCGAGCGTCACGTAGAAGGGTTCGCCCAAGCTTGCAGCCAGTATCGGCGCACCGAGAAGCAGCAGGGCGAGCAGCAGGTTGATTGTGGTTTCGCGGGTCATCTTGGCCTCACGACTGTGCCGAAAACAGGCCACTCGGCCTGAAGGCGAGGATAAGGGCCATGACGACGTAGATCAGCATCGAGGCGAGCGCCGCCCCGATCGTGGTCGCCTGCGATGCGGGCATGGTGAGTGCCAGAAGCGATGGGAGCAGGAAACGGCCCATCGTGTCGACGACACCGACGATGACAGCGCCGACCAGTGCCCCCTTGATCGAGCCGATACCGCCAATGACGATGACGACGAAGGCGAGGATGAGGACCGGTTCGCCCATGCCGACCTGCACCGATTGCAATGCGCCCACCAACGCGCCGGCAAGCCCGGCAAGCGCTGCACCGAGTGCGAAGACGACCGTATAGAGCGTGCCGATGTCGACACCGAGCGCTCCGATCATCTCTCGATCGGACTCGCCCGCCCGGATGCGCATGCCGAGCCGGGTTCTGGAGATCAACAGATAGAGGCCGATCGCAACGGCAATGCCGACGCCGATGATCGCCAGGCGGTAGAGCTGGTACTGGCCGCCGCCCGGCAGCGGTACGGCACCCTGGAGCAAGGGGGGAATGTCGAGATAGAGCGGGAAGGAGCCGAAGAGCCAGCGGGCGCCTTCCGACAGGATCAGGATCAGGGCGAAGGTCGCAAGGACCTGATCGAGATGATCGCGGTCGTAGAGCCTGCGGATGACGGCGACCTCGATGATCGCGCCGACACCAGCTGCAGCTGCAAGGCTGGCGATGAGGCCGATCCAGAAGGAGCCGGTGGCGGCTGCGACCGTGGCGCAGGCAAACGCGCCGATCATATACAGTGAGCCGTGCGCCAGGTTGATGAGGCCCATGACCCCGAAAATCAGGGTCAGGCCGGCGGCCATCAGAAACAGCATCACACCGAGCTGGAGCCCGTTGAGCAGTTGTTCGATCAGAAGTGCGGTGAACAAGAGACCGGTCCAAGCTTGATGTCAGGAGGACATGGATCATCGACCGGATGGCGGCATCAAGGCCGCGCACCCGGGCAACGACAGGTGCAGGGCACTACATGCTGCACTTCTCGGCGTAGGCGTCCTTGTGGTCTTCGAAGGCGGTGGCGATAATCTTGTTGGTGAGCACGCCGTCGGCTTCCTTCACCACCTCGCGGACGTAGATGTTCTGGATCGGGTGGTTGTTGTTGTTGAAGACGAATTTGCCGCGCACCGACTGGAAGTCTGCTGCCTTAAGTGCTGCGCGGAAGGCGTCCTTGTCTTTGACGCTTGCCTTGGACAGCGCGGCGAGGATCAGGTTTGCGGTATCCCAGCTCTGCGCCGCGTAGATCGAGGGCAGGCGCTTGTACTCGGCCTTGAAGGCTTCGACGAACTTCTTGTTGGCCTCGTTGTCGAGGTCCTTCGACCAGGTCGCCGAGTTCTTGACGCCAAGCGCCGCGTCGCCGATCGCCGGCAGGACGTCCTGGCTAAAGGAGAAGCCCGGGCCCATGACGGGGATGTTCACACCCGACTGGGCATATTGCTTCATGAAGGCGATGCCCATGCCGCCGGGCAGGAAGAAGTAGACGGTGTCGGCACCCGAGGCGCGGATCTGGGCGATTTCGGCAGCGTAGTCCGTCTGCCCGACCTGCGTGTAGATCTCGCCGGCAAGCGCGCCCTTGTAATAGCGCTTGAAGCCGGTCAGCGCGTCCTTGCCGGCCGGATAGTTGGGGGCGAGGATGAAGGCGTTCTTGTAATCCTTGTTGGCGTATTGCCCCATCGCCTCATGGAAATTGTCGTTCTGGTAGGCGACGTTGAAATAGTTCGCATTGCAGTTCGCACCGGCAAGTGCCGAGGGACCGGCGTTCGGCGACAGATAGATCACGTCCTGTGCCACCGTGTTCGGCACGACGGCCATCGCAAGGTTCGACCAGATGATGCCCGTCATCAGGTCGACCTTGTCGCCCTGGATCATCTTCTCGGCGATCTGCACCGCAAGTTCCGGCTTCTGGGCATCGTCCTCGATCACCAGTTCCACGTCCTTGTTGCCCGACTGCTTGATCGCCAGCGTGAAGGCGTCGCGCATATCGATGCCGAGGCCGGCGCCGCCGCCCGACAGCGTGGTGATGACGCCGATCTTCACCGGCTCGGCATGGGCAAGGCTTGACGTTGCAAGTGAAAGGCCAAGAAGGCCTGCTGCCAGAATGCGGTTCATGCTGTTCTCCTCTTTGTTGGTTCCCTTTTGGGTTGTGTTCTATCAGAGACCCGTGCGCACGTGCCAGAGCTCGGGGAAAAGTTCCACTTCGAGCATCTTTTTCAGATAGGACGCGCCGGATGTGCCCCCGGTTCCGCGTTTCATGCCGATGATGCGCTCGACGGTCGTGACGTGGTTGAAGCGCCAGCGACGGAAGTAGTCCTCGAAATCGACCAGTTTCTCGGCGAGCTCGTAGAGCATCCAATAGCGCTCGGGATCGCGGTAGACGATCTGCCAGGCGGCGAAGACCTTTTCGCTTTCCGTGCGCGTCTCGCGGAAATCGCTCTTGTCCGCCTCCGCGCCGACATCGAAACCGTTGCGCGAAAGAAGCCGGATCGCCTCGTCGTAGAGCGACGGCGCTGCCAGGATCGCTTCCAGCTTTTCCATGATGTCGGGGCGGTGCGCATGCGGCCCGAGCATCGCGACATTGCGGTTGCCGGCGAGGAACTCGATCGCCCGGTACTGCCAGGACTGGAAGCCGGAGGATTGGCCGAGCGATTCACGGAACGTGGTGTATTCGCTGGGGGTCATCGTTCGCAGCACATCCCAGGCGCTGTTCAGCTGCTCGAAGATGCGGGCGACGCGCGTCAGCATCTTGAATGCGGGCTCCAGCCGGTCGTCGCGGATCGAGCGGACCGCCGCGTTGATCTCGTGCAGCGCGAGCTTCATCCAGAGCTCGGACGTCTGATGCTGGATGATGAACAGCATCTCGTCATGGGCTTTGGAAAGCGGCTCCTGCGCATCCAGTACCTTTTCCAGCATCAGGTAGTCGCTATAGGACATGCGTCCCTCGAACGACATCTGGGCGCCTTCTTTCGAAGGGTCGTATGATTTGCTCATGTTTTCAGTTCTCCGACCGCAATCGGAACCGCTGGATCTTGCCCGTGGCTGTTTTCGGCAGGTTGTCCAGGAACTTTACCGATCGCGGATATTTGTAAGGCGCGATCGTCGCCTTCACATGATCCTGCAGACGCTTGATCGTTGCGTCGTCTGCCGACACGCCAGATATCAGAACGACATAGGCTTCGACAATCTGGCCGCGTTCCTGATCGGGCGCACCGACGACGGCGCATTCTGCGACCTCCGGGTGGGAAATCAGGGCGGCTTCGACCTCGGGGCCGGCGATGTTGTAGCCGGCGGTGATGATCATGTCGTCCGAACGGGCGGCGAAATGGAAGAAGCCGTCCTCGTCCTGATAGAAGGCATCGCCGGTCAGGTTCCAGCCGTCGCGCACATAGTCGCGCTGTCGGCTGTCGGCCATGTAGCGGCAGCCGGTCGGGCCACGCACCGCAAGCCTGCCGATCGTGCCGCGGGGGACTTCCTGCATGTCGTCATCGACGATCCGCGCTTCGTAGCCGCCGACCGGCTTTCCGGTCGAGGCGGGCTTGCGGTCCTCGAAGCGGTTGGAAATGAAGATATGCAGCATCTCGGTCGCGCCGATCCCGTCGAGGATCGGCTTGCCGGTCTTGGCCGTCCACTCCTCGAAGACCGGACCGGGCAGGGTCTCGCCCGCCGAGATCGCGACGCGCAGTGATGAAAGATCGGCGCCGTTATCCATCGCCTTCATCATTGCCCGATAGGCGGTGGGGGCGGTAAACGAGATCGTCGCTTTGTACTTCTCGATGATCTCCACCATGTTGGCCGGCGTCGCATGCTCGAGCAGTGTCGCTGCGGCTCCAAAGCGCAAGGGGAAGATCGCAAGGCCGCCAAGGCCAAAGGTGAATGCGAGCGGCGGCGAGCCGACGAAGATATCGTCGGGCGTGACCCCGAGCACTTCGCGGGCATAGCCGTCGGCGATCGCCAGGAGATCGCGGTGAAAGTGCATGGTCGCCTTCGGAATCCCCGTCGTGCCAGAGGTGAAACCGAGCAACGCCACATCGTCGCGACCGGTATGCACCGCCTCGAAGACCACTGATTTGTCGAGCGCAATGCGGTCGAGTTCGGCGTCGTGGTTCGCGGTCCCGTCGAAACTCACGACCTGCTTCAGGAAGCGGCTGTCCTTGGCGCAGACGATCATTTCTTCCATCAGCCGCGTGTCGCAAAGCGCCAGGCTGACTTCGGCCTTGTCGACGATCTTGGCGAGTTCCCCGGCCCGGAGCATCGGCATGGTGTTGACGACGACGGCGCCGGCCTTGGTGGCCGCCAGCCAGCAGGCGACCATGGCCGGATTGTTGGCGGAGCGGATGAGCACGCGGTGCCCGGGCTTCACACCGTAATTCTCAACCAGCGCGTGGGCGAGACGGTTGGTCCAATCGGACAGTTCCTTGTAAGTCCGGCGGCGGCCATTGCCGATCAACGCGGTATGATCGCCGAAACCCTTGGCAACCATGGCGTCCGTCAATTCGACGGCGGCGTTGAGGTGATCCGGGTAGTCAAAACCTTCGAGAAGAAACTCCGGCCATTCTTCCTGTGGCGGAAGATGGTCGCGGGTGAACGTATCGACGTGCGAAGTCGGTCCAAGCATGTGGCGGCTGTTCCCTAATTTCGTTCGTGCCTGTTGCCCAGGCATTGTTCAAAGCCGGCTGAAAGTCTTGCGGTGGTTCAAAGCCCTGGTCTGCGGACAAGCGGCAAGCGTCGCGGCACTATTCAAAGTGACACGGGCCGTCGGCGACGCGACTCCAGTTATGGCGATAGGCACAGCGAGACCTCCACTTCTCGGCTGAACATGGGGCAGCATCGCACCAGTCCAAAATTATTTCAAGCCTAAAGTTTTTTTCGACCGGCATTGCCTTTCCCGGTGGGGCAGGCGATTGCTATCTGTGAGGAGACATCAAAGGGAGGATGAAATCGATGCTGGAACACCGCATTTCCGACTGGGACGACGCCTATGCGAACGGCTCGAACATCGCGCGCGGCGATCGCTGGCCGGAAGCCTGGGTCAAACCGGCCGAGGCGTTCCGCAACGCCCTCTTGAGCGCCGGACGCGCCAAACTCGACCTGGCCTATGGCGATCGGCCGAGGAACCGCATGGATCTCTTTCTTCCCGACGGTTCGCCCAAGGGCCTGGTGGTCTTCGTCCACGGCGGGTACTGGCTACAGCTCGACAAGAGCTTCTGGTCGCACCTGGCGGCCGGAGCAGTGGAGCGCGGCTATGCCGTCGCGATGCCGTCCTACACGCTCTGCCCAAAGATTCGCATTGCCGGGATCGTCGAAGAGGTCGCCGCCGCTATAAGCGAGGCATCGAAACGCGTCGAGGGTCCCTTGATGCTGACCGGCCATTCGGCCGGCGGCCACCTCGTCAGCCGAATGATCACGACGACCGCGCCGCTTTCGCCTGATGTCCAGGGCCGGATCCGCAACGTCGTCTCGATCTCCGGCGTGCATGACCTGCGCCCGATCATGTCGACGGCCATGAACGAGAAGCTCGCGATCGACGAGGCCGAGGCACTTTCACAGAGCCCGGCACTGCTGCGGCCGATGCCAGACGCCCGCATCACCTGCTGGGTCGGAGGCGGCGAGCGTGCGGAGTTCCTGCGTCAGAACGCGCTTCTTGCCAATATCTGGACCGGATTGGGTGCAACGACGGCTGCTGTCGCGGAGCCGGACCGGCACCACTTCAACGTCGTCGACGGCCTTGCCGACGCCAAGCATCCCCTGGTGCGGACGTTACTGTTGGGCGTGTGAACGTCGGGCTGGGTCGCTCCCGTATTCCCTTGATAAGGGTATGAAGCGCTTCTATCTGCGCCATATCTCGGTGTTTGTATCGCTACTATATCCGTCAAAACTGACTAGAGTGCTCCTCCCGGTCTCGCCGGAAGCGAGCGACGCAAAATGAAGGCAAGCATGGAGACGCCGTCGACCGTCATCGATCTCGCTTCGATCGTCCAAACCTCGCTGGCGCCCGTCTTTCTTCTCGCCGGCACTGCCGGCTTTGTCAGTGTCTATGCCTCCCGGCTTGGCAGGGTGTCCGATCGCGTCAACGAGATCGGGGAGAAATACGAGCAGAACGACGCGCGGCGGATGCAGCTTGACTATCTGCGCCGGCGGACGCTGGCGCTCGAGATCGCCGTTGCGCTGGGGACTTTCGCGGCGATCTGCACGGGCTGCGCCATTCTCAATCTGCTCGCCGGCGCGCTTGCCTTCGGGTTTCGCGAGGAGAACCTTTTCTGGTTTTTCGGCGGCGCGATCGTCTCGCTCATCGGGTCGCTGTTGGCTTTCCTGTTCGAGATGCTGATCGCCGGGCGGAACATGCTGCGCCAGATGCGCATGGATCAGGCAGCGTCGGGCGGCGACTGATGCCGGTGCCGCCGTCAGCTTTCAGGCGAATTCAACCGTCGCCTGCGCCTCGTTGACTACGTACTCGATCTTGGCGACCGGCATCGGTCCCGGTTCTTCGCACCCATTTTGGCGATCGGCTTGCCCATCTCCATCGTATCGAGCACCGCCAGGATGTCACGGCTCTCGGCGATCAATTCGGAAAAACGGATGAGGACGTCTGTCCGCCGCCGGAGCGGCATGCGCGAACAGACACCCTGTCGAAACCGCGTGGCCGCGATATCGCAGGCGACGTCGATGTCGGCGGCGTTGCCATGGCGCGATCGATCTTCAGGGGCGTCTGACGTGGCACTCGCCGGGGATCGCTTTCGATCGCGATTTGATCGGGGCCGTTAGAGCAAGCGCGAGAGAGCGTCAACTCTCCCATCGCGACATCGTTTCCGGTGCCGGCCATGACGCGTTCAATCTGACGCGCCGGGTCCGGCGCGAACGGGTGGGGAAGAAGTAGTCGGTCCGGGACCGGGAGAAAGTGTGGGACCGGAGCCGTCGGGTGAGCCGTAAAGCTGCCGTGGAATGGTCAGCAAATGGCCCCGATACGGCCGCATCGAGCCCATTCCAACGTTCCATCGTCGCGGCGCATTCGGTATCCGGCCGACCTTAGGGGCGATTGAAAGTCAGTGTCGCTCCTGATCACGTCATGCGCATCAGAGAGGAATGAATATGATCACCGGTTACAAACCCGTCGCGTCGCTCGCGGCGGCAGTCTTTAGCTTCATGGTCGTCAGTCCCGCATCCGCCCTTGAGATCGCTCAGGCCGAAACGACCCAGCCGACGCAGGGCCAGGCTGGCAGCAAGGGCCCGGACGCTGCGATCAGCGACCAGAAAATCGAGGCCTTCGCGGTTGCCTATCTTCAGGTCGACAAGGTCAGGCAGGAATATTCCGCCAAGATAGAAGCAACGTCGGATGCAACGGCGAAGAAGGACTTGGAGACCGAAGCCAGCAAGAAAATGGTCGAGGCGGTACAAGCCTCACCGGCCATTTCGATCGAAGAGTATTCGGCAATCCTTACAGCTGCACAGAGTGATCCGGCAGTCGCCAAGAAGGTTCAGGCAAAACTCCAAGACACCGCTCCGACACAGCAATAACCGGCTTGGACGCAACCAGTTTGACAGAGACAAATGGGTAGCCCGCACCAGGTGCGGGCTACCCGCTACGAAATGGATCTTCGCCGATCTGCCTGACCAAGGTCCAGCGCTTCAAGATCGCCTGATTATCCTCCTCCGCTTCCCTGTTGTCCTTTGACTATCACTACGACCAGTTCGCGATCTATCTCGCTGAAACCGGCAATGAGCGCGCCAGTTCGGGCGCCTGGCAAGAATTCCGGCGAGTGCTGTAGTCTCGCGCTCGAGCACTTCTGGCGTAATTCCGATGCATCGTCCTTCGAGGCTCAGAGACATCGCCATCGATCAGGATGCTGAGTCTGTCACGGTCGGGATCCGCAGCGCATCAGCCAGGATGGAGGCTTTTCTGAGCCTTGCCGGACGTTTCGGCCAGCTGCGTCTTCTCCGCATTGAGTATCCAATCCCGGAAGGTCGCAATCTTTGGATTGTTCTGGGCATGCTCGGGACACACCAGGTAATAGGCAAACTCGTCTATCAAAGCTGCGTCCAGGAGCTGTACCAACTCACCGCTGGCGAGTTCCGCTGCAATCATTGCAGCGGGCAGCAACCCTGCGCCATGGCCAGACAGGATCGCCTTCAAAATAAGGCTGCTATCGTCAAACGACGGACCGCGGGGAGAACGGAACTCTTCCACGCCATTTGCCTGGAACCAAAGGCTCCATCCCTTGCGGTCGGCATCATGGACATGCGGCCAGCGGATGAGATCGTCCGCGCATCGAGGGGCGCCGAGGCGATCGACGAGATCAGGGGCTGCCACGGCAACCATCTCGACAGTTACGACGCGGTCGCTGCGCAAGCCCGGATAGCGGCCGGCACCATGACGCACCGCGACATCGACGCTGCCGCGGGAGAAATCGGCAAGGGTGCTGCTTGCGACGATTTGAAGATCGATTTCGGGGCTGATCTCCTGGAAGGAATGCATGCGCGGCAGGAGCCATGCCGATGCGAAGAATGGCGTGACGCTGACTGTCAGCATGCCGCTGTCGTTGGAGGCCATGACGCGTCGCGAGGCTTCGGCAATCTGGCGAAAGGCATTGCGGACCGCTGGCAGATAGTCCTGGCCCGCATCGGTCAAATAGATGCCGCGTGTCACTCGTTCGAACAGCTTCACCCCAAGATGTGTCTCGAGCGATTTCAGCATCTGGCTGACAGCGCCCGGAGTGACGCAAAGCTCGTCGGCCGCCATTTTGACCGAGAGATGGCGGGCGGCCGCCTCGAAAGCCTTCAGGGCATTGAGGGGGGGAAGGTGGCGGCTCATGATTTAGATCTTCTAAGTTATAGGGATGATTAAATCTGGTTTGTCGGCCGAGTATGACGTGCTTTATCACATTAAGCTGTGCTTGTCTCGCTCCTCACGAGGAACAGGAGGCGCGATTGAAGATAGTAGATTTTCTAATGCATGTCGCTCACCGCAGTCGGGAAAAATTGAATGACGATAGTTTCGGATGATTTCACTTTGCTCAGCCTCACGGAGATCGGAGACAGAATCAAAAGAGGGAGCATTTCCTCGCTGGCGATCACCGAGGCGCAGCTTCGGCGCATCGCGCGACTGGAACCGGACCTCCACGCCTATGCGCAGGTGATGGACGCAAGCGCGCTGGAACAGGCGAAGGTGGCGGATGAGGAAATCGCCGCTGGACGCCATCGCGGCCCGCTGCACGGCGTTCCGATCGCCGTCAAAGACCTGTGCTGGATCGAAGGCGTGCCAACCAGGGCTGGCACACTCGTCCATGGCAATTTTGTTCCGGACGAAGACGCCACTGTCGTCAGACGCCTCAGGCAAGCAGGCGCGATCATTATCGGCAAGACGCAAATGACCGAGGGAGCGTATTCGGACTACCATCCGGCAATAACCCCGTCTGTCAATCCATGGAACGCGGACTACTGGACCGGGATTTCCTCGAGCGGTTCAGCTGTCGCGGCGGCAGCGGGCCTTTGTTTCGGTGCGATCGCGTCCGACACCGGCGGCTCGATCCGCTGGCCGGCGGCCGCAAATGGTGTCACGGGCCTCAAACCGACATGGGGGCGCGTCAGCCGGCACGGCGTTTTCGATCTCGCTCCCTCCCTTGACCACATCGGTACGATTGCGCGAAACGCCATGGATGCGGGGATCATTCTTGCCGCCATCGCGGGAAGTGATCCGAAGGACCCGACGGCGGCAGCGCAACCGGTGCCGGATTTCGCTTCCGCTTCGCGAAGCGGGGTCGGCGGTCTGCGGATAGGCTTTGATCCACGTTGGAACAGCGAGGACGTGGAGACTCAGACACAGGCCGCACTCGCCGCTGCCTCGGACGTTTTTTCCGATCTTGGCGCGCACATGGTCGAGATCAGGTTCCCGGACGTGAGCCAGGCCGTTGCCGATTGGGTGCCGAACTGCGCCGTGGAGGCGGCAGCCGTTCACGCGCGAGACTTTGCTGCGAACAAAGACTTGTACGGGCCTATCCTTGCCGGCGTCATTGAAAAGGGCAAAGCCGTCTCGGAGGCGGAGTATCGGCAGATCCTTCTGCGACGCGCGATTTTCCGCCGTGACGTCGAAGCCTTGTTTGCATCCGTCGACCTGATTTTGACCCCGGTTCAGCCGTTCGCTCCCCTGACACTCGCTGCCATCGCGACACTTGGTGAGCAGCCGGATCTGATCGCTAGGCTGCAGCGCTATACCTGCCCCCTCGATATGAGCGGCCATCCGGCACTGACTTTCCCTGCAGGTGTCGCAAACGACGAGATGCCGATCGGCCTTCAATTGCTGGCTGGTCAGTTCCAGGAACTGACCCTTGTGCGCGCCGGAGCGGCATTCCAGGGGCATACGGCTTGGCACCAGAGACACCCGGGAAAAGGGTGACGGAGACGAACGATCATGAACGCTCACCGCCAGCGCCAAGGCATCTTCTACGGATGGGTCGTCGTCGCCGCGACGTTTACGCTGACATTCGTAGGTTTTGGTAGCGCCTATACCTTCAGCGCCTTCATCGAGGTATTGCAGCAGGATCTCGGGGCATCGCGTGGCTCCGTTTCGCTTGTTTTTTCTTTGGCAGGGTTTTTGTACTTCGCCCTGGGCGTGATTTCCGGTCCCCTTGCGGATCGGTTCGGAGCAAGATCGCTTTGCCTTGTCGGCATGGTGCTTGTCGGCTTCGGCCTTGCCTTGGCGGGCCAGGCGCGCACCATCGCCGAGGTCTATGCCGCCTATGGGCTCGGAATAGGTCTGGGCGTGGGATGTGCCTATGTGCCGGCCCTTGGGGCCGTTCAGCGCTGGTTCGTCGCGCGACGTGGCCTGGCATCGGGTCTTGCGGTCAGCGGTATCGGCTTGGGCACGCTTGTCATGCCGCCGCTGGCGACTTGGTTGATCGCCGCTTTGGGCTGGAGAGAGGCCTATCTGGTGCTCGGTGGAGCGGCCGCGGCCTTCGGCATAGGCGCCGCATTGCTGCTCGAAAACGATCCGGGGCGACGTGGTCTTCGGCCGGACGGAGTCTTCGTCGAACCGGGCGTCGTGAATTCGGCAGCAAAGGAGGGCGTTTCGGTCAAGGATGCGATACGGACTCGGCAATTTGTCGGCATGTATGTCGCATGCCTGTTGAGTGCAGTCGGCGTGTTCGTTCCCTTTGTTCATCTCGTCCCGTTTGCAGTCGATCACCAGATCGCTCCGACGGTCGCCGTTCTCCTCCTGAGCGCGATCGGTGTTGGGAGCACGGCGGGGCGCTTCTGCCTTGGGGGGCTTGCCGATCGTTTGGGTCGCGACACTTTCCTGGCGGCAATGTACGCGGGCATCGCCGTGTCGCTTGCGGTTTGGGCCTTTGCGACCGGGCTTTTGGCCCTTGTTGCCTTCGCTCTGTTGTTCGGATTGTTCTACGGTGGCTGGGTCGCGGTGCTGCCGGCCGTGGTTGCCGATCATTTCGGCCGCCGCAATGTGGGCGGGATCATCGGGCTTCTTTACACGAGCGTCGCAATCGGCACGCTGATCGGCCCGAGCCTCGCCGGCTTTATCTACGACGCCAGCCACAGTTACTTCCCGGCCATTGCGATCAGCGGAGGCGCCAACGCGGTGGCCGCGCTTGTGGCGATCGTGACCATCGGTCTCAAATCAAGAACGGCTGCGGAAGGGCTTTGAACTGGCGGTGCAGTTTTTTCGTCCGTTTCGCAATTGGATATCGCTGCCATGCGTTCGCATTGCTTGCGATAAATTACTAACGATACAACCAATGAGATATGGTCGAGGGTGAGGGAACGAATGCCGTTCCATCCCTTGCGCGTTTCGCTTGCCGTCACGCATGGCCCCAATCGAAGCCGGCCGAAGAATGGGCCTCGATACTTTGTGAGGGGGCGGTTGCGCAGGTGCCAGGAGCACGAGCCCAACACCCCCCTTTAGCGGGCGTAGTATTTCAGCCAGCCCGTCGGCCACGGACTTCGTCTCGGTGTCGGTCTCCGGCCGTCATCGCGAAGAATAGCGGCTACAGAATTCAGACGTGCGGCCAGGGCCTGCCGGGTGGGATTGCAAAGGACGAACGCAGTGAAGGATCTATCCCTAGAGCCAATCGCGACCGCCTCCGTTGAGAGGGAAGTCGACGCCACTCGTGGCGGTACCGATGCGATGCCCCTTCAGAGGATCGTTGCGGAACTTGGCTTGCCATCCGAGCCTGCGGCTGTCCTGATCGGCTCGGGGCAGAACTCGGTGGCCTACGAGCTTGACGGCAGGATCCTTCGATTGCCGCGTCATTGCGGCGCTGAACGCGACCTGGTGCGCGAAGCCGCGGCGCTTCGCGCGGTGCGGCCGCTTCTCCCGGTGCCGGTACCTGATCTTGAGGTGCGCCGCATCGACGGCCAATTCGTCTCGCTGCACGCCAAGATCTTGGGGGAATCGCTTTCGGACCTGACCGGCCTGAGGATAGGCGCACAGAGGGTTTTGGCCGCGGATCTTGCCGCCTTTCTAAAGGCTCTGCATTCGCTCCCCATCGACAGCGTGGAGGCCGAGCCTGCCGAGGCGTCTTCATCCGAGTGGAATGGCCTTTTGGCGCAATGCGAAGCAGTGGCCTTTCCTCTGCTTTCGCCTGATGTCGTTACCGGTCTGCGGAAGCGCTTTTCCGACTTTTTAGCGACCTGCGACGCGCTTCCGCAGTGCCTTATTCACGGGGATTTTGGGACCGGAAACATTCTCGTCGATCGCGGCAGACTTTCAGGCGTCATCGATTTCTCCGGCTGCGGCCCCGGCGACCCAGCTTACGATTTTGCGAGCCTCGCGGCAGGGCTTGGTGACCCGTTCGTCGACCTGGTGCTCGCGCACTTTTCCCCAGACACGGCGGCAAGGGATCGTATGGGTTTTTATCGAATGACCTTTCCGCTTCTCGACATTCTGTACGGCGTCGAAAACCGTGACCCGGAGACAGTCCGCGCGGGCGTGCACGCCTTTGCGGCGTAGTCCGCTCATCCTCTCACCGGGATTTGCTTCGGCCCACCTCATCCGAACGCGGTTCGATGTCCGCCATTGGGCGCGATGTGGACTTCGCGCCTCGGTTTACAGCATCGAAAAAAGCCGTTCGGCTCTCGTTTTTTTGCGCAATCGGGGAACAGCGGGCCAAGCCTATTCGTTGAGTGAGACGGGAGAATGTGTCGGAACGAGGAGGGGTTCGCGAAGCAATGTCGGGTGAGCCATCAAATCGCCCCGGTGCGTATATTTCGTTTCCCTACGACCGAACCATGCTGGGAGAGTTTCGACGGGCTTTTCCCCGGGCCATATGGAGCGATGATAGGCGCAATTGGTTTATTCCGGGCAAGACTGCCGACCGCCGGTTTACCAGATGGATGGACGGCCAATTGTCGGAACGAGATCCGTTCGGTGAATCAAAGGGCAGGGACGCTTACGACTTCGATCCCATCGGCAGTCCGTATCTGGAGGCAGGCGATGACCTTTGCCTGCGGACACCTTTCTCCCGCACCATCGTTGAGGAATTGCGACAGGTGCCGTGGGCGCGTTGGGATGACAATTCCAGGACGTGGCATGTTCCGTTCCGCTCCTACGAGGAATTGCGGAAACGGTGGCCTGTGATCGAAGCGGCCGCCCGCCGCAATGAACCGGATGCACGAAAGCAACGCCGACTTGCGTCGCGGGGGTCCGCCGAGGAATTGGAAGCGAGAAGTCGCAGCGTCGAACGGAGAAGACGGCGATATCCTGTTCCTGCGGTTTTTCCACCGCGGCTCGGGCGTGCCGTCTCCACTGAAACCTACGGCGTCATAATATTCATCGGGATTTCACAGGAGATTGTTCCTCGAACTTTCTCCTGCTCGTATCCATTCATGAACAATAGCCTGATGGAGTTTGTCTGGGCCTCCTGGCGGCCCACAACACTACCGGAATTGATCTCTGTATGGTCGGCACGCACCGGTCCCGATCATTGCAGCGGCTGGTGGCTTCCAGATCTGGAGGAATTGCGGGTTTCCAGGAAACAGGCCCGAACTCAAGAGCGCCGGCGCGCGGCATCCCGTTCTCATCGGGCGATTGCCGACGCGGGACGACCAAATGCACATTGATCGCTTTTGAAACAGGCAAAAGGTCATTCTCTGCTGACACGCCACACGACATTGCCGACATCGTCGGCAACCAGCAAACTACCAGTCTTATCGATTGCCACGCCGGCGGGGCGCCCCATGGCGCTGCCGCCTTTGCCGACGAACCCGGTGAGGACATCTTTTGGCCGGTACCGCTGGGCTTGCCATTCAAAAACGGGACGAAGATGACCTTGTAGCCGCTGGGTACGCTTCGGTTCCAGGAGCCATGCTGTCCAACGAATGCGCCGTTCGAATAGGTGGGGCCGAGCGACGAGCCCCTCGAGAACACCAGTCCCAATGATGCCGTGTGGGCGCCCAGCGCGTAGTCGGGCTTGATGGCCCTTGCGACGAGGTCAGGACGCTGCGGCCTGACGCGGGTGTCGACGTTCTGGCCGAAGTAGCTGTAGGGCCAGCCATAGAAGGCGCCATCGCGCACGGATGTCATGTAGTCCGGGACGAGATCGTCACCGAGTTCGTCGCGTTCGTTGACCGCGACCCACAGCTTTCCATTCTGAGGGTTCCAGGAGAGCCCGTTGGGATTGCGCAGGCCCGAGGCGAAGGGGCGCATGTGGCCGCTTGCCTTGTCGATCTCGAGCACGGCTGCACGGTGCCGTTCGACGGCCATGCCGTTTTCGGCAACATTGCTGTTGGAGCCGACCGTAACGTAGAGCTTGCGGCCGTCCGGGCTTGCGATCACATCCTTGGTCCAATGGTGATTGAGATCGCCGGCCGGTAGATCCGCGATCTTTTGCGGCGGCGCCGTGATCCGGGTCTGTCCGTTCGAATAGGGGAAGGCGACGAGAGCGTCGGTGTTGGCGACATAGAGCTTGCCCCGCGACAGCGTCATGCCGAAAGGCGAGTTGAGACCTTCGGCGAACGTGGTCCGCAGGTCGGCCACCCCGTCGCCATCGGTGTCGCGAAGCAGCGTGATCCTGTTTGCGCTTGGTGTGGCGGCGCCAGCGCGCTTCATGGCCGCGCTCATGAAGACCTTCTTCAGGCTGAAGCCCTCGTCGTGTTTGGCCGGAGCATTGCTTTCGGCCACCAGAACGTCACCGTTGGGAAGGACGCGCAGCCAGCGCGGATGGTCCAAATTCGTCGCAAAGGCGTTGACCTTCAATCCTTTGGCAGCGAGTGGATGTTCTCCGCCCCGCCACCCGGTCGCATCGGCGATGTTGACCGTCGGGATCACGGTTGGGCGTGGTTTTGGCAGAACCGGATCCGAACCGTATCCAACCTTGCCGGTGTTGCTCGCTGTCTGCCTGGCTGAGACGTTGGCGCAACCCGCCAGTAAAGCTGCGGTTAGGAGGATGACGACTGCCGCACACGGGAAACGGTTTTGCATTGGAAGGCCTCCGCAGGGATTGGCCCATCTCATCGTGACGCAACGGCGCCTCGCAACATTCCAACCACAAAACAGCAAGGGTTGCGACTTGTTCCCGGCGGTAGGAACGTTTGAAGAACTTTCCCCTGTCACAATGCCTGTAAGCGGCCTATAAGACACGAATGGTTCAGCGAGCTGGAAGTGCAGATCTCCCTCTTCATGGCGGCAGGGTTCCCCCGTGGCTCGGCGATCGCATGACGAAGCTCGGGACGATCATCGCCGAAGCCATCGTCATCGAATACGGCCGTGACGAGTTTCTGCGCCGTCTGGCCCATCCTTTCTGGTTCCAGTCCTTCGGCTGCGTCATGGGCATGGATTGGCACTCATCCGGCATCACCACCAGCGTCATCGGCGCTCTCAAGCGCGGTCTCGCTCCTCGTTCGCGGGATCTCGGGATAAGCGTCTGCGGCGGTCGCGGACGACATTCGCGGCAGACGCCAGACGAACTGATCGCCATCGGCAACCGCGTCGGCATCGATGGTGCCGGCCTTGCGGCCACCAGCCGGCTTGTTGCAAAGGTCGATAGTGCCGCGGTCCAGGACGGCTTCGACCTCTACCTGCACGGTTTCATCGTCGCTGACGATGGCAAATGGGTGGTGGTACAGCAAGGCATGAACGGCGATAAACGCCAGGCCCGGCGCTATCATTGGTTGTCGGAGGGCGTTTCCAGCTTCGTCGACTCTCCCCATGCCGCGATCGAGGGAAAAGGTCAGGGGGAAATCGTCAATCTCGCAGACAGACGGGCTGCCGCATCACGCCACGGGCAGCTTGAGCTTTTGGCATCGCTTGGGCCTGACCGAATTGTCCGGGAAGTCGTCGCTATGGATCCGAAGGTTAAACCGAAGGAGGCCGATCAGCCGTTGCTCCCACATCTCGTGATGCCGGCACATCACGACGTACGGGAGGAAAACGTCAACATGCGACGGCTGCATGCGACACTTTCTGCGGCTGCCGATCGCGGGCCGGAAGATTTCGAGCAGCTTTTGATGGTTCCGGGCGTCGGTGCCCGCACGGTCAACGCGCTCGCGATGGTGGCTGAAGTCGTTCATGGCGCGCCTTGCCGTTTCGCCGATCCGGCCCGGTTTTCGCTTGCGCACGGTGGCAAGGACCGCCATCCGTTTCCCGTGCCCCTCAAGGTGTACGACCACACGATCGCGGTCATGCGATCGGCCGTGACGAAAGCGCGGCTCGGACTTGGCGAGGAACTGGAGGCGCTGAAGCGTCTTGACGACCAGGCACGGCAGCTCGAAAGATACGCCACCGGCCCGGACCTCAAGGAAATTGTTGCCGGAGAGTTTCGCCACTCGCCCGAATGGGGCGGTCGCAGTGTGTTTGGATGGGAGGAGACTGGCGGATCGGCCGAGCAGAAGTCGCTGGAACCGACGCCGGCGAACGCTCACCGTCAGGCACGCTAGAAAATCGAGTGGCCGGCGCTGGTTCAGCGAGATGAGCTTCAGTCGAGGGGCGGGAGCGAGATATTCCTTGGGGAAGGATGCCTTAGCCGATCTTCTCTCCCACCTCCAATAGATAAGCGTCATAGCCGAACAACAAATCCTGGCTCAGGTCCTTGCCGTCGAACCGCGCTATAAAGTCGTCAAGGTCGGCCTGACGCGAGAAGCCCATCGCCATGGCAGACATGCTTTCGATGTCGCCCTCTTCGTCCTCGTAAGTCGCGCTCATCTCCAGGACACCCAACCGATCGAAGTTCGCTTGCATGTGGAATGAAAGCCAGACCAGGTATTCCAGCGGGTAGCCGGGATTCCTCCCGTATGTCACCACAAAGGGATAAGCTGAACGGAACCGGCTGGCCAGAACTTCGCCATCGGTGGCAAAGACGAGCAGATCGCTATCCTCATCGAGGTTGTGAAGTTCGATTGTCAAATCATGCTTGCGCAACGCAACGTAGCCGCCAAGTTGGTCCCACGGCAAGGAAGTCAAGATGATCTCGCGCCATCGTGTGATGGCGACATCGAGATCGGTGCGGACCAAGAACATGAAGAAACCCTACAGCGTCACGACACAATCAAGAGCTTTCAGCCTTGCATAGTGCACGCTATAGTCAATAGATATTAGCGGCGCCTAAATTCATGGTAACGAGGGAGTTATCGTGATTTGAGAGGCGGCGGCGAACATCAGCTTCGCCGGCTGGCGGATCTATCGCCAGTATCCCCGCCCGGTATCGACCGATGACCGTCCCACGACGTAGCCGATGGTAAAGGCGAGGGCGCCGATCAGCAATCCGAGAGTGGTCGCGGTGTGAGGATGATCTGCTGCGGCAGTCGCGACAGCGCTCGTCTCTCTCTTCACTGCTTCGGTGGCTGTCTGCGCAGCTTTGCGAACGCCAGCGAGAGGTTCTTCGGGTGTGCCGGTAAAGCCGGCTTTTAGATCGTCGTCTTTGGCCATCGCCTTCTTCTCCTATCGCGTATGCAGGAGAAACCGAGGACAGCGCCATCGGTTCCGAATCCTTGGAAAGATCTTTTTTAAAGCACCAATTTGCTAGCGACCTTGTGCCCAGAGTTCTTCGGCAAAGTCCTAGTGGGTCGACAAGATCCGGTTGTTCAACGCTCCTTGATACGTCTTCCTGGTCGCAATTTTGTTCTCCAGCGACTCGAGGATGTCCTCGCAGAAGTCGACGTCGTAGAGTTCACGAATGGTCTGGAGACCACCGGGCGTGAACACGTTTATCTCAAGCAGCTTGTCGCCGACGATGTCGAGGCCGACCAGGAACATGCCATCTTCGACAAGCTTCGGGCGCAAGGTCTCGGCGATCGCCAGCATTTCCTTTGTCACATGCGCCCGTTTTGGCGTCCCACGCGCGTGAATATTGGAGCGCACGTCTCCCTTCGCGGGAACGCGCCTGAACGCAGCGTAGACGTCGCCGCGCTGCAAAGGTCGCCCGTTCATGAGAAACAATCTGGTATCTCCTTCCGACGCCTTCGGAAGGTAACATTGCGCAATGAGATAGCCGACCTCACCCACCGCATCGATGATTTGATTGAGGTTGGATTCGGTGCTGCTTCCGACCCGAAAAACGTTCTTGCCGCCAGATCCCTGTAGCGGTTTGATGATTACGCCGTCTGAATGATCGTCGATAAACGCCCTGATCTCCTCGATGTCCTTGGAAATCAAAGTGGTCGGACGAACGATGGCCGGGAAATCCTGGAAGTAAAGCTTGTCTTGCGCCAAGGCCAGACCACATGGGTCGTTGACGACGATCGTGCCTCTTTCTGCGGCAAGCCGACCAAAATTTGCACCCGCATGCGCGGCCCAGGGGCGAGTATCGGCATCCAGCGACGGATCGTTCCGTAAGAACAGAACATCCACCTCTTCAACATTGACAAGGGCTCTTTGCTGTTCGGGCGCGATCAAAGCGCGTAGCAGTGTTTCGGACTTCTTGGGGCGTGCGTCGCCAAGATGTGCCGCCCGGATCATCAATGCGTCGTCGGGCCCAAGTATGAAATCACCCGGCGTGATGTAGAGGACCTCATGGCCACGAGCAAGCGCAGCAAGCGCCAAGGATGTTGTCGTATAGGATGGCCTTTCGGTTTCGATCGCGTTGACAAGGAAGGCGATGCGCATGGGAGCTCCTGGCTTAAGACAAGGGTGCAACCGGCCACACCCGGTACAATGGCCCCGAAGGCGACTTTAGGGGCCCGAAGCGTGTGGGGCTCGCGTTGGACCCAACCTGAAGACGACATGAAGGATCCGTTGCATTAACGCTCCTCGCTGCTACTGGTTCCTGTCAGTCTTGATTGTCTCCGCAGATGCGCCCTAACCCGATGGCCAGGGTTCCAGCTAGGTGATGTCTCTAATGTTCGGACCGGAGGGTCTGGCAAGTCTCGGACGAGGATTAAGTGCGGGCTCAGCGTCAATCTCCTGGCTATGTCCGCATGGCACACAGCCGCACTGGGGTGCCTGCACGCGGACACGACCGACAGGCAGAGGGCGCTCAAGCTCCCTCTGCCTCTTAAATGGTTCAGCGCTTGTGATGGACGCTTTGCAGACCGTAAACCGGCGTCTGAATACCCTCCAATCGTGCCTTCAGTTGCAGTGACAGGTACTGCGAATAATGGCGCGATTGGTGCAAGTTACCACCATGGAACCACAGGGCATCCTGTTGCGTGGGCTTCCACATGTTGCGCTGCTCGCCCTCCCAGGGGCCGGGGTCCTTCGGCGTATCGGAGCCAAGTCCCCAGACCTTGCCGACCCTGTCGGCTGTCTCCTGGTCGATGAGATCGGCGACCCAGCCATTCATCGAGCCGTAGCCCGTCGCATAGACGATGACGTCGGCCGGGATCTCCTTGCCGTCAGCCAGTTTTATCGAGGTTTCGGTGATCTCTTCCACCTGTCCTGCGGCAAGCTTCACCTTGCCGTCGATGATCAGCTGCGACGCGCCGATATCGATGTAGTATCCGGACCCGCGGCGCAGGTACTTCATGAAGAGACCTGAGCCATCCGCGCCCCAATCGAGTTGGAAGCCCGCCTTTTCCAGCGCCGCGTAGAAATCGGCGTCGCGCTCGCGCATCTTGTCGTAAAGCGGGATCTGGAACTCGTGCATGATCCGGTAGGGAAGCGACGCGAAGATGAGATCCGCCTTGCCCGTCGTTACGCCGTTGGCCAGCGCCTGTTCCGAATAAAGCCCACCGAGGCCGATATCCATCAGCGTGTCGGACTTGACGATATGGGTCGTCGAGCGCTGGATCATCGTGACGTCGACGCCTGAATTAGCCCCCGAAAGGCCCGGACATGCTCCCCCACTTAGCTAAGTGGGTAGGAGTAATGTTGGTAATATGACTAGCAGCAATTTTAAGATGGAAGTTCTCTCCGGGCCGGAGCGTCGGCGGCGCTGGAGCACGGCAGAGAAGCTGGCGATCATCCATGAGACCTATGAGGCGGACGCGACGGTGAGCATCGTCGCACGTCGGCACGGCATCCAGCCGAACCAGTTGTTCGCCTGGCGCAAGCTGGCGTCCCAAGGGGCACTGACGGCGAAGGCCGCCGAAGAGGAGGTCGTTCCGGCTTCCGAATACCGGGCGCTTCAGGCCCAGGTGAAGGAGTTGCAACGCCTGTTGGGCAAGAAGACTATGGAGAGCGAAATCCTGAAGGAAGCCCTCGAAATCGCCGGTGGCCCAAAAAAACATCTGTTGCGCTCGCTCTCTCTTCCGAGGGGGATTTTGGAATGAAGACCGTCTGCGAAACTCTAGGTGTCGCCCGCTCGAATATCGCTGCGCGTGCCGCAGGTTCCCCTTCCAGAGCCAGAGGACGCCCGCCTCTACCTGATCGCGAGCTGGTGGAGGACATCAAGGCCGTCATCGCCGATACGCCCACCTACGGCTATCGGCGTGTCCATGCCATCCTGCGTCGGAATGCCCGGAAACTGGGGCGTTCGTGGCCCAATGCCAAGCGGGTCTACCGGGTGATGAAGCTGCACAATCTGCTGCTGGTGCGTCATACCGGAGCGGTCGATGATCGCCTTCACGACGGCAGGGTCGCCGTCGAGCGTTCGAACATCAGATGGTGCTCCGACGGCTTCGAGATCGGCTGCGACAACAAGGAGAAGGTCCGTGTCGCCTTCGCCCTCGACTGCTGCGACCGTGAAGCAATCGCCCATGTCGCCACCACCGAAGGTATCAAGAGCGAAGACGTGCAGGACCTCGTGATCACCGCTGTCGAGAACCGCTTCGTACCGCATCAACATGCTGTCCGAACCCATCGAATGGCTCACCGACAACGGCTCTTGCTTCATCGCCAGGGACACCGCATCCTTGCTGCGCGAGATCGGCATGGAACCGTGCACGACACCGGTGCGAAGCCCACAGTCGAACGGCATGGCCGAGGCGTTCGTCAAAACCTTCAAGCGCGATTACGTCTCGGTGAATCCAACCCCCGACGCCGAAACCGTCATGGCGCAACTGCCGTTCTGGTTCGAGCACTACAACAATCTTCACCCGCACAGTGCTTTAGGATATCAATCGCCGCGCGAGTTCATCAGCTCGCAATCTCAAACCTGAGCATGTCCGGTCTTTTGGGGGCAACTCCATCGTGACGTCGACGCCCGCCTCGTACAGCGCGGCACAGATGTCGTGGGCCGAATTGTTGGAACCGATCACAACGACCTTCTTGCCCTTGTAGCCATCCGGCCCCGGGTGCTGCGAGGAATGATGCTGGTCACCAACAAAGCGCTCACGGCCGTTGAAATTCGGAATGTTGGCCTTGCCAGACATGCCGGTCGCAAAGACGAGCTGCTTTGGCCGCAACACCACTTCCTCACCGTCGCGGTCAACGACGATGGTCCATTCCTTCGCGGCTTCGTCCCATTTTGCCGATTTGGCGGTGGAGCGTGTCCAGTAGTTCAGCTCCATCACCTTGGTATAGAATTCCAGCCAGTCGCCAATCTTGTCCTTCGGTGCGAAGACCGGCCAGTTCTTCGGGAAATCGATGTAGGGCAGGTGGTCGTACCAGACGGGGTCATGCAGGCAGAGCGACTTGTAGCGCTTGCGCCAGCTGTCGCCTGGCCGGTCGTTCTTTTCGAGGATGATGGTGGGCACGCCAAGTTGGCGAAGCCGGGCCCCGAGCGCAATGCCGCCCTGTCCGCCGCCGATGATCACGACATAGGGTTGCGTCTCATAGCCGAGCGTGCGCTCCTCGTGCTCGCGCTCCTCCTTCCAGGTTTTCGCGCCGACATTCTGGCCGTGCTTGGCGCCAAGCGGCCGGGTAAAGCCGGATTTCTCCTCGTGGCCCTTGAGTTCGGCCAGTGCCGTCAGCAGCGTCCAGATCAGGCCGTTCTTGATGCGCACGAGGCCGTAGCCGCGTCCCGTCGCAGTCTCGAACGAGATCCAGCTTTCAAGCACGCCATCCGCCTCGGTTGCTTCTTCGCCGGCGGCGACGCGCCAGTTGGAGGGTTTTGCCGAGGCAAGCTGTGCCTGAAGCATGTCGCGCACCTCGTCCCGGCCTTCGACAGTCTTGAGGTTCCAGGTGAAGGCGACGAGGTCGCGCCAGTAGCATTCCTCTGCAAAGAGGTTGACCGCATCGTCGATACGGCCGGTTTCGAGTGCAGCGCCAAGGGCATCAAGCTGTGCCTGAACGCGGGTGGTGGGGGTCTTCTCGAGCATCCTTTATCCTCCTGCTCTGTGATGACAAACGGAACGGCTCCTCAACCGTCCCGCAATGGGGACCGGCCTAACGCTTGAGGTCGATCAGTATTTTCAGGTGCGTACCGGCGGGATCGAGCAACTGGTCGAAGCCTGCCGAAACAGCTTCGCTCAGTGAGACATGTTTGGTGACGATGCGGCGAGCCGGTATTTGGCCGCTCGCGATCAGGCGCGCCACGCGCGGCCAGTAGTGGGTCGGATAGGCCCAGGAACCGCGGATATCGATGTCCTTGAAGGTCACGTCGAACCAGTTCAGCGGGTTCTCGCCTGGATGAAGGCCGGTCTGCACGACGACGCCCTGCTTGCGCACCGCGCTCGCGCAGTTCTTGAGCGCATGTTCGTTGCCGACGCATTCGATGGCGACATCGCAGCCAACGCCGCCCTCGGTTTCGGCCTGGACAACATCGCTGACCTTTTCGATCTTGGGATTGATGGTGCGGACCTCGCGGAGTGCTTCCTTCGCCAGTGAAAGCCGCGTCTCGTTGAGATCGGAGAGAAAAATCTTCGACGCGCCGGCCGCCCGCGCTGCCATGGCAACGAGAATGCCGATCGGTCCTGCGCCCGTGACCAGCACGCTGTTGCCGGCGGTGACGCTGCCGCGATCGCACGCATATACGGCGACTGCGGTCGGCTCTATCAGCGCGGCTTCTTCGTCGGATAGCGCATCGGGAATGGGCTGGACATTGTAGTCGTTGAGCAGCGCCGCTTCCGCCATTCCGCCGGAGTGCCAGGATAGGCCGGCCAGTGCCAGGTTGGCGCTCAGGTGAAACAGACCACGGTCGGCATAATAGTCTCCGCGGCGCGGCATGATCAGCGGCTGGACGGAGACCCTGTCGCCCGGCTTCACATGGCTAACCCCTTCGCCGATCGCCTTCACGACGCCGCCGAATTCATGGCCGAGGATCTGCGGTCCATGAGCACCCGTGAAGGGATGCGGTTCCTTCGGGATGAAGATCGGGCCATAGGCGTATTCGTGCAGATCGGTCCCGCAGATGCCGCAGAAACGATTTTCCACCAGTACCTCACCGGGGCCAGGGGCAGGCGGAGCGTCGACATCGTCAATGCGTAGGTCCTTGGCGGCGTGAAAGCGCAGAGCTTTCATTGTGTTTCCTCCTGTTTGTTCTTGCACAGGAGAGGCAGCAAGCAGCATGCCAGATCGCAACTGCGTCTATTTTGTTTGTGATATCAAAGGCTTGAAACGTGACGGGAGCGAAAGTCACCGAAAATGCAACAGTCCGGGTGCAACAGGTGTTGCAGGCGTTGCGTCAGTTGAGCCGCTTCAGACGGCGGTGGATCGTGGAACGGTTGACGCCGAGCTTTCTCGCAAGCGCCGAAACGTTGTCGCCGCAGTCCCTGAGTGCCTGGCGTAACGCATCATCCTCGCCGGGCAACGAGTGGATGGCTTCGGAGAAGAGATGTTCCGGCAGGCACTCGCTATCGATGAGACCATTTTCGGAAAGGGCCGCGGCCACGCGCAGAACATTGGAAAGCTCACGCAGATTTCCGGGCCATTCATGCGCGAGCAAGGCCGCCCGAGCCGTCTTGTCGATGCGGTAGGACTCGTGGTTCTCCTTCTCGACACGAGCGCGTAATTGATCGATCAGCCAGCTAAGATCCTGACGCTCTCGCAAGGCGGGGAGCGAGAGCGTTGCGGCGTTCAGGCGGTAATAGAGGTCTTCCCGGAAACGGCCCTGCTTAACCAGTTCCGCCAGATCGCGGTGGGAGGCGGAGACGACGCGCAGGCGGATTGGCCGGGCCTTCAGCGCCCCAATCGGCTGAATCTCATTTTCCGAGAGCACGCGCAACAGCCGGCTTTGCAGCGTGAACGGCATGTCGCCGATCTCGTCGAGGAACAGGGTGCCACCGTCCGCATCCTCGATCAGGCCGCGCTTACCTTTCTGGCTGGCGCCCGTGAATGCACCGGGTGCGTAGCCGAACAGTTCGGATTCGATGAGATGTTCGGGAATGGCTGCGCAATTTACGGCGACGAAATTGCCATTGTCGCCGCAGCTGTCATGGATCGCGCGAGCAAGATACTCCTTGCCGCTGCCCGTCTCCCCTTGAATGAGAATTGGGATGCGGCGTGTGGCCAATTTTGCCGCGCGGGTCTGCACCCGTTCCATTGTCGCGTCGCCCTGGCTGAGATCGCGCAGGGCCCGGGGGAGGCGCGCTTCGGGCGCGGCGGGCGTGCGCAGGCTGACGACGGGCGCGATGGCGCTGGCGAATAGGACTAGGCCGCTCTTGGCTCTCAGCAAGCGTTCGCCGTTCGGACGACCGCGCATGAAGTTGGGCAAATCGTCCACGTCGATATCGAACACCTCCGAGAGCGGAAGGCCGAGGAAATTGCGTGTCTGGAGGCCGCGGATGTTCATCGAGCGGGCGAGTGCGCCGAAGCCACCATGGGTCATGCCGGTGATGCGGCCGCTGCCGTCGAGGGCGATGGCGGCGTCCGGGTCGACATCCAGGAATTCCGGGGAGCGGGCAAGCCGCAGGACCCAGTCGTTGCGGGTGCGGGTCATGAGGTTGGCAAGCTCGATCCGCCGCGCAGTGGCGGATACCAGATGCAGCGCCAGCTGCTGGCTTGCCTTGGCAGTGGGCGACCGGAGCTGGGAGATGTCGAGCACGGCGGTCAGGTCGCCAAGCGTGTCGAAGACCGGCGCCGCCGTACAGGTCAGACCGATATGGCTCGCGTCGAAATGATCGTCCTGATGGATGATGACCGGCTGGCCGGAGACGATGCACGCCCCGACGGCACAGGTGCCCGCCCGGCTCTCAGACCACTCCGAGCCGAGATAGAGGCCCGCCTTACGCAGCTGATTGTCGAAGGTCGGATCCCCCATGAAATCGACGGTGACGCCGCGGGCATCGGACAGCAACAGGACATAGTTCTGTTCGGCGACTTGGTTGAACAGCCCTTCAAGCCCGGAACGCCCGATGCGGATCAGTTCTTCCGCCTGTTCGCGATGCTCGCGCAGCTTCGATCCCGGAACGATATAGGCTTCCTGCGCGATCGTCGGATCCAGCTTGTAATCATTGAGGCAGCGAAGCCAGGATTGGACGACGGGCTCGTCGCGTGGGCTCGCGGCCCCGGAGGCGACTCGTTCTATCTCACGAATATGCGACAGCGACGTCGACATCGAGCGCCCTCCTGACGGGAAAGCTGACACACTCTCATCGACAACGTCAAGCCAACGGTGGACGGTGACGTGCGTCAGCCAAGCGCTTGCCGACGAGGCCTATCGAGGTCTGGGCTGCACGTCGTTGAGATCGGCAGCGTTCTGGCATTAACACCCCATTGCCTGAGTGCTTCCCATCCCATGCGCGATAGCCCTAGGATATGGGGTTCGCTGCCCCTTCCTCCGTCTGGAGGTAGCTGATCACGGCGTCGGCGATCATTCGGCGATGGCGGCCGATCGTGGCCGATTCGGAAAGATCCCTGCGAAAGATAGTTCCGAATGTATATCGGTTCGAAACCCGGAAGAAGCAGAAGGCACTGATCAGCATATGCACATCTATCGGGTCGGCCTTTCGCTTGAATGCACCCTCAGCGATACCGCGTTCCAGAATGCCCGCGATCGTTTCGATGACCGAGACATTCAGATCACGGATCGCTTCCGACCGCAGCATATGCGCTGCGTGGTGGATGTTTTCGATGCTGACCAATCGCACAAAGTCGGGATTGGCCTCGTCGTGGTCGAATGTGCTGGAAATTAGCGTACGCAACGCCTCTTCCGGGGCAAGGCTTGAAAGCTTCAGGTCCTCCTCGAGCGTGCGGATCTTGCGATAGGCGCGCTCAAGCACGGACAGGTAAAGTCCCTCCTTGCCCCCGAAATAGTAATAGATCATGCGCTTGGAGGTTCGGGTCCGTTCTGCGATCGCGTCAACGCGTCCGCCCGCAAGGCCGTGTGTGGAGAACTCTTCCGTGGCGACGACAAGGATGTCTTCCTTGGTGCGTTCCGGATCGTTCTTCCGACTTGCCTCAACCCGCCCCGCCATTCTTTTTGATCACTCCCCCGGCACTCGCCGAAATTTTCCAATGAAACCAAATCGAAACGGGCGAGCGCAGAGGCTCGCCACACCGCCTCCCGTGAGATTCATATTGAGGTTACGGGGGTCTTTCAAGAGAGTCTGCTTGACATACGTACTAGTTCGTACATTTTGTAGTGGCGAAGACAACTTGAGGAGGATGTGTTCGCACCGGTGCCCTAACGCCGCCCCGTGACGCCAATGTGATGCGCGGGCGCCAAGACGGCACTCCGCTTTGGGAGGAGCGCATGATCCGCATTATCGATTTCTATTTCTTCGCGCTGAAGGTGGCGATTGCCTTGCTGCTTGCCGGCATGGTCGTCCTCGTCTTCGGCAACGTCGTTTTGCGCTATGCGTTCAATCAGGGCATCACGGTCTCTGAGGAGCTATCACGCATCTTCTTCGTCTGGCTCACGTTTCTTGGCGCCGTGGTTGCCTTGCGCGAACACGGGCATCTCGGCGTTGATACGCTCATCAAACGACTGCCGCCGGCCGCCGCGAAGGTCGCGGTGCTTCTTGGCCATGTGTTGATGCTCTACGCTACCTGGCTGATGATCAGCGGCAGCTGGACGCAGACGCTCATCAACCTGCATGTCGGCGCGCCTGCGACTGGGCTTTCCATGGGCTTCTTCTACGGGGCCGGTCTCGCCTTTGGGGTACCCGCATTCCTCATCCTGCTTGCCGACGCTTTCGCCATCGCGACCGGACGCATCGACGTGACGACGGCGGAACTGGTGCGCGACAGCGAAGACGAAGTGGCGCTTGACCCACACCCCACGGCCACGCTCGGGCCGCTGCCCGTCAAACGCTGAGGACGAGCCGATGACGGTCACCATCTTCCTTGGCGCACTTCTCGGCCCCATGGCGCTCGGCGTGCCGATTGCATTTGCGCTGATCATCAGCGGCGTCGCCCTGATGCTCTTTCTCGGGCTCTTCGATGCACAGATCGTCGCCCAAAATGTCTTGAACGGCGCCGACAGCTTTCCGTTGATGGCCGTGCCCTTCTTCCTGCTTGCAGGCGAGGTCATGAACACCGGCGGGCTTTCCCGCCGCATCGTCGCCCTGGCGATGGCCATGGTCGGTCACATCCGCGGCGGCCTCGGCTTCGTGGCGATCTTTGCCGCCTGCATTCTTTCCAGCCTCTCTGGTTCAGCTGTCGCCGACGCGGCGGCCCTTGGCGCGCTGCTTCTGCCGATGATGCTGAAGAGCGGTCATGATCCGGCGCGCGCCGGAGGGCTGCTTGCCTCTGCATCGATCATCGGGCCTATCATTCCGCCGTCGATCGGCTTCATCCTCTATGGTGTGGTTGGCGGCGTCTCGATCACCAAACTCTTTCTTGCGGGCATTTTCCCGGGTTTGATGATCGCCGCGGCCCTTTGCATCACTTGGCTTATCGTCGCTCGCAAGGAGCAGTTCGAGCTCCCGCCAAGACAAAGCGCCCGCGTGCGGCTTGGAGCGCTGCTCGACAGTGTCTGGGCGCTTCTGTTGCCGGTGATCATCATCGTTGGTCTGAAGTTTGGTGTTTTCACGCCAACCGAAGCCGGCGTTGTTGCCGCGGTCTACGCCCTGTTCGTCTCGATGGTCATCTACCGCGAGCTGACGCCGGGCCAGCTCTTCCATGTCTTCGTAGCGGCCGCGAAAATTACATCCGTCGTGATGTTCCTGGTTGCCTGCGCTGCCGTTTCCGCCTGGCTGATTACGGTTGCAGACGTCCCCGGTGCGCTTGCCGCGCTTGTCGAACCGCTTATGGACAACCAGACCCTTTTGCTCATCGCAATCATGGTCCTGATCGTCGTCGTCGGGACAGCGATGGACATGACGCCGACGATCCTCGTCATGACGCCGGTTCTGATGCCGATCATCAAGCAAGCGGGGATCGACCCGGTCTATTTCGGCGTGCTGTTCATCATCAACAATTCGATCGGCCTGATCACCCCGCCAGTGGGCACCGTTCTCAACGTTATCTGCGGCGTCTCGAAACTGACGATGGAGGACCTGATGAAGGGCGTGTGGCCCTTCCTCATTGCCGAACTGATCGTCCTTTTCCTGCTCGTCCTGTTCCCAGAACTGGTGACCGTACCGGTCTCCTGGTTTGGGCACTGACGGCAACTTTTTATTGCGCTTCAACAGGCCGGCGGGATTACCGGCTCAATCTGGGAGGATAACATGTTGAACCGATTGACAAAAATGGCACTGGGCGTCGCCCTGCCGATCGTTTTGTTTGCAGCAGCGCCAACGCTTGCAGAGATACGCGACCAGACCATCAAGTTCGCGTCAGCCAACAACAAGGGTCACCCCCAAGTGACGGGCATGGAGAAGTTCGCCGAGCTCGTGAATGAAAAGAGTGGCGGCAAGATCGAGGTGAAGCTGTTCCCCGGCGGCACGCTTGGTGGTGACGTGCAGACCGTCTCCGCTCTCCAGGGCGGCGTTATCGAGATGACCGTGTTGAACGCCGGTATTCTTGCCAACAACGTCAAGCAATTCGGTGCCGTCGACCTTCCTTTCCTCTTCAATAGTGGCGAGGAGGCGGACAAGGTGATGGATGGCCCCTTTGGCGAGAGCCTCAGCAAGCTTTTGCCCGATACCGGCCTAGTCGGACTTGGATACTGGGAACTCGGCTTCCGCAATCTCACAAACAATCGCCATGCAGTGACCAAGCTTGAAGACATCAAGGGCCTTAAGATCCGCACGATCCAGTCCCCGATCCCGATCGAGCTCTTCAACACGCTCGGGGCCAACGCCGTGCCGCTGCCCTACACCGAACTCTATACAGCGCTCGAGACCGGAACGGTCGATGGCCAGGAAAACCCCGCCTCAAACATCCTGAACGCCAAGTTCTATGAAGTGCAGAAATACATGACGCTGACCCGTCACCAGTACAATCCGCAGATCGTGCTCGTCAGCAAGAAGTTCTGGGACGGCCTGAACGACGAGGAAAAGACCGTCCTGCAGGCGGCCGCGACCGAGGCCCGCGACTATCAGCGCAAGGTCTCGCGCGAGGCGGATACCGCAGCCCTTGAGGAAATCCGCAAGACAGGCATGGAGGTCAGCGAATTCAGTCCCGAGGAGACGCAGAAGCTGCGCGACGCCGTCAAGCCGGTGATCGAGAAGTTTAGCGCCGAGATCGGCGCTGACACCGTGCAGTTGTTGTTCAAGGAGATAGGTGCCGCGCGGGGCCAGTAACCGCGCGAATACTTCGGCCCGCCCGCAAAGTCGCGGCGGGCCGCAGGCTGGCTGCCCTTTGCAACGGGCTCAGAAGATGGAAACGGAAACAATGTCCGAAACGCTTGTAAGACCCTTGAAGGCGGGCCTGATCGGTGCAGGCATCCAGGCCTCGTTGACGCCCGCCATGCACATGGCCGAAGGTGCAGCTCAGGGACTCCGCTATGCTTATGAGCTTATCGATCTTTCCGAAATTGGTGCGACGGAAAATGATCTGCCGCGGCTGCTCGCCCACGCTGAGAGGCAGGGGTTTGCCGGCCTCAACATAACCCATCCGTGCAAGCAGGCGGTCATTGCCCATCTCGATGAACTCTCGCCAGACGCACACAGGCTTGGTGCCGTCAACACGGTCGTGCTCACGGGAGGGCGACGATATGGCCACAACACCGATTGGTGGGGCTTTGCCGAAGGCTTCAGGCGCGGATTGCCCGATGCAGATCTTTCCTCGGGCGTGCAGCTGGGAGCAGGAGGTGCGGGCGTCGCAACAGCCTATGCCGCGCTTTCGTTTGGCCTGAAGCGTCTCATCGTTTTCGATCGCGAGCCGGAACGGGCGCGATTGCTTGCCGCGATGCTGACCGCCTTGTTTCCAGAAGCCGACATCACCGCCGGTACGGACCTTTCTGTTGCGATGCGATCGGCATCCGGGTTGATTCACGCCACGCCGACCGGCATGGCGAACTATCCCGGGATGCCGCTTGACGCCGAACTTCTCGATCCGCGGCACTGGGTCGCCGAGATCGTCTATTTCCCGCTCGAAACGCCGCTGCTTTCAGAAGCGAGGCGACGCGGATGCCGCGCGCTCGACGGTGGGGGAATGGCGGTATTCCAGGCAGTTGGCGCTTTTCGCCTGTTCACAGGTCTTGAGCCCGACACAACGCGGATGCTTGCCCATTTCAAGGCAATGACCGGCTGATTCCCGAAAATTCCACCGAGGAGCAAGTGATGAAGACCTCGATAGCAACGGTTTCGCTCAGCGGCGACCTCAAGGACAAGCTGCGTGCCATCGCCAAGGCGGGCTTTGCCGGTGTCGAAATCTTCGAGAACGATTTCCTCGCCTTTGACGAGAGCCCGCGTCAGGTCGGCCGCATGGTGCGAGATTTCGGTTTGGAGATCAGTCTGTTCCAGCCGTTCCGGGATTTTGAGGGCATGCCGGAGCCGTTGAGAGCCCGAACGTTCGACCGTGCCGAGCGCAAGTTCGACTTGATGGAGGAGCTTGGCACGGACCTCGTCCTTGTCTGTTCCAATGTCTCGCCGGCTGCCGTTGGTGGCATTGACAGGGCGGCCGCGGACTTTAGCGAACTCGGCGAAAGGGCCGCAAAGCGGGGCTTGCGCGTCGGTTACGAAGCGCTCGCCTGGGGACGTCATATCAGCGATCATCGAGACGCCTGGGAAATCGTCCGACGCGTCGATCACCCGAGTATCGGGCTGATTCTCGACAGTTTTCATACGCTGTCGCGCAAGATCGAGATCAACTCGATCCGCTCCATCCCGAAGGAGAAGATCTTCATAGTCCAGTTGGCCGACGCCCCGCTGATCGACATGGATCTGCTGTATTGGAGCCGGCACTTCCGCAATATGCCGGGCGAGGGCGATCTCCCAGTGACAGACTTTACCCGCGCGGTGGCGGCAACTGGATATGACGGCTATCTATCGCTCGAAATCTTCAACGACCAATTTCGTGGAGGCAATGCCAATGCGATCGCTGTCGACGGATATCGCTCGCTGATCTATCTCGGGGATCAGGTTAGGCGCGCCGAACCGGATACTCGTTTGCCGGTCCCCATAATGCCCCCCCGCGCCGACGTGAGAGGTGTAGCGTTCGTGGAGTTCAGTGCCTCGGAAGAGGAAGCAAGCGAACTCGAAGCGTTGCTCATTTCAATCGGATTCACGAAAACAGCACAGCATCGGACGAAACAAGTGGTGGTTTATCGCCAGGGCGCCATCAACTTGGTGGTCAACACCGAGCGCGAAGGCTTTGCCAGCGCTTCCTATCTCGTTCACGGCACGTCCGCCTATGCCTTCGGCCTCATGGTGGATGATGCTGCGGCGACGGTAGAAAGGGCACGGGTGCTTGGGGCAGAACCATTCGAGCAGCCGGTTGGTCCAGGCGAGCTCGTGGTTCCGGCGATCCACGGAGTGGGCGGAGGGCTCATCTATTTTCTGGACGACAAATCCGAGCTCTCCAAGATCTGGGAGATCGAGTTTGAGCCAGTGCGCGACGGCGGCTCTGTCATCGCGGCCGGATTATGCTCCATCGATCACATCGCTCAGACCGTAAAATATGAGGAAATGCTGACCTGGCTGCTCTTCTACACATCGCTACTCGATGCTCATAAGACGCCGATGATCGACATCGTCGATCCAGCAGGCATCGTTCGCAGCCAGGTCGTGGAAAATGACGCCGGCACGTTGCGCCTGACACTGAACGGCGCGGAAAATCGCAACACGCTGGCCGGCCGGTTCATCGCCGAAACCTTCGGTTCCGGCGTCCAGCATCTGGCCTTTGCCACCAATGACATTTTTTCGACTGCGCAGGCATTGCGCGCCAATGGTTTCAAGGCGCTACCGATTTCGCCGAACTACTACGATGACGTTGAAGCGCGCTTCGGTCTCGACGTTCAACTCGTCGAAAGGCTGAAGTCCGAAAACATCCTCTATGACCGCGACGAGGACGGCGAGTATTACCAGCTCTACAGCCCGACCTTTGGCGAAGGTTTCTTCTTCGAGATCGTCGAAAGACGGGGCTATCGCGGCTACGGAGCCGCCAACGCGATTTTTCGCATTGCAGCGCTACGAAAGTACCTGAGGCCAGAGGGGCTGCCAAAAGGCTGACAGCCTAGCGATGGTAATTCTTTCCGTTGCTAGGGAAAGTTCGCGCCCGGTTCCCGGCCGATGGCATGCCCTATGCTGAAATCCTTTGGCGCACGACCCTTCAACCGGTCAAGCCGCGTGCGAACGGACCCTGGCCGCGAGCAGTCGCCGCCTGGAATGCTCATCTTGGAGTGGTGAGATACTCGTAAGCTTTGAAACAACTGGTGGCGGGGTTCGATTCCGTTCAGGGAGTTGCACAGCGCGAAGGTTTCTCTGGCAAGGGCAGCCCGCATCGTTGCTGCAGCCGGATAAAAACCGGCAGCAAGGTCGCCGCCGGTTCCTCAACGCGAAGCTTAAAAGTTTCTTTGGAAGCGCACGACACCACCGAAGGCGTCCTCGTGTCCGCGAAACCCGCGAAAAGCGGTGTAGTCGAGCTCCGGCGTGATCTTGAAGCCCGGCGCGATCTCATAGGCAACATTGAGGGCTGCGTTCCAGGTGCCATCCTCCTCGAAGTCGATCTGGCTGTTGATGGTTGCCTTTTCGCTGACCTTCACGGAAGCACCGCCCCACATTGCCCAGTCGCCGTACCAGCTGCCGTAGTAGTTCGGCCGGCTCGGGTCGGACTGGTAGGCAGCCATGACGAACAATGAGAGCGTGTCGGTGACGTCGAGGTTGACGCGCGCCTTGAAGGCCCAGGCATCATAGCGCGTGTCATAGGCCGCCATGCCAAAAAGCGTCATCCGGTCCGCTTCGTATTTCACCCCGCCGAGGAGGTGGGGAATGCTGTCGGCCCGGAGGTCAAACCACTCGCGGCTTGCCACGCCGGACGCGTCGACCACCTCCAGTTCCCAGGAGCCATTGCCTTCCTCTGCGCCCACCATGGCGGAAAAGCCGTTGCCGAAGTCGTGGGTATAGCTCGCCTGCATCGTACGGTCGCCCGAGTAGTAAATGACGTCGTCGTAGATGACGTTGCCGGCACCCCAGGTCCAGTTGGCAAAGAGCGAATCGGCGATGCCGACCGAGAAGCCGGCAAGCTCGATAAGCGCTTCCGAAATGTAGATGCGCTCGCCCGATGCCTTGTGCTCGAAGCGCGTCTCCAGATAGGAGCGCAGCGTACCGAACTCGGTTTCATTGCGAGCGTCGAAGCGTAGTGTCGCCCGCGCCTTGCCGGGCAAGCCATCGAGCGAGCCGCCCCAGTAGACATCGTCGCCGGCCGCAACCTCGTGGCGCAGGTAGCCGCTGATCTTCAGGCAGGTTTCGGTGCCCGGAACATAGAAGAAACCGTTGCCATAGGCATCGCAGACGCGGACATATTCGACCGGTTCCGCGTCTGCAGCCGTTGCCGCTTGGGTGGCGGCCATCAGGCAGAGCGCCGCTGCGGCACCTTTCAGGAGGAGAAGTGCCGTAGCACTGGTTGGTTTGTACATATCGAGTTCGTTCCCTTGTCGGTTCTTGAAAATTGGCAAAGCTTCGCCGGCTCCGTCCGTGGCGTGCGGGACAAGCGGGTGCTGAGCGGGTCTGTATGGAATGAGAGAAAAAAGGGCCGGTATCGTTTGCGATACCGGCCAGTCGGGGGTTACCCGCGCGGCGGCCAGACTTCGCCGGCAAGGCCGGTTTTCGGTACACCGAGAAGCGGCGTCTTCAGGGCGCGGATGCCGTCGATGCTGATCAGCCAGATGATGTTGCGGTCGTACTCGGTAAAGACCGCGAAGCTGGCGTTTTCATAGGTGTATTCGGGCATTTCCTCAGGCTTGGGGAAGCGCGGCACGTAGTAGCCGGCGATCTTCGGATCCTTCGGGTCCTTGACGTCGAAGATCTGCAGCCCGGCATTGTAGAAGGCATAGGGCAGGATGCCGTCGCGGCTGTGACCCGGCTGGTGGGTCGTGCCGGACCGCTTCGGACCAAAACTGCCGCGCCGCTGGCAATAGTCGGTGAATTCGGCCTCTGCCGGGGGTGTCGGACGCGGGAAGGTGGCGACGACCTTCGGGTCCTTCGGATCCTTGGCGTCGATGACCAGCACGTCCTTGTAGGGCTCGTAGCAGTTGGAGTTCATCGGGTAGCCGTTGGCAAAGACATAGCCGGTGCGCTCGTACTGGCTGGTATCGGCATTGTCGAATTCGGTACCGGCAAAGCTTGGCGGGATGCTCAGATGGCCCATCATTTCCGGCGTGCCGGGATTGGTGAGATCGAAGGTGTAGAAGCCGAGGCCGCCCATCGCGCCGAAGCCGATCTTGCCACCTTTTTCCACCGGCTTCGGCAGGAACAGCGGCATGCGCGAGCCCATCCAAGACGTGCGGTTGCCGGCGCGCGGGTTCATCAGGTAGGCGTCCTCGCTTGCCTTGTCGCCGACGACCTGTCCGGGAACGGTGACCTGGCTGACGAAAAGAGGATTGGCCGGGTCCGTCATGTCCCAAGCCTGGTAGCCCGGCGAATGCAGGTAGTCCGGATACTCGGTCAATGCGTAGCTGTCGTCGGGCGCCGACGAGAGGTACATGTACTTGCCGCCAAACCAGGCGGGTGCGTCGAGCGAACCGGAGCCCTGCTGCTTGCCGATGGGCGCGTCCGGGTTGTTGATGTCGGTCGTGCGGGTGGCGATCAGCGTCCAGTCACTCGGCAGCGGCCCGTTCATCTCGTAGACCTTGAAGCCCTTGAGCGAATTGTAGTGGCGTAGCGTCTCGACGATGTCGGGCTGGGTGCGCTTGTTGTCGAGAATGCCGAAGCGGCCGATCTCGTAGGAGGCTACGACGACGTTTTTCTGGAGCTTTTCACTCCAGGCAATCGTCATACCGCCGAAATAGTCCTGGACCGTCTTGGCGTCCCAGTCTTCGCTTGAACCGTCCTGTCCCCAGACGCCGCCCTTGGAATAGACGACCTTGGCCTTGGCCGGGTCGGTGATGTCGAGCACGCGCATGTAGTCGCGGTCATGCAGGTACATGTAGCGCTTGCCGTCAAAATCCGCGACGTCGGGCCAGGCATGCCAGGGCGATGTGATGTGCGGGTAGAAGGCGATTTCCTCGACGTTGCTCTTGTAGGTTTTGTCGTCCCAATGGGTGAGCTGGCCGGGGAAGTTCGGCGATGCGCCGAGTGCTGTGGCGCGCGGCGCGTTGAACTTGCCCGTCGCCGGATCCATGCCGTAGTCCTTGCCCGGCGTCAGCGCCGGCGGCTGCTTGTCGTAGGTCAGTTCCGACCAGCGCTTGAGGTGGGGATCCTGGATGTTGATCTCCGTCGGTACTTCCTTTTCCCAACCCGCGGCAAGCGCAGTGCCCGCGGCCAGACACAAAATTGAGCACGTGATGATCAGCCTTCTCGGCATGTTGGTCTCCTCCTGGAATATCGGTGAACGGACGCGTCCAAGGCTGGCAGCGGCGCAAGCAAACGACAGCTCGGCGGCGAACACACCCCTGTGTCGCGTTCCGAATTCTTCTTTCGTCGTGTCAGTTGATCGCGAAGGCCTCCTCATGCCCGCGCAAATCACGCCGCTTCCGTTTGCTTAGGCGCCATGAAACAGGGTCGCTTTCCCCATAACAATCGCCTTAATCAGCATTAATTCATGCGGATTTCTTATGAGTTCCCGGGCGTGTTGATGGTTTGCGGGATCCAGATGACGCAACTTCCCCTTCCTCGACGGCGTAGACTTCGAGCGGATAGCCGAAATGCTCGTCCATCAGGATCCGAGCGCGTTCGGCGTTGCGGTCGAGTACGGCCTCCATCAGCTCGGTGTGCGGACCGATGGATTGCGCCTTATGCAGCGCGGCCATGGCCTCCGCGTAGCCGGTCGTCTCTCCGTGCGCCGCGCGCAGAACAGGGGCGAAGGCGAGGAACCGGTAGTGGCGTTGGAGCTGGTCGGAGATGGTCGAGCGGAAGTGCATCAGCCAACTCGATTGCGCAGCGCTCAAGAGGGCGGCGTGAAATGCCTCGTGCCGTTCCATCCAGGTATCCACGGCAAGGTCGGAAGAATCCTCGACGATCGTCTTGCAACGAGACAGACGGTAGTGCGCCGTGACGATCGCCGATTCCCATTCCGAGCCGCCGCGCTCCATGGCTTCCAGCAACAGAGGGATTTCGACGACTGCGCGGGCTTTTGTCAGATCCTCCAGCCCCTTGCGCGACACGGGTGCGACGGTGAAGCCGCGGTTGGAGATCGCCACTACCAGCCGCTCGGCCTCCAGCCGTGACAGTGCCTCTCGAAGAGGTGTCCGCCCGACATCATAGGTCTTGCTCAGAAGGTCGGGCCGCAACGGCGCCCCCGGTTGCAGGCGGGCCATGAGGATCTCGGTCCGCAAAATCCTGTAGGCGGCCTCTGTTTTTGTGCTGTTTTCCTGCTCGTCGACCAAAGGCACCTCCAAAATTCACCGCCCGAATGTTCGGTAATCATATATGCGAGAATAATATATGATAATCGCCAATTGCTATAATTGTATACTATATCGTTGACTTTGCCGTTGGGCTGCGCTTCCTCATCGCTCGTGCTGTCACTGCAACAGCTGGAGGAGGAACACATGGCGACGACAAAATCGAAACTCATCACAGGCCTGATGGCGGCGGGCCTGGTGCTTGCCGGCATCGGTTCGGCGGCTGCCGATCCGATCCGCATCGGCATCGCCAATTTCGGCGAACACCCACCGCTCAACGCCGCCATCGCCGGCTTCAAGGCGGCGCTCGCCGAAAACGGCTTCGTCGAGGGCAAGGACGTCGTCTACACGGAGAGCCACACCAATTTCGACGCCTCGCTGGTGCCGCAGATGATCGCCAAGCTGCAGGCCGAACAGCCAAAGCTCGTCTACACCGTCACCACCCCGGTTTCGCAGATCGCCAAGAAGGCGCTCGCAGGCTCCGGCATCCCGGTGATCTTCACGGCCGTGACCGATCCGGTCGCGGCCAAGCTCGTGCCTTCCCGCGAAAGCGGTGATGACGGCATCACCGGTGCGACCGACAGCCAGGACATGGCGGCGGTGCTCGACTTCACCAGGAAGCTCCTGCCGAACGCCAAGCGGCTCGGTCTGCCTTACAATCCGGGCGAGGCCAACGACGTCGCGCTGCTCGAAGCTGTGCGCAAAATTGCGCCTGAGCAGGGCTTTGAAGTCGTCGAAGTCGGCGTCGACAACCTCAACGACATCCAGCAGCGCATCACCTCGCTCTCCGGTAAGGTCGACGTCATCTATGGCCCGACCTCCAACATGATCCAGCCGGCGATCGCGGCGGTCGCGTCGGCCGCGCGCCAGGCGGGCATCCCGGTCGTCAATGCCGTCGATACGGCCGTACAGGAGGGTTTCGTGCCGGCAAGCTTTGCCGTCAACTACGAGCAGGTCGGCAAGAATGCCGGCAAGATTGCGGCTGAAGTCTTGAAGGGCAAGGACCCGAAGTCCATTGCTCCTGTTTTCCCTGCCTATGAGGACCACCAGGCACTGATCTCGAAGAAGGCGATGGCCGCCTTCGGCGTCGAGATCCCGGCTTCGCTCGCCGACTGCAACTGCATCGTCGAGTAATCCGACGCCAGCTACGGCGGCGGCCACGACGCCGCCGTCCATGAGCGCGCCGCGCGCGCCCTGTCCATTCGTATTTACATGAATTCCGGAAGCAAGGCTGCGGAGGCGGCCTCTACGGAATTGCTCAGAGGAGGAACGGATGCTCGAAATCCGATCTGCACGAAAGGTCTTCTACAAGGGGCAGCCCGACGAGAAGATCGCCCTCAACGATCTCAGCCTGACGCTTCCGACCGGCAACTTCGCCATCGTCATCGGATCGAACGGCGCCGGCAAGAGCAGCATGCTCAATGCCATTTCCGGCGCGCTCATGCTCGATTCAGGCAAGATCCTCATCAACGGCGACGATGTGACGGCACTGCCCGTGCACAAACGTGCGACACGGGTGGCCCGGGTCTTCCAGGATCCGATGAAAGGCACCGCCGCCTCGATGACGGTTGCGGAAAACATGCTGCTTGCCGAATTGCGCGGCAAGAAACTTGGCCTTGGCCGTGGCCTCAATGCCAGGCGGCTCGCAAGCTACCGCGAACGCCTCGCGGCGCTGAACCTTGGGCTCGAAAACCGACTGGACACGCGCGTCGAACTGCTCTCAGGCGGCCAGCGGCAATCGCTTTCGCTGATCATGGCGACGTGCGACCAGCCGGATCTGCTGCTCCTCGACGAGCATACCGCAGCCCTCGATCCCCGCACGGCAGATATCGTCATGCAGGCGACGGTACGCGCGGTCGAAGCCTTCAATCTCACCACGCTGATGGTGACGCACAACATGCAGCACGCCGTCGATTTCGGCCATAGCGTGGTGATGCTCGATGCCGGCCAGATCCGGCTCGAGATCACCGGCGCGGAAAAGGCCGAGGTCACGATCCCGAAACTCATTGGTCACTTCGGCATGAAGACCGACCGGATGCTGCTCGCAAGCTGAGACGGACATGGAAACGGTTTCTATGATATTTTCGAACTTCATCACGCTCGTCCCGGTCACGCTGGCGCAGAGCCTCATCCTTTCCTTTATCGTTCTCGGCATCATGCTGCCATTCCGAACACTGAATTTTCCGGACCTGACGAGCGAGGGCGCATTCCCGCTCGGCGGCTGCGTCTGCGCGCTGTCGCTCGCCGGTGGCGCACCCGGTTGGCTGGCGATCCTCGTTGCGATGGCCGCAGGCTTCCTGGCGGGTAGCTGCACGGCCTTCGTGCATCTGCGCTTCCGCATCCACACGCTGCTTGCCGGCATTCTGATGATGACGATGCTCTACTCGATCAATCTGCGGCTGATGGGCAAGTCTAACCTCTCGGTGTACGGCACGCCAACCATTTTCGATGGCGTACCCTTTGCCGAGCCGGGTTTCCCGGTCGCGAAGATCGTCGTTGCAGGACTGCTCGGCATTGCCGTCTATTGCGTTTTGAACCTCTATTTCCGGACCGAACGCGGAACGGCCATGCGCGCCGTCGGCTCCAACCCGGATATGGCGGAAGCGCAGGGGATCAGCATCTGGGCCTTCACCATCGGCGGGGTCGGTCTAGCCGGTGCCTTCTCGGCCGCCAGCGGCGCGCTCATGGTGCAGTCGCAGGGGTTTGCGGACGTCAACATGGGCATCGGTACGCTGATCAACGGCCTTGCGGCGCTGATGATCGGCGAAGCCATTGTCGGCAAGCAGACGATCCGGCGCCAGCTTGCGGCACCCTTCGTCGGAGCCATCGTCTACTACCAGCTTGTCTCGCTCTGCCTTGCCGCCGGCATGCCGCCGACCGACCTGAAACTTGCCACCGGCCTCTTCGTGCTCGCCATGCTGGCGCTCCCAACCCTCAAGCGCGCCCGCGGCCCCATGCCGGCCCGCGAAACCGTCCGTGAATAGAAGGACTGCCCCATGAACATCGATATCCATGCTGTCGAGGCGCTCGATCGCGACGACCCGCTCGCGGCCTTCAAGAAGCGCTTTGATTTGCCCGAAGGCGTCACCTATCTCGACGGCAATTCGCTCGGCGCGGCGCTCTTTGCCTCCTACGCCGAAATCGAGAAGGCCGCGAAACTCGAATGGGGCCGCGACCTCATTCGCAGCTGGAACACGGCTGGCTGGTTCGCCCTGCCGCTGACGCTCGGCGACCGCGTCGGCCGCCTCATTGGCGCAGCACCCGGCCAGACGGCCGTGACCGACCACACCTCGGCCAATGTCTACAAGGCGCTGCACGCCGCACTCGGCCTCAATGCGGAGCGCAAGGTCATTGTCGCGGAAAGCGAGAGCTTCCCGACCGATCTTTACATGGCTGAGGGCGTGATTGCGACGCGGCCCGGTACCGTCCTGCGGCTTGAGGGCGTCGATGGCCCGCGGATCGAAGGCCTGATCGACGAGAGCGTCGCCGTGGTGCTCGTCAATCACGTCAACTACAAGACCGGCGCTCTGCGCGATATGGCGGCGCTGACCAAGCGCGCGCACGATGTGGGTGCGCTCGTCGTCTGGGATCTCTGCCATTCGGCCGGTGCGCTGCCGGTGGAACTCGATCGCTGCAACGTCGATTTCGCCGTCGGTTGCACCTACAAGTATCTGAATGGTGGCCCCGGTGCGCCAGCCTTTATCTATGTCGCCAGGCGCCATCAGGAAAAGGCCAGCCAACCGCTCAGTGGCTGGTGGGGCCACGCCCGTCCATTCGCTTTCGAGCGCAATTACGACGGCGGCGCGGGCATCTTGCGCTTCCTCTCCGGCACGCAGCCAATCCTGTCGCTGCGCACGCTTTCGGCCGCGCTCGATCTTTGGGATGAAGTGGACATGACGGCCATCCGCCGGAAGAGCATCGCACTCACCGACCTCTTCATAAAGCTCGTCGAAGCGCGTTGCGGCGCGCATGGCCTGAAGCTGGTCGGTCCAAGCGACGGCACGGTGCGCGGCAGCCAGGTCTCCTTCGAGCACGAGGGGGCCTATGAAATCATGCAGGCTCTGATCGAGCGGGGCGTCATCGGTGACTTCCGCGCCCCGGCCACCATCCGTTTTGGTTTCACACCGCTCTATACGAGTTTTAAGGATGTGTGGAACGCCGTGGACGTGCTGCATGACGTGATGGAGACTGGCGCTTGGCGCGACGCCCGCTTTGCTGTCCGTAGCGCCGTGACCTGATCGCGATCGCTTGTGAAAAATGGAAAAGCGCTTTCCCTCCCGGGAAGGCGCTTTTTTTCGTTTGTGCTGGCTCGAGACTTATCACATCTCGATATCAATTCATTCAACCTATGTGGATTGTTATATTAGACCGCTGATTGCATCCATTACCGGAACAGGAAGGCGCAGCCTCTGAAGGAATGGCGAAAAGGCAATCTCATGGCTCAGGATACGCATGCTCAGCTCTATATCGGCGGCAAATGGAGGGCGACCTCTGAGGCGCTCGCCGTCATCAACCCCGCCAATGAGGATGTCATCGGCAAGGTGGCGGTCGCCCGCGAGACGGATCTCGCCGATGCAACAGACGCTGCCTGGCAGGGCTTTCAGGTCTGGAGCCGGACATCGCCGGCTGCCCGCGCGGCGATCATCCTGAAGGCGGCCCAGCTTATGCGCGAGCGCTCAGAGGAGATCGCGCGTTCGATCACGCTCGAAAACGGCAAGCCGCTTTCCGAGGCGCGGTCCGAGGTCATTCGCGGTTGCGAATTCTTCGAATGGGACGCCGGCGAATGCGTGCGTCTCTACGGCCGGGTTATCCCGAGCGCACCGGGCATCCGCTACATCGTGCTGCAGGAACCGATCGGCCCGGTCGCGGCGTTTTCGCCCTGGAACTTCCCGATGAGCCAGCCCGCTCGCAAGATCGGCGGCGCACTTGCGGCCGGCTGCTCCATCATCATGAAGGCGTCCGAGGAGACGCCAACCGGCGTCGTGCACATAGCGCGGGCGTTCCACGATGCAGGCCTTCCTGCCGGTGTGCTCAACCTCGTTTTCGGCCACCCCGCCGAAATCTCAGGCTATCTCATCCCTCAGGACCGCATCCGCATGGTCGCCTTCACCGGCTCGACCGTCGTCGGAAAGCACCTGACGACGCTCGCTTCGCAAGTGATGAAACCGGCGCTGATGGAACTTGGCGGCCACGCGCCCGTCATCGTCTGCGAGGATGCCGATCCGGTTGCGGCCGGCATTGCCTGCGCCACCCGCAAGTATCGCAATTCCGGCCAGGTCTGCACCTCGCCGACGCGCTTCTTCGTGCACGAAACGCTTTACAGGCGCTTCACCGACGCCTTCGTGGAGAAGGCGCGTTCGATCAAGGTCGGTGACGGCCTCGACGCAGGGACGCAGATGGGCCCGGTGGCCAACGATCGCCGCATCGCTGCCCTCCAGGAGCTTGTCGACGATGCGCGCGCAAAGGGCGCCCGCATCCTGTGCGGCGGAGGACGTCTGGACGGCAAGGGCTACTTCTTCGCGCCGACCGCGATTTCCGATCTGCCGGACGATGCCCGCGCGCTCAGCGAAGAGCCCTTCGGCCCGCTCGCGCTGATCAATCCGGTTGCCTCGATCGACGAAGCGCTTACGAAAGCGAATGCGCTTCCGTTTGGTCTTGCCGCCTATGGCTTCACCAACTCGGCCGCCAACATCGACCGCCTGATGCAGGGCATCGAGGCCGGCAATCTTTCGATCAACACGCTGGAGGCCTCCGTCGCCGAAACGCCGTTCGGTGGCGTCAAGGAAAGCGGCCTTGGCCGCGAGGGTGGCGCGGAGGGCCTGCATCACTACACCGTCGTCAAGAACGTCTCGCTGCGCACCGCCTGACGGCATCGCGCGCCGCAATGAATGGATGATCAGGCCGAAACCGCTGTCTGGGTGGTTTCGGCCTTCTTGCGTTCCATCAGCCGACAACCGGGACCATGTCGCGCAGCACCTTGCGCAGCAGTGTGCGCACCGCGAGCGTCGCGGGGGAGGGCGTGCGTTCGCGCGCCGTGATGACAGAGACATCGCGGGCAATCGACGGCTCGACCAACGGGCGGGCTGAGATCTTCCGACCGTTGAGGCCGGTAAAGGCATAGGTCGGCAGGATGGCAACCCCCGCCTCCCGCTCGACGAGCGAAAGGGCCGTGTTGATCTGGTGCACTTCGAGAGAAGGGCGCAGTGGCACGCCGGCGCTTTCGAAGCCGACCTCGGTCAGAAGACGGATATTGCTTTCGCGCGTCAGCGTGATGATCGGCTGGTCGGAAAGCGCGGACCAGGCCACTTCGGCCTTCGTGCAGATGGCGTGGCCCTCGGGCGCAAAAACCATCAGCTGGTCGCGCAGCACGCGTTGGATCTCAAGGCCGTCCTCGTCGCTGGCAAAGGTGCCGACGCCGAGGTCGCAGAGGCCACTGCGCACCCGGGGCGCGATCATGTCCGTCACGACGTCCTCGATCCTGAGTTTGAGGTTCGGATGGCTTTGAGCGACTTCCTGCAGCAGGCGCGGCAGCACGGTTGCGCCAAGGAAGGGCGGGGCGGCGATGCGCACCAGGCCCGTTCTCAGTTGCCCGAGATCGTGCACCGCATCGACGGCGCGCTCGATTTCCGCAAGGCCGGGCAGCGCGGCCGCCGCAAAGACCCGACCGGCCTCGGTCAGTTCGACGCGTCGGGTCGTGCGGTCGAAGAGCCGCGCGCCGAGCAGCGCCTCGAGGTCGCGGATCGCATGCGAGATGCCGGCCTGGCTGGTGCGCAAGCGTTCGGCGGCGCGGGAGAAGTTGCCGAGTTCGACCACGGCCTGAAAACACTTGATCTGACGGAGATTGAGCATCGCGGGATCCATACTGATTTCGGCATGAATATATACAGACTATGTGTCTTAATGAATAAAAAAATCCTGCGCTAAATGCGCCGAGAGAGACCGGAGCGGTTGCTTCACGCGCACCGGACGGACATGCGACAGGGAGCGTCATGAAATACCAGCGTAAAGATGCAAAGGCCCATTCCCGTGCCACGATGCGCGGCATCTGGGCGGCGGCCAACACGCCGTTCACAGTCGATGGCGCCATCGACGAAGAGGGCTACCGCCGCAATGTCGAGCATTGGATTTCCGATCTCGGTATCGACGGCCTCTTCATTGCCGGCAAGCAGGGTGAGTTCTTCTCCATGTCGGTCGACGAGCGCAAACGCATGTTCGATCTCTCCGTGGAAGCGGCCGGAGGACGGGCGCAGACGATCATGTCCTGCTCCGACCAGAACATGGATGTGGTGATCGATCTTGCCCGTCATGCGCAGGCCTGCGGCGCAGACTACATCGTCGTGCATGCGCCGATCCTGCATTTCTTCAAGCAGCAGGACGAAACGCTGCTGCGCTACTATGAGGCCATCGCCTCAAAGGTGGATATCGGCATGGCGCTGTGGTCGCATCCCGACAGCGGCTATCTGATGAGCCCGGAACTGTGCAACCGGCTTGCCGACATCGAGACGGTCGTGGCGATCAAGTATTCGGTGCCGCGCGCCATGTACAAGGCGCTGACGGCGCTCGCCGGCGACCGCATCCTCGTCTCGACCGCTTCGGAAGAGGAATGGCTGGATAACGTCTTGGAACTCGGTTGGCAGCTTTATCTCTGCTCGTCGCCACCCTACACGCTCCAGACCAAGGCCGACCGGCGCATGGCCGAGTACACAGCACTCGCCTTTGCCGGAAAGGCCGAGGAGAGCCGCGCCGTCAGCGCGAGCCTGCAAGGGGTGCGTGACGCCTTCCGCAAGTCCAAGCCCGCGGAAAAGCCCCATGCGCACCAGAAGTACTGGCAGGAACTGCTTGGCCAAGTGGGGGGAGCCGTCCGCCAGCCACTGCTGGAGCTGACGGATGCGGAAAAGAGACTGACCAGAGCCGCCTTCGAGGAATGCGGCCTGAAACTGCGCTGAACGGGACAGGGAGGAATATCGATGACGAAGCTCAAGGCGTTCAATCTGCAAAAGTGGATCGACGAGCACAAGCACCTGCTGAAGCCGCCGGTCGGCAACCAACAGATCTGGAAAGACGCCGACCTCATGGTGACGATAGTCGGTGGCCCCAACAAGCGCACCGACTATCACGACGATCCCGTCGAGGAGTTCTTCTACCAGCTCAAGGGCGACATGGTGCTGAAGCTCTATGACGGCAAGGAATTCTACGACGTGCCGATCCGGGAGGGCGACATCTTCCTGCTGCCGCCGCATGTGCGCCACTCGCCGCAGCGGCCGATGGAGGGATCGATCGGCCTTGTGATCGAGCCCACGCGGCCTGAAGGCCTGCTAGACGCTGTTGAATGGTACTGCTTCGAATGCACGGAGCTTGTGCACCGCGCGGAGGTAGACCTCGAATCCATCGTCGACGATCTGCCGCCGATCTATCAGGCGTTCTACGCGGACGAAAAGCTGCGCACGTGCCCGAAATGCGGAACCGTGCACCCCGGCAAGACCCCGCCCGAGGGCTGGGTGACGCTCTGAACCCGGCAGCAAACCAGCAAAGGATCGTCATGTCGAAAGTCGAAGCCATCTGCCTCGTGGGCTGGGGCGCCATCGGACAGCGGGTGGCGGCACTTCTTAAGGCGCGGGGCGCGAACGCCCGGATTGTCGGGATTGCCGTGCGCGATCCCAGGGAAATCGAAGCGACCATGCCGGAAGGGGCGGTTCATGTTGCCGGTCCAGAAGCGCTGACGGCGACCGGCGCGACGTTGGTCGTCGAGGCGGCGAGCCGCGAAAGCGTCCAGCCCTTCGCCCGGGCGGCATTGGCGGCGGGCATGGATTTCGCGGTGTCCTCGACCTCGGCCCTGGTGGATGCCACCGTGCTCGACGAACTCGTGGAACTTGCGCGGCGGAACGGTTGCAAGCTTATCATACCGCCGGGCGCGCTCGGCGGCATCGATGCGCTCTCGGCGGCCTCACGGTTGGGTCTGGACAGCGTGGAGCACACCATCACCAAGCCCGCGAGGGCCTGGTTTGGGACGCCCGCCGAAGAGTGCTGTCGCCTAGGCGAACTTCAGGAAGCGGAAGCTTTCTTTGCAGGATCGGCCGCTGAGGCGGCGACGGCCTTTCCGCAAAATGCCAATGTGGCGGCGACCATCTCCCTTGCCGGCATCGGTATGGAACATACGCGTGTGCAGCTCGTCGCCGATCCCAAAGCAGTGGAAAACACGCACAGCATTATCGCCCGCGGCGCCTTCGGCACACTCGAAATCCGCCTTCAGAACCGCCCGCTCGCAACCAATCCGAAATCCTCGGAGATGACGGCACTGAACCTCGTTCGCCTGATCGAGAACAGGACAAGCGCGCTTGTCCTTTAGTCGGTAGCTGCCGCTCGACTGCTCGGCCATTGCCGTTCCGGGCAGATCTTTGTGCTGCCGGCAACCGCATGCGCCGCTTTATCCGTTGGCTCTATCGAAACCACCTTTGGCATCGTCGGTGAAAGGCATCACGCGTGCGGTGGTGCTTGAACGCCCAGACGTTGCGGGGGCAGTCGCTCCGACGCGGGTTTTCACGCTCTTCCTAGCAAGCCGTCGGCCGATCCAGGAGAGGTAGGAGGTGGTTTTTCCTGCTGTCAACGGGGGATAAGCGGGACAGAATCGCATTGCGCGAAAGCTACGCGATACAGTGATGCGCGCCAATGTGCCTGCTGCCGAACGAAGGCTGGATCAACTTCTTGCCCGCCAGGCTCGTCTCGAAGGAGAGCGAGATGGTCACCGCGAAGTTCGAACCCCGGAAAAACGTCTAGAACGCGGGTTGATGCCGCAGAGGAAGTAACGATGGCCGGCGAGCGACGTAAGCCTGCGAGTGGCTCGATGCCTGTCTTTGTGAAGCTCGTTTCGGGAACAAGAGCGAAGCGCGGCCGTTCTACGGTCAGACCTGCCTCATCGAGCCCGCACATGGAGCAACGGCCGAAGGGAAGAGATCTGACAGTGGCGTCAGCGCAATCGCGCCCCTACCCGAAGGGACGCAGCGCGCTGCAGCACACTGCCACACCCACAGTGAAAATACGCCCGTTTCTCGCACGACCTTCGGGCAAGGTCCGCTTGCGAGACGAATGCGTTGCGATAGAGTTGCTCTGCGATTCGTCGCCTGGAGGAAAGATGCGTCAGCAGACAAAGCCGTTTATCGTTGAGATCAAGCAGTCCCGAAAGCTTAAACCCAACGGCGAAAAACTATCGATCTGGGGGAAACTGGATTTGAGCGTTGCCGAAGAGCACATGGCATCCGAGAACCCAGTAGAGGCACCGGCCGCCATCGAAAGCGGCGACCGGCTCTAGCGCGCGATCGGCGCAAACCCTCAAAGAGCCATCTCAAACATCCGTCGTGTCCGGTTGCAGTTCATGAAGAGAGGCGGTCGCGCGCTCTTCTGGAGCGGCCGCATGGATGATTGCCCGCTTGTCGTCGTCCAGCGCCTTGCGCCAGAATTGAAGACAGGAAGTGTGAGCGGGCCGCGGTTCGCGTTCAGGCGCTATAGCAAGGTCGGCGCCTTTCGCCGAGCCGATAACAGGCGCGTTTTTGGGGCGCTTAATGGTATCGAAAGCTTCTGGCTGTATCGAAGCCCTATGCTTGGGGGTGGGTTTCGAAGTCGTGCTTTGGCAGTATTTCTGCTTTTGTTGATGCTGACGCACTTGGGCGTTGGATCGACCCACGCTGGTGATTCCAGCAACATTCGCAATTCCTGCTGGGCATCCGGCCGCATCTCAGAGAACGTGATCACCATAGCTTTGGCAGCCGAGCGGTGGTCCTGTGATGACCGGAAATTCTCGATTGATTCCGAGCGAGTGCTGCTTCGTTTCGATCTCAGGCCGGGCGAGAGCCCTCCTCGATACTTTCTCTCCAGGCGGAGCGCACTTGAGGCGGTGCATCTCCTTGCAATCGACCAGGACGGCGCGGTGCGGCAAGCCTCCGTTTCTGCAGCAGCGTTGCCCAGCTCAATGGCCGGTGGGTATTTCAAGGCTCCCCTGCCTGTAGTGACAGATGCGACGCGGCAAGTCGTCGTCGCAATCGATTTGCCCAGCCATCGGATGACACTGGAGCGAGCATATCTTGCACCAGTGGATGTCGCAGTCGATAGCATCGACGATATGCAACTCCTGACGTTCGTCGCAGGCCTAGCTGGCATGCTCGCCATGCTTCTGATCTTCAATGCGGCGTTCTATCGGATCCTGCGCGAACCTTTTGTTCTCTGGCACTCGGCTTTGACGCTGTCGTTGCTGATGACCATTATGACCTCATCAAGTTTGTCAGTCGTATTTTTCGACCCGCCGGCCATGACTTTGAGCTGGATGACCACCTTGCTCTTCGGGATGACGGTCGCATCAGGAGCGATGTTTACGTACAGCTTCATCGAACCTGGACTGATGCATCCTGCACTACGGCGTCTGCTACCCTATTGTGCGGCATCGGCATTGTTCCTGAGTGCGTTTCACGCGGCATTCCCGTTCGTTGCGCGGCCAATATAATCGACCGCGTACACGGCTGCGTTTGCACCGATCCTCATCATTTTCATACTGTCGATGGTCGACGCATTGCGCCGCGGGAGCCGCGCGGCAAAATTTCAGGCAGTCGGATACACGCCAATGATCGCGGTCGGCTTGATCCGTCTGGTGACGGGCGTCGTACCCTGGTTCGACAGCATCGACGCCACGCTCGCGTTTTATGCTGGCTGTCTATTCGAAGCCCTCTTCACCACGCTCGGCGTAGCTGATCGCTTCGTGACCATGAAGCGGGAGCGAGATCGCGCACGCATCGAAGCCGATCTGCTTGAACGGCTTTCCGAAACGGACCCATTGACGGGCTTGCTCAATCGTCGAGCTATTGAGGGACAGTTCGCGCAGCTTCGAGCTGATGGCTTTGCAACATTGGCGGTCATTGACCTTGATCATTTCAAGTCAATCAATGACGTAAACGGACATGCCGTTGGAGATGCCGTGCTCAAAGCTGTAGCCAATGCTTTCCAGACAGGGCCGGACGTGCGGGCATACCGTCTTGGCGGTGAAGAATTTGTACTTCTCTTGCGCGGCAATGATGCCGCCACCCTGGCCGAACGCCGGCGACAGGCAATTCCGGTAATTGTAGCCAGTACCGATCCGGGTCTCGAGCGACCTGTAACCGCCAGCATGGGAGTGGCGGATACCTTCGGCGATGAAGGTTTTGAGAAACTCTATGAACGGGCCGACAAGCTCCTCTACGAAGCAAAGAGCGCGGGCCGAAATCGAACTCGGAGCACCATCAAGGCAGAGACGGATCTGGAAATCATTGTGAAAGAACAGGCCTTCGCCAACTAGAGCACTCACAGTGCTGAATGAACGGGGGCGGAGGTTGGTTGCGGGCTTGGCCATGTCTCTTTCTTTCGGGCCGAAGTGGTTCCGGCCCAGTGCCGAACCGGCGGAAGACGGCCGCTTCAATGTTCGGGCTCGGCCGGACAGGCGGAGACGATCTGCGGGCATACGAGGCAGTGCCCTGCGAAAGGCAAGCGGGTCCGCTCCGCGCGGCGACGGATGCCGGCCGCCACGCGGCGCAAATGCGGCCTTATAGCGGACGACCGACGTTTTAGATCGCAGCAAAACCGAAGGACGAGCCGTGACATTTGCGTCAGCACCGCAGAGAAGGTAGGGGTGCACCCCTATTGCAGCGATCGCGGCCGCGACCACTGCAAGATCCGAAAAACCATGCAAGGCAGACCATGAGCGACCAGAACGACGACTACGTGTACGACGATGTAACGGGTGAGTGGCGGCCAGCCTCCGAACTTGCTGCCGAGAAAGCAAGAGCCGCCGAGGTTCGCGATGCGTCAGGGACCGTCCTTGCAGATGGCGACTCAGTCGTTTTGATCAAGGATCTCAAGGTAAAGGGTGCCGGGCAAACGCTGAAGCAGGGAACGGTGATCAAGTCGATCCGGCTAACTGATAATCCTGAAGAAATCGATTGCCGCCATGAGGCGATCAAAGGTCTTGTTCTACGCACTGAGTTTGTTCGCAAACGCTAGACGTTCGAAGCGTAACAGGTGATCGGCAGTCCTGAAGCGGCGCCGACGTCTTCGGAAGCGCTCAGCTTGAGGGCCGAGGAGTTGTCGCCGCTTAGCCCAGCGGTTTGGTCGGCGTTCTCGGCCGTTGTAATGCCGACTCGCACTTCCAACGCATAGCGACAACGGAGCGCGACTAAGCGGATTGCGGCCCATGAGCTCGCAGTCGCCCTGGATGGCAGCCTGGTCCCAGGCTGCGGCCATCCGCTAGCTGCTTCTCTTGCCGCGCAACGGGAGGGCCGCCCTTTCGCCTACGGGAATACGAGGGCTGCACCATCCCGGCTCGACCCTTCCGGCTCGACCCATGGCGAGTGCGTCTAGCTATGGACCGCGGCGACCAGGCGGCGGCAGGCCTCCACGAGGTTCGGTTGCTGAAGCAGGGCGCCGCCGATCAGATACATGACGTCGTTGCCGTAGGCCTCACGCATCTCGGGAACGCGCTCGAAGGTCATGCCGCCACCGGGTGCAGCGACGATCGCCTTCGGCCCCCTCATGTCGGCCGCGCAGGCCCGAGCAATCGACAGGCATTCCTCTCGCGTGAAACCGAAGCGGCCTCCGAAGTTCGGGTAGATCACCGCATCCGCGCCCATCAGGCGATGCAGCGTGCCGAAGAACGAACGGTGCGAGAAGCCGCAATCGGCAGAAACCACATTTGCGCCGGAGAAGGCCGGGTGCGAAACGATCGGCAAGCTGAAGTCGGGATCGGCCGCAAGTGTGCGCACGACATCATAGCCGGTCAATGCCGGGGCCAGCATCACGGCGCCCGCACCGGCGGCCTGCGCTTCCTTCGCCCGGTCAAGCACGGCCGAAGCCGGCCCGGTGACATTCGGCACGAAGCTTGTCCTGCCGCCGGTTTTGGCATTGGCCTCGCCGACGGCCTCGATGCAGGCCTTCAAGCGTTCATTAAAAGGCGACGTCACCTGATCGACGAGACCATGGTCGTCCTTGACGAAGTGCATGCCGCCAAGCGCGAAATCATGGGCGCGGCTCGCAAGTTCGGATGTCGAAAGCCCGACGGGCTTGATCGCCGACATCAAAAGAGGGCTTTCGCCCACGCCGGCGCGGGCGCGAAGCCCGGCAATGCCGTGGCGGGGTCCTGTGCAAAGCCCAAGGATACCCGGCGAAAGACCGATATCCTCGACCTTCAGGCCGGGCTTGATGGAGCTGTTGCCGAAGATGACGTTCAAGAGCTGCAGAAAGTCGCCGCCGACATCGTCGTCGGAATAGGAGATCGAGGCGAGAAAACCCGGCCGGCCGGCCGGATCCGGCTTCAGGTCTTCCAGCTTGCCGAGGATTTCATCCTCGACGTAGCCCTCGGGAACGGCGCTGCGCGGAATTTCGACGGTCTGCTCCAGAGCGATATCGAGTGCGCGCGCCTTAGCCTCGTCGGCGTCAGCGGCACGCACGTAGTAGGTGACGGTGAAACGCGGAGCCACTAGAGCGCCTCCGCCTTCTGAGCCGAATGCACGTGGTCGATGCGGACCTCCGTCAATTCGTCCTCGCCGATCTCCAGCGGCTTGCCGACCAACTCGCTGATGGCGCCAACGAGCGCGCCGGCGTCGAGGCCATACTTTTTCATGAGGTAGGGCTTGGACGCACCATGGGCGAAGGTGTCATTGAGGCCCAGCCGCTTCAGGCGGATGCCAAGACCTTCTTCGGCCAGAATTTCCGCAACGAGCGAGCCGAGGCCACCGACGATGGTGTGGTTTTCCAGCGTGACGATCCCCCTCTTGCCCCGCGCGGCCTTCAAAAGGCCTTCGCGATCGAAGGGTTTCAGGGTCGAGGCGTGCAGATGGGTGATGCCGATGCCGCGTGCCTGAAGCGGTTGGGTGGCGCGCAGTGCTTCCTCGGTGCAGACGCCTGAGGAAACGACGAGAATGTCGTCGCCCTCGGACAGAACCCGCAGCTTGTTGAACGCGAAAGGCGTGGAGAAGAGACGCGGGACCTCGCCGCGAAGCACGCGCACATAGACAGGGCCATCGATGCTGTCGGCCACTTCGAGTACGGTCTCCACCTCGGTCGCGTCACCGGTCTCGAGGATCGTCATGTTCGGTACAGCGCGCAGAACGGCAATGTCCTCGATCGCCTGGTGGGTGATGCCGCCGGGCGTGGTGATACCGGGCAGGAAGCCCATCAGTCGCACCTTGCGATTGGAATAGGCGATGGAGTTGATCAACTGATCATAGGGGCGGCGATAGAGGAAGACCGAGAAGGTGTGAATGAACGGCCGGTAGCCTTCCATCGCCAGCCCGCCGGCAAAGGACAACATATTCTGCTCGGCCATGCCGAGCGAGAGGAACTGCTGCGGATGCCGGTCGCGGAAGCCGTCGACCTCGCAGGACGAGGTCAGGTCGGCGGAAAGGCAGAGGACTTCGGGTCGCGCGGTCGCGAAGGTCTCGAATGCCTTGGCGTAGGGACGATTGACGATCTCGACCATGTTCAGGCCCCTTTCATAGCTTCGACGTCGACGCCGAGTTCGGCCGCAAGTGCGGCCTGCATTTCAAGCCGTTCTTCCGCGCTCTTGAAGCGAACGTAATGAAGTCGCGGGAAACGCTTTTTGAGGAACTCCATGCCCTGGTAGGGCGAGGTGTTGGCGAGGATGACCAGCGGCTTGCCGGGCTCGGCGCTTCCGGCCGCAGCCCTGAGCGCTTCCAGGTCGTGCCCGTCCACCGAGCGGCAGGTGACGCCGAAGGCGCTCACCCGGGCGGCGAGATCGCCAAGGTCAAGCACCGACGACATGGCACCGTCGCACTGCTGGCGGTTCACGTCGACGACGACGCGGATGTTGTCGATGCCGTGGTAGCTCAGCGCCGCAAGGCATTCCCAGGTCTGGCCTTCCTGGAACTCGCCGTCCGACATGTAGACCCAGACCTTGCCCGGCTCCTTCTTCTGCAGCCGCGCCCAGGCGACGCCCGAGGCCATGGAGAGACCCTGCGCCAGCGAGCCCGTGGTCACTTCCATGCCGGGGCTGTGCTCGGCGCCGATCATCTCGACCGAACCGCCGTCCTTGTTGAAGTGATCGAGCGCGTGCTCGTCCATGCGCCCCATCTCGATCAGCGCCGAATAGATGACGAGCGCATAGTGGGCGGGCGAGATGAAGAAACGGTCGAACGCCGGCCCAACCGGTCCGTGATAGCCGGCGCCGGTAAAGGCGTCCGGATTGTGCGCCGAAGGAACACCGCGAAACGGCAGCGGCACCTTCGGCAACGTCGGCTCGCCGAGCGTCAGAAGCTCGTTATAGAGCAGCGCAAGGCTTTCGGCAGCCGAGCAGGCCTGGCTGAGGTAACCGCCATTGTTCTTCATCGTGTGGAAGAACACCCGTCGGCGGATGCCGAGCGCGATCTCTTCCGTTGAAACCCGGTTCGTGAGTGTCATCGTCTCAGCTCCGTTCTGGGAAAAGCGCCTTGAGGCCTTCGGGCGATGGTGTTGCGATGCCGCGCTCGGTGATCAGGCCGGTGATGAGTCGGGCGGGCGTGACGTCGAAGGCCGGATTGGCGGCAGGGCTGCCCTCCGGCGAAATGCGCACGCTGGCAATCGAGCCGTCGCTGGCGCGCCCCTGGACGAAGCTCACCTCGTCGGCGGTTCGCTCCTCGATCGGGATTTCCTTGATCCCGTCGCGGACCGTCCAGTCGATCGTCGGCGAGGGAAGGGCGACATAGAAGGGGACGCCATTGTCGCGCGCAGCTAGCGCCTTCAGATAGGTGCCGATCTTGTTGCAGACATCGCCATTGGCCGTCGTCCGGTCCGTGCCGACAATGACCATATCCACATCGCCGTGCTGCATCAGGTGCCCGCCGGCATTGTCGACGATCAGCGTGTGCGGCACACCGTGGCCGTTCATTTCCCAGGCGGTGAGATAGGCGCCCTGATTGCGCGGGCGTGTTTCGTCGACATAGACATGCACCGGAATGCCTTCCTCGACAGCCATGTAGATGGGTGCAGTCGCAGTGCCATAGTCGACGGTCGCAAGCCAGCCGGCGTTGCAATGGGTGAGGATGCGCACGGGTTCACCCGGCGCCTTCTTCGCAGCAATCTCGCGGATGACCTTCAGGCCGTTTGCGCCAATGGCGCGATTGAGTTCGACATCTTCGGCCGCGATCTCGGCGGCACGATCATAGGCCGCCTTGGCACGCCCGCCTTCCGGCAAGGGGCGCAGATGGTCGCGCATGGCGTTCAGCGCCCAGCGGAGATTGATGGCGGTCGGGCGTGTTTCGTTGAGTTCCTCCCAGACGGCGTCGAGATGGGCGTTCGACGGGTCCTTGGCCATCGCAATCGCAACACCGTAGGCGGCCGTGACGCCGATCAGCGGTGCGCCGCGCACCCACATGTCGCGGATGGCGACGGCGACATCGGCGACCGTTTTCAGCGTCACGACGCGGAACTCGTGCGGCAACCAGCGTTGGTCGATGATATCGACGGAGCGTCCGTCCTCGTTGAGCCAGATCGTATGGTAGTGGCGTTCTCCGACTTTCACGCTGATGTCTCCTTCTGAAGGCGCTCCGCGAGTGCGCGGATGTCCTTGAGGCTGTGGATATGATGCCGGTTGACGGCGAGGTGACGCCCGAGCTTCAGCGCCCTGGTTTCGCAGGCAGCACGGCGATCGGGGTCGACAATGGTTTCGAAGTCGGCGTTGTGGGCGAGCCCCAGGATGCGGCGGTGCATCTCGACGCCGGCAAAGCCCAACATCTCGCGCCAGATCTCGTCGATGACGATATCGAGCGCCTGTTCGGCGCCGAACGGATCGTTGCGCGCCTCAAAGAGGCTTGCCTGGTAGAGAATGCCGTTACGCTCCGTGCGCCAGAGATGGGCGAATTCGGTGCGGAAGGTTTCCCAGATGACTTCGACCGTATCGAGCAGATAGGTGCGCATGCCATCTCGGGCACTGGGCGCGTTTTCGTGTCCGCTCTGCGAAAAATAGCTCATCCAGAAATTGGCAAGCAGCATGCCGACGTCGAAGCTGATCGGTCCGTAGAACGCGAACTCCGGGTCGATGACGCGGGTCTCGTCGTCGGTCACCATAACAGAACCGGTATGCAGATCGCCATGGCAGAGCGTTTCGGCTTTTGCCGAGAACAGATGTTTCAGCCGCTGTGCTTCGACCTTGAGGTCGCGGTCGGCGCGAAGCTCGGCCACGATCGGATCGAGCTGGGGCGTGGTGTGACGATTGAGCTCGGCCTCGAAATAGGGATCGGAAAACACCAGGTTTTCGGTGATGTCGCAAAGCTCGATATTGTCGGCGAAAAGCGCAAGGTCCGTCTTCTTTTCTCGCGTGGCCATGGAGAGGTCGGAGCCGCGAAAGAGCGTGCGGGCGACGAAGAGGCCGAGGTCACGCCCGATTTTCGGCAGTTGCCGCCCGTCGATCAGCGCGCGCCTCAAAATGACGTGCGGCGTCAGGAACTCCATGACGATGAGCGCCTGGGATTCGTCGAAGAAATAGATCTCCGGCACGAGACCGGGGTCACGCGCTGCCTGGCGCTTCAGGGCATGATATTCGAAATAGGAGCGCTTCAGCGGCAGCGGCCAGCTTTCGCCGACAAGGCGCACATAGGGCAGCGCCTGCTTGACGATGGCAGCGCCCCTGTCGCCGGAGACGATGAAGACCAGATTGAGGTTGCCGTCGCCGACTTCCTTAACGCTCCAGCGCGAAAAGTCCGGCCCGATTTTTTCTTTCAGGACGGTGTTTCCGCCGAGTTTTTCCGGCAACGTCGCAGCGCTCAGCGCCTCGAAGACCTGCTTGTCCATATCGTTTTCCTCCAACGCATGGCGCGGGCCTCCACCGCTCGCAGCCATGCCGTGTGTGGTCACAACTAAGGCGGCATTCTAGCAAATGTCAATGGCCTTGACATTTGACGGAAGCCTATCCTAACCTGCCTTCATCGGGAGGAGAGAATGAGCGAACAGGCAGTGTTTCGCATTGAGGGCGTGCGCAAATCTTTCGGGCCGGTACCGGTTCTTCGAGGGGTGGATCTCGATCTCAAGGCTGGGGCGGTTACCGTTCTGATGGGCGCAAATGGCGCCGGCAAATCCACGCTCGTGCGGATCCTGAGCGGCGTTTACACGCGCGACGCCGGCACGATCACGCTCGCCGGCATGCCCTTCGAGCCGACGGCCCCGGCCGAGGCGATCCGCGCCGGCGTTGTCACCGTGCATCAGAACATCAATGACGGGGTGGTCGCCGATCTCGACGTCGCCACCAATCTAACGCTCGACCGCTTGAACGGGCGCGGTGCGCGGCTGTTCTTCAACCCGCGTCGGGTGCGCCGAGAGGCCGCCGCGGTCGCCTCGCGCATGGGGCTTGCGATCGATCTTGCCGCCAATATCAACGACCTGACGCTTGCCGACCGGCAGATGGTGGCGATCGCCCGTGCCATGGCGCATGAGCCGAAGGTGCTGATCCTCGACGAGCCGACATCGTCGCTGTCGAGCGCGGAGGCCGACCGGCTTTTCGATCTCGTCGACCGGCTGAAGGCGCGCGGCGTCGCCATTCTCTATATCTCCCACCGCATGTCGGACATCCGGCGGCTGGCCGACAGCATCGTGGCGCTGCGTGATGGCCGCATCAGTGGCCGCTTCGAAGGGCCGGAACTGGACTATGAGGGTGCGGTCAACGCCATGCTCGGTCGCAAGGTCTTGGCTGGCGCCGTTGATCTGCGCGACGGCGGCGCTCCGGTCTTTGCGGTCAGCGGCCTGAAGTTGTCGGAACAGGCGCGCCCCTTCGATTTCACGCTCCGTGACGGGGAAATCGTCGCCGTCACCGGGCTCGTCGGCGTCGGCAAGACCGCGCTTGCCGAAACCCTGTTTGGCGCGCGCGCTCCGTTTGCGGGTGAGATGACGCTCGACGGCGCGCGTTACGCGCCGGCAAGCACCGGAAGGGCTATCGCCCGCGGCGTCTTCCTCGTCGCCAAGGACCGCGCCGAAAGCGGCATCGTGCCCGACTTCAACATCTACGAAAATATCAGCCTGCCGTTCCTGAGCCGGCTCTCGCGCTTCGGCATATCGAGCCGGCGGGCGGAAAAGACCAAGGCACGCCAGCAGATCGCCGCCCTCGGTGTCGTCTGCCGCAGCGAGCGCGACGAGTTGCAGACGCTTTCGGGCGGGAACCAGCAGAAGGTGATGGTCGGGCGCTGGCTTTCCGAGCCGTCGCGCCTGCTCATCCTCGACGAACCGTTCCAGGGCGTCGACATCGCCGCACGCCGCGACATCGGCGAGAAGCTGCGCGCCTCGGCCGCGGGCCGCGCCACGATCCTCTTCGTGACCGAACTCGACGAAGCCTTCGAAGTCGCCGACCGCATCCTCGTGATGTCGGAACAGACCATCGTCGGCGAGCACCGCAATGCCGACATCGATGTCGAGCGGCTCCTGTCGGAAATCGCCGGTCAATTCTATCAACAGGTCCATGCGTCATGAGCAGTGAACAGAGCAATTCCGCAGCACCGGTTGCGGTCCCTTCGAGCGCATCGGGAATTCGCGAGGCGGCCATCAAATACGGCTTCCTCGTGCTTCTCGCCGGGATGGTCCTCTATTTCTCGCTCGTGACCGGCGGCTTCGCCTCACCGCAGAGTGCGGTCTTCATCCTGCAGTCGGTGTCGATTACCGGCATCCTGGCGCTGGGCGTGACGGCCACGCTTGTCGTCGGCGGCTTCGATCTTTCGATCGGCTCGGTCGCGACGACGGCGATGATGGCCTCGTCCTATGTGATGGTGGTGATGGGCGGCGACGCACTGACGGCGACGCTCGTGTGCCTTGCCATCGGCGTCCTGGTCGGTTTCGTCAACGGCGTCATTATCGTCTACATGCGCGTGCCTGATCTGCTGGCGACACTCGGCATGATGTTCCTCTTGCTCGGCCTCCAGCGCATCCCGACGGAGGGTCGGTCGATTGCCACAGGCATGACGCTTCCCGACGGCTCGGTCGCCGGCGGCACTTTCAGCCCGGCCTTCCTGGCACTCGGCCGCCACCGCTTCGATTTGGTCCTGCCCAACCTCGTGCCGGTTTCGGTCGTGGTGTTGATCGTGCTGGCGATCGTCATCTGGTTCTTCCTCGAATACACCCGCTTCGGCCGCATGATGTATGCCGTCGGCTCCAACGAGCGGGCAGCCGGCCTCGCCGGTGCGCCGGTCAATGCCTACAAGATTTCGGCCTATATCATTTCCGGCGTCTTCGCCTCGATCGGCGGCATCCTGCTTGCCGCCCGTCTTGGTCGCGGAGACATCGCGTCGGGCAACAACCTGCTGCTCGATGCGGTTGCCGCAGCGCTCATCGGTTTTGCCGTGCTCGGCGCCGCCAAGCCGAACGCTTTCGGCACGGCGATCGGCGCGCTCTTCGTCGGCATCCTGCTGCAGGGCCTGACGATGATGAACGCGCCCTATTACACCCAGGATTTCATCAAGGGCGCCGTGCTCGTCGCTGCCTTGATCTTCACCTTTGCGCTCTCGAAAAGAGGCAAACGCTGAAGGGGTGCCCTTCAGCGGAAAACAAAAAGTTCACCAGTGGAGGAGACTGACATGAACATGACTCGCAGAAGCCTGGGCCGCTTGACGCTTGGGTTGATGGGGGCAGCCGCCTTCGGCGTGCCGTCCTTTGCAGCCGACATGCCAAAGCCGTTCGACAAGGCCGGCGATGTCAAGATCGCGCTTGTGCGCTACCTTTCGACCGGCGACTTCTTCCAGTCCTATCTCGCAGGCGTAGAGGCGCAGTCCAAGGCGCTCGGCGTGCAGCTTCAGGTCTTCGACAGCCGCCAGGATGCAGCGCTCCAGGCCGACATGGTCGACCAGGCGATCGCGCTTGGCGTGCAGGGCATCATCATCCAGCACGGCCTGACCGAATCGATGAAGGAAGCTGCCCAGCGCGCGGTTGACGCCGGCATCAAGGTCGTCGCCTTCGACGTAAACGTCGAGAACGAGAAGATCCCGCAGATCGAGCAGTCCGACCGCGACCTCGCCCGCCTCGCGCTCGAGCAGGCCGTCAAGGACAATGGCGAAAGCTTCAAGGCAGGCTACGTCTATGTCGCCGGCATCGCGCCGCTCGACCGCCGCGACGAGACCTGGAAGGAATTCAAGGCGAAGTACTCCGGCATCGAGGAAGCCGCGCAATTCGGAACGATGGACAACCCGATCGCCAACTCGGTAGCCAACCAGGCCCGCGCGGTGATTTCGGCCAAGCCCGACATTACCGTGATGTTCGCGCCCTATGACGAGTTCGCCAAGGGCGTGAAGATCGCCGTCGACGAAGCGGGCCTGTCTTCCAGCGTCAAGATCTACTCGGCCGACATTTCGACGTCCGACATCGCCGCCATGCGCGAAACGGGCTCGGCCTGGACGGCGACGGCCGCCACCAACCCTGCCGTCGTCGGCCAGGTCTCGGTCCGCTCGCTCGCCATGCTGCTTGCCGGCGAAGACCCGGGCCGCCAGGTGGTCGTACCGCCGACGCTGATCACCCAGAAGGACCTGAACGATCAGGACATCAAGAACATGGAAGAGCTCGGCGTGAAGCTGCCGCAGTTCGCCCATGCAGATGTTGCCATGCCCGCATGGATGCCGAAGCCTTAATCTCCCAAGGCGAAACGAAAGGGGCGGTCGATCAGACCGCCCCTTTTTTTGTCCTGGTTACTCTAATTCGCTTTCCGCCTTTGGCGGCACCCAGGCTTCGATCGCCGTCTCGGGATAGATCTGCACGGAGCCCGGCTCGAAATGGCTTTCGATCGCGTAGCCGAGGCTGGTCAGGTCTGTGCGATACCAGCCGACGATCTTGCCGCGCCATGAGGCGCGGCCTTTCTTGGCGGCATAGTCACCCATTTGAAACGCGGCATCTGCGGGCCATCGATCGACCATTTCGTCTCCATCCGAACAACTCTGGCGGGAGACTGCAGTGTGGCACGTTTTTACGCTTAGACGGAAGCGCTCAGCGCATCGCCGCTGCGATGTTGCCGCCATCCACAGTCGTCACATCCGCGGTGGTTCGTTCTGCGAGCGCGTGGTGCACGAAGGCGCGCGCTACGTCCTCGGCCGTCACTTCGAGACCGAGCAGGTTTCCGCCCATGTAGTCCTTGACCGAAAGGCCGCGGGCGGCTGCACGATTGGCGATCATCTCGTCGTTGAGCAGGCCCGAGCGGATGCGATCGGCGTTGACGGCATTGACGCGGATATGGTCGGCACCATGCTCAAGCGCATATTGCCGCGACAGAAACAGCGTCGCCGCTTTCGGCAATCCGTAGGCGCCGAACTTCGCGCCCGGGTTGACTGCCTGCTTGGAGGCGTTGAAGAGCAGCACTCCGCCGGTCTTCTGTTCCTTCATGATGCGAACGGCATTCTGCGCAACCGTCTGATGCGCGAAGAAATTCAGCTCGAAGCTACGGCGCAGCAGGGCGTCGTCCATCGTCGCAATCGGGCTTTCCCAGGCGGCGCCCGCATTGGAGACGACGATATCGACGCCGCCGAAGGTCGCGACCACCCGGTCGAAGGCGGCGCGCACCGAAGCGGGATCGGTGATGTCGCAGGCGATGCCAATCGAGTTGTTGCCGGCCGCCTTCGCCACTGCGCTTGCTTTGTCGCCATCGAGATCGAGCACGACGGCATGGGCGCCCTCGGCGACGAAAGCCTTGACGATGGCAGCGCCGATGGCGCCGGCGCCGCCGGTGACGAGCGCGACCTGGCCGGTAAACGGCTTCGGCTTGGCGCCTGCGAGTTTCGCCTGTTCCAGCGACCAGTATTCGAGATCGAAGAGATCCGGCCGGCTGACCGGCTCGAAGCGGCCAACGGATTCTGCGTCGCGCGCAGCTTCGATCCACATCTCGCCGACATCGACGGCGATCGTCGCGTCCTTGTAGGTGCGGCCATGGCCGAACATGCCGAGCCCGGGCACCAGCGTCAGGCGCGGCATGGGATCGAGCATGATGCGCTTGACGTCGTCTCGTGCGTCGTTGCTGTGGAAATACCCGGTGTAGTCGGCGGCAAAGGCGGTGACCCGCGCGTCGATCACGGCCCGGTAGCCCGAGAGATCATCTTTAGCCGGCGCCGGAAGCACCAACGGGCCGGTCTTGATGCGGATGGAAAGATCGGGCGTCGAAACGCCCCTGGCTGCCATCTCCTCAACCTGCTGCGCATTGACGAAGTCGAGGATATCGGGCGAGGTGCGGAACACAATGACCATGCGGTCAAAACGGCCTTCGCCCTTGTCGACGGCAACGGCGCCGCGCAGCATTGGCGCGATATCGGCAGGGCTTGCAAGCACTGCGGGCAGGGCGGCGGGCGTAAACGGATTGTGCCCCTTCGCTTTCACATGCTCTTCGGCGAGCGTGACATAGCGGATCATCCGATCATAGGCTTCCTTCGCCGTGTCGGCGAAGGTGAAGATTCCGTGCTTGTCGAGGATCAGCCCCTCGACTGTCGGATCCTGATCGAACACGTCCGCCGCAGCCTTCGCCAGCGCGAAGCCCGGCATGATGTAGGGCACGAAGCCCATCTTCCTGCCGAAAAGCTCGGCGCACATCTCCCGGCTCTTGGCCTGATCGGCGATGGCAAGAATGGCGGTAGAATGGGTGTGGTCGACGAACTTGTGTGGCAGGAAGGCGTGCAGCAGCGCCTCCACGGACGGGTTCGGCGAGGCCGGGTCGATGAGGTTGGCGCGCAACAGCGTCACCATGTCCTCGTCCGAAAGCCTTTCGAGCTTGCGGCTCTTGAGCAGGGGGGCGATCTTGACGGCTGGCAGGCCAGCGGGCTCGATCGTGCCCATGTCCCAGCCACTGCCCTTGACGCAGAGCACGGCATGCGTGTCCCCGACGAGGTCTGTGATTTCGGTTTTCACCGAGGTGTTGCCGCCGCCATGCAGCACGAGCCGCGGCTCGCCGCCAAGCAGTCGCGTCGTATAGGTCCGCAGCGCCAGATCGCGGCCAGTGCCCTTGGCCTGATAGCCCGCAACGACCTTCTCCGCCTCGTCGTCGCGCCAGAGATTTTCCATAAGTTCAGCCTCCCGATAAACCGGCCCGGCCGGTATCGGCGGACCCAAATTCGAGGCTCAGGGGGCGCCTGAGCCGCTTCTGCCAAGCCCTTCGCGGTTCCAGCGATCGAGGACTTTGCGTGCCATCGACTCGGTGATGACGAGATGCGAGGCGAAGCCGCCCTTCAAGGCCGCCATCAGCGGTTCGAACTTGCTGTCCTCCTGCACGACCAGCATGCGCTTCTTGATCGTGCGGATGGAGCCGAGATCGGCCGAAATGCAGCGGCGATTGTGCTCGCAATCCATCCATTGGCCGTCGCGATCGATGAGCTGTCCGGCAATGACGCCGGCCGCGCCCTTTTCGCCCATCGCATGCATGTCTGCAGCCGAGAGCGCGCCGCATTTGACGAGGTGGCTGTCATCCTCGATGCCGCCGACCGAATAGAGCGCCAGACCGCAGTCGGAGATGGTCGCGAGCTGCTCCTTGATGACGGGTTCGCCGCGCAGTTCTTCGGCGAGCCGCTCGGAGGAAAGCACGAGCGGCGCATAAAAATTAATCCCTTCGGCATTGAGGCGGCGGGCGATTTCCGTCGTGCATTGATCCGGGCGGTAGGAATAGGGCGCGCCGAGGTTGCCGCAAAGTTGCACGACCGTGACGCCGCGCAGGTCCGCAAAGGGCATGACGTCGGCGATATGATAGACGGTGCGGCCCCAGGCAACACCGATCCGGTCGCCCTTGTTGATCAGTTCGAGAAAGACGGAGGCCGCGACGACGGGCATTTCGGCGGCCGGGTCCATCGCCTGCCGATCTTCCGGCACGAGCCATGCAGTCGTAAGCCCGGTGGCGTCTTCGAGCTCGCGGGCAAGCACGTCCTGCGAAAACAGTTCTGTCGACGTGGTGATCGTGACGATGCCCATCTCGCGGGCCTTGCGCAGATACATGGCGATCGAGGCGCGGGATATCTCCAGCCGCTGCGCCACTTCGTCCTGGCGCAGGCCGTGCGTATAATAGAGCCAGGCGGCCTTGTGAATGATCTGGTCTGTGGCTCGGATGGGCATTGGCGGAACCTTCGCAAGATGGATCTGACATATTTCATCTATACTGACAAAAGTCAACGTCGTTGACGAATGTCGCCACCTCGCGCGCGCTGCAGCAGCTGAACCTCTATTTGAATGATGGTCTTTACGGCGTCGCTTCTCGCCGCGAACGCGCTTGCAGCCCACAGCCGGTTGCAAACTGAATCCATATGTGAACATACTATTCATATAAGGATCCGAATGGAGATCGAGCGGCATTGCCCTCGGGAACCGTCGAACGGACCCGCAGTTGCCGACCTATTGCATCAGGGACTGACCAATGGATGACTTCATGCCCACTGTCGGGGTGTCCTCGACCCGTCCCGGGGACATGCCGGAGGAGCACGCCGCGCTTCCCGTGTGGAACGCGGAAAACTGGTTCTATGAGGACTGGCCAGTCGGCCAGCGTATAAGGTCCTTGCGTCGCACGATCGCCGAGAGCGACAGCCACCTCTTCAATACGCTCGTCGTCGACATCCATCCTTACGTGCAGGATCAGATGTTTGCCGAGCGCGAGGGCATCTTCGGCAGGCGTCTCGTTGCCGGCGCCTTCGTCTTTTCCGCAGGCCTCGGGCTGGTCGCCACCAACTGCGTGAACGCCTTTTCCTACGGCTATGACAAGCTGCGCTTCATCAAGCCGGTCTTCATCGGCGAAACGATCTACACGATCCGTACCAACATGGACAAAACGCCCCGCTACAGGGAGCTCGGGCTTATCCGGGCCAGCTACCAGGTCTTCAAGGGCGAGGGGGAGCTGGTGCTCTACTGTGAGCACCTGCAGACCGTGAAATACAAGAACCCCGCCGACTTTGTCGGCAAGACCGAGAAGTAAGATACCGATGACCGAAACCAACGAACTGCCGCTCTCTGGCCTTGTCGTCGTCGACATGAGCCAGTTTCTCTCAGGCCCCTACTGCTCCTTGCGCCTCATGGATCTCGGGGCGCGCGTCATCAAGATCGAGCGCCCCGACGGTGGCGACCTGTCGCGCCGGCTTTATCTGAGCGACACCGAGATCGGCGGCGATTCGACGATCTTTCATGCCATCAACCGCGCCAAGGAAAGCCTCGCGATCGACCTCAAGAACGAGGCCGATCTTAAAGCCTTGAAGACGTTGCTCGCCAAGGCCGACGTGCTGATTCAGAATTTCCGTCCCGGCGTCATCCAGCGGCTCGGGCTCGACTACGAGGCGGTCAAGGCGATCAACCCGAAGATCGTTTATGCCTCGATCAGCGGCTATGGCGAGGAGGGCCCCTGGGTGAAGCGGCCGGGGCAGGATCTGCTCGCGCAATCGCGCTCCGGCGTCATGTGGCTGAACGGCGATGAGGGCCAAGGGCCGGTGCCCTTTGGTCTCGCGATCGGCGACATGCTTGCGGGCGCCGCAGCAGCGCAAGGTATCCTTGCAGCCCTCGTCCGTCGCGGCATTTCCGGCAAGGGCAGCCTGATCGAGACGAGTCTGCTCGAGGCCCTCGTCGACTTCCAGTTCGAAGTGCTGACGACGCACTTGAATGACGGCCGCCGGCTGCCGACCCGGTCGGGTTTTCGCAGCGCCCATGCCTATCTGTCGGCGCCCTATGGGGTCTATCCGGCCAAGGACGGCTATCTCGCCATCGCCATGACGCCCATCCCGAAGCTTGCCGATCTCCTGCAAATGCCACAACTCGACGCCTATCGCGACGATCCGGCTTCCTGGTTCTCCGAACGGGACGAAATCAAGGCGCTGATCGCCAAGCGGATCGCCGAAAACACCATCGACCATTGGCTTGGCGTGCTTGAGCCTGCGGACATCTGGTGCGCCCGGGTTCTAAACTGGAACGAACTGCTCGAAAGCGAAGGCTTCCGCGTGCTCGACATGCTGCAGACGGTGGTGCGCGAGGACGACGTTTCGATCCTGACGACGCGTTCGCCGCTCAAGGTCAACGGTAAGCGTGCGCAGGTGGACCGCGCAGCACCACGGATCGGCGAGCATAGCACCTCGATCCGAGAGGAGTTCGGCCTGTGAGCGTCACATTGAAGGGCATGACCTGGAGCCACCCGCGCGGCTACGATCCGATGATCGCCTGTTCGCGGTTTTGGCAGGAACGCACCGGCATAACGGTAGAATGGGACAAGCGCTCGCTGCAGGATTTTGAGACCTATCCGGTCGAGGAATTGGCGCGGGCCTATGATCTTATCGTCATCGATCATCCGCATGTCGGCCAAATCACCAAGGAGAAGTGCCTGGCGCCGCTTGATGTGGAAGGCCGCCAAGCCGAGAGGAAGGCGCTTGAGGATGCGAGCGTCGGGCGCTCCTATCCGAGCTATACCTGGCAGGGCCGGCAATGGGCCTTTCCGATCGATGCGGCGACCCAGGTCCAGGCGTGGCGCCCGGACCTGACGGACCGTATGGAAAGCTGGACCGACATGCTGGCGCTCGCGCGACAGGCAAGGGTGGCGCTGCCGATGCGCCCACCGCATTCCCTGATGAGCTTCTACACGCTCGCCGGCAATCTCGGTTCCCCCTGCCGCAGTGACGCTACCGGGCCGCTGATCGATCCGGATGCGGGCATCAACGCCTTCGAGCGCCTGCGTGAACTGACAGACCTGATCGATCCCTCCTGCTTTTCCATGGACCCGATCGCCTTGCTGGAGGCAATGAGCGATCCGGCGTCGAAAGTTGTCTGTGCACCTCTGATCTACGGCTATGTCAGCTACGCGATGCCGGGCTTCCGGCCGTCGCTCGTGACGTTTGGCGATGTTCCGGTTGCCGGAACCAATGGTCCGGCAGGCTCGGCCCTCGGCGGAACGGGGATTGCGGTCTCGGCTTTCTCACAGGCGCGGGAAGCGGCGATCGATTTCGCCTATTTCGTTGCGAGCGGCGCCGTCCAGCGCGGTCCTTATGCCTCAGGAGGCGGGCAGCCCGGCCACGCGGCCGCCTGGGATGACGACGCCGTCAATGCCGCGACATCCGATTTCTATCGTGCGACGCGCAAGACGCTGGAGAGCGCCTGGGTTCGCCCACGGCACGACGGCTACATGGCGTTCCAGCAGGCGGCATCCGATCGCATCAACGACGGCCTCACGGGCAAAGAGGCGGCGCGAAAGGTCGTCGACGATCTCAATCGGCTGTTTGCAGAGAGTTTTGCTACAGCCTGATTTCTGAGTTCCGGGATGCCCAGGCGTCCCGGAACGGACTTAGGGCAGGGCTTGCTAGGCGAGATTCCAGATCCGGCGCGCGTTGTCGGCAAGCAGCTTGCGCTTTTCCTCCGCGCTGCAGCCTTCCAGAAGCGCGTGGGTGGCGCCGACCCAGGTCGAAAGATTGCCGCCGAGTGTGCAGACCGGCCAATCGCTTCCCCAGACCACCCGATCCCAACCAAAGACGTCGATCGTGTGCTCGACATACGGGCGCAGCGTCTCGACCTGCCAGGCCTCGTCCGCATAGGCGACGACGCCGGAGATTTTTGCCGTGACGTTCGCACGCTGGGCGATCTCGCTCATGTGCTCGCGCCAGGGATGCTCGGCGCCGGCGCGAATGTCGGGCACGCCGCAATGGTCGAGGATAAACGGAACGTCGGGCGCCAGATCGGCAAGCGCAATCGCCTTTTCGATCTGGTGCGGCAGGACGCAGAGGTCGAAGGTGAAGCGACGGCCGCCGAGCCGGCGGATATTGTCGCGAAAAGTCGCTCCTTCGGAGAGATCATCCGGCATCACATGCAGCACGCGGCGGAAGCCCTTGACGAGGCCGTTTGCTTCCTGGCGTTCCAGATAGGCCGAAAAGCCATCCTCTTCAGGTCGGCAGGCGGCAATAGCGCCCTTCAGCAGGCTATCCGCCTGGCCTGCGAGCCGCGCGACCTCGGATGTCTCCTTCTCCATCTCTAAAGGATCGACATCGACCTCCATGTGCAGGCTGGCCGTAATGCCGAGCCGCCGCGCTTCGCGCTCGTAGGTGGCGTAGAGAAAGTCCTGGTTGAGGGCAGGCACACCGGCGAGCCAGGGATAGGCGAGCCTCGACCTGTCGATGAGGTGAAGATGGGTGTCGATGATCAAGGCGCGCCTCCTCCGAACGGCTTCTCACATAAGAATGATCTATTCAGATAAGAAGTACGACCGTTCCCAAGTGCCGTCAATCTGTTGTGGAGGCCACGTCCGAACCGGCCAACGTCGACAGTTGCTCGGCGGTTTTCAGCAAAAGGGCGATGCTTTCAGTGATGTCTGGCGCCGAGGGCGCGTTGACGAGCGCGATATAGGGAACGGTCAGCGCCGCGATGCCGCGGCCATCAGGCCCCAGGATCGGCGCCGAGAGGTTATAGACGCCGGCTGTCTGCGCGCTCGCCATCATTTCATAGCCGCGCTCGCGGATCTGATCGAGGCGCGCGTAGAACTCAGGCCCGCGCGGGACCTCGTCTTTGCTCCTGGCATGTTCCGCGATCATCATTTCGCGCTCTTCGGCCGAGCGGAAGGCAAGCAGGATATGGCCGGAACCCGTGTCGAAGAGGCTGATATGCGACCCGACCCGGATCGAAATGCCCCAATAATCAGGCGCTTCCTGCTGGGCGATGACGACGGCGGAGCCGCGATCGAAGACGGCGAGGTGGTTTGCCTGCTTCGAGCGCTGGGCCAGATCCCGCATCAAGGGCGTGGCGTAGGAGGCAAGCCTGCGGACCGGCGCATGCAGTTGCGACAACCCGAAGAGCTTCAATGTCAGCGAATAGCGATCTCCGTCGATGCGCGTGACATAGCCGCGCCGCACCAGCCGATCGAGCATGCGGTAGAACTCGTTCGGACTCCGGTTCAGGCGCTTGGAAATCTCGGCCTGCGTCAGTCCGCCGTCGACGCTGGCGAGCAGCTCGAGAATGTCGAGCCCCTTATCAAGGGCCGGTGCGCGGTAGCGATCTGACTCTTCGGTGTCCATGAAGCCTCCTTGGTGAATATTCATATCCATATACGCAGACGAAGGCGCCCACAAAGGAAAGTTCTCCCTTGACGCTTCATAAAAATGTTGTTTGTATATGAATTAGTTGCTCACAAATGAGAACGTCGCGTCAGGAAGAGGGCGTGAACATGGGAGGAGTGGATATGAAAAGGCTGCTTGCCGGCGTCTCCGCCGGCGTCGTTATGCTTGCCTGTGCAGGGGGAGCGGCGAATGCCGCAGAACTGCCCGGCAAGTTCGAGGGCGTCACGATCGACGCCAAGCTGATCGGTGGACAGCAATACGAAAAGCTCTACGAGCGGATCGGCGAATGGGAGAAGGCGACCGGCGCCAAGGTCAACATCCTGTCGAAGAAGAACCACTTCGAACTCGACAAGGAGATCAAGTCGGACATCGCGACTGGCGGCGTCAGCTGGTGCGTCGGCTCGAACCATTCCTCCTTCGCGCCGCAATACCCCGACATCTACACTGATCTCCTGGCGCTCCTGCCGCCGGAGGAGATCGCCAAATTCGTGCCGGCGCTGATCGACGCTTCGACGCTCGACGGCAAGCTGGTGATGTTGCCGCGCGCCCAGTTCGACGTGTCGGCGCTCTACTACCAGAAGAGCCTCTACCAGGACGAAGCCAAGAAGACCGCCTTCAAGGCGAAATACGGTTACGACCTCGCGCCGCCGGACACCTGGGCCCAGGTCAGCGATCAGGCCGAGTTCTTCGCCGCCCCGCCGAATTTCTACGGCACGCAGTTTGCCGGTAAGGAAGAGGCAATCAACGGTCGCTTCTATGAAATGCTGGTCGCCGAAGGTGGCGAATATCTCGACAAGGACGGGCGCCCCGCCTTCAACTCGGAAGCCGGTGTCCATGCGCTTGACTGGTTCGTCAAGCTCTACAAGGACAAGGCCGTACCGCCGGGCACGACCAACTATCTTTGGGACGACCTCGGCCAGGGCTTTGCCTCGGGCTCGATCGCCCTCAACCTCGACTGGCCTGGCTGGGCGAGCTTCTTCAACGACCCGAAGTCCTCCAAGGTCGCCGGCAATGTCGGCGTGAAGGTGCAGCCGGCCGGTTCTTCCGGCAAGCGCACCGGCTGGTCGGGCCATCATGGCTTCTCGGTCACCGAAGATTGCGCCAACAAGGAAGCGGCCGCTTCGCTCGTCTGGTGGCTGACCAACGAGGACAGCCAGAAGCTGGAATCGGCTGCCGGCCCGTTGCCGACCCGGACTGCCGTCTGGGAATACAACATCAAGCAAGCCGAGGGCGACGCCTACAAGACGGAAGTGCTGCAGGCTTTCCAGGAAGCCGCAAAGCATGCCTTCCCGGTTCCGAAGACGGCCGAGTGGATCGAAATCTCCAACGCCGTCTATCCGGAACTCCAGGCCGCCATCCTCGGCGACAAGACGTCGAAGGAAGCGCTTGATGCCGCCGCTCAGAAAGCGACCGGCATTCTCGAAGACGCGGGCAAGCTCTGATCGTTACCCATGAGGCGGCGCCGATGCCTTGAAGGCGCCGGCGCCGCCTCAGCCATTTCATGCAATCCTCAGGACTGCCCGATGAAGCTCAAGAAATTGTCAGCACCGGCCCTGCTTCTGCTTCCGGCCTTTGTCGTGCTCGCGGCGGTGATCGTGTTGCCGCTCCTTTTTTCCTTCTATTCGAGCTTCACGCCGTTCCGCTTGACCAAACCGGAGACGCTGTGGGTCTTTGTCGGCCTGCGCAACTACGCGACCGTACTTGGCAACGCCGAATTCTGGGTCGCGTTTGGCCGCACCGTGCTGTTGCTGACTGTGGCTCTGAACGCCGAGATGCTCCTCGGTCTCGGCCTGGCTTTGCTTGTCAACAAGGCGACCCACGGCCAGCGCCTGCTGCGCACCATGATGATGTTTCCGATGATGTTTTCGCCCGTGCTCGTCGGCTTCCAGTTCAAGTTCCTCTTCAACGACAATATCGGCTTCGTCAACAATGCGCTGCAGTCGCTGGGACTGACGGATCAGGCAATTCCCTGGTTGATCGACGGCAATCTCGCACTGCTCTCGATCATCATCGCCGAAGTCTGGTCCTCGACCGCAGTCTTTGCGATCCTGATTCTGGCCGGCCTGCTCGCCATGCCGAAGGATCCGGTCGAGGCTGCCCATGTCGACGGCTGCACACCCTGGCAGACCTTCCGCTATGTCACCTGGCCCTATCTGATGCCGTTCGCCTTCATCGCCATGACGATCCGCTCTCTCGACGTCGCGCGCGCCTATGACATCGTCAAGATCATGACCGATGGCGGCCCGGCCAAGCGCACGGAGCTACTCTGGACGCTCGTCGGCCGCACAGCCTATGCCGATGCCCGCATGGGGCTCGCCAACGCCATGGCCTATGTCGCGATCCTCCTGTCGATCGTCTTCACCGTCTATTTCTTCCGCAAGCTCGCCGCGGCGCGCCAGCAGATCGGAGCCGAGTGGTAATGGATATCAACGCTTCGCACCGCCTGCGCCGCCGCCTGTTGAAGACGGTGCACCTGATCGGCCTGTTTCTCGCAATGGCCGTGATCTGCCTTCCCGGCCTCTGGATCGTGCTGTCGTCGCTGCGCCCGACCGTCGAAATCATGGCGAAACCACCGGTTTGGATCCCCGAGAGCATTTCGCTCGATGCCTATCGCGCCATGTTTGCGGGCGCCGGGCAGGGTGGCGTTCCCGTCTGGGACTATTTTCGCAATTCGCTGATCATCTCGGTGACCTCGACGGTGATTGCACTGGCGATCGGCATGGCCGGCGGCTACGCCTTTGCCCGCTATCGTTTCAAGGCGAAGTCGGCGATCTTCCTCGGCTTCATGCTGACGCGCGCCGTGCCTGGCATCGCGCTCTCGCTGCCGCTCTTCATGCTCTACGCCCGCACCGGTATCATCGACACGCATTTTTCGCTGATCCTGACCTATGTCGCGCTCAACGTGCCCTTCACCATCTGGCTGATCGACGGCTTCTTCCGCCAGGTGCCGAAGGATCTCGCCGAGGCCGCCCAGATAGACGGCTGCACGCCGTGGCAGGCCTTCTGGCAGGTGGAGTTTCCGCTTGCCGGTCCCGGCATCGCATCCGCCGGCATCTTTGCGTTCCTGACGTCCTGGAACGAGTATGCGCTTGCCTCGCAGATTACCCGCTCGGTCAATTCCAAGACCTTGCCGGTCGGGCTTCTCGACTACACCGCCGAATTCACCATCGACTGGCGCGGCATGTGTGCGCTCGCCGTCGTAATGATCATCCCGGCGCTGACCCTTACCTTCATCATTCAGAAGCACCTCGTTTCGGGCCTCACCTTCGGCGCGGTGAAAGGATAATCGTTCATGGCTCCTGTCACCCTCAGGAAACTGGTCAAGCGCTACGGCGCGCTCGAGGTCGTCCACGGCATCGACCTCGAAGTGAAGGACCGCGAGTTCATCGCGCTCGTCGGCCCGTCGGGCTGCGGCAAGTCGACAACGCTGCGCATGATCGCAGGCCTCGAAGACGTCAGCGATGGCGCGATCGAAATCGGCGGAAAGAAGGTCAACGACCTGCCACCTCGGGCGCGCAATATCTCCATGGTCTTCCAGTCCTATGCGCTCTATCCGCATATGACGGTCGCCGAAAACATGGGTTTTTCGCTGAAGATCGCCGGACGCTCGGCAGACGAGATCAAGACGCGGGTCGATGAAGCCGCTGCCATCCTCGATCTCGGCCATCTTCTGGAGCGTCGCCCGTCGCAGCTTTCCGGCGGCCAGCGCCAGCGCGTCGCCATGGGCCGCGCGATCGTGCGCCAGCCGGATGTCTTCCTGTTCGACGAACCTCTGTCGAACCTGGATGCGAAGCTGCGCACCCAGGTGCGAACCGAGATCAAGAAGCTGCATGCCCGCATGCAGGCGACGATGATCTACGTCACCCACGACCAGGTCGAGGCGATGACCTTGTCAGACCGCATCGTCATCATGCGTGATGGCTATATCGAACAAGTGGGCACGCCGGAAGAAGTGTTCCAGCGCCCGGCCACAAAGTTCGTGGCCGGCTTCAGCGGCTCGCCGCCGATGAACATGGACGAGGCGATCGTCGACAACGGTACGCTCGTCTTTGTAAGCGGCATGCGGCTGCCTATCCCGCCGCGGTTTGTGAACGCGCTCCGTCCGGGACAGAAGGTCACCTTCGGTCTGAGGCCTGACGACATCTATCCGAGCGGCCATGGTCTGCATGCCGGCGACCCGGCCGCCGTGCACGAGGTCGAGCTACCGGTGTCGATCACCGAACCGCTGGGTAATGAAACGCTGGTCTTCATCCAGTTCAACGGTCGAGACTGGGTTTCGCGCATGCTCAATCCGCGCCCGCTTGGCCCGGGCGAGAAGGTGCGCATGAGCTTCGACCTCTCGCGCGCCCACCTCTTCGACATCGATACCGGCAAGGCTCTGGAAGGCTGACATGGCAAGAATCGAGAAAATTGAACTGCGCATGGTCGACTTGCCGCCGAAGGTGAAGCGGACCGATGCGATCCAGAGCTTCGTCAGCCAGGAAACCCCGATCGTCACCATCACCGACAGCGATGGCGCGACGGGCACCGGCTACAGCTATACGATCGGTACGGGCGGTTCGTCGGTGATGCGGCTTCTCTCCGACCACCTGGTGCCGATCCTGATCGGCGAGGATGCCGATTGCATCGAGGCGATCTGGCACAGACTAGAATTTGCGACCCACGCGACGACGATCGGCCCGATAACGGCGCTGGCGCTGGCGGCAGTTGACACAGCACTTTGGGACCTGCGCGCCAAAAAGCAGAAGCTGCCGCTCTGGAAGCTTGCCGGCGGCGCCAAGGAAAGCTGCCCCCTCTACACCACCGAGGGCGGCTGGCTGCACATCGAAAAGGAAGCGCTGGTCGAGGACGCGCTTGCCGCCAAGGCCAAGGGCTTTTCAGGTTCGAAGGTGAAGATCGGCAAGCCGCACGGCTCGGAGGATTACGATCGCCTGTCGGCAATGCGCAAGGCGCTCGGCGACGGCTTCGAGATCATGACCGACTGCAACCAGGGTTTCACCGTCGACGAGGCGATCCGCCGCGCGTCCAGGCTGAAGGAGCTCGACCTTGCCTGGATCGAGGAGCCGCTGCCGGCCGACGATCTCGACGGCCATATCCGGCTGACGCGCTCGACGCCCACACCGATTGCGGTGGGTGAATCCATGTACTCGATCCGTCATTTCCGCGAATACATGCAGAAGGGCGCCTGCTCGATCGTCCAGGTCGACGTTGCCCGTATCGGCGGCATCACGCCGTGGTTGAAAGTCGCGCATGCGGCGGAAGCCTTCGACATTCCGGTCTGCCCGCACTTCCTGATGGAGCTGCATGTCAGCCTCGTCTGCGCCGTGCCGAACGGCAAATATGTTGAGTACATTCCGCAGCTCGATGATCTCACGACCAAGGGCATGGAGATCCGGAACGGTCGCGCATTGGCGCCGTCCGAGCCAGGCATCGGGATTTCCTGGGATTGGGATGCCGTGCGCGCCCGCTCGATCGACGAGTTTACCCGCGAGTTTCGGGGCTAGGATAGGGAGGTCATCATGCAGCGAATGGGAATGGTGATCGGTCTGGAGGCGTCCAAGGTCGCCGAATACAAGGCGTTGCACGCCGCCGTCTGGCCGGAGATCCTCGCGCTGATTTCGCAGTGCAACGTTACCAACTACTCGATCTTCCTCAAGGAGCCGGAAAACCTGCTCTTCGGCTACTGGGAGTATGTCGGCTCTGATTTTGAGGCGGACATGGCCAAGATGGCCGCACATCCGAAGAACCAGGAATGGTGGTCGGTCTGTATGCCCTGCCAGAAGCCGCTTGAGACGCGCCAGGAAGGCGAGTGGTGGGCGATGATGGAAGAGGTCTTCCATCACGACGGCAAGGTCTCCCACAATGGCTGAAAATTTCGATCCGGGCGCGCTCAGGCAGTGGTGGCCGAAACCGGCAAAGCCCCGGCCGATCGTGATCTTCGGCGCCGGCAGCATCGTCGGCGACGCACATCTGCCGGCTTATCGCCAGGCCGGCTTCCCAGTCGCGGGCCTTTATGATCCAGACCGGGAGAAGGCCGCGAAGCTTGCCGGCGCCTGGCGCATTCCCGCCTTCGAACGGGAAGAGGATGCGCTTGCGGTCGCTGATGCAATCTTTGATCTGGCGACCCCGCCGGCGGCCCATGCCGCCATCCTGGCGAAGCTTCCGATCGGCGCCGCTGCCCTCATCCAGAAGCCGATGGGCTCGGACCTTGAAGCCGCGACCGCCATTCTCGAGCTCTGCCGGACGCGCAAACTGAAGGCGGCGGTCAATTTCCAGCTCCGCTTCGCGCCGATCATGCTGGCGCTGAAAGACGCGATCGCGAAGGGATACCTCGGCGAGGTCGTCGATTTCGACGCCTGGCTTGCACTCTCCACCCCCTGGGGCTTTTGGCCGTTCTTGAAAGGCTTGCCGCGCATCGAGATCGCCATGCACTCGATCCATTATCTGGATCTCGTGCGCGGCCTGCTCGGCAACCCCTTGGGCGTCCATGCGAAGACGATCGGCCATCCGAACCATGAGGTTGCCCAGACACGGACGGCTGCGATCCTCGACTATGGTGATCGAGTGCGCTGCGTGCTCTCGATCAATCACGACCATGATTTCGGCCGTAAGTTCCAGGCCTGCGAGTTCCGCATCTCGGGCACGTCGGGTGCTGCTTATGTGAAACTCGGTGTCAACCTCGACTATCCCAAGGGCGAGCCCGACGAGCTCTGGATCCGGCCAACCGGGGCTGTCGAGTGGGTGTCGGTTCCGCTTGAAGGCGCCTGGTTCCCCGACGCCTTCGCCAACCGAATGGCCAATCTGCAGCGTTTCGCCTCCGGCGAAGACCCGGAGCTGATCGGCTCGGTGGAAGACGCCTGGCAGACAATGGCTCTCGTCGAGGCCGCCTATCAATCGAGTGCGTCGCCGGCAACGGCGATCGCGCCACTTCCGGGACGCTGAGATGTCGGAACAGATCATCCATTTCGAAGACTACCAGTTGGGGCATGAGCGCCTGACGACGGGCCGGACGATCACCGAGACCGATTTCGTCGTCCATGCCGGCCACACCGGCGATTTCTTTCCGCACCACATGGATGCGGAGTTCGCCAAGACCCTGCCGGGGGGGCAGCGCATCGCCCACGGCACCATGATCTTCTCGATCGGCGTCGGCCTTACGGCATCGCTGATCAATCCGGTTGCCTTTTCCTACGGCTATGATCGTCTGCGCTTCGTGCGCCCGGTTCATATCGGCGATACGATCCGTACCCGCGTGACGATCGCCGCCAAAGAGGACGATCCGAAGCGGCCGAAGGCGGGACGCATCGTCGAACGGTTAGAAGTCATCAACCAGCGTGGCGAGGTCGTTCTCGCCGCCGACCATATCCTGGTCGTTGAACGCAAAGCATGAGGGATCGAGAATGACAGCGGATCTTAAAGGCAAGGTCGTCCTGATTACGGCTGCGGCTCAAGGCATCGGCCGCGCTTCGGCTTTGGCCTTTGTGAAGGCCGGCGCAAAGGTGCACGCGACCGATATCAATACCGATGCGCTTGCGGCACTTGTAAAGGAAGCCGACGTCGAAACGCACCGGCTCGACGTTCTCGACACGCAAGCGGTCGAAGCGCTCGTGGCAGAGATCGGCGCCGTCGACGTCCTCTTCAACTGCGCCGGTTTCGTGCATGCCGGTTCGATCCTGGAGATGAAGGATAGCGATCTGGAGTTCGCGCTCGACCTCAACGTCAAGGCGATGATCCGTACCATTCGTGCGGTCCTTCCGGGCATGCTTGTCCGCAAGGACGGCGCGATCATCAACATGGCTTCGGTCGCTTCCAGCATCAAGGGCGTACCCAACCGGTTTGCCTACGGCGTCACCAAGGCCGCCGTCATCGGTCTCACAAAGGCCGTCGCAGCCGATTACGTGTCTGAGGGCGTTCGCTGCAACGCCATTTGCCCGGGCACCGTCGAAAGCCCGTCGCTGCAGGACCGCATGCGCGCCCAGGGAGACTATGAAACTGCGCGTGCCGCCTTTATCGCCCGCCAGCCAATGGGACGGCTCGGCACCCCGGAAGAGATCGCCGACCTTGCCGTCCATCTCGCGGGCGCCACCTATACGACCGGCCAGGCCTATGCCATCGATGGCGGCTGGACCATCTGACAACAGACAAGCAGGAAGCAGAGATATGAAACTTCTTCGTTACGGCCTCCCGGGCCAGGAAAAGCCGGGCATCCTCGATGCGAACGGCACCTTGCGTGATCTTTCCGGCCACGTCGCCGATTTCTCAGGTGCGGCGCTCGACCCGGACAAACTCGCCGAACTCGAGGCACTCGATCTCGCCGGCCTTCCGGCTGTCGACGGCAACCAGCGGCTCGGCCCTTGCGTGGCCGGTACCGGCAAGTTCATCTGCATCGGCCTCAACTACTCCGACCATGCCGCCGAGACGGGCGCCACGGTTCCCTCCGAACCGATCATCTTCATGAAGGCGACGTCGGCGATCGTTGGCCCGAATGACGACCTGATCATTCCGCGCGGCTCGGAGAAGACCGACTGGGAAGTGGAACTCGGCGTCGTCATCGGCCGCAAGGCCAAGTACGTCACCGAGGCGGAAGCACTCGACTATGTCGCCGGCTACTGCACCGTGCACGACGTCTCCGAACGCGCCTTCCAGATCGAGCGCCAGGGACAGTGGACCAAGGGCAAGTCCTGCGACACCTTTGGTCCGACAGGCCCGTGGCTGGTGACCAAGGACGAAGTGGCGGACCCGCAGAACCTGCCGATGTGGCTGAAGGTCAACGGCGAAACCATGCAGAACGGCTCGTCGAAGACCATGGTCTATGGCGTTGCCTACCTCGTCTCCTACCTGTCGCAGTTCATGTCGCTGCAGCCGGGCGACATCATCTCGACCGGCACGCCGCCCGGCGTCGGCATGGGCATGAAGCCGCCGCGTTACCTTAAGGCCGGCGACGTCGTCGAACTCGGCATCGAGGGCCTCGGCAGCCAGAAGCAGTCCGTGCGCGCGGACGATTGATCATAAGACTGGAGTGACCATGACCCGCATCACTGATCTGCGCGTCTTCGACCTGCGCTTTCCGACCTCGCAGAGCCTCGACGGTTCCGACGCGATGAACCCGGACCCGGACTATTCCGCGGCCTATGTCATCCTCGACACCGATCGGGAGGGACTTGCGGGCCATGGTCTCACCTTCACCATCGGCCGCGGCAACGACATTTGCTGCATGGCGATCAAGGCCATGCGGCATCTGATCGTCGGCCAGGAGACATCAGACATTCTCGCCCATCCCGGCCGGTTCTGGCGGCACCTGACCAGCGACAGCCAGCTGCGCTGGATCGGTCCGGAGAAAGGTGCGATGCATCTGGCGACCGGCGCCGTCGTCAACGCCGTCTGGGACCTGCTTGCCAAGGAGGCGGGCAAGCCCGTCTGGCGGCTGGTCGCCGACATGTCGCCGGAAGAGATCGCCGACATCGTCGACTACCGCTACATGACGGACGTGCTGACGCGTGACGAGGCGGTCGCCATCCTCAGCAGGGCCGAACCCGGCAAGGCTCAGCGCATCGCGACGCTCGAGAATGAAGGTTATGCCTGCTACACGACATCGGCCGGCTGGCTCGGTTATGACGACGATAAGCTCCGGCGTCTCGCCCAGGAGGCGATCGACGAAGGTTTCAACCACATCAAGATGAAGGTCGGCCGCGACCTTGCCGACGACATCAGGCGACTGACAATCGCGCGCGAGGTGATCGGCCCGGACCGCTACTTGATGATCGACGCCAACCAGGTCTGGGAGGTTGGCGAGGCGATCGACTGGGTCAAGCAGCTTGCCTTTGCCAAGCCGTTCTTCATCGAAGAGCCGACGAGCCCCGACGATGTTGCCGGCCATCGCAAGATCCGCGAGGCGATCGGTCCGGTGAAGGTCGCGACCGGGGAGATGTGCCAGAACCGCATCATGTTCAAGCAGTTCATCGCCGAAGGCGCGATCGATATCGTCCAGATCGACAGTTGCCGCATGGGCGGCCTCAACGAGGTGCTGGCGGTGCTGCTCGTTGCCGCCAAATACGGACTGCCGGTCTGGCCGCATGCCGGCGGCGTCGGCCTTTGCGAATATGTCCAACACCTGTCGATGATCGATTATATTGCCGTATCCGGAACGAAGGATGGTCGCGTCATCGAATATGTCGACCATCTGCACGAACACTTCCTCGACCCCTGCGTGATCGCGAACGCCGCCTATATGCCGCCACAGCGGCCCGGGTTCTCGATCGAGATGAAGCCGCAGTCGATCGCCGACTACAGGTTCGGCGGTTAACGCAGAAGGTTTTATATAAGAATAACGGCTTCAAGATTCAAAAGCCGGAGCGATATAGAGCCGCTCCGGCTTTGTTGTTTCGTCCGATCATCGGTCAATTTCGGCGCCCAGCCCTTGACGTGATGCGTTCATTTATGAATGATCTATTCATTCATTGTGAATTCCGGAGGGGAGTCCGGGAAGAGGAGGAAATTGATGAAGACCTTTGTTCTGGCTGCAGCCGTGGCTGCGCTGTCCTTTTGCGCCGTCGCCAACGCGCAGGAATACAGCCTGAGGTTCTCGACCTCGCAGGTGAATCCGAACGAGCCGATCGTCAAAGCCATGAAAACCTATGCCGAGCGTGTCGGCGAACGTTCGGGTGGCCGCATCGCCATCACGGTCATGACCGGCGACCAGCTCGGCGCGCAGAAGAAGGTCAACGAGATGGTCATGAGCGGCGCAAGTCTGCTCAGCGCCACCGACTATGGCCAGCTCGGCCAGTTCGTCCCGGATCTCTCCATTCTGGCCGGCCCCTATGTCTACCCCGATCTGGCGGCGACCGACCGTCTCTTCGCGTCGGACCTCTACAAGGAGCTCTCGGGCAAGCTTGAGGCGCAGGGCATCAAAATCATCATGCCGAACGGCCTCTTCGGTTATCGCCACATCATCGCCAACAAGCCGGTTCGCTCGCCGGCCGATCTCGCCGGCGTCACCATCCGCGTGCCTTCGTCGCCGATCATGATGGCGACCTTCGGCAATTATGGCGCACGGCCGACCGAACTGCCCTGGGGCGACGTCTACAACGCGCTTCAGACCGGCGTCGTCGATGCGGCCGAAGGCCCCTTCGGTTCGATCGCCGGCGCCAAGCTGAACGAAACCCGCAAGGTCATCTCCAAAACCGGCCACCAGATCATGTTCACCGCCTGGGTGGCATCGAGCCAATTCTTCAACGGCCTGCCGGAAGACCTGCAGAAAATCCTGCTCGAGGAAGGCCAGACGATCGCCAAGGAGCTGACCGAAATGACGCTCGAAACGGATGACGCCTACGCCAAGCAGCTTGCGGCTTCCGGCGTCGAGATCGTCACCGACATCGACATCCCGGCCTTTATCGAAGCCTCGCGCGCTGCCTACGAGAAAGTGCCAAACATCACGCCTGGCGTGTACGACCAGGTGCAAAGGGCGATGGCGCAGTAAGCAGGCAATTGCACGACGCGGCGATAGAGACGCCGCGTCGTGCTGGCGTCGGGCGCGTTCAGGATGCCGCGACAGAAAACCATCAGGCCGGCCCAAGCGCCGGCCCTGTTCCGCCTTTCAAAATGATTGGGGCCATCATGGAAACCTCACCTTCGCCGGAAGAGACCGCTCCTCTCTTCAGCCTGCGGCGCGCCGATGAAGCGGTCGGCGTTGCCGCCCTTCTCGTCATCGTCTTTTCGATCCTCTGGGGTGTCGTCAGCCGCTACATCTTCCCGCAGCCGGCTGCCTGGACCTACGAGCTGGCGATCATGGCTTTTGCCTACCTCGTGTTCTTCGGCGCCGTCGCCGGTGTTCGTCTCGGCACGCATGCGGCGATCGATGTCCTCGTCGCGGCGCTACCCAACGGCTGGCAGCAGGCGATCGCCTGGTTCAACTACCTGCTGCTGGCGCTATTCTTCATCGTCATGACCGTTCTCTTCGGCTGGCAGGCCTGGACTTCGCGGCACGTGCACACGATCGCGATGGATCTGTCTCGCAGCCTTTCCTACGGGCCGCTGGCGCTGGCTTCGGCCGGCATGTTCGTCCAGCACCTGATCGTCGAAAGGCCATGGACCGTTCGCCTGCACCGCAATGTGGAATCGCTGATATGACCCTTTTTCATCTTGCCGGCCCCTCGCTGCTGGTCGTCGTCCTCTTCCTCCTGTCGACGCCGATCACCTGGGCGATGGCGATCGGGGCGCTTGCCTTCTTCTTCATCAACATGGACATGATCCCGCTTGCCAACTTCGCACAGGAGATGGCCGAGGGCAGCCAGTCCGTGTCACTGCTGGCATTGCCGCTCTTCGTGCTTGCCGGCTGCATCATGAATGCATCGGGCATCACCCGGCGCCTGCTGACGCTCGCCGACGTGCTGGTCGGCCACATGACCGGCGCACTGGCGCAGATGTGTACGGTGCTCGGCACGCTTCTCGGCGGCCTGACAGCGTCTGCCAACGCCGACGCTGCGATGCTCGCAAAGACGCTCGGCGTCGAGATGTCGGAACGGGGCTATAGCCGTGCCTTCGCCGCGGTCATCACCTCGTCGGCGGCGATCATTACCAGCCTGATCCCGCCTTCGATCGGTCTCATCGTCTACGGCTTCCTCGCCGAAACCTCGATCGGCCGACTGTTTGCTGCAGGCGTCGTTCCCGGCCTCGTGCTTGCGGCAGGTCTGATGGTCACCACTTATTTCATCGCCCGCAAGCGTGGCTACAAGCCGCTCCGCAAGGAACGCGCCAGCAGGGCGGAGGCGAGCCGGGCGCTGATCGACGGCCTTTGGGCGCTGTCGATCCCGGTCGTCATCTTCGCCGGCACGCGCTACGGCATCTTCACCACCACGGAGGCCGGGGCGGTTGTCGTCGTCTATGTGCTCTTCGTCGCCATCTTCGGATACCGCGAGTTCACCTTCCGGCAAATCCCGGAGGTCCTGGCAGAAGCGGTGCGCGATTCCGCCGTGGTGATGATCATGATCTGCGCGGCCGCCTCCTTCGGCTTTTATCTCGCCTGGGAACAGGTGCCGCAGGCCATGTCCGGCTGGCTAGGTGACGCGACAGACAACCCGCTCCTCATGCTGCTCCTGATCAACGTTCTCCTCATCGTCATCGGCACGGCGATCGAAGGCTCGGCGGCGCTCATCATCCTCACCCCGATGCTGATCCCGATCATCGACGGCGTCGGTATCGACCGGGTGCATTTCGGCGTCGTCTTCATCACCAACCTGACGATCGCCGGCATCACGCCGCCGGTCGGTGGCCTGATGTACATCTCGTCGATGGTGTTGAAGGTACCGATGATGGCCTATGCGCGGGAGGTCCTGCCTTATCTCGCAATGATGATGGTGCTGCTGGTGATGCTCAGCATGTTTCCGCAGCTCTCGCTGTGGCTGCCGAACCTCGTCTACGGAACCGCGGCGGTTCAGTAGCGCGATCCAGAGCGGCTCCGGCGGCCTTTGACTTGGGCGCCGGACTAAGCCCTGGCACGTCGCTCCGACCCACCGTTGCGACAGATCACGAAAATGAATCGATCACCCCGGATCGATTCAAAACTCTCGTTGGACCTATGCGCGCCGATCGCCGAATCTTCGCGCATGACGATCGTTCAGCCCTACCAGATCTATGTCGAGCGAAGGGACGCGGCCAGAAACATGGCGCGCTACTACTCCATGCAGATCTCCATGTCCCTATTGGGCGAGGCGTGCCTGACGCGGCGCTGGGGACGGATCGGAAGTCACGGCCAGATGATGGTGCACCACTTCGCGCGGGAGGAGGAGGCGGTCAAACTCTTCCTCGAGCTAACGCGTAGCAAACGTCAGCGCGGCTATCGTCCGAGGATGTGATCCGGAAAGGTGCGCGACTTCACCGCGGCTTGAAGTCGACCAGAAGCGATTTGAGCTCGATTTCGCGGACGCGCCGCGCCGCTTCATCGGGGCTGACCCAGGCGACCAAACGCTCGCCTTTCTCCTTGTATTTTTCCGCCAGCTTGGTGACTTCGATCTGGAAGATGTCAACGATACAGGGCACCACGTCGCCGTCATCGAGCATCTTTAAGTAGGTGTAGCTGCCAATCGGCTTCTTGCGAACTTTCCCGCGAACACCGGCCTCCTGCAAGGCTTCGATCGCCGCGGCCTCGTGCGGTTCCTTCTGTTTCATCGGCCAGCCTTTTGGAATGAGCCAGCGGCCGCTGTCGCGCGACGTCACCACAAGGATCTCGATCGCGCCGTCAGGCACGTAACGATAGCAAAGTGCTGCACATTGCTGGCGAAACGAACCCGAAAACAGTTTCTCGGGCGAGGCAGCCAGCTTCTGCAACAGCGTCTTCGGTTTTGGTGGTTTCGGCGCCTTTGACTTCTTGATCGCTCTCAAGCTCCTCGATACTTGGCGCCAATTTGCGGACATCTAGGACATCCGCCCCTCATGTCAAAGGAGAAAATGGAAAGAAACGTTCCGGCAAGAGGCTCACGCCTTGGCAGATATTGCGCTCAATTCCTCAAGGTCGAGATCGCGCTCCAGTTCATGCAGCGTTTCATCGTCGATTTCGCCGGCGCGATGAAGCCGGATGAGTTCGCGCCGCCCGGTCGCGACCGCTTCGAGCACGACGTCGAAATGGGCGTGGAGGATCGGCGTGTAATGCTCCGTGCGCGCGGCATAGTCGACGATCGAAACCGCTCGGCGCTGATAGCGGTCCAGCAATTGCGGATGGATGAGATTGCCCGCCGCGTCATAGGCGCGGCTTTGAATGGTGATGAGCTGCGCCTGGGCCATCGCCGCCTCGGCCTGGCTTAGGGTGAGGGGTGCCTTTTCAGACGAAGGCTCGACGAGCCTCGCCCAGGCGATCACCCGCCCGAGCGTCGTTCCCTGGATCAGCACCGTTCCAAGGATAACGGCAAAGGAGGTTACCAGGATGAAGTCCCGGCCGGGGAAGCCTTCGGGCACGCTCAGCGCAAGCGCGAGCGTTACCACGCCGCGAACGCCGGCCCAGGAAAGCACGGTCGCACCACGCGCGCCGACCGGCGTGTAGCGCTTGAGCCCCAGCCTGTTGCCAAGCCAGATTGCGAAGTCGGAACCGAACACCCAGAAGAAGCGGGCGACGGTGAGCGCGAAGAGTACCATGAGGATCGGCCATCCCAAGGTCGCTGCAACGGTCTCGAACCCGCCGCCGCGCTCGACCACGCCGCGAAGCGACAGGCCGATCAGGATGAAAACCGCGGCCTCCATCAGGAAGACGATGACGGTCCAGAAGGCCGAGCCGCGCATACGGGTGGCGGCCGAGAGCACGGTGTGCTGGTGCCAACTGGCGACGAGGCCGGTGGTAACTGTCGCGATCACGCCTGAAACATGCAGGAACTCGCCGAGCAGGTAGGACGTCCAGGACAAAAGGGCCGTCGCGGCGATGATCAGGTACTCATCTCCGAGGCGGCGGGCAAGCAGCACCCACGCCGTACCGATGGCGAGGCCGACAAGGGCACCGCCGATCGCCAGCAGGAAGAAGTTGCCGACCGCCTCGCCGGCGCTGAAAGCCCCGGTGACGCCGGCGGCGATCGCGAAGCGGAACAATACCAGTCCGCTTGCATCGTTGAGCAGGCTTTCGCCTTCGAGCAGGATCTGCAGCCGTCGCGGCAACTGCACGCGCTGCAGCACGGCCCGTGCCGAGACGGCGTCGGGCGGCGAGACGATCGCCCCGAGTGCGGCGCATGCGGCCCAAGGCAGGGACGGGAAGATGAGGTGCGTCACGACGGCAACGACGGCCGCGGTAAAAAACACTGCGCCGATCGCAAGTGACGCGATGCCGATCAGGTGACGGCGCAGGCGGCCGACCGCGATCGTCCAGGCGCCATCGAGGAGCAGCGGCGGCAAGAAGATGACGAGCACCAGCTCCGGGTCGACCGCGATGGCCGGCAGCCCCGGCATGAAGGCGAGCATCGCGCCACCGCTAAGAAGCGCCACCGACGGCGGCAGGCCGAGCCGATGCGCGACGTAGTGCAGCGCGATGATCGCGACAAACATGCCGATCACCAGTTCGAACAGATGTATCGGCTCCACCGGTCTCCCGCCTCCATCGCTCAATGACGCGGCCCATTACAGAACACGTTTTTTCGAAACGCAATTGCGCGTGCAGCAACAGTGGCGTGGAGCCTTGCCGAAGGTGAAGGGTCGCAGAAAAGAAAAAAGGGCCAGCGGAAGACCGCGGCCCATAAAGGTGTGAAGGTCAAAAACCTCCAGAGGGGAACAGCTGCTGCGGCGGACTGGGAGGAGACCCGCCATGTGCATCAGCTGTGTGCTTTATGCCTGATTTTTGACCAGCTGGAAAACATTTATTGTGCAATGCAGCTATGCATAAACGCAAGACGTGCGCCGCGGTCGTCGGCCGGAACTGCCAAACGGTGCCAAAATGAGCGTTCTGTGGGAGGAGGGGACGCCGCCAAGGACCCCCGTCCGGGCGGACAATCGGGACCGGCACACGTGCCGGCCCCGATGAGATAGTTGCTACACTAACGGTCGTGAGCTTGACCGCACAGCCATTTTACGAGCGCTTTTACGATCGAACAGCCGGCAACCCGACTTCCGGCCTTGTCCGCAGCCGGTCCACAGGTTGTTCACAGGGAAAGGAGGCGCTAACGCGTTGAAACGCAGTTCAGTTTTCCAAACTGTGAGCTACTGCCCCTGAAAAGAATGCACCGTATCAGGTCAGCGATACCTCGCGGGTTTCCGCATCGATCATCGCAGCGGCGATCGCCGCCACAAGCAGCAAGCCTGCAAAGGTGCCGATCGCTAGGCCGAAGCCCTTCGCCACCAGCAATCCGATGAGCGAAGGCGCAAGCAGGCCACCGAGCCGAGCCATGCCGCCGGCCGCCCCCATGCCGGTCGCGCGCGAGGCGGTCGGATAGAGTTCCGGCGTATAGGCATAGAGTGCGCCCCATGTGCCGAGCAGTGCAAAGCTCATGATCAGGAGCGCAGCAGCAACGACTAAGGCCGCATCCGCCACGACGAACAACAGGCAACTGAGGGCGGAGAGCAGGCAGAAACCGACCAGCGTCGGGCGCCGTCCCCACTTCTCGACGCCGTAGGCGGCAAGCGCATAGCCCGGGATCTGCGCCAGAGCGATGAGAACGAGGAACCCATAGCCACGCACGAAGCCGAAGCCTTCTCCCGCAAGCCGCGGCGGCATCCAGGTAAAGACGCCATAGTAGGAGACCGAGACGAGGAACCAGACCGAAAGGATCAGAAGGCTGCGGCGACGCAAGTCCTTCGAAAAGATACTGATATCGGCGGTCGGTACAGGCGGGGCGATCGATACGGTCGGCTCGAGTTGCGGTCGAGCGTTGGCTGCCAGCATTCGATCGACGATCGCCTTGGCCGCCTCCGCCTTGCCCGCGCGCAACAGGTAAAGCGGCGATTCCGGCACGAGAAAGCGTAGTCCGACGCCAATGACTGCCGGAATGGCCGTGACGGCAAAGATGTAGCGCCATCCGTCCGTAAGGCCGGCAAGAGCGATGAGCCATGCCGCCAGTGCCACGATCAGCGTGCCCACGGCCCAGAAGCCTTCGAGCATGACCAGCCATCGCCCGCGGCTGCGCGCCGGCAGGAATTCCGACATCATCGCATAATCGACGGGAAGTGTGCCGCCGACCGCAGCGCCGGTGAGGAAGCGCAGGACAAGCAGGACCACGAAATTCGGAGCGAAGATCGACAGAATGCCGAAGACCGCGTCGCAGGCAACGGTTACGAGCAGGACCCGGCGCCGGCCGATCCGATCGGCAAGCCTGCCGAAGCCGACGGCGCCGATCAGCATACCCAGGAAAAACAACGTGCCCGTCTGCAACGCTTGGGGAACCGTCAGCCCGAATGTTGCGGCAATGGATGCGGCGGTGAACCCGACGGCGAGCACCTGCATGGCGTCGGCCGTCCAAACCAGGCCAAATATGCCCATCAGGCGCCGCTGATAGGGGCCCGTGCCCGCCCGGTCGAGCGCTTCCTGTATCGTGATCGTCGTCATTCGACCCTACCTTGAGATTCGACGTGTGGACACTACGTCGACCGCGCCTGCTTGGATATTGCAGAAATGCCGCAGATGCGGCTGAGTGCGGCCGCGAGGATCGACCAATCTTCCGGGCACCTGGCACGGACCGGCAATTTCGACTTGCGCGACATGCACACGCGTGCAAATATGCACGCGTGTGCAATGGAGTTTCGCCGATGAACGATCACAAGCCGCGCTATTCGAACGACCTTTCGGGGCGGGCCCTGTTGTGTCGGGATGTCATTCGCTCTGCCGGCGCTCTGGTGCTCGACGGCTTCAAGGCAAGTGCCGAGCGTGGCTTTTCGCTAAAGGGCCCGCAGGATTTTCTGACGGAAACCGATGCGGCCTCCGAGGCCCATATTCGCGACGCAATTGCCACCCATTTTCCGGCCGATGCGTTCCTGGGCGAGGAGGGCGGCGGGACCGTTGCCGATCGCGTCTGGGTCGTCGATCCCGTCGACGGCACGGCAAACTTCGCGCGCGGAATCCCGCACTTCTGCATCTCCATAACCTATGTCGAACACGGACACGCAGAGATCGGCGCAATCTACAATCCGGCCCACGACGAACTTTATTTCTGCCGCCGGGGAGAAGGTGCAACGCTCAACGGCAAGGTCATCACGGTCTCGTCGACGGCGACCTTCGATGCCGCGTCGGTCGAAATGGGCTGGTCGCGGCGGGTGCCGGACGAGACCTATCTGGAGACGATGCGGCAGATGCTGGAGAAGGGCGCCAATGTGCGGCGCGGCGCTTCGGGGGCACTTGCGCTCGCTTACGTCGCCGATGGGCGCTCGGACGCCTATGTCGAGCTGCACATGAACTCGTGGGATTGCCTTGCCGGACTGTTGCTCGTTGCCGAGGCGGGCGGCGCCGTGTGTCCCTTCATGGAAATAGGCAGCCTGCTCGACGGCGGGCCGGTGCTCGCATCGACGCCGGCGATTGCCGGCGGCGTAAGTGTGGCTTCAGGCATCCCGGTCCAGAAAAGGGAGCAAGCCGCCAGGCTCCAGCTGGCCTGAAACCGCGGTAGCCTGAACACGCATGCCACCCGTTCGCATACACAAGGGGAAATCCAATGGACGCACCGGTCTACACCCGGCCCGCTATCAGTCTGATCGCCAGAGAACTCGGGCCCCACAGCGCCGATCTCTATATCGGCGGCAGTGACGGCGCGCGTGACCTGGACCTGCTCAAGCGTCACGGGATCTCCATTGTCGTCAATTGCGCGATCAACCTGGACATCAACCTCGTGCGCGAAGAAGAAGTCAGCATCAATGATGATCTTTGTGCAAGCGGCTATGCGGCCGTCCGCTATTACAAGCTCGGCATGATCGACGGTGATGGCAGCCCCGACACGATGATGCTCGGTGCCTATTACATTCTCGACGGTGCGCTACGCCAGACGATGCCGAAGCGCGCAACCTACCCCTTCGCCGATGGCGGCAACATCCTCGTCAATTGCCGCGGCGGACGCAGCCGCTCGGTGTCGCTGGTGGCGCTGTTCCTGCACAAGCAGCAGCCGCATCTGTTTCCCACACTCGACGCGGCCGTCGCCCACATCCGCGAGCATCGCGAACTGCGGCCGGATGAATGGTTCGAGACGCCGAAGCCCATGCTCTATGAGGCAGCGCGCCGCGCTTCGGCCTGGATCGACCTCGTCGAGGCCTCCCGTCTGGAGATGAAGGCCGATGTCTGATTTGCCTCGAATCGCCATCATCGCCGACGCCCATTTCCATGATCTTGAAGGCGATTTCGAGTTCCCGCGGATAGAGATCGACGGCGAAAAACTGGCCGTCAGAAGCTGGGCCGACACGCGCGAATCCACCCGCGTCTTCAACGAAAGTGCCAAAGCGCTGGACGAGGCCTTGGCGGAGGTCGCGCGCCGCGGCATCCGTCACGTCGTCCTTTTGGGCGACTACACGGACGACGGGCAAAGACAGACAACGGCGCGCCTGCGCACCATTCTTGATGGGCACGAGAGCGCCCATGGCACGCGCTTTTATGCGCTTCCGGGCAACCACGACATCTTCGGGCCCAAGGGGCGACACCACACCAAACAATTTCTTGATCGGAACGACGTGAGGGTCCTCGTCACGAGCGACGTAGGAAAGGCAGCCCCCGGCAGCCACGCAACGCCGCGCATGTATTGCGAGGGATATCCGACGGGCCTTGCCCCCGTGGCTACCCATGGGTACTTCCGACGGCCGGACTATCTTCATTGGGAAACCCCGTTCGGGGCGTCTGACCGCGTCGAGGATCGGCTCTACCCGGTCTCGTCTCCGGACGGCCGGAATTGCTACCGGCTGATGGATGCCTCCTATCTGGTCGAGCCCGAGCCGGGTCTCTGGCTGCTGATGATCGACGCCAACGTCTTCGAACCACGCGACGGCCTGTTTGAGGAGGGTGATGAAGCCGCTTTCGTCGACAGCACCGGCGCGGGCTGGAACGCGCTTATCAGGCTGAAACCGTTCATCGTCGACTGGATTGCCGACGTGTCCGCGCGCGCAACGAAACTCGGAAAAACGCTGCTCGCATTCTCGCATTATCCGGTGCTCGATCCCTTCGATGGCGCAACGGGAGCCGAAAGCGTTCTCTTCGGCGAGACCAATATTGCCCGCAGGACACCACAGCAGGCGGTCGCAGATGCACTGATGACCGCCGGCATGACGCTGCATTTTAGCGGGCACCTGCATGTCGAAGGCGTTACGCGCCGCGCGGGCGGCTGCCGCTCGCTGATCAATGTCGCCGTGCCATCGCTCGTGGCCTTTCCGCCGGCCTTCAAGATCGTCGAACCGTCTCAATCGGCGTCGTCCATCGAAACCGTCGAACTGTCAGCGATGGCCGTCGATCCACGCGTGCTGCGCGCCTATCGTCGCGAAGCGGCGCGAGCCGGCGAATATCCGGACCCCGCCTTTGCCGCGGCGGATTACGGTTCCTTCCTGAAGGCACACAAGCGTGCCCTGGTCCAGCATCGCTATTTTCCGAAGGAATGGCCCGGAGATGTCGTCAACGAAATATCCGGGCTTTCGATCGCTGCGGTCCGCAAGTTGATGCCCGACGCCGGCGCCATGACGAGCGCTTCCGGGCAAGGAGCGATCGCCATCTCTGAGGACGCCGCCAGCCTCGACATGATCGAGGTGATCGCCGATTGGTATTGCCTGCGCCAGGCCGGCGTCCTTGCGCTTGACAAGATACCTGAGCGGCGGCGCGCGCTTTATCGCCTGCTCGCCAAACACGTCGGCCGTCCGCCCGGGACCGGCTGGGACGGATCGACATCAGGCTTCCTAGCGATCTTCTTCGGGGCCTTCGACGCCTTCCTCGATCGTGCCGAAGCGGGAAGCCTGCACATCCGCATCGAGAGCACCTCCGACACGGAAGAGGCTGCCTGACCATGGACCAGTTGCTCTCCACGGCCTCTTCCTCCGCGCCGCCGGCGACTTTCATCGAGTTGCGGGAATCTTGCCGTCTGGGCCGACGTCATCTGAAGGGTGGGCGCCTGGAAGTGGCCAAGTTCGTGCTTGCCCATCCGTACGACGTCGCCTTTGCGAGCGCACGGGAAGTGGCCGTGCGCAGCGGTGTCTCGACGACGACAGTCATGCGGCTCGTCAGCGACCTCGGCTTTGAGACCTATGCATCCTTTCAGCAACTCTTCCGAGCGGAGTTGTTGCGCGGCCGGCAATAAGCATTGGGGAGGGGCCATGAGCACTGCGATCGTCAGCATCAACCTCTTCGGCGCGGTGGCGCTCCTCCTGTTCGGCCTTGGTCAGGTTCGCGACGGCATGCAACGCGCTTTTGGTGCCCGTCTGAAAGTCGGACTGGCGGCCGGGACGCGTGACGGTCTTCGTTCGTTTTTCAGTGGCCTCGTCGCAACCATCACCCTCCAGAGCTCCACCGCCACCGCTCTCATGGTCGCGTCCTTCGTCGAGCGTGATCTCATCGTGCCGCGCATGGCGCAGATCGTGCTGCTCGGCGCCAACGTCGGCACGGCGATGACGGCCTGGATCGTGGCTTTGGGGCTCGGCTGGCTCTCACCGCTCTTGCTGCTTTGCGGTTTCGTTGTCGGGCGCGGCAGCTCGAGCACGCGCAAGGGATCAGGCGCAGCGCTCGTCGGCATCGGGCTGATGTTGCTGTCGCTGCATCTGATTGGCGGTGCGACCGAACCGCTGCGGACCTCTGCCGCCCTTTCGGCTTTCTTCGGGATGCTCGACAATGCCTGGCCGGTGGCGCTCGTCATCTCGGCAGGACTCGCAGCGCTCGCGTCATCGAGCCTGGCAGTCGTTGTGCTGGTCCTGTCTCTTGCAACATCCGCCAGCCTTTCGACCGGCCCGCTCATCGCCCTCGTTCTGGGAGCCAATCTCGGCGGTGCTGTGCCCCCGGTTCTAGCCACATTCAAGGCTGCGGCGAGCGCCAGGCGGGTTGCCCTTGGCAACCTGATCGTGCGTGCCGTCGGCGCCGCTCTGGCGCTCGCCGGGTACATCGCCCCGCATATCGACTGGCCGCCTGTCTCACGCGGCAATCTGCCGGTTGATGTGCATCTCGCCTTCAATCTCGCACTGGCGCTTCTGGCGGCCCCCCTCGCTCGGCCTCTATCCCGCCTGACCATGCGCCTGTTGCCGGACGAGCCAAAGGCGACGGACGGCCCGCTTTTCCTGGAACAGAACGATCTCGGCACGCCGGTCGCAGCGCTTGCCGGCGCAAGTCGGGAAGTGCTCGGCGTCGGCGACCTGATCGAGCGCATGCTGGTCGAAGCAAACGACGCCCTGCAGCAGACGGACCCTTCAAGGCTTGCTGCGATCAGCACGCTTGAAGGGCGCGTGGATCGCGTGCAACACGAGATCAAGGTTTACGTCTCGCGCGTCGGCCAGTCCGAAATCGCCGAGGAACAGCGCCGCCACGCCATGGATATCGTCGACTATGCCATCAACCTCGAGCATATCGGCGACATCATCGAGAAGGGGCTCCTTGCCGAACTTGCAAAGAAGATCGCCCGCGGCCTGGCTTTCTCCTCCGATGGCCACGAGGAACTGTCGCGTCTCTTCGCCATCACGATCGACAATCTGCGCATGGCCCAGGCCGTGTTTGCCACGCGTGACAACGCGATGGCGCGGCGCCTGGTAGAAGCCAAGGAAGATGTCCGCAGGCTGGAGCGGCAGTCGGCTGAGCGGCATCTGCAGCGCCTGCGCGATGGTCGCGCCGAAAGCATCGAAACCAGCTCGCTCCATCTCGACATGCTGCGCGATCTCAAACGCATCAATGCACACATCGCAACCGTCGCGCACCCCATCCTTGATCAGAGTGGGTTGTTGATCGACAGCCGTATCCGGCCGGCGGCCACTTGAGCATTCCGGTCTAGCGTCGGGCGGTCTTGCGCTCGACCATCGTGACGGGAACGACCTGAAGTCGCGTTTCCATCTCGTCGGCTTCCAGCGCTTCGAGAACATGCTCCGTCAGAGCGGAGAAGGACTGCGCAACGGTGGTGAGTTCGTAGCTCTTCCACCCTGCCTGCGGAATATCGTCGAAGCCGACGACGGAAAGATCGGCCGGCACGCGGCGGTGCATTTCGGTGCGGGCAGCGTCGAGAAAGCCGAGAGCCAAGAGATCGGTAACGCAAAACGCGCCGTCGATCGCCTCGTCGCCGAGCACCTCGCAGCCAGCCTGGTAACCGCTTTCATAACTCGTGGTACCGCCCGACCAGGCGACCACCTCGACCCCGGCGGTCGCCATTTTCTTTTTGAACGCAGTGGTGCGGCGCACCTGAGCAGGGGTTTGGCTGCCACTCGAGATCACCGCAACCTTCTTGCAGCCCGCCTCGATCAGGCGCAGTGCTGCAAGGTCCGCACCGCGGGAATCGTCGCTCAGCACCATGCTGGTATCGGTGCGATCGATTTTCTGGTTGATCAGGATCAGGCGCACGCCGTTGGCAATGCACTGGTCGACGATCGATTCCGGCGGCTCTCCGGAAAGAACGATGATCGCTTGCGCCCGGAATTCGAACAGTAGCTCGATCAGCGGCGCGATATCCTTTCGCGCATCCGCGGCATTGAGCAACAGGCATTGCAGACCGCGACGCAACAGGCCGATGCTCAAGAGATCGAGCTGTTTTGCATGGAAGGGTGCGCTGAGATTGGCACCGACGACCCCGATGAGATTGGAGCGGTCGTTGTTCAGTCCTTGCGCCAGCCGGTTGACCCGGTAACCGAGCTCCCGGGCGGCTTTGAGAACCTTGCGCCGCACAGCCTGGGATACGCTGGCTCCGGGCGTAAAGGTTCGCGAGACCGCCGAGCGTGAGACGCCCGCGCGTTTTGCAACCTCTTCGGCCGTCACAAAGCCCCTCGCCATGCCTTTCTCCTGCAGAATCAGATGCTTTTCATCAGGGCCACAAAAGCAGCCCCATTCCAACGAAAAAGTTCGAGCCTACCCGCTCGGTGAACCAGCAGATGATGCCGGTGAACGGTCGCCATCGCTCCGTCTATATCGGCTATTTCTCCCCGCTGAAGTCATTCGCCCAACCTCAATGATCACGTGTTCCAAAAACAATACATCATTGTCACAAAAGAGTCATCAAAAACAACGGCTTATATCATTGCGCACGTGTGCATTTTTTTGTTGACAATGGCGCCTCACCATTGGATCATACGTTCCATAGACAGAGCTGGATTGGAATTTTTGTTCTGTCTATGTTCGTGGTGACGGCGGCGCGGTTGAGGAGCTTGCGCCGACATCTGGCAAGCGCTTGCGCCTGCCCTGCGAACGGGGAGGATTGAATAACCGACAGCCGCGCCTTTTGCGTCATTGAGCGGCTTCTTGCGTAGGTCAGCGCCACGCCCTGGCGGCTGATTTCTATTCCCCGTTGGCACTTTGAAAGTTCCGCCCGGCATCGATCGCCGGGGCAGGCAGCGCATGTTGAGTTCCAAGGGGAAGAGCATGGCCTTATTGAGTGAGACAGCCAAAGCGGCTACATTGCCCGGCAGCGCAATGGCGCCGACGGCATGGCAGCGCTGGCGCTATCGGATGAAGGTCGCGTCGCGGGAGCCGACGACGCTGATCGGCGTCCTGACGGCACTTCTCTTTACCTATCTCATCGTCGTGCCGATCATCTCGATCGTGCTCGATTCCGTGCGCGTCCAATTCGGCCACGAGCGGCGGCTCGGCAAGGACTTTGGTGAGCTTACGCTCTACTACCTTGATCGAGCCTTCCTGTCGCCGGTCTCGGTCGATCTTTTCTGGCGGCCGCTCTTCAACACGCTATCGGTTGCGCTCGGAGCGATCAGCCTTTCTTTGTTGATCGGTACGGTGCTCGCCTGGTTGATCAGCCGGACAGACATGTTCGGACGGCGCTGGTTCGCAACAGCGCTGATCGTGCCCTACATGCTGCCGGCCTGGACCTTTGCGCTTGCCTGGACAACGCTCTTCAAGAACCGCACGGTCGGCGGCCAGCCGGGCTGGTTCGAGGCCATGGGGCTAACGCCGCCCGACTGGGTCGCCTATGGGCGCTTCCCGATCATCGTGATCCTGGCGCTACATTATACGCCGTTCGTCATCCTGCTGTTTGGCTCTGCCCTTCGTCGCTTCGATTCCCAGCTCGAAGATTCCGCCCGTATCCTTGGAGCCAAGCGCTACCAGGTGGCGATGCAGATCATCCTGCCGCTGATGCGTCCCGCACTTCTGTCCTCGATGGTGCTGATTTTCGCCAAGTGCCTCGGCGAGTTTGGCGTGCCCTATGTGCTCGGCCTGCCGGTCAAGTTCGAAGTGCTTTCCACCTCGCTCTTTCGCAGCATCGCGTCGCGCCAGACCGGCGTTGCCGGTGTCGTCGCGGCCTCGATCATGCTGATCGGCATCGTCACCCTGATGATCGATGCGCGTCTTGTTCGTGAAGCCCGGCGCTTCGTTACTGTTGGCTCGAAGGGTTCGATGAACCGCCAGAGCCGGCTCGGCAAGTACCGCCTGCCGGCGACCGGTTTTGCCGCACTTATCTTTCTCTTGAGCGTCGGACTGCCGCTTCTGACCCTGTTCCTCTCCACCATCATGAAGCTGCCGGCGCAGTTCACGCTCGACAATTTCACGCTCGACTACTGGATCGGCCGTGATCTCCACACGGTGGCACTGCAGACGGGGGTCCTCTTAAGCCCCGATCTATGGGCGGCTGCAAAAAACACGCTCGTCATCGTCGGTCTTGCGTCCTTGACCTCGGGCATTCTCGGACTTCTTGTCGGCTATGTGGTCATCCGCACGCCGGTGAAGGTCCTGTCGGTCTATCTGCGGCAGGTCACCTTCTTGCCCTATCTGGTGCCGGGTATCGCCTTTGCCGCCGCCTATCTGTCGCTCTTCGCCGTGCCACGCGGACCGATGCCGGCCCTCTATGGTACCGTCACCATCCTTGTCCTGGCGCTGATCGCCGACCAGATGCCTTACGCCTCGCGCGCCGGTATCTCGGCCATGACCCAGCTTGGCAAGGATCCGGAAGAGGCGGCCCAGATTTCCGGCGCCGGCTGGTTCCGGCGGATGATGTTGATCGTCATTCCAATCCAGAAGGGCTCGCTGGTAACAGGCGTGCTGCTGCCCTTCATCTCGGGCATCAAGGGCCTGAGCCTCTTCGTCATCCTCGCCGTGCCGAGCACCGATGTTCTGACCACCTATTCGCTCCGGCTCGTCGACTACCACTACACGCAAGCCGCCAATGCCGTCGTGCTGATCATCGCGGCGATCGCCTATCTCGGAACCCTGGCAGCCCAGAAGCTGACCAAGACCAATCTCGCAGAAGGACTCGGAAGCTGATGCCCACCATCAATCTCAGCGGCGCCCAGAAGAACTACGGCGTCAATTCCGCCAATGCCGTCTCGAACCTCGATCTCGAAATCCGCGACGGCGAGTTCATGTGCCTTCTTGGACCCTCTGGCTGCGGCAAGACCACGACGCTGCGCATGATCGCCGGCCTCGAAAACCTCTCGGACGGCGAGATCCGCATCGGAGAGCGGGTGGTCGACTCGGTCAGGGCAGGCGTGTTCATCCCGCCGGAAAAGCGTGAGATGGGGCTGGTATTCCAGAGTTACGCGCTCTGGCCGCACCTGACAATCGAACGCAACACCGACTTCGGTCTGAGGCTGCGCAAACTGCCGAAGGAAGAGCGTGAAATGCGCGTCGAGAAAGTGATGCAGGCGCTCGACATCGCCAAGTACCGCGACCGCTACCCGTCGCAGCTCTCGGGCGGCCAGCAGCAGCGCGTGGCGCTCGCCCGCATGCTGGCGGTCAATCCGGGCGTTCTGTTGCTCGACGAGCCGCTGTCGAACCTCGACGCCCGGCTCCGGCTCGAGATGCGCGCCGAGCTCAAACGCATCCACAAGGAGTTCAAGACGACCATCGTCTTCGTCACCCACGACCAGTGGGAGGCAATGACGCTGGCAACGACGATCGCCGTCATGAACGAGGGCACGCTGCAGCAGATGGGCACGCCCAACGATATCTATGATCGCCCGGCCAATCGCTTCGTCGCGGAATTCGTCGGTAGCCCGCCGATCAACATCCTGAACTTCGGATCGGCCGCCGCCTCTGAGCTGTCGCGCGCAGCCGAGGCCTATCTTGGCACGCGCCACCCGTCGTTGCGCGGCATTGGCTCGATCGGCATCCGACCGGAAGCGATCGGCTATTCGGTCAAAACCAACGATGTGCCGGCCGGCAGCTTCTCCGGCGAAATGACGGTGACAGGCGTCCTGCCGACCGGCGGCAGCTGGATCCTGGAGCTCAGGAACGGCAGCGACACGCTGTTCTTGACGACCAATGCCCTGCCGCGCGTCGAGACCGGAACGAGGGTTTCGTTCTTTGCGCCGCCTGAGGCGCTGCACGTTTTTAACAAGGACGGCCAGCGGATCGCCGAAGCGGACGCGCTGCTGCGCAAGTCCACGCTGAACTAAGGCGCTTCAGTGCCGAACGACAAATCGAAACATAATCTGAGGGAGGAACAGACGATGCAATTTCTAAGGACTGAAAGGACGCACCGTGCAATCAGGCGCGCGCTGCTGGCAACGACCATCGTCGCCTTCGCCGGACCGGCGCTGGCACAAGAGCCGTTCGACCTGAACGCGCTGATCGAGGCCGCGCGCAAGGAACCGCCGATTACGGTTTATGACAGCACCGGCAAAATCGTCGAAATGGCCAAGGCCTTTGCCCAGAAATATGGCGTCGGCGCCGAGGGCTCCAAGGTCAAGGCGACTGCCCAGCTTGAGATGATCATTCGCGAGGCCCGTGCCAACAACATCCAGGGCGATGTCTCGATCATCAGCGACGCACCGGCCGCGATGGCGCAACTCATCCCGCAGGGCTTTGCCGAAAGCTGGCTGCCGCCGGATCTCGCAGCCAACATCCCCACTGAGTATCAGGACCCGCTGACCGTCGTTACCAGCGCCAATGTCTGGGCCTACAACACTGAGCTCTTCGACAAGTGCCCGGTCAGCAACATCTGGCAGCTGACGGGACCTGAGTGGAAAGGCAAGGTCGCCATGCAGGATCCGCTCGGCAAGCCATCCTATGTCGACTGGTTCAACCAGATGGCCAAGCACGGCGACGACAAAGTGGCGGCCGCCTATAAAGAGCTTTACGGGAAGGATCTCGAAACCGACGACGGCAGTGCGACGGCCGCCTGGGTCAAGGCGCTCGCTGCCAACGCTCCCTTGCTGACGGACGCCGATGCGGCCGCTGCTGATGCCGTCGGCGCGCCGGGTCAGTCGCAACCCTTCATGGGGCTGATGAGCTCGGCGAAGTTTCGCGACAATGCCGAAAAGGGCATGAAGCTCGGCCTTTGCAAGGACCTGAAACCCTGGCTCGGCTGGATGTATCCGGGCGTGGGGCTGATCACCAAGGGCACCAACAGCCCGAACGCCTCAAAGCTCTTCATCCACTACGTGATGACCGCCGAAGGCATCGCGCCGCAGGCAGAAGACGGAAAAATGTCGACCAACAAGGACGTTTCGCTGCCCGCAGACGAGCCGTCGGGCATCGGCGCCGTTCTTGATCAGGTCATGCCCTACCAGATGGCAACGAGCCTCGACGACTGGGACGCGCGCGAGACCTGGCAGGACCTCTGGCGGCTCAGCTACCAGAAGTAATCGCCTGAACATGTGAAACGGTCTCCTTGGGAGGGGAAACCATGAGCAAAGGTAAGAACAGGGTTATGATCATGGGGGCGGTATTTGCCGCCCTTGCGGCCGCATTGGCCGTCGAGGCAAACGCCGAGGAGGCGTTTGATCTCAATGCGCTGGTGGAGGCGGCGAAGAAAGAAAAGCCGATCAATGTCTATGACAGCACCGGCAAGATCGTCGAGATGGCCGAGGCCTTCACCGCCAAATACGGGGTGAAGGCGACCGGCGTCAAAGTCTCGGCCAACAGCCAGCTGGAGATGATCATCCGCGAAGCCCAGGCCGGCAACGTCCAGGGCGATGTCGCCCTGATCACCGACGCGCCGGCAGCGCTCGCCCAGCTTCTGCCGCAGGGCTTCGTCGAAAGCTATCTGCCCGGCGACATGAAGGAGAAGATACCGGCGGCCTTCCAGAACCCGCTGGCGATTTCGACCAATGCCAATGTCTGGGCCTATAACACCGAGGCCTATGACAAATGCCCGGTCGGCAATATCTGGGAGCTGACCGAGGCAAAATGGAAAGGCAAGATCGCGCTGGTCGATCCCCTGACCAAGAGCACCTATACCGACTGGTTCAACCAGTTGGAAAAGCATGCCGACAACGCCGTGAAGGAGGCCTACAAGGTCCACTTCGGCAAGGATCTCGAAACCGCTGAAAAAAGTGCAGCGGCCGCCTGGATCAAGGCCCTGGCACAAAACGGCCCGCTGGTAACTGACGGCGACGATCCGGTTGCCGAAGCCGTCGGCGCCGCCGGCCAGAAGGAGCCCTTTTTCGGGCTCCTGAGCTCCGCCAAGTTCCGTGATAACGAAGGCAAAGGCTACAAACTCGGGCTCTGCACGGAGCTGACCCCCTGGGTCGGCTGGACCTACACCAAGCTCGGCCTGATCGCCTCGAAATCCGCGAGCCCGAATGCCGCGAAGCTCTTCATCCACTACGTGCTGACGGAAGAGGGCATAGCGCCCCAGATGAAGGACGGCAAGCTGCCGACCAATGTCGACATCAAGATGCCTCAAGACGAACCGTCGGGGATCATGGAGGTAGCGGACCGCCTCTTTCCCTATGACGCGGCCACTGGGCTTGACGATTTCGACCGACGCGAGGAGTGGCAGGATTTCTGGCGCATGAACTACAGCAAGTAAAATCCCGGCCGGCGCGGCCTCACGAGGACAGGTCGCGCCGGCCGTTCCAGGATGAACAGGAAGAGAGCATGACCGACGCCAATCTCGCCACGAGCCGTAACCAATCCGATAGAGACACCAAGCGCGACTACTCGCGGCGACTGATGACGATCGCCGAAGGTGCGGCCCGCTCGGCCGCCGGCCCCTTGCTCGCTGCGTTTCGCTCGGAAATGGTCGTCGACTACAAGCGCGATCTCCACGACGTCGTGACGGTCTACGACAGGCAAGCCGAGGCATCCATCCGCGACTACATCTTCGCGCACGAGCCGAATTCGGCGATGCTTGGCGAAGAGGGCGGGCAGGTCGGTGAGGGCGACATCCAATGGTATGTCGATCCGATCGACGGGACCGCGAACTTCGCACGAGGACTTGCCTTCTGGTGCATATCGATTGCAGCGGTTGAAGGCGGATCGGTTGTGGCCGGGGTCGTCTATGACCCGGTGGCCGATCTCCTGTTTTCGAGCGACGTCGAGCGTGCCTATCTCAATGGAAAGGTCATTGCCTCCAAAGCCATCGGTGACGAAAGCCGGGCAACGCTGATCACCGGCTACCCGGTCTCGCGCGACTTTCGCCTGGATGGCCGCAACGAGGCACTTGCCCGCCTCGGTGATCTGGTCGAAACCTTCTCGACCGTGCGTCGCCCTGGAAGTGCAGCTTTGAGCATCGCCCATGTGGCGGCGGGTTTTGTCGATGCGGCCGCGGGCTTTGGCGTCAACGCCTGGGATGTGGCCGCAGCGACGCTGATCCTGAAGAACGCAGGCGGCCGTTATGCGCCGTTGTCGCTTGGCAAAGTGCCGGAAGGATCCGCCGACTACCTTTGCCCGGGGTATCTCGCCTATGGCCGGGGTGGCGACTATCCAACCCTGAACCGTGTCGCCGCCGCAATCTCTGCCGGGCGCAGCGCGAAGGCGCCGTCGCCATGAAAGCCCATGAGGAAACCATGCTCGACAATCTTAGCGATGCCTCAACCACGGAAAAGACCAGCAGCGAATTGCCAAGGCTCAGTCTCGTCTATCCGAAGCATCCGACCTATGGCGTCGACATCTTCATTTCCGGCAAGGAAGGTGCGAGCGACCTCGAACTCCTGCGCAAGAGCGGGATCACGACGGTCGTCAATTGCGCGGTCAATCTGGACTTCAATTTCGTCGACCAGCCGAAGCTCGTCTCGGATCACCGCAACAGCATCCATGGACCGGGCGAAATCCGCTACTACAAGATCGGGCTTATCGACGGGGATGGGAACCCGGACACGCAAATGCTGGCCGCGCACTACATCCTGCGAGCGGCCCTGGAGCAGGTCCTGCCCGAAAAGCCGTCCTATCCCAGGCGCGAACGTGGCGGTGTGCTCGTCAACTGCCGCGGTGGCCGATCGCGCTCAGTCGTCGTCGTGTCGCTGTTCCTGCATTTGACGCTGCCTGATCAATTCGAAACATTGGAGCGCGCCATCGACTTCGTCCGCGAGAAGCGCGAGATCCCAAAGGACGAGTGGTACAAGGCGCCCAAACCGGTTCTGGCGGCCTCGGCCGAGCGAGCCGCGGGATGGGCACGTGCGATTGAGAGCGGGAAGGCCTGACCCGAGAACGCAGTTCAGAGACCGTCTGCAGCATGGGCCACGGAAACCTGCTCTCAGTACCGCCAGGGATGCCGACGTCTCGACGTCAACCAGCCGTCGACGCATTCTCGGCCGCCCCTCCGGTCGCGACAAGCCGGTTCTTTCGCGCATGCCAACGCGTTCGAACGCCCAAGCGGAATCGAAATCGCTTTAATAGGCGGAGCGCCTTGACGCGCGCGGCCGGCGCCATGACGCCGGCAGATCGTGATTGAGTAGAATGAAAGGCCCTATTGTTTGGGCAATATGCCCTTGTTTACGAGCCATGTTTCGAAGGTGCCGGGGCACCCCTCGCTGGTCCATCGTCCCCGATAGGAAAAGCCGGGTGCTGCGCGCGCCGTCCCGACGAAGCCGTCATATGCGCTTCTATCGGCCCCGCCTATTTTGAATGCCTTACCGGGATGTTTCCTCTTTGCCTTTGTGAATTTCATCGTCCGCCCCTTACGCAGTACAACCATGAAGTCGAAAGCGTCGCACAGCGCACGGTGCAGTCAAGGATTAGGCAATGAGCAAAAGGGGTTAGTCGCCGCACTGCCTCAGCAGTCCAGCAACCTCTGAGTGAAGAAGACCCAGAATCCGCCTCTCGGGCACGCCAAAATCGCTTCCAACCGGCGAGCGTGGCAGCTGGCCGGTTGTGCCGAAGTGACGCGCGTTTAGCGCAAAATATCTTCAAATAACCTCGTTTCGCGCCTGTGTCAGAGCTCTGAAGAGCGTCTGAGAGAGTGCATACCGTTAACTCGGCCCGAAATTAAAGGATTGGCAAGGCTCCCTGCACGAAGAGGCGACTACTCTCCATCTGGTTGCAAAGAAACTGCCATGAACATACTGACCCTGCCACTGATCAGGCATTGCGCCTCGGCCCTGCTGAAATGCCGGTCCGGGAACTTCGGCCTCTTGGCAGCGCTTGTCGCGATCCCCCTCATTGCCGCTCTTGGCGTTGCGATCGATTTCGCAGCCGCGGTCAACCGAAAGGCCGCAATGCAAAGCGCGGCCGATGCTGCGGCACTGGCGGGAGCTGCAGCAGGTGTCGGTTCGGAGCAGAAGATCGCCGTGGGTTTTCTCGGCGCCCATCTTGGCAGCAACGACACGCAAGATCTGAAAGGGCCCCCAGCTGGAACCATCAGGTCACGGTCGAGCGGGATACGGTAGCGGTGGCTGTCAATGAGGACTACGAAACCGCCATCATGCATATGTTCGGCTTCCGGACGGTTCCGATCTCAGTCATCGCGAAAGCCGCCCGAGGGGCCGGCAGCTCGGCCTGCATCCTGATCCTTGATCCGGGCAGGGCCGATGCGCTGAAGATCATCAATTCGAACTCGGTCACCAGCGAATGCGGCTTCCAGGTGAACTCGTCCCATTCGCAACGTGCGTTCTACGCCGAAAACCAGGGGAAGTTCGCAGCACCGCTGATCGCCGTCACCGGCCAGTTGAAGCTTTCCGGCCGCCTGATTTCGCCGCCGCCGGTCGACGGATCTCCTGTCGTGCCCGACCCCATGGCCGGCATGCCCGAACCGGTGTCCCCGAACGACGCCTGAACCTCCCAAAGCCTGAAGACGATCAACAGCCAGGGCAAGTCGTCGCTCGAGCCCGGGATCTATTGCGGCGGGCTGACCGTGAATGCCACGGACGAGTTAACGCTGAAGCCCGGAATTCACGCGTTCCGCCGCGGCGCGTTGACCTTGAACACATCGGCCAAGGTCATAGGCAAGGACGTGCTTTTCTATTTCGAGGACGCGCAATCGCCGCTGTTTTTGAACGGTGCGGCAATCCTACAGGTATCGGCGCCAACCAGCGGCGCGCATGCCGGCATCCTGATGTTCCAGGGCCGGCAGGCGAAGGACAGCAGCGTCCAGTTCCGCATCAACACGTCTGCTGGAAGCTTCTACAATGGGGCGATCTACTTGCCCTATGCGGTGGTCGACTGGAACGTCAGCGGAAGCCTCAATTCGGAATCGAAGTTTACCGCACTGATTACCAGGGTTTTGAACCTCTACGTGTCCGGAACGGCCTTCTTCAAGAAGCCGGGGGAGGAGGGCAAAGATTTCGTGCCCAACGGCTTCGGCAGGGGAGGCGGCGTGCGGCTGGTGGAATAGCGTCGAAACCAGCCCGCCGTAATTGCGTGCCCCGATGGCTTCGCTCGTGCGCTCGACTTTTCGGCATTGCCAATCATCGCGAAGATGGAAATGCTCAGCGGCGAAGCAACAAAAGGCATTGCGCTTGGTGCGGGGCCGCAGATGGATGGATATGGCTGAACGACGATGCGGCGAAGCGCCGCCCAAGACCGACAGCACGATTGCAAGCGCCGACTGGTACGGTCGCCAAATCGAGCGCGAGCGATACGACAACACGCTGTTCGTCGATCTCGACCTGACCGAGGCGCAGACCGTCGGCGTGGTCTTTCACGAATGCACCTTCCGGCGAGCCCGGTTCAATGCATCGTCACATCAGGCGAGCGCCTTCGTGAACTGTACGTTCGTCTCCTGTAAGTTCTTCGATAGCCGCTTCAAGGAGTGCAAGTTCGTCGGAAGCATGTTCGACGCTTGCGAGTTCGACCAGATGCAGGTGACGGGCGGCGACTGGTCCTTTACCGGATTGCCAGGCGCTGCTCTCGGCCGCGCATCCTTCAAGGAAACGCGAATGCGGGAAGCGGATCTGACCGGCGCCTCCTGCAAAGGCGGCTCGCTCAGGGACGTCGATCTTTCCGGTGCCTGGCTGCATGGGGCAGATTTTACCACCTGCGACCTCAGGGGCAGCGACCTCACCGCCTTCGATCCGGAGAATCTTCGCCTCAAGGACGCGATCATCACGATCGACCAGTCGATCATCATCGCCGAGGTTCTGGGTCTCGACGTCAGGCGAAAGTGACGCCGCCGGCGACGTATAGGACCCAACGGGTGCCTGCCGCGGACATGTCTTCGACGGCGCTATGGATCGCCTCAAAGGCATCGCTCTTGAACTTGCGCTTGGTCGCCATTGCAAATCTCCTAGAGGGCACCGGTCCCGATTTCCGCGTCAAGCTCGACCTGCGCCGATAGAGTTCGGCGAACTTCCGGAAGGCCGGGAGGTCACTTGCTTGGAAGATGGGGGAGGCGGGCCGGAGGTAAGGCCGGATTGCCCGAGAGCACCAAGAGATACCATCACACAGAGCTTTTTCCCGATAGCATGCTGCAATGCCGCGGTGTCGACACCAAACGAAACCCACGGAAAGATATTTCCGCGGGCTACAGCCATCCGGACCTTTTGAACCGCCAGTAGAGAATAGAGCAGAGCGTCGCAATGACACCGAGGACGGCAAAGTAGCCGTAACGGGTTGCTAGTTCAGGCATGTGTTCGAAGTTCATCCCGTAGATTCCGGCAATGGCTGTCGGGACGGCAAGAATTGCGGCCCAGGCTGCAAGCTGCCGTGTGATGGTGCCCTGTCGTTGCTGCTCCAGGAGATTGGAGGCCTCGAACACGGACGTCATTATCTCGCGAAGACCGCCTACCAGGCCTTCCACACGTCTGACATGGTCAAGAACGTCTTTGAAGAATGGCTTGGCATTGTCGTCGATACATGGCAGCTCGAGATGAGTTAGCTTGCCCGCCACCTCTCCCATCGGCCCGAGCACCCGCTGGAAGCGAATGACGTGACGGCGCATCCGGAAGATGCGCCTGATCTGCTCGGGCTGCAGGAAGGACACAAGTACGTGTTTCTCGAGCTCCAGAACTTTGTCCTCAAGCGTTTCGACCACCGGCAAATAGCCGTCGACAACGAAGTCGATGATGCCGTGCAGGACATAGTCCGGTCCGTGCTCAAGAAGCTGGGGCGACTGTTCCAGGTGTTGGCGCAGTTCCTTGTGGGAGCGGGCAGATCCGTGGCGAACAGAAATCAGGTGGTGCTTCCCCACGAAAATGCAGGTTTCGCCGTAGGTGATCTTGTCACCCTCAAGGTGGGCCGTCTTGACGATCACGAACAACTGGTCGCCGTAGATGTCCACCTTCGGCACCTGATTGCCGTTGAGGGCGTCTTCGACGGCAAGTGGGTGAAGAGCGAACATGGCCTGAAGGTCGGCCATTTCCTGCTTTGTCGGTTCAGTCAAACCGATCCAGGCGAAGTCGCCACCTGATGCTTCGAATGGTTTGGCGGCAAGCGGGATTTCTTCGGCGCGCTTGCCCGAACGATACATGTAGGAGGCGACGACTGGCATTTTTTGAAGTTCCGGGAGTTGATATCGCAGCGTGAAGCATCTGACCTAAGGTTAGATCGTGACTTGCTCGCCAATCTCGACCACGCGATTGGCTGGCAGCTTGAAATAGGACGATGGATCGATGCCGAGACCTGCAAGTGCAATGTAGAGCTTGTCTTGCCAGCCGGGCAGACCTGAGTTCGGGTCACCAATAAGGGTCCTGCGCCCGAGATAGAAAGAGGTCTGCATGATCTCGAACTTGAAACCTGCCTTCTTGCACAGTGACAGCGCCTTCGAGACGTTCGGTTCGTCCATGAAGCCGAAGCAAAGCTCGAGCCTTGTAAACCGGTCTGACAGTTCAGTCATTGAGACGCGGTCTTCCTGCGCGACATACGGATGCTCGGATGTGCGAACCGTCAAAATAACATTGCGTTCGTGCAGGACATGATTGTGTTTGATGTTATGGAGGAGAACGGCGGGTGTCTTATCGCCGACGCTGGTTAGAAAGATTGCCGTCCCTCGAACGGTCTGGGGCGCATGCGTGGACTTCTCTATCGAGCGGATGAAGGTTTCCAGCGGGATATCGTTGCGCGCGGTCTTTTCGCGCAGCATTGCGGATCCCCGCGTCCAAGTCCACATCACCACCATGATTGTCAGTGCCAATGCCACCGGCACCCAGCCGCCATCATGAATCTTGAACAGATTGGCAAGCAAGAAGACGCTCTCGATGACGAGCAATGGCGCTAGAAGCAGTGCAGCCAGAACGGTTGAGTATCCCCAGACGGAGCGGAGAAACTGGAACGCCATCACTGTTGTCACAACCATCGCGCCTGTGACCGAGATTCCATACGCGGTCGCGAGAGACTCTGAGTCCCCGAACGAGAAAATCAGCACGATGACCCCGACGAACAGCAGCGCATTTACGGCAGGGACATAGATCTGGCCGGTGTTGGTCTCGGACGTAAATTTGATCAGCAGTCGAGGAAGAAAGCCCAAATGGACCGCCTGGCGAGCGAGGGAAAACGCTCCCGTGATGACAGCTTGGCTAGCGATGATTGTCGCCATGGTCGCGAGAATGACCATCGGCAGCAGCGCCCAGTCTGGATAGAGAAGATAGAATGGGTTGTTGACCGCGTCTGGGTGGCTCAGCACGAGCGCGCCTTGGCCGAGGTAGTTCAGCGCCAATGCGGGGAATACAAGGATAAACCATGCCGTGCTGATCGGTTTCCTCCCGAAGTGGCCGAGATCTGCATAAAGGGCCTCGGCTCCCGTGACCGTCAGGAAGACGGCGCCAAGCACGATCAGACCTGCCCAGCCTGCATGCGTGATGAACCACAGGGCGTTGATCGGGTTCAGAGCCTGCAGGATGGTCCAGTCGTCGCCGATGTGGATGAGACCGCCCCACGCCATCGCGAGGAACCACACAACCGTGATTGGCCCGAAAAACCTTGCGACCGCTTCCGTACCCTTGGACTGCACGGCAAACAATGCAACCATAATGACCGCAGCAAGGGGAAGCACGTAGTCCGAAAAGGCTGGTGTGACGAGTTTCATGCCTTCGAGCGCCGACATGACCGAGAGGGCAGGGGTGATCATGGCATCCCCGATAAACAGGGCCGCCCCGATTAGGCCCGCGAAAAACAACACGGGCATGAAACTGCCGGTCTTCTTCAGCAAGAGCGCGAGAAGCGACAATGTTCCACCTTCACCGTCATTGTCGGCGCGTAGGAGGAAAAGCACGTATTTGAACGTCACGATACACGTCAACGTCCAAACCATCAGGGAAATGAGACCGATGACTTCGTCAGGCTGCGCCCCGTCGTTCAAGAAGGGGCGAAGGGCCTCCCGAAAAGCGTAGAGCGGACTTGTTCCGATATCGCCATAGACAACGCCGATGCATCCAAGCAGTAGAACGAGAAAGCTCTGCGTTCCCGATCGAGGTCCGACAGCTTCGCTGTGAGCATTGGGCATAAGGTCTCCTGAAACACCGTCGGCATTAGCGATGGCAGATATATGCTGCATTGCGAAAGTCCAGGCAATTCTCACAGGAACCGCTCGAGAATGTCGAGTGTGAATGATCGGCCGTTGGACAAACCTAACTCGCGAAAACATCAGGGAATGGTTTGCGTTCCCACCCGCATCGGCTGAGATCAGTGTTCCGCAGTGCTGAGGCGAACCAGTTGCGCTTTTCTCTCTAGAATACAGAACGATGACCGACGCAGTGAATGTCGATTGTGAAGTCTCTGGGCCCGCATCGCAGACCGAGTTAAGCAAGGTTGCCCTTGAGGCAGAGTTTCGCACGCAACCTAAAATTACACACTTATTAAGAGAGTAGGTGTAGGCAATCTCGTGTGAGTTTGGGCGCTTCACACGAGTTTCATCTGCCATGAGTTTAGTTGTCGGCGAGACAAGTGTCGCGCGAGTTGATGAACGCTGGTCGGCAACGGGGTATTGGCTGATCTGCATCTTGATCGTCGGCCTACTCATCGGGTTCGATTTGTCCGGTGAGCGTATTCACAACGCTGACATCGACGACAGTTTGCGGGGTCTGCAAATCAAGGCATTCCTTGAGGATGGCGGGTGGCTTAGGCCGGCAATACCGCGGATCCTGATGCCCGAGCCGTATATTTCGCCTTGGTCGCGAATAGTTGACCTTCCCTACATGCTCATAGCTTTCTCTCTTCAGTCCGCCTTGGGAGCGGAAGACGCGCTCGCGGTGGCCTTCCAGGTTTGGCCAGCCGTAATGGCAGTCTTTTTCACCATTGGGGTTGTTGGGGTTTTGAGCCGGATAGCGCCACGAGAAGGTGAGCTTTCGCCCGGAATGCTATGCGCCGTCCTCGTCCTTATGGCCTTCGCGATCTGGGAATTTAGCCCTGGCCGCATTGACCACCATAACTTGCAGATGGTGCTGTTGCTTACGTTGATATACGGGGTTGGCAGGCTCGATCGCATAGGCGGGGCGGTCGTCGCGATTTCAGCGACAATCTCGCTCTTGGTAGGCCTGGAGACGTTGCCTGTTATCGCGCTGGTGTTGGGAGCCTTGGCACTAGCGTGGGCCGCGGGTTTGGACGGCACCCGAACGATGCTTGCCTCAACCGCCATCACATGCCTGGTTGCGGTACCCATCCTGACCTTTTTGGTAATCGGTCCTTCCGGGTTCTGGCGTGTGGAGAACGATGCTTTCTCCGCACCATTTGCATTCGCACTGCTTGGCTTTGGAGCGATCGCAACCGTGACCTTATGGCTGGTGCCGGAGGCTTCGAGCGCGGCGTTCAAGTTTGGACTTTTGGCTACCGCCGGTTCGATGCTATCGGCTGTGCTGTTGTTCGCCTATCCACAGCTTTTGGCCGGCCCATATGCAGCCATCGACGATCTGGCCCGGATATATTGGTTTGATCGCATCGACCAGGAAAAGAGTGCCCTGGAGTTTTTCCGAACAGGGGACTACGGCTCACTTGCTCTACTGGGTATTTTCAGCTGCGTCCTGGCTGTTAGCTTGCAGCGCGCGTTGAACGCCCCCCGAACGGCAAATCCGCAATTCGCTATCATCTATGCTGTCGCCGCAGCGCTCCTCCTGACCGCGTTGGTCTCCAACCGGTATTTGCGCTTCTCTGCTGCCGTCGTTCCGTTGTTGCTGCCGGCTGCGGCGTCGATAATTCGCGAAGACAGCCAGGTGGCGGTTAGGCGGTTGGCTGCGTTTGGCGGGATGGCTGTTGTGATGGCCACCTCATTGTACTTCGTCGTGCCTTTTGAGCGTAAGACTACGGATGCTTTTGACCACCTGCTCTGGAATGATTGCAAGGGGGCGGATTTCTCGCTGCTTGCCACCCTTCCACCTGGACAAGTGATGACGCCGCCGGCACTGGGGCTTGAGATCGCCCGTAGGTCGCAGGACAGCCTTACGGTGTCGAGCGTTCCCTTTCACCGGGCTGCGCCAGCGATCGGACGGGTTCTTCGGGCCTTTATGTCGAGTAGCAACAATGAGCGGAATGCTCTTTTAGCCGGGTTCGACTATCTGGCCGTTTGTCGGGCGCCGTTAGGGCTCGTGGGAAACGAGAAGATGCCGTTGTTCGATGCCATCATGACAGGCAGTGCTGGGCCGGGCCTTCATCCCGTATCATCAGTCAAACAGTCTGACCTCATCGTCCTGCGGATTGAAAAGTAGCGTGCGCCTAGGAGTATATGTTTGTTTCGCAGGCCACGTTCAGCCGGGCCACGACAGGATCCGAGGCCGGCAGAAATCACGTCGAAGCGGTGAGTCGAAGCGGTGACGGTCACGCGGAAAGTTCACCATTCCGGATCGCTGCGGGGCTGGAATGGACGCCACTGCCGTTCCGTTCCGCTCACGGTTTGAATTGTAACGATACTTATTGTCACTTCCCACTTGCCGCCAATCAGTGCAGTGGTTCATCACGTAGTTTGTTTGGTTGCTCCGCGACCAGCTTTGAGAGAACCGGCAGTATGAAGAAACCAAACCCTCTGACGCACTTCCCGCGGACGAACATTTTCCGTCCAGGCGATGTTTTCGTTCTGTTTGGTGAGCTGTTCGATCGGGGTTATGCCACCCATCTGGTCGACCAGGCCAAGAAGGCCGGCATGGAAATTGTCGGGATCACGGTTGGCAGACGAGACGAAGCCAATGTTCTGCGGCCACTGAACGACGAGGAACTTGCGGCGGCTGAAGCCCGGCTCGGAGGCAAGATCATCAACGTGCCGATCATGGCAGGCTTCGATCTTGACGCGCCTGAAGGCGAGCCCACTCCGACCGACCTTCTCGCGAAGATGACGCTCGAGACGTGGCAAGACGAGAAACTCGACTGGTCGCACATCGAGAAATGCCGAGACGTCGGCGTCGAACGGTTCAAGAATGCCCTTTCTGAAGTCATGGGGATCCTTGATGGCATGATCGCTGATGGCAGGAATGTCTTCTTCGCGCACACCATGGCCGGTGGCATCCCGAAGGCCAAGGTGTTCATGGTCATCGCCAATCGCGTCTACAAGGGACGTGGCGCGCGCCACATGTCGTCGCAAACGCTGCTCGACAGCGATTTGGGCAAGCTCATTCTTCAGAATTTCGACGAGGTTTCGGCCAACACGTTCCGACACCTGATCGATCTGAGCACAGCCATCCGGGCGCGCATCGAAGCTTCCGGTGGCCAGGTTCGTTATTCGGCGTTTGGCTACCACGGTACGGGCATTCTCGTTGCTAACGAGTACCGCTGGCAGACCTATACCAATTACACGCAGGGCTACGCCAAGATGCGCCTGGAGCGCATCGCTGAGGAAGCCTGGAACAAGGGCATTAAGGCGACGGTCTACAATTGCCCTGAGATCCGCACCAATTCGTCCGACGTGTTCGCCGGCATCGAGCTGCCCCTCATTCCGCTTCTGCTCGCGCTGAAAAAAGAGGGCGGTGGCGAATGGGTCGCGCAGCAATGGCAGGCCTGCCAGGATTTGTTGGCAGATGGCTTCACCGTCGATGACGTCTTGCGGAAGATTTCCGATATGCAGACGAGCGAAGTGATGCGGCCGTTCTACGACTTTTCGTCCTGGCCAATGCCGAATAATCCGGGACAGTCCGACCTGACAATCGGTACGTCGAGCGAAATCACGGCGATGCACCGGGACGGCAAGGCGCTGATCTCCGATCTCTTGAGCCGGCTGGTGGTCGAAGCGGTTGGGCAGCTCATCTTTGGTGAGAGCTCGGCGCCATCGGGCCCTGTCCTGTGGCTCAACCACGACATCGTCGCGCGCACGCTGATCGAGACGAAAGGGTCAGCCCGCAACGCTCTCGAAGCGGCCTAAGCGCGACGCCGCAGGCGGCTACTGCCTGTCTCCTTGAGTCGCCTCCGATTGCGCGTCTGATCAGACGCGCACGCGAGGTCGATGACCGTGACGTCAAGCAGTCTTGGCGGTACTGGTCGTTAGTTGAACCAGACGACGCGTGACGATTGCACCCGCTCGGCCGACCTCTTGGGGTGGCCCTCGGCGTCCTCGGCAAACAGCGTCTTGCGTGCCAGCCGATCCATGTTCGCGAGCGCTTCGGCGATCGTCGTGTCGGCTGCGATCGTTTCTCTCTTAAATCTTGTAGCTCAAGAAGTTTGCCGGCGTAGGGCGCGCCGAGAGAGAGGATGTGCGCCTTTGTTTCAGTATCGATCGTTCGGATACAGGGTTTGGTTGAAAGTCGTGTCGTCGCCGGGTTGTCTGGGCGTTTGCCTGTGACTATGTGTGTGACAGCCAAAAAAGGATCAAACTCAATGCGTATTGCCACATTCTTGCTCGTACTCTCCGCGCTTGCCGGATGCTCCCAGACCGGCGGCGGTGCGACCAGTGTCAGACAGGATTACTATGGTGGCGACGGCGGTTTTTATGCGGGCGCGGTTGCACCGCGCTGAAGCCGCTCCGGCGGCGCTGTAACTGCACTGCCGGCAGCTCTGCGAACTCTGACAGGGGGTGGGCCCGCTCAGGCGATTTTGACAAGCATGAGGGGCCCATCGCCTGATCTTCGGCCGTAGTGGTGCCGAACGTCGCCAAGCCGCCACGAGAATGTTGGCTAAGCGACCCTCGTCGAGAAAGCTCTCCTTCCATCAAGCCAACTCTCTGCCCTTCAGGTCCAAGCTCTGTCCGATTGTTCGGATTGCAAGGGCTTGCGCTTTGACAATGGCGCGGCCCGTAACGCCGTGATCTCCCCTGGAGCAACGTGCCGACCAACCGCTTTCATTCCCGACGGCCGGATGACGTCATCGCTCATTGCTCCGGAAAGCGTCCGTCTCAAGGACGCGATCATCATCGCCGATGCGCTGGGCCTCAACGTCAGGCGAAAGTGAGCGTCAGAAGATGCCACTGTCCCAGCATCGAGCTAGACGCGGGTGTCTGTTGACATCCGACCAAGCGTCCCTGCTATTCAACGGGGGAGGGCTATTGTCGCGAGGAAGGTATGGAGCTTGATCTGAAGGTTTGCGCTTTGCCGCTCGGATGCCGGCTTCGACGCTTCCGCAGGCTCAGGCAGATCAAGCAGGAAACGTTGGCGGCGGATCTTGGCGTGTCGCAGGGTCTGCTATCGCGATGGGAAGCCGGGCAGCATGAGCCTTCAGCAAAGGCCCGGGCCCGGGTCGAGACGCTGCTCGAGCGGCATGAGAGCGTCGGGATAGACCTGACATTGCGTCGACTCATCGAAACGGCGCCGTTTCCGGTTCACCTTGTTTGCGACGACACCCATGCGCTTTTGAGCGTCTCACCGGCCAGGCAAGCCCAGTGGCGGATCTCTGCCGCGTCCTTTTTCGGCGTCTCGCTATGGCGATATGCGACGGCGGAAATCATCGAGAGAGAGCTTCAACTGCAAGAACTTGGCTGGTTTGAAGAGGTCTGGTCGGGAGCCGTCCAGTTCACGACCGGCGGCAGCGACGACCCCGATATGCCGATCCCCCCGAGCATCATCCGATGGGAACGAATAGGCATTTCCGACGGGCGCGTCGGCCGCCTGGTAACCAGTATCGATCCCATCTGAGACGCGAATATTTCATTCGTTGTCCGAGCTGTTCTGCCCCTGCTAGCCTGCCATGACCGCCAGTTGCCCCGAAACCGCCGTACCAAAAAATTCGGCGGGCAGGGCGTCTGCGCTCACATCCCATCGGTCACGATAGATCCGCCAAGAGCACTCCGGACAATGACAAATTCGCGTCGCGCCATCACGTTTTCACTTCTCATCATCTGTGCAACGCTATCGCTGGCAGGGACCGACCTCGTCTTGCCGGCCGTTCCGCAATTGCCTGAAATCTTCGGCACTGACCGGGCGACCGCGCAGCTGGTGCTTGCCGCTTATGTCGGCGGCGGCGGTCTCGGCCTGCTTCTTTATGGGCGCCTGGCGGACCACTTTTCGCGCACGGCGCTGCTTTTCTCTTCGCTCGCCGGATTTGCAGCCGCCTCGCTCGCCTGTGCCTTCTCGCCAAATATCACGGCACTTATCGCGCTGAGGTTCGTTCAAGGCGTGGCGTCTGCGGCGGCTCCGGTCTTTGGCCCAGGGTTGATACGGCAGCTGTTCAGCGACAAGGCGGCGGTGCGCGCCATCGGGTTTCTCGGCAGCGTGGAATCGCTGGTGCCGGCGCTTGCGCCGATCTTCGGCGTGCTGCTGCTTTCGCATTTCGGATGGCAATCGTCATTCGAGCTGCTGGGTGTTTTGACGATGCTCGCTGCGGTCCTCATACTCGTGCTTGGGCTGCCCCGTGAGGAAGAACCCTCCCACACCCTCGGTAGTTATGGGCAACTGCTCACGGATCGCGTCTTCATGCGATACGCGCTCAGCCAGGCCCTGACGCTCGGCGGACTGCTCACCTTCGTCTTCGGCGCGCCGACAGTCATCGTCGCGTCGATGGGCGGCTCTCTGGACGACTTCATCATCATGCAGGTCATCAACATTTCCGGGTTCATCATCGTCGCCAATCTGACCGCCCGGATTGCCGAACGTTTTGGCGCTGAAAACGTCATCCTGACCGGCACCGTCATGGCTGCCTTGAGTGCCCTTGCGCTGTTCGCCTACGGTCTCATGGGCGGTACCAACATGCTGATGTTGCCTCTATTGTTTACGCCCATGGCGATCGGCTTGGGTCTTCGCGGCCCCATTGGCTTCTATCGCGGCATTCTTGCTTCGGGTGCCAATAATGCGCGCGGATCGGCGCTGATCGTCTTTTTCATCTTCATGATCACCACGCTTGGAACCGTCATCGCCGCGCCAATCATCGCAGCCGGGCTCGCGGCGCTCGCGTTCGTCGCCTGTGCTATCCACCTCCTGTCGGTGGCCCTCCTGCTCCTGCTTCCGGCAATGCCGGAGCCAACGCGCGATGCTGCCGGCGTACCCACGCTGTAGGTATCCGAACCAGATGAGGACCCCTTGAACGGCTAAATCGACGAATCTCCAAAGACGTGCCGGTATACGCCGTAGCGCATGCCACTGATATCCACGTGTCGCTCAAGCGCGCCTCCAAGTTTTCTCGCGACCGCTTGGGAAGCCAAATTGTCATCAGTGATCAGGCTTATTGCCGTCCTCCAGCCAAGTTTGCTGGCTGCGAAGTCGAGAACGGCATGCATCGCCTCGGTAGCATAGCCTTGCCCCTGGAACTGGGGGTAAATGCCCCATCCCAATTCAGGTTCAAGCTTGTCCAAAGGAAGCTGCGCTCCGCAGTAGCCCGCCATTTCACCTGTTTTACTATCCTCGACAACGAAAAAGCCAAAGTCGCGCAAGTGCCAATGACCGATGAACGACAACATCCTTCGCCAGGCATCCTCACGCTTGATCGGACCCCCGACGAAGGCGGTGGTGACGGGGTCCCCCCAAGAATCGAGCGAAGGCCTCAAAATTGTCCTCGCGCCATTGGCGCAATATCAGTCGTTCAGTTGCTATAGTTTGCACGATGTTCTTCTTTCAAAGGTAGCCATTCTTCCTTCCGCATCCGCCGGATACCATGCCGATCGCCGCGGCGACCGGCTCCGGATGAAAGCTGCAGTTCTGCCGGCATACTGGCGCGTTAAGAGAGTTCTGAGATCGGGTTTGCAGCGACTTGGAAACATGACAGTCACGGCGCGACGCGCTACATTGTCGTTGCAGTCCACGCCACAGGTCACGGTATCGGGAGAATTATTATGCAAACGCATAAGGTCGGATACTTGATTGGTAGTCTCGCCAAAGACTCCATAAATCGCAAGCTCGCCCGTGCACTGGTGAGGTTGGCTCCTGCACAGCTTGAAATGACAGAAATATCGTTCAGGGAACTCCCGCTCTATAGCCATGACTATGATGCCGATTTTCCGCCGGTCGCGAGAGCTTTCAAAGAAGAGTTGGCTGGGGTCGACGCCATTCTCTTTGTAACCCCGGAATACAACCGTTCAATCCCGGGTGGCCTAAAAAACGCCATTGACTGGGCGAGTCGCCCCTACGGAAAGAACTCCTTCACACGCAAGCCTTCGGCTGTCATCGGGACATCGCCGGGCTCGATCGGAACCGCGGTAGCGCAACAAGGACTGCGCAGTGTTCTTAGCTTTTGCAATTCACCGCAGATGAACGCCCCAGAAGCCTACATTCAATTCACTCCGGGGCTGATTTCCGACGACGGAGAAGTGACGGTGCAAACGACCGAGCAGTTTCTCCGTGGCTACATGGAAGAGTTTGCAGCCTTCATTGCGCGCGTGCTCTCTGTCCTGCCTCGCGACGCTTGAACAAGCGGCTGCCACTCGCGTCTCCTCAAGCCGTAGGCAAGGGCGTCGAACAACGGTCGAAGTGGCTCAGGCGTCCTCACGATGGGTTCTGCCATGGCCACATCGAGGCTGCGGTCGAAATCGAGCGGCGCAAGACGTATACACGAAATGGGGAGCGCTGATTCAATCAGCTATCGCGAGGAAGTGAATTTTGATCAATGCGTTAGATGGCATATTTGATACATCACATCCAGTTCCATAATCTATCTTATGTGATTTTTGCATGTAGTGGCTATTTAGTAATGCGACAGTTGGGCCAGTTAGAGATGCGACAGTCTCGCCTCTCGACGCACTGGTCAAAGCCAACGTTGGGAGCAAGGATGACGACCTTCAGCCTGGTCGAGACCATGAGCGGTCGGAGTCGTCATGTCCTGTTTGATCACCATGTCGCAGAAAGAGTTGCATCGCCTCGAAGTCATCCAGAAGATCCGTGACGAGCGCCTGAGCGTTGTCCAGGCTGCCGAACTGCTCAACCTCAGTCGAAGTCAGATCCACAGACTGCTGCAGGCTTATGATCAAGATGGTCCGGCCGGTCTTGTTTCGAAGAAGCGATCCCGGCCGAGCAATCGGCGCCACAGCGAGGATTTCCGCAATGCGGCGCTGGATCTGATCCGCGAACGCTATCTGGATTTCGGTCCGACGCTGGCGCGCGAGAAGCTCATCGAGCTGCACCGGATTTCTGTTGCCAAGGAAACGCTGCGGCAATGGATGACCGAGGCTGGCATCTGGATCTCGCGTCGGGAACGCAAGAAACGGGTTTTCCAGCCACGTGGCCGGCGCGACTGCTTTGGCGAACTGGTGCAGATCGATGGGTCGCATCACTGGTGGTTCGAGAACCGCGGCCCCAAATGCGCCCTGCTCGTCTATATTGATGACGCCACCGGCAAGCTTTTACATCTTCGCTTTGCTGGATCGGAGAATACATTCGATTATCTGCACGCGACGAAGGCCTATCTGCAGCAATGGGGCAAGCCGCTGGCCTTCTACAGCGACAAGCACGGCGTTTTCCGCTCGCTCCATGCGTCGAAGAAAGACCGGACAAGCGGCCTGACGCAGTTCGGACGGGCGCTCTATGAACTCAATATCGACATCATCTGTGCCAACACCCCGCAGGCCAAGGGTCGAGTGGAGCGTGCCAACCAGACATTGCAGGATCGGCTGGTCAAGGAGATGCGACTTCGCGGCATCGATACGATCGAAGCTGCCAATGTCTATGCGCCTGAGTTCATTGCAGATTTCAACACTCGTTTTGGCAAGCAACCACGCAATCCGAAGGACATGCACCGGCCGCTGTCCGACCATGAGAACCTCGATGGTGCCATGTGCCGCAAGGAAGTGCGCACGCTGTCGCAATCCCTGACGCTGCGTTACGACAAGGTGCTGTTCATTCTCGATCCGACCGAGATTTCCAGGCCATTGGCGGGCCAGAAGGTGATTGTCTGCGATTATCCGGACGGTCGGCTTGAGATCATGCACGAGAGCTTTGCCCTGCCCTACAGGACCTTCGATACGTTGCGCTCGGTGCATCGTGCCGAGGTCGTCGACAACAAGCGGCTGGACGACATGCTGTCAATTGTCGCCGAGATGCAGGCCGGACGCCAACAGCAGCGCAGCAAGAGTGGTCCGAGCCGAACGGGCCAAACGGATCATATGTTCGGCATTCGAGACGGTAGCACAGCCAACGGCTACCAGAAGCGTGGTCCCAAGCCTGGCCGGCGGACGGATTTCATGAACGATCCGGCGGTGATTGCGCGACGAGAGAAAGCGTTGATGAGGCGGCCAGCGGCGGAATAAAGAGCGTCAATGCACGCCGATGTCGCTCTGCGCATCCGATTCCAACTGCAGGCAAGCTGGCCAAAGTGGCGTCTTGTGGAAGGCTCCATGCTGGAGGAGCGTAAGCCCCTCTCGTGCCTCATAGAGCACACCGAGCCAGCACAAGCGCCGAAAGACGCCATATTGGAGATCGGATTTCAACTTCCAGGCTTCTATGGTCATTTCGGTGTCCGACAGAGGCGCCAAGTCTGGATAGAGGATCTTCACAACGTCTATTGGCGTGCACCCTTCCCTGGCTTTGATATTGAGAAGATTGAGGAACATGCGCCACCAGCGTAACCGCGCTCGGACCTCCTCTTCCCGCTCGGTGGTATGGACATACGAATAGAGATAATCCGTGGCGATCAGATCGAAGAAGGCTTGCGGGTTCACCAGGAACTCCCGGCCGCGTCTGGTTGGCAGCAGCACATCTTTTTTCCGACGAAGAAGCTTCAGATGACGGGTCATGTCGCGCACCACCCAAAGCGGCGGCATGTCGCTTTCATTGAGCACCTTGTTCATGCTGTAGAGGTCTTCGGCTGTGAAGCCTGGCCAAAGGAAGTGCACAGCGGCCCAATGCACGAACTTGCGGTTCATGGCGCCGGTCGCCGTCAATCCTATGCCGCCCTCACCGTCAGCATAGGCAACCGAAAGAAGCATACCGCGAAGAAGTGGGGACAGTGCGGCGACATCGACGTCACCATGCAGCTTGATTTCCGGAAGCATCGTGCGGCTGTGATCCCTACCTCGCCCTATGCAGGTGCAAGCGAGTATCAACCGGCGACAAAACAATTGCTACTGAGAAAGCTAAAGCCGAAGGGGAGTGTCATCACCCGCCCCCGCTCCGCCCTTTCAACCCGGACCAGCCGGTCGGATCGGGGGCTGACTGGCAGAGCAAGCCGGCGGGCAGTGTCGCATTTCTAAATGGCTGGCGACGTCGCAGCCCTATTCAGCTTTGACAGAACTTGTAGCCGCAAAGTTAAAGTGTCCTGATCCTGCAAAGTTGGAATGTCACTCTCCCCGGGTTTTGATGACCTGGGAGATTGCGGATGGGATTGATTGCGATGAGCGAGCGCGATCTGCAACGGATTGAGGTTTTGTCGAAAGTGATCGCCGGACGCATGACGTTGGCGTCGGCGGCGCGCGTGCTTGAACTGAGCACCCGCCAGGTTCGCCGGTTGCTGGAGCGGATCAACACCGGCGGCGCGGCTTCAACGGGTAGATTGAAAGTACGTGTAAAAAGTTCACAAGGGCAGGTCGAACGGCAAGGGCTTCGGGATGAGCGGGGCTGGCCGCTCGTCCATGTCGAGCTCGTATTTGCCGAACCGGCGGATATGCTTGCGGGCGTAAGGGCTGAGGGCTGCGGCGAACTCCGGCGTGACACGATGCCCGTCTGCGGTCATTGACGAGAGTACGTCCGTCAAATCGGAGACATTGGAGAGCATGATCGCGTTGGCGACCAGGCTGGCATATTTGAGCTGCTTTTCCTGTTCGACCGGATCGCCGCTCTTGATGATTGGACCGCCGAAGGTAATCCAGTCGAGGAAATCGTTGAAGGATTCGATTTTCGTGGTCTCGGCGCGGATTGTGCGCCGAATCTCGGGATTGGCGATGTAGCGCAGCAGGAACAGCGTGCGCTCGACCCGACCGAGTTCGCGGAATGCTTGGTACAGTCGGCTTTTGCGGTTGTGCGAGCCGAGTTTGCGCAGCAACATGGAGGGCAGGACCAAACCGGCCTGGATGGAGAGGATCACCTGCATCATGTCCTGCCAATGGGTTGCGATCAGGCGCCAATCAATTTCGCGGGTGAAGAGCCTGTCGATATGCTGGTAGCGCACCGATTGGTCGGGACGGTAAAAGGCGACGTCGCCCCAGTTGCGCATGCGCGGCATCAGCATGATGCCGAGAAGGCGCGAAAGACCAAAGACAGGCTCGCTCTGGCCTTGGGTGTCGGCATGGAGGGTATCCGGTTGGACCGTGGATCGGTTCTTCATAAGCCCATCCAGGATATGGACGGCCTCCCAGACGCCGCAGGGGATGAAGGTCGTGAACAGCGCGATATAGTTGTCGGCGATATGATGGTAGGCGATGCCGCCATAGGCGCCGTAACGGATGTGTTGGGCGCCCAGCAGGTTGTTTTCGCGAAGCGGGACGTGGGTGCCATCGGCGATCGCGGCGCGTCCCGCGCCCCAGAGTTTTGGCAAGGCAAAGCGATTGTAGGCGTTGATCAGATCGGTCATCGCGGCTTCGAGCTTGGGCGTATCGATATGCTGGGCATTGAGCCGGCGCAACGTATTGGCGCTGGCGATGCCGGGTGCGTGCCGAGCGGCTTGGACCGGGCCAAGATTGCAGCCGTAGCCGAAAGTGGTGAAGACATAGCGCTGCTCCGCTCTGCCGAGCTTCGGGTCAGCCCCCGACGGCGGGCCGAAGTGGCGCGTGAAGTTGGTCCAGAAGGTGCCGTCCCTGAGAATGTCGAGCAGGTGACGCTCGCGCATGCGGGCATGGATTTCCGTTTCGAAGGCCAACAATCCCTCGGGCTGGCATTTGGCCTTGAGCTGCTTCAGGTGGGGTACGCCGTCTGCGTCAATCGTCAATTCGACGTTGGAGGGGAAGCCCGCATCGACCGCCCCCGCCGTAGCCGTCAGTTCCTGCCGCAACTGGCCGACAAGCTGTTCGCCGCTACCGGGAAGGCCGAGGGCACCGCAATAATTCGCCAGCCGCGCCTCGCAGTCCGACCAAGGCAGGAGTTGGGTCCTGTAGTCATCGAAGGTTTCGGCGCCGACGACGAAGAGGTCGCCGGCCTGCAGCGCGTCCGCCAGATGAACGAAGACGCAGACTTCGAGCGCCCGCCGGTCCAGCACGACACGGCCCTTGCGGCGCTTCATCACGAAGCTTTGCCATCGCTGCGAGGCGAATCTCAGGTCAAGCTGCCCGGCCAGTTCGTCACGGCGCGCGGTACGGTGCTCGATGACGACCGTCAGCGCATCGAGCAGGCTGCGGTCCTGTGTCGCCGGGCGAATCTCCATCAGTTCCAGCAGCCGGAACAAAAGGCTGCGGGTTTTGGCGTGGATTGGCCACAGCAGCGGCAGATCGTTGTTACGATGCCAGGCGCTGACCGTTTCGCATTGTTCCGAGAGCGCCTCGACGCCGCCCTGCTCGGCCAGGAGGGCGCGGATGCGGTGTCCCGTGTCAGTGTCGCTCTCGCCGTCCTTTGCGGTTTCCAGCACCTGTCCCAGGACCCCGATCAGTTTCTCCTCCATCTCCCGGTGCTGCTCCTGAAGCGTCTTAAGCGCTTCCTTGGCGGCCGCCTGGGTCTTTCGAATGCGGCGCAACAACATTTCGATCAGCTCGTCACGACATTGTGCTCGGACCTGTCGAAGCAAGCTCAGTATCAGGATGTGGCGCCGTCCTGGCCGGGCAATGGCGAGAACCTCGCTCACCTCCAAAGCCCGGGCTTCGGCGGCGAATTGGCGGAGCTTGGTATGGGTAATGCCGTCCAGGAGCGGATCGGGATCGATCAATCGGGTCAGCCAGTCGAGGCGCTCTGTCCACAGTTTGATCGTCTCGGGGCGCGCCGGTCCCGGCGTCTGCTTGAGGCGGTTGAAGGCCGTTGTCGCGGCATCCGGCGGAACCGTCAGCAGCCCATCCAGGCCCGCGGTAACATCCGGCGTCAGCCGCCCCGCGACCTGGTCATACATGCGTGTGTGGACCTGGGCCCGCAGATGGTTGACCAGCCGATCCAGTGTGCTGAAGGCCGGCAAATCGATCGAGGCCTTACCCAGGACTTCAATGGCTCGATTGATCAGGTCCGCCGGATCGCTCATCATTTCGGCCGCCGCAAGCACGGCGGCCGAAACCAGCTGCTCGGCCGCTTCAGAATAAGGCGACACGCCGAGATGAATGCGTACCGCCGTCCGATAACGGTGGAGCATCGTCTTTTGACGGGTCTCGTCGAGCAGCGGAGATGCGGCGGCCAGGTCCAGTTGCGCCCCCAGATGGGCCACCGTATCGATGTGAACGTCGGACGGCGCTGGAAAGTAGCCAAGGTCCTGCCGGCCCTTCAGCAGTGTCGCCAGTGTCAGGCGGCCGATATCGCCGGGCGCCTTGTCACGAATAAAGAAAAGGTCGGCTTCATTCAGGTGGTAGCGGGCGTCCAATTCCTCAGCCGTCAGAGGGTCGCCTGGACGCGGGTAAGCGGTGCGGTCAATCGCGGTCATGAGGTGTCCGGAAAAGGGTCCGCCGGAGGCGTGGCGAAACATGCGTGAATTGAAGGCGTTAGGACATAGCGATTCCTTGTCCGAAAAGGAAGACATTCTAGGACGGAACCGCCATCACATCCGGCCAAAAAACCGCACGGCGCTCTATCTGCGCGTCTCCACGCCGGACCAGAAGCCGGATCTCCAATATGACGGCCTGCACGGCTACGCCGCGCGCGCCGGGCTGGAGATCGTCGGAGACTACTGTGACGTCGCGGTGTCAGGCCGCCGCGAGGGACGCCCCCGGCTCAACGCCTTGATGGCGAGTGTTCGCAACCGTGAGGTTGACTGCGTCCTGGTCTGGAAATTCGACCGTTTCGCCCGTTCCACCCGCCACCTTTTGACCGCACTCGAGGAATTCGACCACCTCGGCGTGCGCTTCATCAGCGTCCAGGATCAGATCGACACCGCAAGTCCTATGGGGCGCGCCATGTTCACAATCATTGGAGCCATGGCTGAGCTGGAATCCTCTTTGATCAGCGAGCGCGTTACCGCCGGCATGAAGGCAGCCGCCGCGCGCGGCAAGCATCTCGGCCGACCACCGCTTGCGCCTCGGCTGATTGTCGAGATCGAAACGCTTGCCGCCTCTACCAGTCTCAGCGTGCGGCAAATTCATAAGAAAATTGGCGAAAAAGCCAGTCGCGGCCGCGTCGGCGAAATCGTCAAACGCATCCGATCACCAGGAGCACCGACCTTGTGAACTTTTTACACGTACTTTCAATCTACCCCTTCAATCCGGCATAAGGCGATCGGCCGACCCTCGAACAACCGGATCAGCGACGGTATTCGGGATTATGCGGTGACGCTCGTTCGCGAACGCTATGCGGACTTCGGACCGACGTTGGCGGCCGAGAAGCTAGCCGAACGCGATGGACTGACGGTATCGCGCGAGACGCTGCGCCAATGGATGTCGGACGACAGCCTCTGGCTGTCGCGCAAGCAGAGACGGACGTTCCATCAGCCGCGGCTGCGGCGCGAGGCCTACGGCGAGTTGGTTCAGATCGACGGTTCCGAGCATCGCTGGTTCGAAGATCGCGGCGATCCATGTTCATTGCTGGTGTTCATCGATGATGCGACCGGCAAGCTGATGCAGTTGCGGTTTGTGCGCTCGGAAAGTGCGTTCAGCTATTTCGAGGCGCTGGAACTCTATCTGAAGGCGCATGGTGCTCCCGTCGCCTTCTATTCCGACAAGCATTCGGTGTTCCGGGTTGCGAAGAAGGATGCCAAGGGCGGCCAAGGCATGACCCAGTTCGGGCGTGCACTTTGCGAGTTAAACATCGAGATTCTTTGCGCAAACTCGAGTCAAGCCAAGGGCCGGGTCGAGCGGATGAACCGGACGCTACAGGACCGGTTGATTAAGGATCTGCGTCTGGAGGGCGTCTGCGGCATGGACGACGGCAACGCTTTCCTGCCTCGGTTCATGGAGCGCTATAGCCGCCAGTTTGCCATTACCCCTGCCCGATCTGATGATCTGCATCGGCCGCTGAACCTTGCCCCGGATCGGCTGCGCGACGTGCTATGCAAACGTGAGCAGCGTTATGTCGGTGCCCAGTTGACGTTTTCGTACGAGCGCCAGCGGATCATGCTGGAAGAGACCGAGGTGACGCGCGGGCTGGTCGGTCGCTATGTCGAGACCTACGCGCTTGCCGACGGCAGGCTGGATGTGCGTTGGAAGGGGCATTCCCTACCCTACCGGGTGTTCGACAAGGACCAGCGGGTGACGCATGCGGCGATCACCGATAACAAGCGGCTCGGTGAACTCCTGACCTACATCAAGGAACGTCAGGAGCAGCAGACGAAGCCCGCCGTGAAGACGAACAGCGAGAAGAACGGCTACGTTCGACGCGCGCGCGGCCCGGGACGTCGGAAGGATTTTATGAACGATCCTGCGATCATGGTCACGTCACGCGAGCCTTACGGATCCAGCATTGTGTCGAAGGACGGCGAACCGATGCAGGCGAGCCTACTGTGATAGCCCAGACGAGAGCGATCGGGCGCAGATCCACCACGCTGGACTAATTGCAGTGAACAAGGCTTAATGCTGCGCGGGGATGGCGGGTTTGCCGGGGGGCGACGTGAAATCACCGCAGCAAATCGCACATAACGATGATGTTCTTGATGCAGTCGTGATCGGGGCCGGCTGGGCCGGCCTGGGTGTCAGCTATTGTCTGGCACGACGAGGCCTGCGCCACAGCGTATTGGAGCGAGGCCGCATAGGAGAGACGTGGCGCACACAGCGATGGGATTCCTTTCGAATGAATACGCCCAACGTGCAGACTGTCATGCCAGGGGACAGCTATGACGGTCCGGATCCGTCCGGTGCCCTGACGCGGGATCAGTTCATCGCATTGCTTGAGGACTTCGCGACGCGCAATGCGCTCCCGATCGAACTGGACACTGCTGTGACCGAACTCTCGCGCACGCACGAGAACGGCGCGTATCGGCTGACCACCTCACGCGACACGCTTTTAGCGCGGAACGTGATCATCGCAAGTGGCAGCCTGAATTGTCCGGTGCGCCCGGTTTGGGCCGCTGCGTTGCCGTCCGACCTCCGCCAGATCGACGCTTCCGGCTATCGCAACGCTGCGGATCTGCCCGATGGAGCGGTGCTGGTGGTCGGAAGCGGCCAATCGGGTGTCCAGATCGCGGAAGAGTTGGCGGAAGCAGGCCGAACAGTCTTCCTTGCCACCAGTCGTGTCGGACGGCTCCCACGGCGCTACCGAGGCCGCGACATCATGATCTGGCTCCTCGAAAGCGGGTTTCTCGATGTGCGACGAGAGGAGGTCATTCGACTTGCGGGGCGCATCCCGCCTCGTGGCGTGCTGGGGTCGGTGCACACGATAAGCCTTCAAGCGCTCAGCGCCCGAGGTGTCGTGCTTCTTGGGCATTTCACCGGCGTCGAGAATGGCGGCCGCCTCTCGTTCGCCGACGATCTTGAAGCGAATGTTCGCTTTGCAGATGAGGCCTCAGACAACATCAGACGCCATATCGACGAATATATCAGCCGTGCTGGAATCGATGCACCTGTTTCGGAGCCCGACCCGGCGGAGACGGTCGCGATGCGTCAGCCGAAGCCGACGATCGGTTCGCTTGATCTCTCCCGGTCCGGCATAACGAGCGTGGTTTGGTGCACAGGCTTCAAGGGCGATTTCAGTTGGATGAATCTTCCCGGTGTGCTCGACGCCGCGGGACAGCCTCTTCACGACGACGGCGTGGCCGCCCTACCGGGTCTCTACTTCGCGGGGTTGGACTTCGCCTCCACCCGCAAGTCAGGCATCATACTGGCGATCGCCGAGGAGGCGCCTCGCCTTGTCGAACATATCTTAGGGCATTCGTGACAACCTTTGTGAAGCGGTCGCGGCGGAGTGTTTGGCAGGTGAGCTACCGAATTTCGCAATCACCATGCACCGTCAGTCGTTGTCGTCGACCGCAGGTGTCTCCTTGACGTCCGGATCAAGAAAGCTCTCGTCCTTTTCGCCGACGACAGGATGCTGCCAGGCGGCGACGAGCCATCCTTCATGCTTCTTCGAAACCTGGCGGAAGCGTAGTTGCTTGTCTGATTGATAGTAGGCGGCGAGCTTCTGATTGGCGCCTTCGTTGAAATCGTCTGGTGGGCCTTCACCATGACGAGCAGTCCTGGCCGACCGAGGACGTGCTGGGCTTCGCGGAGTAGCCGATGGGCGATGCCGTGTCCCCGCAAGGACGGGTTCACCCACAGTCGCTCGAGATACGCCACCGCGTCCAGCTCGTCCAAATCGGCATCTTTTTTCAGCGCTTTTGCAACGAGATTCCGGTCGTTCACGAGGATGCGATAGCCTATGGCGGCGTGTTGGCTCCGCTCGTCGAAGACATCGAAATACCCTTCGTCAGGTGTGCGAGAGCTGGTCCGGGGGTGTCATCGTCTTCAGGATATCGTCTCAGGATTATGTGGCGACGCTCACAAGTTCGACATGCCAATGATTTCAATGGTTTCCCCTTGGAGATTTTGGAATGTTCCGACCCTATTCGCAGCTGACTCTGACTGATCGACGCCGCCTCTTCCACTTCGGGACGTCGGAGGATTTCATGAACGATCCTGCGGTCATTGCCCGGCGGCGACAGGTGCTGTCGACGCCGGGGCATACCCCTGGCAGCCAGTCGCTGATGGTCCATCTTGCCAATACCGGCTACGTTATCCTGTCCGGTGATGTGGCTCATCTTGAGGGCAATTTCGAGCGGGACATTGGACCCGCGCTGAATGTCGACAAGCCCGAATTCATCTTCTCCATGGACCGGATCAAAGAGTTCATGCGCGAATTCAATGCGCAGCTCTTCATCAACCAGGACAAACATCAGGCCGACGGGCTCAAGCTTCTGCCGGACTACTGGGACTGAGCGGAAACCTGCGTTTTTGCCGAAAATCCAGGAGGAGGCGATGCCTGCCCTATGCAGAGCGACACCGGAAAGCGCCTCGGGAGTCGTCTCATCCGAAGAATTGATCGATCGGGGCAAGCAACTCGACGCGGCAATTGAAGCACTGAGGGTCAAAGTCAAAGCCCGGGGGGTCGACAATTGGCAGCTCCGACGGCACTCTGTTCGTTGAGCTATTCCATCACTCATCTTCACGAGCGCCGCACGCACCGGATTCGAGAATCCTGTCGACGAGATGGCGCCTCGCTCAACTCATTATGCCGCGGCGCGGCGGAGTGTGTACCGCGCAATCCTCATTCTCTCCGAAAGAAGTTAGCCTTAATTGACCTCTAGGCGCCGCCATCCAGGAAACAACAGTGGGCGAGCGCACCGATCGAACTTTGAGGCGCGAAAATGAAACTTGTGTTGGTCGCTGATCCCATGTGCTCATGGTGTTATGGGTTCTCGCACGAGCTCGAACGACTATTTCAACGTCATCCTAGCACTTCCATTCAACTGGTGCTTGGCGGGCTGCGGGCCGGAGCGACCGACGTGCTCGACGACGCAGGCAAGCAGTTCAGGCTGCGGCACTGGGAAAAGGTCGAGCAAGCCAGTGGCGCTCGCTTCAACCGGGATGGGCTGCTTGGAAGGGTTGGCTTCGTATACGACACGGAACCTGTCTGCCGTGCCGTCGTTACGGCCAGAATTCTCCGCCCTGACTTCGATCTTTTCAAGGTCTTTCGAGCCTACCAGCATGCCTTCTATGTCGAAGCAGCCGATACCACTGATCGGCTTGCGCTCGCTGAGATCGGTTCGCGCGCGCTCAGCACACTTCGGGATACTGTATCAGCAGATGAGTTCCTGAGGACGTGGAAGCTTCAGAGCACGATAGATAAAACGGTGGCGGACTTCGCAATCGCTCGGGCGATGGGCGTGACCAGTTTTCCCAATCTGTTCCTGAAAAAGAGTGAGCGGCTGTACCAAGTTTCAGACGGATATACTTCAGTTGAACAAATGGAAAATGTGCTGTCGCTCATCGCAGCCTGACCGTCATTTGTCAGAATCTCTTTTGTACGTTCGGGAGGGTAGCTGTTGTCAATCGCCCTCGACGCCGTCCATTGCGCTAGGGTGTTGCTCGTCCGAAGCTCTGGCATCAAGGATCAGAGTTGATACCTTAGTATAGTGTGCTTGGTGCAGGTTTGCGGTAAACTTAACCTGCCAATGGTGAGTACCACCCACGCGTTCAAGTCATTGGACGCGGGGGCGCTTCCCACCACGCGTGCTGCAAATACTTCGACAAGGTTTATCTGCGGACAATACGGCCAAAATTGGCGGGAAAATGAACTGGGGCGGTCTACAAAGTCATCAGACTATCCGATGGGCGGTCGCCTACGGCTTGTTTGGTGCGCCTCGCTCAGGAGCGTCGATTGCCTTCGCCTTGGCAGCAATCTCGATGACGGGGAGCCCCGCGAGTGGAGCAACGGCGCTCGCTGCCATGACGACCGCGCAACTTGTCGGAGCTTTGCCAATTGCCCGGTTGGGGCGGGGTGCGAACTCGATCGCATTCTTCAAGGCTTTAATTTATATTCGGACGGTAGCCCTGTTCGCTTGCGCTGCTGCATGTGGAGTGGGTGCGCCGTACGCGGTTTTCGTCGCTGCGGCAGTGGCGGCTGGGCTAGTGCAAGGTGCCGCCTTCGGCTATCTGCGTAATAGCGCAAACTATCTTGTTGTACAGTCTCAGATGACGAGGGCCCTTGCATTGGCAGCTTTTGCGTCGGACCTCACCTTTCTCGTCACCCCGATTTTGGCAGCCAGTCTTGGGTCGGTGTCGGCATCATTCTCGATCGCTGCAATCGCGATGCTCGGAGCGGTGCCCGCAATGATCTTGCCGTCCGCAAAATGCAATATAGAGCCGGAAGGGTTGGAAACCCGAACCAGATCGCTTACGCCTGAAGTCCTTCTCTGGCTAGGATGCGCCTGTGCCAGTTCCGCCGCGATCAGCGGCATCGAAGTTGGCGCGGTGTCGCTTGCGATGAGCTTCGACCTGCAAGCAGGGTACGCCGCGATATTCAACGGAGCCCTGTGTGCGGCGTCGCTCGTCGGCTCCATAGGAAACGGCCTGTTCAATAAAGCCTATTCGAAGCAGCAGGTCGCGGCGATGTTCCTCTCGATCATCAGCGGCATCGCGCTGATACTTCAGAATTCCTTTGGTTTATCGATACTCGGCTGCGTGCTTGTCGGGTTATGCGCCCCCTCGCTCGGCATCCACTACTCATTGCAGCTCAACAGACTGGTGACGCCAGAGATGAGGGCTGAGGTTTTCTCCGTGCTGAAAATTTCGACTTCATTGGGAACTATCCTCGCCTCGGCGACGCTCGGCTGGACTTCTGTCTCGGTTGCTCTGACCGCTTCGATATGGATGCTGGCTTGCGCGCTGGCCGCAATTCTCTGGAAAGACTTCCCTGGGCGACGTTTGACTGAGACGCGCCTCAGCGGCGGCGCCGGACTAGCGACGGCCCCTGCCCTGACCGTGCGGCGACGAAGTGAACGGAACGACCGTTGATGTCAATGCCACTTGACGAGGACGCAATCACGTATGGGTCCAACGACGGCCTAGCGATCTTGAACAGCCTGCCCGGCCTGGTCTGGACAACAGACGAAACAGGCGTCCTTTGCTATGCGAACTCGCGCTTCACAGACTTCACTGGCCTGATGGTTGATCAGGGTGGCTCGCGGCAGTGGGCGAGCTTTCTGCATCCGGATGATCATCTCCTCGTCGTTCCGGAGCAGATGGGGGGAGTTCAACTCTTCGCCGCCCGTTTGCGGCGGCGGGATGGACAATTCGAATGGTTCAATCTTTCTGCTTCACCAATGAAAGGGCTCGGAGGGGAGGTCTGTTGGCTTGCGACAGAACTCCTTGAGAGGATCGACAACCAAAATGGCAACGCCGATCGCGACTTTTTGAATTTCCTGGATTCCTTGTCCCTCCAAGCGCTTCTACTGACGCCTTCCCTAGAGCTTGAGTTCGCAAATCAGGCAGCATGCCAATGGTACGGCTTGTCACAAAGCGCCGAGGTGCAAGACAGATCAGCCCACTTCAATCTGAGCAATCTGAAAGAGATCGCCTTTCATTTGCAGGCTGGGCAGGACCCAAATGAACCAGCTGTCGTGTCGTATCAAGGGCTTTCTGCGGGCGGAACGCTACGCTGGCTGGAGGCACAGGTGGTACAAATTCGGACGCAGAACGGAGAGTTGGCGGGCTATTGCGTCCTTCAGACCGATGTTCAGGACAGCCGGGATTTCTCCCACCTGCTCGGGCAGGAAATGAAGATACTCGAAATGGTCGCGCGAGGCGAATCGTCGGCAAGTGTTCTTCAACGGCTCTGCGATCTCGTCGAAGATCTGATTCCGGACCTCGTTTGTGCGTTTCTCGAGCTCTCGCTTGACCGCACGCTCTTCCGCATGGGCGCGGCTACCAGGCTGGCGAGCGCGTTCTGGGAGGTCTTCGACGGCAGGAGCGTGATTTCAGAGAAGAATCCGTGCTCCACGGCCGCTCTGACAAAAAGGACTGTCGAGATCGCAAATCTGGCCGAAAGCGACCAGCGTGACGCGTCGATTGGCGAGATCATGTTGGCCAACGGCCTAAATTACTGCCAGGCTATTCCCATTCTGTCCCCATATGGCAACACGGCAGGGATATTTACAATCCTACGTCATCAGAAAAGAAACCTCGAACCTCGCGAGCAGCAAGTAGTCGATCGAGCCAAGCACATCGCAGCTATCTCCATAGACCGGACTCGTCACGAGGAGGCTCTTCTGAAGCGAGAGACGCAGGTCGAGCGGAGCCAGGCGCAACTCGTTGCCGCTCAACGGATTAGTTCAACCGGTAGCTTTACATCTGATATCCAGCGGGATGAAAACATCTGGTCTGAGGAATTCTATCGAATATTCGACCTCGACCCTGAACTCAAGCCAAGCATCGATGCGGTCAGGGAAAGGGTTCATCCAGAAGACCTAAATCTCTTTGACTTCGAGATGAGGAGAGGGTTTGCTGGCGAGGATGCCGATTTCGTCTTCCGGATCATCAGGACAGACGGGACCCTCAGGTTCATTCGAGGACTTGCGAGGGTTACAAATTACATCGGCGATCACCCTGTGTTCATGGGAACGGTACAGGATATAACCGAGTCAAGACAAGCGGAAGATGCACTCCGACGCGGCGAGGAAGCACTTGCAAAAGCGCGAGAAGAACTCGCGTATGTATCCCGCGTGATGACAATAAGTGCCCTGACGACGTCTATAGCGCACGAGGTGAGCCAACCACTTTCAGGAATTCTCGCTAACGCCAATGCGTGTGTCCGTCTGTTGGCGCTTGATCCACCGAACATCGCGTCCGCAACAGACACTGCCCGGCGGACGATCCGAGACACCAAGCGTGCGACCGAGGTTATCAAGCGACTTCGGGCTATGTTCAATCGACAGTCTCCAGCCATGGAGCAGATCGATCTCAATGAGATAGCTCGCGAGGTCATTGCATTGTCGGCGCGAGACATGCGTGAGAAATTTATCGTCCTGGAGGCCAGGTTGGCGCCAGAGTTGCCACCTGTCACAGGCGATCGCATTCAGCTTCAACAGGTCATTCTCAATATGGTCTTGAACGGGATTGAAGCCATGGCGGAGACCGAGGAACGGCCTCGCCGTCTGCTAGTACGAACTGCACTGGTGAGCGAGGATATGCTCACGTTGTCCATCTCGGATGCGGGCGTCGGGATCGCCCCTGACGCTACGGACAAGATGTTCGAACCGTTCTTCACGACCAAGCGCAACGGGATGGGCATAGGCCTCTCCATCAGCCGCTCGATAGTCGAAAATCATGGCGGCCGAATGTGGGCGATGTCGAACGACGGACCAGGCGCGACCTTTGCCTTCTCTCTTCCTAGACTTGGCAAGCAGACGACTGACCGATCGGCGACGTGAAGCGCGCGTCAGATGGCCGATACCTAAGTCTGGTTTGCAATGGCTCGAAGATAGCTATTCTCTGATCATCGCCTCCTCCTAAGGCGATACGCTGATGCAGCGACAGCGCTCCCGCGTCCTCCCCTCCGCCGGAGCACGCGGATCCTCCCGGTCCGCTGAAGGCCGTCTCCACCCGCCCGGAGGCGGCCTTCCTTCGGGCTCAGGTTACCCTGGGACAGCGGGCGATACCATTGTGCAATAGGATCAAGGCTTAGGCGCGGCTAGGTGGTTGCCTAGCAGCGACGAGAGGTGATCCATATGAGCAAGCAAATCGAACTTGGCTTTCCCGCTCCGGGCTTCATGCGGGCGATATTCAAAAATCCCCCGATCAACCTCGTCGATCCCGACACCATTCTTGAGCTTTCCGCTCTGATCGAAAAACTCGAAACCAATCCGGAAATCAAGGTCATCGTGTTCGAAAGCGCTGATCCGGACTTCTTCCTCGCCCACTACGATGTGCTCGTAGACAAGGCCCTAACAGCTGCAATGACCGAGGGGCCGACAGGCATCCATCCCTGGCTCGACGTCCTGGTGCGCCTCTCCAGAGCTCCTGTCGTGTCGATAGCATCGATCCGCGGCCGGGCTCGTGGCGCGGGTAGCGAGTTCGCCTTGTCGTGCGACATTCGCTTTGCAAGCGCTGAGAAGGCAGTCCTCGGACAATTCGAGGTCGGCGTCGGCGCGGTGCCAGGCGGAAACCCGATGGCGAGGCTAGCGGGGCTGATCGGACGCGGTCGCGCAATCGAAGTGGTGCTCGGCGCCGATGACCTTCCGGGGGCGTTGGCCGAACGTTACGGGTACGTGAACCGAGCCATTCCTGATACGGATCTCGACGCATTTGTCGATCGCTTCGCCCGGAGGATCGCCGGATTCGACAAAGAAGCGCTTACCGACGCTAAGCGCTTCATCGACGAAGCCTCCCTTCCCGGCGACGACCTCTTTCCACCCGCTCTCGATCAGTTCTTCATCTCGACCAGACGCCCGACAACTGGAGCTCGGATGGCGAAGCTTTTGGAAGCGGGACTGCAGAAGCGCACCGACATCGAGTTGAAACTTGGCCAGTACGTCGCATCGACCGGAGTTGGCAACCTGCCGAGCGAGGCTGCCGCACGAGAGTGGTGACGACGAGGCCAACCGTTACATTGGATCGCATCGCGGTGGGGCGCCTGAGGTCAGTAAGGCCGGGCGAAGCAGGTCGCCATCGCACCTGTTCAGAACGAGGGAGCCAACGATGACGAGAAGACGTCCAGATGGAATTGAGCAATACGATCACCCGGCCGGAGGTGGGACGCCCAGAAGGCGGTCGCGAAGTCTCTCGCGCATCGGCAGATTGTTGCTCAGGGAACCGCTTCTGAAGGCAAGCCAACACGAGGGATTTGACTGCCCAGGATGCGCTTGGCCGGATCCGAAGCACACTTCATCCTCGAGTTCTGCGAGAACGGCGCCAAAGCCATCACTTGGGAGTCCACCGCCAAGCGGACGGACGCCGATTTCTTCAGCGCGCATACAGTCTCGGAGCTGTGGGAGTGGTCCGATCATCAACTCGAAGATGCTGGCGGACTGACACTGCCACTGCGCTACAATTCCGAGACTGATCACTATGAGCCGATTGCATGGGAGCATGCGTTTGCGCTGTCGGCGGCCGGACTTAACGAGCTCGACAATCCCGACAGAGCGGAATTCTATACGTCAGGACGAGCCTACAACGAGGCCGCGTTTCTGTACCAGCTCTTCGTGCCTGCATACGGGACGAGCAACTTTCCGGACTTGCTCTATATATGCCACGAGGCCACCAGCATCGGCTTGCCCAAATCCATAGGAGTGGGAAAAGCCACCGCAACTCTCGAAGATTTCGGCCACGCGGACGCGATCTTCAGCTTCGGACACAACCCCGGCACCAATCACCCCCGCATGATGTCCACCCTCCACGAAGCGGCACGCCGCGGCGTTCCAATCATCGTGTTTAATCCTCTGAAAGAGCGCGCGCTCGAACGCTTCGCCGCGCCGCAAGACCCGGTTGAGATGGTGACGCTTTCCTCCACCCGCATCGCGTCTGCGTATCAACAGGTACGGGTGGGCGGCGATCTCGCGGCACTCAAAGGCATTATGAAGGCCGTGTTCGGGCTTGATGCTGCAAGTCTAGATCGTGGAGAGCGGGGCGTGTTGGACCGCGCCTTCATATCTGAGCACACTACGGGCATCGACGCCCTGCTGGCTGATATCGAATAGACCACCTGGGTGGAATCGCGTCCGCAAGCGGTTTATCACAAGCTGCTATCGAGAGCCTCGCTGAGGTTTACGCGCGCGCGAAGAACGTCATCGTTTGCTATAGCATGGGCGTCACCCAGAACGCTCGCGGTACGTCAAATGTTCAGCAAATCGCCAATTTGCTCACGCTTGGTGGAAATATCTGCCGCCAAGGCGCCGGAATTGCTCCGATCCGCGGTCACTCCAACGTCCAGGGCGACCGGACTGTCGGCATCACCGCAAGGCACTCGTTGAAGGCATGAAACGTGGCGATGTCGGATCATAGGGCTACCTTTGCCGGAATGCGAAAACTCGATCTTGCTGTCCACATCGCAACAAAGCTGAATCGCTCCCACCTCCTAGTCGCGAGGACATCCCTTATCCTGCCCTGCCTTGTTCGAACGGATCGCGACACTCAAGCGTCGGGTCCGCAAGCGGTCACTGTCCAGGATTCCAGGTCTATGGTCCACGCATCCCGGGAGTTCCTGAAGCCGCCTGGCGACATGGTCAGATCCGAACCAGCGAGCTGGAATCGCGAAGGCTACGCTTGGTGATCGTCAAGGAATCGACTGGGACGGCCTTGTTTGAGACGACGATCGCATCCGCGACAAGATCGACGGCCTTCCCCGATTTCTTCGACTTCAATGAACGGATTCGCAAACCGGGTGGTTTCCGGTTGGACGTAGCTGCCTCCTTCCGTCGCTGGAACACCGTCAGCGGCAAGGCTACATTCCTGTCGCGCCCGGAATCCGCGAAGATCCGTCGCTGGCAGCGAAACAAGCGCTCGTCCTGACGACGATCCGCAGCCGCGATCAATACAACACCACCGTCTATGGCCTTGATGATCGCCACCGAGGAGTGGCCGACGCGACGTCCTCTTCATGAACCGGGAGGACTTAGCTAATCGTGGGCTCGCGGACGGAGACCAAATCGAAATCTGCGGGCTTCTGGGCGATGAAGAGTCGCACTCGACCAGCGGCCTTACTGCCGTGGCGTATGACATCCCAAGTGGCTCTATCGCAGGCTATTACCCGGAAATGTCGCTATCTCATTTCGATCCGCAATCGGGCACACCCTCATATAAGGGGGTATCTGTCCCGGTGACACGAGCCGCCGGAGTCCCTATAACATTCGGCGGAGCAACGCCCGGGGATGTCGAACGTGCTGCAAGCGAGGCCTGGGCGGCTTTCCAGCATTATCGCGCGACCGGCAGCTTTCCTCGAGACAATTGCGGAAGAGGTCGAGAGCATTGGCGACGTCCTTATCGTCAGAGCGATGCTGGTCTGCCGCGTGGAAGGCTGGAAGGTGAGCGAGCGCGTACTCTCGTCCAGCTTCGACTGCTCGCCAAGGAAGTTCGCGACGGGCGCTTCCAGGAGCTGCGTTTCGATGGCGCGGATCCGTCTCGCAAACCGATGCCGAAATCAGATCTTCGGTTGCGAAACGTCCGACTTGGCCCGGTGGCCGTATTCGGTGCCTCCAACTTTCCCCTCGCCTTCTCCGTCGCCGGCGGCGACACGACCTCCGCTCTCGCCGCTGGTTGCCCAGTTATCGTGAAGGCTCACTCGGCGCATCCGGGAACTTCCGAACTCGTCGGTCGGGCGGTGCAACGCGCCGTGGCCCGCGCGAACCTGCATCCCGGCACATTCTCCCTGCTTTTCGATACCGGATTCGAGGCTGGGCAGAAGTTGGTCGCAGACCCGCGAATTCGCGCAGTCGGCTTCACCGGATCCCGCCGAGGCGGAACTGCTCTCATGGAGATAGCCTCGCGTCGGAAACATCCGATCCCGGTCTACGCCGAGATGAGTAGCATCAATCCAGTCATTCTCTTTCCAGATGCCTTGAAAAACCCCGCGCGTGAAATCGCCTCGGCATTCGTTGCCTCTCTTGTCCTTGGAGCTGGTCAGTTCTGCACGAACCCTGGCTTGCTTCTGGCCGTCGATGGGGCAGACCTCGATACGTTCACCCAAACTGCTGCGGAGTTGCTTCCCGAGATCAGCGCGCGGCCGATGCTGACACCGTCGATTGCGAAGGCCTATTGTGATGGAGTGGCAAAGCTTGAACGGCACCCGGAAGTCCGGTCCATCGCTTCGGGGGAGCCCGGATCGGCGTACGAAGGTGCGGCCGCACTCTTCGAGACCTCGGTGGAAGCCTTCCTTGCCCACCACGAACTGCAGGACGAAGTTTTCGGCGCCGCTGGGCTGATCGTGCGCTGCAGGAATTTGGCTCAGCTGAATGAAGTCGTGGATGCGTTGGAAGGACAGCTTACCGTGGCGCTTCACATCGATGACGGCGACAAGAACGTAATAAGTTCCCTCATTCCGAAGCTTGAATTGCTTGCAGGAAGACTGCTCGTGAACGGGTTCGGCACGGGTGTGGAGGTCTCTCCTGCGATAGTCCACGGCGGCCCCTACCCGGCGATATCCGACGGAAGATCGACTTCTGTCGGCACGCTTGCGATCTACAGGTTTCTGAGACCAGTCTCGTATCAGGACTTCCCTGCCGCACTGCTTCCCGCCGCCCTGCGGTAAGCCGCTATCCCGTGGGTGGCCTGATCAAAATCAATTGGCCACCCCAATTCCGCCTTTCATAAAGCCGCCATCTGAGCTCCTCCTCGGTGCTCAGGCCGTCCTGATACAGAGTGACCAAGTACCTGGCCGCCTCCTCGGCGACGTGTCCTTGCCTATCGCATCGCTGCTGAGCGCAGTATTCCCTCAGCAAACTGCGCATCATCGCGATTTCTTCCGCGCCAAGCGGCCGCCCTATCGAAGAGCTTTCGTGCATTCGCGCCCCCGACCGCTCTTACGCTGGGTCGATCGATCTGCACCGTGGTGCACAGGTCTCGCGGACATTCCGGATCGAGTTGCTGGCGCCTGTCGAGGAGGGGACCCAAACCCGTGCGACCTGCGTTGGCTGCCTCATGGACACCAGCGCGGCAATCAAGGCGGCGATGGCCACCAGGATAACGAAGCCCGGAAAGGCGGACCCCTGAGGGCGGTATTGCGACATAATCATCTCCTTTCGGCCGTTTGAACGCCGTCATGGAGAACGAGTATGTCGAATGCCGTCTTGAGCGGGATTGAACATAGGTATCGCCGATACTTTGGTATCACCGACACCTTCGTTTAGTAGCGGCAAGCGGTTCATCTCTCCAAAGTCCTATCGACTTCGTGCTTGGACGCCCGGACGTTGGAGGAATCCCAGGCCATATCGAGGAGAATACAATCATGAGCACCACCGAGCCTGCCATCCTGAGCCGCCGCTCATTTAGTGGCGCTGCTCTTGGCTTGAGCGCTACGGGAATCCTCGGCGCCATCGTAGGCACTGCACGCGCCGATCAGACCAGCGCCCCGAAACCGACCGCACTTCCTCTCGCCGCCAGCGAAGCGGTCGATGCTGGCGACCTCAAGGTAGCCTACTCAGCGCTCGGGCCACAGGACGGATCACCTGTGATCCTGCTTCATGGCTGGCCGTACGACATCAACAGTTTCTCCGGAGTCGCCCCAATCCTAGCTGCGCAAGGCCACCGGGTGATCGTTCCGTTCCTGCGCGGATATGGGAACACGAGGTTCCTCTCTAAGGGGACCAAACGCAACGGTCAGCAGTCCGCGCTCGCCGTCGATACGATCAAGTTGATGGACGCCCTCAAAATCGATCGCGCCACCATCGCCGGGTTCGATTGGGGAGCTCGTACTGCTGACATCGTGGCCGCGCTGTGGCCCGAACGTTGCAAGGGACTGGTTTCGGTCAGCGGGTATCTTATCGGAAGCCAGGTCGCCGGAAAGGTTCCCCTGCCCCCGGCAGCCGAGCTGCAATGGTGGTACCAGTACTATTTCGCAACTGAACGCGGACGCGAAGGGTACGCGAAGTACACGAACGATTTCGCCAAGCTGATATGGAAGCTCGCCTCTCCTCAGTGGAACTTCGACGACGCCACTTTCGACCAGACGGCGGCAGCCTTCGCAAATCCGGACCATGTCGAAATCGTCGCCCATAACTATCGATGGCGCCTCGGGCTGACTTCGGGAGAAAAGCGGTTCAACAAATACGAGGCGAAGCTCGCGACGGGACCGGAAATCTCCGTCCCCACGATCACCATGGAAGGCGATGCCAACGGCGCGCCGCATCCCGATCCGAAAGTCTACGCTGGCAAGTTCAACGGGAAATATGAACATCGCCTGATCTCCGGAGGCATCGGTCACAATCTTCCCCAGGAGGCACCCGCTGCCTTTGCCCAGGCGGTAATCGACGTGGATGCGTGGTCCTAGCTGGAGAAGTGGACGCTGCGATGATCGATCTTGCCCACGAATGCCCATCGCGCATCCTCGACAGTTTCGTTGTCGGGGGGGGCACTGGGTGAGAGCTTCCGGATCCGAACGGAAGAAGATTGTCAGTCCGGCCGGTCGCGCGACGATGGCCGAGGCGCCGATAGCAACTGCAGACGAGATCGATCTGGCAATCGCATCCGCGGCAAACGCCTTCGAGCATAGGCCATGGCCAAGGACACACCCAAGCGAGCGCGCAGCGATGATCACAGGTTCGCCGAAGCACTCGAAGGATGCATGTCCCTTTTCGCGAAGCTTTGGACTGGGCAGGTCTGCGCCCCCGTCGCTCTGGCAAGTCGGCTGGCACCGCTCGCTTTAGCGCGGTTGCGGTACCTGGCGGGCCTCGCCCTCACGTTCGAGTTCGAAAAGCAGCGCAACTCGACGCTAGGAACTGCGCGGATCCTTTCCGAGCCAGTTGGCCCTGCAGCAATCATAATCCCTTGGAATGCGGCCTTTCCTATCTTGATGACCAAGCTGAGTGCTGCCTTGGCCGCAGGATGCACGTGTGTCATCAAGCCTTCCCCTGAAAGCTCGCTGGACGCATATCTGGTCGCTCAGTGCGCAATGGAAGCGGGCATTCCGCCGGCGTCATGAATGTCGTTCTCGCCGATGCGGAAGGAAGCGCGCGCTTGGTTGCGGATCCGCGCATGGTCAAGGTGAGCTTCACAGGCAGCGTCGGAACAGGAAACCGAATTGCCGACGTGGTCGCGCCGAGAATGGGGCGGCTCACCGTGGAAATGGGCGGGAAGTCGGCGGCCATCATACTCGCAGACGCAGACTTGAAGCAGGCCATGCGGACGCTTGAACGCTTTACGATGCCCTTCTCCGGACAGTTCTGCTTAGCGCAGACGCGCATACCGGTGCCCAGATCCCGCGAGACCGAAGTCGTCGAAGCCTACGCCTCAAGACTGTCGACGCTCAAGATCGGCAACCCGTGGGAGGCGGACACTGATGTTGGTTCGCTCCTGAACACCGCACAGTTTGAAGAGGCGGTTGCTTACATATCGCAAGGACTAAAGGACGGCGCCGAGATCGTGACAGGCGGAATTCCGGACAAGATGCTGTCTTCCGGGAACTACGTCGAACCGACTGTCTTCCGCAACGTGCCGAGAGAAATGTCGATCGCGAGGAAGGAGATCTTCGGACCTGTGGTCACCGTTCAGACTTTTGAGGGCATCGACGAGGCTATCGCGATTGCGAACGACACGGACTTTGGATTGAGCGGCTCCATATTCGGAAATCCGGTAACGGCTCTCGAAATCGCCCGAAAGAATCGGACGGGCCAGGTGCACATCAATGGAATGTAGCTTGCACCGTCCGCCTCTTTCGGAGGTTTCAAAGAGTCAGGGATTGGCCGCGAGGTGGGCCTGTGCGGATTGAACTAAGCCGCTAGTCGCGGCAATTGGTGGCCTCTTTGAGAGATGTCTCCTGTCTGAGAGGATTTGGGTGTTGCAAACCCACCCTTCAGACAGGAGATCCAGATGGCCGAGATGAGCCCTCTGCGTCGCCGGATGATCGAGGACATGACGGTCCGCAATCTTTCTCCGGCCACGCAGCAATCCTATCTTTATGCAGTCGCAAAGTTTAGCCGCCATTTCGGCCGATCACCGGCTCGGCTCGGCCTGGACGAGGTCCACGCCTTCCAGGTTCACCTTGTGTCGACGGGCATCTCCTGGTCCGGATTGAACCAGATCGTCTGCGCCCTCCGGTTCCTCTATGGCGTGACGCTCGGCCAGAATACGATCCCGGAGCATATTCCGTATGCGCGCGAGCCACGCCAGTTGCCGGTTGTTCTTTCGAGCGACGAGGTGGTCGACTTTCTGCAAGCCGTCTCCAGCTTGAAGGCGCGGGTGGCTCTGACAACGGCTTATGCCGCCGGCCTGAGGGTTTCGGAGGTCTGTGGTCTTCGCGCCAACGATATCGACAGCTCAAGGATGGTGATCCACATCACGCGTGGCAAAGGCGGCAAAGCCCGCTACGTCATGCTGTCGCCGGAACTGCTCGGGATCCTGCGCAGCTATTGGCGGTTGGCGCGGCCCAAGGACATTGTGTTTCCTGGGCGCGATCCAGACAAGCCGATCGCGCCGTCGGTGCTGCATTCCGCCTGCCGTTCGGCGGTTGCGGCGGCGGGTCTTTCCAAGCACGTCACCGTCCATACGTTGCGGCATTCCTTTGCCACTCACCTGCTCGAGAACGGGACCGATATCCGCATCATCCAGGTCCTGCTCGGTCACGCCCACCTCTCCACGACAGCGCGCTATACGCAGGTCTCTACCGACACGATCCGGTCGACGGCCAGTCCGCTCGATCGGTTACGACTGGAGGTGACACCGCCGGAATCGTGATCGGTTGCGTCCCACCTTCGAAGTCGCCGACATCTTTCGGCGACATGGGAGCTCCTACAGACGTGAGAACGCCGGTCATCTTGGCCGCGGCGAACGACGCGTCATGGGCGCGATCGAAGCCTGCCGGACGCCGAGGCTCGGCGGTCACGTCGATGCCTGCGACGATTGCGGCAGGACCCGCATCTCCTATAATTCCTGCCGCAATCGCCATTGCCCGAAGTGCGAAGGCGCGGCCCGCAAGGAGTGGGTCGCTGCACGCGTCGCCGATCTGTTGCCGGTCCCGTACTTTCATGTGGTCTTCACGCTCCCACCGGGCATCGCCGAGATCGCTTTCCACAACAAGGCGGTCGTCTATGCATTGCTGATGCGCATCGTGGCCCAGACGCTGCAGACCGTTGCCGCCGATCCCAAGCGGCTGGGCGCCGAGATCGGCATCGTCGCCGTGCTTCACACCTGGGGCCAGGCCATGACCCATCATCCCCATGTTCATTGCGTCGTGCCCGGCGGCGGTCTCTCGCCCGACAGAGCTAGGTGGGTGGCATGCCGGCCGGGCTTCTTTCTGCCCGTGCGCGTACTGTCGCGGCTGTTTCGGCGGCTCTTTCTGACGGCCCTTGCTAGAGCCTTCGCTCACGGTGAACTCCGCTTCTCCAACGAACTCAGCCATCTCAACGATGACGAGGCGTTCACCCGCCATCTCGCGCGTGCGCGCCGCGTCGAATGGGTCGTCTATTCGAAGCCACCGTTCGGCGGCCCCGACCAGGTGCTCGCCTATCTCGACCGCTACACCCATCGTGTTGCCATCGCCAACAGCCGCATCGTCGAGGTCGATGATGACCACGTTGCCTTCCGATGGAAGGATTACCGTGGCAAGGGTCGCGACCGCGAGAAGATCATGCGCCTTGACCCGCACGAGTTCATCCGGCGTTTTCTTCTACACGTGCTCCCGGACGGCTTCCACCGCATGCGCCACTTCGGCTTTCTCGCCAATAGCCACCGACGGGATCGTATCGGCCTCTGCAGGCAGATCCTCGATCAACCATCATCAGCAGGGGAGCGGTCGCAGGCAGGCAAATCACAGCCCGGGCAATCCTACGAATGCCCTGACTGCCGGCGTCCCATGCGTAGGACAGGAATCACTGTTGCGCCTGTTTCGCCGCCCCGGCCATCATCTTTCTGGTGCGATACATCATGAACTCCGACAATCCGCACCCCCTCCCATATGCCCACAAAACCAAGCGCCGCGCCGGCGCGCGATACCGCGTGGCCCTGGCCACACCGAAAGACCGACAGTGTGCATTGAGAGCGCAAAAATCGCTTCCTATCGTCCGGCAAGCTGCTCGCGAAGGTCGCCAGATCACCACAAAAATCGGCGGTGCGATTGCCGTCCACGACGAATCCGCTATCGGCATCAAGCGGCGTGCTTTACTATTCCCATAACGGCGCCAAACAACCCGCGCCTTACTTCAATCCGGCTTATGTGAGGTCGCTCGAGCTCGCCGCGACGACGGATGCGACCTCACATAACCCTCCAGATTCCGATCTGAAGCCGGCCACCATTCCGATCAAAATCCGGCCATCGTTCCGATTTGAAGCCGGCCACGATTCCAATCAAAGACCGGCCGGTTTCCGGCTCTGAAGATACCCCTTGGGTCAGCAACTTTGGCCTCAAGCCTCCCGGTACACGAGGAGAGTTTGATGCCAGCGAAGAGAAGGCTGACCATGCGACAATTACGACAGATGCTCCGGCTTGCCGGAAGCGGGACAAGCAGCCGAGAGATTGCGGTGATCCTCGGCGTTGCCCGCAGCACCGTCCAGGATAACCTGAAGCGGGCTGCGATGGCAGGGTTGAGCTGGCCATTGCCGGGAGAGCTGACAGACGATGCTCTTGAGTCTCGGCTTTTCGCCCGCGCCGGCGTCAAGCAGGGCCAACGGCGACGTCACGAGCCGAACTGGGCACAGCTCTCTATCGAATTGAAGAAGCCCGGCGTGACACTGCTGATCCTGTGGGAGGAATATCGCAGCGTCCATCCCGATGGTTATGGCTATAGCCGTTTCTGCGAGCTGTTCCGCGGGTTCGAGCAGCGCCTTTCGCCGACGATGCGCCAGGAGCATGCGGCCGGCGACAAGGTCTTCGTCGACTATTCCGGTAAGAGGGTGCCGATCGTCGATCGCAAGACTGGCGAAGTCCGCGAGGCGGAGCTGTTCCTTGGCGTGCTCGGCGCATCGAGCTACACCTTCGCCGAGGTGACCTGGACCCAGACCTTACCGGACTGGGTCGGCTCACATGTGCGCATGTTCGCCTTCTTCGGCGGTGTGCCCCGCCTGGTCGTGCCCGACAATCTGAAGTCCGGCGTCAGCCGCGCCAGCTTCTACGATCCCGAGATCAACCGCAGTTACGGCATGATGGCGTCCCACTATGGTGTCGGCGTTCTGCCGGCCACCGCGACGCGTTTGCCGCGATGGAAGATCTCGATCATTCGCGCGGTCGCCCGGATATCGACCTGCTGACGAATGAGCGCGTGCGGGACGGAATAGAAGAAGCTCCTGAACTCGGCATGGTAATCCGTCGAGAACCGCCGATACGCCGAATGGACGCCGGAGCAAGGTCGAGAACGGCATGCGCTTCGCCCAGAGTTGCCTTCTCGGCCGCTTGCGCAAACAGACGTTCTTCTCGCTCGCCGAGGCCAATGCCGCAATCGCCGACGTGCTGGAGCGCATCAACAATCATGTCATGCGCCGGTTGGGTGTCAGCCGCCGCCATCTCTTCGAGACGGTCGAACGCGCGGCGCTCGCAAGCTTGCCCGCCGAGGAGTACGAGTTCGCCGAATGGCGCTTTGCGCGGGTAGGGAGCTCGGCATGTGCGCGGGGTCTGTTCCATAGCGCGGCCCGCCATAGCGGCGCTGATGGAGCTTCCGGCGCTGGGGCGCGTCCATCGGTCCGCAGACCGAAGGGCTGATCGTCGCCATTCTCGCCAGCCGGCCACATCCCGAGCAAGGCTTCAGAACATGCCTCGGCATCCTGCGCCTCTATCGCGACCTCGGCCGCGAGCGCGCCGAGGTCGTTTCGGCACGGGCCGTCGAGATCGGCGGCCTGACCTGCAAGACGATTGCCTCGCTCATCGCAACCCACAAGGCCCCCAGACATTCCACCGAACCCGCCGCCGTCATGGAACACGCCAATCTGCGTGGCCCCGGCTACTTCCATTGAGGAGACACCTGATAATGCTGACCAATCCCACCATCGACATGCTGCGCGAACTCGGCCTGACAGGCATGGCCAGCGCCTATCAGGAGCTCGAGGCGCAGCCGGAAGCCAGACACCTCGAGCATGGCGAATGGCTCGCTCTGCTGCTCGAACGCGAGGCGACCACGCGCCGCCAGAAGCGCTTCGAGGCAAGGGCTCGCGCCGCGAGGCTGCGCCATGATGCCCAGATCGAGAACATCGACTTCCGCGCCGCCCGCGGCCTCGATCGCAATCTCGTCCTGAAGCTCGCCAACTGCGACTGGATCAGGCAACACCATAGCCTCTTGCTGATCGGACCCGCCGGCGTCGGCAAGAGCTGGCTGGCCTGCGCGCTCGGACACAAGGCATGCCGCGAGGACTTCTCCGTCGCCTATCATCGCCTGCCCAGGCTGTTCGCCACCCTTGCGCTGGCGCGCGGCGACGGCCGATATCCCAAGGTCCTCAAGGCGCTCGCCAGAACCGACCTGCTCATCCTTGATGATGTGGACGGCCTCACCTCAGCGGCATCATAGTGCCATGACGTGGTCGCCGGAGCGCCACAGAAGGGAGACCGCCCATGCAGCAGTTTATCAGAATTGGTGTTGATCTTGCTAAGAACTATTTCCAGATCCATGCACTGGCGAGTGAGGATGGATCTTCCATCGTAAGGCGCAAGCTAACGCGAACGAAGATGAGAGAGTTCTTTTCGCGGATCGAGCCTTGCCTCGTGGGCATGGAAGCCTGCGGCTCTGCGCACTATTGGGCGCGCGAACTCAAGGCAATGGGCCATGAAGCGGTCCTGATGCCCCCGGCTTACACCAAGCCCTATGTGAAGCGTGGCAAGAACGATGCTGTCGATGCAGAGGCAATTTGCGAGGCATTATCGCGGCCGGGGATGCGTTTTGTTCCAGTCAAAAGCCCGCAGCAGCAAGCGACACTGGCCGTGCACAGAACGCGCGATCTCTTGGTCAAGCAACGGACGATGAGCGTCAATGCCCTGCGAAGCCACCTAGCGGAGTTTGGCATCATCTCTGCAAAGGGCATTGGCAGGGTCGACGACTTGGTGGATAAAGCTGAACACGATGTAACCCTCCCGAGCGCCGCAAGGGTGGTGGTAAAAACGCTGGCGCAGCAGATCCGAGAGATCGACATCTCTGTCGATCGGCTAGAGAGGGAAATAGCCGAAGCCCATTCGTCAAGTGACATGAGCCAATTGCTCGCGGAAATACCCGGCGTCGGCAAGCTGACCGCTACGGTGATCGATGCCAGCATGCCCAATGCAGACGTGTTCAGATCGGGACGTGATTTCGCCGCTTGGCTCGGACTTACACCGCGCCAAAACTCAAGTGGGGGAAAGCAGTCCCTCGGAGCCATTACTAAACAAGGTAACCGGTACATCAGGAAACTCCTGGTGCTAGCGGCGACATCTCTCCTGAATGTTTTAGGCAGACGGAAAGGTGCTTTGCGCGATTGGATTGTGGGACTCCTTGCCAAGAAGCCGGCGAGGCTCGTGACGGTAGCGCTCGCAAACAAGCTTGCTCGGATCATCTGGGCGGTCAAGAAAACGGGCGAAAGTTTCCGCTCGGAGAAATTCGCGAAAGCATAAGCCGCCGTCGAAGCAGTGGGACTTTAGTTTGGTAAGCGCATAAGACGTAATGAATGACAACGGTTGTTACCGAAGACCAGGGGAACCCCGACCAGTCGTCTGAGCTATAGAGCTCGCATCTTTGATGTGGCCCCAGGTTGTCGGATATCATTATGGCCAGCGGAAATCTATTCCGCACCAGAAGGCCGGACATACGATCGCCGTAACCAACGTCATTCACACGTCTAAAAGGCTTGCCATAAACGGCCGTCCACATACGACGACTGGGGTCCGGAGAAGCTCAACGACGAGCAGCGGCGCGATCTCCTGGAGATCGTCGAGGACCGCTACGAGAAGCGATCCACCATCGTCACCAGCCAGGTGCCCGTCGATCACTGGTATGACATGATCGGCAATCCTACGATCGCCGATGCAATCCTCGACCGCCTTGTCCACAACGCCTACCGCATCGAACTGCACGGCGAGAGCTTGCGAAAGCAGCGTCAAACACCATCCGCCGCTTGACCGCGCGACAATCACGCGCCATGCAAAACAACGACCCAGGGGAGCATCAACTGGCCGGCTTCAGATCGGAATGGTGGCCGGAATGAAATCGGAATAGGTGGCCGGCTTCGTTTCGGAATCAGCGGCCGACTTCACCGGAATACGCAGGCCTGAGGGGCTCGCCGCATTTCTCGAGACCAAGCCTGTCCTTTTCCCCTCCTAGGGCAAGCGCAGGAAATCCGCAGGTAGCGGCAGATAGCGCCTACGCCTCCTTGTTGTCGTTCAGTCCCAGAATGGCCGCAGCCTGTAGCGCCGCCGGATCGTTCGTCTTGGCGCGCAGATATCCGAGGAGGGAGGAAAAGTCGGTGTCGCACATGCTTGCGAGCATCAGAATTCCAGCCGAATTCATTTCGTCGAGGTCGACGGCGCCGTCATGTCGATCGTGGGGCGGCCGTTGTCATCGAGTGCCACGCCTGGCCTGAGAATCTGATCGAAGTTATTGAGCTCGTCTCCCGCGTCAACTTGCTGTCCCCATCCCTATCGAATTTCGCGAAAGCCTTGTTCAGCATCTGGGAAAGCGGCGAGGCGTCGGCAGCGACGGTCACCAAAATCTCCCGTCAGCAATGATATTCAGCAAAATTTGGCACGCTTCGCGCCGCGGCGAAAATATCGTCCGTCTATCTTGTGGGCTTACCGCACACGCGCAAGTGAGCGGCGATCTACACCGCCGCTGTCGCTGCCTATTAGCCAAAAATCATGCGCTGGTAGTCGCGAAGCATATCAGCGTCCTCAACCGAGCCATGGTGATGGAGCTGCCGCCAGGAGCCATCGTGTCTGACGAACCACCGCGTCGTTCGAAACGCGATCTTCAGCTCCTTGTCCGTGGTCACGCAGTTGCCACGCTCCCTACCGACAAACAGATGCCAATCGGATCCTTCCTGACTGGTGAAGTCATGAAAGGTCACATGGACCTTTGCAGGCCCATTGAAGAGCTTCGAATAGCCATCCTCGATCGCAGTCCAGCCCCGACGGATGCCGCCGATCGGGTTGTCCATGCTTGGCGCCTCGCCTGCCAGCCAGACGGCTTCCAAGCCGGGAAGATCGCCGGCGTTGAAGGCCCGGTAGAATTCGATCAGGACATCGAGCGGGCCGCCGTCTCCGGACTTAAGCTCGACGCCTTCAACTTCCGAAAGTTGGGTCTTCATGACAGGCCTCGTCGATCAGAGAAGGCCCAGCAGCGATCTCGCCGCCGCAGTCGACGAGGCCGGGTTTTGGCCCGTGACCAGATGACCATCCACGATTGCGAAACTCTCCCAGTCGCCCGCCTTCTCATAGTGCGCGCCTAGGGACTTGAGATCATCTTCGACCAGGAACGGCACCACCTCGGTGAGCTGAACCGCCTCCTCCTCGGAGTTCGTAAATCCGGTCACCCGCTTGCCCTTCACCAGCGGACTTCCCTGGAACGTCACATGGTGGAAGACGGCAGGCGCGTGGCAGACCGCTGCAACGGGTTTTCCGGAGCCGTAGAATTCCTCGATCAGCGAGATCGACTTCTTGTCCTCGACGAGATCCCACATTGGCCCGTGCCCGCCTGAATAGAAGATCGTGTCGAAATCCTTGGCGTCGACGGTCGCGAGGCGCACCGTATTCGCAAGAACGGACTGAGCATCCTTGTCGCCCTTGAAGCGGGTCATGGAGGCTGTTTGATTGCCTGGCTCGTCGCTCTTCGGATCAATCGGCGGCTGCCCGCCCCGCGGAGAGGCGACGGTAATGCTGGCGCCTGCATCCTTGAAGACATAGTAGGGAGCCGCAAATTCCTCCAACCAGAACCCGGTCTTCCGCCCCGTGTTGCCAAGCCGATCATGCGAAGTGAGAACCATTAGGATCTTGCTCATCGTTATCTCCTTGAAAGCGTTTAGACGGTCGGCGTCTTGTCCGGTCTGACGAACAGAGGCCAGCTCGCTAAACTGAGGCGGCGCGCGCTCGATCGACCTTGTGAGCATGCTCAAGTGGCGGGGTGCGCGCCATTGTACGATGGTGTCGTCGGAAGAGGTCGAAATCGGATGCCGATACCATCGTACAATGGATTTTCGGGAGGAAACTCGCATGCTCTGCGTCGACGGGCGGCGGGATATCGATCATCAGGGCAATAGTGTCCGCGTCCACTCGTGATATAGTGTTTGCACTCGATGAGCTTGCGCCCTCTAAGGAGGCAGCACATGTACCGGATGACCTCGGCGATGAATCTTGCGAATACCGCCCCTCTGAACACTCCGAGTGGACCGGCGGTGTTCGTGATTGACGACGACATTTCAGTCAGGGAATCTCTCGAGCTCTTGATTGGTTCTGCGGGCTGGCAGCCAATTCTCTTCGACTCCGCCCAGTCATTCCTGGCGGCAACGCCAGTTGCGGGACCGAGCTGCCTCGTCCTGGACGTCAATATGCCGGGGCTCAACGGCTTGGATCTTCAATCCTTGATCACCAAAGGTGGGAACCGAACGCCGATTATCTTCGTATCTGGGTTCGGCGACGTACCCATGACCGTGAAGGCTTTGAAAGGCGGCGCGTTGGATTTCCTGACGAAGCCGATCGACGCCGAGGCACTTCTCGCCGCGATACAGTCGGCCCTTGCCCAAAGCGAGGAACTCATTCGCGACGAGGAGGAACTGATGCGCCTCCGGGCCTGCTACGATGCCCTGACCCCGAGGGAACGCGAGGTGATGTCGGGGGTTGTGAAGGGCCTATTGAACAAGCAGGTCGCGTTCGAACTCGACATCAGCGAGATCACAGTCAAGGCGCACCGTGGCCAGGTTATGCGAAAAATGAGCGCCCGCTCTCTGCCGGACCTCGTAAACATGGCGGCAAAGCTCAGGCTCGACTACGGTCGAGAGATCCACTAGCGTTCCTGACGCCTGTGATGGACTCTGGCTGGGAACATCACGATCATCGCTACCAGTATCACGGCCCCTACCACCAACGTTATGCTTGCAATGCCGAGGGCGAGAGCAAACGCACTGTCGGAGTTCACCTGACGGGCAAATATTGCACCTACGACTGGCGGCCCCAGGATCTGGCCGACCGCGAACATCGCCGTCAGCAGCCCCATGTAGCGGGCGTGATGACTTGACCGGATCCTTCTGACCTCGTTCATGGCAAAGTAGCTGATCGCGGTGAACGGGACACCTACCAGAATGCTGCTTAGGGCAAGACCGACTGCGTCCTCCCAAACAACCGACACTGCTACGCCTGCCGCCTGCACGAGATACGAACCGACGAGGTACAGTCGAGCGTCGGCGTTCTTCCGCACACGCGATGCCAGAAGTGAACCCGCTACGGCTGAAACGCCAAGCAGCGGCCAGAAGACCGTCAGCAAAGGGGAATCCGGTATTGCGTTCTTCGCGATAACAGGCAGGTATGTCGCAGTCACTATGTAGCCGAAACCAGCGAGCCCGTAGGCCACGGCGAACATAGGCATTTCGGCTCGCGGGACCCGACCCGGCGTCCCCGCGCTGCCGACATAAAATGGCTCCACCTCTCTGCCGGATTTTCGAAAGACACTCCAGATTAATGCGCTAATCACCACAGACATGACGGCAAATGCCGTCCAGCCCCACTGCCCGGTGAAGCTCAACGCTGTCATTGCGCTGGCCGCCAGACCCGATATCGCAATCCCAGCGCCTGGCCCGGTGAAGATTGCACTGCCGATCGAGCCGGGTGTCCCGGAGAGCTGCGCCAAGCACCAGCCCGACGTAAATACGAAGCCAATCGCCGACGCGACACCCGCGAAAAATCGTAGTCCTATCCATGTCGACGGAAGCGGAAGCGCCATCAGTGCGGTCAGCACGATGGTCAGGACGAGAGCGGATTTGATGATCGCCGTCTGGGACCACGCTTTCGGTATAAGCACCGCCCCCAGCGCCCCGACGAGATAGCCGACGTAGTTTGCGGTTGCGAGCCGTCCCGCAAAAGCGAGATCGACCGTTCCATCGTGCAGCATCATCGGCAAAATTGGAGTGAACGCAAAACGACCAACACCCATTGCGATTGCGAGAGAAGCGGATCCTGCGAGAACGATTGTAAGTTGGTTGGATACTCGTCGCGACATGAGAATGCCCCCGGCGTAAGACGGTCTGATTGCTGAACTGATGTTACTTGGCAGCAAGCTCCTTGGATGGCTCGCCCGTTTGGCGTCTCTGCCGAACCCAAAATATGTGCTCGGACCGCGGTCTTGAACTGACGCGCTGCGGGGGGCAGTCTGCCGCTCGCCGCTACAGTCGACTGTTAGTCGAACCCGCGTCCCAGGCTGCCATCGCATCCTCGAACAGCTTCAATGTAAGCTCTGCTGAGGGAAGCCGCCGCACCAATCCAGCGGCCTGCCCCGCCCAGAGGTTGGTGAAATCATTTCGTCCTTCCGCCTCTGCCTTCGCGCGGATAGCAACTAGCGCCACTCCAGCGGTTGGGAACGCGGGCGCCACTTCCGAAAGAGGGCCAAGTTCCCGCATCAAACGGTTTACAACCCCTCTTGCGGGCCTACCCGTGAAGACATTGGTGATGGCCGTGCTCGCGTCGCCTGCACGACCTAGTGAATCAGCATGCAGATCCGGAATTTTGGCCTCCGGAGTTAGGAGGTAGGCAGTACCAATCTGCACCGCCGACGCTCCGAGCATCAGCGCCGCCGCAACTCCGCGGCCATCTGCGATTCCTCCGGCAGCAATGACCGGAACCTTAACCGCGTCCACGACCTGCGGAACGAGCGCCATCGTTCCTACCTGGGTGCTCATGTCCTGCGTAAGAAAGTTCCCACGGTGCCCACCAGCCTCGTAACCCATTGCGATCACGGCATCGACACCATGCGCCTCGAGCCAGACAGCCTCAGCAACGGTGGTCGCGGACGACAGCACTTTGGCGCCCGCGGCTTTCACCCGGTCAACAAGCTTTTGGTCGGGAAGACCAAAATGGAAGCTCACCACCTTGGGGCGGAACTCTTCTACGACCTCACAGAACTCGTTATCGAAGGGGGCGCGTCCGGGGCCGCTGATCGGGGCAGCGGGGTCAAGGCCAAGTTCAACGTAATACGGCGCCAAGAGAGCCCGCCACCGCATCTGACCAGCAGGATCCGCCTCAGGCGTCACGTGGCTGAAGAAATTCACATTGACTGACTTGGACGTTCTCGCAGTGATCTGCGAGAGCGCCTCATGCAGTTGCTGAGCCGAGTACTGCGCGCTTGGCAGCGAACCCAAGCCACCAGCTTCAGAAGCGGCGATCACCATTTCTGCCGTCGTCGCTCCGGCCATCGGCGCCTGTATGACGGGAATCTCGATTTCCAGAAGGTTGAGGATCCGGCGATCATGCCACGTTCTCATTTCAGGCTCCGTTCAATGCGCTGCGCTACAAGAGTAATTTGAAGAGGCAACGGGGGTCTATTGGACCTTGGTGTGCGTCATCAGCCCTAACCGATCCAAAGGTATCGGAGACACCTTCGTACAATAGCGTCCGCACATTCTTTGGCGCGAAAGTCGCCACCAGGTCCCACGGGGAAGCCCAAATTCGACAGCTACGATACTCCGGCGCCCGTTCGTCGGCCGCTGTCGCTCGGAAAAGCAAATGGAGGCAGCACAAAATGAGTGTGCACAAGACGGTTGTGATTACCGGTGCATCGCAAGGCATCGGCGCCGGGCTCGTGAAGGCGTTCCTCGACAAAGGCTGGAGCGTGGTAGCGACGTCTCGGCGGATCAGCGAAGCGACATCGTTTGATCGTGCGGGAAGGCTGGAGCTTATCGATGGCGACGTTGGCGATCCCGAGACGGCGGAGCGCGTCGCGCAGGTAGCTGTCGAACAGTTCGGCGCCATCGACGCCCTGGTGAATAACGCAGGCGTTTTCTTCACCAAGCCGTTTCTCGAGTACACGATTGAGGACTTCCGGCGCCTCTCGGCGACCAATCTCGAAGGCTTCGTCCACTTCACGAAACACGCTGTCAGACAGATGCTTCGGCAGAGATCCGGTGGAAGCGTCGTCACGATTACGTCTTCGCTGACCGACCACCCGATCGCCGGGGTGAAGGCATCCCTACCGATGATCACCAAGGGTGGGCTGAACGCAATCACCAAGAGCCTGGCGCTGGAATTCGCCAGCGAAAACATCCGGGTGAACGCAGTTTCGCCTGGCGTTGTCGACACACCGCTCCATGCTACGGGTTCACGGGACAACCTTCGATCCCTGTCGCCGATGGGTACCATCACGGCGGTGCAGGAAATTGTGGATGGCGTGATTTACCTCACGGAAGCGTCCAATATCACTGGGGAGGTGCTGCACGTCGACAACGGCGCACATCTCGGCAAATGGTAGCGGTGAGCGCTGAGGCGCGAATCTTGGAGACTTCACTGGTGCTCCCGCCGCCGCCGACCCCGTTCGGGGCTTATGTCGAAGCTGTTCAGGTCGGCTCGCTTCTCCTCCTGAGTGGCATGCTCCCCGTCGTCGGACATGCACCCCAGTACATCGGACGAATTGGCAGCGAGCTCTCCGTTGCCGAAGGTTACGATGCCGCGAGAACCGCGTGCCTAAGTGGATTGGCGGCCGCGCGAGCGCACCTCGGATCTCTTGATCGCATACGCACCATAGCCAAGCTGGGTGTGTACATAGCCGCCCCGGACGACTTCCGCGAACACCCCAAGGTCGCAGACGGAGCTTCCGAGATGTTGCTTTCGGTCTTCGGCCAGAGCCGCCTTCCGCCGCGCATTGTGCTCGGCGTTTCCAGCATTCCGCTGGGAATGCCGCTCGAGGTCGAGCTCGTTCTCGACATCAACCCATAGCCATCCCCGCTCAGCAACCATGGGAGACCGCAATGAAACCGAGCTCAAATCGATCCGTTGGGATCGTGATGTCGTCGAAATTCCTGACCGCCGCCGCCCTGCTCATGCTTCCGGCGCTGGCACTTTCCGGCCAGACCGTGGTCGCCGAGACGAACAGCAAGACCCCTGACATCAAGTCCGCGCCCGGCAGCGAGCGGCCGCAGATCCGCGTCGAGAAACGCACGCCCGCCTACTGGCGCGTGACCTTCGACAATCCGCCCTTCAACATCTTCGGTCCGGAAACGATTCCGCAGATGGAAAAGGTGGTCGCCGAAATCGAGGCAGATCCCAAGCTGCGGGTGGTGGTTTTCGACAGTGCCGTCCCCGGCTTCTTTCTGACCCACTACAACTTCACGCCGCCGCTCGCCGAGTCCACCAGTCTCCCTGCTGGGCAGACGGGCCTGCACCCCCTGCCCGACATGCTGGTTCGCATTAGCAAAGCACCCATTGTCTCGATCGCGCTCATCCGCGGCAGAGCCACTGGCGTCGGTAGCGAGCTTGCCCTGGCGAGCGACATGCGTTTCGCCAGCCGTGAAAAAGCGATCCTTTCGCAATGGGAAGTTGGCGCAGGTTTCGTACCGGGCGGCGGACCTATGGCTCGTCTGCCGAGGTTGATGGGACGCGGGCGCGCGCTCGAAGTTCTGCTCGGCTCCGATGATGTCGACGGCGATCTCGCCGAGAAGTACGGCTACGTCAACCGTTCGTTCGATGATGACAAGCTCGATCCTTTCGTCGACGCACTCGCCACCCGCATCTCCGGTTTCGACAGGCAGGCGATCGCCGACACCAAGCGTCTGGTCGACTTCGCCAGTCTTCCCAGCGACCCTGAAATCGGGGCCGGATGGGACGCCTTCATTTCCTCGGTCCAGCGACCGGTCGCCCAGAAGAACATTGGCCGCCTGATGGAGATGGGGCTGCAGACGAATACGGACATCGAAGCCCGTCTGGGGCACTACACCGGAACCTTGGTCGAGAAATAGGCCAAGTGGGCACCCGCGCGTCAGTACGGCAGGTTGCGCGGGTGCGTCCTATTTTCGCAAAATGTCTTATCTACCACGAAAGCCGACCTCCACAGAATTTCACCGCAGGCGGGACCCCGACCCGCGGATGGTTAGGTAACAACTGCGACCAGTTCCGAATTCCGGCTTCGGATCGCATGTCAGGCAATCAGCCGCTTGGAACTACCGAGCACCCCAGCACTGCCTGTTCTCACCCTATTGCCGGACCTTCACGCTTAGTAACCTTCGCCGATGAAGATGCGCGAGCCATCGTTCGGTGCTTCGAGTTCAACCCCGTGCGAGCCGAAAGCCGTCATATGGATCCTTGACACGAAGGCCGTCGATCTGACCGTGATATGGCTGCGCTTCCTCGATCAGCACGAGGTTGCGGTCGATTGCCGTGGCGACGACCATACGGGACATGTCGCCGAGATCCTCGTCGTCATCAATCCGGAGGTTGAGCTGGGCGATTCGTGAGAAGACGGCCCCCGCCCCCTCATCGAAGAGTTCGAGGGCGTTGTTCCTGCGGGCGAAGGACACGAGCGCCCTCAGGGCAAGCTCCATCACCTCCCGGCCTTCCTCGATCGGCGTCGAGAGGATCTCGGCCTGGACGTGGGCGACCGATACCACGCTGGCATGGATGTCCTGCGCCGGCACCGGGCGGATCCACGCAGTCACGTCGGGGTTTTCGCAGATGATATCCATCAGCGCCTGCGTCGAGAGCAAGAACATGCGTCAAAGGGCCGTCTTCGCGCCGGTGGCGTTGCTGCTGCTTTGCAGCCGGTCGCGCTTGCGGCCCTGATCGACGATGATGCGGCCGCCGGAATACGGCTTGAAGCCGATGGCGTCGAGCGCCTCCCCGAACGTCTCCTGCTGCCGCGCTGCGGTAACGAGTTCCGCAAGATCCTTGACGGAGATCACTTCCGCCATATCATCGGCCTTCTTGATATTGCCGATGACTTGCGGAACGCCGTTTCGGGCTTTCCCGAGCACTGCGCTCAGCTCCTCCTTTGCCTTCCTTACTGTCAGAGGATCGCCCCCGATCTGGACAACGGTTTCCGCGAGGCCGTCAGTGATGTCCTGTCTGCTGACGTTGCGGCGCGCCTGCACCTGCCTGAGTATCCTCGCGTCCATGTCATCATCTCCACGTGTTCGCGGACATAAAGGGGGGCGTGGCCAAATTTATAAAGAAAGGTGGCCACGGATTTAGGCGCACTCTCGCGTCGTCTTTGCCCAGTCCGTTGTCGCAGGCGAAGACTAGGCGAAATCGGCGGTCGTGATCGGCCGACCCGCTTCCCAGAGCGTCCGCAGAACGAAACCACGGGCGGCCGACGTCGGAAGACGAAGTGAATAGCCCCGAGTTTCGTAGACACCCTCGGGTTAGATTTTCTGCTGCTTCTCGAACTCGACGGGTGACAGCATCCCGTTCCTGACGTGTTTGCGTTTCGGGTTGTAGAACATTTCGATGTAGTCGAACACGTCCTGGCGAGCTTCATCGCGTGAACGGTAGACCCTGCGACGTATCCTCTCTCGCTTCAGAAGATTGAAGAAGCTCTCGGCCACCGCATTGTCATGGCAGTTGCCGCGTCGGCTCATCGAGTGAACCAGATTGTGGTGCCTGAGGAACGAGGCCCAGTCCATGCTGGTGAATTGCGAGCCCTGATCGGAGTGGATCAGCACTTTGTCCTTCGGTTTGCGTCGCCACACCGCCATGAGCAGAGCCTGCAATACGACGTCCGTGGTTTGGCGGCTCTGCATCGCCCAGCCGATGACCCGGCGGGAATAGAGGTCGATGACGACGGCCAAATAAGCAAAACCTTCGCAGGTCCGGATATAGGTGATGTCCGTGACCCAGGCCTTGTCCGGAGCCGCTACGTCAAACTGCCGGTCGAGCGTGTTGTCGATAGCGACGGCAGGCCTGCCGCCATAGATGCCGGGACGGCGTTTGTAGCCAATCTGCGCCTTGATCCCGGCGAGACGGGTCAGACGCGCAACCCGGTTCGGGCAGCATATCTCGCCCTGATCGAGAAGGTCGTCGTGCAGCTTGCGATAACCGTAGACCTTCCCGCTCTCTTCCCATGCCTTCAGGAGCAGATCGGTCTGTCGTTTGTCCTCGTTGGCTCGCCTGCTCAGCGGGTTCTTCAGCCAGGTGTAAAATCCACTGGGATGAACCCGCAGAAGGCGGCACATCGTCCGCACCGAAAACTGCAAGCGATGCAGAGCAATGAACGCGTACTTCACTTTGCATCCCTGGCGAAATACGCGGCCGCTTTTTTAGGATATCTCGCTCCTCGGTAACGCGAGCCAGTTCCTTCTTTAGCCGCCTGATCTCCTCGGTCTCGTCGTTGCCCTTGGCGTTCGACGCAGCAAACTTCTTCTTCCATTCGTAGAGCGAATGCTGGCTGACGCCGAGACGCTGCGAAACCTCGGCAACCGGATAGCCTCGCTCCGTGATCTGGCGCACCGCGTCACGCTTAAACTCTTCGCTGAAATTCGATTTGCTCATGATGCTCTTCTTGCCTCAAAATTAGGAAAGAAGGCGTCTACAAATCTCGGTGCTATTCATACCCCCTGGAATTTCGGGCCAGATTGCAGACGAACTGCGTAACCTCATTGATGACCTGCTGAAAGAGTAACGCATCCATCTTGCCTGTTGTGATGGATTTCGTGCCTACGCCTGGGTGGCCATTGGAGTTCACGGTTTTAATAGGCGGCGTCGAGAGCTGTTGCTTCCGACGCCGCAGGTTGTTTATGCCGCTGACGCCTTTGCCGCCATCGTGGCCTTCGCCCACCACACCAGCTCGTCGAGCGCGGTCTTGGCCGACGGCAGGAGGTTGGCCTCGATTTCTTCGATCGGCTTGTTACCCCCGAGTGGTGAAGTGGCGAAGAAATCGCCGGCGCCGATGTGAACCGCTGCGTGGGTCGAAACCATCTGGAGTTCTACGCCGATCCCGCGGAGATGCTCGAGCGCGCGCGAACCGCCCATACTTCCGTATGCGATTGCAGTGAACGGCTTGCGGCCCCACTCAACGTAAGCCTGATCAAGAGCATTCTTCAGGACCCCCGTGATCGAACGATTGTACTCAGAAACGACGAAGATGTACCCGTCGTAGCGGCCCACGGTTTCCTGCCAGCGGATAGCCTCGGCGCTCTTGCTGGGCGCCCATGCGTTCGACGCCACTTCATCGAAGAACGGCAGCGGATGATCACGCAGATCGACGACTTCGACATCGATGTCGCCGCGCTGCTGGGCCTGCTTCAGCATCCACTGGGCAGGCTTGTCGGCGAACCGCGTCGGACGGGTGGAGCCGATTATCAGGGCGATTTTGGGCTTGTTTGACATTGTAACCTCTTGGTTTGGATTGGGATCAGTGGGAATTACTTGGCGGTGAGGACATCAGCATATGCGTAAAGACCGGGAGAACCTCCAGACATGATGAAGAGCACGTTAGACTTCGGTGCGATTGCCCCGCTTTCGATATCGGACAGCAACCCTGCCAAGGCCTTGCCGCCATAAACCGGGTCGGTGAGAAGCCCTTCTGATCTCGCGAGAAGTTCGACGGCGCCGATCATCCCGGAAGTCGGCATGCCGTAACCTTCGCCCAGTTCAGCGCTGCTTATCCGGAGGTCGTCCGCGCTCACGCGAGCGTCGCTTGCCAGGCGTTCAAGGACCGCGTTAACTTTGTCGGCGGTTGCGGGGAGGCACTTGTCTGCAGGCGAAAGCACCGTATACGCGGAGATCCGCGAAGGGTGAGACCCCACAATGACCAGGCCTGCAGCCAACCCGGCGTGCATGCCGCCGCTGCCGTTCGGGATCACGATCTGATCGAACGCGACGCCCATTTCGTCTGATTGCCGGGCGAGTTCAAAAGCGCAATCCACGTATCCGAGGCAACCGATTGTCGTTGAGCCGCCGAGGGGCGCCAGAAGAGCTTTCCTGCCAGTTTCGGCTAGTTCGTCGACCCTGCTCTTCGCATAGGCGCTAGCATCATCACCCGGGTCCAGTATATGAACGGTGGCGCCGAACAGACGGTCGAGAAGGACATTGCCGTTGGCCTGATAGATTTCGGTCGTCCTAGGGACCATCTGAGCAAGAACGAGCTCGCAGCCGAGTCCTGTCCTGGCGCACGCCGCGGCGGCCAATCGCGCGAAGTTGGATTGAACGCCTCCCGTTACGACGAGGGTGTCGCATCCCTCCGCCTTCGCCTGTCCCAGGAGGAATTCAAGCTTGCGGAGCTTGTTGCCGCCGCCGCCCAGTTCCATGAGATCGTCTCTCTTCGCCCAGATCGATACGCCGCTACTCCGTTCGCCCAGAGCTTCCTCGAGGCGCGCCAAGCGCTGGATGGGTGTCGGACCTTTCATCAGTCGTTCACGGGGAAAGCTCTGCAAAGGATCTCGGTCGTTCATCATCGTCACCCTCAATGTTTTCGCTATTGCGGCTGCCGCGTCTTGGGTGGCCCCGTCACGCCGCAGCCGATTTCCCTACCGCCGCTAGTGCGACGCGGCGGAGACGTGATAGCGCGAAGCGGGAACACTTCGCGACAGGTTCGGCATCAGTTTCTGCCGGGCTGCCTCGTAAGCTTTCCAGTCATTTTCATCGGGCACAGACGGCAGCGTTATAAGCTCCCCCATGTCCAACCCGGCAAGTGCTGCATCGACGGTATCGTCGGGTTTCATGACGATGTCGGTCGGAAGCCGATCCAACGAGCCGCCCGAGGCATCCCAGAAGGGCGTCTCCACGGCGCCGGGCAGTACTGCCTGGATCCTGATGTTCTTGTCCGCGAACTCCTTCTGCAGGGAGAAGGTCAAGGCGATCACGAAAGCCTTGGTTGCTCCGTAGACCCCGTTGAGAATTTCGGGAGCGATACCCAGGGCCGACGCCATGTTGATAATGGTGCCGTTGTCGCGAGCGGCAAACGATGGCGCCGCCGCGTATACGAGGCGTGTCAGTGCCGTGACATTGACCTTGATCATCCGCTCCATTGCTTCGACGTCGGACATGAGGAGCGGTTCGACGGCGCCGACGCCTGCGTTGTTGACGAGCATCGTGATCGTAGGATCGCTGTGCAGGATCCCTTCTACCTTGAGCAAATCATCGCGCTGTCCGAGGTCGGCGCGGATTGTGGTCACCTTCCGTCCGGTCGAGCTCGAAAGCTCCTTCGCGACCCTGCTGAGGGCATCCTGGTTCCTAGCCACGAGCACAAGGTCATAGCCGCGGCGAGCAAGGCGATCGGCGTAAATTGCTCCAAGGCCAGACGACGCACCAGTGATGAGTGCCGTTCCTTTCCCAATGATGGTCATTTCAGGTCTCCTGCTATTAGAGGGATATGTTGATCTGGTCCACGACGGGATCCGGGTTCGCCGGATCCCGCTCAGTGACTCTTCAGGCCATACTGCTAGACCGAGCGGAGTGACTTGAACGCGGCCCGCAGTTCCGAGCTGAAAAGGTCCGGCTCTTCCCATGCGGCGAAATGCCCGCCCTTATCGACTTTGTTGTAGTAGATGAGGTTGTGGTAGGCCTTCTCGGCCCAACTCTTCGGCGCCTGGTAGATCTCGCCCGGAAAGACGGTGATGGCGGCCGGGATCTTGATATCTACTGCGTTGAAGTTGTTGGCGTTGTTCTCCCAGTAGAGCCGCGCCCCCGAGGTGGCGGTTCCGGTGAACCAGTAGAGGGAGATGTCGTCCAACATCTCGTCACGCGTGAGCGACTTTTCGGGATCGCCGCCGCTGTAGGTCCAGTCGGCGAACTTGTCGTAGTACCACGCGGCCAGGCCGACCGGGGAGTCCGTCAAGGCATAGCCGAGGGTCTGGGGACGGGTGACCATCATCCAGGCGTATCCCGCACCCTTGGTGTAAAGGGCGTTCATCTGTTCGTAGGCGATCTTCTCCTCGGGAGACAGCCCCACCGGAGTGGGTTCGCCATTGGTCAGCGCCTTGGCGATATCGGGAGGGACAGTAGCAGGCATGTTGGTGTGGATACCGAGCAATCCTTCCGGTGCCTGCCGAGCCATCGCATCGGAGATGACGGCTCCCCAGTCACCACCCTGCGACACGTAGCGATCGTAGCCGAGGCGCTTCATCAGCACATGCCATGCCTGGCCGATACGATCGGGACCCCACCCGGTTTCCGAGGGAATTTCCGAGAACCCGTAGCCCGGCATCGATGGCATGACGACGTGGAACGCGTCCTCCGGTGCGCCGCCGTGTGCGGTCGGATCCGTCAGCGGTCCGATCGTCTTGATCAGTTCAAGGACCGAGCCCGGCCAACCGTGCGTCATAATCAGTGGCAACGCGTTCTCGTGCTTCGACTTTACATGGATGAAATGAATGTCGAGTCCGTCGATCTTCGTCATGAACTGCGGAAACGAATTGAGGTTTTTCTCGCCTTTGCGCCAGTCGTAGTCCGTGCCCCAGTATTCAACGAGCGGCTTGAACTTCTTCAGCTGGGCGCCCTGGGTACGATCCGCGACGGTTTCCATGCCAGGCCAGCGAGCTGCGCGAACACGACGACGCAGCTCATCCACATCTTTCTGCGGAATGGCCGATTTGAAGGGGCGGATCGCTTCTTCAGGAGCCGCAGCGCGAAGGTGGCCGGGCAGAAGGCTGAGCGCAGCTGTCGCCGCCGTGGCAGCGAGAAGCTCCCGCCGGGTCGGCGAGAGAGAAATGAACTTGGCCTCTACATTTTGTGACATGACCTTCTCCGTTGATGTGGCAGCGATAAGCTGCGTCTAGGGTTCGTCGGTCGCCGCTCCCGCGCTATTGCACCATGGTATCGGCGATACGTTTGGATCGGCCGCGCCCGCCCAGAAGCCGACACCATCGGATAATGGACATGCGTCAACCGCAGGCTCATCGTCTCCCGCGCCACGAACGCAACCGAGGGAGTGCAACATGACCGTTCAGCAAAGCACCATGCCAACGATCGACGCAGCGAGTGATCTCGACATGAAGCTTGAGGTCGTCGTCATTCCAGTCTCCGACGTCGACCGCGCCAAGTCCTTCTATACGGGTCTCGGCTGGCGGCTGGATGCGGACGTCTCCGGTAGCGACGGCTTCCGGGTAGTTCAGGTGACGCCACCCGGATCGCCCTGCTCCGTCATCTTCGGATCCAGGATCACGTCCGCACAGCCTGGCTCGGCCCAGGGACTTCACCTGATCGTATCCGACATCGAGTTGGCGCATGCGGCGCTTGCCTCCCGCGGTGCCGAAATGAGCGGCGTCTTCCATGATGCTGGCGGTGTGTTTCACCGTCGCGGAACGGAAAACCGCCTCCCCGGCCCGCACCCGTCACGTGCCAGCTATGGCTCCTTTGCCTCATTCAGCGATCCGGACGGGAACGGTTGGATATTCCAGGAAGTCACGAACCGTCTTCCAGGCCGTATCGACGCAAAGGGGGCTGCCTACGTCTCGTCCGCTGATCTCGCGAGCGCACTTCGCCGTGCCGCCGCCGCTCATGGCGAACATGAGAAGCGAACTGGCGGGAAGCACGACGAGAACTGGCCTGACTGGTATTCGCAGTACATGCTCGCAGAGCAATTCGGCTCGGAGCTGCCGACCTGATACCTACTTCGCGGAGCGATCTTGCACGTTTGCGGACTCCGCTAAGAGCTTTCGGTATTCGGCCGTCGGGAGGCCTCCCCAACCCCAGTTGTCGAGATCAACCTCCTCGATAGCGACGTAGGTCGACTCCAGGGGCTTGTTCAGGACATCAAGCATGACCTGGCTCACCCCTGCGATTATCCGGGCTTTTTCCTCGGCGGTACCGACGTGCGGTCGGGCGTCGTGCGTTCCCGGGTAACCTGAACCGTGACGATGGGCATCGGTCTTTAGTTTCATCGATTGGTGGCGATAGAAGGGTGCAGATCGAACATGATCGGTGCCCTTCACCCGTTACCAGCGGCCCGCGTTCTGCCCACCATCGACGTGGAGGATCTCTCCGGTAACGAAGCTGGCGTTCTCGAGATAGATCACCGCGTCGACGATATCCCTGATTTCACCCATGCGACCGACCGGATGGAGAGATGACATAGCGGCATGAGTTTCAGGCGCGTGCATCGTAGTCTTGATGATGCCGGGTGAAACGGCATTGACACGAACGCCCGTTTTGGCGAACTCGATTGCGAGCTCTTGCGTCACCGAATTCAGACCACCCTTGGTGAGCGAGGCGAGCGCCGCTGGCACGCCAGCGATAGGCTGGTTCACAAGGCTGGTCGTGATGTTGACGATATGGCCGGAACCCTGCTCGAGCATCACCCGCGCTGCGCGCTGAGTGATGTGAAAGAAGCCGGAAATATTGACCCCGAAGTTGTAGTCGAAGTCTTCCTGGGTGAAATCAACGAACGGCTTCGCCGTAAACACGCCTGCATTGTTGACCAGGGTGTCAATCCGGCCGAACCGATCGATCGCCTCACGTACCGCGCGTTCCGCGGTTTCAGCCTTCGCAATGTCTCCCGGGACCGCATGGATACCAGAGTCGGTGCTTGGTTTGATCGAGCGGGATGTGGCGACGACGTTATAGCCCCGCTCGCGATACGCCTTTACCAAGCCTTCGCCAATGCCCCGTGAGGCACCGGTGATGATGACAACCTTCTGTTGACTGCTCATGATTTGCATCCTTTCCAAGTGCTCGGCCTTTTCTGGCCGTGCCTACGCTCTCGGCGTCGGTGCATTTGATTTAGATGCAATTGGTATTCGGGAGAATTGCCGTCGCAAGGACGACAATCAACCGATTTTCGGCATAATTTGCGTCATGGCTCCGGAGTCTCCCGCGATCTTCGCGAGAGTTGCCTTTAGTTTCGGACCTGCAAAATCGACGAAAGCCCGAACCTTCGGCACGGAAATTCTTCCCTGCGGGGTCGGAGATGGACCGGCAGCGCCGATGGCTCGAATGTGGGTAGTATTATCTGGAGGGCTCCATCTCGGACCAGTTCCGCCACGTGTTATGAATAGAGCCGTGTTATCCCCAGGCCTTCGACGGCCGACGCCGCAGCCGCACGCACGCTGTTCACGATATACCGCGGCGAGAAATGTACGGTTCTGGGCATCGTAGCTTCGCCGACGGGGCTGAAGCTCCAGGAATCGATCCCGAAATTCGAGAATGCAATGATGTCGTGCCCCAGGAGATCGGAAGGCTCTCGAATTGCCTTATGATTTGCAAGATAGCCCGGTGACGCCACGACGACGCGCCGGACGTCTCCTCCGATCCGGGTCGTAATATGCGTCGAGTCCGTGAGGTTGCCTATGCGGAGCGCAATATCGACCCCTTCGTCGACGAGATTGACGAAGCGGTCGAGCATCAACAGCCGGACGGACACGCTCGGATGCTGCTGCAAGAATTTGTCCAAGATCGGTCGAAGGACTTCCTCCCCGAGGATGGGAGGCGCCGAGATTGTCAACACGCCGCGTGGCGACGACCGCTCGCCGCCTGCAATGATGTCCGCCTCTTCAAGGTCGAGCAGAACCCTGCGGCAAACCTCTACGTAACGCTGTCCGGCCTCGCTGAGCTTGAGACTGCGCGTAGTGCGGTGAAGAAGTTCGACGCCCACGTGCTCTTCGAGGAGGCCCAGAGCTCGGCCGATTGCGGTAGGCGAACGCTTCAATTTCCTGGCGGCCGCAGCTAGGCTCCCCTCCTCTACAACAGTGACAAACACCTTCATCGCATCAATGCGATCCATTACCCGGCTCCAGCAGGTGGTTACCCTTTCATCCTTGCAACAGATGCCGAGGCAAAACCAGCGTCAGCAACCACCGATCACCCGATACCATTAGACAATAGACAGCAGAAACCCCATGATGCATGCGTTGGACGCATAGGCTTGGAATGGCGTGCGGATGGACAACGGTTGCAGCCAGATAACATCGTCATTTTCGATACGACGCGGTGTCCCGTGACGGCGACGCACCACGACCACATCCGCTTGGCTGACGCGAGCCTTGGGTCGCCATCGGCACATTTGCGCATTTTTCCACAATTCAAAGGACGCCTTTGAGGTTCTCGGCCCGTTCACCCTTGATGGCCTTCGTTGCGAACATCTAGTGAGCGCGGACAAACGGGAAGACCATATCACTCGCCTGCGGTGCGAAGGGATCGACACCGAGGCGTCGCAGCTCACCGGGCAACTTGAAATTCGGACTACAGTCGACGCTTATCTCAAGGATGGACTATTCGACCACGATCGAATGGTGGGAGAATTCTCCGCAATGGCGAGCGGTAACGCAGGCGGTGCGTTTCCATTGAGCCGTATCGTATGCGACATGGATTGGGCAGCCGACAGTCCAGAGCATCTTGACCTCATCGAGTTCGAATCCCGGATCCACGAATTAGCCGAACCGGAACGTTCTCTTGGAAAGTTGACACTGACGAGATCACTTTCTCGGACGAGCTCAACCGAATCTTCGGCTTCGAGAGGGGTCGTGTGATCGACTTCGACGGCATAGGTCAGAGGGTCTATGAAGAAGATCTTCCTCTGCTTGCGACCAAGATGGCTGATGTCAGGCAGGGAGTTGACAATCCGGACTACGAGATCCGCCTTTTCGTCGCTGGCGAAGTAAAACATGTCCGGGTGGTTGGACGAATAGTGCGGCTGACCTTGCCCCCAAGTTTTATCCAGTTTTGAGTTTGCTCCAGCGGTTTTGGGTTGCTGTATTGGGGGCGGTAGCGGCGGGTTGCGGTGCGGAGCCATTCCGGCCGTGCGCAGCACCGCATCACGTCGCGGGTTGATTGTCTGAGCGAACTCGGCAGGTGTCATCCAGCCGAGTCCAGAGTGTGGTCGATGATCGTTGTAATCGCTGCGCCAGTTTGAAAGCGCCGATCGAGCATGGGCCAGTGACGAGAAGAGCGTCTCATTCAAGAGCTCGTCGCGCAGCCGCCCATTGAAGCTTTCGATGAAGGCGTTCTGGATCGGCTTGCCCGGCGCGATGTAGTGCCAATCCGCCTTGCTCCGATCCGTCCATTGCAGGATCGCGTTACTGGTGAACTCACTGCCATTGTCGCTGACGATCATCTTCGGCTTGCCTCGTCCCTCGATGATCCGATCCAGCTCACGGGCGACCCGCAGGCCGGAGAGCGACGTGTCGGCGACGAGAGCCAGGCATTCCCTGGTGCAATCGTCGACGACCGTCAGAATCCGGAACCTGCGGCCATCGGTGAGTTGATCCGACACGAAGTCCAGTGACCAGCGATCATTGGCGGCAAGCGGGATCAGCATCGGTGCTCGTGTGCCTATCGCTCGTTTCCGACCGCCGCGCTTGCGCACCGTCAGCTTCTCTTCCCGATAGAGCCGGAAGAGCCGCTTGTGGTTCACAAGGTGACCCTCACGCCTGAGCAGCACATGAAGGCGTCGATATCCAAAGCGGCGGCGTTCATGCGCCAGCGCCTTCATCCGCTCGCGAAGGTCATGGTCATCGCTGCGCCTGGTTTCGTAACGGATCATCATCCGGCAAAAGCCGATGGCTTTACACGCCCGCCGTTCGCTCATCTGGTGGTGATCCATCAGATGAGCGACAGCTTTCCGCCTTGCTGCGGGCGTCACCACTTCTTTCCCAAAAGGTCTTTCAAGGCCGCATTGTCGAGCATCGCATCTGCCAGGAGCCGTTTCAGCTTCGTGTTCTCGTCTTCCAGCGTCTTCAGCCGCTTGGCTTCGGATACGTCCATGCCGCCGAATTTGGCCTTCCATTTATAGATGCTGGCATCGCTGACGCCGTGCTTGCGGCAAAGCTCCGAGACGGGCGTGCCAGCCTCGTGCTCCTTCAAAATGACGATGATCTGTTCGTCTGTGAAACGGTTGCGCTTCATTCCCTGGTCCTCTCAATGGGCCAGAGCTTACTTCAAAATGGATTATTTCAACGGGGCAAGGTCACGGCACCTCGACGGTACGATGGAATGCATCGGCGCAGTTCAAGACGTCTCGGCTCAGCGAATAGCGGAAATGGCCCGCGACAAACTTCGTACCGAACTCGCCCAGCTTACCAGGGTCAAGAGCCTTAGTACCATGGCGGCATCTATTGCCCATGAGGTCAATCAGCCTTTGTCGGGCATCATCATGAATGCGAGCGCATCCCTCCGCATGCTTTCCGCGACCCCTCCGAACATTGACGGGGCGGTCGAGACGGCGAAACGGACAATTCGCGATAGCAATCGGGCATCGGACGTGATTATGCGCTTGATTGGGCTGCTGTCCAGTGACCTGCAGCGGGGAAGAATTCTACTGATCGAGGAACTTTCCGATCCGCCGCCCTTTATCCTCGGAGACAGGGTTCAACTACAGCAAGTAGTGATGAACCTCCTTCGTAACTCGATCGACGCAATGACCGATACTGCCCAAACACAGAAGAAGATATTCGTTCGCACGAGCGTGGGCCCGGACGAGGTCAGAGTTGTGGTCGAGGACCATGGGGTCGGTCTCGAAGGAACTGACGTGGAGCGGCTGTTCGAAGTATTCCACACGACCAAACCGAAAGGTATGGGAATAGGGCTGTCTGTGAGCCGCTCGATCATCGAGGCACACAAAAGGAAAATGTGGGCCGAGTCCATACCTTCTGGTGGCGCGATATTCGGCTTCGCTTTACCGTTTGATAAGGACTCGGTCGACAGACCAACGCCACCGGGAATGAAGACATCATGAAGACGCAAGAGCCGCTCGTTTCAATCGTGGATGATGACGAGTCGGTCCGAGAAGCCTTGCCCGACTTGATCCGCATATTTGGCTTCGACGTCCGTGCGTTCTCGTCAGCTGGCGAGTTCCTTGCGTCCGAATGCTTGAAGAAGACCGACTGCCTCGTTCTGGACGTTGCCATGCCTGGTATGTCCGGCCCGGAATTGCAGGAAGAACTTGCCCGGCGAGGCGAGAAGATTCCCATCGTCTTCATCACCGCGCATAAAGATGAGAGCGAGCGAATTCCGCTGCTTCAGAGCGGCGCCGTAGATTGCCTACTTAAACCATTCAGCGACGTTGCATTGCAAGACGCACTCGATCGAGCATTGCGCTGATGCCTCGTTACTCTGCGCCCCCGCCACATCCAACACCTTAGGACAATATACGAAAGGTTGTCGAAAACGTACGCTGTCCAAGTAAGCCGAGCTCGAAAGGACAGTCATGGAAGCGGGGCTCGTTGGAGTTCTCGACACTTTGCCGGGTATGGTGTTCAGCATCAACCCCGGTGGCGTCATCGACTTTGTAAATCGGGCCCTCGCGGATTACGTTGGCATTCAATTTCAAAGCGAAAAGGACTGGAATTGGCCGATCGCCATCGAGCATCCCGATGGCTCGACATTCCACTCGAAACTCCGATCGATGTTGGAACAGAGGCAGCCATTCCAGATGGAGGTTCCCCTCACCTTTCCAGATGGTGTTAGCCGCTCGCTTCTTCTGCGCTGCAACCCCATGAATGATGGCGCGGCCGAACGGCGATGGTACGGCATCGCTACTGAGTGTACCGTGGATAGCCGTCTCCGTGACAAAACCGACTTTCAACGTATCGTGGACAGCATTCCGGTACCGGTGGCGGTGACGACGCCGACAGGCGATGTGGAGGCTCTCAACAATCCGGCTCTCGACTACTTTGGCATGACACTGGAGGAGTTGAAGAACTGGAAGGCGACGGAGGTCGTTCATCCGGAGGACGTCCACGCGACCATTGAGGACCAACTAAACGCGCATCTCACTGGGACATTTTACAACGTCGAAAGTCGACACCTGCGCCACGATGGAATCTATCGCTGGCACAACGTTCTCGGTCTCCCACTTAGAGACGTCGACGGCACAATACTGAGATGGTTTCATCTCTTGGTGGACGTCGATGACCGCAAGCGCGCGGAACTGGAACTAGCCGCGCGCGAACGCGAGGCGCGATCGGTCCTCGAGAGTATTCCCGCGGGCATAGGCGTTATCGGCATTAGTGGCGAGGTTGAGACGATAAACGGTCCGCTTCTGCGCTACTACGGGCGCACGATCGAAGAGCTTCGGGATTGGGCTAACACGGACGTCGTTCATTCCGATGATATGCCCAGGATGATCGATGCAGTCGATCGTGCCGTTACACTCGGTCAGCCCTACGATCTCGAAGTTCGGCTCCGAAGGGCAGACGGGATCCATCGCTGGTTCCAGGTTACAGGTTCGCCGCTGATCGATGATGGTGGACGGATCGTTCGCTGGTACGCCTTGCACGTCGACATCGACGATCGCAAGCGAGCCGAAGAGGCACTTGCCGAGCGCGAACGGGAATCAAGGTTCATAGTCGACGGCATTGCCGGGATGATCGCCATTTTCTCGCCTGATGCGAAGCTCATCGGCGGCAACCAACAGATAATCGACTACTTCCAGCGCCCAATTGATGAGCTCGACAACTGGGCCACTAACGGGATCACTCATCCAGATGACCTACAGCTGTGCATCGACAGCTTCATGGGTTCCATTGAGACTGGGGAGCCGTATGACTACGAAACCCGCTTCTTGCGCCACGATGGGGTTTGGCGATGGTTCCAACTCAGGGGGCTTCCGCTCCGCAACACCGACGGTGAGATTATCCGCTGGTACGGGCTGTTGACTGATATCGATGATCGGAAGCGAACGGAGGAGCAACTTAGACGCAGCGAAGCATTCCTGGCGGACGCACAGCGTTTAAGCAAGACTGGCAGCTTCTCACTGCGCCTGGAGACCAGCGAGATTGTTTGGTCGGCAGAGACTTATAGGATATTTGGCGTTGATCCGGCCAACCCCGTCACCCTTCAAACTGTGCTGTCGCGGTTGGATCCTGAGAGCGTGCTCAAAGTTTGCAGCGTGATCGAAACTGCCCGCGCAGGAAATGGCGACTTTGACTACGATATCCGGCTTGTAATGGCGGATCAGTCCATCAAGCATGTTCGTGTGCTCGCACACAGTGAAAAGAACAGGGACGGCGAGCAGGAGTTAACTGGAGCGGTCCAGGACGTCACAGAGAGCCGCAAGGCCGAGGAAGCAATAAACGAGGTCCGTTCGGAACTTTCGTACGTGACCCGGATAACCAGCCTTGGAGTGCTAACCGCCTCCATTGCCCACGAGGTAAACCAGCCCTTGGCTGGAATCGTGACTAATGCGAGTACGTGTCTTCGTGTCCTCAACACCGAGCCGCCCAACCTCGAAGTGGCCACGGACACGGCTCGGCGCATGATCCGCGACGCCAACCGCGCTGCGGATGTCATTGTCCGGTTGCGAGCGCTCTTCAGTCGAAAGCCGCCGTCGATCGAACCCGTAGACATGAACGAGGTCGCCACCGAGGTGATAGCTCTCGCGTTCAGTGAGATCCAGCGAGCTCGCGTTTCGGTCATAACAGAATTTGGCATGACACTTCCCTCCGTCTTAGGCGCGCGAGTACAGCTGCAACAGGTGATCATGAACCTGCTTCGCAACGCTATCGAGGCAACTTCAGCCGTCGAGGGCCGCCCGGCCCGTATCGTCATCAGAACGGAAGCCAGAGACGTAGAGGTCCGATTGATCATCGAAGACACCGGGATCGGCTTCGGGATGGATGGTACAAAGCGGATCTTTGATGCCTTCTACACAACCAAGCCCGATGGAATGGGCATCGGACTATCTGTCAGCCGCTCGATTATTGAAAGTCACAGTGGTCGCCTGTGGGCACACAGCAATGCCTTGCACGGAGCGACAGTCGGTTTCTCCGTGCCAATCCACTTACCCGGGCACGAAGTTGAAGGTCCTGAGCCAGATGGTCCGGATGCTCCACGAGAGAATCCGGAAAAGGGGGAGCGATGACGAAGCGGAAACAAATCTCCGTGGTTGATGACGACGAGTCCGTTCGAGAGGCACTGCCAGACCTTCTCCGTTCATTCGGATTTGATGTCCACACCTTCGACTCGGCCGAAGCCTTCCTGCGTGCTGGCGCCTTCGCATTCAGCGATGGCATGATTCTCGACATTGCGATGCCGGGCATGACCGGACCCGAGCTATTCAAGGAGCTTACGAGGCGGGGAAACCAGGTTCCGACGATATTCATCACTGCGCTCAAGGATGAGGTCCTGCGGACCCGACTAATGAAGGACGGCGCTGTAGAGTGCCTGTTCAAACCTTTCGGCGATGAGGAACTTCAAGTGGCACTGGCAGCGATAGACTAGGTTGGTCACGTTCGCAGAGTGGGGTGATCCGCAAAACGCGCAGCGATAACCTCCTGCTTCAAAATGATGTACTCTCAGGTATCGAGATGGGCGCGGATCGATCATGGAACCGGATTTCGGCGAAGTCTTGAATGCAATTCCAAGCATCGTCTTCACCGTCGGCGCAGACGGACGCGTTGATTTCGTCAACGGGCGTTGGGAGGAATATACCGGCCTGCGATGGTCGGCGAGAGATGGTTGGCGATGGGAGGACGTCGTTGAACCTGATGACCTCGCAGTTCTAAGTGCTAAGTTTCGCGCAAGCAGCGAGGGCTCGAGCCGCTGTGAAGTTCGTTTGCGCGGCTCGGACGGCAACTTCAGGTGGTTTGTGATCGACTGCAGGCCACTCAGCACGCCACTGGGCGCCCCCCCTAAATGGTGCGCGATAGCCACCGACATCGAGGATCAACGAAAAGCGGCCGAAGCCCTGCTCGAAAGCCAGAAGAAGCTTCAGCTAATCGTTAATTCCCTCCCAGGCTTGATAATTGTTCTTAGAGCCGATGGGTCAGTTGAGACCGTGAATGACCAGTCGCTTCGATTCTTCGGCTATGATTTTGCAGAGCACCAGCGATGGCAGACGAACGACATCATCCATCCAGACGATCGGGCGCGAGCTGTCGCGAAGTTTGCCGAAGCTGTTGCCATCGGCCAGTCTTACGAGGTGATCGAAAGGTTGCGCCGCTATGACGGCGTCTATCGTTGGTTCCAAGTCCGCGGAAACCCTGTTGCGGAAGACGATGGTACGATCGTGCGATGGTACTTCCTTCTCAACGACATCGATGACCGCGTGCGCGCTGAGAAGGCCCTGGCTGAAAGCGAACGCGAGTTTCGTCACATCGTCAACATGGTGCCGGGGATGATCATACTCTCGAGACCGGATGGCACTCTGGACGGAAGCAATCAGCAACTCCTCGATTATTTCGGCATAACACTGAACGAGGTTCAGGACTGGGCAACGAATGGCATCACCCATCCCGACGACGTGCAGGTCAATATCGACACCTTTATAGGTTCGCTGAAGAGCGGTGAGCCCTATGACTACGAAAGCCGCTATCGGCGCCACGACGGCGTTTTCCGCTGGTTTCAGGTTCGCGCCCAGCCTCTTCGGGATGCCGAAGGCATCATCGTGCGCTGGTACGGCCTGCTGACGGATATAGATGATCGCAAGAACGTTGAAGAGGAGCTGAAGCGTAGCCAAGCCTTTCTGGCTGCGGGCCAAGCAGTGAGCAGCACCGGAACATTTTCCTGGAACGTGCAGACAGATGAACTTCGACTGTCCGAGGAATGGTTGAAAATCTTCGAGCTGGAGGGTGAAGAGGTAACACTTGAGAGGATCAGGCAGCGGGTTCATCCCGATGACTTGGCGTTTCTGGCAGAAAAGATGAGCTCGGTTCGGGAAGTCGGAGGCACTCTCGACTATGAGCTCCGTTTGTTGAGCCGCGATGGCACGATTAAGCACATCCGGGTGATCAGCCAAGCGATCGACCATCAGGACGGACACAGGGAGTCGCTTGGCGCCATTCAGGACGTTACGCAAAAGCGTCAGATCGAGGAGGCAACCGATCAACTTCGAGGGGAGCTGGCACGGCTGACAGGTTTTCTCAGCCTTGGGCAGATGTCTGCGGCGATCGCTCACGAAGTCAACCAACCGATATCGAGGATCCTCACCAATGCGAGCACCTGCCTGCGAATGCTCTCGACGGACCCTCCTGACGTGGCAACGGCATTGGAAACTGTCCGACGGACCATCCGCGATGCCAACAGGGCGACAGAAGTCATAACAAGGCTTCGCGCCCTGTTCGGCAACCGAGCCATTAGCTTCAAAGAGCTCGATCTCCATGATGCAGTCAGAGAGGTCACGACGCTGCTAGCCAGCGAGCAGAGAAGAAATGGCGTCGTCATTCGCACCGCTTTCGCGCCAGATCTTCCATTGGTGAACGGAGACCGAGTGCAATTGCAACAAGTCGTCAGCAACCTCATCCGCAACGCTATCGACGCGGTCAAAGAGGTTCGAGATCGGCTTAAAATGATTGAGATCTCGACGCGAGTGGACCAAGATGGGTTCGTGAGCCTAGCTGTTGCCGACAATGGCGTTGGTATCGATACCGATTCTGCCTCACGGATATACGAACCATTCTACACGACGAAAGCAGATGGAATGGGCATCGGACTTACAATTTGTCGGTCGATCGTCGAGACCCACGGCGGCAAGTTGTGGATGGAGGCCAACATTGGACCCGGCGTGACAGTCCACTTCTCGGTCCCAACATGTGCGGTTAAGGGCGAAGTGTCATCTGCGTCCAAATAGACACCGCTACCGATACCAAAGTGTCGTTCATACCATCGTGCAATAGTGGCAACGCTCCAAAGATGTGACGCTCCTCCAGGCTAAAACGAGCAACATCCAGGAGGATGCCATGTCGCAGATACAGGCAAAGGTCACCCGTCGAACTCTTCTTGCTGCGGCAGCGGCCGCAGGCGCAGTGGGAATGATCCCCCAAGCTCTTGCCACCACCGAGACACCGGCGATCAAGCCGTTCAAGTTCAGGGCTACGGATGAACAGCTGATTGATCTCCATCGTCGGGTGGCAGCCACCCGTTGGCCGGACGAGGAAAACGTAGCAGACGACTCCCAAGGGGTGCGTCTCGAAACCATAATGAAGCTCGCGAAGCGCTGGAAGCACCATGACTGGCGCAACGTCGAGGCCCGCCTAAACGCGTTTCCGCAGTTCACTACGGAGATAGACGGCCTCGACATTCACTTCATCCATGTGAAGTCGAAGCATGAAAACGCGCTACCGATTATCATCACCCATGGGTGGCCAGGCTCCGTGATCGAGCAACTGAAGATAATCAAGCCCCTGACCGATCCGACCGCCTACGGGGGTACCGAAGCAGACGCCTTTCACGTCGTCGTTCCGTCCCTCCCCGGTTATGGCTTCTCCGGAAAGCCGCGGGAAACCGGATGGAACCCGCCGCGTATCGCAAAGGCTTGGGCCGTACTCATGGACCGTCTGGGATACATCAAGTACGTAGCTCAGGGCGGCGACTGGGGTAACGCGGTGACTGAACTCATGGCCGTCCAGCAGCCCCCTGGCCTCCTTGGCATACACACCAACATGGCCGCCACCGTTCCCGCCGAGATTTCGAAGTCCCTGGCCGCAGGAACACCCCCGGAAGGCTTGTCTGCCGACGAAAGGCGGGCATGGGATCAGCTCGCCGATTTCAACAAGAATGGCCTCGGCTACGCGATCGAGATGAACAACAGGCCGCAGACACTCTACGGCATCGTGGATTCACCGATCGGTCTGGCAGCCTGGATGCTTGACCATGACATCCGCAGCTATCGCATGATCGCGAGGTCGATCGACGGAGAGAAAGAAGGTCTCTCCCCCGATGACGTTCTCGACAACGTAACTCTTTACTGGCTGACGAACACGGCGATCTCGTCGGCGCGTCTTTACTGGGACAACGCGCACCACCCGAGTGGCGGCTTCTTTGATCCGCGCGGTATTAAGATTCCGGTCGCAGTCAGTGCCTTTCCGGACGAAATCTACCAGGCGCCCCAGAGCTGGGCCGAGAAGGCATATCCGAAGCTCGTCCACTACAACCGCCTGCCGAAAGGCGGCCACTTCGCAGCCTGGGAGCAGCCCGAGCTGTTTACTTCAGAACTGCGTGCCTCGTTCAAGTCGCTTCGCGACCAGATTTGACTAAGCGGCGCGGTCCGACCGCGCTGCTTCCCCCACCTGCCCAAGACAAGGAGAATGACTATGCGTGAAAATCAGATCGTGGACTCCAGTTTCACCGCCATCATCAACGCCCCGATCGAGAAGATCGACATCCCGGCATGGTGCTTTTCGCTGCCGGAAAAGGAATACCAGGGTTGCTCGCCCGCTCATATCGCGGCCGGGTTCACGACTGCGCCCGACGGCACCCGGATGTCGATTAATGTCGAGACGATCGGCGGCAGCCTGATGGTGCAGCACTATCACGAGACGCTGGGCGAGAAGACCCACCTGATCCTTGACTCGGACTCCGACGTCTTCACCCCTACCGGCCGCGTGGTTATTCATGTGACCTGGGAGCTCAGCGTTAAGGCTCTGGACAAGAGCCGCTGCGAATTCACCAACCGGGTTCAGTCCTTCGCGACCGACGAGATGATGGCGGGGCTGGCCCGTCAGGGCATTCCGTTCGAAGTTTTCAAGACCCAGCGCCAGCCGATGTCGATCGCCCACAACAAAGGCGAGACCCCGCTCTTCGCCGCGAGCATCGAGCGCTTCGCACTTCACCAGAATCCCGCCAAGGCAGCCTAAACACGGAGCTCGTCATGACCCATCTGACTGTTCCCTACGATATCGGCAACACTGGTCTGCTGGTAGTCGATCCCTATAACGACTTCATCTCCGAAGGCGGCAAGATCTGGCCCCGCATTCAGGCCGTCGCAGAAGCAAACCACTGCGTCGAGCATATGGCGCAGATCCTGCAGGCGGCGCGTAATGTGAAGATGCCTGTCTTCTTCGCCATGCATCATCGCTTCCGCGAGGGCGACTACGAGAATTGGAAATACATCGCGCCTATCCAACGTGCCGCCTGGCACCGCAAAAGCTTTTCATACGGCACTTGGGGTGGCGAGTTCAGGGCGGAATTCGTGCCCTCCGCTGGCGAGAGCGTCGCGCAGGAACATTGGTGCTCCAGCGGGTTTGCGAACACCGACCTCGACAATCTCCTCAAGCGCCGGGGGATCCAGCGGGTGATCGTGATCGGCCTGATCGCGCACACCTGCATCGAAGCGACTGTCCGGTTTGCGGCTGAGTTAGGATATGATGTGACTGTCATAAATGATGCGGTGGCCGATTACTCGGACGAGATGATGCGGGCAGCGCTCGAGATCAACATGCCGAACTATGCAAATGCCATCATCTCTACAGAAGAGGTCCTCCAAGCGATTGCCTCGGCCGGGGCGCCTGCGGTTGCTGCCGAATAATCCGCTGCGGCTGCTGTTCGCTCGGCTGACACCAAGCTTATCCCTAACGTAAACTAACAGAGCATGGGCTAATGGGAGCGATATATGTGTTTCGAGGCTTTTGACGTTCACTTCGTTGGCTCGCCATGGGCATTGCGGTAGCCCGGCCTGCGGTTGATGGCCCGCATCCGGTACATTTAAGGCCGATCTGCTCATGCAACCCAACCGGCGACGCCCGGTCAGGCTTCTCGGCCCCTTCAATCCATTTCTCCTGTAGATCGGGCGGCATCTCAGCCGCCGGTCAAAAATCGGCAAGCTTGAGAGGTCACGTTAACTCATGCGCACCTCCCGCGCCGCACGGCGCACCATCGACCCAAACATATGGCCATTCGCCTTCAATGGGGCGGTCAAGGAACGCCTTCGCCTTGACGTCGATCTCCTCGCACAGCCGCGAGACCTGGCTTTTGGAGATGCCGCTCATCCCCATCGCTTTGACCAGATCATCGACCGACCGCGTCGATATTCCTTGGATATACGCCTCCTGGATAACAGCCGTCAGAGCCTTCTCTGCCATGCGGCGCGGTTCGAGGAAGGTCGGAAAGTTGCTGCCCTTGCGCGGCTTCGGAATGCGAAGCTCGACCCTGCCAGCTCGCGTCTCCCAATCGCGGTCACGGTAGCCGTGGCGCTGTGCAAGCCGCATCGGGTTCTTCTCCCGAACCCTGCACCCGTAACTGAGCCGACCTCCAGCTCCATCAGCCGTTCAGCGGCAAAGCCGATCATCTCGCGCAACAAATCGGCATCAGCGCTCTTCTCGCCGAGCGAGCGCACATTCATCATGTCAGTGGTCATCAGTGATCTTTCCGTCAGGTTGTGTCTTGAACAACCCGAGCGCGCCGCGGCGGGGCAAGGGAGGGAGCGCTGCTGGCGGCGTTTATCGAGCGCTCTTTGAAGCTCTGGCTGCGGACAGGAGAGCGGTGGTATCGCGAATCACCAGGGGTCCGTCGACTTTTATTGTCATCGGCCGCATGTGTTTTCCGTGGACCGCCATGTCGATCAGAAGTTCGGCCGCCTTTTGACCCATTTCATAGTTCGGCAGCACAAGGGTCGAGAGCGGCGGATGGGTGTAGCGCGCCAGTTCCTGGTCGTCATAGCCCATCACCGAGAGATCGGTGGGAACCCGCAAGCCCTTCTCCTGCGCCGCCTCCATGACGCCGATCGCCATCAGGTCATTGCCGCAGAAAATGGCTGTCGGCGGGTTGGGCATGGAGAGCAGGTCCAACCCGGCCTCGTAGCCGCGAAGCGGCAGCCAGTCGCCATCGCGCACCAGCGTCTCGTCGAAAGCGATGTCGGCTGAGGCAAGCGCCTGCTTGTAGCCTTTTAGCCTATCCATGGCGGCGTCCATCCAGCACTCGCCGTTGATGAAGCCGATGCGCTTGTGGCCGAGCGCCGTCAGATGCGCTGTGGCAGCGAAACCGCCGGCGACCTCCCCCGGCACGATCGCCACATGCTGGCGCGGCTCGCAGTAACAATTGAGAAGCACGGTCGGCAGCGGCGCCAACGCCTCGGGAACGGCAACCTTGCGGGTGAAGATCGTCGCGTAAATGACGCCGGCGATGGAGGGGTCGCGCAGGACCGACCGCACAACCGCTTCCTCGAGTTCCGGATTCGAGCGGGTGACATGCGCCGAGACCAGCATGCCTTGCTCGAAAGCATAATCGCGAATGCCATCGAGGCTGACGACCGGGTGCGGGCTGGTGGAGATTTCATCGACGATGAAGGCGATTGTGTCCTTCTCTACCGCCGGCGCCGCTGCAACCGGACCTCGGGTCGCTGGCAGTTTATAACCGATTTTATGAGCAGCCTCGCGCACCTTCTGCTGCGTTTCGGGCGAGATGCGCGAGCCCGACATCTCGTTCAGCACCAGGGAAACGCTTGACTGGGAAACGCCGGCTATCCTGGCGACATCCGTCATGGTTGGGCGTCCTTCCCCCTTTTTCTCCAGATTTCGCCCGTTTCCCTTGGCCATGTGTGCTCCCCTACCCTACAGCACCGCGCGTCTAGGAGACGTGCAAAGGTCGCTGTAGCACTTTGAATTTCTGCATGTTTTTCCCCTTCAATCGGAGACGATCAAAGGAAACATGCAGTTGAGCGCGCATTGCACCGCACGCGGGCTTTTGCAAGTGCTCATAAAGTTTGGCCTTGACTGCTAATATTATTAGCGCAAGATTTGGAGATGTGAAGCGCAAAAACGCTCACGTCCGGTAGAGGAGCACCGGCCAATCTGGGAGGAGAACCCGATTATGACCACGATTTCCCGTCGTACCTTCATGCTGGCGGCAACGGCCGTCGGCGCGCTCGCCCTTGCGGGTGTCGCGATCGCCGAAGTGCCGAAGCTCGAGCAGAAGGACAAATACAAGGTCGGCTTCGCGCAGACCGAATCCAACAATCCCTGGCGCATCGCCCAGACGAACAGCATGAAGGCCGAAGCGGAAAAGCTCGGCTTCCAGCTCGTCTATACGGATGCCGCCGGTTCCGCCGCCAAGCAGGTCGCCGACGTCAACTCGATGATCGCTCAAGGCGTCGATGTGATCTTTCTCGCGCCGCGCGAAGAAAAGCCGCTGATCCCCGCCGTCATGGCCGCGAAAAAGGCAGGCATTCCAGTGATCCTGCTTGATCGCTCGGTCGATCCGTCGTTGGCCAAGGCCGGCGAGGATTATCTGACCTTCATCGGCTCGAACTTCGTCGAAGAAGGCAAGCGCGTTGCCGAATGGCTGGCAAAGAACGCCAACGGCAAGTCGAAGATCATCGAACTCGAAGGCACGACCGGGTCCTCGCCCGCCAATGACCGCAAGAAGGGCTTTGACGAGGCGATCAAGGCGGCCGGCGGCTTCGAGATCGTCGCCTCGCAGACCGGCGATTTCGCCCGTGACAAAGGCCGCCAGGTGGCAGAAGCCCTGCTCCAGGCCCATCCTGATGCGGACGTGATCTACGCCCACAACGACGAAATGGCGATCGGCGCGATCGCGGCACTCGAAGCGGCCGGCAAGGTGCCGGGCAAGGACGTCCTGGTGCTGTCGATCGACGGCGGCAAGGAAGCCGTGCAGGCGGTTGTCGACGGCAAGATCGCAGCCGTCGTCGAGTGCAACCCGCGCTTCGGGCCGAAGGCGTTTGAGACGATGATGCGCTACGCCAAGGGCGAAAAGATCGACCCGATGATCATCAACGACGACAAGTTCTACGACGCCTCCAACGCGGCCGCCGAACTCGCCAACGCCTATTGATCCAATCTCCCGAGCCTCCACGGCCGGGACGGCGCAACCGTCTCGGCCGTCTTTTTGACGGCAGCATGACCTTCAGCCCGTTCAAGTGTAGGCTGATGACGCCCACCCCCAAATGGGGCGGCGGATGGCGAAGATAGGGAGGAGACCCATGCTTCTGTCCATGCAGGGCATTTCCAAAGCGTTCGCCGGCGTGCCGGCACTGAAATCCGCCTCGCTCGAGGTCGAACCAGCGGAGGTCATGGCGCTTGTCGGCCAGAACGGCGCCGGCAAGTCGACGCTCATCAAGATCCTGACCGGCGTCTATCGCCGGGACGAAGGCAGCATCGCCTACGACGGTCGGGATGTCGATTTCTCGATGCCGGCTGAGGCGCAGGCCGCCGGGATCGCGACGATCTACCAGGAAATCAATCTCGCCCCGCAGCGCTCGGTGGCGGAGAACATCTACCTCTCCCGCGAGCCGAAGCGGTTCGGCATGATCGATTATTCCGCCATGCGGCGCGGGGCCGAAGCGGTGCTCAAAACCTTCAACCTGACGATCGACGTCGACCGTCCCGTCGCGCATTTCGATGCGGCGACACGGCAGATGGTGGCGATCGCCCGCGCGGTGACGCAGAGCGCCCGGCTCGTCATCATGGACGAACCGACGTCCTCGCTCGACGAGCGCGAGGTCGCCATCCTCTTCGATACGATCCGCACGCTGAAACGCTCCGGCGTCGCCGTCATCTTCATCGGCCACCGGCTCGACGAACTCTATGAGATCTGCGACCGCGTGACGATCATGCGCGATGGTCAGACGGTCGCCAAAAGCCCGATGGCGGACATGCCGAAAATGGCGCTGGTGCGCCACATGCTCGGCAAGGAGCTTGCCGCCTTTCAGGCCATGGCACCGGAGAAGGACGCGCCGGTGCGGCCCGTCCGCCTCGAACTCGACAAGGCGGGCGCCGGCGTGCGCGTGCGCGACGTCAGCCTTGCTGTGCGCGAGGGCGAGATCTCGGGCCTTGCCGGACTGCTCGGCTCCGGCCGCACCGAAACGGCGCGCTTGATCTTCGGCGCCGATAGGATGGAGCGCGGCACGATCCGCATGGAGGGACAGGGACGCAGCTATCGCGAACCGGCGGATGCGATCGCTGATGGGATCGGCCTCGTGTCCGAGGACCGGAAGATCGATGGCATCGTGCCCGACATGAGCATCCGCGAAAACATGACGCTCGCCTTGCTGCCAAAGCTGAAGAAAGCCGGTATCGTCGACCGCGCGCGCCAGGATGAGATCGTCAGCCGCTACATCCGGGCGCTTGGCGTCAAATGTGCCTCCCCCGATCAGCCGATCAAGGAGCTTTCCGGCGGCAACCAACAGAAGGTGCTGCTCGCCCGCTGGCTTGCCACAGACCCGCGGGTCCTCATCGTAGATGAGCCGACGCGCGGCATCGACATCGGCGCCAAATCGGAAATCCTCAAACTCCTGCGCAGTCTCGCCGACGAGGGTTTGAGCGTGCTGATGATTTCGTCTGAACTCGAAGAACTGCTTGCCGCCGCCGACCGCGTGACGGTCCTGAGCGACGGTACTTCCGTCGCGACGCTGTCGCGCAAGGACTTGAGCGAGACGGCGCTGCTTGCCGCCATGGCCCACCAGGAAGTCCACCAGGAAGCCCACCAGGAAGAATGACATGACGACGATCGAGACCCCTGCCCCGCAGCCGTCGGGAACCCTTTCGTCCGGAAACAGGCTTTTGACGCTCGCCAGCCGCTACGGCACCTTCGTCGCCTTCCTGGCGCTGATCCTCTTCAACGTCGCCGTCACGCCGAACTTCCTGTCCTTGCAGACGTTGAACGTGAACCTCACCCAGGTTGCGACAATCGTCATCGTCGCGACCGGAATGACGCTCGTTATTGCCACCGGCGGCATCGACCTCTCCGTCGGTTCGTTGATGGCAATTGCCGGTGCACTGGCGCCGATGATCTTCATGGGCCAGTTCTGGCCGGTGGAAAACATGGCGCTCGCGGTGGCGCTTGCCTTCCTCTTGCCGATCGCCGCCGCTGCCCTCTTCGGCCTCTTCAACGGTTTCCTCGTCACCCGCTTTTCGATCCAGCCGATCATCGCCACGCTTGTGCTGTTCATCGCCGGCCGTGGCATCGCCCAGGTGATGACCAACGGCAACCTGCAGGTCTTCAAGAATGAAGGCTTCCAGTTCATCGCACTCGGTCGCATCGCCGGCGTTCCGGCCCAGGTCCTGCTGATGATCGTCATCGTCGCAGCGGCTTTCGCGATGATCCGCTACACCGTCATCGGCCGACAGATCATCGCCGTCGGTGGCAACGAGAAGGCCGCCCGCCTGACCGGCATACCGGTGAAACGGGTCAAGCTCTTCGTCTACATGATAAGCGGCGCGCTTGCCGGTGTGGCCGGTCTCATCGTCGTTGCCCGCAACTCTGCAAGCGATGCCAACCTTGTCGGCCTCGGCATGGAGCTCGATGCGATCGCCGCGGTTGCTGTCGGCGGGACGCTACTGACGGGCGGACGGGCCAACATCGTCGGCACGGTACTCGGCGCGCTCGTGATCCAGCTGGTGCGTTACACGCTGCTTGCCAATGGCGTGCCAGATGCGGCAGCGCTCATCGTCAAGGCCGGGCTGATTGTCACCGCCGTCTTCATCCAGCAGCGCGCCAGCAAACATTAGAGGCAACCACGATGCAACCGATCCTCCGCCTCTTCCTGGTCAAGAACTCCGGCGACCTTGCCCGGCTCGGCGTCATCCTGGCGCTTGCCGGTCTCATCCTCTTCGGGGCGCTGCGCTATGACAACTTCCTGTCGCCCTATAACATCCTGAGCTTCCTGCGCTACAACTCGATGTTCGCGCTGATCGCGCTCGGCATGGCCTTTGTCATCATCACCGGCGGCATCGACCTGTCGGTCGGCGGCACGGCGGCGATGGCAAGCGTGGTGGCAGCCCTGTTCTCCCCCTATCATTGGGCGGCGGGTCTCTGTGGCGGCATGGCGGCGGGCCTTGCCGTCGGCGCGCTCAACGGCTTCATCATTACGAAGATGCGGATCCAGCCCTTCATCGCCACACTCGCGACGATGCTCGCCGCCTATGGCACCGGCCTTTTGTTAGCGGACAACCAGTCTGTCTCCGTCTCCTATGACACCGGTTTCACGGTGATCGGGCAGGACGATTTCCTGAGGTTCCCCATTCCCGCCTGGATCGCGCTTGCAGCCTATGTGCTCGGCTGGCTCGTGCTGCAAAAGCTCCCGATCGGACGGCATATCCTGGCGATCGGTGACGGCGAGGCGACGGCTGGCCTGATGGGCCTGAAGGTGGAGCGCGCGCTTGCCGGCGTCTATCTCGCCTCGGGCACGCTCGCCGGTCTTGCCGGCGTCATCCTCGCTTCCCAGTTCGGCGCGGGGCAACCGACGGAAGGCGTGGGCTGGGAACTCTTCGCGATCGCTTCCGTCGTCGTCGGCGGTACGCTGTTGACCGGCGGTTCCGGCTCAGTTGGTGCGACGCTTGCCGGCGCGCTGCTGCTTGCCATGGTCTTCAACATCCTGAACTTCGAAAACGGCCTCGGCTGGATCTCGCTTTCCGCCTACTGGCAGTCCGTTATCCGCGGCGCCTTCCTGCTCGTCGTGGTCGTGCTTCAGGCAAAGCTGATGGCACGGCATCGCAGCACCTAGACCCTCCATCGCGAACGGGGCGCGAACATCCACAGGACGAAACGGGGAAACCTACCCCTGGATTAGCCCTCGTGGAGCAGGAACAATGCGTGACGGCTAAAGGTGCAAGCCCGCGCCAGTATGATTGCGCATCGCAGCGATAAGCAGACAGCAAAAAAGGCCGGAGCGCGCTGGCTCCGGCCTTCTTTTCTTTTTCGCTCTCAAGGCTTCTGCCAGTACATCCATGGTCAAAAGGCGAAAGCGATACGCACTTGCCGGCATCAATTTCCATTGCGCTCGACAATAACGTTTATGACACTTTTATACTTCGCCACGGCTGTTGGAGCAAGCTGTCCATTCGGGCTAGTCTCGACGAGCAGTACGTCTTTTTGAAGCGAGCCGGCTGTTCTCCGACCGAGGAAGAGATCACTTTATCTGCCAGCATCATCACGGTTTCCGCTTCCGGCGCCGAGCGGCGAAAATGAATGTCGGCATCCCGCTTGGCCAATCGTCTTCAGGACAGGCAAGCCGTGGAGGATAAGATGACGATCACGATTACCGCCTTTGAAAAATCGCCCGATCGCGGCCGAGGTCTCGCACGCGACATGCGCGTTCGCTGGGCGCTCGAAGAAGTGGGGCAGCCCTACGAGGTTCGCCTCGTTACCTTCAAGACGATGAAGGAACCTGCGCACATCGCGCTTCAGCCGTTCGGGCAGATCCCTACCTATCAGGACGGCGACCTTGCCCTGTTCGAAACCGGAGCCATCGTGTTTCATGTCGCGGAGCGCCATGCCGGCCTGCTTCCAAGTGACGCCGATGCCCGCGCACGGGCGATCACTTGGATGTTTGCCTCGCTTAACACCGTGGAGCCGCCGATCCTCGAGCGTGAAGCGACCACCTACGTGGAGCGGGACAAGGACTGGTATCAGGAGCGCCTGCTGATGCTCGAAGATCGTATCCGAGTTCGGCTCGCCCAATTGTCCAGGCGGCTCGCGGAGGCCGACTGGCTCGATGGCGCCTTCAGTGCCGGCGACCTGCTGATGGTGACGGTGCTGCGCAGGCTGGAAAACTCAGGCTTGCTCGACGCGTATCCCAACCTCTCCGCCTACGTCGCGCGCGGCAAGGCGCGGCCGGCCTACAAGCGCGCCTTCGATGCGCAGCTTGCGGTCTTCACATCCGCCTCATCCGCCTGAGGGTAGCGTGATCCCGGAACGCCGGGCTATCCGTGTCCCGGCTGATCGTCGACCGCAGTCGGTCGTTCGCCCCTGGTGATCTGCAGCCCCTGGCGAACCAGGCGGGAAGCGACCCGCATGAAATCTTCCATGTACAGATAGATGACCGGGGTCACGAAGAGGGTCACAAGCTGCGACACCAGCAGGCCGCCGACGACGGCGACCCCAAGCGGCTGGCGCAGTTCTGCGCTGGCGCCGCTGCCGATCGCAATCGGCAGCGTGCTCATGATCGCAGCAACCGAGGTCATCATGATCGGGCGGAAGCGCATGACACAAGCCTTATGGATGGCCTCGGCGGCCGGCGAACCGGCGCGCTGCAGCGTCAGCGCAACGTCGATCATCATGATGGCGTTCTTCTTGACGATACCGATCAGCATTAGCACGCCGACAATAGCGATGATCGAGAGGTCGAAACCGCCGAAATAGATGGCAAGCAACGCCCCGGATATGGCTGACGGCAGACCGGAAAGCACGGTCAATGGATGGATCAGGCTTTCATAGAGAATACCGAGCACGAGGTAGATCGTGAGGATAGCCGCCAGCACCAGCAGACCCTGGTTGGCGGCGGCGTCTTCGAATAACTGCGTGGTGCCGTAATTGCGGGTCGTCACCTCAGACGGCATGCCGATTTCTGCCTTGAGGCGGTCGATCTCCGCAAGGGCGTCACCGAGGGCGACCTTGGCCGGCAGGTTGAAGGAAAGCGTGACCGCTGGCAGCTGGCCGAGCTGGTTGATGGTGAGCGGTCCGGATACGGTCTCGACCCGGGCGAAGGCCCCGAGCGGAACAAGGCCGCCATTGGCACTGCCGACACGCAGTTCGTCGAACTTGTCGGCTGACCATTGCATCGAGGGATCGAGTTCCAGGATCACTTCGTAGCTGTCGCCCGCCGTGTAGATCGTCGAGATCTGCTCGGTACCGAAACTGCCATAGAGCGTGGTGCGCAGTTCGCTCGCGTTGACCCCGAGCGTTGCCGCCTTGTCGAGGTCGACCACGAGGCGTGTTTGTGGAGCGTTGATCTGAAGGTCGCTGTTGACGTCGGTAAAGAAGGTCCGATCCGCGCTCATCGCATCATGGAGCTTCTGCGCCCATTCGTTCATCAACGGCTGATCGAGGCTCTGGAGCACCAGCTGGTACTGGCTGGCCGACGCGCGCGATCCGACCGAGAGGTTCTGGACCGGCGACATGAAGGCCTGGATACCGGGGATCGCCGCCAGCTTCCGGCGCAAATCCGCAAGGACGGTTTCAAGCGGCGGACGCTCGGTGTTGGGCTTTAGCTCGACGAAAAGCCGACCGGAGTTGAGCGCGCTCGACGCGCCGCCCGAGCCGATCGTGCTTGCGACATGGGCGACGTAGGGTGAACTGGCAAACACCGCCTCCACATTGGACTGGAGCTTCGACATGGCGGCGAAGGAAATGTCCTGGCGCGCCTGGGTCGTAACCTGCAACTGGCCGATGTCCTCCTGCGGGAAGAACCCCTTCGGGATCGTGGCGATCTGGTAGCCCGTGATCGCGACGGTAAACAGGAAAAGCAGAAACACCAGCGCGCGCGCCTTTATGCAGAGCGATAGCAGCCGCTCATAGGCGCGCAGAAGCCCGTCGAAACCTCGTTCGAATACAAGATCCAGCTGCCGCAGCCAGCGCGCTTTCTCTGCTCCATCCGCCCTCACCGGAAGCCGCGCTGCAAGCATCGGCGTCAGGGTAAGGGAAACGAAGGCGGAAGCGAGGATGGCAACGGTGACGACGATCGCAAATTCGTTGAGAATGCGGCCGATCACGCCGCCCATCAGCAAGACGGGAATGAAGACCGCGACGAGCGACAGCGAAATCGCGATGATCGTAAAGCCGATCTCACGCGAACCGATGAGCGCCGCCGAGAAGGCATCGATGCCGTCCTCTTCCATGTGCCGCACGATATTTTCCAGCATGACGATGGCGTCATCCACCACCAGCCCGACGGAAAGCGTGAGCGCCATCAGCGAGATATTGTCGATCGAAAAGCCAAGCGGATACATCGCCGCGAAGGTGGCGATGATCGAGATCGGAACGGCAAGCGCTGGAATAAGCGTCGCCCAGAGGCGGCGAACGAAGGCGAAGATGACGAGGATCACGAGGCCGACGGTGAGGATCAGGGTGAACTGGACGTCGTGCACCGCCCCGCGGATCGACATGGACCGGTCGCTGAGCGTTTCGATCGAGGCTGCGGCCGGAAGCGACTGGCGAAGCGACGGCAGAAGCGCCTGCACCCGGTCGACGACTTCAACAGTATTTGCATCCGGCTGCCGCTGGATGGCCAGGATGATCGCCCGCGAACCGTCGTGCCAGCTTGCCGTCTGGTTGTTGGCAACGGAATCGATCACCGTCGCGACGTCACCGAGCCGCACGGTCCTGCCGTCGACGCTTTTGACGATGATATCCGCGAAACTGGCGGCATTCATGCGCTGCGTGTCCGCAACGATCGCCGCCTGACGATCGCTGGTCTGCGCGGTGCCGAGAGGCGAATTGTCGTTCGCCGCCGCGACCGCCGTCCTCAACTGGTCGACGGAAATGCCGCGCGCGGCAAGCGCGTCAGGATGCATCTGAATGCGCACGGCATATTGCTGGCTGCCGAAGATGGACACTTCCGCCACCCCGTCGAGCACCGAAAGCGTGGGCGAAATCACCTGCTGCGCGATGGCGTCGAGGGCGGTGAGCGGCACGGTGCTGCTCTTCAGCGCCAGGAGCAAGACCGGTGCATCCGCCGGGTTGATCTTCCGGTAACTTGGCGGCGCCGGCATGTCCTGTGGCAGCAGCCTGAGCGTCCTGGTGATAGCTGCCTGCACGTCGGCGGCGGCGGCATCGATGTTGCGCCCGAGCACGAACTCGATTGAAATCGAGGTCGAGCCGAGTGCATTCGTCGTCGAGATCGTGTCGATCCCGGCGATGGTGGCGAACTGCTTGATCAGTGGAATGGCGACCGACGTCGACATGGTCTCGGGCGAGGCGCCGGGCAACGAGGCAGAAACGTTGATGACCGGGAAATCCGTTCGCGGAAGCGCGGCAATCGGCAGGATTAGATAGCTGAAAACGCCGGCCAGGATGAGCGCGACCGATAACAATACGGTCGCGATCGGGCGGCGGATACTGAACTCGGACAGCGGCATTTCACGCACTCCCGAATGATGGCAAATCCTAATCCGCGGCCAGATCGGCCGCGCCTGCAGCGACAACGACATCACCCGACTTCAGCCGCGCCTGTCCTTCGATGATGACCCGGTCACCGGCGGCAAGGCCCGTGCCGATGGCGGCCTCCTTGCCGTCGTCGGCCAGCACGGACACGGCGCGGGTCTCGACCGTGTTGTCATCCTTCACATCAAAGACGAACGGGCCGTCCTGCCCGGGCTGGACCGCAACGCTCGGGATAACAGGCGCCTGATGCAGTTGCGCCTGATCGATATCGACATCCACGAACTGGCCCGGCCAGAGCTTCTGAGCGGTATTGGGGAAGGTCGCGCGCATGGCGATGGTGCCGGATGCGGTATCGACGGCAGAATCGATGAAATCGAGTACGCCTTCGCCGATCACTGTTTGCGTGCCGCTCGACCTGGCACGAACCAGTGGAGGCGTCCCGCGATCAATCAGATCCTTGAACGTCTGCAAGCGCTCTTCCGGCAGGCGGAACGTAACGTCGATCGGGTCGATCGCCGTGATCGTCACCAGATTGTTCGATGTCGCGCCCGATTGGCCGACAAGATCTCCGAGCGCGACCTGCACGGCGCCCAGGCGTCCACCGATCGGCGCGGTGATCTCGGTCAGGCTCAGCGCGACCTGATCGGCATCCACGGTGGCGCGATCGGCATCCAGGGTCCCCTGCGCCGCCTGCTGAAGCGAGAGAGCGGTGTCATAGCTTTGCTGGGTGCCGGTCTTGTCGTCGCGCAAGGTTTTGGCACGCTCGAGTTCCGTGTTGGCGTCGGCAAGCTGCGCGGTATCCTTGGCGACGATCGCCTGGTCACGGGCAAGCCCGGCCTTTATCGTGCGGTCGTCGAGCGTGAACAGCAGGTCGCCCGCCTTGACCATCTGCCCGTCCTTGACGTGGATGGCCGTGATCTGGCTCGCAATGCGCGCGCCCACTTCCACGGTATCGGGGGCCTGCACGTTGCCCAGGGCATGGACGACAACGGGAACATCTTTAAGCGTCACTGTCGCCGTCTGCACGGACACGGCGCCACGCTTGGTGCTGACGGCCGCGTTGGCTGGCAATTTCGCTTCGCTCGGCACGGGCTTGCGCGCCACCACGAACCCGACGGCGGCGATTGCGAGAAGAACGACGGCGATACGACACGTGACACTTGATCGGCTGAGCATCGGCGCCTCCGCAGACCTTGCTGTCGGCACGCGGCGATAGGTGGTGCCGACTATCGGAAGCTGGGCCTAAATGTGGCCGCTTCAATGGCGCAACACCCTGAAAAACAATTAAAAATTGTTCATCTTCGGGTGTCGCTCATCAGGTTTTGACGGCCATCGCTTCAGTGGTGACGGTTCCTCCGTCCGTCAGGCATCGGCCGGCGCGCGCTCGATTTCGTCGGCAAGCGCCTGAAACAATTCGCGAAACCCAACCTCACGTTCGCCCGGCTCGTTGAGACGATCGAAGAAGGCGGCCTGCTCGGTGTAGTTGAGGCGCGTTCCCTCGCCGTCGGCGGAAAATTCGAGGGTTCCGAGCGAAGCCGAAATCGGCCTTCCCGCCACGGTCATCGTGTAGGAGAAGACGATGCGCTTATTCGCAACGATCTCAAGATAGATCGTGTCGTTGCACATGACCGGGCCGTTTCCGAAGCGGAAGCGGCTGTGCTCGCGGCCGCCGACCTCGAAAGACGAGGTGAATTCGTCGACCGTCCACCCCTCCCCTTCGAAGAACCAGCGTCGTTTGGTGGCGGGATCCGCAAAGGCATGGAAAACGGTCGCCGGTGTTGCGGCATAGCTGCGGCGAATGACGAAGGTGGCGTGGCCGGCAGATCTTTCATTCATGCGCATGGGTCTCGCCGCTGGTTGCTTCATCCACCGCCCGCTGCTGGGCGGCGATCTTTTCGTTCTGGTGCGTGGTGTTCTGGGCGACAACGATCCTCCAGGCGCCATCGTGGCGTCGAAGAATATAGAGCGGCCGCCCCTCGTCCTCGCCCGGCCGGCGGTTGCCTTCGGCATCGACAGGAATTTGCCGCACGTTCACCGCGACGACATCCGCATGCAGGAAGGTGATGCGCTCGACGTCGGAGAGCGCCTGAAAATCGCGAAACAGGTTCGGGAGTACGGCGGCGGTGAAGGCATGGATTGCCGGCGCACCGACGATTTGGCGCCCGAATGCGGTTGTCCATACGGCCTGTGGCGCCAGCAACGAGACGAAACCGTCGACGTCCCGGAGCCATTGGGTCTCTTCGACCCGGGCGACGAGCGCGAGAACGGCACTGACATCGCGGGCATCAGGTGACGATACGCCACGAGCTTGGCCGATTGCGGGAATGGGGCGCATGCGCGGCATCACGGCGTGCTCCCAACGGTGCGGTACCCGACCGCTAGAGCCTGGGCGACAGATCCGGAAACGTGGGTGCGAAATACCGGATCCACGCCAGGCCCTAGCAGCAGGAAAGCCTCGTCCGGCGGCCGGCCGGCGATAGAAGCTTCATCGACGTTGCACGGGACGGAAGAGGCGAAGATACGGACGGTGATGCGATCACAGTCGCATGCCTCCCGCGTGTCGGAGGTGTGATTGATGATCGGCCGTTCCATTGCCTGCTCCCTTAACCCGTGGGCGGAGCATTGCCCAATTCAAATGATCAATGTAATTGCTCAAATATCGATCACTTTGATCGGGATGGCCGATCACGCTGGATGCCTTGACGCTCGACCAGTTGCGCGTATTCGTCGCCGTCGTCGACCACGGTTCGTTCCGGGCGGCAGCGCGCGCGCACGGGCGTGCCCAATCCGGCCTCAGCAGCGCCATCCTGAACCTCGAAACGGAACTGCGCCTGCCGCTGTTCGACCGCTCCCAGCACCGCCCCGAATTGACGAAGGCCGGAGCGACCCTGCTTGCAGAAGCCAGGACCTTGCTGATAAAGGCCGACGCGCTGCGGGCCAAGGCGAACGGCTTCAATCAGGGCATGGAATCGGCGCTGCGCGTGGCGCTCGACCCGCTGCTTCCTCTGCCGGATATTGCACGGGTCATCAGCGATTTTACCCGCGCCCATCCCGGCGTGCGGGTGGAGCTTGTGACGGCGCCGATGACGATGGCGTTGAGCCTGGTGCTCGACGGCGACTGCGACCTCGGCCTGACGGCGGCACAGGAAACGGACGCACATATCGCCAGCGAGGCGGTCGCAGCCTTTCCGGGCATGGTTCCGGTATGCGCCGGCGGTCATCCCCTGGCCGCACCCCGCGACGGAACCGTTGGCCTGACGACGGTCGACCTTGCCGACCATCTGCAGATCGTCGTTGCGGATCCTGCAGCCGATGCGCAGGCGGTGAGCTACGCAGTCTTCTCGCAGCAAACGCTGAGGGTCAGCGACCTTGCGACCAAACACGCCCTCATTCTTGCCGGGGCCGGGTGGGGTCATCTGCCGCTATGGCTGGTCGCGGCAGATCTTGGTGAAGGGCGGCTCTGCGAGGTGCCACTCGCGGCCCGCAACGGTCTCCCCGGCCCGCTTCTCCCCCTCTACACGATCCGCCGGATCGATCGGGTCCGCGGACCCGCAATGGAAAGCCTGTGCAGGCTCATGATTGCCCACTTCGGCGGTCAGCCGCAGGCCACATCGGCGCTCCCCTGATCGGGCTAGCAATACGCAGACGAGTTCGAGAGGGTAGCCAGGGGGTTGACGTCTGCGAGCGGAGCGTCTTCAGTTCGCCCCGAATAGGGTTGCCGCCTTGCAACGGGGCGGCCACGTCCCCATCTCCAGATCTCAAGGTCGCCTGGCCAGGCGACCTGTTCCCCATTGACCTGATCCTACGGCATCGCGCTCAAAGCGGCGAACTTCATTCAGTAAAGGGTTTCCCATGGCTCACTATCCAGACATCCTGCTTCATATCGACGGCGCCTGGCGGCCGGCGCGTTCCGGCAAGACCATTCCCGTCATCGACCCGGCCAACGAGGAAACGATCGGCCAGGTGGCCTGGGCCGAAGTGGAAGACCTCAATGAGGCGCTTGCGGCCGCCGAGAAGGGCTTCAAGACGTGGCGGGCAACCTCCGCCTTCGACCGCGCCCAGGTGATGCGGTCGGCAGCCGCCCTGCTGCGCGAACGGGCCGGCGACATCGCCTTTCTGATGACGCGCGAGCAAGGCAAACCGCTTGCCCAGTCGAAGGGCGAGATCCTTGGCGCCGCCGACATCATCGAGTGGTTCGCCGAGGAGGGAAAGCGGGCCTACGGCCAGATCATTCCGCCGCGCGCACCCGATGTCACCCAGATGACCGTCAAGCTGCCGGTCGGTCCGGTTGCCGCCTTCACGCCCTGGAACTTCCCGATCAACCAGGTGGTGCGCAAGCTGTCGGCGGCGCTGACCACCGGATGCTCGATCATCGTTAAGGCGCCCGAGGAAACACCGGCGTCGCCGGCCGAACTCATCCGCTGCTTCGTCGATGCCGGGCTTCCGGCCGGCGTCGTCAACCTTGTCTACGGCGTGCCCTCGGTCATCTCGGAATACCTGATCGCCCATCCGGTGATCCGCAAGATGTCGTTTACCGGCTCGACCCCGGTCGGCAAGATGCTGGCGGCCCTCGCCGGCCAGCACATGAAGCGCGCGACGATGGAACTGGGCGGGCATGCGCCTGTCATCGTCACTGATGATGCCGATGTCGAACGCGCCGTCGCCATCATGTCCGCCAGCAAGTACCGCAATGCCGGCCAGGTCTGCGTGTCACCGACCCGCTTCCTCGTGCAGGAGCGCGTCGCCGATCAGTTCCTCGACGGCTTCGTCGCCGCCTCGAAGACGATCAAGGTCGGCAACGGTCTCGAAGCCGGCGTCGACATGGGGCCGCTTGCCAACGAGCGGCGCATCCCGGCGATCGAAAGCCTGGTTGCCGACGCGCTCGAGCATGGCGCCCGATTGGCGACCGGCGGCCATCGCATCGGCAACCGCGGCTACTTCTTCGAGCCGACGGTTCTGGCGGACGTGCCGCTTTCCGCCCGGATCATGAACGACGAGCCGTTCGGTCCGGTCTCGATCATCAATCGCTTCCATGATCTCGACGAGGCGATCAACGAGGCCAATCGTCTGCCCTTCGGTCTTGCGGCCTATGCCTTCACCGGATCGGAGCGCAGCGCCCACCGCCTGGCAAGCGAGGTCGAAAGCGGAATGATTTCGATCAACCATCTGGGCCTGGCGCTCCCCGAAGTCCCCTTCGGCGGCATCAAGGATTCCGGCTACGGCACCGAGGGCGGATCCGAGGCCATCGAGGCCTATCTGGAAACACGCTTCGTCACGCGAAAGAGCGTCTGACGCCGCGGCAGGCAACTGCCTCGCGACCGAGAAGCAACAGGGGACGGCGCCCGATGGCGCCGTCCCCTGCTTAAAATGCGTTGCTGATCCAGTCCTCATGCCCATGACGGACGCGAACGACGAGGATGTCGCCGTCCGCCTCGACCCGGTAGACGACCAGATGCGCCTTGAACGGATGGATGCGCATCGGCGGCGACAGCTCCGTGCGTTCGCGCGCCATGCGCGGGTTGGCGGCAATCAAGGCGAATACGGCGAAGAGTTCATCGTGATATCGCCGCGCCTGGGCGGAGCCGAAAAGGCGCACCCCATCTGCGGCGATCGCGATGATGTCTTCTTCTGCCGCGACGGAAAGCCGAAACGCCATTATCCGCGCGGCACTTCAGCGCGCGTAAGCGCCGCGGAAAAGAGCTCGTCCTTGGAGCGGGACCCGACGCCGCTCTTCAGACCGTCGTCGACAAAGCGTTGCATCACCGCAACCTTGTCATTTCGCTCCTGATCCCTGCGGATGAGGTCGCGCACATAATCGCTGGCGTTGGCATAACGGCCCGTGCGCGTTTGCGCTTCCACCCAATCCTTCATCGGGTCGGGCAAGGATACGTTCATCGTCGCCATGTCGGTCTCCATTTCCTGCAGGCAAGCATGGCATACTTTGGCAAAGTTTGTCAAATCAGCAAGCCCAGGCTGCCGGTTTTCGCCCCGCACAGCCCCGCATCCTGCTACGCTCGTGCAGACTATCGTGCGGTGCATCGGAGGCGCCGGTCCGGTCTGATCGCCAAGGCGGTTGACTATCGGCATGCCAGCCTTTCTGAATGCCGTCGGCACTACTAAACGTCGGATTGCAATCAGGCCGCAAGAATGACTGAGACGCTTCATCGAAATGCAATGGCAGCAACGGGGTCCGCCCTTTCCGAGCCGGAAAAGAACGTCATCATCGGCGGCGTTCTTCTCTCCATGCTTCTGGCAGCACTCGACCAGACGATCGTGGCGCCGGCGATGCCGACCATCGGCAAGGCGCTGGGACATAGCGACTATCTGCCGTGGGTCGTGACCGGCTACCTGCTGACCGCGACGGCAATGGCGCCGCTTTACGGCAAGATCTCGGATATCTACGGACGGCGGCCGACGATCTTTGCGGCCATCATCATTTTCCTTGCGGGATCGCTTATAAGCGCGCTGGCGCCCAACATGCTGACACTGATCGTAGGCCGTGCGGTGCAGGGTCTTGGTGGCGGCGGCCTGTTTGCGCTGGCGCAGACCGTCATCGGCGATCTCGTACCGCCCAAGGAACGGGCGCGTTACGCCGCCTGGATATCGGGAACCTGGGCGGTCGCGAGCATCGCCGGGCCGCTGCTCGGCGGCACCTTCGCCGAGCATCTGCACTGGTCGCTGATCTTCTGGATCAACATCCCGCTGGGGCTGGTGGCGATGGCGATCATCAACAAGCCCCTGAGGAAGCTGCCGACCGTCGCCCGCGCGCATCGTATCGACGGGGCCGGAGCCCTATTGCTCGTCGCTGCGACTTCGCTATTGCTGCTTGCGCTCAACTGGGGCGGCAGCCGCTACCCATGGCTTTCCGCCGTCATACTCGGCTTGCTTGGCGTTTCCGTCGTGCTCTGGTTCGCCTTTGCCATGCGGCTGCGCAGGGCGAGCGAACCGCTGATCTCGCTGGAAGTGCTTGCCAATCCCATAGTGCGCTACGGAACGCTCGCGATGTTTCTGGCGCAGGGCGCCAATGTCGGGCTCTCGGTCTATATCCCGGTCTATGCGCAAACGTTCCATGGCCTGTCGGCCAGCAGTTCGGGCGTGGTGATGCTCGGCCTGCTGCTTGGGACCGTCTGTGGAGCGACGACCAGCGGGCGGACGATACCGCGCATCGTTCACTATAAGAGGATGGCGCTGGTCGGCGGCGCGCTGGCCTTCCTTTGCCTGGCGGCCCTTGCTGCTCTCGCCGGTCGGACCTCGCTCGTCGTCCTCGAAATGCTGACATTCGCCGCCGGTTTCGGCTCGGGCATGACCTTTCCGGTGGCGACGATTTCGGTTCAGAACGCCGTCGACCAGGCGCATCTTGGCGTCGCCACCGGTGTTCTGACGTTCCTGCGATCGCTCGGTGGCGCCCTCGGCGTCGCGGCATTCGGCGCGATCGCTCTTGGCAACGGACTGCCGCTTGCTGGCGAAGGGGTGGAACCGCTCGGCACGACGGTTACGTCGGCCGTGCCCTTCACCTATATCTTCATCGCGAGCGCCGCAGCGATGGCGGCGGCGCTCGTCTTCTTTCATCTCATGCCGGAAAAACCACTGCGAGGCCGTGACGAAAATCCCGTCGCCGCAGTCGTTGAATAGCTGACCGCGCCGGCGCCGGCGCGGTCATGAACGGCATGCAGTTCGCGGGCTTAGAACTCCGCCTTCAGCGAGGCGTAGAAAGTACGGCCCGGGCCGGGCTGCTGCACCAGGCTCAAGGGATCGACATAATAGGCGTCGGTCAGGTTCTCGATGTGGAAGCTCGCCGTCAGGGTCTCGTTGATCCGGTACTCGGCGAACGCGTCCACCAGCGTATAGGGCTTCCAGTCGATCAGCGAGATGAACTGGGAAGCGCCCTGCGCGGTCACGTCGCCATGACCGATCGCGCGCGATCCTGTGCGAGAAATCCGCCCGCCAACCGTCAAGGCGTCGTCGAGGAATGTCTGCGATAGCGTCAGCGCGACCGTGTATTCCGGCGGCACCTGGTTGGTGGCGTAGTCGGCATAGAGCGACTTGTGTCCGCAAGTGGTCGCCGTTCGGCAAAACTCGACGTCGGTGTAGTAGTTGGCGGCGAGCTCGGCGGTAAAGCCGCCGCGTTCATAACGACCGGACAGTTCTATGCCCTGGAAGTGCGCGCCGGCAATGTTGTGAATGCGCATGCCGGAGATCCCGCGCGGATCGGTATACCATTCGCGCGAGATGTAGTTGTCGACATTCCAGTCGAAGAAGCCGAGCTTCATCATCGCCTGGTCGTCGGCCGAAAATACGCCTTCGTGCCTCAGGTTGGTGCCCACCTCCCAATTGCTCGACCGTTCCGGCCGCAGGTTGGAATTGATGTTCATGGTGAAGGCCGAAACGCCCTCGAAGATGCTCGGCGAGCGCAGTGCATTCGAGTAGTTCACATAAAATTGAGTGCCGTCGAAGGGCTCCAACGTCACGCCCACCGAGGGGCTGAAGCCGCCGTCGCTGAGGGCCGTGTCGTAGGTGTAGCCCGGTCGAGCCTGTTCGGGGGCATTTCGATCCTCGGTCCAGTAGTGCTGGTAGCGCAGGCCACCATTGATCGTCAGCCAATCGGTGGCTTTCCAGGCAGCCTTGGTGAAGGCCGCCGCCTCCTGCCGCGTGCCATCGCGAAGGTCGAGCCAGGTCTCCAGTTCCGGTGTGAACTTGCTCGGTCGCGTATCCTCGCTCAGGAACGACAGGCCGTAGGTCAGGTCGAGCGCGCCGTAGTTGGTCGACAAGACCGACGTGTTTGCGACATCGGCGCCCCACATGAAGGTGTCGGAGCCGGTGCGGAAATCGGCCGGCAGGCCGAAATCTCCGGGCTGCGGATAGAGCACGCCGCTCCGCCGGGGATTGCGCAGCTCCAGCCGCGTGGCCCAGAGATTGGCCTTGAGATCGATGAGGTCGTTGTCGTCAGGCTTCCAGCCGTATCGAAGCGTGCCGGCATCGACCTTCGTTCCCGCCGTCTGGCCCTGCTGCATCGCCTGACCCCGATCCGAGGTCAGGCGCGACGCCAGGAGGTCGCCGGCCTCGCTGCGAAAACCATTGTAGCCGAACTGCAGGCTGTGACCGTTCTCGAAGCGAACTGTGCCCTTGGCGAGATAGGACTTTGTCTGGAGCTGGGTGTTCAGCACCTCCTCGCCGGCGCGGTAGTTGGCGATGCCAATATTGTCGATATAGTCTTTCCAGCCCCGGGCGGGCGGCAGGCATACGCCGCTCTCATAGCAGAAGGGTCGCGGTCCCATGCTGACCGGTACTGCCGAGGGTCCGTTGGTGCCCGCGTGATAGTTGCCCTGTCGGCGATAGGCGTAACCGGCAAGGAGGTCGACGTTTTCTTCCTGCATCGCACCGACGATGCTGCCCGAGCCGCTGGTCGGATCGAAGAACGAGGGGCGGTCCATTCCGTCGCTTTTTGCCGTTGCGACCGGAGGCGCCCAGGTGCCCCCCGGCCAGGCATAACCCGCCGTGGTGCCGGCAGGCGGCGGCGTGGATGTGTTAGTGCCGAAGCCGCCTTTGACCCGAAGACCGAATGTGTGCCCCTCCTTCACGATGTCGCCGGCGTCCAGCGTGCGCATCGCCACCGTGCCGGCGATACCGCTCGATGCGACGTCCGAACCCTTGGTGATATCGACGCCCCCCAGGAAATCCGGATCGACGAAGGTCCGGTTGGAGATGCCCTGATAGCCCTGATAGACCGTGGCCGAATTGCTGGCTCCGTCGACGGTGACGGCAACGCGGCCCATGCCCTGCATGCCGCGGATGTTGACGTCGACGGCGCCGGCGCCGTTGCGCGCTTCGCCGGAAAGCACGCCCGGCGTGCCGCGGAAAATGTCGGCCGGGCTCGAGCCTCGGAAGCGGTCGATATTTTCTTGCGAGATGTAGGCGGTCGGCGCAGCCGTTTCATAGGGCGCATCCACCGGATTGATGATGCCGCCGCCGGCGACGATCGGCGCAAGCATCGTCTCGCCGTTGGCCGCACCGACCGCGTGCGCACCGGAAACGCGCTCGGTGATCGTGACGGTCCCGCCGTTCAGGCTATAGGAGAGGCCGCTGCCGGACAAAAGCTGCGAGAGCGCCTCAGGCAAGTCTCAGCCCCGACTGCCGCGCAAATGCCGTAAGCGCCGCGGTCAGGGACTGCGCCGGTATGTCGAAGGTGGTGGCGCCGGAACGGGCAGACCGTTCCTGTTGTGCCAGAGCCGGCATTGCCGTTTGAAGTGAACCGACCGCCGTGGTTGCGACCACGACCGCGCCAAGAAGTTTGTTTCGCCCCGTTTGTCTGGACATCTGATCCCTATTCCCATGCTTTGAGCGAGGGATCGTTCTTCCTGCTGGCAGGACACATCCCTCAAAAGCCGAGACGAGGCGTCACCCAAAAACCCGCAACGATGTTCGAAAAAAAATGAAACCGGCTAGACCGCCGAGATCAATGTCACGAAGCGCGTCATGCGCGTGACCCGGATCGGCAGGCCGGACGCAAGTGCTGAAAGCGAGGCGTCAGGGGTTCTGAGATCCAGTACCGCGCTGACCAGCGTCGACTTCAAGCGGTCGTGGCTGAAGACGATCCAGCCGCCGTGATAGCGGCTAAGGGCAGCGACGACGTCGCCGAGCCTGCGGTTTTCGGCGACATACATGCCGGACTGCCATGCAAGTGCGATTGCCGGATCCTGCACGACAGGGTTACCGATGGCGCCGTCACCCCCGACCGACACGCGCTCTCCCTCGGCGATCGTAACGCCCATGAGGTCCCCGCCTGCCATTGGCGATACGCGAACGGAATGGCGGGTGACGGCGATGCCGAGCGAACCATCGGCGGCATTGGCGTCCACGTCGAAGGCGGTTCCAAGGGCCTTGACGATGGTTTCACCTGAGGCAACCTGAAAGGGTCGTGCGTCCGCCGCCACGTCGAAGAATGCCTGGCCTTCCTTCAGAACCACCCGGCGCGCCCGTTCGTCGAAATCCACGTCCATCGCAGTGCGCGCGTTGAGGACCACCCGTGACCCGTCGGGCAGGTCGATCGAACGCGTCTCTGCCGGGGTGGTCGCATAGTCGGAGCCGAGGATGCGCAGCCAGGGGCGCGAAGCGGCAAGCCCGCCTCCCAGAACAGCGATGCCGACCGCACCGGTTAGAAGACGGCGGCGCGAAAGGAGTGCGGTGTAGCGGCCGGGATAGACGAGACCGGTGCGGCGATCGCGGCGCAGGTGTGCCGCATCGTCCCACAAGGCTTCCGCTTCGACCGCCGCCGCCTCGTGCTCGGCACTTTGTCCGCGCCACGCATCATAGGCGCGTTGGTCCTCGCTGGTCGCCTCGCCGGAATGCAGCCGGACGACCCAGGCGAGCGCCGCGTCGGAGATGTCCCTTGCGGGACATCCGATGCCGCACGCCAATACGTGTCTCTTATACTCATGTTTTAGAGCCCGACAAGCGCCTTTGCGCGAAAACGCGGGGATTGGATCGCCGGCACCGAACCCCGGATGGTTCCGGGCAGTCGGTACCGGCGGCATTTATTGCTGATCAGAAGAAAATCGATCCAGGCTCTGTTTCAAACGGCCTGTTCGAAGTCTGTCGAAACGGAAACCGTGTGCCACTGGGCAAGAAGATCGCGATCCGAAGCGTGCTTGGCCTCGATCGCAGCCACCGTGTCGCTGCCAAGCGGAAGCCGGACCGGCGGCTGCTCCGCATCGACGAACGCGATCAGTACGTCCGCAAGCCTGTCGGGGTTGCCCGGCTGGTTGTGGCTGATCTCCTTCGCCTTGCTGCGGACGGCACCTGCGGTCTCCGCATAGTCGCTGATCTCGATCGGGCTGACGCTCAGTGATGTCGAGTCGAGAAAATCCGTGCGGAAATAACCGGGCTCGATCGCCGTCGCGTAGATTCCGAGGGGCGCGAGTTCCGCCGCCAAAGCCTCGGTCAGTCCCTCGACGGCAAACTTCGTCGAGCAGTAAACGCCGAAACCGGGTCCGCTGCGGTAGCCGCCGACGGATGAGAAGTTGAGGATCCGCCCATGGCGTTGGCGACGCATGTGCGGCAGCACCGCGCGGGTCACGGCCAGAAGTCCGAAGACGTTGGTCCGATAGAGCGCTTCAATCTCGGGACCTGTCGCTTCCTCGACCGCGCCCAGGAGACCGTAGCCGGCGTTGTTGACCAGGATGTCGATGCGCCCGAAGCGCGCGATCGCCTGGCCCACAGCCTGATGCGCCTGGGCCTCGTCAGTGACGTCGAGCGCGACGGCCAGGAGATTGGGATGATCCCCGAAGCGGTCCGCGATCGCCCTGGGATTGCGCGCCGTCGCGACCACCTGATCACCCTTCGCCAGGGCCTTTTCAACGATAAGAGCACCAAATCCACGGGATGCGCCAGTGATGAACCACGTATGCATGTGAACCTCCGGTTTGTTTCGCCGCTCCATCGTCGGCGGCTGGGAAGGTTGTACTGCGAGACGTCTGCTGAGATAATCGACTGGATTCTTGTTGAGTTGTTGAGTCGTATTCATCAATGCGAACCATATCGCCGTCCGACCTGTCGCCTTTCCTTGCGCTCGCCCGCCACCAGAGCTTCCGCCGTGCCGCCGACGAGATCGGCTGCACGCCGTCCGCACTCAGCCACGCCTTGAAGGCGCTTGAGGAGCGCCTGGACCTTAGGCTCTTCAACCGGACCACCCGCAGCGTTGCGCTGACCGAGGCGGGAGAACTTCTGCTCGCCCGCGTGGCGCCCGCCTTCCGCGACATCGAGGACGCCCTTGACGATCTCAACAATTTCCGGGGAGCGCCGATCGGACGGTTGAGGTTCAACACGGCGCGCGCTTCGGCAAAAATGGTTCTCCTGCCAATCGTTGCGCGGTTTCTCGAAAGTCATCCGAAGGTCAACATCGAGATCGTCGTCGATAACGACCTTGTCGACATGGTGTCGGAGGGTTTCGATGCGGGTGTTCGCTTTGGCGAGATCGTCGCGCAGGACATGATCGCCGTCCCGATCGGTCCGCGCCAGCGTACCGCGATCGTGGCAACACCTTCCTTCTTCGAGCGCCACGCAAGGCCGACTGCTCCCGAGCATCTGAAGGCGCTGTCCTGCATCGGACTGCGCTTCGGCAGCGGAAGGCTCTATGCCTGGGAGTTCGAGCGCGGCGGTGTCGAAGTTCAGGTCGAGGTGACCGGTGCCCTGATCGTCGATGACCAGGACATGATGGTCGACGCGGCCCTTCTCGGCGCGGGGATCGCCTTTGCCTTCGAGGACCAGGTGCGCGCGCTCATCGACGAGGGCAAGCTGGTCCGCGTCCTTGAAGACTGGTGCCCCTATTATGGTGGCTTCTATCTCTATTATCCGAGCCGACGCCAGATGCCGGCGGCTCTCAGGGCATTCGTCGATTTCGCCAGGGTCTGGGACAAGTCAACGCCTTGAGCCGGAACAGCGTAAGCGATCGTCGGGCCTGCTCGCTGCCCCCCCCCCCCGCCTTTCCGCGTAATGTCCGTGCAACCTCGCGTTTACAATCGTCTCGGCAAGGTTTTACTGACATCGGTCTATGCCGCCTCAATAAAAGCGTCAGCCGAACGGCGTTGCCGGTCCAACAACAGGTGCGGATAGTGTAGCTCTGGCCACGGTCTCTCAAGCAACGTCTCATTGCACACTTGCTGGTTCTGCAGCTGGCGGTGCTTCTTGCGTTCGGCCTATCGTTCGTCACGCGGCTCGTCGTCGCTGACGAAGGCGGCGCGCTCGTCAGTCCCGCCCCGGTCGAGACGGCGTTCCGCGCGATCAAGCGGAGTGCCAGCGGCAAGCTCGAACTCGCTGACACCGCGGAACTGGCACGCGTTCGTCGCGAGCAACCGCATTTCTGGTTCATCGCGCGCAGCGACGGGGGCGAGATCGTTCAGTCCGGCGACGTACCGGAGATCTACCGCGGCATGACCGTGGCCCTCGACCGAATGACCTATTCGGACATCCGCGACGACGGCCCGCCATCGAACTATCTCGCCGTCATCCGGCGCATGACAAACGAGGAAGGCAGCTTCACCGTATTCGGACAGGGAACGCTTCTGAGCCAACCTTCGCTCATCCTCTCGTTCTCACGCCTGTTCGTCGCGCCGATGCTGGTGCTGCTCGCGCTCGTCACGATCTTCGCGGTGCCCCGCATCGTCAACCGGGCGATCCGGGGCATCTCCGATCTCGCCCGCGAAACGGATGAGATCAACATTACGCACCGGAGCCACCGGCTGGCCGAAACGGCGGTTCCGAGCGAGGTCCACCCGCTCGTGCGCGGCATCAACAGCGCCCTTCACCGGCTCGATCAATCCTATGGCCAACATCAGCGCTTCATTCTCGACGCCGCCCATGAGCTGCGGACGCCTGTGGCCATTCTTCAGGCGCGGCTCGACTTGCTCGCCTCAGGGCCGGAGCGCGACCGGTTGATCTCCGACTGCGAGAGGATTTCAGCGCTTGCCGAGCAGTTGCTCGATCTGCAACGGCTGGAAGCCGACGCCAGGCCCTTCACCGCCGTGGACCTCGTCGCGCTCTGCCGCAACGTCGTTGCCGACCTTGCGCCGCTCGCCATCGACGAAGGCTACGACCTGTCGTTTGAACAAAACACCGAGCAGTCGCTGATACAGGGCGACGCAGTCTCGCTCGAACGGGCGGTTACCAATCTCGTCCAGAACGCGATCGAGCATGCCGGGAACCAGGGCGTGATCGTCGTACGGGTCGAGCCGGACGGCGTGATCGAAGTCAGCGACGACGGCCCGGGCATCCCGGAGGCGGAACGCGAGCGCGTCTTCGAGGCTTTTTACCGCCTCAAGCCGCGCGAACGTGGCGCTGGTCTCGGCCTCAATCTCGTTCTGCAGATCGCGCAGCGACACAAAGGCCGCGTGAGCATCCTGACCTCACAGAGCGGCGGTGCCTGCTTCCGGCTGGCCTTTGAGAACGGACGCATCTGAGCTGCAATCCGTAGTACCCCCAACAGGCAAGTGTGAGCGTAGTCCGAGTACTAGTCGCCCGGAAAGCGGCCGAAATGGGCCTTTTCGGCGGAAAAAAATCGATCCAGGATCTATTTCGGCGGTTGGAAAGCAAAATTTAACCATACTTCTCCATCTTTTGTCCATCAGTCGTCAAGAAGGGGACAATCCAGAAATCGCGCAGCGGCGTTCGCTCGCCGGGCTGAGAGCCTTTGTGAGATTTTCTGGCTTGATTTGCGTTGTTGAGTAAGATCATTCGCCCACAGTCTTTGCACCGTCTGTTGCGCCCATTGCTGATCACTTGCTGCGGCACCGCTCTCGTCGGCGCGGCTGCGTGGTCGCTTGTCGGCATGGCCGCGATCGGCAGTTCCTACGCGCATGGTTCCGGCCGCCTGCTGCCGAAGCCGCAGCTGCATTTGGCCGAGACGACCAAAGAGCGCGCCTGGGACAAGCACGCCAGAACCAACCAGGCGACGCGGCTCGTGGCCGCCGCCGCGGCGCAGCCCGTCATGGTCGCAAGCCTCGCTCCCAGCGAGGCGAGGTTCGGGCACGATGCCCTGTTCCCGATAGATGCGGAAACGATCGGCAAGAGCGCCCGGATTGCAGCCGCGGTGAAAAAGGCTGTTCTCTCGTCCGAGAAAGTCGCGAGCATCCCCGTTCCCGCTACCCAGGTTCACCATCAGATCGCCACGGTAAAGCTCCCGGCGCCAGAACGCTTCGCGCCGGTGGCGTCTGTTGCCATTGCCAAGAACCCGGTCCAGCTCGCCTACGCCACCCCCTCACAGAGCCACGTGGAAGGCAGCGCCTTTTCGGCTCTGTTGACGGCGCCGTCCGAGGACGATCTCGCCGAACAACCGGACCAGGACCAGGCTGAAGACACGGCCGCCCTGCCGAGCCATGAGGACACGCCCTCGGTCGGTCCCATGCCGCAATTCCGCCCCCGCACCGCGCAAGCGGAAAAGCCGCCCGCCGAAGACGAAAAGCCTGCGACCAAGCAGGCGGAAGACGCAGCGGTGAAAAAGGAAGAAGAGACAGCCAAGGCAGACGCGGACGAAGCGCCGAAGAAGCAGAAACTTGCCTATGCACGGCCGGAAGATCCGACCGAGAACAGTGCCGGCACCGGTTTCGGCCAGGCGTTGCGTAACATGTTTGGCGGCGGAGCGAAGGCCGGCAACGGCGTCGCCGTCTACGACATCACCGCTGCCAAGGTCTATATGCCTGACGGCAGTGTGCTCGAGGCGCATTCCGGTATCGGCAAGATGGCCGACAACCCGCGCTACGTCGACGTCAAAATGACCGGACCGACCCCGCCGCACACCTACAATCTCAGGATGCGCGAAACGCGTTTCCACGGGGTCGAGGCAATCCGCATGCTGCCGGTCGACGGAAGGAACAAGCACGGCCGCGACGGTTTCCTGACGCATAGCTACCTGCTGCGCGGCAAGCGCGCGGAATCCCATGGCTGCGTCGCCTTCGCCGACTATCCGCGTTTCCTGACCGCCTTCAAGCAGGGCAAGGTCAAGCAGATCGTCGTGGTGCCGAGCGGCGGACGCGCGGCCGGCATGCGCCTGGCACAGAACGGCCGGAACTCCTGAGCGGAGCCGGCCAACGGTTGGATCGCAGGCAGCGGACGGTAAAGGTCTTTCGCTGACGAGGAACGGGCACTAAGATCCGGCCCTCGACAGGAGCGAGAACGAAGAGGACCGGGAGCCCGTCATGTGCCGAAACATCAAACCCCTGTTCAATTTCGAGCCGCCGGCGACGAACGCCGAGATCCATGACGCTGCGCTGCAGTTCGTGCGCAAGCTAAGCGGAACGAGCAAGCCGTCCAAGCGGAACGAAGCGGCGTTCGAGCACGCGGTCAATTCGATTGCGGCATGCGCGCAAGAACTGCTCGATGCGCTCGAGACGTCACAGCCCCCACGCAACCGGGAAGAAGAAGCAGCCAAGGCGCGCGCTCGGTCCGCCCTCCGCTTCGCCTGACGGCGGCAAGAGGCTGGCCGCGCGCTCAGCCTAAATCGCAAATACCGTTGCCCGCCGCAGCGTCACGTAACCGGTGTCGCCGGCCTTCACGATCCGCTCCGGCTCCAGGTCCAACTCCAGCGGCACGCCACGCTCGGTCGTCGCGACCACCCGGCGGCCGCCAGGGCGATCCATCACCCGGCTGATATTGGCCGCGATACCCGGGCCTCCCGCCGCCCAGTCGAGATCGACCGGCCGGGCGTAAAGCTCGGCCTTGCCGTCGGCGATCCCTGCGGCATCGATGACCGCGCCATCGGCATAGGCCCGACCATCGCGCACCTCGGCGGGAAGCATGTTGGCATCGCCGAGGAACTTCATGACGAAGGCCGATTTCGGCTCGCGGCAGACCTCCTCCGGCGTCCCCTGTTGAACGATATGGCCATCCTTCAGGATCACCACGCGGTCGGCGAGATCGAGCGCCTCTTCCTGGTCGTGCGTGACGAAGAGCGTGGTGATGCCGAGCTCACTATGGATTTCGCGCAGCCAGCGTCGCAGCTCACGCCGGACATTGGCATCAAGCGCGCCGAAAGGCTCGTCCAGCAGCAGCACCTTTGGATCGACGGCAAGCGCGCGGGCAAGTGCGACGCGCTGGCGCTGACCGCCGGAGATCTGCGCCGGAAACCGTTCGCCGAGCCCTTCGAGGCGAACCAGGCGCAACAGTTCCGCGACCCGCGCATGGATGGCCGCCTTGTCGCGCTTGACCTTCGAGACCTCCATGCCGAAGGCAGATGTTCTGCGCCACGGTCATATGCGGGAAAAGCGCGTAGTGCTGGAACACGAAGCCGACGCCGCGATCGCGCACCGGGATGTCGGTCGCATCCTGGTCGCCGAAATAGATGTGACCGCCATCGGCGAATTCGAGGCCGGCAACCATGCGCAATATCGTCGTCTTGCCAGAACCGGAGGGCCCAAGCAGCGCGACGAGCTCGCCGCTTTCGATCTCCAGGGAGACGTCCTTGACGGCACGGAAGGTTTGGAAAGTCTTGACGACGTGGTCAAGGCGGATCTTCATGATGCATTCTCCGCGGAATTGGCAACTGGGCGGACGCGGCCCGCCCCTTGGCGCTCCAGAGCGACCTTGGCGATGATGGTAAAGACGGCGATGAGCGCCAGAATGGACGCCGACGCAAAAGCGCCCGCCGCCTGATAGTCGTGATAGAGCAGCTCGATATGGAGCGGCAGGGTGTTGGTCTGGCCACGGATGTTACCAGAGACGACCGATACCGCGCCGAACTCGCCCATCACGCGCGCATTACAAAGGACGACGCCGTAGAGCAGCGCCCACTTGATGTTGGGCAACGTCACCGAAAAGAAGGTGCGGAAGCCGGAAGCGCCGAGGGAAACGGCCGCCTCTTCGAGATCGCGCCCCTGGGCCTGCATCAGCGGAATGAGCTCCCGGGCGACAAACGGCGCGGTGACGAACATCGAGGCGAGCACGATGCCTGGAATGGCAAACAGGATCTTGATGCCATAGGCATCAAGTGTCGGACCAAACAGGCCCTGCAGCCCGTAGACGAAGAGATAGGCAACACCCGCGACGATCGGTGAAACCGAGAACGGGATCTCGATCACCACCAACAGGAAGCCCTTGCCGCGGAAATCGAATTTGGTGATCGCCCAGGCGGCGGCCACGCCGAAGGCGGTGTTGATGGGTACGGCGATCAGCGCCGCAAGCACGGTCAGCATGATCGCATGGCGCGTGTCGGGATGCAGGATCGTGTCGCGATAGACCTGCCAGCCTTTGGCAAAGGCTTCGACACCGATGATCAGCAGCGGCGCGAGAATGAGGAATGCGCCGATGATCAGCACGATACCGATAAGGGCGCGGCGGAACACGGGGCCGTCACCGACCCGCGGCAGCGTGCGTACGGTCTTTTTGAAACTCATGGTCAAGACCTCCGCGTGTAGCGCAGCGCCCGCGCCTGCAGCCAGTTGGTTACCGCGAGCATGAGGAAGGCCGTGAGCAGCAGGACGGACGCGATCGCCGCCGCTGCCTGATAGTCGTATTCCTCAAGCCGGATGAAGATCAGCAGCGCGGTGATCTCGGTCGACATCGGCTGGTTGCCGGCGATGAAGATGATCGCGCCGAATTCGCCGAGCGAGCGGGCGAAGGACAAAGAGACGCCGGCGAGAAGCGCCGGTGTCAGCAGCGGCAGAATGACCTTGCGGAAGATCGCGAGGTCCGAGCCGCCAAGCGACTGGGCTGCCTCCTCCAGCGCCGGATCGAGATCCTCCAGTACCGGTTGCACCGTGCGCACGATGAAGGGCAGCGAGGTGAAGCACATGGCGATCATGATGCCGATAGGCGTATAGGCAACCTTGATGCCGTAGTCTTCGAGGATTGAGCCAAACACGCCGTTGGTCGTGAAAAGTGCGGTCAGCGAAATGCCGGCAACGGCCGTCGGCAAGGCAAACGGCAGGTCGACCATGGCATCGACGATGCGGCGCCCCGGAAAGCGGTAGCGCACCAGCACCCAGGCGAACGCCAGGCCGAAGAAGAGATTGAAGAGCGTCGCGCCAAGGGCGGCCGTCACGGTGACGCGATAGCTTGCGAGTGCCCGCGGCGACGAGACGATCTGCCAGTAGTCGAGAGGGCCGAGGCTTGCGGCCTTGAACACGAGGGCTGCCAGCGGCAGAACGACGATCAGGCTCACATAGAGCAGCGTCACCCCCAGCGACAGGCGTAACCCGGGCAGGACATTGCGTCTCAAGCGTTCATTTCCTTGTCATGTCATGGTGAAACCCGGCAGACGGTTCGTCTGCCGGGCTGACTGAATGCGAGTTTAAAGAGCGATCAGCGGCTGCCGTAGAGCTTGTCCAGAATGCCGTCGGAAGCGAAGTGCTCTGCCTGGATCTTGCTCCAGCCGCCAAAGACGTCATCGACATTGACGAGGCGAATGTCGGGGAACTGTTCCTTGAATTCCCCGGCAACCTTTTCGTTGCGGACGCGGTGGCCGAACTCGGCGGCGATGCGCTGGCCTTCCTCGGTATAGAGGAAATCGAGATAGGTCTTGGCGAGCGCCTGAGTGCCGTGCTTCTCGGCGACCTTGTCGACGACCGCGACCGGGAACTCGGCGAGCAGGCTGACCGACGGGATGACGGCCTCGACCCTGTCGGCGCCATACTGCTTGGCGATGCTGCGGGTCTCTGCCTCGAAGGTGATCAGGACGTCGCCGGTTTCGCGCTCGACGAAGGTGGTCGTCGAGGCGCGGCCGCCGGTGTCGAACACCGGAACGTTGTCGAAGATCTTGGTAATGTAGGCTTCGATCTTCGCCTCGTCGCCTTCATAGGCCTCCTTGGCCCAGGCATAGGCCGCCAGATAGGTGTAGCGCGCATTGCCCGACGTTTTCGGATTGGGGAAGACAGCGTGAACATCGTCACGGGCGAGATCGGACCAGTCCTTGATGTTCTTCGGATTGCCCTTGCGCACCAGGAAGGACGGGAAGGAATAGAAAGGCGAGGCATTGTTCGGGAATGCCTTTGCCCAGTCCTTGGAGACAAAGCCGTTCTTGGCCAGGAACTCGATATCGGTGGTCTGGTTGAAGGTCACGACATCGGCTTCCAGACCTTCGAGGATCGAGCGGGCCTGCTTGGACGTACCGGCATGCGACTGGTCGATGGTCACACCCGGATGCTGCTTGATGAAGGCCTCGTTCTCGGCAACGAAGAGTTCGCGCGAAACGTCGTAGGAGGCGTTGAGAAGCTTCGTCGGCTCCTGTGCCAGCGCAGGGGTCACAAAGTGCGCGACAAGGGTGGCGCCGAGGATGAGGAGGCGTTTCATGCGGTTCTCCGGTGTTGATGCTGACCCAGAACCTATCGGCAGGCGTGTGGGAGCGCGAGGGAACGCGGACCCTGGTTGTGCCAAGCCTTAGAAATTTCGTCTCGTTTCCGCTCAGTTTCGCGGAGTTTTTGCCTCAGCTTTCCCAAGGCAACCAATAGCTTACAGTCAGGGCTTATTCAGCACGCGCCACACGTCGATATGGTCGGCCCGTTGACGATAGAACACGAGGTATGGGTACCTCTTCAGACCGACACTTCGCCAATGAGGGAGCGCCAGTTCGTAGGCAAAGCGCAACGAACCGGATTCCGGACGCGCAACAATCAACGCGTAGGCAGCCTGAAACGCGTCGCCAAAAGCGTGAGCGACGTCAGCCCCAGCCTACGTTGCATAACACTCGATCGCCGCCTCGACGTCGCTGCTGGCCGGTTGACGCGAAATGACCGGCTTGTTGCTCACTTGGCCGATCGACCACTAACCCGGTCACGCAAATCGGCGAAGTAGCCAGCGTCGGTCGGGTCGGCTTGTGCGGAAGAGGCACCATCGAGCAATAGCCGACGCAGATTGAGCCAGTCCTGATCCCGGCGGATCAACTCCCGGATAGACTCGCTGCTCGTACCATAACCTCGCCGGGCGACCTGCTCGTCGACGAAGCTTTTGAGAGAGTCCGGGAGGGAAATGTTCATGGTGTTCATGGGTGGCAGAATAGCGCATTCGGCAAAAACTGGCATGAATGGTGATCTTTAACACCAGAGCCGATCGCCTTACGCGGGGAACCTCTCGGCCGCAGCAATATGACAATCGGGGACTAGATACATCCTTAGCGCTTTGACTAGATAGGCGTTCAAGGCAGGGTTGGCGATTCGATGACGATATACTTCAAGGCAGGAATTTCCGATGAAATGGCGCTCGGGATGATCGAGCGTTGTTTCTCCGATGCGAACGACTATGACGGCTATCTCGACATTTTTGCCGACTACACCGAAAAGACCGTCTCGTGGAGCAAGGGCAGATCCGTCGAGGAGTTCAAGGACCAGATCACCGAGGCGCTGCGCGCGGCCTGGGAAGCTTCGCCCTTCTGGCAGGTCTATGAGCGCCGCGAAGAGCGGGACGACGCCGGCACCAACGAAATTCGAAGGGCAGCGATCGCCCTGACCCGCACCTATGGCGGCGTGGTCGTGATCACGCTCAGCCTGCTTGGAAGGCGCAGCAGCGCAAATGACCTCGAGCTGGTGTTCGTCTGCTTCCAGGAAGATGCGCAACGCCGGAATTTCCGCGTGCGTTATGACGGGAAGTTCATTCCGTCCTTGAACGCCTGACGCCCCTACCCTGGGCCATGGAGTCGAAGGGCGATGACAACCGAATATGATGCCGATGACGCCTTCGCCCTGATCGTTGCAAGTTACCGCCAGGTGACCGGCAAGGAGCTGGTCGACCATCCGTTCGACGGCCGCTGGCTCTACGAGAGCGCACCCTTTGCGCTTTTGGCGCACGACCGGTCGGAGGACCCGCGTTTCTTCTACGCGAACAAAACCGCCCAGGCCTGCTTCGGCTACAGTTGGCAGGAGTTCATCGGCATGCCGTCGCGCCTCTCGGCCGAGGCGCCGAACCGCGAGGAACGGCAGCGTCTTTTAGACAGCGTCTCCACCAAGGGCTTCATCGACAGCTATCGCGGCCTTCGGATCGCCAAATCCGGACGCCGCTTCTGGATCGAGAACGCCATCGTCTGGCAATTGGTGCGCGCCAACGGCGAACATGCCGGCCAGGCCGCCATGTTCCACAGCTGGAAGGATTTGTAAGCGCGCTGCCCAAGGCGGAGGGTGTGCTCCTGTCTGCTTCCTCTCAATTCAACAGCCGGACCAGTGCCAAAGCGACGCCGGGCGACAGCGTGATGATCGCCAATCGGATGAGGTCGGCAATGACGAAGGGCATGACGCCACGATAGGTCTCAACGATCGGAACGTCGGTCGCCAGCTTGTTGATGATGAAGACGTTGAGGCCGATCGGCGGGGCGGAAAGACCGATGCCGACGACGATGAGCACGAGAATGCCGAACCAGATGGCAACGTCCTCGGTCGGCATGCCCAAGTCCAGCGTCAGGATGATCGGAATGAAGACCGGCAACGTCAGCAGGATCATCGCCAGTTCATCCATGACGGCGCCGAGCACCAAATAGGTGACGAGCATGCCGCAGATGACGACATAGGGCGGCAGGCCCGACTGTCCGACCATTGAAGCCAGCGTCGCCGGCATCTGCGTTAGCGCCAGAAACGCGCCAAAGACCTCGGCGCCGAGCAGGATCAGGAAGATCATCCCGCTCGTTTCAGCCGTCTGCAGCAGCGCGTTTTTCAGGGCGCCAAGGCTCAGGGTCCGTTGCAGCAGCCCCACCAGCAGCGTTACGGCGGCACCCACCGCGGCACCTTCCGTCGGTGTGAACACTTCGCCATAGATGCCGCCGACCACCGTGACGGCAACCGCCGCCGCGGGCACGATCGCAAAGTCCGCAGCCAGCAGCAGCAGGCCGAATATCGCCAGCAATACGCCCCCTACCGTCCCGAGCGAGCCGAGCAGCCAGCCGATCGCGCCACCGGCAAAGATGATCAGCCCTACGGGCCTCGCCCAGAAAGGACGGGGGGTTCGAACCGCCTCGGTCGCTGTGACCGGCGGCGCGAGATCGGGTTTGCGCCGGACGACGACGGCGATCGCGATCAGATAGAAGGCGGCCGCCAGCAGCCCCGGCACCAGGGCGGCCTGAAACAGCTTGGCGATGTTCTGCTCGGCGGTGATCGCATAGATCACCAGGATGACGGATGGGGGAATGAGGATGCCGAGCGTGCCACCAGCGGCAATCGTCCCGGTGCCAAGACCGACATCGACGCGCGCCCGGCGCAGTTCCGGCAGGGCCGCACGCCCGAAGGTCGCCGTGGTTGCGACCGACGAGCCGCAGATCGCGCCGAATCCGGTGCAGGCGGCGATGACCGCCATTGGCATTCCGCCCTTGAACCGTCCGAAGCCTCGCTCGGCGACGCGAAAGAGCGTTGCGGCGATGCCCGATTGCTCGGCAAGCGCGCCCATCAGGATGAAGAGCGGTATGACCGAAAGCGTGTAGCTGGCAAACTGGCTGTAGGTGTTGGTCTGCAGATAGTAGACCAGCGCATGCGGGCCAGAGAGATAGGCATAACCGGCAGCGCCCACCGCAAGCATGGCAAGGGCGATCGGCATCCGGATGGCGATCAAGAGCAGCATGGCTGCGAATCCGACGAAGGCAATGGCAAAACCGCTCATCGGCCGCCTCCGATTTTCAAGAGGGAAACGGAAACTCCGATGACGGCTGCGAGCGCCGCCAGCGCCGCACAGGTCAGATAGACTGGCCAGATCGGCCAGGGCAGCTGGATCAGCGTCGTCCCGTATCCCCTCGCCTCCAGGCCACCAGTAAACAGACCCCAGGCAAAAAACGCCAGGCAGCCGGCCAAAAGCAGGTCCCAAAGGCCGTCGATGACCCGCGTGACGCGTGCGGGGAGAGCCAACGTGAAGGTATCGACGGCAATATGGCCGTTGCGGGCCTGTGTGTATGCGAGAAAGGAGAAGGCGGCGACGCCGACCGCCACTTCCACTAGCTCGTAGTCGGCCGGCACCGGCCGATTGAACAGCCATCGGCCCAGCACGCTGACGGTGACCAATCCCGCCGCAAGGCAAAGAAGCGTGCCGCCGATCAGTGCCAAACCGGCCGCGAGGCGTTCGACTTCCCTGCGGCGCGGCACCCTCACCGCGTCCTCGTATCCTACGTCTTCCATTGTTGAGGCCTCGTGCTGTTGGTTCATGCAGCGGCGCGTTCAGGCGCCACGTTCAGGCGCCACGTTCAGGCGAGTACGGCCGGCAGTACGCTCAGGCGCCCGAATATTTCTGCACAAGCGCCTGCGCCGTGGCGATCAGCGCCTTGCCGTCGAGGTCCTTGGCCTTCATGTCCTCGATCCACTTGTCGTGGACGGGTCTGGTTGCCTCCACCCACTTCGCCTTTTCGTCCTCGCTGATCGTGCTGATTGTTCCTTCTCCGGATGTCTCGATTGCCGCGCGCACTTCGGCACCGACGCTGTCCCACATCTCGCCCGCCTTCTTGGCGAAGGCCATGCCGCTGTTGGCGTCCAGCACGTCCTTGAGGTCGGCCGGCAACCCGTCGTACTTGCCCTTGTTCATCGCCAGGAAGAAGGTTGCGGTATAGAGCGTCGGCGAGCCCGGGATTTCGGTATGGAACTTGGTGAGCTCGTTCACCTTGATCGAGGGAACCACTTCCCACGGGAGCACGCAGCCGCCGATCGACCGCTGGGCCAGTGCTTCGGGCACCTGCGGAATGGGCATGCCGACCGGCGTCGCCCCCAGTGCCGCCAGCGCCTCACCGGCAAGGCGCGTCGGATTGCGAAGCTTCAGCCCGGCGAGGTCCGCTCCGGTCTTCACTTCCTTATTGGTGTGGATCAGGCCCTGATCATGCGCCCAGAAGCACAAGAGCTGGGTATCGCCAGTTTCCTCCAGTACGTGCGTCTGGCCATATTCCTGGCAGGCTTGCGCGTTGACGGTCGCCTCCTTGGCGGCGACGAATGGCAGTTCGAACACTTCCGTGGACGGGAAACGTCCGGGCGTGTTGCCGGGTAAGGTCCAGACGATATCGACGACGCCGTTCGACGCCTGATCGTAGAGCTGCGGCGGCTTTCCGCCGAGTTGCATGGCCGGGAAGATGTCGACCTTCAGCGCACCGCCGCTTTGTTCTGCCAGCAATTTCGCCCATGGCGTCAACAGCCGCTGATGAACGTTGGATGCCGGCGGCAGGAAATGGTGCAGCTTTAGCGTGACTGTTTCCTGGGCGCGCGCCGCACCGATTTTCAGAACGAAGGGCGCTGCAAGCAGAGCGCCGCCGGTCTTCATCAAATTCCGTCTGCTCAGTTTCATAGGTTCCTCCCTGTCGACCCCACATTCACGCGCGGCGAACATCGCATGCACGCACCTGATCCTTCACGGCCCATGAAGGTTATCCGGCGGGCAGATCTCCCCGGTCGCTTGAAACTTCCCTTTGCTCCTCATCGGAAAGCTTCAATCCATTAACATGTTAAGTTTATTTTGAACCGACTGTCAAGCGACGGCATCGGGCGACAAAACGGCATGGCGGATCACCCGGACACGTCCTCGTGAACGGGCCCGCTCGAGCCTTCCCGTAAGGATTTGAACCAGTAACGCGCCAGGAAATGGGATCAGAGCGTGAGCGTCTGCACAGTCCCCGCATATTCGCAGTCGAGCTTCCAATCGGCGCCATCCTGCCGGACGTGGAGAAAAGTCGCACCGTCGCCGGGAGCCGGCCGGGTCGCGTCGACGATGCAGTGATAGCGCTTGGCCTTGTAGTCGAACTCGAACGTCTCCTGCTCGACGATATCCTGGTCGATCCCGTTTGCAAAAGGATAAGGCGCATACATTGCCGCGGTGTGGATCGAATGCACGGTCGTGATCGGCGTGCCGTCCATTTCCGTCAGAAGCGCCGTTGCAATGCAGCCCCGGTGTTCATCACCGGAGAGGAGCACGACATGCTTGATCTTTCCGGCGGCGATGGCGCCGAGAACATCACGCAGACTGTTCGGATAGCCATCCCAGCCATCGGAACGCAGCGCACTCAGGTTGTCCGGGCTGAGGCTGGCATCGCGCTGGATCGCCCGGCGATGACGCGGGAGAAACATCGATGGCGACGCTATGAACTTCGGGCCATTTTTTAAAAGCCACGTCTCCAGGTCGCTCATCGTCTCGCCGACGCCCGTCTTGAACAGGGTCGCATTGGCAAGCCCGGCGCCGATCTTGCGGTGCGTCCTTTCGCTGCGCGTGTCGAGCAGGAAGAAATGGAAGCCCTCGTAGTCGAACGTCTTCAGCTTGGGATCCACTCCACGCTGGTATTTCTCGAAGGCCGCGAAACCCTCCTTCTTCAGCTTGGCATTCGTATCGATATCGTTCGGAGAGGCAAGCGGCTCCCAGTTGTCGTCGATCTCATGGTCGTCGAGCAGCATGAACGACGGTATGCGGCGCAGGACCTCGCGCACGCTGCGTTCCTGCAACCAAGCTTCGTAAGGGAGGCGATACCTGTCATCGCTCGCGGCCGGATCGTAGAGCCCTGCGGTCGGATCCACATAGACCTGATCGCCGACGAGGAGCGCGAACTTCGGCTGGATACCCACCCCCGCCCCTATTCTGTCAGCGACCTCGGCATAGGAGCGATAGGCAACCTTCCTGTCGATGAACCCGGCCGGGTACTGGCACGAAGCCAGGATGAAGCTGGTGCCGGCGGGCGAAGGCTGAACAGGAGGAGCGAGCGGGGAATCGTAGGGGATAACGCCGTCCATCATTGCCCGGTCCTGCTCGACCAGATTTTCCAGAACCGACGCTCCCATAAGGAAGTTGAGGTTCATCGAGGAACTTGCAGGCGTCGCCGTCTGCGGAGCGGCGCCGACCGTCAGGTTGGTCGTCGGGGTCGTGTCCTTGTAGACGAGGCGGTTCGGCGAAAATTTCACAGCCTTGCCCGGATTGATGTCGGGCTGCGGCGCATCCATCATCCGCGAGGCGGCCTGCGAGATCCGCTCGAAACGCTGATAGGGAAGTACCTCCAGCACCCTCTCCGGGTTCTCGTTCGACTCGCGAAGCAGCGCCCGATAGACGACGCCATTCTTGGCGAGCGCGTAGTATGTCTCCTCAATGAACGGCGGCAGAAGCTTGTCTTCCGCGTAGGCAAGCAAGACGAGCAACGCGTTTCCCGGGAAGTTCGGATCATACCCCGGCATTGATGTCGGGAGCGGCGCCTTGAACGCATCCCAGTGGTTGTCGCGCAACGCCGGGGACCAGTAGACCATCATGTGGTTGACGATGTAAGGCAGATCCCAGGGCTGGCCATCCGGGCGCTGGATGTCGTCGCCGTTTACCAGCACGCGCAGCATGATCACGCCCTCGGTCTGGCGGATCGACGGCAGCGTGCCAAGGCGAATGGTCAGCTCGCCGTTCTCCTCGGTAATGATCGGCCCGATCCAGGGCGGGTAGGCCGTCATCTCGGTGTCTGCGGCCACAGGCTGGCGTTGGATGTTCTGGTCGAGGAAAGCTTCGATCTTCTGCAAGGTCGCATGCCGGGTCGTCCCGATAAGGGCGTCCTGGTGACCGGCGCCAGGGTTGAGATAGGGTTCCAGGTAGACACGACCTGCATCGTCGAAGACGCGGCGCATGCGGTCGACGGTGGCAGGATCCGTGAGACCGTTGCCCGATCCATGGACGCTGAAGGTGGGGAACTTCCACTTATCCTGCAGGACTTCTCGTGACACCAGTCGGTTTTGCCCCCGGAAGTCGGTGAGCATGGCATTACGCACGAAATGCACCGTCGTGGAGACCGTATTGAGGCTGAGCGCGCCGAAATGCTCGTTGATGAAGCGCAGCATTTCAGGCTCCATGTTGGCGACGTTGAAGTCGCGTCCGTAGAGCGCGTCCATCCGGTGCCGGGTTCTTGTCCACGGCGTCCGCTTCCATGGCCAGATCGGATTTTCCACGTCGAACTCCTCGACCGGGTAAGGAAGCGTCGAAAGCACGCGGTCCCAAAGGTCATCGGCGAGCGTCGGCTTATCCGGATTGAAGCTGTAGCTGTCGGGCAGGAAGCCGAGAAGGTAACGCACCGCATAGGCGCGGAAGATGTTGGCAGGCGTAAAGACCACCAGCGGACCGACCTGCGTGAAGGCCACCCGGTCGACGAGGTCCTGGATCTTACCCTCCAGTGTGGCGATGCTGAAAACAATCGTGCCCATGCAATGGGCGATGACGTCGAGTTTCGGCACACCGGTCTGTGTGGCGATCGTCCGCAACACCAAGGGCACGTCTTCCTTGCCGATTTCGTCGAAGCTCCAGGCCGCACTTGCGGTCGGGTGCGCCGGGCTGGTTCTGAGGTCGGCGATCCAGACATCACGCCCCGTCTTCCAGAAATGGCTGGCGAAGTTGGGATTGACGGCGTGGTGGGCAAAGGTCGTCCCGCCGGCGCTGTATCCGTGGATCATCACCAGCGGCCGCTTCGTCGTGCCCGGATAGGGATAGCGGGTTAGCAGTACTTTCCCGACAACCGGCGGGCCGCCGAGTTGAGGCTTGCTCGTTCCGACGACGAGCGTCTGTCGTTGCGCCGCGACCGTGCCGCCGCCCTTGATCTTCAACTGCGCCGGCGGGCGGAAATCCACCGCGTCGTTTGCCGGGTCCTTGTCTTTATCGGGTGCGCGGAAACTCCAGATATGCATTCCCAAAAGCAGCCGGAGAAAATACCCGAGGAAAGTCAGGAGCGCTCCGATCGCGGCGACGCCGTCGCGCTGTTCCGTGATGCGCACGAGCGGCACGCCGATGCGGGCGAGATAGTCGAGGTCGAGCGTCAGCACGCGCCCGCCGGACGCTGCCTCCAACCCCGGAAATTGCTCCAGCGCGACTTCCATGAGCTGACGCCAGGGATTGGAACGCCGATCATAGGTGAAGCGCTTGGTGCCGACGATACGATCGCCCGCAAGCGAGATGCCACCGGTGATCGGGTCCGGCGCGCCGACCTTCAGATCATAGACGAAGGCGCGGATCTCGCCGGACCGGCTGGCGATGGCAAGACCTGAGCGGACGCGCTCAAAGAAGCCGGGCCCACCGTCGCCGTCGACGATCGCCTGATAGCTGTCGCGCAGGCCTCGGTTGAGCACCCATGCCTTGCCGGCACGCCAGATCCTGCCGCCGACCCACGTCGACTGGCGCTCGAGGACCCGCAGGCTGCCGGTCAGGGGCGCCGTAAAGACGGCGATCGCCTGGAGCTTCTGCTCCTTCAGGCCGGCGGGCGCCCATGTCTGATGGAGATTGTCCCACTGATCCGCCGGAAAAATTCGGATCATGCTACGGGCCAACGGCACGGAGGCGTCGGTCGCGACCTCAAGGGTTCCATCGCCACCATTGCTTGGCGCCAAATCGGCCAGCGCCTTCGGCTCGAAACGCAGTGTGAGCTCGACAACTCGCGTTTCAGAGGTCGTACCGGGCGCTGAAAACCTGACCCGGCCGGCAAGGCGCTCGATGATCTCGGCATCGGTATCAGGGGCAGATGCAGCGGCATCGGTTTCACGAAACACCGGGCGGGCCAAAGCTAGGCCGGGCGCAGCAGGGGCTGGGGCGACATAATTCCAGGCGGCCGCGAGTGTCTCCGAGGCGCGCAGGGCCACTGCCGCTATGGTGAGCGCCGGATTGGTGCCAAGCGCCGTCGGGATAATCGAGCCGTCGAGGACCACGAGGCCATTATGGAAGTCGTTCGGAAGCTCCGATTTGAAAACACGCCCCAAATGATCGACGACGCCCGTCGCGCCGGTGTTGCCCATCACGCAGCCACCGAGCGGATGCACGGTCGTGAGCGGACCGCGCTTGTTTTGCAGCAGCCAGTTCAGGCTGGCCGGCAGGAGCTTCCAGACGGGATTGGCGATGACGCGCCCGCCCGTATTCTTCGCCAGCCGCGCCAGCGCCTCAACCTCGGTGTCGAAGATCGGCAGGGACGGCAGATCGTCCCAGCGCATCCGCGCCGCGCCGCCATCGCTGTCGGAAGCCGTTTCATCCAGTTCCATACGACCGGCGGCGCCGTCATCGGCCATGACGGCATAGACGGCGGAATGTTCGATCCTGGCGGTCGGCGCCACATAGGCGTCATCGTCCGGGAAGCCCCGCGTATGCGTCGACCAGTCGAACCGGTCGAGCCCGTGAAGCGTGTTGAGCGTTGCAAAGATCTCGGTGAAGGCGAGGCGCAGGCCAGCTGGAACGGAGAGTTCCTCGATCAGAACACCTGCCGTTTTTCGAAGATCGAGCACGCCGGTGATGGTGGGTCCGATCGCACGCTTGGAGGGCTGCACGGCCTCGTCCGAGACGGTATTGACCGGATTTGACGTGGCATAATCGGTCACCAGCATGTCGCCATTGGTCGAGCAATGGTTGCCGAAATGCACGGAGAGGCTGAGGCCTTTGGCCTGTGAGCGCTTCAGGATTTCGAACGAGCCGAGCGTGCCCGCCGCCAGCACGACCTTGCCTGCGCGCACCTGCAGCACGTCGCCGTCGCGTGCGCGCAGGGCCGCGTCGGTGTAGACGCAATCGACGATCCAGTTGCCGCCGTCCGGCTTGACGCTGAGCACGGTCGCGCCGCTGAAGATCTCTGCCTCGTTGCGCAGCGCCGTCACGAGCAGGTTGACGTCGAGCGAGTTCTTTGCGCCGAAATTGCAGCCCGTCGCGCAGTCGCCGCAGCGCACGCATTTATTGAGCCTGACATTTCCCGAGCTCACCGTGTCGGTCATCGCGACCGTAATCGCTGCCTCGCGAAAACCCGTCGACGCGATGCTGCGGAAGGACTTGTGTTTCTGGGGAATGCCGTCGGGATGTTTCGAGATGCTGTTCGGGACGCCATTTGCGGTGCCGCCCAGAAGCTCGCCCGCACGATCATAATACTGCCGCCAGGTCGTCAGGTCCTTGAGGTCGTCGGGCCAGCGCGTGTGAAACACGCTCTCGTCGGGAACTTCCATGACGCCGGCATTGATCAGCGAACCGCCGCCGACGCCGTTTGCGACCACCGTGACGACCTCCGGGCCGATCCGCACGTCGACCAGCCCTTCCTTGTTGCGATCGCGGCGGATATGGCGAGGCAGTTCGCCAAGACCTGTTGGAAACGCGCCCGGCAGATACTCCTTGCCCCGCTCGAGCACCCCGACCTTGATCGGAGCGCCTCCCTTCGTGCGGCCGGCCATGGTGGCGGCAGCGATTGCGCCGCCATAGCCACTGCCGACGACCAGAACATCAAAGTGGAGCGCCGCCGGCGTCTTCCGAACCCGGTCGACCAGCCTTTCGAAACCCTGGGAAATCCACGCGGTGTGCGAGGTGTTGTCGAAGTCAATGCTGGCCATGGTCGCCTCCGGGACGTCGGTCTCGGGCACGGTGCGGGTATCCGTAGCTCCAATCGGACATAACGCTCTCCATAAGATGCGTCTGACGCCTGAACTCGGTGTGCGAGCCGCGATGGCTCATGTCTTTCGGTGATCCCCAACAGGGGGCATCGACATCCGGGAAGAATGCAAAAATCCGAAACCTGCGCGGTTTCTGCCAAAGCCGATCGATCGAAGTCGGCTAGCCCTCTTAGCGATTGCTAAATAATATGCGAGAGTCAGCAAATCGGCGAGGGATAAATGCACTTCTGCGCGAAGATGGCCCCTGTTTCGCGCATTTCGTGATCAATCACCGCGCGAAGGAAACATGGAGACGATCGCAAAATCGCTCGAAGGGTTTTTGCCGCTGAACTTGCTTGGCCGGCTTCACGGCTCTCACGGAGAGCGGCCGTCGGCGGTAGAGTTTCCGGCCGCCGTGATCTTTGTCGACGTCTCGCGCTATACGGCCCTCGTCGAGCAACTGGCGCGGCGCGGCAAGGAAGGGCTGGTGCAGATCCCGAAGCTGCTCAGTATTTCCTACGCGCGTTGCGCCGACCATGTCTGCGACCGGGGCGGCGAAGTCCTCCTCTTTGCGGGTGACTCGCTTCTGGCCTATTGGCCCGCCGACGAAACGGGTCTGGCGCGCGCGGTCAAGAGTGCGGCCGAGTGCGCCGAAGCGATCTGCAAGGAGAGCCGCGAGCAGCGAAGTCCGGGTGCAGGCGAAATCGGACCTACCCTACATATCGGCATCGGCGCCGGGCAGCTCTGGGCGGCCGCCATCGGCGGCCAGCCGGTCTGGAACCTTGTGGCTGGGGGCGATGCCGTCGTTCAGGCCGCAAGTGCGCAGACACTTGCTCATCGCTGGGAAGTCGTTCTGTCACCAGAGGCGGCAAATGCCCTGACCGATGGCGAGGCAAATGCGCGCGCGCCCGTCGCCGCTTCAGCGCATCCGCACATCGCGCACGAATGGCTCGTCGCATTCCTGCCGATGCAGCTTCAAGAGTTGCTTGGCCCCTCGCCGACGATGATGGGCATCGAGCCCGCATCCCCCAACGCCTTAGCCGAAGGCAATGTCCATCGCGATGCACGGCTGGACACGCTTGCGGAGATCAGACCAGTGTCCGTCATTTTCGTCCGGATAATCGGTCTGCAACACCAAGATGCCCAAGCGCTCGTCCGACACCAGAACCTCTGCGCAACGCTTCAGGCGATTTCGCACCGCTACGGCGGCCCTCCGGGCGAACTCCTCTTCGACGACAAGGGGCTCGTTTATCTCTGCGCTTTCGGGACACGCGGGACGTTTCACCGCGACGACCCGGCCCGCGCCGTGGATGCCGCCCGCGCCATCGGTCGCCATATCACGGAGATGGGGCTTGCCGTCTCGGTCGGCGTGGCGACGGGCGAGGCCCTGTTTCGAGTCGTCGGCAGCACGCGCCGCCGACAGCTGATGGTTCTCGGCACGCCGGTCAATCGCGCCGCGCGCCTCGTTACGACCGTCTCCAATGATGTGCTGTGCGATGCGCCGACCGAAAGGGCAAGCCGGGCGTCCTTCGATTTCGAGCAACGCGGAACCGTCCAGCTGGCGGGACTTGGCGACGTGGCGCCCGTCTTTCGTCCTCTTGAGCCGAAGTCGCGGGCCCTGTCTGCGGCAACGCTGATTGGCCGAGAGCGGGAACTCGCTTTCCTGCAGCATGCTTTCGAGGAGACGCGCGGCGGTTCGAGCCGTCTTGTCGTCATCCTGGGCGAACCCGGCATCGGCAAGAGCAGGCTGGCTGCCACCTTTACCGACAATCTTCACGCCGCGGGAGTGGCGATTGCCGTGACGCTCGCCGAACGGGACGACCGGCGAAGCTCGCTTCTGGCCTGGCGACGCGTTCTTGAAACGCTTTTGGGATTGCCCGCCGAAAGCGATGGCCTCGTCCTGCTCGAAAGCATTACCGCACGCATCCGCACGGCGCCGTGGATCGCAGACCGCCTGCCCCTTCTTAACGACCTGCTGGCGATCGAGATCGAGCAGAACGAGGGAACGCGCCACCTGGAAGGCGCCCACCGCGCCGATGCGACCATGCGCCTCCTCGGCGATATCCTCGGCGTCTTGGCGCCACGGCCGTTCGCCCTCGTACTCGAAGACAGCCAGTGGCTGGATTCCGCCTCCTGGCGGCTGGTCGAATGGGTGCTCGGTTCTGTGCCTTCGCTGTTGCTCGTGCTCTGCGTGCGCTCCGAAGAGGTGCCCGAGGATCTGAAGCAATTGCGACGACGGGTCGAGGCGGCAGGCGAAGCCGGGACCGAGACAGAGGAGCCGGCCCGGCGCTACCGCATCCTCGAACTCGAAGAGCTCGACGACGGCACTGTTTGCGAACTCGTTTCGCGCACCCTTGGCGAGGTTCCGCCACAACAGGAACTCGCGCGCAGGGTCGCCGCCCTTGCCGGAGGCAATCCGTTCTTTGCCGAGGAGATCGCGCTGACGCTGAAGAGCGAAGGCTTGATCGCCGTGCGCGATGGCCTCTGGCGCTCGATCCGCCCCCTTGAGGACCTCCAGTATTTCGAGGGAGTCGAGCGCGTCATCCGAGAGCGAGTGGATCGCCTCGACTCGACATCGCAGGACGTGATCAAAGCGGCGGCCGTCATCGGACGCTCGTTCACCTTTGCCGAGCTGGAGGCATTGCTGAAAGAAGAGCTGAATGCGGAAGGGCTCGGCTCCGCCGTCGAAAGGCTGGTCGATGCCCATCTGGTGCGCCGGCTCGGCCAAGCCGGAAGCTATGAATTCCGTCACGACCAGACGCGCGATGTGGTCTACGGATCGATGCCGGGCGACCTGCGCAGCCGCCTCCACGCATCGCTCGCCCACTGGCTGGAGCGCAGCCGCATTGAAGCAATGGGTGGAGATCTGGCGGTTCTCGTTCAGCATTTCGAGGCGGCGGACAACAAGGAGAAGGTCGTGAAATACGCGGACCTGGCGGCCGCGAGGGCTTTGCAGGTCGGCGCCTTCCGCGAGGTCGAGTTCTTTCTCGGCATTTGCATGGCGCACGAGCCGAAGCCGCAGGACTGGACGCCCGAACAGCGACTGCAGGCGGTTCGCTGGCGGCGCAAACTTGCCGAAGCGCACTACAGTCGCGGCGACATTCACGCGCAGGGCATTGCCGTCAGGAATGCGCTGAAAGCGGCCGGCCAACCGGTTCCCGTCTCTTCGTCTGCGACGCTGGTACGGCTTGCCGCGCGCAGCTTGCGGCTTGCGGCGCAGCAGATGCTGCCGGAAACAGCGAAGCTTGCCCGCCGCGAGGACCGGCTGTCCTGGGAGAGGGAAATGGCGCGGTGCCTGAACCAGGCAGCGCTGGTTGACTACTTCGAGCTGCGCTTCACCCGTGGAATGTGCAATCTCGTTGGCGCGGTGGCGCGCGCCGAACGGACCGGACGGACGATCGAAATGGCCGTCGCCGCCTCGCAGCTCGGCTGCGGCTTCGGGATGATGGGCTGGCGCTCCGGGTGCCGCTATTTCATGGAAAGGGCGGAGCGGATCGCGACCGAGCTTTCAGACACCGCGATCCATGCGCATGTCTGCAATCTCGACGCGCTCTGGCAGCTCGGACGCGGAGAATGGGCGGGGGTGGACGCAAGGCTGGAACAGGGCCAGCAGTTCTGCCTTCGAGCCGGCGACCAATTGCGGTGGTGCAATGCCCAGGGCATGCGCTTCTGGTCGCTCTACTACCGTGGCGAGCAGGCCGCGCTCGAACCAACGGCGACCGCCCTGCTCTCGCGCGCGCAGAATGCCGGCAATATCCAGCAGGAAATCTGGGCGTTGCGGTGCAAGGCGTTGTGCGTGCTTCACACGGATCAGCCGCGCGAGGCCGTCGACATTCTCCGGCTGATCGGCTCTGCGATGCTCGGGTCGGTCGATCTGGCCGCGCAGATCTCGGCGAAGGGTGCGCTGGCGCTGGCGCTCGCGCGCACGGGGCGGCATGCGGAGAGTGTCCAGGCGGCCGCCGAAACCTTGCAACTGGTCAAATTGATGCGCCGGCCTTCGTCCCACAGCACTTTGGTCGGCATCTCCGGCGCCGCCGAGGTTTTCCTGCGGGGCCGCGAGGCCGGCCTCGCACACGCTTACGACGAATGGCCGCGCTGGGAGGCCCAAGCGCTACGCGAACTCAAACGTTATGCCCGAGCCTTTCCGATCGGCGTGCCTCAACTCGCGCTGTGGTCGGGCGTATCGCTCTGGCTGGAGGGCAAGGAGGCCGGCGCAATGTCGGTGTGGAAGGATGGCATGGCGGCCGCGCAACACCTCAGTCTTCGGCGCGACGAGGCCATGATCGCCGCCGAGCTGCGTCGCAGGCGGGACCGGCTTTAGGGACGTGACTAATCGGCGCAACTCGCGAGACTATCGTTTCCAAGCCCGCCCAGCCGTTCGGTGAGAAGCGTTTTAAGGCCAGGCTGCCCGACAAGCGACGCCGCGAGGGATGCCGGCACCCAGCGCATCGCGCGCGCGCCCTTTTCCGGAAAGTCGGGCGCCATGGACACAACGGCGATCAGGTGAACCTGGACGTGATAGACGGCGGTCTTGCCGACCTTGCTGTAGGTGTAGCCGCCGATTTCGTCGTTTAACGCCGTTCCGATGACGCCGGCCTCTTCGAACGCTTCCCGGACGGCAGCGCCAGGGGTGTCTTCACCATACTCCAGGTGCCCCTTGGGAATGCCCCAGAGCCCGGTGGTGCGGCCGCAAATGAGCAGCACCTCGAACCGGTCCCCGCCGCTTTCCTTGCGAATGCAGATCGCACCAGCCTGGTCGACGACGACCGGCTCTGCGTCGGAAGCGGCTATCGCGTCAGATGACAGACGTGACACAGCGGGTGTTTGCATCATCGCTCTCATGTTGAACTGACTGGAAGCCAAGGGAAGGTCAGGCGGCTATGTGACGGTTTTATGACGATTCATAGTGAAATTCAACAGCATGCTAATGCAATTGAAAGGCCGGCAAGATGGCCGGCCGCGGGGCAGTATTTTCAGCCTCGTCGAGCCTGATGACGGCCCACAAATCGCGGGCCGTCATCACATCAAAGCTTAATCAGAACGGCGAATCCGGGAAGTAGAAGTCCTTCGCATTGTCCTTGGTCACGAGCGTTGCATCGATCGTGTAGACGCCGCGCACCGGAACCTGGCCGTAGAAGTTGGCGACGGTCATTTCGAGCGCCGTGCCGACCATTGCCGGCGGATAGAGCACGTCGACCGGGATCATCTTGTCGCCGTCCATGACCTTCTTGATCATTTCCTTCGAGCCTGCGCCGGCGACGACATACTGGATGTCGGTGCGCTTGGCCTGCTCGATCGCCTGCAGCACGCCGACGGCCATGTCGTCGTCCTGGCACCAGACAACATCGATCTTCGGGTACTTGGTCAGGTAGTCCTGCATGACCTTGAAGGCATCGTCGCGGTTCCAGTTGCCGTACTGGCGGTCGAGAACCTTGACCTTCGAGCCTTCGATGCCCTTGTCGAAGCCGTCCTGGCGCTGCTGGTCGATCGGGATCGGCAGGCCGCGGATGACGACGACTTCAGCTTCCGGCGTCGTTGCCTTGATGTACTCGCCAGCGACCTGGCCAAGCGCCGGATTGTTGCCGGCAACGTAGAGGTCACGCACCGAGTTGTCGTTGACACTCGGGGCACGGTCGACGAGAGCGACGAAGGTGCCCTTGCCCTTCACTTCCTTGATGGCGTTGACCAGCGGATCCGGATCGGTCGGCAGGATGACGAGCGCGTCGATGCCTTGCGTCTCAAGATCCTGCACGGCGTTGGCCTGGCTTGCCGGATCGGGTGAGGTCTTGACGATGACGTTCAGGCCGGGATTACGCTCCATCAGGATCTTGGCGACCCGTTCGGCATGGAACACCACGCCGGCCGTCCAGCCATGGTCGGCCGCCGGGATCGAGACGCCGATGGTTACTTTCTTTTCCTCTTGCGCGTGAGACACGCCGGCAAAGGCGGTCATCGCGGCAAGGGTCAGGCCGAATAGCTTCTTGTGCATTAAGTTCCTCCCAAATTTCAGGTCAGCCTGTTCAAGGCCGGGAGACCTGTAGGCCCGGCCGTCTCACGACTTCCGCACCAGCGAACGCTGGACGAGCATCGCAATGATGATGATCGCGCCCTGGATGGCACCGATCAGATATTCGCTGATGAAGTTGGAGAGCAGCATGATGTTGCCGACCAACTCGAGGATGAACGCGCCGCAGATCGTGCCCCAGACGCGCCCTGCGCCGCCCTTCAGCGCCGTGCCGCCGACGACGACGGCGGTGATCGCCTGCAGCTCCCACAAAATGCCCGTCGTGGCCGAGGTCGAGCCGAGGCGCGGCACATAGAGGAGAACAGCGACCGCAACGCAGAGCCCTTGAATGACGAAGGCGATGGTGCGCACGCGATTGACGGAGATGCCCGAATAGCGGGCAACGTCGCGGTTGGAACCGACAGCAACGACGTGGCGACCGTAGCGCGTGCGGTAGAGGACAAAGGCAGCAACAGCAGTCACCGCAAGGATGACGACGATCGGAACCGGCACGCCGGCGATCGTGCCGAAATAGGCTGGCCGGTACATTTCCTGCAGCTCAGGCTCCTTGAGCGTGATCGCTCCGCCCTGCGAGAGCCAGGTCGTCAGCCCGCGATAGATGCCCATGGTGCCGAGTGTCGCGATGAAGGGCTCGATCTTGCCGACGGTGGTGATGAGGCCGTTGGTGAGGCCGCAAAGCGCACCGGCGACGATGGCAAAGAGGATTGCCGCCAGGAGCATGAGAACCGGATCGGCAATGACGCCGGAGTTCATGAACAGGATCATCAGGCTGGCGATGAACGCGACCATGGCGCCCACGGAGAGGTCGAGATCTCCGGACGAAATCACGAAGGTCGCGCCAACCGCGATGATCGCAATGAAGGCGCTTCGGGTGGCGACATTGGCGAGGTTGGTGATGCTGATGAAATTGGGATTGACCAGCGCGCCGACCAAGAGAAGCAACGCCAGCGCAACGAATGGCGCCACTGCCCTCAGATCAATGTCACGCCAGCTGCGGCGGCGGATGGCTTCCTGGCTGCCTTCCTGGTTCACGCTCATGTCCAATCGAACCTCCCCCATCTGTCGGGAATCTTGTTGTTGTTGCCGTCGGCCGCGCCGCTGGTGCGGCTCAAGCCGCCGTCTTTTTCTTCAGGCCTGCGGCGTAACGCATGATCTCCTGTTCGGAGATCTCGTCGCCTTCGAGAATGCCGGCGATATGGCCTTCCCGCATGACCGCGACGCGACTGCAAAGGCCAATGATCTCCGGCATCTCGGAGGAGACGACGATGATCGAGCGGCCATCCCGGGCGAGCGCCGAAATGAAGTGATAGATCTGCTGCTTGGTGCCGACGTCGATGCCCCGCGTCGGCTCATCGATGATGATGATGCTGGGGTCGGTTTCCATGACCTTGGCGAGAAGCAGCTTCTGCTGATTGCCGCCGGACATGCGCCCGGCTACGATCCTGTCGTCCCGCACGCGAATGTCGAAGCGACGCCGCGCCTTGACCAGGGCCGCCTCTTCGCTGCCGGGATCGAGATAGCCGAGGCGGCTGTGGCGGCCGAGCGATTGCAGCGTCAGGTTCGCCATCATGCCGGCATTGAGCAGGAGCCCCTTGGCCTTGCGGTCCTTGGTCATATAGGCAAGGCCAGCCTTGTTGGCCGCATGCACGTCGCCGGATGGCACCGGCTCGCCACGCACCAGCACCTCGCCGGCCGTGCGCGCGCGCAAGCCGACGATCGCCTCCATCAGCTCCGTCCGGCCTGAGCCGATCATGCCGGAAAAGCCGAGGACTTCGCCGCGGCGCACCTCGAAGCTCGCGTCGCGGACATAGCCGGTCGATACCGCATCGACGCGCAGAACCACGTCTTCGTCGACATCCGGCTCGTTCTTTGCGGGATAAAGGCTCGACAGCTCGCGCCCGACCATCAGCTGGGCGATCGCCTCGCCGTCGAGAATGGAGGTCGGCGACGTCTTGATCCACTGGCCGTCGCGCAGCACCGTCACGCGGTCGGTCAGTTCCATCACCTCGTCGAGCTTGTGCGACACGAAGACGAAGCTCGTTCCCTTGTCGCGCAGCTTGCGCACCAGCCGGAACAGGAAGTTCGTCTCCTCGCGCGACAGCACAGCCGTCGGCTCGTCCATGAACACGACGCGCGCATCGCGGCTGATGGCCTTGGCGATCTCGACCATCTGCTTTTCGGCAATCGAGAGCGATCCGATCATCGCGCTCTCATCGACATGCGAACCGAGGAGATCGAGCACACGACGGGTCTCGGCGCGCATGAACTTGCGGTCGAGCACGCCGAAACGGGTTACCTCGCGGCCGAGAAACAGGCTCTCGGTAACGGTCAGATGTTCGGCAAGATTGAATTCCTGGTGGATGATGACGATGCCGAGCGCTTCCGCAGCGCCATTGGCCGGCAGCTTCGTCGACTTCCCGTCAAGCAGGATCTCGCCCGATGTCGGCTGCTCGAAGCCCGACAGGATCTTCACCAGCGTGGATTTTCCAGCCCCGTTCTCGCCCATGAGCGCATGGATTTCGCCCTGGCGAAGCTCGAAATCGACGCTGAACAGGACCTGCACGCCGCTGAACGATTTGCTGATGCGGCGCGCCGACAGCACGACGGGAGCCCCGTCGACATGCTCCGTGGTCATTATCCCCTCCCTGCGGCCTCCACCGCTATTTCAATGATGTAAACCTTTACACTCACCGATGTAAAGGTTTACATCGTGATTGCTCGACAATTTTTTTGGCTTCTTCGTTTGACCGTCGGGCGAACCTGTGTAACGTCCTCGCAGCAAATCCCGAGGCCAAGTGTGTCCAATTCCCAGCCCGCAACCATTGAAGACGTCGCACGGATCGCCGAAGTGTCGATCGCGACCGTATCGCGGGCCATTCACATGCCGGAAAAGGTAGCCAAATCGACGCGCCTCAAGGTCAACCAGGCGATCGCGATTACCGGCTACACACCCAATGCGATGGCGCGCAGCCTGCGGCTCGGGCGGTCGAACATGATCCTCGTTGTCGCACCGGATATCGGTGATCCGAACTTTTCCAGCATTCTGGTGGGTCTCGAAAACGAAGCGCGCGCGCATGGTTACGGCGTCCTGATCGGCCATACGCAGAACGACGCCCAGCGTGGCCTGGAATATTTGAAGTTCTTCAATTCCAACCAGGCGGCGGGCATGATCCTGTTTACGGGCATCCTTCCCTTCGGCCATCAGACGCTAACGGCGCGGCTGCCGCCGACCGTCGGCGTTTTCGAGCCGGTCTTTAACGGCGGCATCCCCTATGTCGGGGTCGATGACGTCGAGGGCGCTCGCAAAGTCGTCGATCTCCTGATTTCCGAAGGGCACCGGCGCATCGCCTTCATCGGCGATTCCAACACCCGCCTTGCCTATGGTCGCCGGCGACAGGGATATGAAGCGGGGCTTGCAGCGGCCGATATTGCCATCAATCGCCGTCTGATCATGGAAGGCGACGGCACGGTGGAAAGCGGCAGGCTGGCGCTCGAACAACTCTTCATGCGTGACGACCTGCCGACCGCCTTCATGTGCGTCAACGACCAGACCGCGCTTGGCGTGACGCTTGGCCTGCGCGCCCGCGGCTACGACATCCCTGACGATTTTTCCGTCACCGGCTTCGATGATGTCCCGCAGGCGAGTTTCATGACGCCTTCGCTGACGACCATCCGCCAGCCTCGAACCGCCATCGGCAAACACGCGATGGCGCTGCTTTTGGAGTTGCTTTCAGACCGCGCGCCCTCCGAAACCGAAATCCTGCTGCGGCCTGACCTCGTCATCCGCAACTCCGTTGGCCCCCCGCCGGCACGGCGATGACGCGACATTCGCAGCCCTTCTGGAGACGACCGCCCGTGCTTCAGCCTGTGACACGGTGATGGAACCGTTTGCTCTCAAGTCGGTTCTCCCACTGTGAAGTCAAAGGAGCAACGAAGATGGATCACACTGGTCACGTACGCCTTGCAGCCACGGAACTGACACCGGCGATTTTGGAAGGGGCAACGGTTTACGGAGCGGACGACGATAAGGTCGGCACGGTCGACCACGTCCACGGCGTCGGCACAGCGAGCACCGTCGTCATCGACGTCGGCGGGTTTCTGGGCATCGGCGCAAAACCCGTTGCCGTGCCGCTTGCCGATCTCGATTTCATGCGTGACGAAGACGGCGACGTCCACGCCGTGACGACGTGGACCAAGGATCAACTCAAGGAAATGCCCGAGCATTACGACTCGTAGCTTGTCCGACATAAAGGCCTTGAGGCTTCTAGCACCCAGGCTCACATCGGGATTGCGGCGGCGGCCAAAACATATCCGGCCGCCGCATACGGCTGAACACCCCGTCTCGCTGCGCCATCACTCCTGGAGCGAATGCCAGCCATTCCCCATCACCCAAGGACTGCAGTTTCAGTTTCGGCCGGGATCGGCGCCACATCCTTCGCCCTTCGCGGCAAGCCTTGCCTGATGTTCCTTGCCCCAAGTCGACAGGACCGTGACCGCCTCGTTCAGGGTCTTGCCGAACTCCGTCACCGAATACTCGACCCTTTGAACGGCGGCCGGAAAAACCTCGCGGCGAACCAGACGATCGGCTTCCATTTCGCGAAGTTGTTGTGCCAGGACCTTTTCGCTGATCCCCGGCAGAAGACGTCGCAATTCGCCGAAGCGACGCGGTTCGATGTTGACCTCCCACAATATCAGGGTCTTCCATTTGCCGCCGATCGCGTTCAGCGCCGATGCGAAGCCACAATCGTCCTGCTGCAACCGTTTCACGCGCCCCGCTCCCTACTTTCGAGTTACCGCTTACTTTAAAGTGCGTAATTTACAGGCTCCGAAAACCGCTCCTATTAGACGGCAGCTTTCAACCGGAGTTGTCGTTCATGACCAATATAGGTGTTGCCGGCGGCGGGCGCATTGGCCCCGCGCGCGCCCGGCTATTTCTGAAGCCTGGCACCTTTGCGGCAAGATATCTGTCGCGTGAACGCGCGGCCCTGGCCAGGTCCGTGCCATGACGACAAGCGATCGCCTGAAAGACAATGGACGGCCGCAGACCCTAGAGTGCGCCGGAAAGCGAACGGCAAGCTGTGCCTGCGGTGGCCTGAAGATTACCGTGAACGGACCCCCTGCCCGTGTCTACGCCTGCGCCTGTCTGGAATGCCAACGCGCAACGGGATCGGGCTTCGGCTATCGCGCCCGATTTTCCAGAGCGTCCGTCATCGGCATCGAAGGGGAACGCCGGGTGTGGCGACGCGGCAGCGACGCCGGCCGCTGGGTGGACCAGACCTTCTGCCCGAAATGCGGAACGCTGGTCTACATGGAGGCGGAGGCGCTGACGGACGCGGTGATGATCTCCGCGGGCTGCTTTGCCGACCCGGACTTCCCGCCGCCCGCCGCCGTGTTCTGGGCCTCGCGCCGACATACCTGGTACGACCTGACGGAAGGCATCGAGACATTTGGATAGGTGGCCGATTTCCCCTCAGACGCAACATGTCGCAATCCACCGCGGCGAGGGCCACGGCGCAACATTAGGGAGCTTGTCCGCTCATCGTGTCTCGGTATCCCCCCGTCGGGCCACGAGGCCCAGGTCCTTGGCCCCGAGCCTGCCGATGGCCGACAGGATGCGGTAGCCTCCGACGACGGTCTCCCGCTCAGCGGTGGCGAGCTTCACCTGCGCCTTCACCACGTCGGCCTGGGCTTCCAGTACGTTGAGTAGCGTGCGCTGGCCGATCGCTTGTTCTGCCATCATGCCGTCCTTGGCCATTTTTGCCGCCTTGACGGCGGCCCGGTTGGCGGACGCGGTTGCGAGCGCTCCCTGGTATTGCGCCCAGGCAGAGGCCGCCTTCGACTGAACTTCGGCGTGCTGAACGTCGACGGTGAAGTTCAGTCGAAGGCGGCCTCCTTCGAGCGCCGTACCTCGGCCGCCGCCTTTCCTCCCTGATAGATGGGTACCTTGAGCTCGATGCCCGCCTTTTGCTCCGTCGCCGATCCGTCAAACGCCATTGCGTCGATCGCGCTCACGCGCTCACCTCTGCCAATCCCGATCGCCCCCTTCACGGTCGGCAGGAGCTTTCCCTCGCTGACGGCAACATTGAACATGGCGCCTTCGGCGAGGTGCCGTTTCGCCAGAAGAGCGGGATGCTGCTTGGCGGCAATCGCCAGCGCCTTATCGATGTTGGCGGGCAGCATTTTCACGGGAACTTTTCCACCGGTTAAATTGCCCGGTTCGTCGCCGATGACCTGCCTGTAGGTCGCTTGGGCACGCTTGGCTTCGGCATGGGCGAGGCTCAGTTCCGCCTGCGCCGCAGCGCGGCGCGCCTCGGCCTGAGCGATGTTTGTTCGGGTCCGTTCGCCTGCTTGGTGGGGTCGGAACAAGATTTGTTCCCGCAGACACGCTAAGATAGAACGGACCGTGAACATTCGTCGCGGACGCGCATGATGGTCTGTCGGCTGGTCGCGAACTTCCGTGCGATCGCTGAAACGCTCATCCCGGTCGCGAGATCATCGCGCACATCCTGCTTCTTTTTATCGCTCAGCGTCGAGGGACGGCCGAGGGCCTTGCCTTCCGACTTGGCGCGCTTGAGGCCGGATTGCGTCCGTTCGATCAGCAAATCCCTTTCGAACTGGGCGACGGCGTTGAGCACGTTCATGGTCATCGTACCGGCGGAGCTGGTGAGATCGGCCCCACCGAGCGCGAGGCAATAGACCCTTATGCCCATTTCGGCCAGCGTCTTGACGGTGGTGCTGACGTCGATTGCATCACGGCCGAGGCGGTCGAGCTTGGTCACGATGAGAATGTCCCCGGACTCCAGCTTGTCCATGAGCCGGGAAAAGCCACGGCGCTGTGCGATGGCAGTGCTGCCGGAAACGGTTTCGGTGACGATCCGTCGCGGCTCGACGTGAAAGCCGGCGGCTTCGATTTCCTGAATCTGGTTTTCGGTGGTCTGCCCGATTGTGGAGACGCGGACATAGGCAAAGGTGCGTGGCATGAGGTCAATTTCGTCCTGTTCGAAACCCTGTCAAGATAATTTGTGGACAGGCTGTTTTACCCCTGTACGGAAACGCTCGTTTTTGGACAGGAGACCTGACTTTAGGTCATGAGTGTGCAGGTGTAAAAGGAGTACGCGTGTGGGTCGAAGGAAACTGATCAGCCCAGCAGAAGCGCAAAATCTTCTCGGGCTGGCAAGCGGTGAGGACGACCTCATCCGGCACTACACGCTTGATGCTACCGATCGCCTTGAATGTGAGCTGCGCCGACGCCCCCACAACAAGCTAGGCTTTGCCATTCAGCTTTGCGTCATCCGACAAACCGGTCGTCTTCTGGGTGACGACGAGCAACTGCCGTCAGCCATAGTTGAACATGTTGCCGATCAACTCGGCGTCGAGCCACGCGCCTATGCCATCTATGCTCGCCGTGCTCAGACTTGCTTTGACCACAGCCGGCATCTTACGGATTATCTTGGCCTCCATGTTGCGAATCGTGAAGATCGTCGTGCGGCTCTGCTAGCCGCGACCGAGATGGCCGCATCAGGAGACAAAGGGCTGCCAATCGCGACTGCGGTCGTAAACGCCTTTCGAGAGCTGAAGGCGCTGCTGCCTTCCCAACATTCTATTGAGAAGATCGGCATTGCTGCTCGGGCGCTTTCTCGCCGTCGTGCTGAAAGTGCGCTGATCTCAGATCTCGATCCGGAAAAGCTCGAAACCCTTGATGTACTGTTGGACGTTGAACCGGAGATAGGCCAGACGCGCTTCCATTGGCTCCGGTCCGCTCCCGATGCTCCGGGAGCGGGGAACCTGATCGCAATGACGGAACGTATAGCGTTCCTGCGCGCGCTCGGGATCGATCCTCGTTTACAGGCCCGCATTCCCTCCGGACGATGGGACCAGATGATCCGTGAGGGCGATGCAACGCCTGCCTGGCTTGCCGGAGACTTCGGCGCCAGCCGTCGGCGCGCGACGGTCGTGGCGCAGGTCATCAAGCTTGGCCAGAAGCTCACCGACGATGCGGTGATGATGTTCATCAAGTTGATGGGCCGGCTGTTTTCCCAGGCGAATAACCGGAAAAAGCAGCGGCACATGAACGCGCGCGTTGAAACATCCAAAGCTCTGCGGTTGTTCCTCGATACGATCGTCGCCCTGCAGGCCGCCAATGATGCCGATGAAGACGCGCTTGCGACGGTCAATCGACAAGTCGGCTGGCATCGGCTGCTTCAGATCAAACCCGGCCTTGAGGCGATGGTGGAGAGCGCCGACACTCCGCCGCTAGTTCTGGCGGCTGAGCAACATGGGAATATCCGCAAGTTTGCAGGAGCCTTCCTTCAGACATTTACGTTCCATTCGCGCCGTCGGCACAATCCGCTGCTTGCTGCGGTCGCAACCCTGAAAGCACTTTATGTCGAAGGGCGCCGTGTTCTGCCGGATCGGGTGCCGGTCGGTCATCTTGGCGCAACCGAGAAGAAGCTGGTCTTTGAGGATGGAAAGCCGGATCGGAGACTTTACGAGATTGCAACGCTCACGCATTTGCGTGACCGGCTGCGTTCGGGGGATATCTGGGTCGAAGGCAGCCGCTCGTTCCGGCCGCTCGACGAACATCTTATGCCAAAGCCAGCTTTTGTCGCCCTGAAGGAGCAAGATCAACTCGGGCTCGGTGTCCAGGCCGACTGCGCTGCCTGGCTTTCCGAGGTTCGGCAGATGATGGATGCTAATCTCAAACAACTGGCCTGGCGCGCCCGTTTCGGGAAGCTCGATGGTGTGAGGATGGAGAATGGCACGTTGATCGTGACGCCGCTTGCCAGCGATGTGCCAGCTGCAGCAGAAGCCGTCAATGCCGAAATCACGGAAATGTATCCTCTGGTCGAGATACCCGATCTCTTGCGGGAAGTGCATGAATGGACCGGATTTGCCGACCAGTTCACCCATGTTCGGACGGGAGATGTGCCGCAAAGCATCGCCGCCATGCTGGCCGGCGTGCTTGCCGATGGCACGAATCTCGGCCCGAAACGAATGGCGGGAGCATCCAAGGGGATCAGCGCCCACCAGATTGGCTGGATGCGTAGCTTCCACGCCCGCTCGGAAACCTACCGGGCGGCGCAAGCCTGCGTGACCGATGCCCATACGCGCCATCCGCATTCACAAATCTGGGGTGACGGTACGAAAGCGTCATCCGATGGGCAGTTCTTCCGCGCCAGCGACCGGGCCGCCAGACGCGGCGACATCAATCTCCACTATGGCAGCGAGCCTGGCGCGAAATTCTGCAGCGGCCTTTCCGATCAATACGGCCATTACAGCATCCTGCCGATCAGCCCGACTGAAAGCGAGGCCGTCTATGTGCTCGACGGTCTGTTTGACCACGATACCGTTCTGGAAATCGAGGAGCTGTTCACCGATACCGGCGGGGCGAGCGATCATGTCTTTGCGCTGTTCTGCCTGATCGGCAAGCGCTTCGCTCCACGCCTCCGCAATATCAAGGACAGAAAATTCCACACCTTCGAGAAGGCCGATGCTTATCCGACATTGGCGAACCATATCGGCGCGCCGATCAACACCACGCTCATCATGAAACACTGGGACGAGCTCCTGCGCCTTGCCGCCTCGGTCACCACGCACACCGTCGCGCCATCAGCGATCCTCAAGCGGTTGTCGGCCTCATCGAAATCCAGCGATCTCGCCAAGGCACTCCGCGAACTCGGCCGTATCGAGCGCACCCTGTTCATGATCGAATGGTATTCCAGCCCGACGCTGCGCCGGCGTTGTCAGGCCGGGCTCAACAAGGGCGAGGCCGCTCACAAGCTCAAGCGCGCCGTCTTTTTCCACGAGCGCGGCGAAATCCGTGATCGCTCCTTTGACAGTCAAGCGTTCCGAGCTTCCGGCCTCAACCTGGTCGTCAGTGCTATCGTGCATTGGAACAACGTCTATCTCAGCCGGGCCACGACCCACCTGCGCCAACGGGACCGTAACATTCCCAACGAACTGCTGAAGCATGTCTCACCGCTCAGTTGGGAGCATATCAATCTCACCGGCATCTATTCCTGGGACACCGAGCAACAGATGTCAGAGGGCTTCAGGCCTTTGCGGCTTCCAGGGCAAATTCTCCGCGCCGCCTGAGGATTGCGACTTATGCTAGCTTTTCTACCGTGCCCCAGCACTATCGCCGCTTGGGGTCAGAGTAATTTCACGTTGTAGCTGGAAGTTCAACTATAACGTTTGTAGCATCCAATTAGTTGTCGGATGACGATTATCGATTCGCGGAAAAACCGTTATCAAGCGCTTATGGGGGGCAAATGAAATCTGACCATACGGAAAAGCCAATTTGTATTCGCAGTCTTGACACCTCCGCCGTTAACTCCCTCAAAAAGGCGCTGCTAAGCTCGGTCTACAACCATCGCTACATTCTGGCGGCTGCTGTGACCGTGTTACTGCCCTCCACGCAGGCATTCGCGCAGTGCGCACCGGCACCGGATGCGCCTGTGAGCATCGCCTCGGGTAGTTGCACGGATTTAGGCACGCCAGGCACTCCAACTCGATCGAGCAATGATGCCACGGATGTGGTCGGCGCCTCCGGCACTGGGGTCTACACGGGAAACGTCGTTGAATTGGACGCGAGCGGTACCGGCTCCGGCGCTCACGCGAGCGGCGGCGGAACGATCAATTTGAACGGCGCGCCGGATGGTAGCGGAGGGTACAACACCGCGAATGTCAATACGACTGGCGCGGGCAGTCACGGGCTCTATGCCGATGGCGGCGGCAAGATTAACGGACATGGTGTGCTCGTCACCACAGGGGCCGATGGCAGCTACGGCATCTTCGCAACCGGAACTGGCAGCGATGTGAATGTTGACTCTAACGGAGTGACGCTGCCGCCGAATACCGGGCAACAGATTGTGGTCACAACCGGAAACAATGCATATGGCGCTTATGCATCCAATGGTGGCACGGTTGAAATTACCGGCATCAATGCCCAGCAGTCCGGGATTTTGACTTATGGCATGGGCAGCTCTGCCTTCGTCGCTGAGTCAGGGGGCCAGATCACCCTCACCGGTGTGAGCGGTTTCGTTAGCGGCGAGGATACGGCAGGTGCCTTCGTTTCCGGTGCCGGCAGCACGATCGTCACCAACGCCAGCTACATCAACACCTATGGCAATAACAGTGCCGGGATGTCGGTTGCCGACGGGGGAGCGGTCACCATCCATGGCGGCGCGGTTGTAACCGGCAATTATCATGGAACGCTCATCAGCAATTCCGTGGCTCTCCTCGCCCAGGGGACCGGCAGCAAGATCACGATTGATCAGGGCGGCAGCGTGACCACCTATGGAGCGGCGAGCGCCGGCGCGGTGGCCCAGGGCGGGGCTTTTATCAATTTCAAGGGCTACGGCGTTTTTACCTATGAGACCGGCTCCACCGGCGCGATTGCGGATGGGACGGATGGGAACGGAACGGCCAGCAAGGTCGCCATTAGCAATGCCATCGTCCGAACGACCGGCCCGTCCAGCGCCGGTGTCCGTGCCACTGGCGGCGGCACGATGAGTGTAATCGGCGGCGAGATCACCACCGGGTATAAGCCAGGTTTCGATACGTCCGGCGGCCATTACCTCGCGAGTGAGATCGGCAAGGAGTCCAACGGCGCAGAGGCGATTGGGGTCGGCAGCACGCTTACGATCACGGACAACAAGCTCACAACCACCGGTGACGGTGCCATCGGTGTCGCTGCCAATGCCGGGGGCACCGCCACGGTTGCCGGCGGCACGATCACGACCGGTGGCGCCCCGACCGCCAATTTCACTGCCGATGGTATCCGGGCGACCGGCCCCGGCAGCACGGTCACGTTGACGAGCAGTGCGAACGGCGGCACGGCGGTCACCACTTCGGGTGTCGACGCCACGAATGCTACCGTCAACACTAGCGGTGCCGGCGCCTTCGGTGCGCTGTCGGAAGGTGCGAACAGCAATGTCAAGCTGACGGCCTCGTCCGTCACAACGCAGGCCGCTTCGGGCCTTTCCGTCAACGGTGGCGGCCAGATCAACACGACCGGCACTGCCGTGACGGCGAACGGAACCGGCTCGTCGGGTATTCTTGGCACCGGAGATGGCACGGTGATGATGGCAGGCGGCTCCCTGAGCGCGACGGGGGATCTGATCACCGGAACGGCCGGCAATGTCGTTGCCAATCTGACCGGTGTCGCTCCCACAACAGGCAGCGGCATCGTGGTACATGCCGTTGGCGGCACCACCAGCGGCAATTTCACCAACATGGCGCTGACCGGCAATGTGGTGGGAGAGGGAACCGCCAGGGCCAGCGCGACACTGAACGGGAGTACATTGACCGGGGCTGCGTTGAACGCCGACAACATGACTGTCGATGTCACGAGCACTTGGAACATGATAGCTAGTTCCACTGTCAACAACACCGCTGGCAGCACCACCGAGAATGCAGGCCTGATCGTCTTTGCACCGCCTGTGAACGGCGCCTATAAGACACTGACGACCTCTAATTTCGTTGGAGGCGCCGGGGGCGCAGCCGGTACGGTTGTCTTGAATACTTACCTGGGCGGCGATGCCTCGCCGTCCGACCAGATCGTGATCGATCACGGCACAGCAACTGGCCAAACCGGACTTGTCATTAACAACATCAATGGTGGCGGGGCTGCGACCACTGACGGTATTAAGGTTGTCAACGCCATCAATGGCGGCACCACGACCACGAATGCGTTCTTCCTTGGTAATGGCGATTACGTGACGAACGATGGCCAGAACGCCAAGGTGGCAGGCGCATATGCCTATACACTCCACCGTAGCCCCACCTCCAGTGGTATGGATGTCTATGGGGATAGCTATGCCGCAAATGACTGGTATCTACGCTCAGTGTTGATCGATCCGATCGTGCCTACCGGTCCCGAAACGCCCCGCTATCAACCAGGCGTGCCGGTTTATGAGACTTATCCGAACGCACTACAGGTCCTTAATCGCTTGCCGACGCTTGCTCAGCGCACCGGCAATCGGTACTGGGGGGAACAGGCTCCGGCCGAGACCGTGTTCTGTAAGGATCCAGCACGGAACTTCAGATGCACGCCGACTCAGGACCAGAACGCCTATTATCAGGATGGCTCCACAACGATCGTTGGCGGCACGGGCGTCTGGGGTCGCATCGAAGGGTTGCATGGTAGACAACAGCCCGATGTCACCGCGAGCCAGTCAGACTATGACTACGATATGTGGAATCTGCAGGCAGGTGTGGACGGTCAGCTCTATGAAAGCGATGCTGGCAAGCTCATCGGCGGCATAACCGTTCACTATGGCCAGGTTTCCACCGATGTCTCTTCGATCTTCGGCAACGGCAATATCGACAACACAGGCTATGGCTTCGGCGGCACGCTGACCTGGTACGGCAATAACGGCTTCTATCTCGACGCGCAAGGTCAGGTTACCTGGTACGACAGCAATCTCTACTCCGATACGCTGCGTCGAGGACTTGCCGACGGCAACGATGGTTTTGGTTATGCTATGAGCCTCGAAACCGGCAAGCGCATCGCTCTCAACGAGAATTGGACCCTCACGCCACAGGCACAGCTGACCTGGTCGTCAGTCGATTTCGACAGCTTCACTGATCCTTACGGTGCCCGCGTGTCGCTCGACAAGGGTGACAGCCTGAAGGGTCGCCTGGGTCTGGCCCTCGGGCACGAGCGCAGCTGGAAGGACGATGACGGTCAGACGAGCCGAGCGCAGTTCTATAGCATCGCCAATCTGACCAACGAGTTCCTCGACGGAACACGAGTAGATGTATCGGGCACGAAGTTTGACAGTCGCGCCGATCGGCTGACCGGTGGAATTGGTTTTGGTGGCACTTACAGCTGGGCCAACGATAAATACACGGTCTATGGCGAAGTGTCTGCCGACACCAGCCTAAAGAAATTTGCCGACAGTTACGAGGTCGGCGGAACGCTCGGATTGCGCGTGAGGTTTTGATCGCACTCGCAAGAACCGCTCCCGGCTTCGAACAGATGCCGGGAGCATCTCGTTATCAGCCCGTCAATGATGATGATAACAATTCCGCGAAAGCCAGAGTCACATAGCCAGACAATTCTTGGATCTCTCACATGATAACGATCCCGCTTGCGAAATCGCTTGCTGGTTCTGCCGTCTCACGGCGGAGTTTCATACTCGGGTTGCTGGCGGTGCATGGTTGCAGCACTGTAAGCGGCCCCGTGTCTTCGTTGCCCGCAGAAGGTCCATATGCGTTCGAGCTGTTTCCAGTTCGTCCCGTAAATCGTAGCAAATTCGCAAGAGATCTGCAGCCGGTCACGATGGCTAAACAGGTGGATGCCACGCCCGGATCGATCATTGTCGATCCTCACAACAAGCATCTGTATTTTGTCGAGTCCCAAGGCTCCGTCAGGCGCTACGGTATAGCTGTTGGCAAAAGTGGGTATAGCTGGCGCGGGATGGCAACGATCGAGCGAAAGGCCAAATGGCCGGCATGGCATCCAACCGACGATATGCACGCTGAAACACCAGGGTTACCAAAACGCATAGAGCCCGGACCAGCTAATCCGCTAGGCGCACGCGCGCTATATCTGTTCGTCAACGGTCGCGATACGCTGTACCGCATTCACGGTACGAATGAACCGTGGACCATTGGCACGGAGGCCTCCTCGGGCTGCATTCGCATGCTCAACGAAGACATCATCGAGCTATACGAAAAGGTGCAGGTCGGCGCCACCGTTCAAGTCCTGTGATATAGAACAACCCGCATTGTCCGTAAATTCCGGCAGCGTGAGTATGTTCATTGTTCGTTCGGCCTTAGCGTGTCTGGCGGAACAGTTCTTGTTCTGACCCCTTGGTGGCGGGCGATCTCGGATCGCGTGAGCTCCTTGAGGAAATCCAGATCCTGTTTGCGTAGCGCGACGATGCGGCGCGTCAGCACCACGTCCATATATGCCTCGGTCGCCTCGAACAGGATGTTGTGCTCGTGTTGAGGGTGTTTTCCTCGGCGGCGCGCTGTCGCGCCTTATTGACCTCGACATTGTTGGTCGTCTGCAGGCGGTCGAAGAGGGTCTGATCGAGAACGATACCAAACGTGCCGCGGTTGGTCGCCGCACTGGAATTGTAGCCGACCCCGCTGCGCCAGGTGATTTTCGGATGCATCGCCGACCGTGCGATGTCGATGTCGGACGCGCTCGCGCGCACTCCGGCCCGCGCTGCATTGAGCGTCGGGTTGTTGTGGTAGGCCTTCGCCAAGGCACTTGGAAGGGGCTCGGCATGAGCCTCAGCCATGGCAATCGGTGCAATCATTGCAACCAGGGTCACCAGTATTCGTTTCATCGAACAGGAATCTCCGTTGGGAACCCGGATGGCCCGCAAGCGAGATAATCCGGATCGAGGGCACGGAGACGCTCGGCGGACGGCGTCAAGGGACGGCCAACGGCCGAACAGCACTTGGCCGGCGCCATGGCAGAAGTACAGCGGCCCAATTTGGTACCGATGGATCCGCCGTCACGAAAAAAGTCGTGCCGTCGCGAATCCTTTTCCGGGTTCCGCGCCTCTTATGACTGAGACGATGGGTCTCGGTTTGCACCGGAGGTGTTGCATGGCATTTTTTCGCAAGAATATAGGTAAGGGGCAGCAGATCGTGCGGATTGGCCTTGGGGTTGGCGCGGCTGTGCTGGCATACAGTTTCCTGAGCGGGTGGATCGCCCTTTTGGTGGGCGTATCGGCCCTCACCTTCGTCCTCACCGGCCTCATCGGCTATTGCCCGGCCTGCGCCGTTGCCGGGATCCATGATCGGACCAAGCCATGAACACAAAGGCGGTGACGACTGAAAACTTTCGAAGCCGCCCGCCACGGCGATCGCAATGCGATCGTCCGGCTGCTCAAGCGGACGCAGCCGGATATTCGCCGATATGCCCGAGCAACCTGCCGGACCGCCGATGTCGACGATGCGACACAAGAAACGCCTTGGCTTCTGTCGCGCCACGTCGGCGCGATCCGAGCACTCGCGACCCTGTCGAAGTGGTTGTTCAGCGTGGTGCGGCGGGAGTGCCTGAGGCTCGCCCGACGCAGCGGCATGATCGCCGCCGTAGACGAGGACGCACTTGAAACAAGACTGGTGCAGCGGCCCGAACATGTGTTGCGGCTTGATCTGGCAGCGGCCTTCGAGGCTCTGCCGCCGCACTATCGCGACGTGGCTCTGATGCGCGACCTCCAGGAGATGACGATCGACGAGATCGCCGCGGCTCTCGATCTTTCGCGACAGGCAGTGAAAGCGCGGCTGCACCGTGCACGCCTGCTGTTGCGCGAATATTTGGCGGAGTGAGCGAGCCGAAGAGATTGTGCGCGAGCGGCTTCAAGGAACAATGGCGCGGCTATCACGAAAACGCGGATTCCTTCGCAATTTTCGGAAACGTCAGATCGACGACCAAACCGCCGTTCGCTGCTTCTCCGAGCGCCACGGAGCCGTTGTGTGCCGTCATAATCTGGGCAACGATGGCCAGTCCGATGCCTGTTCCCTCACTCGCGCTGGTATTGCCCTGCACGAACGGCCTCAGCATTTTGTCGCGCTCGGCGGCCGGGATTTCTGGGCCCTCGCCGCTGACCCGCACGATCCGGGCTTGCAGAACCTCGACTACGAGCACTTCCGTTCCGCGTGCGTGTCGCATCGCATTGATGATCAAGTTGTCCGGGGCCAGGCGAATGGCCGGTTCGGAAACCGGGGACAATGACCCGCCCCTCTGCTTTGAACTCGATGTCCATGCCCTGCTTCATCACGGATGGCACATGCTCGGCAATGGCAGCGCGCGCGATGGCTGCGAGATCTACCATGGTGAAAGTCAGCGCCTGGCCTGACAAACGCGCCAACTGTAACGATGTCGTGACGATTGATGCAAGCCGCGCCATGTCGCGAACAGAAATCCTTGCCGAAAGCAGCGGCCAGGTTGCGAAAAGCGCGCTTCACTCGTAAACGAGTTCGCGCCCTTCGACCAAACGATCGCCGCCGCTTGTTTGCCGGTTCGATCGACGGCCTCCCCTTCGACGGCCATACTCGATTTACTCGCAGCTCAGCGAGGCCAACGAGCGCGGGAAACAAAAAAGGTCGACAAAGGAGTGCTTTGTCGACCTTTCCTCAGTACCCGCGCATCGGCCGAGCAGACTATTTTCCGGTGGCGCTTGCCGGTGGCTGCGTGGCTGCCTTCAACCCGCCTTCCTGCAAATCCGCCTGATCGGCCAGAATGGCGGTCGCCTCAGCAAGCAGAACGTCCTTTGCGTTCTTGCGGGCGTCTTCCAGTGCGATATCGGCACTCAGGCTGCGTTCGTCCGCATTCAATCCATCGTCCTCACCGGTATCCTCGCTATCGCTTCCCTGAGCTCGAGCCTTAAGGCGATTTTCGCGATCCTTCATTTCCTTGCGCCGTTCGGCTTCGTTGAGGGAGACAACGCCTTTTTCGCGTTGCGCCTTGATGTCGGCGATGTCTTCGAGGAGGCGCTGGAAATCGGGGTCGCTTGCGATGCGCGCATTATGGCGGTCCTGCAGTGCCGGCAGCAGCGCCGTGACGGTATCGGCCGGCGTATAATCCGCAGGCTTGATCTCTGACCACGGCAGGGCGTTATCATAGCTCGTTTCGCCAAAGCGCGTCGGGTCGGAAAGCCCCGGCAGACTGATGTCGGGCGTTACGCCGTGCAGCTGCGTAGTGCCGCCATTGACCCGGAAGAACTGGGCGATCGTCACCTTGAGTTCGCCAAACGCAGGCTTGCTGTTGCGGACCATCTGGTCGAGGTCGACGACGGTTTGAACCGTGCCCTTGCCGAAGCTGGGCTCGCCGATGACGACACCGCGGCCGTAGTCCTGAATGGCCGCAGCAAAAATCTCAGAGGCCGAAGCCGACCCGCGATTGATCAAAACACCGACGGGCCCTGACCAGAGAGGCTCAGGAAACTCCGAGCTTGTCACCACGACCTTGCCGTCGCCACTGCGTTGCTGAACGACCGGTCCAGAGCCGATGAACAGGCCGGTCAGGGCAATCGCCTGGTCCAGCGAACCGCCGCCATTGTTGCGAACGTCGATCAGAACGCTGTCGACCTGTTCCTGCTTCAGCTCTTCGAGAAGCTTTGCGACGTCGCGGCTCGCGCTGCGATAATCCTGCTCTCTTTTGCGCCGGGCTTCGAAATCCTCATAGAAGGCCGGAAGGGTGATCACCCCGATCTTGCGGGTGGTATCGCCCGCCTTCACAGACAGAACGCTCTTCTGCGCCGCCTGCTTTTCGAGGCTGATCTTGTCGCGCACGAGGGTGACGATGCGATGGGCGGCGTCTGCTCCCGCATCGGCCGGCAGAACGTCGAGGCGCACGACCGACCCCTTCTTCCCGCGGATCAACTGCACGACTTCATCGATGCGCGTGCCGACAACTTCCTTTATCGGGCCGTGGTGGCCCTGCCCGACGCCGGTGATGCGGTCTCCGACCGCAAGCTTGCCGGACAGCTGCGCCGGCCCACCAGGCACGAGCTCGCGGACCGTCGTGTAGTCGTCGCGTTCCTGCAGCACCGCGCCGATTCCAACCAGCGAGAGCTTCATCGCGATATCGAAATCGGCCGAAGCGCGGGCGCCAAAGTAATCCGTGTGCGGATCGACCGACGTCGTGTAGGCGTTCATGAACGACTGGAAGACGTCGTCACTCTTGTACTTGGAGGCACGCTCGAGCGCGTTTGCATAGCGCTTGTCGAGCGTTTCGCGAATGGCCGCATTAGTCTTGCCACTGAGCTTCAAGCGTAGCCAGTCGCTTTTCACGCGCTTGCGCCACAGCTCGTTGCTCTCGGCTTCCGACTGCGGCCAGGGCGCCTTCTCGCGCGACAGGGAGTAATCCTCCTGCTTCGTGAAATCGAAGTCATGCTTCAGCAGCTCGCGCGCGTAGTTCATGCGGTCGACGACACGCTTTCCATAGACGTTGAAGATCGCAAACGGTATCTTCAGGTCCTTCTTCTTGATGGCGTCGTCGATCTCGTTGCGGGCAGGTTTGAAACTGTCGATGTCGGCCTGCAGGAAGAGCCCACGATCCGGATCGAGGGACTCGATGAAGCTGTCCATGATCTTGGCCGACAGGGCGTCGTCTAGCGGAACGGGCTTGTAGCTGTAGCGCGTCAGAAATTTTGCGCTCAACTGTGCGGCCTGTGCCTGCTGCTTCAGCGGCTCCAGAACAGGAGGCGAGGCAACGTCGGCATAGGCAGACGGCGCGATTGCAAGAAATGCACCAAGGAAGACGTATGAAATGCGCATTCAGCGTTGACCCAATTCTTAATGCCGAGTGTCGAAGAGGGATCTAGGTGAAGCAATTATGGCTTTTTGGCAACCGGATTGATCCGACGCCGAGGCCGGCCTTACGTCAAGGCAGGCTTCCGCCCGGGACTAATGGAGCGAGCCTGCCGCCCGGAATTCGCCCGGCGCCATCCCGTAAGCGCCCGTGAAAAGTCGGTAAAACGTTGCAAGACTATCGAATCCGCAGGCATAGGCGACCTCGGTGACGGGCAAGGCGGGCCGCTCGACGAGAAGCCGCCGCGCCTGCGAAATCCGCATCGATGCCAGCGTGCGAGCGAAGGTCAATTCCGCGTGTTCGAACAGGACATGCAACTGGCGCACGGAAATACCGAGCTCGAGCGCGACCTTTGCCGGCGTCAGTTTCTAGCGCGCCTTGATCTCTTCGGCGGCATAGCGCAGGCCCGAACGAAGGGTCGCACGCACCTCGGGCATGCCGGGAGCCAGCCGCCCGCGCGCCATGATAGCCAGTCTGGCGATGTGCGCCACCTCCTCATCGGGATTGGCCAAATGCGCATGCCTTTGCCTGATCCCGTTGAAATGCGCCCGAAATGGCCGAGCGTACGCAGGCTCAGCAAACCGGATGGCAAACAGATCGCGCGTCTGCCCTCCGAGCATTCGCTCATGGTCGTAGGGCACGGTGATGACCTGGAAGTGGAAATCCTCGTGGCCGCCTGGCACTGCACAGTAAGGCAGAGCGGAATAGCTGATCGCCATGTCACCGTCCTTGAACGCCTGGATGCGGTCGCCTCCGGTCTTGAGCCCCCCACCCTTCACCTGAAAGGCGATGCAGAGGCTGTCTCCGGCGACGCGCGCAATGTCGGCTTCGACTGACACCCTCAGCGGTACGCCGACGGCCATCGGTCCCTCGAACTTCACGATCACGGCGACCGATGCCTACGGCGCCTCGATCGATACAGCCTATTCATTGAGCGTGGTGTATCCGGCAATCACCGTATCTCCGGCGGCCGGTGTACTGCCGGGCGGGACGACCGGAACAGCCTATAGTCAGACCATTTCTGCGTCCGGGGGATCTGCACCTTACAGAGCGATCGTTGCCGGCTCGTTTCCCGGCCTGACGCTCGATCCGACGACTGGCGTTCTCAGCGGGACACTAACGGTTGCCGGACCGGCGGCCTTCACCATCGCGGTCACAGACGCGCATGGGGCCATGAGCCAGGCGTCCTACTCTATGATGGTCGCTTTCCCGTCGATCACGATGGCGCCGGCACCGGGTGCTTTGCCCGGCCTGACCGGAACAACCTTCAACCGGACCATCTCCGTTTCCGGGGGATCAGCGCCCTACAGCTATGTGGTCTCAGGCGGATCCTTGCCGAATGGAATAACGTTCGACGGCGGAACCGGAACGCTCAGCGGCACGCCTACAACAGCGGCCAGTTGCGCCTTCACGATCACCGCGACGGACGGCTACCGCGCCACAGCCGCGGGTAGCTACACGGTGGAGGTGAGCACTCCAATTCTGGTGTTGTCGCCGTCGGCGGTAACCTTGCCCGTCGGGACAGCCACGGGCGCCTATAGCCAACAGATTTTCTGCGTCGAACGGAACGTCGCCTTGTAGCTATGCAATTACGGCTGGGTCCCTCCCGGCTGGCCTGAGCCTCGATGGTGAAACCGGCGCGCTGCACGGCACGCCAACCGCCGTCGGCAACTCCGGCTTCACAGTCACTGCCACGGACAGGTATGGAGCGACCGGTGCGGCCGTCTATGCGATGAGCGTCGTCCCGCAGCTGCTGCCGCCGGCCTATGGCACCGCAAACGCCGTGGGAACCACGATCACCTATACGCCGTCAGCCGACTATTCCGGCCCCCGCCGGCACGTCGACGGCAGCAACGGTCACGGTCACCGTGAGCGCGCCGGCCTTCACGTTCATGCCAGCTCCCGGAAGCCTCGGCGATACCACGGCTGGCGAAGGCCACCGGCAGCAGATTATGGCCACGGGCGGACGGGCGCCGATGCTCTACAGCATCGCGTCGGGTACCTTGCCGGAAGGCATGGTCCTCAACGTTTCGACCGATGAACTTACCGGTCCGCTAAACGCCAAGAGCGAAGAATACACCTTCGCGATCCGGGCGGATGACGGCAACGGCGCCACGTAACCTGACGGTGACGCCACCTCAGATCACAGTCGGCGACAGGGTCATCGACGTTCCGGCCGGCGCGACGCCAACCGATGTCTACTTCAACCGAGGCGCAGCTGACGTCCGTCGAGCCGGCGAGCGCCGGCACGGCAGCGATCATCCGCGGCCAGCTCGCCCAGACCGGTCCGGTCGGCGCACCGGTCGGATGGTATTTGCAGTTCTCGCCGAATCCCGCTTTTTCCGGCAAGGCCAAGGTGGGTTATCGACTGACCAGCGCGCTCGGCGTCTCGAACACGGGCACCATCACCTACAATCTTTCCTTCGGTGCAAAGCAGATGGCAGAAGACATCGACACTTTGGTCCGAGACTTCGTCGCCACCAGGCAAGGTCTGATCGCGACAGGCATTTTTGTCGCCGGCCTTGTCGAACGACGACAGATGGAACGGGCGACGGATACGATTACGGCATCGCTGCCACCCAACCAAGGGCCTTCAATGCCTGGGTCGATCTCGCCTTCCTGGCGCACAGTCGCGACGAGAATAACGGCAAGTGGGGAAGCTTCGCGATGCTCAACGTCGGCGCCGACTACCAGGTGTCGAAGAAGGCCCTGTTCGGCCTGTCCTTCCACTACGACCGGATGACGGAACCGACTGGTGCCGATGCCGAACTGACAGGAAACGGCTTGCTTGCCGGCCCCTATGCGTCTCTGGAATTCGGCAAAGGCGTGTTCTGGGATACGAGCCTGCTCTATGGCGGCTCGGACAGCGACGTCGACACGACATATTGGGACGGCACGTTCGACACGACGCGGTGGATGATCGATACGGCGATCAAGGGCCAGTGGCATCTCGATCCATCGATCGTGCTGACGCCGAAGCTGCGCGCCGTCTACTTCTCCGAAACGGTCGACGACTACACCGTGCATAACGGCGCTAGTGACAGGATCACCATCGACGGCTTCGACGAACAGCAGTTCCGGGTGAGCCTCGGCGCCGAGATCGAACGGGTTTTCCTGCTCGACAACGGGTCGACGCTGACGCCGAAGCTCGGCGCGACTGCCGTCTATTCCGGGATCGACGGGTCCGGCCCGTTCGGCAATCTGACCGCGGGGATATCACTGGCAACCGCCGATTTCTGGCTGCTCGATCTCGGGCTGCTTTTCAATGTCGGTGACGACGGGGAGAAATCCGTGGTCGGGCGCGCCGGGGCCTCCCGGCAGTTTTGATGCCGGCAGGCGTCCCCGGCGCGCGCTATGGATTTCGCCTGATAATCCGTTAGATTCTCCTGGCGGGCAGCCGGAGAAAGGTCGCGACGAGCGTGGGCAACAGGGACTGGATTGCGGGTCTTTCCGTCGCCGGACTTATGCTGCCCGAAGCTGTTGCGTATGCCGGTATCGTCGGCCTGCCACCACAACACGGCGTCATCGCGGCCATCGTCGGGTGCCTGATCTATTCCATCGTCGGCCGCAGCCGTTTTGCCATCGTGTCCCCGACATCGTCGTCGGCCGCCATTCTTGCGGCCACGATCGCGGCGCTGCCCGGTTCGACGCCGGACAAGATGGCACTGGTGACGGTGATGGTGGCGCTAACGGGTCTTCTTTTCGTCGCGGCGTCCGTGCTACGGCTTGGAAACCTGGCAAGTTTCATCTCCCGCCCCGTTCTTCGCGGCTTCGCCTTCGGGTTGGCGGTCACCATCATCGTCAGGCAATTGCCCACCGTTACCGGGATCGCAGTGCCGACAACCGACATCATCCATCAGATCGCCGGGCTGTTCGCGGCTCTGCCCCGGTGGAACATCGTGAGCATCGCTGTCGGCGTGGCGGCCCTTGCCGCCCTCCTGCTGCTGCGACGCACTCCGTTTCTTCCCGGCGCTTTTCTGGTGCTTTGCGCCGGCATCCTGGCCTCAAGACTGCTGGACCTTGCAGGGTACGGCGTAGCGGTGGTCGGGCCGATCTCCATCTCGAGGACCCTGCCGTCGCTCTCGCTCGTCGAGTGGAGCCAGATCCGGCAGCTTGTGCCCTACACCTTGCCGCTTGTTCTCATCCTCTTTGCCGAATCCTGGGGCACGATCCGGTCGCTTTCGTTGCGTCACGGCGAAAGCGTGACCGCCAATCGAGAATTGCTGGCGCTCGGCGCTGCCAATGCCGCCTGCGCCATCGCGCAAGGCATGCCTGTCGGCGCCGGCTTTTCGGCCGGTTCCGCGGCCGAGGCGGCTGGCGCGCAAACCCGAATGACGGCGCTCTTGGCCGCAATCGGCCTTGCGCTGCTCGTCGTCCTTGGCGCCGATCTGCTTCAGAGCCTCCCCCAGCCGGTCCTTTCGGCCGTCGTTGTCGCCGCCCTGGCGCATGCGCTCGATCCCTGGCCGCTTTTGCGACTGTGGAAACTGAAACACGACGTTGTCATCGCCCTGGCAGCAGCGGTCGGCGTCATCGCCTTCGGCGTCGTCAACGGCATTGCCATTGCAATCGCACTTTCGCTCGCCGTCTTGCTGCACAGGCTGGCTAACCCCTATGTCGCCTCCCTTGGTCGCCTGGGACAGGGCCATGATTTCGTCGACATCGCTCGCCACACCGATGCACAAACGATGCCGGGCATCGCCATCTGGCGTCCGGCGCAACCGCTGTTTTTTGCCAATGCGGATGCCATCTTGACCGAGACGGCCACAAGGATCGGCCACGACCAGACGGCACGCGCCGTCATCCTCAGCCTGGAGGAAAGCTTCGACCTCGACAGCACTGCACTCGACGCGCTGCTCGAATTTGACACGCTTGTGCGCGCCCAGGGCAAGCACCTCTATTATGCGCGGGTCCATGATCGGGTGCGCGACATGATCGCTCTGGCGGCTCCCCCGCTTCTCGCCTATCTCAGCTACAGTGTCGATGACGCCGTAGCTGCCGCCTCCCAATCCGAGACGATCGCGTCCCTCCCTGGAGCCGTTCGATGACACCAATCTATGAGCCGCAGCTGCAACCGGTCGATATCGCCGAACTTCGGCAGAGCCAGATCACCGTCGGGTTCCGCGAGGTTAGCTTTGGAGCGACGGGAATGGCACGGCACGGCGCGGAATTCCTGGGACGTCATATGGTGCCGGTCGTGCTCGGTCCGAAGGAGCGGCCGTATCTGGTGCACCATCATCATCTCGTGCGCGCCCGCGCGACGAAGGCATCGCGCATGCGTTGACCAGCATCGTGTTCGATCTCAGCCACCTTTCAAAGGACGAATTCTGGTCGGTCATGGACCACCGCCACTGGATGTATCCGTTACAGCGAGTTCATGTTGGCAAACTTCCTGCCCTCGCGCATCGATGCGAAACGCATCGCCAATGACATCGACAAGACCGTGCACGACGCTCTCGATCTCGCTCATGGCAAGTCCGCCAGTTTCCCGCCGGGCTGGTGCGGCCTCTCCGATTGAGCCTCGCAATTCGCCAGCCAAAGGCGTGGTCGATGAATGCACTATCGAGATGAACCGCGCGGCACCCACCTTCCAGGTCTGCCTTCAGTCGGTCGAGAATGGTCGCCGCATGCGCGGCATAATCGCCGATCCTAAGCTCGTGAATCTGCTTGATCGGCAGCGCATTGAGATAGTTCCAGCGCTCGCATCGCGCCCGGATGACGATGATCAGGTTGGCCTCTTCCAGCACCTTCAGATGCTGCATGAGGGTACAGCGATCCATGTCTGAAAAGGGCGGCGCAGAGCATGCCGGCGGTCTGCGCCTCGCCCTTGAGGCGATCGAGCATGGCCCGCCGGAGTGGATGGCCAATGCCCAGAAAACCGAGACTTCTTCCCGCTCGCTTGACATGTTATAGTTGTACAACATATTGAAGCCAGATGGGACGGAGACCGCGCCGGTAAGATCGGATTGAGAGCTTTTCGGGAGCAATCGAACCGAGCCGGTTGGCTGGACGTCGCCGATCGGAGTTCAGCGTTGCAACGATGCCCCCACGCAAGTTGCCCCAAAAGGGAGATCATTGAGAATGTTGCCTAAGATCGTTTCAATGGATGAGTGGCAAGCCGCAATCGAACAACAGATTGCCAGGGAGAAAGCCCTCACCCGCGCACGCGATGACTTGAGCGCCGAGCGACGGCGCTTGCCGATGGTCAGGATCGACAAGGACTATTCGTTCGAAGGCCCCACGGGCACTTTAAGCCTTGCCGACCTCTTCGATGGTCGGCGGCAACTGATCGTCTATCACTTCATGTTCGCGCCCGGATGGAAGGCGGGCTGCGACGGCTGTTCCTGGGTCGTGGACGCGATGACCCACCCGGCGCATCTCAATGCACGCGATACGTCCATCGTGCTGATCTCGCGCGCGCCGCTCGAGAAGCTGCAGAAATATCAGGCCCGGATGCAGTGGCAGCACCCGGTCTGGTACTCGTCCATGGCGAGCGACTTCAACCACGACATGGGGGCCACGGTCGCCGACCCGGATGACCCGACCAGGACCAGCGAGCGTCATGGCGTCAGCGTTTTCCTCAGGGACGGCGACGATATCTACCGCACCTATTTCAACGGTGCGCGTGGCGTCGAGTATCTCGGCAGCATGTGGACGTATCTGGACCTAACGCCCTACGGTCGCCAGGAAACATGGGAAGTGTCTCCCGCGGGATGGCCACAGACCGAACCCTACGTTTGGAACCGGCGCCACGACGAATACGGGACCGAACCGGCCTTCTGATTTTCCCCGGCGGCGAGCATGGAATTGTCGTGCTGCCGTTCCTACGTCTTGTCTTGCCGATTGTCCGACCTCCGTCATTGCTGCGGGCCGGAACAGGGCTCGGGCGCGATGCTGAAGGAATATTGCCGGCCCTGGCTGGAGCGCTGAATGTGGGGATGGATCGCGCGTTGAAGAGGGGCGCTGTTGGGGGCCGCAATCAATGGGAAACGAGACACAAATCGGCAAGGAAGGTCCGGCGCCGAGGGGCAACAGGTTTTGGCGGCGGCGCGGCGTTCGGATTGCATCGATCGCGCTTGCTGCCTTGCTTTTCCTGCTGGTCGCGCCGCTTGCGGCTATTCTCTATCCGACGCTGAAGAGCTATCCCCGAAGCGACTTTCCGGTCGCGACCTCGCAACTTGAGCGCAACAGGCAGGACCTTGCCCATCTGCGGCGCCTGATCGAGGTCGACCGCAGCTTCTCGCCGACCGCCCAGGCCGCGTTTGCCGCTGCCCTCGAAGTGATCGAACAACGGGCCGGTGATCTCGACCGCGCCGGTCTGGCGATCGCGGCTGCAAAAGCGGTCGCGCTCGCCGACAATGGGCACACCAGCGTGGTCGGCCTCGTCGGCGGCCACAGCTTCAATGCGGTTCCCATCCGGCTTGGCTGGTTTGCCGACGGCCTGTTTGTGATCGCCACGACAGGCGAGCAATCGCACCTTTTGGGCGGAGAGATCCTTGAGGTAAATGGAAGAGCGACGGAGGCCTTTGTCGATGCGCTTCGGCCCTATTTCGGCGGCCCCGCCAATCTCGGCAAGGAATTCGTCCCGAATGTCGCGATTTCGCCGGAATTGCTCCATGCCGCCGGCCTTGCCGAAAGCCCGCAGGAAAGCGCCTATTTCATCCGTCGCGCGGATGGACGCGCAGCGCAAATCGCTCTTGTCGCCACGTCGGTGCGCCGGAACCCTTGAACGCCCATGTCTGACCACGACGCGATTTCAGTCCCTTGTCACAGACCGGTCGCGGCGCCGGGTGGCGGCACGTGCTCGACGATGTCACGCTACCGGCCTATCTCACGCGCCCCGACGCCAATGTCTGGCACCACTATCCCTTGCCCGATCTTCTCTACATCCAGATCAACCGCATCAGGGATGCGACGCCGGAGGACCTGTCGCAGGGGCTCGTCAAGGTGCTGGACGAGGCTGAGAAAAAACCGATACGCAATGCAGTCGTGGACCTGCGGTTCAACAATGGCGGCAATTACGAACTGACCGCCGATTTCTCGCGAAGGCTCCCCGCCATCCTGCCGCCGGAGGGACGGCTGTTTGTGCTGACCAGCGCGAACACGTTTTCGGCCGCGATCAGCACGGCGGCGCGACTGAAGTACTTCGGCGGCCCGCGCACGGTACTTGTCGGCGAGCCGATAGGAGACCGGCTGCAGTTCTGGGGCGAAGGCGGCCGCACGGTTCTGCCGAACTCGAAGATCACCATCCGTTACTCGACGGCCTATCACGACTGGGAACACGGTTGCAGCCTGTCGGAGATCAGGACCCGTTTCCTGCTGAATTACGTCTACGACGTCCCGGCAGGTCCCCTTCAGCCAGACGTCGCGCGCTCCACGAGCTTTGCCGACTATGCCGCTGGCACCGACCCGGCAATGGCCGCCGTCATGAAGATACTCATGGTGGGCAATGCCGATTGAGAAGCAGCTTGTGGGGAGGCAAGGCCGCGGCCGTACACCGCCGTGGCCGCTGACATCCGTTGGCCCGGCCATTCCCGGCGGCGAAGGATCTGCGGCGACGCTTTTACATCTTCTCGCCCGGCAGTTCGCTGGCCTGCTTGACCCAATCCATGAACTGCGCCTCGTCGAGTTCGTCCGTCTCATAGATGTCGAGATAACGAACATCCGGCTGTTTTGAGGTGCCGGGAGGTAAGGGGCTGAATTGCGCCCCGCGGAAGAAAGCAACCTTCACGTATTTCGTCATGCAATGAAAACTGAGGAACCAGACATCCTTTTCCACGCCATAAAAGGGAGAGTTCCACTTGACCGCTTTTTCGACGCCGGGAACGGTCTTGACGACCAGCCGGTCCAGCCGCTTGCCTAGATCGCTTTTCCACCCCGGCATCGCAGCGATGTACTGCTGCACCTGCGCATCTCCGTAGCCCTTTGCGATCTGCGGATTGCCGCCGGTTAGAAGGACGACGCCATCGGCCGATTTTGTCGGCGGCGTCTTGCGTCCGATCTTTGAGCGTGGCGCAGGGGAATCGGCTTTCGGTGCGTTCTTTCCGACTTTCTTCTCAGACATCCCGGACCTCGACTGTTCCGTAAGTTCGTTCAGGGTCGGATCCACCGTGATGGGCGCGGAGCCCCATACCAAATGGCTAAGCACGACACATAGCCATCCAGCTATGTATCGGTCAAGAATAAACCTCCGGTGTCAGCTGCATTGCGGGCCGCAACTCGATCAGCAAGCCGCTTCGCCAAGTATTGGCCATCGTCACGGCATCCCTCCACAGCCGTAGGGTCATGGCATGCAAACGGTCCGGATCCCCTTGCGATCCCGACCTGTGCAGCAGCGGCTCTCGTGACGAGCCATCATTCGGGGTCGATTTGCCACGTGGGCCCAAGGCCACGGCCGCGATCCCTTGCCACCAGCATGCGCCTCTACCCGGCATGTGCCGAACTGGCCGTCGGGGCCCGAACCGAATAGCGAAAGAGCGAAAGCACCCGCAACATAGGCACCCCAAGGTGCGTACTTGTAGGTGGCCCTTGCGCCCGATAGGCCTGCAACCAAGCCCTGCAGTTTCCCTTTCCAGGTTGTCCGCTGCTTGAGGATCAGCGGATCGAGCGCCATTCGTCCCACCTTGATCTGAAGCTCAGCAAGCGCAGCCGGACGGCGCAACACGGCGCAACACGGCGCGCAGGCGCGCCATCAGTTCTTCGACGAGAAAGGGTTTGCCGAGATAGTCGTCCGCCCCGGTGTCGAGACCTTCAACCCGTTCCATCGGCTCGTTGCGTGCCGTCAGGACGATGATCGGCGCGTCTTGGCCAATGCGGCGCAATTGCGGGATGAAGCTCAGCCCTTCACCGTCGGGCAGGCGGCGGTCGAGAAGAATAGCGCCGTAGTCATTCTGACACGCAAGTTCGGCTGCATCGGCGAGATGGGTCGTATGGTCGATGACGATGCCATATTTGCTGAGCGCCACAGCCAGTGCTGCCGCCAGCTCCCTCTCATCTTCGATCAGCAGTATCCGCATCGGCACCCCTTGGCTTCGACCTTTCGAATCTGCCGCAAGAATTACAGCAGCATTACGGAAACCACGGGGCAGCCGAACGTAACACTGCTGCAATCGTTCAGAGCTAGCACACGCATCGAGCCGCCCTCGCTCGTATCAGCAGTGATAGGCGCGGACTTCAACGAACCGGAAAGGCAGGAAGCATGACGACGTCACAAGTGGAGCGCCCTTCCGGGTCGTGATTGAAAACTGTTAGTTCGCGCCATGAGCATAGGGCCGCTCGATGACCCGCGGCCCCCTGCTGCGCTTCCTCATACGCTCGATCCTGTCGGCACTTTTCCTCGCCGCCTTCCTGGCTGGCCCGGCGATCATTCTGATCCTGACGTCCGATCGAATTGCGATGTAGCGCGCCAACGGATCAGATCCCCGACGGGGCGATCTGGTCGATCCAGCCAGTCAAAACGTCGCCGCGCGGATTGACGGCGGACAACATTGTTCGAACTGCTTCGGGCCCATTCACGACCCTTGGTTACCATCTTCGCCGGATGTGGGTGCCGGGGTGTTCTTCGCTTCCATCGCCGCTTCGATCTGCCTGATGACCTTGACGGCCTCCTGGAGGATTGCCCGCATCTCATCGTCATAGAGATATACCGGCATGCCGCCGGCGCGGATGATATCCATCGTTTCGGCAGACTCGCTGAGGCGATTGGGCTGCCCGAGCAGCTCCCAACCTTCCTTGATCGCGACATAGGCCCGGGAGACAAGACGGAGCTTTTCGCCCTCCGTCAGCATGTGAACGTCGCGCGCGGCGCGGGTCAGTTCGGCGATGACGTCTTTCGTGCTTTTCATGGGACACCTTGGCTATGCAAGTACCGCGGTGCAACCGACCAATCCATTCATGGTAACTAATGTATAGATTGAGGAAAACAAGAGCCAACACCTTCACGTAAGGGCAAGCCGAGGCCCTGAAATCCATGCACCTCGCGGAAATTCATCACCGGGGAAGCACGTCCGATGGCATCAACCGCTTCTTAATCCTTTGTTGACCATAATCTCCGTCGAAGAGCCGAGCCGCCGGCCGTTGCCGCCGGTGGATTGTACCTCGATTGAATCGGAAGCCGCTGTGTCTGAGTATCCTGTAACTGCGTATCCAGAGCCTGCCTCGCCTGCCATCGTCAGAGGCGTGAAGCGTATTGCCCGGTGGGCCGCTCGAGCGGCCGCCATCACCGCCCTTGCAGCATCCGCCATGACTTTCACCAGCACGGCGTCGTCGGCGGAAGTCCGGTCGCTGAAACTGTTCTTCACGCACACCGGTGAACGCGCGACGATCACCTTCAAGCGGGACGGCAAATACGACCAGAAGGGGCTCGCGCAGATCAACCGTTTCCTGCGCGACTGGCGCAGGAACGAGCCCGCCCGTATGGACCCGCGTCTTCTCGATCTTGTCTGGGAGGTCTATCAGCGCGCCGGTGGGAAGGACTATATCAACGTCGTCTCGGCTTACCGCTCGCCCGCCACCAACAGCATGCTGCGCGGCCGCTCCCGCAGCACCGGGGTCGCCAAGAACAGCCAGCACATGCTGGGAAAGGCGATGGACTTCTATATTCCGGGCGTGAAGCTCACCCGGCTGCGGGAAGTCGCCATGCAGATGCAGGTCGGCGGCGTGGGATACTACCCGACGTCAGGATCTCCCTTCGTACATCTCGACGTCGGAAACGTACGGGCGTGGCCGCGCATGTCGCGCCAGGAACTCGCGCGTATATTCCCGAAGGGGCAGACACTCCACCTTCCGGCAAGCGGCGGGGCTTTGCCGGGGTATGACCAGGCGATGGCCGACTACAAGCGACGGGTCAAGGCCACCTCGATCGTCGCTGCAAACAGCGCCGGCCCAGCCAAACTGAAGGGCGGAGAACCGGCCGGCAACACGCTGTTGACCGCGATGCTTCCCACGCGCAAGAGCCGCGGTGAAGAAGCCCTCGAGCTTCAGACCATGCGGAAGGAAGCAGCCGAAAAGTCGCCGTTCTTCGACCTTGCGGCGATCACCGTGCCGCTGCCGACGCTGCGCGCCACGGCTACCGCCGCGACCGTGACGCCCGTCCCCACGCCCGAGCGCGCGCTACCCACAGACGTCTCGGCTTTCATTCCCTCCTCGTCGTTCAAGGTCGCGCTTGGCGTGGGCATGATGCGCCATCCAGCTGCAGGCGAAAGCAGCCTCACCGGCCCGTCGCCTACAAATGCCGAGTGGACAATTCGCGACGCCGCACTCTTCAAGTGGGCGCTTGCGCCGGCCAAGGAGCTTGAGCGTCTGGCACTTCCGGCGAACCTGGAGCTCTCGGTGGCAAGCGCCGACGATACACCGCGCGTTCTAAAGCGGGCGTCCCAGGCCGGTAAGGAAAACAAGAGCTTCAACAAGGAGCGCTTCTGGTCGGACGGTTGATGCGGCAAGCACCTGTCACCATCTCGGCTTAAGGTTCGACCGGCCGGTCCGGCGTGCCACCAAGGCCGGCGACACAGCGGCAGACGGCCCGATGATCACGCCAAGCTTTTCGGCCGAAGGAGCGGCGACCCCGCACACCTTTTGCCACGTCTTGTAACGCGGCCGCTCGAGAAAGTTCGCCCGAGCGGCCCGGTTTTCTCAGCGACCGCGGCCGCCGCCACCACCACCACGTCCGCCACCGCCGCCGCGGAAAGCAGCTCCACCGCCGCGACCACCACCTCCGTGGAAGCCGCCGCGGTTGCTACCCTGGAAGCCGCCGCCGCTGTAGCCGCCGCGACCACGGTCAAAGCTCTGGAAGTTCCGGCCGGAGTCTTGGTAAAGTCGCCCATAATTGCGGCTCAGTTCGTTCTGGTTGCCGAATTGCCGTCCGGCGCGATCGAAGGACAGATGATCCGGCGCCCGTTGGCGAACCTGCTGGTTGCGGCGTGGTGCGGGTCTCGTTTCAGCACGGTTCTGGATACGCTGCGTGGCTTGGGGCCGGTTGGATGCCGCGCCTTGGGCGGCATTGCGCAGGTTCTCCCCGTCCGGCCTCTGAACCGGTTGCCAGCCATCCGGCGTATGCTTCTGCCATTGGCCGTCCTGACGGCGATAGACGCTGCCATCGCGGCCGGCATAAACGTCACCGCCCTTGCTGCCGGCGATAAAGCCCTTGTCGCCTTCCGAGTTGCGCCAGCGCAGGCCGCCGGCACTCCCGGTTGATCCGCCGCTGATGCGCGCGAACTCTCCGCCGTGCTTGACGGCTACACTGCCCCAGGAGCCGTAAACATTCTGCCCGCCCCGCGCGACCATCGCGTTGCCCGTGCGTGGATTGTAGGCAGAAATGAAACCGCGCTCGCCACCGGGACCCGCCACCGCGCCGCCGCGGAACCGTGTCCCCGTGACGGGGTTATAGGCTGCGCCGAAGACCAGGCCCCTTTCCGGGCCATAGGCGTAGCCATAGCGCCCGAAAGTGCCATAGGCCGGGTTGTACGAGGCGCCGAACCCGTAGCTGATCGGCGGCGGATAATAGGGCCAATCGTCGTCGTAATAGTCCCAATAGGGCGGATAATACCATCCCGAGCCCCAGACGACTGTATCCCAGGCAAGGTAGGTATAGAGATAGCCGAGCGTATAGCCGTACCAGATGGCATCCGGTTCCGTATCGTAGATGCGGACATAGGTCGCGTTATAGACCGGAGACGACGATGGGATCGTGTAGATCTCATCGGCAACGGCGCGCGCAACGGCGAAGGGCCCGGTCGGCGTATCGCCGACGAACCAGATGCCGTCCTTCAAGACGAAATACTTGTCCGCGACCTTGATGACCTGCTCGTTGGCATTGACGGCATAGAACATGGACGTGCCTTCGATCGGCTCGAACTTCGGCTCGCCATTGTAGTGGACGTCCACCTTCAGCGATCCATCCGTCGAAACCCGCGCGAGCTTCGGAATGCTCGCCCGCAGACGCGCCATTGCGCTTTCGGACGTGCCGGGGATCGACGCGCGCACAGCCGAGTAGGAGGCGTCGTCGGGCAGGTTTACGAAATCATCGGGCAGGTCAGGCGTGGCAAAGGTCCAGGGACCTTCGAGTGACGTTGAAGAAAACCACCGTCCGGAAAGAAGCGTGTACCACGTCTTGCTGGCCCGATGGAAAAACACCGAACTGCTCGTATTGGAAATCCAATCCAGCCCGGTGCCCGCGATCGGTTCGAGGGCCGGTTTTCCTTCAAAGATCAGAAGCTCCGCCGGCTTCTCCGAATAGAAAACTTTCGGAACCTGGTTATCGCTGAAGGGCGTGGGCGGAAGAGAGGCCTTTACCCCTTTCCAGTTGTCGATTTCCGGTAGCTTGGAAAAGACATCCGGCACCGATGCCGCTTCAACCCAACCGCTCTCCAAGGTCTTTGTTGTCAGCCAGTTCCTTTCGCTCCGCAGATAGTAGTCTGCCGCCTGATCCACCTTGAAGAGGTCCCAATTCGTATTGACCACGAAGGAGAGGCCCTCAACGCCCTTGACCGGAGCCGTCACCGGCTTGCCGTCCGTCTGCACCAGGATGGCCGGCGTCTCACTGACAAAGATCGGCGGCGGATCGGCCTTGATATCGGGGATATCGGCGAGGCGCTGGAAGTCCGCAAGGCTTGCCGCCAGGCGTTGCTGCGACACGACGATCGGATCGGTCGGGACAAGCTTGCCGATGTCGAGCGCGAGGTCAGCGAGCTGCTGTCGGTCCAGTGCGGAGAAATCGAGCTGCGTGGTGCGAACATCCGTCAGCGTAACATTCTCCGTCGCCTCGTCGGCCACAGTCTTGGCCGAAAGCCCGATGATCCCATAGATCGGCTTGGCGTCGGCGGACGGTTTGAGCTGGGTCGCGACAAGGGCTTCGAGCTCCTTGAAATCCTTCCAGGACGTGATCTGCGGCTGGAAGAGCGTGATCGTCGCGCCTTTTTCGGTGTTGAACATCCTTGGCCAGGCCGGCGCGGTGGCATCGGACTGGTTGAGATACTTGCCGGCAACAAAGCCATTTGCCCCGGCATAACTCACGGCACACCAGGAGGCTTCTGCGTCGCATTCCTTGATGTCGACTTCCTCGCCCTGGGGGATCACGCGCATGGCGTCAAATCCGGTTCCCGGGCCCACCCTGAAGTTCACATTTGCAGTCAGGATGGCGGGATCTGCAAAGGCTGAAGTTGAGAAGAACGAAGCGATCGTCAGGTACGCAAGAAGTCTACGCATGATCACATTCCCTTCCTGGGGTGTATAAGCTGTTCGAAGTCCCTGCATGCTGGAGTGCTACTGAAAGAAACGGACCGCCACGACAAAGTCGCCCGCGTTCGCAGCCGGTTAAAGTCGTTCAATTTCAGGATCATTGCACATTCGGTGATAGGTGCAACTGCGCAGCACGAAATCCTGGCGCGCACCGGCGCGCCTCGCGATCGTGAGGACTCTTCCGCCAAGCTGCGCTGAGCGTCAGCCGAGGTCGCCTGCCTGTTCGAGAACATCATGCGCGCGCTCGATGATCGGCGCATCCACCATGGTGCCGTTCAGCACGAAGGCGCCACGGCCGTCTGCCTGCGCCGTCTTCGCTGCGTCGATCACGGACTTTGCCTAGGCGATCCGTTCTGGGCTCGGGGAGTAAGACGCATTCAGCACCGGGACCACGGACGGGTGGACACAGCTCGCACCATCGAACCCGTGGGCCTTCGCCTCACGAGCGGCTGCCTTCAAGGCATCCAGTCGCCTATAGTCCGCAACCGTCAAAAGCATGCCGAAGGACAGCTTGCCTTCCGCCTTGGCGGCAAGGTGGACCATCAGTTTCGGAAGTCGCAATACGTCTGGCAGCGGTTCTGCGCCCATGCTGGTCGCGATGTCTTCTCCGCCAGCGGCAAGGCCGACCACGCGGCTGACGCGGGCAATCGCGCGCGCATCGAGAACTGCCCCGGCATCTTCGAGGAGTGGCACGAAGGCGACCGGCGGCCTGCCGATCTGCCGCTCAACTGGTGCGAGATGCGCTGCAATATCCTCTAGCTCCTGCGGCGACCGGGTTTTCGCGACATAGAGACCGAACGCGCCGGCGCGGCAGGCGGCCTCTGCATCCGCCATCCGCAGATCCGGCGCCGAATTGATGCGCACAAAGACGGTCGCACCACCGCGTGCCACCTGCGCCACGGCGTCCTTCAACCCATCCCTTGCGGCCTGTTTCTGATCCGAGGCGACTGAATCTTCCAGGTCGAGGATGATCGCATCCGCTCCGCGTTCGTGCGCCTTGGCGATGAATTTTGCGGACGAGGCCGGGACGTAGAGTAGGGAGCGAAGCCTCATGCGGCGCTACCCTGGAGTATCGTCTCGATCGCGCCGCGATCCAGTCCCGCTTCGGCCAGAACTTCCGCCGTGTGTTCCCCAAGCGCTGGTGCCGGCCGCCGCCAGACGCCCGGCGTCTGGGAAAGCCGCGGCACGATGTTGTGCATCGGCAGGCTGCCGAACTCTTCATCCTCCACATCGACGATGATTTCGCGCTCGGCGAAATGCGGGTCCGACGCGGCATCTGCGATGTTGTAGATCGGCCCGACCGTCGCGCCGGCGTCACGCATGATCTTCAGCGCCTCGTCATGGTCGTGCCGGGCAAACCAGCCGCCAACGGCCTCGTCGACCAGATCGCGATTTTTGACGCGTTCAGAATTGGTGGCAAAGCGCGGGTCCTGGTTCATGTCGGCACGGCCGATGATCTCGAAGATCCTCCGTGCGACCTGCGGCGTCGATCCCGACAGCGCCACGTACTTTCCGTCGCGGCAGCGGTAGACATTGCGCGGGGCGGCCGTATTGGAGGCGCTGCCCACGCGCTCCTTGATCTTGCCGGTCGTCTGATAGATCGCCGCTTCTGGCCCGAGCACCGAGAACATCGGTTCCAGCAGCGACAGGTCGATGACCTGTCCTTTTGCGTAGCCGCGATCGCGCGCAAGCAACGCTGTCACGGTGGCCGAGCTGCCATAGACACCGGCGATCATGTCGGCAAGCGCCAGCGGCGGCAGCACGGGCTCGCGATCGGGAAAGCCGGTTCTGTAGGCAAAACCGCTCATGCCTTCGATGATGGTGCCAAAGCCCGGGAACTGCGCGTAAGGCCCCGTCTGGCCGAAACCGGAAATGCGCACGATGATCAGGTTGGGATTGCGGGCGTGCAGCGTTTCCGGCGAAAGCCCCATGCGCTCCAGCGTTCCCGGCCGGAAATTCTCGATGAAGACATCGGCCGTAGCGATCAGTGCCCAGAGCGCCGTCATCGCCGCCTCTTGCCTGAGGTTCAGAACGACGGAGCGCTTGTTGCGGCTATAGGTCTTCCAATAGAGCGAGTGGCCATCATCCTTCCAGTCTCTGAGCGGATCGCCCGCCGGCGGCTCGATCTTGATGACATCGGCGCCGGCATCGGCCAGCTGCAGCGACAACATGTTGCCGGCAACGAGCCGGGAAAGATCCAGAACCCTCGTGCCGACCAGCGGTCCCTTGGCGTCGGGATCGAACTGTCGCTTCGCAAATCCACTCATCGAAGGCGCTCCCCGGTATCCTTGTCGAAGAGCAGAACCTTGTCGGCATCGATCGTCAGCGTCACATCCTGCCCGGCCGAAAGTAGCTTGCCGCCGTGGACGACGACCGAGATATCCTGGCCGCCCATGTCGACGACGATTTCCTGGTCCTCGCCGGTCGGCTCGACGAGGCTGATGCGCCCCGGCACGCCCGTTGTTCCGAGCGTGATGTGCTGCGGGCGGATGCCGCAGACGACCCGCTTGCCAGCCTGCACCTGTCGCCCGAGCGGCAGGGATACGCCGCCCCGGGTCAAGGCCGTCGCTCCCTCTGTGACCGCCTCGATCAGGTTGATCTCCGGCGAGCCAATGAAGCCGGCGACGAAGAGATTGGCAGGATCGTTGTAAAGATCGAGCGGTGCGCCCGCCTGCTCGATCTTTCCGCCGTTCATCACCACAATCTTGTCGGCCATGGTCATGGCCTCGGTCTGGTCGTGGGTGACATAGACCATCGTGCGGCGAAGCCGTTGATGCAGCTTCTTGATTTCGCTGCGCATCTTCACGCGCAGCTTGGCATCGAGGTTCGACAGAGGTTCGTCGAAGAGGAAGGCACGCGGGTCGCGCACGATGGCGCGACCCATGGCGACACGCTGGCGCTGGCCGCCGGAAAGTTCCCGCGGCAGGCGGTCGAGCAGCTTTTCGAGGCCGAGGATTTCGGCCGCCTGGGTAACGCGCTTTTCGATCTCCGCCTTCGGCGCACCGGCGAGCTTCAAGGCGAAGCTCATGTTTTCCGCGACCTTCATGTGCGGATAGAGCGCATAGGACTGGAAGACCATGGCGATGTCGCGCTCCTTGGCCGGCATGTCGTTGACGACCTTGCCACCGATGGTGATCTCGCCAGCTGAAATATCCTCCAGCCCGGCGATCATGCGCAACAGCGTAGACTTGCCGCAGCCCGAAGGGCCGACGAGCACGACGAATTCGCCGTCGCCCATTTCCAGCGAGATGTCGTTGAGCACGGCGACACTGCCATAGCTCTTGCCGACGCTTCTAAGCTCTATCTCGGACATGTTTCCTCCCTTTCTTTCCGCCTCGCGCAGTTAGCGCTCGGCGACCTCAAGCCGGCCGATCGACATGCGCCCGGCAGACGCCATGCGAAGGCCAGCCATGCCGTAGCGCAGCGTCCCATCGTCTGCCTGAAGCAGCCGCTCGCCATCGACGGAAAGCGTCAGCTTGCCACCTTCGACAGTGAGATCGACCGCGTAGCTCCGGCCGTATTCGGTACGGAACGGGCCGCGCGCGAGGATCTTCGTGCCGTGGTCTTCAAGAAGGATCACGGCTTCGCCGTTCTCGAAACCGGCGGCATAAAAGCGGCTCGTACCCTGAGCCCGGGCCACCACCAGGTGCGAGGCACCCGAGTGCGGCTGAAGCTCGGCCTTGACACTGACGTCGCGGAGATAGGCATTGCCCGTCCAGGCGTCCGCGTCGGTTGCGGTATGGGCATGGATGCGGCCTTGCTGCAGGCTCCAATGGCCGCGGTTCCAGGTGAAGCGGGTGATGCCGCCCCATTCATGCGCTTCCTTCGACGGGTCGATGACGGCGCGACCCTTGCCGGATACGGAAAAGTCCGCGAGGAACAGCCGGCCGAGGAATTTCAGGCGCCCGAAATATTCGACCAGGATGCCGATCTCGTCGACCGCCTCGCCGTTGCCGTCGGGGATGGTGAACGCGTAGTCCTGCCAGCCGCTCGCAGACGGCACGTGCCAGGCGCCTGTTTCCTGGATGGCGCCTGTCATGGCGCGGCGAACATAGGGCGCCACACGCAGGTTGCCGTCACCGTTCCAAGGGTCGAGCCAGAGCTTGAACGACACCCTTTGGCCGTCATCGGCAAGCGGCGTGAACATCGGGCGGTAGCGCTCGTCGTCGAAGTCGGAGCGGCGATAGAAGGGCTTCCAGAAAATGCGTCCACCATGCCCGCGCTCGAGACGGTCGAGCAGGATTTCCAGCGATCCCTTGGCGTTATCCGTATGACGCTCCGCCGATGCCTTGACGGCGATCTGGTTGAACGGCTCGGTGCGGAAGCCATGGGTGGCGCCGGGTGCGTCGAAATCGAAGCGAACGCCGCGGCGCTCGAAATCCTCGACCCAGAGCGCCGGAGCCTCCCGTCCCTGCAGGCGGAGCGCCAGCACCGTCAGTTCACGGGCAAAGGAGGGGATGTCGACGACGTTGACCGTACCGGTTACGCCGGAAGCGACGACGAAATCGTTGATCGGCTTGCGGTACTTGTCCCAGCCCGGCTGCACCTTTTGCAGCGTGCCGACGATCGCACCGGCATTGCCGGCGTTGCAGTCCGTGTCCCAGCCGGCCATGGTGGCGATCTCGACGGTGCGCGGCAGATCGCCCTGACCGTAGATCAGGCTCATGATCAAGACGCCGGCATTCGGAATGATGTGGCAGACGCCGGGATAGCGGTCATAGCCCCAATCCGCCGTCAACATGTCGCGGCAGGCACGCCAGTCGTTCCGGTTGCTGTCGTGGAAGCGGAGTACCGCGCGCGAAACCTTGGCATAGAGGGAGTCGGCCGGGATTGTCGCGAGACCCGTCTCGATCACGTCCTCGATGTTCTTGGCAACAAAAGCCTGGGCGATGGCCGCGGCGCAGAAGCGGGCGCCATGCAGGCCCTCGCCGTCATGGGCGACACTTGCCGCACGGGCTGAGGCTTCGGCTGCCTTCTTCGGGTCGGCCGGATGCACCCAGCCCCAGCTGTCGATGAAAATCTGCCCGCCGATCTGCTCGGCAACCGTCGTGCCGTTCTGGGCGATCGAGCCGGATTGCGGCGCCGGAATGCCAGCGCGCAGGTTCTGGTAGGCGGTATGCTCGGTCGAATTGCCGAAGCCGCCCCACCAATACATGCCGTGTTCCTCGGCCGCATAGTTCAGCCAGGTCTTGCCGACCTCTTCGGCGGTGGCGCCGAGACCGTAGTCGCGCAGCGCCCGGATGAAATAGACCGGACCGTTGGTGTCGTCATCGGCAGCGAAATTCTTGAAATCGCGCAGATATTCCGTCACCTCGCCATAGGTGTCCCGGATGCGTTCATAGCTCCAGATCGTCGGCTCGACGGGTGCGCCCAAGCGCACGCCGATCGCCTTGCCGATAAAACCGGAATAGATACGCTCGAAGATTTCTGTGGTGCTGAGCATCGGATACTTTCGAATTCTAGAGACTGGAAACCTGGGTGAGCTCGGGAGCGGCAAAGAGGCCTGCGCGCGCCGTGGCCCGCGCCATTTCGCGTTTGTGGTCGGCCGCCCGGATTGCGGTCACGGTTGCGGTAAACGCATCGGCCGATCGGTAGAGATCGAGCTTGTTGACACGGTCGAGCTGGGAGAGCATCGCCCGGTCGATGATGCTCTCGCCCTGCATGGCGCCGAGGATTGCGCCGGCCATGACGCCGATCGAGTCCGTATCGCGGCCGGAGTTGATGCCGTCGATGATCGACTTGTAGAAATCACCGTCATTGACGACCGCAAAGCCGAGCGCCAGCGGCAGTTCCTCGATCGCGTGCAGACGCGATGGCTGGTAGGCGTCGGTCGCAATGCCGGCCTTCTGCGGCGTGTGCTGCACGTCGTCGCCCATTGGAGAATAGCGCGCGATGATGCGGTGGAATTCGGCGACGACTGTCGCATGATCCGCGCCCTTCAATGAGCCAGCAGCCTCGACGATATCGGCGATCGCATCACGCGTTCCGTCCTTGGCAACGGCCAGCGTTTCTTTGATGACGGTGTCGAGGGTGGTGCCCGGCACGAAAGCGGCGGCGACCGCGGCGGCGAGTACGCCGGCAGCTTCCAGGCCGAAGCTCTGCTGGTGGCCGGAGGCAAAGGCGATGGCCTCATCATAGGCTGCCTTCGGATCACAGGCGTTGGCGACGCCGATCGGCGCGATGTACATCGCCGCGCCACAGTTCACCATGTTGCCGACGCCGCCCTGGCGCGGGTCGCAGCCGGAAAGTTGATGGCGCTGGAAGATCCACTTCTCAGGATAGAACAGCCGCTCGATCAGCATCGTCTCGCGCTGCAGCTCCGGCACCCAGCGCGGCGTCCAGGCAATTTCCCGCACCATGCCCGAGGCCATATCCCAGGCATCGAGATGGCGCTTCACGTCGTCGTAGATCGACATCACGCAGAGCGTCATCAGCGTGTCGTCGGTGACGATGCCGCTGCCGCGGACACGGCCGTTGCGGGCCGCCTCACTCTGCTTCATGCGGTGCCACTCTGTGTCGAGCGATGTCACCCGGCCATAGCGCTGGCGGATTTCCGCAGCGGAGAGCTTTTCGACGGGCGCCCCGATGGCGTCGCCGTAGGCGACGCCAAAGAGAAGCGCCCGAACCCGTCCCTTAAGGGAGAGCCCTTGAGCATCATTTGTCATTGAGAACCGTCCTTGCATATTCGGTCATTTTCTCGCCGCCGGCAGCGTTCCACTCGGAAACGAACTGGTCCCACTGGTCCAGCTTGGCTTCGCCGGAGACGAACTTGTAAACCCAGGCCCGGTAGACGTTCTCCGTGGCGTCGATGTCGGTGGCGTATTCCGCAGGCCAGACGAAGGCGTTGTCCGGCTTGAAGTCGGCGGAGATCGTCTTCAGCGATTGCTGCGCGGCAGCGCTCAGCCACTGAACCGGCGGCTGCCAGTTGGCGGCAACGAGGAAGCGGGCATACCAGGTAGCGAGCTTGTCGGTCGGCTTGATGGTTTCGCCGTCCTTGGTGTACTGCTCGCCCTCAAAGCCGAGCCGTTCAATCGCCTGGCCCTCGGGGCTGGCGATGAAGTCGAGCAACTTGACCACCTCCTCCTTGTGCTCCGAGGTCGTTGCGATCGCGAGACCGCGCGCTTCCTTGGAGACGTCCAGCGCCATCAGGCCCTGGCCGCCCGGACCCTTCGGCGGCGAAAGCAGGCTGAGGGTCACGCCGGGATGGGCCTGGCGCATCTTACCGCCATAGATGTCGATGACCTCTGCGGAGGAACCGAAGATCACCCCGGCACGGCCGGAATAGAACTTGTCTTCCTTCACGTCCCACTTGGTGGTGATGAATTCCGGATCATAGAGACCCTGCTCGCGGAGCGATGCGTAGAAAGCGATCTTTGCCTTTTCCGCGGCCGAAACGCGGGCATGGATCCACTCGCCAGCATCGTTCTTCAGCCAGGTTCCGGTGACGCCAAATGCCTGATTGAAGACGGCGTCGAGCTCTTGAGTGTTGTCGGCGGTGGTAACGCCGTAGCTGTCGGCCTTGCCGTTGCCGTCGAAATCGCCGTCCTTGATCGCCTTGAAGAGGGTGACGTAGTCGTCCGTAGTCTTCGGTGCTTCGACGCCCGCTTTCTCGAGCCAATCCGCGCGGATCACCGGCTGCGGTATGCGCGGCGGGTAGACATAGAGCAGGTAGGGATAGTTCTTCAGCCGCTCGACATTGTGCGGGAAGAGCGCGTCCTTGAGATAGGTCGTCTTCGGCAGCCAGGTGTTCCAGTCCTCCAGCACGCCCTGTTCGGCCATCTTGGCGTCGCCGCCCTGGAAATAGATGAGATCGGGGATATCACCGGACAGAAGCATGGCGCTGAGCTTGTCGGCATAGCCAGAGGACGGCAGGTCGACGACCTGGATATGGATGTCGGTGCCCTTGGCCTTCAGCGCCTCCTCATAGGCCTTCATCAGCTTCACGTCGTCAGGATTGCTCGTCGTGAGATCCTTCGAGACGACGCGGATCGTCACCGGATCGGCGAAGGCGGGCATGGCGACGCTCGCCATCAATGCCATGGCGGTGGTTGCGCCAAGGATCAGTTTTCCAAGCATGTTTGTTCCTCCCAATATGCTATGGCTTTTATGGTTCGGTTCTGCATCGTCAGCCCTTCAGCGCACCGCTCATGGTGCCCTTGGTGAAGAACTTCAGAATGAGTGGGTAGATTGCGAGGATCGGCGCGATCGTAAGCAGGATCATGCCTGCCTTCAGCGCGCGAATGTTGATCTGGCTCGCACCGGTGTAGTTGTTGCTGTCGACGACCCCGACCATGGCGAGCTTGTCGCCCTCGACCACGAACTGGCGCAGCACGACCTGCAGCGGCCATTTTGACTGGTCGTTGAGATAGATCATCGCCCGGAAGAACTCGTTCCAGTGGAAGACGAAGTAGAAGAGAGCGATGGTCGCAAGCGCCGACTTGGCGAGTGGTAGCGCCACGTACCAGAAGATCTGGAAAGGGTTGGCGCCGTCGAGCTCCGAGGCCTCGATCAGTTCCTTCGGCACTTCCTCGAAGAAGCGGACGAGAATGATCAGATACCAGGCGTTCACAACCTTGAAGAGGATCAGAGACCAGTAGCTGTCGAGAAGGCCGAGGCGCTTGTTGATGAAATAATCGGGAATGATGCCGGGCTCAAAGACGATCGTCACCAGCACGAAGACGAAAATCGCGCGCCGCCCCGGCAAACCCGGGCGGGAAAGTGCCCAGGCCATCAGCGCCGTCAGCACGACACCAAGGACGGTGCTGACCAGCGTGATGAAGATCGAGTTCAGGAGGCCGCGCTGGACGGCCGGGTTGTTGACCAGGAGGCTCCAGACGTCGGTCGAAAACCCGTTGGGGACCACCGTCAGGCCGCTCATGCCGGCAACCTTGCCCGGATCCGAAAAGGAGATGGCGAGCAGGTTGAGCAGCGGCTGGACCGTCAGTACGACGAGGAACATCAGCGTCGAGACGATGATCGCATATTCGAGCCGCTCGAGCGGCGTTCTGCGAACGTTGTGGGCGGCCATCACCATACCCCCTTGCCGGTAAGACGTTTGGAAAGAAGGTGGGCGGCGACGATCATCAGCATGCCGAGAACCGCCTTGAAGAGGCCGGCGGCCGTTGCCAGCGAATACTCGCCGGTCTGCAGGCCGATGCGGTAGACATAGGTGTCGATGATATCGATCTTGCTGCGCACCACGTCGTTGGAGAAGTTGATCACCTGGTTGAGGTCGGCGTTCAGGAACATGCCGGCGTTGAGGATGAACAGCGTCGCGATCGTCGGCACGATGCCGGGAATGGTGACGTAGCGGATCTTCTGCCAGCGATTGGCTCCGTCGATCTCGGCCGCATCATAGAGTTCCTGGTCGATGGCGATGATGGCGGCAAGGTAAAGCAGGCTGTCCCAGCCGGCCGATCGCCAGATCTCGGAGAAGACCAGCACCCAGCGGATCGAGCCCGTGTCGGTCATGAAGGAGACCGGCTGCAATCCGAAGAAACCGATGATGTCGTTGACCGCGCCGTCGCTCGGCGAAAGCACCGCGATGAACACGCCGGCGATGACCACCCAGGAAAGGAAATGCGGCAGGTAGATCGCCGACTGGATGAACTTGCGGAAAGCGCCGCCCCGGATCTCGTTGAGCAGCAGCGCAACGATAATCGGGACCGGGAAGACGAAGACGATCTTCATTGTCGAGATGATCAGCGTGTTTATCAGCACCTGCCAGAAGATCGGCGAGGAGAAGAGCGTCTGGAAATGCTTGATCCCGACCCAGATGTTCGGCGGGATGATGCGCAACTGCTCGAAGGCGATCTTGGCTTCCCAGATCGGAAAATAGTGAAAGATCACGAAGAAGATCAGCCCAGGCGCCATCATCAGGTAGTAGGGCCACCATTGCCGCACGTTTTTCGTGACGCTTCGCCGATGGACGTTGGGAACGTTCCCACTTCTAGGCATGGCTGCATCCGCTACAAGATCGTTGCTTACGCTCATTGTTACCTCCCTGCCGCCGTGCGCACAGCTACCGAGGCCGAGACATCGGCAAGCGAACCGCGCTCGACCAGTCGGCACGGCAGAAATATCCGGCCGTGCTCCGGGCGGCCGGCAATCTGATCGAGCAGGCATTCGACCGCGCGAATGCCGATCTGCCGGCCAGGTTTTTCGATCGTCGTCAGACCGGGCCAGGAGAAAGCACCCGCCGGAATGCCGTCGAAGCCAAGAATGGAAATATCCTCCGGGCACCGGAGCCCCGCCTCGCGCACGGCGATCATGGCACCGAGTGCCATCAGGTCGTTGGCGACGAAGACGGCGCGACTGCCTCTCCACGGCCCGGCGAGCAAACGCCCCATGGCCTTTCGGCCACCCTCGACCGTGTAGTCGGATTCCTCCACCAGCAAGATGTCGGGGTCGATGTCGCGCGCGATGCAATGCTCGTGCACGGCGCGCAGGAACCGGGCGCGCGCAAGACGCGACCGCGGGCCGAGCATCAGGGCCGGCGCCGGGTGTCCGCGCTCAACGAGGATATCCATGCCGAGACGGACAGCCTGGGCGATATCCGATCCGACGCTCAAGGTATCCGGAAAACGCTCGGCGCTCGATCCGATGAAAACGAAGGGTAAGCCGAAGCGATCGAGATCATCGAAATTGTCGGCGACCGGATTGATGATCGCGCCATCGACACGGGCGCGCCGCAGGGCGCGAAGATGCGTCGCCTCCGTGCCGGCATCCCAGTCCGACGAGAAGACGAGAAGCGAAATGTCGTCCTTGGCGGCGCGATCCTGGGCGCCGCGGGCGACTTCGGCCCAGAAGGGGTTGGTGATATCGGGAATGACCAGGCCGAGCATGCCGCTGCGCCCCGAACGCATGCCGACGGCCAGATGATTGCGCTCGTAGCCGGTGGCTGCAACGGCCTTCAGCACGCGGTCGCGGGCTTCGTCGGAAATGCTGGCAGAACCCGCCAGAACACGTGCAACCGTGCTCTTCGAGACCCCTGCCCGCTCCGCGACGTCGATAATGGTGGCCCGTTGCCGGGGTCCGTTCTTCATGTTTCCTCCCGGGCCGGAAGCCATCATCAAAGGTGACAGGCCTCAAGCTCGTGGGAACGTTACCATGAGAGTTCACGCATTGGCAAGACATGAAAATCCCGCCTTAACGCAAGGCTCCTTGTCGCCGATTGCGCGCGACCGATCTCGCCGTGGGCATCTTGCCCCCTCACGCCAGGAACGTACTCGACGGATGCGGGGATATTATTGAGCGATCGCCTCATGATACCAGCAAGCCATTGGCTGAAAATAGACTTCCACACATTGTTTCGAACACGCGCCGATCCGGATCAGGCACCGGGCCCGCGCTTCTGGCTCGCCGGATGCGCGGAGGGAAACCTGTGCGAAGCACGCGCGGACCTGCCGGGCGGTCTGGTCGCGGAGCTGGAAGGACTTGCCGCAACCGAACCGCCCTTCGTTCATCCCAGCACGCCTGTGAACCTTGAGTGCTATCTGTCGCTGCTTGGTGATGATGGGCCTGCCGAATACGATTGCGGCCTTGTCTTTGAGTTGCAGCACGACACTCCTCACCAAGGCGATGCGCGGCTCGTTGGCAACGACTCCGAAGAAGGCGACGGATGGGATTCCTGAGGCCTGGTTCGATCTTGGTTTCCACGGCGTTGCCGACTTCTGGTCGCCCTGGTGCGCTGCCATTGTCGACGGTGAAGTCGCCTCCCTGGCATGTGCGGCGCGGCTCACCGATTCCGGCGCCGAACTCGGGCTTGTGACCGCCAAGGCGTTTCGAGGACGCGGTTTCGGCGCTGCTGCGACTGCTGGTTGGTCGCGGCTGCCGACGCTTCGCTCTCGCACCTTGTTTTACAGTACCGATCGAGAAAACGGGTCGTGGAAGCGTGTCGCCTCCCGCCTTGGCCTCCGGCATCACGGCGCGAGCTTGCGGATAACGTGAGCTTAGCTGCCGTGGCCTCGCCCGCTCCACACCGAATGCAGCGCGATCGCTCGCCGCATCGGTTTTTGGTCAACAACGCTTCGGTCAGAACGAGCGGGGCGCGGGATCCAGAAGCTTCACGCTGCCGGCGGTCACCTGGTAGATGGCGCAGGTTCGCTCTACCGAGCCGTCCTTTGTGAACCGGAAGGTGGCCGCCGCACCGACGAAACCGTTTGGCGCGCGGATGCTTTCCTGATTGATGGCGCCTTCCCCCTGGGACCGCACGAGACCAGCCGCAAGGGCGATGACGTCGAACCCATAAGCCGCGTCCGCACTTGCCGCACGCTCGTAGCGATCGAGGAAGCGCGACGTCATCCGCGAGCCGTTTTCCGGGCCGAAGAGACAGAGGTGGCTTCCGGAAAATTCGGGTCGCTTGTAGGCGGCATTCGTCCAACCGGAAGTTCCGACGACCATTGCATTCGGTTTCAGATAGCCGTTGGCCTTGAGTTGCGACAGAGAACCGACCTCCCCCCCTTCCGATCCGATGAGGAGAACCGCATCAATATCCTTTAGCTTTGCCTTGGCGGCCGCGTCACCGGAAAATGTCGTGATGCCGGTCACGGCGACAAGCGCCGGCTTGATGCCATAGCCCGCAAGACCGCGATCCAGCCTTTGCCGTTCGGCGGCAGAGACATCGCTGGGCAAAAGCACGATCAGCCGCTTGCGGCCGGAGGCAAAAGCATAGGAAGCGCCCTCGACAGCGCTATCGATGCGGTCAGAAACGAAGGCGAAGGTGCCGGCCGGCCGCTCGGCGCCGTTGCCGCGCAACGCGAGAAGTGGCGCGCGGGCAGAGCCAAGTCCCTGGCGGACGGTGCTGACAGGCACGTCCGCAACCGACAGCGCAATCAACGCCGCGTTCTGGCCCGCGAGACGCTTGGCGGCGTCCTGGACTTGCTGCGGCGAACCGTCGGTATTTTCGACCAAAAGCGAAAGCTGGCCACCACCCACCTCGTCCACGGCGAGCGACGCCCCGTCGCGGATGTCGCGTTCGCGCACCGTTTCGCCCGACGGCGCCATCAGTGCAGTGATAAGCCCGACACGCGTTGCGCCGGTTCCGAAGGCCTCCTGCGACTTCACCGCATGCTCGGATGCGCGCCGGGCATGCCTTGCCTGCGGCGATTCGACGTCGAGCACCTCAGGGGCGGTGGGAGCGCCCTGACAACCGGCGAGAACGCCAAGCGCGAGCACGCCGAGTGCCAGCCATTGTCGGCACGACGACACGCGCCGTGCCGGGGAAACCACAACGTGGGGCATGTCGATCATACCGGCTGTCTCAATTCATGAAGTGCCGCATTTTGGCGTAGAAGCAATCGCACTTGGCAATGTAGTCCTCGTCACGCCAGCTCGATTGCAGGTAACCATAGGCCTTGCCGCAGGCGACCTTGGTCTCGGACGCCCAGACGAAGGCCGGCCGCGTCGAAGCGATCCAGCGCGGATCGTCGGCAACGGCAATCGCCTCGTCCATGCGCGCCACGACTTCCTTGGTCAGCGTCGCCACGTCCTGATCGACCGTCAGCGCGGACTGGCTGATCTCGGTGCATTGCCGGGCCGCCGGCGCATAGTCGCCGATAAGGTCGGCCGCGAAACTGGATATGGGCATCAGTGCGAGCATCACCCCCGCCAGCATGCTTCTGTTCATGAAAGTTCCCCTCAATATGCGGTTCCCGGATGATTGCCGAGAACCGCTGAACTGTCGAGATCAACCCGGCGTTAGTGCACGTCCTGCGATGTTTTCGTCCCGTTTTCGTTGAACAGCACCTTCACCACTTCCGTCGAGACATTGAAGTTCTCCAACACGGCAACCGTATGCCAGCCACCACTACCGGCGTTACCTTCGGTGTCCACTTGCAGGTTGGCGTTCTGCCCATCCTGAACCACCTGGAGATAGTCGCCATCAAGCGTCGTTCCCGAAGGCAGGTTACCGAGCAAAGCCGACAAGTCGACAGAGTCGTCGTCGCCGTCGTAGTCGGTGATGACGTCGGCGATGTCGAGTTGCAGGTCTTTCGCATCGAGAACGAAGGTGTCGTCGCCTGAGCCACCAGTCAGCTTGTCGACGCCCGTCCCGCCATACAGCGTGTCGTTGCCGGAACCGCCAACCAGCGTATCATTGCCGGCATCGCCGTAGAGCTTGTCGGCTCCGCCATTGCCCGAAAGCGTATCGTTGCCCTCGCCCCCGGCCAGAATGTCGCCATAACTGCTACCGTAAAGCTTGTCATTGAAGTCGGAGCCAATGACACCTTCTATATTCCTGTAGTCTTCCTCTCCCAGGCCGACGCTGGAAAGATCTACATCATCCTCCCAACTGCTCTGTACCAGCGTAAACGTGACGGGACCGGTCGCATCTGAAAAGTTGAGCAGGTCCACGCCTGCTCCGCCATTAATGTCGTCGTCGCCCGCGCTCGCATAGATGATGTCGTTGCCGTCACCTCCGTTGAGCGTGTCGTCGCCAGCTCCGCCATGGATGACATCATGCCCCGCACTGCCGCTGATTTCATTTGCCGTGGTTGTGGATCCGTCGGACACGAAGGTGAGCGTCGAGGAATTCGACAAATCGCCATCCCTGTCTTCTCCGGTGACGCCAAAAGTCAGCGTCAAATCCGAAGCGGCGACGGTTTCGGTGTAACCTACCGTCGTGAAGGAGACATTGATGCCGTTCTTGCCAAGAACTTCGATGTAATCGAACTTGAATCCGACATCGCTCGGAAGAATTGTAACACTCGTCTGCCCCGCGACGACAGTCTTGGAAAAGGTGTATGGCGTGGAATTGCCATCCCTTACCGTGAACTCAATCGATCCTGGATCTTTAACCGTCCCGAAACGCAAGGTAACCGACGATACATCCTTATCGAATTCAATCTTGAACTTCTCCCCAGTAGAGAAGGCCGGATTGCCGATCCCGAACTCGTTTCCACCGCCTGACGCCGTGTTGGCATTGAAGGTCACTTGCCCCGAGGAGGATGCAAGTGCTGTAAACTTGGCGAAGCCGAAATCGTAGGTCTTCGTTGGGCTATTGGGGAAATCGTTCGCCGCATCAATGGTTACCTGCGTTCCAGGACGTTCCTTCAACTGTTCCAGTTGATAGGTCCCGTCCGCGTTCGTTGTCAGGCGATAGATGTCGGTACCGAAGTTGTCCTTCACGAGCACCTGCCCGGTGCCCGTTCCCGTTGTGGTCCAGCCAGTAGGCAGCCCGCCCACGCTGTCGATCTTGTAAACTTTGATGCCGTCGGCGCCTGGCGTCGCATTGATGACACCTTCCAGCGCACCGGTACCGTTGCCCATGTAGGCGCTGCTGATGGATTGGACGGTCGGGACATCGTCGACGATCCGGATGTTGAGCGTGGCATTGCTCGTCGAACCATCTTCATCTGTCACGGCGACGACGAAGTTATCGAAGACCCCGCTATCGGCTCCAGCCGCAGTATGCGCCAAGCTGTTGTCCTGCAGCAGATAGCTGTAGGTGAAGGTTGCGCCCGTCACCGTACCGTTGACCGTCGTTGGCGTGTAGCCGGTGATCGTCAGAAGTCCAAGTGCCGTGTCCACCGTGGTTCCTACGGCGTAGGCGCCCCCCGTCACGACCGAAGTACCATTAATCTTCAGGCCGGCGAGTCCGTCCGGCGTCGTCACGGAGAAGCTGCCGGTCTGCGTAAGTGCAGCCACATTCGGCGAAGAACCATCCGAGAGATTTTTCTCGTAAACCGTCTCTTCGGCGCTGGACGACAGCCCGTTGACGCTCACGCCATCATCAGTGCCAGTGATCGTGATCGTTACCGTCTGTACCGCCGTGCCGCCATGGCCGTCATCGATCGTCACATCGTACTTCTGCGTCAGCGTCTCACCAGCATTCAGCGAATCCAGCACGTTGTCGGCCACCTGGAAGCTCCAGCCAACCGAGTCGGTCGACTGGTTCAGCGAGCCGAGCGAGAAAGTGCCGAGATAGCCACCGCCCTGCGCCGTGAAACTGGCGCTGTGGGTATCCAGCGTGTCGACGTCGGAAAAGCCGATCGTGCCGCCGTGCGTGTGCGTGGCCGTATTCTCACCGGTCGCTCCGTCGGCGATCTCCGTCACCGCACCGCCTTGTGAGACCGAGGTGATTACCGGAGCATCGTTCGTGCCGGTGATCGTGATGGTCACCGTCTGGGTCGCCTTGCCGCCCTTGCCGTCATCGACGGTGACGTCATAGGTCTGGGTCAGCTTCTGGCCGGACTGCAGCGAGTCGAGCACGCTGTCGACGACGTTGAAGCTCCAGCCAACCGCGTTGCCGGCCTGATCGAGCGTCCCGAGTGCAAAGGTACCGAGGTAGCCGTTGCCGTTCGCCGTGAAGCTGGCGCCGTGCTCATCCAGCGTGTCGACGTCGGAAAAGCCGATCGTGCCGCCGTGCGTGTGCGTGGCCGTGTTCTCGCCCGTCGCCTTGTCGGCGATCTCCGTCACAGAACCGCTCTGGGTGCCCGAGGTGATGATCGGGACGTCGTTGGTACCGGTGATTGTGATCGTCACGGTCTGGGTTGCCGTGCCGCCCTTGCCGTCATCGACGGTGACGTCATAGGCCTGCGTCAGGGTCTGACCAGCCTGCAGCGAGTCGAGCACGCTGTCGGCGACGTTGAAGCTCCAGCCGACCTTGTCGGTTGTCTGGTTCAGCGGATCGAGCGCAAAGGTCCCGAGGTAGCCGTTGCCGTTCGCCGTGAAACTGGCGCTGTGGGTATCCAGCGTGTCGACGTCGGAAAAGCCGATCGTGCCGCCCTGTGTGTGCATGGCCGTGTTCTCGCCCGTCGCCTTGTCGGCGATCTCCGTCACAGAACCGCTCTGGGTACCCGAGGTAATGATGGGCGCATCGTTGGTACCGGTGATCGTAATCGTCACAGTTTGCGTCGCCGTGCCGCCATGACCGTCGTCGATGGTCACATCATAGGTCTGCGTCAGCGACTGGCCGGCCTGCAACGAGTCGATGACACCGTCAGCAACCTTGAAGGTCCAGCCGACCTTGTCGCCCGCCTGATCGACGGGATCGAGCGCGAAGGTACCGAGATAGCCGTTGCCGTTCGCCGTGAAGCTAACGTTGTGCTCATCCAGCGTATCGACGTCGGAAAAGCCGATCGTGCCGCCCTGGGTGTGCGTGGCCGTGGTCTCGCCCGTCGCCTTGTCGGCGATCTCCGTCACAGAGCCGCTCTGAGTACCCGAGGTAATGATGGGCGCATCGTTGGTACCGGTGATCGTGATCGTGACCGTCTGGGTTGCCGTGCCGCCCTTGCCGTCATCGACGGTGACGTCATAGGCCTGCGTCAGGGTCTGACCAGCCTGCAGCGAGTCGAGCACGCTGTCGGCGACGTTGAAGCTCCAGCCGACCTTGTCGGTTGCCTGGTTCAGCGGATCGAGCGCAAAGGTACCGAGATAGCCGTTGCCGTTCGCCGTGAAGCTAGCGCTGTGCTCATCCAGCGTATCGACGTCGGAAAAGCCGATCGTGCCGCCCTGCGTGTGCGTGGCCGTGTTCTCGCCCGTCGCCTTGTCGGCGATCTCCGTTACCACACCGCCTTGGGCGTCCGAGGTGATGACCGGGGCATCGTTGGTACCGGTGATCGTGATCGTCACCGTCTGGGTCGCCGTGCCGCCGTGGCCGTCATCGACGGTGACGTCATAGGTCTGCGTCAGCTTTTGGCCAGCCTGCAGCGAGTCGAGCACGCTGTCGGCAACCTTGAAGGTCCAGCCGACCTGATCGGTTGCCTGGTTCAGCGGGTCGAGCGCGAAGGTGCCGAGATAGCCGTTGCCGTTCGCCTTGAAGCTGGCGGTGTGCGTGTCGAGCGTATCGACATCGCTAAAGCCAACCGCACCGCCCTGCGTGTGTGTGACCGTGTTCTCACCCGTCGCCTTGTCGGTGATCTCCGTGACCGCACCGCTCTGCACGCCCGAGGTGATGACCGGTGCGTCGTTGGTGCCGGTGATCACGATCGTCACGGTCTGGATCGCCGTGCCGCCATGACCGTCACTGATGGTCACATCATAGGTCTGCGTCAGCGACTGGCCGGCCTGCAGCGAGTCGATGACACCGTCAGCAACCTTGAAGGTCCAGCCGACCGAGTTGCCCGACTGGCTGACCGGGTCGAGCGCGAACTTGCCGAGATAGCCTTCGCCGTTCGCCTTGAAGCTGGCGCTGTGGGTGTCCAGCGTGTCGACATCGGCAAAAGCCACCTTGCCGGCGTTGACGTGCACCACTGAGTTCTCGCCGGCCGCACCGTCGCCGCGCTCCGTGACCGTGGCGCTCTGCGCACCCGAGGTGATCACCGGTGCATCGTTCGTCCCGGTGATCGCGATCGTAACGGTCTGCGCCACGATCCCGCCATGGCCGTCATTGACGAACACGGTGTACTTCTGCGTCAGCGTCTGGCCGGCCTGCAGCGAGTCCAGCACGCCGTCGGCGACCTTGAAGTTCCAGCCGATCCTGTCAGCTGCCTGATCGACCGCATCCAGCGAGAAGGTACCGAGATAACCACGGCCCTGCGGCAAGAAGCTGGCGCTGTGGGTGTCGAGCGTATCGACGTCGGTAAACGTCACCGCGCCGTCCTGCGTGTGCGTCACCGTATTCTCGCCCGTCGCCTTGTCGGCGATCTCCGTCACCGCACCGCTCTGCACACCCGAGGTGATCACCGGGGCGTCGTTGGTGCCGGCGATCACGATCGTGACCGTCTGCGTCGCCGTGCCGCCGTGGCCGTCATCGACGGTGACGTCGTAGGTCTGCACCAGGATCTGGCCGGCCTGCAGCGAGTCGAGCACGCTGTCGGCAACCTGGAAGTTCCAGCCAAGCTTGTCGGTTGCCTGGTTCAAAGGATCGAGCGAGAAGGTACCGAGATAGCCGTTACCGCCCGCCGTGAAGCTCGCCGTGTGCGTGTCGAGCGTATCGACGTCGCGAAAGCCGATCGTGCCGTCCTGCGTGTGCGTGACCGTGTTCTCGCCCGGAAAGCCGTCAAAGCGCTCCACCACGCCGCCGAGCTGCCAACCGGACGTGATCACCGGAGCATCGTTGGTGCCGGTGATCGTGATCGTCACGGTCTGCGTCGCCGTACCGCCCTTGCCGTCGTCGACGGTGACGTCATAGGTCTGCGTCAGCTTTTGGCCAGCCTGCAGCGAGTCGAGCACGCTGTCGGCAACCTTGAAGCTCCAGCCGACCTGATCGGTTGCCTGGTTCAGCGGATCGAGCGCGAAGGTGCCGAGATAGCCGTTGCCGTTCGCCTTGAAGCTGGCGGTGTGCGTGTCGAGCGTATCGACATCGCTAAAGCCAACCGCACCGCCCTGCGTGTGTGTGACCGTGTTCTCACCCGTCGCCTTGTCGGTGATCTCCGTGACCGCACCGCTCTGCACGCCCGAGGTGATGACCGGTGCGTCGTTGGTGCCGGTGATCACGATCGTCACGGTCTGGATCGCCGTGCCGCCATGACCGTCACTGATGGTCACATCATAGGTCTGCGTCAGCGACTGGCCGGCCTGCAGCGAGTCGATGACACCGTCAGCAACCTTGAAGGTCCAGCCGACCGAGTTGCCCGACTGGCTGACCGGGTCGAGCGCGAACTTGCCGAGATAGCCTTCGCCGTTCGCCTTGAAGCTGGCGCTGTGGGTGTCCAGCGTGTCGACATCGGCAAAAGCCACCTTGCCGGCGTTGACGTGCACCACTGAGTTCTCGCCGGCCGCACCGTCGCCGCGCTCCGTGACCGTGGCGCTCTGCGCACCCGAGGTGATCACCGGTGCATCGTTCGTCCCGGTGATCGCGATCGTAACGGTCTGCGCCACGATCCCGCCATGGCCGTCATTGACGAACACGGTGTACTTCTGCGTCAGCGTCTGGCCGGCCTGCAGCGAGTCCAGCACGCCGTCGGCGACCTTGAAGTTCCAGCCGATCCTGTCAGCTGCCTGATCGACCGCATCCAGCGAGAAGGTACCGAGATAACCACGGCCCTGCGGCAAGAAGCTGGCGCTGTGGGTGTCGAGCGTATCGACGTCGGTAAACGTCACCGCGCCGTCCTGCGTGTGCGTCACCGTATTCTCGCCCGTCGCCTTGTCGGCGATCTCCGTCACCGCACCGCTCTGCACACCCGAGGTGATCACCGGGGCGTCGTTGGTGCCGGCGATCACGATCGTGACCGTCTGCGTCGCCGTGCCGCCGTGGCCGTCATCGACGGTGACGTCGTAGGTCTGCACCAGGATCTGGCCGGCCTGCAGCGAGTCGAGCACGCTGTCGGCAACCTGGAAGTTCCAGCCAAGCTTGTCGGTTGCCTGGTTCAGAGGATCGAGCGAGAAGGTACCGAGATAGCCGTTACCGCCCGCCGTGAAGCTCGCCGTGTGCGTGTCGAGCGTATCGACGTCGCGAAAGCCGATCGTGCCGTCCTGCGTGTGCGTGACCGTGTTCTCGCCCGGAAAGCCGTCAAAGCGCTCCACCACGCCGCCGAGCTGCCAACCGGACGTGATCACCGGAGCATCGTTGGTGCCGGTGATCGTGATCGTCACGGTCTGCGTCGCCGTACCGCCCTTGCCGTCGTCGACGGTGACGTCATAGGTCTGCGTCAGCTTTTGGCCAGCCTGCAGCGAGTCGAGCACGCTGTCGGCAACCTTGAAGCTCCAGCCGACCTGATCGGTTGCCTGGTTCAGCGGATCGAGCGCGAAGGTGCCGAGATAGCCGTTGCCGTTCGCCTTGAAGCTGGCGGTGTGCGTGTCGAGCGTATCGACATCGCTAAAGCCAACCGCACCGCCCTGCGTGTGTGTGACCGTGTTCTCACCCGTCGCCTTGTCGGTGATCTCCGTGACCGCACCGCTCTGCACGCCCGAGGTGATGACCGGTGCGTCGTTGGTGCCGGTGATCACGATCGTCACGGTCTGGATCGCCGTGCCGCCATGACCGTCACTGATGGTCACATCATAGGTCTGCGTCAGCGACTGGCCGGCCTGCAGCGAGTCGATGACACCGTCAGCAACCTTGAAGGTCCAGCCGACCGAGTTGCCCGACTGGCTGACCGGGTCGAGCGCGAACTTGCCGAGATAGCCTTCGCCGTTCGCCTTGAAGCTGGCGCTGTGGGTGTCCAGCGTGTCGACATCGGCAAAAGCCACCTTGCCGGCGTTGACGTGCACCACTGAGTTCTCGCCGGCCGCACCGTCGCCGCGCTCCGTGACCGTGGCGCTCTGCGCACCCGAGGTGATCACCGGTGCATCGTTCGTCCCGGTGATCGCGATCGTAACGGTCTGCGCCACGATCCCGCCATGGCCGTCATTGACGAACACGGTGTACTTCTGCGTCAGCGTCTGGCCGGCCTGCAGCGAGTCCAGCACGCCGTCGGCGACCTTGAAGTTCCAGCCGATCCTGTCAGCTGCCTGATCGACCGCATCCAGCGAGAAGGTACCGAGATAACCACGGCCCTGCGGCAAGAAGCTGGCGCTGTGGGTGTCGAGCGTATCGACGTCGGTAAACGTCACCGCGCCGTCCTGCGTATGCGTCACCGTATTCTCGCCCGTCGCCTTGTCGGCGATCTCCGTCACCGCACCGCTCTGCACACCCGAGGTGATCACCGGGGCGTCGTTGGTGCCGGCGATCACGATCGTGACCGTCTGCGTCGCCGTGCCGCCGTGGCCGTCATCGACGGTGACGTCGTAGGTCTGCACCAGGATCTGGCCGGCCTGCAGCGAGTCGAGCACGCTGTCGGCAACCTGGAAGTTCCAGCCAAGCTTGTCGGTTGCCTGGTTCAAAGGATCGAGCGAGAAGGTACCGAGATAGCCGTTACCGCCCGCCGTGAAGCTCGCCGTGTGCGTGTCGAGCGTATCGACGTCGCGAAAGCCGATCGTGCCGTCCTGCGTGTGCGTGACCGTGTTCTCGCCCGGAAAGCCGTCAAAGCGCTCCACCACGCCGCCGAGCTGCCAACCGGACGTGATCACCGGAGCATCGTTGGTGCCGGTGATCGTGATCGTCACGGTCTGCGTCGCCGTACCGCCCTTGCCGTCGTCGACGGTGACGTCATAGGTCTGCGTCAGCTTTTGGCCAGCCTGCAGCGAGTCGAGCACGCTGCCGGCAACCTTGAAGCTCCAGCCGACCTGATCGGTTGCCTGGTTCAGCGGATCGAGCGCGAAGGTGCCGAGATAGCCGTTGCCGTTCGCCTTGAAGCTGGCGGTGTGCGTGTCGAGCGTATCGACATCGCTAAAGCCAACCGCACCGCCCTGCGTGTGTGTGACCGTGTTCTCACCCGTCGCCTTGTCGGCGATCTCCGTCACAGAACCGCTCTGCACGCCCGAAGTGATGACCGGTGCGTCGTTGGTGCCGGTGATCACGATCGTCACGGTCTGGGTCGCCGTCCCCCCGTTGCCATCATCGACGGTCACGTCATAGGTCTGGGTCAGGATCTGGCCGGCCTGAAGCGAGTCGAGAACGCTGTCGGCAATCTCGAAATTCCAGCCAACCTTGTCACCGGCCTGATCGACCGTCCCGAGCGAGAAGGTGCCGAGATAGCCGTCGCCACCTGCCGTGAAGCTGGCGCTGTGCTGATCCAGCGTATCGACGTCGGAAAAGCCGACCGCGCCGCCCTGCGTGTGCGTAACCGTGTTCTCGCCAGCGGCATTGTCGCCAATCTCCGCGACCTTGCCGCTCTGCGGGCCCGTCGTGATGACCGGGGCATCGTTCGTGCCGGTGATTGTGATTGTGACGGTCGTCGACGACCTATCACCATCTCCGTCAGTGATCTCGTAGGTGAACGTATCCGTCACCATCTGGCCCGCGGCGAGACTTTGCACACCGGCCGTCGCGTTGTTGAGCGTGTAGGTATAGCTGCCATCGGATTTCAGCACCAACGTGCCGAACTGACCTGCCGTCGAACCGCCGACCAGACCTGTTGTGCTCCCGAATGAAACGGACGTCACCGATACGCCGTCTGCCCCTGCGATATCCTTGACACCGTCCGTGCCGTTCTCATCCGCACCTCCCGAACCGGTCAGCACGTTGCCATCTGCAAAGACGGCGCCATCTTCGGACACGCTGTCCGTGTCGGCGGCAGCGACCGGCATGTCGTCAGAGACCGCGACCGTCACCGTGCCTTCGGCCCTGTCGCCGTCGATATCGGTCGCAACCACCTTGACCTGGCCAAGATTCGCAAGGTCGTCGGAATTGATGCCGGGATGGCTGGCGTAGTTGCCGTTCAAAGTCGCCGTTACCGTGGCGCTGTCGCCTGCGCGAACCAGGTCGAGCGTGACAAGCGTCGCACCGCCGGCCCGGCCAACGATCTGCGTATCGGAAATACGGTCCCAAACCAGCACGCTGGTCAGCCCGCTGGTGTCACCGAACGCAATTGTCGCGATCGCATCCGAACCCGCGACAAAGCCAATCGTGCCGCTGCTCGTCTCGGCGCCACCGACCGGCGTCGAGCCATTGGCAAGGTTCTGGTCATCGAGCGTCAGCGCTGCGGACGCGGCAAGCGGATCAACCGACGGACCTGCGCCGTCCACCACCTTGATCGTCTGGCTGTCGCTCGTTGTATCGTTGTCGCCGTCCCTGGCCGACAGCGAGAACGTCACGTCGAGACCGCCGGCATTGTTAAGATTGCTTGCTGCCGTGAACGACCAGGTCTTGTCCGCATTGACCGTCAGCGTACCCTCGGCGAGCGTGAAGTCCACCTTCTGGCCTGCGGTCAACGTCAGCGTCTGCGTGGTGTCGCCAACCGTCACGTCCACCGTGCCGACGCCGTCGGCACCTCCCGTCAGCGTCCAGTTGCCGGAAAGTGTCTGCCCTTCGGCAACTTGAGCCGTCTCGGGATTCGTGATGCCGATTACAGGAATGTCGTCAACGACATCCACGCGCAGCGTGGCCGTGCCGGTCGCGCCGTCACCGTCGGTGACCGTAAGGGTGAAGATATCCCGGTCCTGCTCGACATTGGCACCAGGGTTGACGCCCGAACTGGTGATGGCGCTCGTCAGTTCATAGGTATACTGCGCGACACCGGTCGCGGGATCGTAGGCCGTGATGGTGAGCACGCCGAACTGGCCCGCAACCGGCTGGCCGACCAGGCCGCCGATGGGAAAGGTCCGGCCGTTGATCGTCAGGCTGGCGATATCGCCGGCACCATCCGGATCGGAAATGGTGAAGATGCCCTTGACCGACGCGCTGCCGTCACCGGCGCGCGAACCGCTGGCGAGGCCCGCTTCATCGACCTGCCGGTCGCTGACAAAGATGCCGCCGGGGCCGCTGCTGCCGTCGGGAATGATCGACGGTGCGTCGTTGGGATCGAGGGTCGGCGGCAGAAGCTCGGTCGTCTCAAGCGTCGGAAACTGCAGCGCGGTCGGCGCCAGCAAGTTGATGACCGGTCCGGCCTCGCCGATATCGCCATTAGCCCCTGCGAAGTCGCCGCCGCTGCTCTGGTTCGAAACGACGCTGATGCTGCCGTCCGGGCCGGCCGCGACGTTGATGCCGTTTTCTCCGAGCACCGCCACGAGGGTTTCGCGCGGGATTTCGGCGTCACCGATCAGGAAGGTCGGGACCTTCAATGCCGCGTTGTGAATGGTGATCGTGGAACCGTCAGGCTGTTCCAAAACGATATCGTTGCCAACGACCTTGATCTTTTCGATCGACGCGCCCTGAGGCAAATGCACGATGTTCGAAGCATCGGCGCTGACTTGCGTCGGAATGGGCGCTGTCTGGGACGCGGTTTCGGCGCCCTCCACAGGGGTACCCGTCGCGGGGTCGATGAGTTCCGGCTCGCCTGCGGGAGCGGCCTGCGCAACCAGGCGGCCAGCCTTGCCGTCGGGCGCGTTGCGGAATTCGATTGCCTCTGCCGACAGAGCTGCGGCGTCGTTGGAAATTGCGGTGCCTTCGGTTGCCATGGAAATACCCCTCGACCTTTGCGGGCGACGAAAACATCAACCCTGCGAGAGCGCAATCGGCACTGAAGAGCCTCATCTAAAACAGCATACTATATTATGCTAATACCCAAAATTGGTGACGTTAGTACAAATTTAGTATTTCTGGTCATCGTTCGGAAACCAACCCTGCTTTTGGATCAGCGCCGCGATGCTGCCACGGCAAAACGTGCGTCATTCAATGACGTGGACGTCTATATCGCCAGGTGCCAGCGCAAGCCTTTTCCGAGACAGGCGAATGTGATCGGCCACCGTCCTCATCAGCAAGGTCAGCAAGTCCACGGCGTCCCCGAAGTGGCTTGAGCCGAAAGAATACACAAGTATAAAATTTGAATAAAATTTTAGATAAAACGTATCTCTTCGAAACACTCTAAATAATACATACCGCTTTACCGGCATTTTTCTTTTCGTTCGTACAGTGTCCTCAAGAAACCGAGAGACACGGCGATGAATAAGACGCATTGGAAGCACGGCAGGAAATACCTGAAGACTTCGGTCTTCGCGATCGGCCTTGCGTCGCTTTTCGCAACGACACCTACGCAGGCTGGCCAACCGGCCGTGCTCGGCCCCGGCCTGTTGCATCAGATGGTGAGCCTGGCAAGCCCGCTCGCCGCCATCGCAACGCAGACCATCGACACCTGGTCAAAGCAGGCTTCCGAAGCCCTCCGGCGCCAGAACGTGCAGCAAGTGGCGCTGGCGACCCGCCCTGATCTCCGGCCCCAGTCGTCCGCACAGTCGGAACCATCCGCCGTTTTCCACTCGGTTGCGTTCCGGGTGTCAGCGATCCCGGTCGCCCGCAAGTGGAAGACCGTCTACCCGGCAGTGGTGGCTGCGGACTTCAACGATTGCGCACAAAAGAGCGGTTGCGCCGCCCGCGACATTCTCGGCCAGGCGATCGAAAACGCTGATGGTCTTGCCTTTCGCCAGAAGATCAGCGGCATCAACCGGACTGTGAACCGGATCGTTCGCTACCAGCCGGACGCGGAAAACTACGGGGCCAAGGATTATTGGGCGACGCCGGACGAAATTCTTGCCCGAGGCAAGGGCGACTGCGAAGACTATGCCATTTTGAAGATGGCCGCGTTGAAGGCGGCGGGACTGCCGTCGGAGGCGATGTCGATCGTGGTTCTGCGTGACGTCAGGCGCAACCTATATCACGCGGTCCTCGCGATCACGACGAGCCAGGGCCACTTCATCCTCGATAACCTCAGCGACGAGGTGAAGCTCGATACCGCCTTGCCGAGCTATCAGCCGCTGTTTTCGGTCAGCGCCGAGCGTTCCTGGATCCACGGCATCAAGAGCACCGGCGACAAGGTCGCCTCCGCCGCACCGCTTGCCGACGTCATGCCCGGAGAAGGCATCGCCGTTCGCTGACTGTGCCCGCCAGGCTCGACTTGGCTGACGGCCTTGTGGTTAGCAGCGACCACTACTCAGTCAACCGAGAATGAAGCCGATGATCACGTCCTGATCCACGAGCGGGGCGAGTGCAGCATTGAGCTTGCCGCGCGTAACCTGCCCCTGCACCCCGATGGTGAAGCCCGCCGGCTGCGGCTCGCCCGGAGCCGCTTTCAAGCGCTGGACCAGATCGACGAACTGAACGTCGAACGAAAGCCTCAAGCCACGCGCCGCCTGCGGCTGCTGGGAGCGCAATACGCGCGTCTGAACGAAGGAGAGGAAGGCCGCGTTGTAGGCGACGATGTGCTTGCTGCCCGTGAGCGCAAAAGCTGGCGACGGGCTGGCGCGTACCTGGCTGGCGACGGCCGCCAGGCTGCCGCGCTTTCTGGCCGTCTCAAGCTGATCACGAAGGTGGCGGGTCGCGACATAGCGCAGACGTGCGGTCAGATTGCCGTCGCCTTCGAGTTCCCTTTCGCAGGACGCAACGATATCGGCAAGCCGACAGCCATTCCGTGCGGCAAGCTCGCCCAGACAGTGCCAGTAGATTTCCTCGAGCTTGATGCCGCGGCGTTGACCGCCGACGGTAACGACGCGGAACCGAAGCGCACTCATGTCCTCTTCATCTGCCAGAGGCGGCGTCTCGTTCATCGGTCAGCGCTCCCGCAGCGCTTCCTCGCGGGCCTTGTTGATCGGCTTCATCAGGTAGGCAAGAATCGTCTTCTTGCCGGTCATGATGTCGACCGAGGCAATCATGCCCGGCATGATCGCGTATTCGCGCCCGTCCTTCACGAGGGCGGCCATGTCGGTTTTGACGCGCACGAGATAGTAGGTCTCACCGTTGTTCTGGTCGACGAGGCTGTCAGCGCTGACGGTCTCGACAATTCCGCCGAGCCCCCCATAGATCGAGAAATCATAGGCAGAAATCTTGATCAGCGCCGCCTGTCCGGTGCGAACGAAGGCGACATCCCGCGGAGAAAGCCGCGCCTCGACAAGCAGCGTCTCCGACGTCGGAACGACGCCGCCGATCACCGCTCCGGGCGTCACATAGGCGCCGACGGTGTTGACATCGAGCGTATTGATGATGCCATCGACCGGCGAGCGAATGTCGGTATTGGCAACCCGGCTTGTGGCGCCGCGAATGGTCTCATCGATCACCGAAAGCTGCGAAAGCGCCTCGGTTTTTTCGGCCAGCGCCTCCTGCTTCAGTTGCAGCGAGAGCTCCGTCACCTGCAGCGACGCCTCCCTGAGCGCCGCCTCGAGTTTGCCGACCGATTCTTTCCAGAGTGCGAGCTGTCCTCTGGTGTCGGTCAGTTCCTTCTCGACCCGAAGCAGTTCGGTTTGCGCGACGAGCTTGCGCTTGCCCATCGGCGCGAGCAGCTCCTGCTCGCGCTCGGTCACCTGCATGCTCTCGCTCAGCCGGGTGATGTTGGCCTCCGCTTCCGCCAATTCCTGCTGGCGCTGTCCCTCACGGGCCTGCATCACCGACAGCTTGTTGTTGAAGTTTCCGGCCTTGGCCTGAAGCAACTGTTCCTCGTTGGCGCAGATTGCCGGGGCAACCTTGGCGATATCCTCGGGGCAGATGTACTTGCTGTCGTAGGCCCCGGTCTCCTCGAGTTCCAGCCGTGCGATCTGCGCCCGCAGCGAGCGGGCCTTGGCTTCGAGCTCGCCGAGCGACGAGCCGCTTGCCGTATCATCGAGGCGCAGGATCAGGTCGCCGCGGCGCACGACCTGGCCGGGCTGCACGGCGATCTCGCGCACGATACCGGGCTCGCTCGATTGAATGATCTGCGTTTTCGAGACGGGAATGACCTTGCCTTCGCCGCGGGCGATCTCGTCGACCTCGGCGATCGCCGCCCAGGCGACGAAGGAACTGATCAAAAGGCCGATCACCAACAGTCCAGCGCGCGCGGCCAGCGGCGGTTTCTCAGTCATCTCGGCGCCCTCCGAAACGCGGGGAACGGCATTGCTTCATCGTCATTTAGATAAGGGTGGATCATAGCCCCGCCCCTTCTGCCGGCCCGGCGGGACCGGAACGTCGCTGCAACTGCTCGATAACGGCAGCCTTCGGTCCGTCGGCGACGATGCGCCCTCGGTCGAGAACCAGCAGCCGGTCGACAAGGCTCAGCATGCTATGGCGGTGCGTTGAGATCAAAAGCGTGACGTCGCCGCTGAAGACATTGGAAAGCTTGTTGATCAACTCGCGCTCGCTGGCGAGGTCCATCGCACCGGATGGCTCGTCCAGAAACACCACCTTCGGCTTGCGCAGTAGCAGCCGGGCAATGGCGACCGCCTGGCGCTGTCCACCCGAAAGCTGGGAACCGCGTTCGCCGACCGGCATGTCATAACCACGCGGATGATGCGAGACGAACTCATCGACGCCGGCCAGTCTCGCTGCCGCAACCACCTCTTCGTCGCTGGCGGTCGGGTTCGCCATCAGCAGGTTTTCCTTGATGGTCCCGGAAAAGAGGTCGGAATTCTGCGACACGAACGAGACGGCCGAACGGACGACGGAGGGGTGTAGCTGCCGAATATCGACACCATCGAGCAGGATGCGTCCGGCGCTCGGCGCGTAGAGACCCGCCAGAAGGCGGCCGATTGTCGTCTTGCCCGAACCGATGCGGCCGATGATGCCGACGCGCTCGCCCGCTTTGATCGTGACGTTCATACCGCTGACCACCTTGTGGTCCGTTTGCGGGTAAGCAAAGTCGAGATTCGTAAAGGTGATGCTGCCGTTGCGGATCTCGCGGTTGACGAAGCCGATCGTGTCCGGTCGGTCCTCCGGCTGCTCCATCACGGCATTGAGGATCCGCAGCGACAGAATGGCCTGGCGCAGTCGCGCCAGCGTCATGGCGATCTGCCCGAGCGGCGCGACGGCGCGGCCGGAAAGCATGCTGGCAGCAATGATCGCGCCGGATGAAATCTTGCCCTCGGTAAATTCATAGGCGCCGGCAACGACGATGCAGACCGTGACCAGCTGCTGCACGAACTGCGTCGCATGCGAGGCCCAGGAGGAAATCTCCTTGATCTGCTCGGACGTGTTCGAGGAATGCTTGGCGAGCTCGTTCCAGCGGCGAAGCAACTGCTTTTCCGAGTGCAGCGTCTTCACCGTCTCGATCGCACTGATCGTTTCGACCAGCAGCGCCTGACGCTGGGCTGATTCATTCGACGCGGCGGCGACGCGGTTGCCGATCTTGTATTGCGCGACATAACCGATCAGGAGACTGAAGATGAAGGCGACCGCCGGGATAATGGCGATCCAGCCCGCCACCGCATAGACGGCTGCGATGAAGACGAAGACGAAAAGACTGTCGATGATCGTGCTGAGCGTGTTCGACGTGAAGAATTCCCGAACGAATTCGTACTGCATCGCCCGGTTGGCGTATTCGCCGGTCGAAGGCGGTCGCGACGCCATGGTCGCATGCAGGATCTTCTCGAACAGCATGTAGGAGAGTTTCAGGTCCGCCTTGCGGCCGGCATAGTCGATCAGCGCCGCACGCACAGTCTTCAAAAGGAAGTCGAAGAGAATGGCGGTGCTGATCCCGAGCGCCAGCACCCAGAGGGTCGCGATAGCCTTGTTCGGCAGGATGCGATCATAAACGTTCATCGTGAAGAGCGGGGCTGCAAGCGCCAGCACGTTGATGAAGAACGCGGCGACCGCGACCTGCACATAGGCCTGCCAGAACGGCTTGACCGTGGCGGTCAGCCAATGGCGGCGGTCGATGTTGCGCGCCTCGCCGACGCCGCGGCCAGTCGCGGTGTTGAGGTAGGTGGCCGAGAAAGACAAGGCGTAGGCGAGCCCGCCGACCTCAAGGTCGGACAGGGTGATCGGCATCTCGCGGGGCGCCGCCAGTCTGTTGGAGAGGCTTAGCGTGCCGTCGGGCGCCTCTTCCAGAAGCGCCATGGCACTGCCATCGCGAAAGACCAGCAGCAGAGGGTAGACGAAATCACGATTGCCGATCGCGCGCGCGGAAACGAGCTCCGTTTCCAGGCCGACCCGCTCGGCAATACGGGAGACGTCCTCGGCGCTCGGCAACCGAGGGTCGAAGGGCACGTCCGAATAGAGCACACTATCTGACGAGGGGCGGTTCAAGTAGATGCAAATCTCCTTGAACGCCTCGGAAAAGCCGGTCAGAGACGGGCCAATCTGCACATGCCTGTCAATGCCTTGCATTACCACCGGTTGTGTCCACCCTGACGAGGACTATTCATTTCTGCCGGATCGGCGCCAACAGGTCGAGCGGCAAGTCGTTCGTCTGGCGCGACGGCACACGACGATAGGTTTCCGTGGCCGGCGCGTCCGGGACATTGAACTCATTGCGCGCATAGGCTTCCGCCTGCGCCGGCGCCTTGATCTTCATGGTCGGCAGCAGCTGGCCTGTTGCTGCCAGCAGCCGGTACTCGGCAAAAAGCGCGGCATACTGCGCGGTCTTTGCGAGAACGCTGACGTTGAAACGCGAATTCTGCGCGCCGAGCACGTCGAGCAGCGAACGCTGGCCGACCTTGAGCTGCTCGCGATAGGATTCGACGAGTTGCACGTTCATCTGCGCCTGCTGGTTCAGCGTGCGGGCGATGTCGTACTGGCTGCCGCGGCGCTCCCAGGAGATGCGCACGGCTTCCTCGACCTCGCGGTGCGCCTGATGGAAGACCAGGCGCTGTTCGCTTGCGCGGCGCATCTGCTCCTGCTCGTTGGCGACATCGATGCCGCCACGATAGAGATTCCACTTCGCGACGATCCGGCCCTGTGCGTCCCAGGTGTTGCCGGTCGAGCCGTCGATATCGTTGCCTGAGCGCACGCGGCCCTCGGCGAAGACTTCGGGCAGCATGTTCGAGCGTGCCGCCTTGACCTGCGAGTCCGCGACATTGATGTCGGAGTCGGCAGCCTTGATCCGCGGATTGTTGGTGCGCGCAATGCCGATCGCCGTCTCCAGTGTCTTCGGCAGCGCGCCGGCGACCGACTTCGGCATGGATGGATTGGTGAGGGGCTGTCCGACCAGGCGGTTGAAGCTGATCTTGACCGTATCGAAGGCCTCTTCCGCTTCCTGCAGGCGGGCCTTGGCCGCCAGCAGCCGTTCGCTTGCCTGCTGACGGTCTGCCTCGGTGAGAGCGCCGCCCGAAATCAACGAACTGATATCCGACAAGATCGACTGGTGCACGCCGACGTTCTTGCGCGCTTCCGCAACGATCTGCTGCTGGAGAATATATTCGAAATACTCGCGAACGATCTGCAAGCCGATCGTCTCGGAACGCTCCAGCACCCGGAAGGAGGCGCTATCGACGCGCGCTGCTTGACGCTCGAGTTCGGCGCGACGGCCACCACCATCAAAGAGCTTCTGCGTGATGGTCAGCCCGACGTCGGAAGGATAGAGCGGATCGTTCTCGATCGAGGCAAGGCGACGGCTGCTGTCTTCGAGGTGGCGCACACCAGTCGATGCTTCGACGTCGACGCTCGGCAGATAGAGACCGCGCGCCTGCCGCAGTTCGAATTCGATTGCCTCACGGTTTTCGATCGACTGACCGATTTCCGGATTCGATTCCATCGCAATCTGAAGCGCTTCCCTCAGCGTCATCGCTTCCGCAGCACCACCCGCAAACACCGTCGACGCGAGCAGAATAGAAAGCAGCCCGCCTCCAATAAATTTCCCCACTTTCAACTCTATCCCCCTCGCAATCAGTACGACATGCTGGTTAATCCAAACGTACGTCGCAACTGCCTTATTTATCGACAGATAATACAGAGGTAATATAAAGCAGGGACCAATTTTGGGGTGGTCCCTGATAGGCCCAAGCTTTCGCACGGCTATGTTGCAAAAATGGAACAACGGTGTTGCGCCAAAAGATTCCAGTAACCTATTGAATTGAAATAAGCTCCACGACAGTACTGCAGATGACAGGCAACCCTTTGCAACAGTGGGGCCCAGCGCAACACAACCCTAAAGCGACAAACGAACTGGCCCTCAGCCGCCGCGAGCGATCGTTGCATACGACTCCGGCACAAGCAACGTTATCGCCAGTCATTCACGCCGAAGGCAGGCGGACGAAATCGACAGGCCGGGTGCCCTCGCTGGCAACTATGACCGTCTCAGAGGCAGCTGCCCGGCGCAAGCGTTCCAGATCGACACTGCCATCGAACAAAGCTCCGCCGACGCTGAGTTCGAGGTCGACCTTGCTGCCATCGGCAGAGAAATGGGCGGACGACAGCGCCGTCGTCAGGCGGTTTGAGACATGTTCCGCATCCGTCTCCGTTGCGCCGACGAGCAGGACGTCGAAACTGGCTGGGCCCGTCCGGGCGACGATATCGTCGCGACGCACGGACGTGCTGATCGTCGAAGCGACGAATTGCAGCAGCTCCTCGCTCCAGGCCGGGCCGAAAGCAGCGCCGACGTCATCGAGATTGTTGATACGCAGATGAATGAGCGCGCCATGCAGCTCCTCGCCGGCGCTTTGGCGGCGGCGTTCGAGGCCATTGACCTGCTGTACGAGCCCGCGACCGGTCACGCAGCCCGTCGTGGCATCATGGGCGACAACATGATTGATCTGGTTGCGCAGGCGCTGCGCCCGGCGAAACTGCGTCGCTGCCACGACGATCAGTGGCACGCCCATCAGCAGGGAGATTAGCGCGGCACCGACCATGGCAGCCGCATAAGGCTGGTCGACCAGGGCGACCAGGCTGAGATAGACCAGGAGCTGGGCGAGCACGGCAAATCCAACAATGCCGCCGATGGCATATCGCGCGATCCGCCAATCTTTCTGCCCGTTGAACTGCACGTCTCTTTGCATGCCTCGCTCCCGATTCACGAATGACGATCGGTCTAGCGCGAGTTTATGGATTTTCCATTTCGATGGTACCTACAACTTTATGCAGTGCGCCGGTTCTCCGCAAAAAATGCACCAAAACGGGAATCGTTTTTCCGGCGTCTGCCCGGCGAGGTGCGACGTTCGGTTGCTTATCGCTGCTCGCCTATCTCGACGCCGTCAAGCGCAGCAGATCTCTCGACACCTGGTTCCAGCTCGTCATCCAGGACTGAATGGCGAGCCGTTGCGGGCGACGCTTGGACGACCTATGACGTCGCCGCGGCCCGGAAGGCACCAGCCAGCTTCCGCACCGCCCCCTCGATCTCGCTTGGCGTATAAGCGGCAAACCCCATGAGGAACCCGGGCTCGGGCTTGCCGCCGGCGTGAAGCGCGGACAATCCCATGATCTCGATCCCGACACGTCGTGCCGCATCGACGGCCGCGGCCTCCGAGATCGCACCTGTCAGCGCGCACGGCATCTGCAGGCCGCCATCGGGCACCCGCGCTTCAAGGAAATGCGGCAGATGTTTTATGACAAGCATCGCCAAAAGGTCGAGCCGGTCGGCGTAGATGCTGCGCATTGTGCGCACATGGGCGCCGAAATGCCCGCCTTCCATGAAGCGCGCGAGTGTCATTTGCGCCATCGGAGCGGAGTGCCCGTCAAGCAGAGTACGCGCGACGGTCATCGGCTTGACCAGCTCAGGCGGCAGAACTGCATAGCCGATCCGAAGCCCTGGAAAGAGCGATTTGGTGAAGGTGCCGATGTAGATCGTCCGGTCGTGCGGATCGAGGCCCTGAAGGCAGGCCGTTGGTTTGCCGGCATAGTGGAATTCGCTGTCGTAGTCGTCCTCGAGGATCCAGGACTGATGGCGGCTCGCCCATTCGATCAGCGCAAGGCGGCGATCGAGCGTCAGCGTGGCGCCGGCCGGGAACTGATGCGAGGGCGTCAGGAATACGGCCTTGACCTTGCGCGTCTCCGCCTTGATCTGGTTGACGGCGATGCCATGGCGGTCGACGCGGATGGGGACGCATTCGAGCCCCGCCGCATCGAACGCCTTGCGCGCGCCGTAATAGGCCGGATCCTCGATGAAGATGCGGTCACCGGGATCGAGCAGCATGTTTGCGCACAATGTCAGCGCCTGCTGCGAGCTGGTGAGGATCAGCACCCGTTCGGCTGTGGTACGGGCGCCGCGTTCTAGGTTCACATAGTCGGCAATGGCACGGCGCAGCTCCTCGATCCCTTGCGGGTCGCCGTGAAGCAGCGCCCTTCTGCCGGTTTCGCGCAAGACCTGCCGTCCAAGGCGCTCCCACAGCGCGAGCGGAAAAGTGCGCGTCTCCGGCACGCCATGGGCGAAGGGGCGGGGCAACAGCTGTTCACTGACGCCGCCGCTGCCGAACATGGCATTGCCCCGCCTGCTCAAAGCCGCTGCCTGGTTGGGCGACTGCGCGCGCCTTGGAGACAGGCGCCTGCCGGGTGCAAACTCCTTCACCTCGGCCACGAAACTGCCGCTCCCGACGCGACGGTCGATGAAGCCTTCGGCATGAAGCTGGCCATAGGCCGCTTCGATCGTATCGCGCGATACGCCGAGGGATTTGGCGAGCACGCGCGAAGCTGGAAGCGGCTTTCCCGGCCCAAGCGCACCGTCGAGGATCAACTGCCGGATCGCCCGCTGGATGCGCGCATGAAGCGGCATCCCAGCCTGGGCGGGCTGGGCAATCCATGCCTTCACGGACTCGAGTTGGGAATGCTTGAACAAATGGTCTGATCCTCTTCAGCGAAATGGATGGGCATATCGGGCCAATGACTGGCTATTTGTCAACGCGGCTTGCCAGTCCTCCCCGAAATTTCAGGAGCCCCGATAGATCATGTCATCACATGTTTTCCCGTCATCCCTTCGCTTCAACGACCTTGCCCATCCCATTGTCGCGGGTCTGATCTCCGTCATCGTCAACTATGGCGGCACCTTCATCCTGGTCTTTCAAGCCGCGAAAGTGGCTGGGCTCAGCCCCGAGTTGACGGCTTCCTGGGTCTGGTCGGTCTCGATCGGCGTGGGAATGACGGGGCTTTGGCTGAGCTGGCGCTATCGCGAGCCTATCATCACCGCCTGGTCGACGCCGGCCGCAGCCTTTCTCGTCACTGCGCTTGCGACCACGCCCTATGCCGAGGCCATCGGCGCCTACATGATCTCGGCTCTAGCCTTCGTCGCACTCGGGCTTTCGGGCTATTTCGAGAAGGTCATCCGGCTGATCCCGCCAGGCATCGCCGCGGGCCTGCTCGCCGGTATCCTGCTGCAGTTCGGCATCGGCGCGTTCGGCGGCGCAAGCGTCGATCCGTTGCTCGTCGGCCTGCTGATTGTCGCCTACGTCGTCCTGAAGCGCTTCTCCGCCCGCTATGCCGTGGTCGGCATCCTCGTTCTCGGGCTCCTGTTCCTGCTCGCGGAGGGCCGGGTCGACCTGTCGGGTCTGAAGTTGGAGTTCGCGGCGCCCATTTTCACCATGCCGTTGTTCTCGCTGAACGCGCTGCTTTCGGTCGCACTGCCGCTGTTTCTCATCACGCTGACCGGCCAATACATGCCGGGAATGCTGGTGCTGCGGAATGACGGCTTCAACACCAGCGCGAACCCGATCGTGACGACGACTGGCTTCGGTTCGCTGATCATGGCGCCTTTCGGCTCGCACGCCTTCAATATCGCGGCAATCACGGCGGCGATCGCAACCGGCAAGGAGGCCCACGAAGACCCCTCCAGGCGCTGGATCGCGGGTATCGCCGCGGGCTTTTTCTACGTGCTCGTCGGCGTGTTCGGCGTTACGCTTGCGGCCGTGTTCATGGCGTTTCCTGCGACCTTCATCGCCACGCTAGCGGGCCTCGCCCTTCTCGGTACCATTGGTGGCAGCCTTGCTGCAGCAACAGCCGACCCGGCCTGCCGCGAAGCGGCGCTCATCACGTTCCTGGCCTCCGCCGCCAACATCAAGCTGCTCGGGATCGGCGGGGCCTTCTGGGGCCTGGTGATCGGCCTTCTCGCCTACATCGTTCTGAACGGCCGCCTACCGCAGCGTCGCGGGAGCAAGCTGCCCCTGAACGAAGGCACAGCGAAGTAGCAGGATGACCGGGTCCCGCCGCGTTTGGCGGCCTTCGTCGCTGATGAAGGCCCTATGGCGGGTTTTGGTCCATCTCGCCCAAAGCCCCCCAGCCCTGAAAATCGGCGAAGCCCACCAACGGAGAAACCGAGCATTTCAAAGGGTGGCGGCAACACATGCCGCCATCCGCCGCTCCAGGCGAAGTCGCGGAATGCCAATCGGTCCGTCAGGACCGAGCTTCACACTCCTTAACGCCAGCGAGCCACGTAGGCCGCCGTCGCGGGCCGCCTGTGGCGGCTTCGTTGACGCATGTGCAAACGTCAGCTTGTTGCCGCTGGACAAGGCGAATGTAACGCTATAACACAACACATGTTACGTTATTACATTATAGGAGATTTCATGTCCCGCTCCGGTTTGCCCGCGCTTTTCGCCACCACCATTCTCGCGACCCTCGCCTTTCCGTTGACCTCTCATGCCGAGGAAGAACAGCAGCGCGAGACCTGGCGTTTGTTCATTGCCGACCACACCCAGCCCGTGGTCCGCGCCATCGATTTGGAAACGGACAAGGAAATCGGCCGTTTTGACCTTGAAGGCTACGCCGCCCTTTCCCTGAGCGACACCGGACGAACCGTCTTTGCCGTCCAGGGCGAACAGAACCTGATCCATGCCATCGACACCGGCATAGCGCTTTCCGATCACGGCGAGCACCGGGACATCGAGGTCAAGGAGCCGAGGCTGCTTGAGAAAACCATTCGCGGACAAAAGCCCGGCCACGTGGTTGCCCATGGTGACGATCTCGCCATCTTCTACGATCGCGGTGGCAAGTTCGATCTGCTTGGCGAAAGCGCGCTTCTGGACGGCAAGGCGGAGCTCAAGGCTTACGATACTACCGCCGCACACCATGGCGTCGCGGTTTCGACCGGCAACCATCTTCTCGTTTCGGTCCCGAACCTCGAAGCGACGGTAAAGGAAGGTGAGCTTCCTCCCCGCCTGGGCCTGCGTGTTCTCGACAAGGAGGGCAAGCAGGTCGGCGATGTCGCAACCTGCACGGGGCTCCACGGTGAAGCGACGTCCGCCCGCCTGGCCGCCTTCGGTTGCGCCGAGGGCGTCCTGGTCGCACGCCCAGGTGGGCTCGATGGCCCCAAGCTCGAGATGCTCGCCTATGGCGACAAGCTGCCGGAAGGCAAGGTATCCACACTGCTCGGCGGCACTTCTATGCAGTTCTTCCTTGGGAACTACGGAGAAGACAAGGTCGTACTGATCGACGCCGACGCGAAGGAACCCTACCGCCTCGTCGAACTGCCGCTGCGGCGGGTGGACTTCATCCTCGATCCAGCAAAGTCACGCAACGCCTATATCCTGACGGAGGACGGCAAGCTTCACCTCCTTGACGTCGTGGATGGCGTGATCACCAAATCGGAAATCGTCACGGAGCCCTACAGCAAAGATGGCCACTGGCGCGACGCAAGGCCCCGCCTCGCCGTCGCCGGCAATCACCTCGCCATCACTGATCCGCGCCAAAGCCTGGTACGCGTGATCGACACGGAAACACTGAAGGAGACCCGCACGATCGCGGTCGAGGGACAACCCTTCGCAATCGTCGCAGCCGGTGGGTCGGGCGCAACCCACTAGGCAACACAGGCAATGAAGTCTGGACGCCGGCCAAAGGGCCGGTGTCCATAAGCAGGTGAACCGGCAGCGCCGGTTGCCCCACCATCGTTCGGCCTTTACTTCCGGAATTACACCGAGAGCCAGCGCCAAGGTCCTAGCGGATTAACTTGCGCGGCCCGTTTCTATCCTTCGCCTTGGACAATCATTTTAAGGCTGCCTTAAGGTAGCGGCCTGATCGCTCCGCCCTCGATTGAAGACGAGGACGCAAGAACGATGCGGAAAGCAAGTCTGCTGGCGCTGGTTTGGGTTTTGATTGCGGCCATCCTGCCAGCCCGGGCGCTCGAGGCGCCCCTGCCGATGGACGAGGCCTTCGTACCTGGGATCGCCAGGCAAGACGACGGCCGGCTGGCGATCACATGGACGATTGCTGACGGCTACTATCTCTACAGGGACTTCCTGGCAGCAGAAGATGAGGGTAACCGGCCGATCACCCTGCAAACCGAACCGGGGACAGTCAAGGACGATCCGGGCTTCGGCACAACCGAGGTCTATTACCAAAAGGCTTCGGCCCGGATCGCGAATGCGCCTCCGCTCATTCGCCTCACCTATCAGGGCTGCCAGGATGGCGGGCTTTGTTATCCGCCGACAACGCGGACGATCGATACCGCCGCGATGACCATCAGCAAACCGGTCGGTGGTTTTGCCTTTGCGCCTGCCAAGGACGCACGGCCCGTGGAAGCGCCGGACACAGGTTTTTCCATCGCAGCTGACGGCGGAGAAACGGCGGTCGACCGGCTCATGACCGGTGGCGGGTTTGCGCTGCTTCTTGCAGGCTTCCTCGGCTTCGGACTGCTGCTCGCCTTCACGCCCTGCGTTTTCCCGATGTATCCGATCGTCGCGGCCATCCTCACGCGCGAGGGAGAGGGGCTGACGGCACGACGCGGTTTCATGCTCGCCTCCGCTTATGTGCTGGCCCTTGCGTCCGCCTTCGGTCTCCTTGGCATCGTGGCCGCTTGGTCGGGGCAAAACCTGCAGATCGTGATGCAATCGCCCGTCGCTGTCGGCGTGGTCGCGGCACTGTTCGTCCTGCTGGCGCTCTCCAGCTTCGGGCTCTTCCACATCAAGCTGCCGGCAGTGATCGGCAACCGCCTGAGCGGCGGCCGGCAGCAGGGCGGCTCGGTCGCCGCCGCCGCCCTGCTCGGTCTTTCCTCCGCCTTCCTCATCGGCCCCTGCGTAACCGCGCCGCTTGCCGGCGCCCTCCTCTACATCGCCCGGACCGGTGACATTGCGGTCGGCGCACTCGCCCTTTTCGCCCTTGGCCTTGGCAAGGGCATCCCGCTCATCATCATGGCGACAATCGGCGGCAAGGCGCTTCCACGCGCCGGCGCGTGGATGGAACGTGTCCGGCACGTCTTCGGCTTCGCATTCCTGGGAACGGCGATTTGGCTTGCGACGCCGCTTGTGCCGGAGCGCTTCGTCCTCCTGCCCTGGGCCGTGTTTTCCCTTGCCTTCGGCATCTACGCGGTCGCTCCCGACGGGCTGCGGTCCACAGGCGGCTACGGCGTACTGACGCGCTTGACCGCCGTCGTCTCGCTCATTTGGGGTAGTCTGCTGCTGGTGGGCTTCGGCCTTGGAGCCAGCGATCCGCTCACTCCGCTCGGCCCGCTCAAGAGGGCGGCGAGTGTTGACCAAACAGCCGCCATCCAGAAGTCGGATTTTACCAAGGTCGGCTCGGCCGGCGCACTCTCCCGCCTTCTCGACACCGCAGCCTCCGGGAGGCAACCCACCCTCGTCTATGTCACCGCTGGCTGGTGCGTCACCTGCCGCACGATCGAGCGGTCCGTTCTGACAAAGCCTGATGTCGCGGCGAGCCTTGACGGGATCCGCTTGGTCAGCCTCGACGTCAGCACCCTCGATGCGGAGAATGGCGCACTGATGCGATCACTTGCCGTCGTTGGCCCGCCGACTATGATCTTCTTCAACCGCAGCAAAGAGGAGGCCCCCGGTACGCGCCTCGTCGGAGAAATCACGGCCGGCTCGCTTGCGGAGGCGGCACGGATGGCCAAGGGCAGCGCGCAATGAACGCCGTCGCAATAGGTCCCTTCGCTTTTTCCGCCGATCGCTTTTCGGTCATCGCCGGGTTGATCGTCTTCATGCTTGTCGGCTCGCTCCTTGCCGCCCGCATCCACAACCGGCTTGGCACCTTTACGACGGCTGCCACACTTTTCGGCGTTGTCGGCGCGCGCGCCGGGCATGTGCTCATCCATGCCGAGAGCTTCCTGCAGGAGCCGTTGCGAGTTCTCGCCATCTGGCAGGGCGGCTTTTCCCCGACGGGCGGATTCCTCGGTGTTTTCCTCGCCGCAGTGATGCTCTGGCGAAACGCACCGAAAGCCGCTCCTTGGGCGATCCTGCCGCTTGCGGCCGGCCTCTTCGTCTGGGTCGTCGCCACAACCCTCACCGATAGCGGCGCTGCACCCCGTGCCCCGGAAACGTCCTATGCCGTTCTCGCACGTAACGAGAGCCTCGCCATCGCCGAGCGCAAGGGCCGCCCGGCGGTTCTCAATCTCTGGGCAAGCTGGTGTCCGCCCTGCCGGCGGGAAATGCCGATGATGGCGGAGATGACCGAAAGGAATCCTGAGGTCGACTTTTTCTTCGCCAACCAGGGCGAAAGCCGCGCGGCGATAGAATCCTATCTGCGCCAAACAGGCGTCGACCTGGAAACCATCCTTCTCGACCCTTTCTCGGGCCTATCCCGGCACTACGGCGCGATCGGCCTTCCTGCCACACTTTTCATCAACCCGGACGGTACGCTCGCCGCCACCCATCTCGGCGAAATCTCCCGCGAGGCAATCGCCGAACGGCTCGCCGCCTTTGCATCTGAGGACAGGAAGCAGGCAGAATGACAGCCCCGGCCTTTCCGACTTTCGTCGTTTGCCTGCGCGGCATGATCCTCGAAATCGCCGCACGCGCCGTCGCTCTCGGCCCCAATCCATTCGCACAAGGAGAAATCTGATGTTCACCCGCAGAACCGTTCTGACGGCCACGGTCGCGACCGCCGCCGCCGTGCTTGTCGGAGGCCGATCATCCTTCGCCCAGCAATTGACCAAGGAGGAGGTGTTTTTCGACAAGGACGCGCCCGTCCTTGGCAATCCGAAGGGCGATGTCACCATCGTCGAGTTCTTCGACTATCAGTGCCCTTACTGCAAGAAAGTGCATCCGACGGTCGAGAAGGTGGTCAAGGCCGACGGCAACGTGCGGCTCGTGCTGAAGGACTGGCCGATCTTGGGCGAAGCCTCCGTCTTCGCCGCACAGGCAGTGCTTGGAGCCGCCCAGATCGGCAAATACCAGCCGGCGATGGAGGCGCTGATGAAAACCAAGGCGAGGCTGTCGCAGGACGACATCGAGAAGGCGCTGACCGGGGCGGGTCTTTCGATGAAGGAGCTGACCGCAGCCGTGAACACGCACAATGCCAAGATTTCCGGGCTGCTCGACCGCAACTACAGTCAGGCACTCGCCTTCAATTTCGCCGGCACGCCATCCTTCGTCATCGGTTCGGCGATCATTCCCGGCGTTCTGGATGAAAAAGGACTGAAGGACGCCATCGCCAAAGCGCGGAGTTGAAGCACGAACTTGGTGAGCTTACCGGACTGCCGCTTCGAAAGGCGGCCAGAGCCCATTTGCGCGCGACCTGACCGGTTGAAAGGGTCGCGCGCCGAGAGGTTCACCTTGGCAGCCAGCCGACGAGCGGAAACCGGGATCGCTCAGCCTGGTGAGCCACCGCAGTCCGACCAGGCAGGCACCCATTCGGCCACCCGACTGCGGCCTTTCTGGCATCATTGAACGACCTTGCTAGGCCGAGAATTTCACCGTTACGCCGCGCTGCCGAAAGTACGCCTGCATCAGCTTCCGTCCGGAACGGTTGTTTTGCACGAGCCTGGTCGGGTCGAATACGGCCTCTTTCAAACCTGCCCGCATCAATGCTGCCTTGAGGGTCGCGATATGAAGATCGATGTCGGCATTGTCTGCCTGCAGCGATGCGTAAATGCGATCTGTTGCCTCTGCTACGGTCGGTTCGCTCACTATACACTCCTGTTGCTGTCTTGCTGGCGTTTGGCACGCTTGTCGGCTTGGCCCTATTTGCTGGAGCCGCCAACGTCAATCGGGAGAGGGCAGAATGTGCTTCCGACAGAACGCAGCAGGGCCTTGGAACAGGTTATCGAAGGTGTCGGCTTGACGCCTCGACGAAGGCGTCGAAGACGCGAGCGCCCGGATGGCTGTCGGCATCCAGCATTTCGGGGTGCCATTGAAGGCCCATGGCAAAGGTCTGCGAGCCGATCTCGATCGCTTCAACGACACCATCCGGGGCTCGGGCCGTAACGGTCACTGCGCCCGATACCTCCACGATCGCCTCGCGGTGAAACGTGTTCACGGTGAATGTTTCGATGCCGAGGATGTCGGCCATTCTGGTGCCGGGGACAACGCTGACGTCATGCGAGAAATTGGCCTGGTCGTGATTGAGCGCGTCGGGCCACGACGAATGGACATCGGAAACCATCCGGCAACCGTTGAGGCAGCCGAGCATCTGCATGCCGTTGCAGATGCCGAGCACAGGCTTGTCGCGCGCAAGGAAACTTTCCATCAATGCCATGTCGACGGCTAGCCGATCCGAGGGCGGATACTGGGATTGGTCTCCTTCGACATACCAGCTTTTCGGGAAGTTGATGCGGCCGCCGACGCTTAAGAACCCATCAAAATCTTCGACGACCTGGTCGACGAGATCGGGAACATAGGGGATGCCGAAGGCAAAGGCGCCGGCGCGGCGCAGGGCGGAAAAGTAATTTCTCGAGACGTCATAGCGTCCACCGCCCGCACTGGTGTTTTCATCCATGATCACGGCGATCTTCGGCATGCGTTTCATCGGGTTCATCCTAGATTTCAATGATTCCAAGTTCGGACGTTGAGCAACCTAGCCTATCTTTGCCGCGGGGCGGAACGGGGCTTCGCTCAGCGCATTCCATCGGTTAGGCCAAAGCCATCCGAACCCTATGGTTCCCGCCGATCTCGATCAGTTCGGATCGAACAGGCGCGGTAAAAACATCCGGCGCGGTGCTGCCATCGGAAACGAAGCTGCGGCCGGCAAGTTGCGGCACGGTGGCGTCGCTCGCCTGCCTTTCCGCCGGGTTCAGCGCAGCATCCGGATCGGGAATGGCGGCGATCAGGCGGCGCGTGTAGGGATGGGTGGGGACTTCGAAAATCTCGCGCCAGCCGCCCTCTTCCACGACTTCGCCGAAATACATCACCAGCACCCGGTCGCTCATGTGTTCCACCACGCTCAGATCGTGGCTGATCATCAGATAGGAGAGGCCGAGTTTTTCCTGAAGGTCGAGCAGCAGATTGATGATCTGCGCGCGGATCGACACGTCGAGGGCCGAGACCGGCTCGTCGAGCACGACGATCTCAGGCTCGAGGATCAGCGCGCGGGCGATGCCGATGCGCTGGCGCTGGCCGCCGGAGAACTCATGCGGATAGCGTTTGGCCTGTTCGGGCGTCAGGCCGACATTCTTGAGCATCGCCTCGATGCGGCCTTCGATTTCCGAGGCGGCGGTAATGCCGTGCAGCCGCAGCGGTGCTGCGAGCGAGGTGCGCACGGACTGGCGGGGGTTGAGCGAGGCATAAGGATCCTGGAACACCATCTGCACCGCTTTCGCCCGGTCCATCCGTTGCGGCGCGCCGGGCCCCGCGAGCGGCTGACCGCGATAGCGGATCATGCCCTCAGTCGGTTCCTGCAGGCCGAGAATGGAAAGCGCCGTCGTCGATTTCCCGCAACCGGATTCGCCGACGATCGACAGGCACTCGCCCTTGGCAAGCTCGAAGCTGATGCCGTTGACGGCGTGAAGCGTACGCCGTCCTTTGCCGAGCAGGCCACCGCCGGAAATGGGGAAACGGACATGGAGATCGTCCACCTGAAGCAGCGGCGCGGTCATGGCTGGCTCCCTTCCCGTTCGCGTGGCGCGATGAAGCGGCTTTCCGTCAGCTTCGAGCGGTCGGCGATGATGCTGTCGATGTCGACGAGCCGCTGCCGCCCATGTTCGCTGCGGCTGCCAAGGCGCGGCAGGGCGCCGAGCAGGCCGCGGGTGTATTCGTGCCGCGGGCTTTCAAAGAGCGCCCGCGTCTCGTTCTCCTCGACGAGGCAGCCCGAATACATCACGCCGACGCGCTGGCAGATGCTGGCGATGACGCCAAGGTCGTGGCTGATGAAGAGGACGGCCGTCCCGCGCGCCGCGCAGAGTTCCTTGATGAGGCGCAGCACCTCGGCCTGCACGGTTACGTCGAGTGCCGTCGTCGGCTCATCGGCGATCAACAGGTCCGGGCTGCAGGCAAGCGCCATCGCGATCATCACCCGCTGGCGCAGCCCGCCGGACATCTGGTGCGGATAGTTCCTGGCACGGCGATCAGGGTTGGGCACGCGCACATTCCCGAGCGCTTCGACGGCGAGCTTTTCGGCTTCCGCCCAGCTTTTTCCCTGATGTAGCACGAACATCTCGGCGATCTGTCGCCCGACCGTTGAAAGCGGGTTCAGCGCCGTCATCGGCTCCTGGAAGATCATGGCGATGCGATTGCCGCGCAGGCGCCGCATCTCGCGTTTCGGCAACGCCAGCAGGTTCTGCCCCTTGAACAATATCTCGCCACTGGTAACGGCAAGCGGCCGTTTCAAAAGGCCCATGACGGCAAGCGATGTGACCGATTTTCCGGACCCGGATTCGCCGACGAGGCCATAGGCCTCGCCGGGCATGATCTGGAACGAGACGCCCTTGAGCAGTGGATGGTAGCTGGAACGGCCGAGCGAAACGCCAAGCTGCAGGTTCTTGATGTCGAGAAGCGGCGCGGTCATGGCTTGCGCGTCCTCATATGCGGATCGAGGCTGTCACGCAGACCATCGCCGAGAAGGTTGAAGCCAAGCACCGAAAGGAAGATGGCAAGGCCAGGGAAGAGCGCCGCCCAGGGGGCGAGCTGGATCAGCTGGCGTGCATCGGTCAACATCGAACCCCAGCTCGGGAATGGCGGCTGGATGCCGAGGCCGAGGAAGGAGAGCGCCGCTTCAGACAGCACCGCCGACCCCATGCCGAGCGTTGCCATGACGAGGATCGGCCCCATCATGTTCGGCAGAATCTGCGTGAACATGATGCGCAGGTCGCCATAGCCCAGCGTCTGGGCCGCCTGCACGTAGCCTTGCGATTTCAAGGAGAGAGTCGAGGAGCGAGCGATGCGGCAGGTCCAGCTCCAGTTGGTGAGGCCAAGCGCGATCAAGAGCGACGGCAGGCCGGGGCCAAGCACCGCCATGACGGCAAGCGCGAAGATCAACGAGGGGATGGCGAGCATGACGTTGGTCAGGCCGTTGACCAGATCGTCCCACCAGCCGCCCCAATAGCCGGCCGTCATGCCGAGCGTGACGCCGATGATCGAGTTGATCACCTGCGACACGATGCCAACAGTCAGCGAGATCTGCGCGCCGTAAAGAATGCGGGTATAGACGTCCCGTCCCTGCCCGTCCGTGCCGAACCAGAAGGTGGCGTCCGGCGGCAGTTCGGAGTTCATCAAGTCGGCATCGAGCACGGGGTCAAAGGGCGCGATCCAATGGGCAAGGACACCGGCGAAGATGACGAGCGCAGTCAGCGTCGCACCGAGCCAGAAGTTGAAGCCGAGGCGCACGGTCGTCACTCCTGCTTGATGCGCGGATCGATCGCGGCATAGACCAGATCGACGGCGGTGTTGATGATCAGGAACCACAGCACGATGACGAGGATCGTGCCCTGCACCACGGGAATGTCGCGGATCGCCACACTATCGACCAGCAGCGAGCCGATGCCCGGCCAGGCGAACAGCTTTTCGATGACGACGGCCTGGCCGATCAGCGAGCCGAACTGCAGGCCGACCGTGGTGACGATCAGCACCAGCGCATTGCGCGCCACGTGCCAGCGCACCACCTTCGCCTCGCTCATGCCTTTGGAATGGGCGGTGCGAATGAAGTCGGCGTTCAAAACGTCGAGCACGCCGGCCCGGGTGGTGCGCGCCAGCAGCGCGAGCGGCGTGACGCCGAGGGTCACGGCCGGCAGGATGAGGTTTCGAAACGAGCCGTCGCCGTAACCGAAACTGGGCAGCCAGTTCAGTTGCAGGGCGAAGAGATACATCATCAGAAGGCCGAGCCAGAATTGCGGCATGGAGAGGCCCGAAACCGCCCCGATCATCGTCACCGTATCGAGGATCGAACCGGGCCTGAGTGCTGCAAGAAAGCCGAGCGGCACGCCGACAACGATGGCGAAGACCATGGCGGCGACGGCCAGCTGAAGCGAGGCGCCCATGCGGTCGTTGATGAGGTCAATGACCGGCTGGCGGGTGCGGAAACTGGTGCCGAGATCGAACTGGGCGAGATCCGTAACATAGGTCACGAAGCGCTCCATCAGCGGCTTGTTCAGACCGAACTCCTCATTGAGGCGAGCGATCATTTGCGGATCGGCGGCACGCTTTCCGTCGGCAAAGAGGCTGGCCGCGAAGGTACCGGGGACGACGGAGAAGATAACGAAGATCAGCAGCGCCACCACGACGATCGTCGGGACGACCTGCAGAATGCGGCGCAGGGTAAAACGAAGCATGAGCGGTTCCATTTTGGCCACCCGGATGGGTGGGACAACTGATGTGTGGGGCGGCCGAAACCGCCCCGAACCTCTCAGGGCTTACTTGCGTGCGTCCGGCGCCGTGTCGTCGATCCAGATCTCGTCATAGGGCTGGACCGCCAGTTCCGTGGCGTTCGGGACAAGGCCGTGGATCCAGGGCTGGTAGGCCATGACCGCCTTGTTGTAGTTGAAGAACCAGACCGGCGCATCGTCCTGCACGATGTTGTTGGCCTGGCGCAGCAGATCGCTCTGCTTGGCAGGGTCGCGTTCCTGCTGGGCCGCCTCATAGAGTTTGTCGAAATCCGGGCTCGCATAGCTCGCGTAGTTGCAGGCGGACTGCGCCGTCTTGGAATAGAAGCAACGCAGTGCATTGAGCGGGTCGGGACCGGACAGGTTCGACCAGATGAAGGCCTGGAAGTTGTTCGACGTCACGGCATCGCCAAGCGCCGAGCTTTCGACCGGCTTCGGCTTCACGGTGACGCCGACCTTCTTCAGCATCGGCAGGATGGCTTCAACGATCGGCACGCCCCAGCTTTCGTTCGGGCTCGCCGTGACTTCGAACTCGAAGCCATCGGCATAGCCTGCTTCCGCCAGGAGTGCTTTCGCTTTCTCTGGATCGAAGGCGTAGGGCACCTTGTCCTTGTCGAAGGCCGGCGAAGACAGCGGCAGCCAGCCGGAGGCGGGGTAGGCCTTGTTCTTGACGAGCCGTTCAATGATCAGCGGCGCATTGATCGCATGGTTGATCGCCTGGCGGACCCGCTTGTCCTTGAAGGGTTCGAAGGCCGGGTTGAAGCCGATGTTGCGCGTATAGACCTCGGCAACTTCGAGCAGGTGATCCTTCAAGGCGTCTTCACCCTGATAGGCCTGGTATTGGGTCGGGCCAAGGATCGAGACATCGATTTCCTTGTTTCGGAACGCGACGTCGCGCGCGGCGTCCTCGGCCATCAGCACGATGTTGATGCGGTCGAGATAGGGCTTGCCCTCTTCGTAGTACTTGTCGAACTTTTCGACAACGACCTGCGATCCCGGCACGTGCTCCTTGAAGACGAAGGCGCCGAGGCCAACGGGGGTCTTGGCGAAGCTCGATTCATCCTTGACATCAGACGGATAAATCACCGTCGTGTTCTGCATCAGCGGGAAGCCGGGGTTGATCGGTCCGGTATAGGTGATCTCCAGCGTGTGGTCGTCGATTTTCTTGAGACCGGAAATCTCCTCAGCCTTGCCGGCGATGAACGCATCCGCACCCTTGATGACGGCAATGTAGCTTGCGCCCGGGAAGGCGTTCTTCGGGTTGGCGATGCGCTTGTAGCTGTAGATGATGTCGTCGGCCGTCAGTGGCTTGCCGTTGTGGAAGACGGCATTTTCGCGCAGGCGATAGGTGTGCACCGTACCATCCTCGGACACCTCTTCCGAGCTAGCGAGTTCCAGGACCGGCTTGTTCTGGATCGAATCCCAGCTGTAGAGCGCGCGGTGGATCGCCTGGGTGATGAATTCCTCCTGGGTGTTCGGGCTTGCCTGAACGTCGAGCGTGGCGAAGCTCGAGCCATAGGGTGCGGTAAAGACGAGCGTTCCGCCGTGGCGTTCGCCGGCAGCCAGCGCTCCGGTTGCCACCCCGAGGCCGAGCATTGCGGCCAATGTCAATCTTTTCAGCATGCTGTTTTCCCTCTCGTGCCGTTTTCGGCTTTGTGTTGATTGGTCTTTCAGGTCGTCAGCGTGCGTCGTGCACGACGCGGCCTGCAAGCAGGGTCATCAGGCAGCGTGTGCCTGAGAGAATGGTATCGGCCGGTGCCTCCAAGAGGTCGTTGTCGAAGACGGCGATGTCGGCCCATTGTCCCGGCACAAGCCTGCCCTTCACGTCTTCGGCCTTCTGAGAATAGGCGCCGTATTCCGTGTAGGCCTGCAACGCTTCCTCGCGGCTCAGCTTTTCCGCCTCCACCATCACGGTACCCTTGCCGGTCTTGCGCGTGATCATGGCGTGAAGGTTCGGGAAGGGATCGGGCGAGCAGACGGGCGAATCCGAGCCGGTCGAGGGCTTGAGACCCATGCGCATCCAGGTGCCGATCTGGTAGGAGGCCTTGCCCCGTTCCTCACCAAGCACGGAAACGTAGCTGTCGCCGAAATCGTGGATGAAGGCCATCTGCGGCGCCGGCAGGATGCCTGCCGCCTTCATGCGCCGATCTTGCTCCGGGCTCGAGAAGCCGCAATGCTCGATGCGATGGCGCCGATCCGGATCGGGATTACCGGCCAGCGCCTTTTCGTAGGCCGTGATCAGCTGCTCGATCGCACCGTCGCCGATGGCGTGGCAAGCCATCTGATAGCCCCGGTCGTGGCAGGATTTGACGATCGCCTCGACGTCGGCATCCGGCAGCATCTGTACGCCGATATTGTCGGGCTCGCCAAGATAGGGCTTCGACATCCATGCGGTGCGCCCGCCGGCCGAGCCGTCGAGGAAGATCTTCACGGCCCCGACGCGCAACATGTCGTCGCCCGCACCGGAAATGAGCCCGGCACGCCAGGAATCCTCTACGATCGAGACGCCGGGATCGCCGAGCAGTGTCAGCCAGACGCGCACCGGCAGGCGGCCGGAAAGCTTGGCCATCTCATAAGCCTGGATTTCCGCAAAGCCGGCAAGTTGGCCGACCGCCGCATCCATGCAGCTCGTAATGCCGAGCGACAGAAGATAGCGCCCTGCCCGCTCGATGCCGTCGATCAACTCCTCCGTCGTCACCTCGGGAATAGCCGTCTTGATGAGGTTCTGCGCGTTTTCCGCCAGGAACCCGTTGAGGCGCCCGTCCGTGGTGCCGATTACGCCGCCGTCCGGCACCGGCGTCGCCTCGGTGACATCCGCCAGGCTCAGCGCCAGCGAATTCGCGATGGCCACATGGCCGCAGGCGCGCGTCAGCAGCACGGGATGATCCGGTACGGCGCGGTCGAGTTCCTCGCGGGTCGGATGCCGGCCGACATCGAGCTTGACCTGGTCATAGCCCCGTGCCCGCACCCATGCGCCCTTCGGCGTGACGGCCGCGCGTTCGGCAAGTTTCTCCATAAGGGCGGCAAGCGTCGGCGCAGCGGCAGGGGTCGCGTCGACCCAGCCCATGGTGATGCCGGTGGAGATCAGGTGAAGGTGATTGTCGATAAGGCCGGGGCTGGCAAAACGGCCTTCGAGATCGATCACCTTGGTATGGGGCCCCTTGAGGCTCGCCATCTCGGCATCGCTGCCGGTGGCCAGAACCTTGCCCTGCCAAATGGCAACGGCCTCGCTGATCCCCTCCTCCCTGCCTCGCCAGATTCGGCCGTTGTGCAGAATAAGATCAGCGTGAAGCTGGAAGGCCATTAACAATCCCCCTTTTGTTATCAGCCTGATTTCGTGAGCCTCCTCGCTGCCTCGAAATCAGAACTGTTTGCCTTGGGCGCAACGTGGAAGGTTTGTCGGGGTTTGGCTAATTCGCTTTTAGCAAAGGCTGATGCAATATCGGCATAGCGATTTCTTTCCAACGACTTATGATCCCCTCAGCTGCAACGCAGGGGAGATCTGGGCATGGAGATCAAGTGGCTGGAGGACTTCGTGACCCTCGCCGACACGTGGAGTTTTTCGCGCGCTGCCGAGTTGCGCAACGTGACTCAGCCGGCGTTCAGCCGCCGCATCAAACAGTTGGAGCGTTGGCTCGGGGCGACGCTGATCAACCGCGCCACCATGCCGGCGGAACTGACGCCGGCAGGTCGCAATTTCCTGCCCATAGCGCAGGAGGCAATCCGAACCTTCTATGCAGCGCGCGAATCGCTACGCCCGTCTCACGAAGAAGGCCTCATCCGCTTTGCCGCGCTCCATACGCTGACGGTAACGATCTTCCCTGGCTGGCTCAAACTGCTCGAAAACGCAGGTGGCGCTTTCAGCACCTCGCTGATGCCCGACCGCGGCGGCATCGAGGCCAATCTTGACGCCCTCATCGGTGACGAGGCGGATTTCTTTCTGACTTATGCGCATTCGGAGGTGCCATTCCATCTCGACCGCGCACAATTCTCGTCGCTGACGATCGCCCATGATCGGCTGATCCCGCTCGCCGCCGCACACGTCTCTATCCCCGATGGTACGCTACCGGGGCTGAATATTCTCGACCGGGCTGTGGCGCAGCCGCGGCTCGCTATTCCCTATCTGAGCTACGGGTTCAATTCGTTCTTCGGGGTCGCCCTTTCGCGTCTCATGCTGCGGCGCCCGCCCTTCCGGCGCCGCACGACGCATGAAAACACCATCAGTGCCGGGCTGATGAACATGGCGATGTCGGGTGCCGGCGTCTGCTGGTTGCCCGAAAGCCTTGCCCGTGACGCGATCGATGCCGGTGGCCTCGTACCCGCCTCTACGGATAAGGGCTGGAATCTCGACCTCGAAATTCGGCTTTACCGTCACGCCGCGACGCGCAGCCGCAGGGTCGAGGACCTCTGGCAAACGGCAAAGCTCTTGCTGGAACGCGAGCCCGCCTAGACGGGCTCGCGGGAAGATCAACACGCGCAATTCGTCGCATCGCGAAAAGATGGTCTAAATCTTGACCCTCAGCGCACGCGGATCATATGCCGGTGCCAGATGCACCGTCGCGGCATAGCGAATGCCTGCAAGATCGATCTCGAAGCGCTCCCCCTCGAGGAACGTTTTGTCCACGCCTTCAGGGTTTTCAAGCAGGCCGAGTGCGACCGAACGCCCAAGCGTGTGACCGTAGGCGGCGGAGCGGACCTCGCCGACCGGTTTTCCCGCACGCAGGATCAGTTCGCCGCCCCAAAGCATGGGCAAGGGATCGTCCAGGGTAAACTGAACGATGCGGCGCGAGGGCAGGCCCTTGGTCTTTGCGGCCACGAGCGCATCGTGGCCGACAAAGCCGCCGGGTTTTCCCAGAGCAACCGCAAAGCCAAGACCAGCCTCGTAGGGGTTGATGTCGGGCGTCAGTTCCCGGCTCCAGGCGCGGTAGCCCTTCTCCAGCCGCAAAGCCTCAAGCGCATAGTAGCCGCAATCCGTCAGGCCGAAGGCGCGACCGACCTCGTGCAGCGCCTCGTAAACACCGACAGCGAATTCTGTCGGCACGATCAGTTCCCAGCCGAGTTCGCCGACATAGGTCATGCGGTTGGCAAAGGCCGTGGCGTAACCGATATCGATCTCGCGGATAGTCGCGAAGGGAAAGCCCTCGTTCGAGATATCCGCCGAGGTAAGCTTCGAGAGGATGTCGCGCGATTTCGGTCCCATCAGCGCCAGGACTGCATAGGACGACGTCACGTCGGTCAAAGTCACGTGGGCGTCCGCGGCAAGGTTCTTGCGGATCCAGTCCGCATCATGCACCGCTTGGGCCGAACCTGTGATCAGCATGAAGCGATCGGCCGCAAGTCGCATGACGGTCAGGTCGCTCTCGTAGCCGCCCCGCGCGTTCAAGAGTCCGGTATAGACAGAACGGCCGATCTCGCCGTCGATGTCGGCAGCGCAGATGCGGTTAAGCGCTGCTGCCGCATCCCGCCCCTGCACAAGCAGCTTGGCGAAGGAGGTCTGGTCGAAAATGCCGGCGGCCTCGCGCGTTGCCTTCATCTCGCGCTTGACCGCTTCATGCCAGTTCTGCCGACCGAAGGAATACTCGGTGACGGGGCGCTCGCCTTCCGCAGCAAACCAATTGGCCCGTTCCCATCCCATTTTCGAACCGAAGCACGCGCCCTTGGCGGCAAGCCGATCGTAGAGAGGCGAACGGCGGAAGGGGCGTGCCGTATCCAGCTCCCGGTTCGGCCAAGGCATCGCATAGTGCAGACTGAGCGTTTCCTTGACGCGATCGTGAAGCCAGCGCGGATTGTTGTTGAAGCCCGCGAAGCGACGGATATCGACCGGCCAAAGATCCATGGTCGGCGCGCGGTTTACGATCCACTCGGCAAGGGCTCGACCTGCCCCGCCGGCGCTGGCAATCCCCATGGAGTTGAAGCCTGCGCCGACAAAGAAGTTCTTCAGTTCGGGCGCCTCGCCGAGAATGAAATTGTTGTCCGGGGTAAAACTCTCCGGGCCGTTGTAAAACTTCTTCACCTCGGATGTTTCAAGCTGCGGCACGCGCTGCAGCGCATTGTGCATCAGGATTTCGAACTGATCCCAATCGTCAGGTAAGAGGGCGAACTCGAAATCGTCGGGAATGCCTGCCATGCCCCAGGGCTTGGCTTCCGGCTCGAAGCCACCCATGACGAGCCCGCCGACTTCCTCCTTGAAATAGATGTAGCCGTCCGGATCGCGCATGACCGGCAGGTCAGGATGTACGCCCTCGATGCGGCCGGTGACGATATACATGTGCTCGGCCGAGTGCAGCGGCACGGTGACGCCGCACATCTGGCCGACCTTGCGTGCCCATTGACCGGCACAGTTGACGACGATCTCCGCGGCAATGGCCCCCCGATCGGTTTCGACGCCGGTGACGACGCCGTTTTTGGTCGAAATGCCTGTGACCCGGACGCGCTCGATCACGCGGGCGCCGCGATTGCGGGCGCCTTTGGCGAGCGACTGCGTGAGGTCTGTTGGATTGGCCTTGCCGTCGCCCGGCAGCCAGACGGCGCCGACGAGATCGTCGATCGCCATGACCGGCCAGAGCTCCTGCGCTTGCTTCGGCGAGATCACCTCGATCGCGACGCCTTGGGCGCGAGCAGAGGCCGCCGTGCGCTTCAACACGGTCATGCGGTCTTGCGTGCGGGCAACCGAGAGCGAGCCGCAATTCTTCCAGCCCGTGGCAAGGCCGGTCTCGGACTCAAGCTCGCTATAGAGCTTGGTCGAATATTTGATGAGGCCCGTCATGTTGGCGTGGCTGCGCAACTGACCGACGAGACCGGCCGCATGCCAGGTGGTGCCGCCGCTTAACTGCCCCTGCTCCAGCAAAACGACGTCGTTCCAGCCGAGCTTGGTTAAGTGATACGCGACCGAGCAGCCTATAATACCGCCGCCGACGATGACGACCTGTGCCTGTGTTGGAAATTCCTGCGCCATGAAACGACCTCCCGAACCCATGGAAGGCCGCACGGTAACAAAACGCGGACAAAGAACAAGACAAAAAGTTACAAAAGATTACAGTTGTTGTTCTGCAACGACCAGGGCTGGACCTTTGCGCTCGAGCGCCTCGCGGATCGCCTCCGGCGGATGTCGGTCAACAATCACTCCGGCGGCGGCTTCGAAGCGGGGAATGCGAAGTGGCGTCAGCCGTCCGAACTTGGAACTGTCGAGTACGAAATAGGCCTTGGCCGCCGTTGCCACCATGCGCGAGCGCTGCTCGGCGCCGCTGCGGGTAAAGTCGGTCACCTCTCCATCGGGCGACAGGCCCCCGCCGCCTAAGAACGCGACGTCGACGCGGAAATGGCTGATCGCCTCGAGCGCATCGATACCGATGGCCGCTTCTTCATCCGGATCGATTTCGCCGCCGAGCATATGAACGCGCACCTGGGGCTGTCGGCACATCAGCAAGGCGATCGATAGCGAAGTCGTGCAAATCGTTAAGTTTTTTCGCCCAGTCAGGGCATGGGCCACAGCAAGCGTCGTCGTGCCGGAATCAAGGAAGATCACCATGCCGTCGCGCACGAGACCTGCTGCTGCACGACCGATCAGCGCTTTTGGCCCGGCATTCTCCTCCCGCCGCTCGACGAAGGCCGCTTCCGTCGGCTCGAACAGGGTGGCGCCGCCATGGACAAGATCGAGCTGGCCGCGATCGGCAAGAAGCTTCAGATCGCGCCTGATGGTCTGACGCGAAACATCGAAGAAATCCGCAAGCTCGGTGATACCAACGGTACCGTCGGCTGCAAGCCGCCTGAGGATCTCGCCGTGACGGCGTGGAGCAAGAGCGCGGGCGTTTTGTTGTTCTGACATGTGACTATCTGTGTCCATTTTTGTCCATTTGACAAGCTGCAACGGTTGTCCATGCCGCAGCGCACGCGCAGTAGCCCCTCACCTGCACGGATTTCGAGCGGATTTCTTCGGATCCTCGTTTTAACGGGATTGGCAACGGTCCAATATGTTGCATAATGTAACTATTCTTTCCGCGCACCACTTCGACGCCCTCAGGAAGAGACAATGCAACAGCCATGTACGCAGGCTCGCCACTTCACCTTCTACCTGCTCGATGGATTTACCCTCCATGGCTTCTCCGCGGCGATCGAAGCGCTACGCCTCGCCAATGACGTGGCCGGCCGCCCGGTATACGGGTGGCACCTTGTAGCGGCGGATGGAGCACCCGCCGTTTCATCCTGCGGCACGGGCATTCCGGTAGCGGCGCCGCTCTCGGCCGAACGCAACCGGTTTGGCCGCGATGCAGATCCGGGCTTCATCGTCATCTGTGGCGGCCGCAAGAAGCCATCGGCCGACAGGGCCCTGGAGGCCTGGCTGCGATCAGGCGCTCGCAGCAACGCGCGCCTCGCCGGGCTTGGCGGCGGCGTCTACTGCCTAGCGCGCGCGGGGCTGCTCGATGAGCGTCGCTGCGCCGTTCACTGGGAACACTTTCCAGACTTCTCCGAGCGGTTCTTCATCGCGGACCCGCGCCAGACCGCCTTTGAGATCGACGGCGGGATCTATACCTGCGCCGGCGGCAACGCGCCCTTCGACATGTTCCTGCACATCATCGAAGAGGACCTTGGTCGGGACGTGGCCACCCGTATCTGCGAGGCGGCACTCTGCGAGCGGCTGCGTGAGACCGGCGAGCGCCAGCGATTACCGTTGCAGGCACGTCTCGGCATCGACAACCCTCTATTGATTCGTGTCATCGAAAAGATGGAGGCAAATCTTGCCGAGCCATTGAAGCTCGCCGACATGTGGCCCTCGACCGGACTTTCCCGGCGCCAGATCGAGCGCCTGTTTCGAAGAGAAATGGGGCGCACGCCGGCGCGCTACTATCTCGACCTCAGGCTCGAGCGCGCTCACCTGCTGCTCATAACCTCGTCGCTTCAGGTCATCGAAATCGCGGTCGCCTGCGGCTTTTCCACCGCCTCGCACTTTTCCCGCACCTACCGCGAACGCTACGGCCTTACGCCGCAGCGTTCGCGTCTCAACGAGATGGAGCGCCTGCGCGCAGGAAACGACCGCAAAGTGGTGATGGCGGAGCTCCGGGTGGCGTAGAGTGACGCGGACAAAAGCGCCGCCGTCCTTCAGAACGAAGGACGGCGGCGCTTTGCGAAGGGCTGGTTGCGGGTTAGCGCCAAGCCTGGGTGCGCGCGAGCAGACCGCGCGCGATCAGCGCGTGGACAAGTTTGGCCGCAACATTAGTGTAAAAGATCATCATGCCCATGGCCGCGGCCGGCGCTATATCGCCGGCGTCGTCCATGTTTAGCACGGCGACTGACGCGAGCTTGGTGTCGGTCGAGTAGAGAAACACGACCGCCGAGACGGTCGTCATCGCATTGACGAAGAGATAGATAGCGATGTTGAGGATCGCCGGCAGGCAGACCGGCACCGTGACCCGAAAGAACAGCCGGTGGAAGGGCTGTTTCAGCGACGCGGCGACGGATTCGAACTCCGGGTCCATCTGCTTCAGCGCCGTCAGCGCGGTCAGGTGCGCGACGGTATAAAAGTGCGTCACGGTCGAGACGACGAGGATCGTCATCGTGCCGTAGATCGGGTGCAGCGGATTGGCCGGGTTGTTGAAGAAGAAGATATAGGCAAGGCCGAGCACCATGCCGGGCACCGCCATCGGCATCATCGCCAGGAAGTGAAAGAGGCCACGGCCGAAGCGGAAGCCATCGGCCTTCTCCACCATGTAGGCGCCGGCAAAGACGACGATCGAACCGAAGAGTGCCGTCAAAAGCGCGAGCCGGATCGAGTTGCCATAGGCGGCCCAGCCGCCACCGTCCATCAGGTCGAAGGCAAAATTCTTGGCTGTCAGCGTCAGGTCATAGGGCCAGAACTTCACCACCGCTGCGATCTGGCACATGGCGATCATGCCGAGGATGAAGAGGCTGACGAAGCAGGCAAAGGTGAAGCACAGACCGTCCATGCGGGCATTGGGCTTCGGCTGATAGGGCACGGCGCGCGCCGACAGAAGCGCTACCTGCCGCTTCTGCATGTGCCGGTCGACGTAAAAGGCAAGCACCGCCGGCACCAGCAGGATGACGGAAACGACCGCGCCCATCTCGAAGTTCTGCTGGCCGATCACCTGCTTGTAAATGTCGACGGCGAGCATGCCGTATTGTCCGCCGATCACCTTGGGCAGGCCAAAATCGGTGATGACAAGCGTGAAGACGACGAAGGCCGCAGAGACGATGCCGAAGCGCGCGCCGGGCACCGTGACGGTCGTGAAGGTCCGCCATTTGCTGGCTTTGAGCGATGCGGCCGCCTCATAGTGGCGAGCATCGGCAATCGAGAGCGCCGTCAGGATGATCAGGAAGGCATGCGGCAGGGTGAAGAAAACAGAGCCTATGACGATGCCGATCGGCCCGTAGATCGAATAGCCAAAAAGCCAATCCCTGAAGATGCCCTGATTGCCGAAGAGATAGACGAGTGCAATGCCCGGCAAGAGTGACGGCACCAGGATCGGGATCGTAAGGATGCCGCGGAAAAGCCCTTTGAGCGGCATGCAGCTGCGCGTCAGGCCGTAGGCAAGCGCAAAGGCGACCGAGATCGTGAACACCGTGCTGATCACCGCCATCAGCACGGAATTGTAAATCGACTGCGCAAGCGCCGGCGTCGAGAAATAGGTCGTGAAGTTCGTAAAACCCAAAGCGCGCGCGGGTCGCAGCACGACGCGCCGGAAGGTACCGGAATCATAGTCCCGCCACTCAGTCCCCTTTTCGAGGGTGGAGCCGACCAGGAAGGCGGCATCGCCGTTCGTGCCGCGAATACGGTAGTGAACGGGGCTGCGGAACTTGAAATCCGGGAATAATTTTGTGGCCGCGAGCCGTCCGTCGGAACTGCTGGAAAGCTCGGCTTCCGTCACCGCCCCGAGTTCCCGGTTCAGGTCTTCGGCGGTGACGACCGGCCCCCAGTTCGCCCCCGTCTCGTCGCTCACCTGGAACTCGAAAGCCGAAAGCTCGAACCGGTAGGTCGACAGCGACTTCGACAGCATGACGAAGAGCGGCGCGCCAAGCGCGACGACCAGATATAGCCCGATGACTGCCATGAAGCCGAGCTTGATGCGGTCGTCTTTGGAGGATTCCTGGCGCAGCCGCTTGCCGATCAGGGGAAGGTGGGGTGCTTCCAGAACCATGTTCATCGTCCAGCCCCCCTCGGATAGAGCAGCAGGCGTTCGCGCGGGATCTCCACCTGGATGGCGCCGCCGGTTTCGATCCGGAGGCGTCTCACCGCGTTGACGGAGAAGTCGGCAACCAGCGTGCGCTCGCCGAGACGCGGGGCCGTCAGGCGCGTGCGCCAGAACATGCCGAGGAACTCCATCTCGCGCACCTCGGCATCGATCAGGTTCTGCGGTGTGGCCGGCCGGTCGCTGGCGTTGACGGCATGGGCATCGGCTCCGTGGGGAATGATGTCGACCGGGCGGACGACCGCCGTTGCCGCATGGCCGGCGGAAAAATCCTCCGTCGAACAGCAAAAGGCGGAGTGGCCGATCTCGACTTCGTCATCTCCAAGAACCCGGGCTTCGAACTGATTGGTCTCGCCGATGAAGTCGGCGACGAACAGCGTTTCGGGATGACGGTAGATTTCGGTCGGCGAGCCGACCTGCTCGATGACGCCGTGGTTCATGACGACGATCCGGTCGGCCATGGCGAGGGCCTCCTCCTGGTCGTGCGTCACCATGATGGTCGTCACACCGAGCTTTCTCTGCAGCGCCTTGATCTCATGGCGAAGGTGCACGCGAACCTTGGCGTCGAGTGCCGACAGCGGCTCGTCGAGCAACAATAGCCCCGGCGAGATGGCGATGGCGCGGGCAAGCGCGATGCGCTGTTGCTGGCCACCGGAAAGCTGGGCCGGATACTTCTTGCCGTGCGCCGAAAGGCCGACCGTTTCCAAGAGTTCGGCGACCCGGGATGCGGCCCCCGCCTTCGATCGGCCGGTGTTTTCCAGGCCAAAGGCGATGTTCTGCTCGATCGTCAGATTGGGAAAGAGCGCATAAGACTGGAAGACGATGCCATAGTCGCGGCTAGAAGCCGGCAGCGTCGAGATATTGCGGCCGTCTTGCAGGATGGTGCCTTGCGTCTGCAGGTCGAGACCGGCGATGGCTCGCAGCAACGTCGTCTTGCCGCAGCCGGACGGGCCGAGAAAACAGACGAACTCGCCCCTGGCAATCGACAGCGAAATGTCGCGAAGCGCGACGAAATCGCCATAGGTCTTCCAGAGATCCGAGATCTGCAAGTAGGGGGCCGGCTCCGCGGCCGCGTCATCGGCGAAGTGCTGACGGCTGGTGGGCGTCGGTTCGATCGACAGGGCATGCCTCATCTGCAAGCTCCGCTGGCTTGAGGGATTTTCTTTCCGAGAAATGCGATCGGGCGCAGCGCAAAGGCGCTGCGCCCGGCCGATCAGGCTCAGCTCTTCGGTTCAGACTTGGCGTCGTAACGCTTCTGCCATTCCTTGAGGATGTCAGAGCGGTTGTTTGCAGCCCACTCGAAGTCGTTGACGATCATCCGGGAAGCGATGTCGTCGGGCAGGTGCTCGACCTGCTTGGCGACGCCCGGATAGGCAACGACGGCATAGCCGGCATTGTACATTTCGTTCGCTTCCTTGGTGACCGACCAGTCGACGAGCGTCTTTGCGGCTTCGAGGTTTGCCGTGCCAGCGATGATTGCGGTTGCCTCGGCCTCCCAGCCCGAACCCTCGGCGGGGAAGATGATGTCGATCGGTGCACCGGCACTCTTGGCCTTGGCGCCCGGAAACTCGAAGGACACGCCGATGACGGCTTCACCGGCGCCTGCCATCTTGCACGGCTTGGAGCCGGAATGGGTGTAGGCGGAGATGTTCTCGTGGAGCTTGTCCATGTAGTCCCAGGCCTTCTCCTCGCCCCACATCTGCATCCAGCCGGAGACGTCGAGGAAACCGGTGCCCGAGGATGCCGGGTTCGGCATCACCACGTGGCCCTTGTATTCGGGGTTCGTCAGGTCTTTCCAGCTCGTCGGCGGCTTGAGGCCGAGCTTTTCGCCCTCGACCGTGTTGTAGCAAAGAGCCGCGACATAGGCGTCCATGCCGACCCAGCTCGGCGGCGTGTCCTTATCGACGAATTTCGGGTCGAGCGTCTCGACGCCCTTGGGCTGGTAAGGTTCCAGCATGCCTTCGGTCTTCAAGAGAAGCAGCGAGGTTGCAGCGAGCCCCCAGACGACATCGGCCTGCGGATTGTCTTTTTCTGCAAGCAGCTTGGCGGTCATGACGCCTGTGGAATCGCGCACCCAGTTGATCTTGATGTCCGGGTGGGCCTTTTCGAAGGTCGCCTTGTAGCGGTCGAGGTCGACGGCTTCGACGGCGGTGTAGACGGTGAGCTGTGTTTCAGCGGCAGCGATGGCAGGAAGCACAGCGGAAACGGCGCCGGCAAGCACAAAGAACATGCGTCTGTTCATGATTGAAGTTCTCCTCTGAGGTCCTGGTAAAACCGGGGAAGCGCGGCGGACAATCTTGTCGTTGCCCTGTTGTGATCGGCTTCGGGAAACATTCTGCGCAGCGGTTTCCTGTAAGTAAAATTTATTATTCTTATCGATTAGAAGAAAAAAACTATGGATGTTCTGCCGCAGAACTGGGCATGGAAACCGCGCTTGACCAAGGCGGGGGCAGGTTTCGATACGATTTCGCACAATCTGCCGGATGAAGGAGCAGATCTAAGATTGCGCGTCGCGCAGAGCCCCGCGACGCTGCGGGAGCAAATAAAAAGGGAGCCGCCATGGCGGCTCCCAGAGGGGTGAATCAGCGGGGGAAACGCTTGAGATCACCATGGCAAGGAGAATGTCTTGACGTTGGTAAAGCTCTTCATCGCCTCGATGACGCCTTCCTTGTAGCCGTTGCCGGAATCCTTGATGCCGCCGAAGGGGCTCATCTCGATCCGGTAACCCGGCACTTCCCAGATGTTGACCGTGCCGACCTTCAGCCCGGCGATGTATTTCTGCATTCGCCGGAAGTCATTGGTGCAGACGCCGGAAGAAAGGCCGAAGGCGGTTGAGTTCGAGAGCGCGATCAGCGCGTCGTCATCATCGGGCGCGCGCACGATCGGTATGATCGGCGCGAAGGTTTCTTCCATCACCAGTTCGCTCGAATGCTTAACGCGGTCGACAACGATTGGCGGCAAGAGGGCGCCCTTACGGCCGGGATCGTAGAGGATCTCCGCCCCTTCTTCCGCTGCCCGGTGCACCCGCCGCTCGAAGACTTCCGCCGCCTTGGCATGGACGACCGTGCCAAGGTCCGTCGCCCGGTCCATCGGATCGCCGAACCTCAGCTTTTTCGCTCGCTCGAGCACCAGCGGCACGAAGCGGTCGGCAACGCTCTCCTGGCAGAGGATGCGTTTCACAGCGGTGCAACGCTGGCCGGAGTTCTTCGTCGCGCCGGCAACGGCCAGATCCGCGGCTCTTGCGAGATCGTCGTCCGACAGATCGTTGAGGATGATCAGCGGGTCGTTGCCGCCGAGCTCCAGGATCTGCCGCTTGTAGTGGGCGTGGGCCGCGATCAGCTTGCCGACAGGAACGCTGCCGGTAAAGGTGATGAGGTCGAAGTTCGGATTGGTGATCATCTCCATGCCAATATCGGCTGGCCAGCCGGTCACGACCGAGAGCATTTCCGGCGGCAGGCCGGCCTCATAGAGAATGTCGGCGAAGATAAGCGCCGTCATCGGCGTCAGTTCTGTCGGCTTGAGCACAACGCAATTGTTCGTCGCAACCGCCGGCGCGACCTTGTGTGCCACCATGTTGAGCGGATGGTTGAACGGCGTGATCGCCGAAATGGCGTTGAGCGGTTCGCGCGTGGTGAAGATCTTGCGCGCCTTGCCGTGTGGTGTGAGGTCGCAGGAGAAGATCTCGCCGTCGTCATGAATGCACATCTGGCCCGAGAGCGTCAGCACGTCGAAGGCGCGGCCGACCTCGTAGAGCGAGTCCTGCTTGGAGATCCCGAGCTCCAGCGTGATCAGATCAGAGATCTCCTCCTTGCGGGCAACGAGCAGGTCCGCAGCCTTGAGCAGGATGCGCTGACGCTCGTAACGCGTCAGCTTCGGCTGGTAGGCGGCCGCGATCTCGAAGGCCTTGCGCGCATGCTCGGCGCTGCCCGCAGGCACCGTGCCGATCACCGCATCGTTGAAAGGGTAGCGCACCTCGATGCGCCCTTCGGTATCGACTGTCTTGCCGGCGATCCGCATGGGCTCGTGGCGAATTGCAAATGCTGTTTCCACCTTGGTCATCGCTCCCTCCCTAGTGCGTTGTCTGGGCGGCTGCGACGAGCGCGTAGTAGAACGCATCGAAATTGCGCAACGACGCGGATGTCAGCAATTCGGGCAGTTTGCGGTTGGCGATGAAAGGCACCGCCTGTTCGGTCAGGCCGCCATGCGAGCGCAGCGGTTCGTTCAGCGCCGCCAGATCATGGCGATGTTCGCTGGTGCCGAGCGTCTTGTTTTCCGAGGAGATCAGCACGAGATCGCCGATCCGATCGTCGGGCAGCTCGAAGCGTACGCAGGCTTCCGGGCGGGAGAGCACGACGTCGATGCCTTCGATCGCCTGCAGCCGCTCGATGATCTCCTCCTTGTCCGCACTTTCGGGCAGATAGGCCGTGGCAAACGAGCCGAGCGCGCCGTGATGCACGACATAGGGGTCGGTGATCGGCAGGATGACGCGCGCGGCGTCCTTGCCGAGCCATTGGTCGAGCAGGTCCTGCACGTAGATGACATCCGGCGAACCGTCCGCCTTGTGCTTCGGCTTCATACCGTGGTCGGCCGTGACGATGATGGCCGCGCCGAGCGCGTCGAGTTCGGTCAGATACTTGTCGAACATCTCATAGAAGGCGTTCGCCTGGGGTACGCCCGGCGCATATTTGTGCTGCACATAGTCGGTGGTCGTCAGGTACATGACATCCGGCCGAAATTCCTTGAGCAGCTTGACGCCGGCGGCAAAGACGAATTCGGAGAGATCGGCCGAATAGACTTCCGGTACAGCGCGACCGAGCCAGGCCGAGGCATTGTCGAGGCCGTTTTCCGCCTCGGTCGTCTTGTCCGCCTTTTCAGACGAGAAGCAGATGGCCCTGCCCTCGTCATACTTCAGCCCGTGGCCGAGCAGCGCCCTGAGCTTGTCCTTCGCCGTCACCACGGCGACCTTCGCACCCGCATCGTAGAATGCCTTGAAGATGGTCGGGGCGCGCAGGAAGCGTGGATCGTTCATCATCACTTCGTTACCCGTCTGCGGTTCGTAGAGATAGTTGCCGCAGATGCCGTGGATCGCTGGCGGCCGGCCGGTAGCGATGGAAAGGTTGTTCGGATTGGTGAAGCTCGGGATAACGCTGAGCGCGGTGCGCTCCGTCCCGGTCTTGCGGATGCGCTCGAGCGTCGGCATCAGCCCGGCCTTGATGGCTTCGTCGAGATAGGCCGGCTCGCAGCCGTCGAGGCAGATGGCGATGGCCGGGACATTCGGCCAGGGATAGGTGCGACGGTTGGCGGTAACGGTGATCTTGGACATCTTGTTCATCGTAATTTCCTCAGTTCAGGCAGCGAGACGGCGACGTTCTTCAAGGGCGACGGCCGGGGGAGCGGCGCTGTCGACGCCCATTTCGGAGAGTGAGTTGCGGGCGGCCTCGACCACGCGGCGCATGACATGCTCGTCCATGCGACCGATGCAGCCGACGCGGAAACTGTCGACCACCGTCAGCTTACCCGGGTAGATGATGAAGCCTTTGTCCTTCATCAGGTCGTAGAAGCGGTCGAAGGCGAAGGCCGGGTGGGCCGGGCTGAAGAAGGTGACGATGATCGGCGACAGCCACTGGTCGGCAAGCAACGTCTCGAAACCGGCCTCGCGCATGCCCGCGACCATGACGTCGCGGTTGCGGGCATAACGGGCTCCGCGACCGGCGACACCGCCCTCTTCCCGATGCAGACGCAAGGCCTCCAGGAACGCCGCGACAACGTGGGTCGGCGGCGTGAAGCGCCACTGGCCGGTCTTGTTCATGTAGTCCCACTGGGCATGCACATCGAGGCTGAGTGAATGGCTGCGCCCCTTGGCTGCCTCCAGTTCGCTCTTGCGGGCGATAACGAAGCCGAAGCCCGGCACACCCTCGATGCACTTGTTGGCGGAAGAAACGATCGCCTCGTAGCGGAAATCGCCGATACCGGCCGGCACTGCGCCGAAGGCGCTCATGGAGTCGACGAGCAACTTGCGACCGCGGGAATAGACTGTGTCGGAAATCTCCTTCAACGGGTTGAGGATGCCGGAGCTCGTTTCGCAATGGACGATCACGACATGGGTGATTCCAGGGTCGGCATCGAGCGCTGCTGCAACCTCCGGACCGCGTGGCGGCATGTAGTCGCCCTTGTCGATCGTCACATGGTCACGACCGAGATAGGAAAGCGTCTGGGCGATGCGCTTGCCATAGGCGCCGTTCATCAGCACCAGCACACGGCCGTCCTTCGGGACGAAGCTGCCGAGCATCGCCTCGACTGAAAACGAACCGCTGCCCTGCATCGGCACGCAATCGAACTCGCCCTTGGCATCGCCGGCAATCTCGAGCAGTTCCTGGCGAAGCTTGGCGGTCATTGCCCGGAAATCGCCATCCCAGGAACCCCAGTCCCGCAGCATGGCTTCCTTAACCCGATAGGCCGTGGTTAGCGGGCCGGGCGTCAAGAGATAGGGCTCGCCCAGCCTCGGTGTTTCCAGGGGCGCGATGGTTCTTTCAGAAGCGGTGTTTGGCATTGTCCGTCCTCGCGGTTGGCGTGTTCGAGAACGACAATGGGGCGGAAACATATATCTGTAAAATCGTTCTTTTGTATCAATCTATCGTTTCAATTTATATGTCTAAGCAGCAGGCACGAGCCGGCTTTCCAGGAGGTCCCCGCTCTCGCGCAGGCGCGGATAGGCCATCGTCGTCACCAGCGAATTGACCTCCTTCAGCGCCCGAACGATCTCGAGATGCATGTCGCTCGACAGGATGCTGGTCGCGATGCCCTGCCGAAGCCGCTCCAGATGGCACTTGCTGCTTTCTTCGACCAGGCGACGCACATGTTCCTTCTGCCGAACCATTTCGCGCGCGATCACCGGGTCTGGGGAGACGAGAAGATTGGCCGCCAGCCTGACGTTGGAAGACACGGCCGCATGCAGCAAGGTGAGTTCACGCCATCCCTCCTGCGAGAAGGTCCCTGCGCCCGCAAGCCGCTCCTCGGCCATTTGCAGGAGGCTCTTTGCGACGACGTCTCCGGCATATTCGAGATGGATCGCCGCCTCGGTGAGTTCGATGCCGCGCCGCGATTGCTCTTCGGTCAGGATGCCGCGGTTGACGGCGGCGATGTAGAGCTTGATTGCGCTATGGGCCACGTGGATGTCGCCATCGATGCTTCTGAGCGCCTTGACCGCCTGCGGTGTCGGCGCGTGAATGACGGTCATGACGGGCTCCAGCATCCGGGCGATAAGATTGCCCATGTGCAACACCTCGCGTGCCGCGCCCGCCAGCGCCTGCGCCGGTTTGTCGATCAGCGCCGGGTCAAGCGCGCTGACATGAGCCGCACGATCATTGGCACCGGCGGCCTCCGGCATGAGCAACCGAACGAGGCGCGCCATCGGGCCGCAGAAAATCACCCCGACGAGAACCAGGGCAGCGTTGAAGAGCACATGCAGATTGACCAGCTTGCCGGCCACAGTCTCCCCAGGAAGCCAGTCGAACGGGGAATGCAGCGAAAAGAGTCCGAAGATCGCTGCGCCGAACAGGGCGCGGAAGAGGAGATTACCAAGCGGCAGGCGTCGGCCTTCGACCGGCAGACCGCGGGTTAGCCACAGCGCGATGAGCCCGCCGCCGATGTTGACGCCGAGCACCAGGGGAATGCCGACGTCCAGGGGCACGATGCCCTTCACGGCAAAGGTCAGGATCAGCAGGATCGCTGCCACGCTGGAGTGCAGCGCCCAAGTGAAGAAGGCGGCAAGGATCATCACGCTCAAGGCATCCTTGCCGACGAAAGCGACGACGGAAGGCAGCATCGGGCTCTGAGAGAGCGGCTGCGTCGCATGGCCGATCATCTGCAGCGAGAGCAGCAGCAGACCGATGCCGAGCACTGCACGCCCGGTCTCGACGGACTTGCGGGTCGATGCCTTCAGATGCGCAAGACCGCCAGCGGCGATCAGAAGCGGCGCCAGCCAATGCAAGTCGAAGGACAGGATCTTGACGACAAGCGCCGAGCCGAGATCGGCACCAAGCAGCACCGCCAGGCCGGTATCAAGCGCCAGCGCGCCGCTGACGGCAAAACCGGCGGCAAGCATGGCGACCGCCGTCGAGCTTTGCAGCGCAATGGCAACCGCGCAGCCGCAGATGGCCGCACGCGGTCGTCCACCGGCGCCACCGACGGTACGCGCGACGATGTCGCCTGCCGCCGCCTCAACACCTTTCTTCACGAGGCTGACGGCGTAGAGCAAGAGGACGGTGGCGGCGGCAAGCTCGAGGACGACGGCCGGGAGGTTCATGAGGCGCGCTCCGGATAGAGGTGGAATCCGAAAACTATCCGCGCCCGCTTTACATAAATCAAATCGTTCGTTTTAATCAAACTATCGTTCAAATCTATTCAAGAAGGCGTCGTACGCATGCGCTATGTCCAGCTCCGCGCCTTTCATAACGTGGCCATCCACGGCGGTTTCTCGCGTGCCGCCGAAGCGCTCTTCCTTACTCAGCCGGCAGTCTCGGATCAGGTGCGCAAGCTCGAGGAGGAATATGATGTCCTCCTCTTCAACCGGAACAAGAAGCAGGTAACGCTGACCCAGGCGGGCCAACAGCTCCTGGAAGTCACCCGCCGCATGTTCGACGTCGAGCAGCAGGCCCTGGATCTTTTGTCGGAATCACGGGCGCTGAGAGCGGGAAAACTACGGATCGTTGCCGATGCCGCCCATCACCTGCTGCATATCCTTGCCGCTTTCCGGCGCACCTATCCGACCGTCCAGGTGTCGATCGATTCCGGCAACACCGAAACCGTCATCACCAGCCTGCACGCCTATGAGGCAGACATCGGCGTTCTCGGCGAGATCCCGCAATCGAGCGACTTCGACATCCTGAAACTCAACTCCACGCCGATCATAGCCTTTGCGAGCCGTGACTATCCGCTGCAAGGCAAGAAAAAGGTGACTTTCGCTGAACTCGTGAAGCACCCCTTGGTCATGCGCGAGCAAGGCTCCAAGACCCGCCAAAAGCTCGAAACGATGTCGCAGCAATGTGGCGTGCAACTGACGCCGCTCATCGAAGCCGAAGGTCGTGAGGCGGTGCGCGAGATCGTCGCCGCCGGCGGCGGGGTCGGCTTCGTTTCGTCGGCGGAGTTCGGGCAAGACAGCCGCCTCATTCCCATCGAGATCGAAGCGCCCGAGATGCTGATGGACGAAGCACTCATCTGTTTGCGCGAGCGCAGCAACGGGAAACTGGTCAGCGCCTTTTTCGACATTGCCCGCAGGCTAACCTCTGCGCCGGCCTGATCGCTACCCGGACGGCAGCAACGCAATTCATCGCGCCAACCAGCCGCCATCAACCGGGACGACCGCGCCATGCATGTAGCGGGATGCCGGCGCCAAGAGAAAAACGGCAGCCTCGCCGATATCATCGGGCGTGCCCCAGCGACCGGCCGGGATGCGGTCAAGGATTGCCGCTGAGCGGTTCGCATCCGCGCGCAGCGCCTCGGTGTTGTTGGAGACGATGTAGCCAGGCGCGATCGCATTGACGTTGATGCCCTTGCTTGCCCATTCGTTGGCAAGGATGCGGGTAATGCCCAGCACTCCATGTTTTGAGGCCGTATAGGATGCGACACGAATGCCGCCCTGGAAGGATAACAACGAGGCGATATTGACGATGCGCCCGGCTCGCTTTTCGTCCAGGAGTTTTCGGCCATAGGCCTGGCAAAGAAGAAAGGCCGCCTTGAGATTGAGGTCGATCACGTCATCCCAGTCGGCCTCCGAGAGCTCGGTGGAGGCCGACCGACGAATGATGCCGGCATTGTTGACCAGTCCATCCAATGGGCCGCACTGTCCCCAGACGCGGTCAAGCAACGTTTTGACCGCCTCTCCATCGCTAAGATCGCAGGCAAACGGCTGGATCCGGCCGCCCGCCGCTTCGACCTTTTCGACTGTTTCGGCCATGGACGAGCGTCCGACCGCGACCACTTCGCCGCCAGCCCGGGCGACCGATACCGCGATGCCTTGGCCGATCCCGGTGTTGGCACCCGTAACCAGCACGCGCTTGCCGTCGAGGCTGAAGGCCGAGAGATCGCTCATCGCAACGTCTCCATCGGGACCGGGTCGGCGTCGGTGTAGTCGACATTGTCCCCCGCCATCGCCCAGATGAAGGCATAGCTGGAGGTGCCGCAACCGGAATGTATAGACCACACCGGCGACAGCACCGCCTCTTCGTTCGCCATCACGATATGGCGGGTTTCGGAAGGCTCTCCGAGAAAATGGAAAACCCGCGCCGGCTCCGGAAGGTCGAAATAAAGATAGACCTCCATGCGTCGATCATGGATGTGCGCCGGCATCGTGTTCCACACCGACCCTTCCTTCAGTTCCGTCATTCCGACGACCAGCTGGCAGGTCTCGATCCCATTGGTGAACTGAAAGATCGATCGTTCGTTCGATGTTTCCAGGCTGCCGAGATCGAGACGTTTCGCGCCCGCGATCGTCAAAAGCGCTGTCGGGTAAGTACGGTGCGCGGGGGCTGACAACAGATAGAACTTTGCCGGCTTCGACCGGTCGTCCGACGAGAACACCACGTCCGACCCCATGCCGACATAGATCATGTCACGGGGACCGAGCACATGGCTCTTTCCGGAAACGACGGCCCGCCCCGGCCCGCCGATGTTGACGGCAATCAGCTCGCGGCGCTCGAGAAACGTCTTCGTTCCCATCGGCTTGATGGCTTCGAGCGTCAGCTCCGCCTCGACCGGCATCGCCCCAGCGATCACCATGCGGTCGTAATGGGTATAGGTGAGGTTGACGCGATCGCTCGCAAACAAACCGCCAATGTGGAAATTGTGACGCAGCTCGTCGGTTCCCATCGCTGCGGCAGCAAGCGGATCGATGGCGTGGCGGGATGTAAAATCGGGGATCGTCATATCAAGTCTTTCGGTCGTTGTGGCAGGATCGAGGATGTCAGAGCGATACGCCGCGCATCAGCGTTACGGTTGTCCCCGTCTCGGACACGCGCCGTCGCAGCGCTCCGACGTCGGGTGCTGCAGGCAAGCGGGATAGTTTCCTTGTCCCCTCTGTCGCATCGGCCTGCGCAAGCACGGCGACGGCGAGCGTGCTGACGCCGACTGGAACAGTACCGCGCAATTGCGGAACCAAGGTTTTTGCGGAAACCAGGTTGGTGTTTGGGGCAGCGATATGGCAGCGGCCCTCCCGAGGGTTCGTCGAACCGATGTCGAGGATGGCTGACAGGTCCGTCGCCGTGGCAACGACAGCGCGGCCGGCACCCTGTTTGCAAACTTCGCCGGCGTCTCGCCCGACTGCAAAGCCGCCTTCGATCGTGGCGAGCGTCCGCGGCGTGTCGATGCGGTGAAGCCGAACCTGGAAATCGCCGTCCCAGTAAAGCCAGGTCTCGACCAAGACATCGGCGAAGGGCCGCCAACGCGCATAGAGAAGGTTGTTGGCGACGAGCGCCTCTTCGTTGGTTTCGCGCACGCGGAAATGCACGCCGTCATCGCTGAAGCCGATCATGGATTCGAGCACGGAATTGTCGAACCGCCAGAGATCGTTCTCGATGCTGAAGCCGTATCGCCCCGAATAGGCGAACTTCGCGTATTTCTCAGGCGCGAAGCGGATGAAGGTGTTCTCGGCGCTCGTGTGCTGGCCACAGGAGAGCGCAATGGCATCCCCTGCCGGATTGGCGATCAGGAAACCGATATGGCGCTGCGTGGAGACGGCGGATCGCTGTGGGCAGGCGTCCTCATCGCTCGCCCAGAACGGATGGTCCGCCGGCAGCATCAGCGGAAGGAAGGCCTTCAGCGCCCAATAGGGCGATTGCGCGGAATTGTACGGTTCCGACATGATGAGGTTGGGATAGGCGTAGCCGACGGGCATCACGCCATCGCGCGCGGCGAAGGGGCGCTTCGCCCACCAGCGCAGATGACGCAGGAAGTAACCCTTCTGTTGTCCGAAGGGGATCTCCTCTTCGCCTGCGAGCGCCATGGCGCCGAAGAGGCCGGCAATGGCAAAACGATAGGTCATCGAGCGACCGAAGCAGAGCGCCGGTCCGTCATCGGCAAACCATCTCGCCATGTCTCCGGCGATCAGTCGGGCCCGCTCCCGATACCTTTTCGTCCAGTCGCCGCCATCGAGGGCCGCCAGGATCAGGCCATAGAAGTGAAAGGCGAAGGGAATGTAGTGGTCGGCGCGGCGCGTATCCCCATCGTGATACCAGCCATCGCCGAGGTGGAACGCGTCGAGTTCCTGCCGGTACTGGTCGTCGAGTTCTCGATCACAATCGACCCCGACATGTCTCAAACCCATGCTGACGAGCAACCGGAAGAACTTCCAATTGTTGTCGCTATATTCGCAGGCATGGCCTTTGAGCAGATAGGCAACAACGTTTCGCCGTTCGCCCGTAGACAGGGGCGCCCAGAGCTTGTCTGGAACGAGCCTCAGTGCAAATCCGATCGCTGCGAGTTCCACGAGGCGCTGGCTGCGGTCGAACGGGTCGCCCCAGTATTCCGGATGGGCCGGATCACAGCCATTGGCAAGACCGCGCGCGATCGGCGTCCAATCGATCCACGTTGCGCCGCCGACCTCGGCCGGTGCCAGGCCCCAGAGCAGACGGGAATAGCCCTCCAAGTCGGCGGACGCCTGGTCGAAATGTGCCGCATGCGCATCCAGCCGGATGCGAGCGCCGCCGGCAGACCGATATTGTTCAACCGGCTCCACCAGCGCCTTGAGCGCGGCCTCGACATCGGCGCGGCTTTTGAGCGGATTGCCCGCCCACGGTTTAAACAGGGTTTCGGGGAAGATCATGTCGGTCATGCCAAAGGTTTCCGTTCGAACATTGCCGCGCGGGGGGATGACTTCCCGCGCGGCCCGGCAAAGTGGAGCGGATGCTCAGGCCTTGAGAATGCGGTCGGCCGATGAGACGAGTTCGTTGCCTGCTTCCGCCGGCGTCAGCTGGCCGAAGGCGACCTTGTCGGCGAGCGGCCGGAAGACGCGCTCGTCAAGTTCACCAGCACCGAGCGGCACGGCCGGCGGGTAGGTGCCGACGCGATCCGCAATGCCGTTGACATAGTCGACCGTCTTTTTCGCCGTGGCGTCGATCGAGGGAAGAACGGCGGTCTGCACGTCGGTGTTTACAGGCACGCCGCGCTCGACCTGAAGGATCTTGCCGGCCTCCAGGTCGTTGACGAAAAAGTCGATGAATTGCGCTGCGAGTTCCGGGTTCTTCGCGGTGCTTGCGATCGACCAGTGCAAGCCGGGGCGATAGAAAAGCCCGGAGGGACCATCCGCACTGCTGACCGGCAGCGACGTGATATCGAGCGTGCTCTTGGAGATCTTCTGGAAGGCAGGGAGCTGGTTTGAGAAGGCAATCGCGATGGCCGCGTTGCCGGTCGCCAGCGGGTTGCTGTCGACCAGCACCTTGTCGAGCGCTTGTATCTCGGCGGAGACGCAGCCGCCGTTCTTGGTGAGGCTCTCCCAATAGCCGAACCAATCGGCCGCATCGCTGGCCTCATAGCCGAGCTTTCCGGCTTCCGTGTAGAGCTTCTTGCCGCGCTGATGCAAAAACGCCTCGAAGGCGTATGTGTAGCGCGACGCGTTTCCAACCGCCCAGACGTTCTTCTTGCCTATTGCCTTGGTAAGGTCGATCGAGAACTTGGCGAAGTCGTCCCAGGTGGTTTTGGCCGAAGGCGGGATAAGCCCGGCTTTCGTGACCGCATCAGCGTCGTAGATCATGGCAAAGGCGTTCAGCGACAACGGCATACCGGTCACCTTGCCGTCGACCGTTCCAAGATCGAGCACACCTGGCACCAGCTTGTCCGTGCGGATGACCTTGCCGAGATAGTCGTTGAGCGGCAGGTTGGTGGACCGGCGGCTATAATCGGCAAAGCGGCTGGGCTCGAGCTGGAAAATGTCCGGGGCGTTCCCACCGGCGATCATCGTCGTCAGTTTGGCCCAGTAATCGCTCCCGCCCACTTCGCCGACGATCTTGGCGCCGGAATGCGCCGCCCCGAAGAGCTTGGCAACGCCAAGCGTGCGCTCGGCGCGGCTGGGTGTACCCCACCAATAAAGGCGCATGGAATCCTCAGCAAAGGCGCGGATCGCGGGCATCGTCGCGAGCGTGGCGCCGGCCCCGAAAAGCGCGGCGTTACGCAGAAAATGGCGTCTGTTGATCATGTTCTCCTCCTCCATGATTTGTTCCTTGAGATCTCTCTTTGCGATCAATGGCCGATGCGGTCGCCGGCCCCGTCGAACAGGTGGCAGTTTTCCGCGGCAATCCGGACGTCCAGCGTTGAGCCGGCAGTGATCGGGCGTTGGCCATCGAGAGCAACCGTCAGCGACTGCCCGTCGGTGAGCCGCCCGTAAACGATGGTCTGACCGCCGAGATGCTCGACATGGACGACCGTCAGCGCGCCAAGTTCGAGCCCGCCGGTCGCGTCGATACCGATATGTTCGGGCCGCAGGCCGAGGCTGACCTTTGTGCCAACCGCGATGCGCTCCTCGATCGGGAGCCGCGCAATTCTGCCGGCAACATCGATCGAGATACCGCCGTCGCGGATGTCGCGTGCGACGGCATCGAGGAAATTCATCTTGGGCGAGCCGATGAAGCCGGCGACGAAGCGGTTGGCGGGCCGGTTATAGATCTCGAGCGGCGTGCCGTGCTGTTCGATGACCCCGGCGCGCAAGACGACGATGCGGTCTGCAAGCGTCATTGCCTCCACCTGGTCATGGGTGACGTAGATCATCGTCGCGCCGATATCCTTGTGCAGCTTGGCTATCTCGACGCGCGTCTGGACGCGAAGCTCCGCATCGAGATTGGACAGCGGCTCGTCGAACAGGAAGATCTTCGGGTCGCGCACGATTGCCCTGCCGATCGCTACGCGCTGCCGCTGGCCGCCAGAGAGTTGCTTCGGCTTGCGGTCGAGCAGATGGGTAATCTGCAGGATGTCGGCGGCCTTGCGGACCCGCTTGTCGATCTCCGGCTTCGGCATCTTTGCCGTTTCGAGACCGAAGGACATGTTCTTGTAGACGCTCATATGCGGGTAGAGCGCATAGGACTGGAAGACCATGGCGATGCCGCGCTGGCTCGCCTCCTTCTCGTTCATGCGCTCGCCGCCGATGGAAAGTTCGCCGCCGCTGATCGGCTCGAGCCCCGCAATCATGCGCAAAAGGGTCGACTTGCCGCACCCCGATGGGCCGACGAAAACCACGAACTCTCCGGAGCCGATCGCCAGATCGACGCCGCGGATGATGTCGAGATTGCCAAAGCTCTTCTTGATCTTGCTCAAAGCCAGCGTCGTCATCGTTTCCGTCCCTATCTCTCAATTCCAGTTGGTGTCAGCGCTTCATGCCGGTTGTCGCGATGCCTTCGATCAGCAGTCGCTGGAACAGCATGAAGAGGATGAAGATTGGCAGCACCGTCAGCGTCGACATGGCAAAGAGCGAACCCCAGTCCGACGTCCCGGTGGAGTCGACGAAGGTGCGCAGACCGAGCTGGGCGGTGTATTTTTCAATGTCATTCAGGTAGATGAGCGGCGCAAAGAAATCGTCCCAGGTCCAGATGAACGAGAAGACGGCTGCCGTCGCCAACACCGGCGTTGAGAGCGGCAGGATTACCTTCAGGAAGATGCGCAGCGGGCCGCAACCATCCATGATGGCCGCCTCGTCGAGCTCGCGCGGGATGCCCCGGAAAAACTGCACCATCAGGAAGATGAAGAAGGCGTCGATCGCCAGGAATTTCGGCACCACCAGTGGCAGGATGGAGTTCACCCAGCCAAGCTTCAGGAACATCACATATTGCGGGATCAGCACCGCATGCTGCGGCATCATCAAGGTGCCGAGCATCAGTGTGAACCAGAAACCGCGCCCCTTGAAACGCAGGCGCGTGAAGGCATAGGCCGCCATCGAGCAGGAAATGAGGTTGCCGATGACGACGAGCAGCGAAATCACCAGCGAATTGAAGAACATCCAGCCAAAGCCGATACTCAAGCCGGTCCAGCCGCGGCGATAGGCATCGACTGTCGGGTCAGTCGGGATCAGCCCCGTCGAGGTGAAGATCTCGCTGTCCGGCTTGAACGAGCTCGCGACCATCCAGAGCAGCGGATAGAGCATGAGAAAGCTGACCGCGACGAGCAGCGCATAAAGCAGAGCACGTTTCCACGGGGATGTGCCAGATACGCCGGCGTCGGCGCGCGAAGCGATGGTGGTCGTCGAAAGAGCGGCATCAGTCATCGTAGTGAACCCAGTACCTGGCTGTCAGGAATGACATGGCGGTGAAGAAGGCGATGATGAGCACCAGGACCCAGGCCAGCGCCGAGGCATAGCCGAAGCGGAAATTGGTGAAGGCCTCCTGGTAGAGGTAGAGCGTGTAAAACAGCGTGGAGTCGATCGGACCGCCGGTTCCGTCGCTGATGACAAAGGCCGAGGTGAAGGCCTTGAAGGCATCGATCGTCAGGATCACGGCATTAAAGAAGATCACTGGCGTCAAAAGCGGCAAGGTGATCTTGAAGAACTGCCGGGCCTTGCTGGCGCCATCTATGCTTGCCGCCTCGTACATGTCCTGCGGGATCTGACGCAGACCGGCAAGAAAGATGATCATCGAGGATCCAAACTGCCAAACCGCCAGGAGAACGAGCGTATAAAGCGACGTCGAAGGGTTCGAGATCCAGCTTGGCCCTTCGAAACCGAACAACGCGTTAAGCGCCTGATTGAGTAATCCGTCGCCGGCAAACACCTGTCGCCACAGGACCGCCACGGCGACGCTGCCGCCGACCAGTGACGGCAGATAGAAGATCGCACGAAAGAGCGACAGGCCTTCAAGCCCCCGGTTCAGCGCCACTGCCACGGCAAGCGCAAAAAGCAACTTCAAGGGAACCGACAGCATCACGAAGGTGAAGGTCACGTTCATCGCCGTCCAGAAGCGCGGATCATCGGTCGCGATGCGCACGTAGTTCTCCGCGCCAACCCAGTTTGCTGCGCCAAGGCCGCTGTAGTCGGTCAGAGACAAATAGAACGAGGCGACAGCAGGCCCGAGCGTCAGCAGAAAAAAGCCAATAAGCCACGGCGTGATAAAGCCGTACCCGGCCAGGCTCTCTGCGAGCCTGAACCCGCTGCCGGCAGCCGGCCTTTCAGTTGTCCCTAATGTGGACATTGTATCTCTCTCCAGCGATGCCCGGCTCCTCCCGAGCATCCGACTCCTAGCGGCTAGAAATTTTCCCGTCAACAGAAAGTTTCGTAGTTGACGAAATTATCGTATTTGTGCGAAAACTTCACGAAACCAACGTGAGGCTTATCATGCGCATCGAACGAAACAGCTACTTCAACGCGGTCGAAATGGTTGGCAATCGCCCCAATCGCGAACGTCACCAGCAGGCTTTGGAACGCTGCATTGCCAAATTGCGCCAGACCATGCCGACAATCGGTCTGCGCAATCCGAAGATTGGCCTGCCGGATCAGACGTGGAGCTATTGCGGGCCCTTTGACTGGGTCGTGAGCTTTCACGCCGGCCAGCTCTGGCTTGCGCTGGAACTCACGGGCGATCCCAGCTTCCTGAACGCCGCCCGGGCCCGCCGCGCCATTTTTCGCGACATCTTGCGCCATCGCGATGCGCAAGACCACGATCTCGGCTTCCAGTTTTCTTTGAGCTGCGTTGCGGAGTGGCTGCTGACAGGCGACCGGGAGGCTCGCGACCTCGCTCTTGAAGCTGCGGCGAGGCTGCTTGAGCGCTATCGCCCGGATGCACGATATATCCAGGCCTGGAATGCTCGCTCGATCCACGGTGGCATTCGCTCCGAATTCGTCAATGGGCGCGTCATCGTCGATACGATGCAAAACCTCGCGCTGCTACACTGGGCCCACCGCGAGACCGGCCGCGGCGATTTTGCCGAAGCCGCCGATGGCCACGCCGAAACGACCCTGAAGCACCTGGTTCGCGCCGACGACACAAGCTTCCACACCTTCCTGTTCGACCCTTCAAGCGGTAAGCCCCTGCGCGGGGAGACCCATCAAGGATATGCGGATGATTCCTGCTGGTCACGCGGCCAGGCCTGGCTGATCCATGGCTATGCGCAGTGCGCGGCAACCACCGGCAACCCTCACTTCGCCGACGCCGCCAGACGTCTGGCTGCCAAGGCCGAAGCTCTGATGGGCGACGACGGCGTCCCCGTCTGGGACTATTCGGTTCCTGATGCCAAGTCAGCGCCCCGCGACAGTTCCGCCGGCGCGATCATGGCGGCCGGCATCTTCATCCTCGCCGGGCTTTGTGAACCGGAGGAGGCACAACGCTGGTACGCATTCGGCGATCGCCTGATCGGTGGCCTGCTCGACACTTGCGATCTGACGGGCGATCCCAAGGCCGAAGGGCTGCTCGCCCATGGCGCAGCCCATGCCAGCGCCGGCTATTCCGATGCGATGCTGCCCTACGGCGACTATTATTTCATGGAGGCGCTGATGCGTTCGCTTGGGCACACGCGCTTCTTCTGGTAGTGGACGATCATGACCATGCAGCCGCGATCAATCTCGCCCACTCCGGCCAGATAGGAACCTTCGTCGAAATGGATGACGAATCGAACGCCCCGACACTCAAGGACATCGCCGACGCCGCGGGCGTTTCGGTCGCGTCCGTATCGAAGGTGCTCAACAATCGCGGTGGCGTCGGCGACGAAAGCCGGCGCAAGATCCTCGACCATGCGGAGCGCCTGGGCTACCGGGTCCGGGCGGCCCGCTCGCTGATCCGCGCCGGCGTCGAGAGCACTGTGCTGGTGATGCCGGCACAGTTTTATGCCAGTTCGGCTTTCTACGAGGACGTGATCCAGGGCGTGCTTGCAGAGGCCAGCACAAGCTCGCTCAGGATCGACGTCAGGCTTGTCTCGCTGGATGCGGAGATCGCGATCAGCGAAATCTCTGACATTCTGCGCGACATCCGGCCGGGCGCCCTTGTCGTGCTCGGCATGGACCATCCCGTCATGATCGACAGGATTGTCGATAGCGGCATCCCGGCCGTCATCATCAACGGCATGGACCGGACGATGCGGCTCTCATGCGTGCTGCCCGACAACTGGTCTGCCGGCTGGCTCGCTGCACAAAGGTTACTTGCGGCCGGCCACCGCGAGATCGTGCACGTGACAATTCCCCACCGCCTGTCGCTACGCCGGCGCCTTGAAGGCTTCCGGATCGCGCTGGAGGAGGCCGGAATTGCCTTCGACGAAAATAGACACATCTTTGATCTCGGTCGCATGGGCCTGCAAGAGCCCGACACCACGCCGGCGATACGGCAGGCCATAAAGCAGGGGCGTTTCACCGACACAACCGCGTTCTTCTGCAGCACCGATCTAATCGCGATCAACGTCATGCAAGCTCTCGAAGCGAGTAGTCACTCGGTTCCGGAAGACTTCTCCATCATCGGGGTCGACGATATCGCGATCGCCCGGCACAGCCGCCCGCCGCTGACGACGATGCGGATCGACCGGGGTGAGCTTGGCCGTGCCGGCATCCAACTCCTGCTGGAACGGATCAACGACCCCGAAATCAATGTGCGCCGGGTCAATCTCGGCGTCCGCTTGGTTGAACGCTCCACAGTCGCCGTACCAAGGAGCAGCCCTCACGCGAAAAGAGCGTAACAGGTAGCAGGAACGAAAGCGCCTCTGCCTGGCGCGCACCACGTTCGACGGACGAGACCCGTGTGTCGGGAGCGCGGAGCCGTAAAATGATGTGGTCAACCACACGGCCACTCTCACGCGTGGCCGCACCTCACCTGCCATCGATGGATGGCCGCGTCACGCCCCACAAGCCATGTCACGCAACTGTCACGCGCAATAGATCAACGAGACTGCTAAGAAGTAGAAACGTTATCATTGCTCGAGTAGCAACATGCCCCGATACCTCTTTCATATTCACCTGTCCGGCAGGATCAGTCGCGATGACCATGGAGCGTTTCACGCCAATGACAGTCAGGCGGTGACCAATGGCAGGTCGATCGCCGACAAGATCGCTGAAGACGACAGGCACCGTAGCGTCATCGTGACTGTCGAACGAGCCGGCGGCGTCGTTCTGGCCCGCGTGACTGCCAGGAGAGCAATGCCACCCTGGCAATCTGCGAGTTCGAAATTCGAACACGCTTGGAGAGAACTGTCCGACCTTGACGTTAGCCAATTCCGCAGGGCGCGTTAGAAATCCTGGCCCTGTTTTATTGACGTCAGCGAGGCGTCCTCTTTCGGTTAGGGGATGGCTCGCACGCGACGGTCGCCGGTGGTCCATAAGCCCTATGCCGCGACAATAGTTGCGAGCACGCTGACGCAATCACCGGATTTGACGAGGCCGGGGAAATGGCGAGCGACGAGGATGCCGTCCATCTTTGCCCGTATGTTCAGCGGTTCGTCGCCTGTACGGCCGATCGGATAGATGCGGGCGACGATTTCCCCGCTCCTCACCTGGTCGCCGAGATCGACGAATGGTTCAACAAGGCCGCCGTTCTCGGCAAAGCAAAAGCAGTTGCCGTCGGGCATGTCGAGCCACGTGGTTTCGCCGTTTTCGACTGCCCCTTTCAAGATACCTGCCGCCTTCAGCACGTTGGAAACGCCCGCCTTGGCGATACGCGCGCTCCTGGCCGTCGCCGTGCCGCCACCGCCGAGCTCGGTGGTGATGAAGACCTTGCCCATCTCCTCCGCCGCCGTGTCGTACATGCCGACGGCATCGATCTCCAGCATCTTCATCGACCATGGGGCGCCGAAGGCCCTGACGAGTTCGAAGGATTTTTCCTCCTGTGCCTTGTCTGGCAGCACATGGGCGGCGCAGAAAGGCAGAAAGTCGAGCGTCTTTCCGCCTGAATGAAAGTCGAGCACGATTTCGGCAAGCGGTAACAGCGTGCGCTGGAAATAGTCCGCGATCTTCTGGGTGACCGTGCCGTCCGGCGCGCCTGGAAAGCTTCGGTTCATGTTGCCCTTGTCGATCGGCGAGGTGCGGGTGCCGGCCAAAAAGGCCGGATAGTTCATCGCCGGCACGATGATGACGCGGCCCGTGACGTCATCGGCCTTCAGCGTGCGGGCGAGATCGAAGAGCGCAATCGGGCCCTCATACTCATCGCCGTGGTTGCCGCCGGTGAGAAGGGCCGTCGGGCCCTCCCCGTTCTTCACGACTGTCACCGGGATCATCACCGAGCCCCAGGCGGAATCGTCGCGGCTGTGAGGCAGACGCAGGAAACCATGCTGAACGCCCTCGGCCGAAAAATCGACCGTAGAACTGATCGGCGAAGGACGAAGGTTGATTTCCCGCATGGCTCAATCCTTCACGAGCAGTTTGCGCGGCACGTTGGCGAGGCACTCGACACCGCTCTCGGTGATCAGGATGCTTTCCGTGGTCTCAAAACCCATGTCCTCGAGCCAGAGGCCCGTCATGAAGTGGAAAGTCATGCCGGGTTTGAGTTCGCTGCGGTCACCTGGACGCAGGCTCATCGTGCGCTCGCCCCAGTCCGGCGGATAGGAAACGCCGATGCCGTAGCCTGTGCGATTGTCCTTCACGATGCCGTACTTCTTCAGCACGGCGAAGAAAGCGTTTGCGATATCCTCGCAGGTATTGCCGGGCCGTGCCTTTTCGAGGCCTGCCTCCATGCCTTCCAGCGTCGCCTTCTCGGCATCGAGGAACGCCTGTGTCGGCTTGCCGAGAAAGACGGTGCGCGACAGCGGCACGTGATAACGGTGGTAGCAGCCGGCAATCTCGAAGAACGTACCTTCGCCTCTCTTCATCGGCCGGTCGTCCCAGGTCAGGTGCGGCGCGGAAGCCTCCACGCCCGAAGGCAACAGCGGCACGATTGCTGGATAATCGCCGCCGATGCCATCGACCCCTCGGGTACCGGCATCGTAAATCTCCGCGACCAGATCGCATTTGCGCATGCCGACCGCGATCTTGTCGAAGATGCGTTCATGCATCTTTTCGACGATCCTTGCGGCGTTGCGCATGTAGCGGATTTCGGCCTCGCTCTTGACCGCGCGCTGCCAGTTGACGAGTGCGGTCGCATCGATGAAACGCGCATTCGGCAGATGCTTCACTAGTGAAGCGAAGGCGGCGGCGGAGAACCAGTAATTATCCATCTCCACGCCGATCGTCAGCTTGTCGAGGCCCCGTTCGGCGATCTTGGCCGAGAGGTAATCCATCGGGTGGCGTTCGGTGGACTGCACATAGTGGTCCGGATAGCCGACAATGTTCTCGTGTTTGAGGTAGGCGGTGAATTTGGCGCCGTTGGCATCCTGGCCGCGTCCGTACCATATGGGCTCGCCCGTCGGCGGCACGACGACGCATTGGTGCACGTAGAAAGACCAGCCGTCATAGCCGGTCAGCCAGTTCATGTTCGACGGATCGCTGACGATCAGCACGTCGATGCCCTTGGCTTCCATCGCTTTTCGCGTTTTTTGAAGACGCGTTTCATACTCCGGAAGTGAGAACTTCAGGTTCGCTTGTTTCATCGGTTTTTCCTCTATACCCGGCGAAAAGCCGGTCTCAACTCTCGAAGATCGTACCGGCGCCCGCCATTGCCGCGCGGGCGCCAGCAAGCGTAGCTATGGCCGTGTCCTGAATGCCCGTGCCGGTAAGGTCCGCCACGGTGATCTGCTCGGGGCCGCTGCGGCCCGGTTTGCGCCCGGCGACGATCTCGCCGAGTTCGGGGAAGATCGTATCCTCCGTCACGAGGCCCGCTTCGATGGCATGATGCAATTCGCCGAGCCTGCGCGTCTGCTTCAGGCTATCGGCGACATAGAGGCCGGCGGTGGCGACAATGGCGGGTTCGATCTCGTTTTTGTGCTCGGCGTCCGACCCCATGGCCGTGACATGCTGGCCAGGCTGGAGCCATTCGGCCCGAAGCACCGGTGTTTCGGAAGGCGTGGTGGTGACGATGATCTCCGCACCATCGACAGCCGCCCGGCCGTCGGCCTCCGCCCGAACCGGAAAGCCGAGCTTCACCGTCAAGTCCGCAGCGACGGCCTCGGCTTTAGCAGCATCTCTCGCCCAGATGCGCGCTTCGCGGATCGGCCGCACCAGGCTTAAGGCCTCTAGCTGCAACCTTGCCTGCATGCCGGCGCCGAAGATGGCGGCAACCGCGGCATCCGCGCGCGAAAGTTGTCGAGCCGCGACCGCGCCGGCCGCCGCTGTGCGCACATCCGTCAGGTAACCGTTGTCGAGCAGGACGGCCTCTACCAGGCCGGTCTTCGCCGAAAGCAGCACCATCAGGCCGTTGGTGCTCTGCAGGCCGATCTTCGGATTATTGAAGAAGCCGGGGCTGATCTTGATGGCGAAACCGTCGAGACCGGGCACGTAAGCCGTCTTAACATCGACCTCACCGCGCTCTTCAGGGATGTCGAGCCTCAGGATCGGCGGCATCGCCACCGCTTTGGTGGCAAGCGCGTGAAACGCCCCTTCGACGCAGGCAATGGCATCGAGATCGAGCGGAACGATACGCCTGAGCTCCGCCTCGGTAAGAATTCTCATCGTCGTCATGCCGCGGCCTCCGCTAGCGGATCGACCCCGCCATTGATGACCCGTCGATGCAGGTCCATGTCGACATTGCGGCCGGAGAGGATGACCGCCACCGGCCCCTCCAGCCGGCCAAACCGGCGGGAAAGCAAGGCCGCGATGCCAACGGCCCCTGCCCCCTCGATCACCTCGCGCTCCTGGGAATACGCATGCCGCATACCGGCCGCGATCTCGGCTTCAGACAACAAGATCACGTCGTCGAGCAGCGCGCGGCACATTTCGAAGGTCACGGCGTTATCAAGGCCGATGCCGCCACCGAGGGAATCGGCAAGACTTGCCACCTCCTCGACTTGCACCGGCCGCCCTGCGTTAAGGCTCGCCTTCATCGCCGCGCCACGTTCCATCGTAAGGCCGATGACGCGGGTCTTCGGTGACCGCCCTTTCACGGCCGCCGCGACACCGGCCGCAAGGCCACCGCCGGAAAGCGGCACAAAAACCGTCGCCACATCCGGCATTGCCTCGACGATCTCCAGACCGAGTGTGCCCTGCCCGGCAACGACCGTTCGATTATCGAAGGGTGGCACCATGACGAGACCCTCTTCAGCCACCAGCCGATCCACCTCAAGCTGGGCTTCGTCCTGCGATTTGCCGACGATCAGGACATTGGCCCCAAGCCTTCGGATGTCCGACACCTTGTTGTTGGGCACGAGCCTGGACACGCAGATTGTCGCGACTGCTCCTGCGGCCTTGGCGGCATGGGCGAGCGCCCGGCCGTGATTGCCGGTCGAGGCGGCGACGACACCCCTCGCCCGCTCTTCCGACGTCAGCGAGAGCACGGCATTCGTGGCGCCGCGGAGCTTGAAGCTGCCTGTCGTCTGGTGGTGCTCAAGCTTCAGGCCGACGGGCACACCGAAGCGTTCGCAGAGCGAAGCGGAAAGCACGAATGGCGTATTCAAGACCCGGCCCTTTATGCGCCGCGCCGCCTGTTCGATATCCGCCACTGTTACGGGAAGGTTCGACATCGCTACCGGTCCAAATAGGCAAGTGTCATGAGCTGCCCGAGATCCGGCCGTGCCGTCTCATTGCCGCAGAGGCGCAGGCAGGCCCAGGCGGTGGCGAGATTGCTGGTAACGACCGGCTTGCCGATGACGGCCTCGATCTCGGCCGCGACGCCTGCCGCGCGCACCGCCGTGCACGATACGAAAAGCGCGTCGCTGTCTGGCGCCGTCGCTTGCTTCGCAAAGGCGACGATTTCGTCCGGAGAAATGCGCGCCATCTCCCGGTCGTCATCAAGACCGAGGCAAGTGAAACGGGCGATGTCGAAGCCGAGCGACACGAAATAGTTAGCCATCGGCTCGCTGGTCTCGATCGTGTAGGGCGTCAGTACGGAAATCCGCTTGGCACCGAACGCCTTGAGGCCAGAGGCCGCCGCCGCAGTCGGCGTGACGACGGAAGCACTTGGCTTGGCCGCATGGACCGCCGCCTTGACTTGCGCGTCGCCGATGACGACGGACGCGGAGGTGCAGGAATACATGACGATGTCTAGAGGTTCGTCCGGCAGGATCAGTGCGGCCGCTGATGTCAGCGAGGGCTGCATGGCGCGCAAGTTCTCCGGCGTCACCGGGTTCGCGTAGGGAATGCGCGTCGCATAGACGCCAATCCGCTCGCTTGCCACCATGCGATGGAAGTCCACTTCCGTGGTGTGGTCGGTCGCAAGGATGATCAGGCCGATGCGCTTGTCGAGCGGACGCTCATCCAGCTTCGGCATGCGCGAGGAAAGTGTAAGATCGACCGCTCGCATCAGCGCTCCTCCACTTGGGCGTATCGTTCTTCCAGCCAGCGCAGGAAGACGACGGAGATCAGGCTCATGATCAGGAAGAAGACCCCGACCAGCGTCATCGGCTCGATGTAGCGATAGCTGCTGTTGGCCACGCTTTTCGCCTGGTTCATCAGTTCGAGCACTGTGATGGCGGAAAGGAGCGGTGTCTCCTTGAACATGGCGATCAGATAGTTGGCGAGCGCCGGGATCATCGGCGGGATCGCCTGTGGCAGGATGACGTGGACCCAGGTCTGGCGGCCGGTGAGGTTCGTCGCCTTGGCCGCCTCCCATTGGCCGCGCGGCACGTTCTCGATACCGGCGCGGTAGACCTCCGCCGCATAGGTGCCATAGTGGAGCCCAAGGCCGATGATGCCGGCGAGCATTGCCGGCAGGCGAACGCCAATATCCGGCAACACGAAGAAGATGAAGTAGAGCTGGACCAGGAGCGGCGTGCCGCGAATGAACTCCACGATGAAGCCCGTGACCTTCGCAATCGGCTTAGGCGCGGTCATGCGCAGGATGGCAAAGACGAGGCCGATGATGGCAGCGAGTGCCGCGCCGAAAACGGTTGCCAATATGGTGATCTTCAGACCCTCAAGCAGGGTCGGCATGATTTCCCAAACGAAATTCCAGTCCCATTCCATCGTCAGGTCCTCACGCCATCAAGGCCGCGCGTTACCCGACGTTCCAGCCAGCGCATGCCGTTGGAGATGGCGAGTGCCATCAGGAAGTAGAGCACGAGAATCGTTGCGAAAGGAACGAGCGTGCTGCCGGTCTGGGCGCGGACCACCTGGGCCTGAAAGGTCATGTCGGTGAGCGAGATCAGCGACACGACGGCCGTACCCTTCAAGAGCTCGATCGCGTTGTTGCAGAAGGTCGGAAGCATCAGCGGCAGGGCCTGCGGAAGGACAACGTAACGCATCGACTGATAGCGCGAGAGATTGAGCGCTATGCAGGCCTCGCGTTGCTCGCGGCCGATCGCCTTGACCGCGCCGCGCACGACCTCCGCCCCATAGGCTCCCACGTTCAGTCCCAGCGCCAGTACGCCGGCCTGAAGCGGCGACAAGGTGACGCCGGCGAATGGCAGCACGAAGTAGACCCAGAACAGCTGGACGAAGATCGACGTGCCGCGGAAAAACTCGATATAGGTGGTGGCAAGCGCGCGAACCACGAAAATGCGGCTGACGCGTCCAAGACCCGCGACGAATGCCATGACGAGCGCGAGCAAGGAGCCGAGCACGGTAAGCTCAAGCGTCACGAGCGCGCCTTCAAGGATCAGCCCTATGTAGCCGGACCAGTCGGTCATCGTTCTTCCATATACGAGGGAGCGGACTGCCTCTCCCCGGTTTGGGAAGAGGCCCGATTGCTGCGGCCTTACTTGGCGGCGCAGAGCTTTTCGCGGGTCGTCGACATCGCGGCCGCGGCAGAGAAGCCATAGGGTTCGATGATCTTGGCAAACTCGCCCGACTGCTTGAGCTTTGCGAGTTCCACGTCGAAGGCATCGCGCAAGGCTTCCTCGCCCTTCTTGAAGGCCGCGCCGTCGCAATAGACCGGCGCGCCTTCAACCGGCGCCACGACTTCGACACTGGGGTCGTTCGCCTTGGCGACAAGAGCGTTGATGGAAAGCACCGGCAGCGAATAGACGTCGATACGGCCGTCCTGCAGCATCTTCAGGCCGCTCTGGCCATCCGGAACGACAATGACACGATTGCGCGGGACGCCGGCTTCGAGCGCGAGCTTTTCTTCCGTACCGCCACCTGGCGCGCCGATCTTGGCGTCCGGGTTGTCGGCGATATCCTTGTAGCTCTTGAGCTTCAGCGGGTTGCCTTTTTTCAGCGCGAAGGCTTCGGCGTCACAAAGGATCGGTTCTGAATAGGCAACCGCGTTGCAACGTTCCGGCTTCATGAAGAGGCCGGCAGTGATGACATCATGACGGCCGGCCTGAAGACCCGGGATCATCGCACCATATTCCGAGATCGAGGCGACGATGTCTTCGACACCGAGGCGCTTGAAGACCTCACGCGCGACGTCCGGAGCTGCACCAGAAACTTTGCCGTCGGCGGCAACTGCCGTGAAGGGCGGTTCGTTGGCGATGGCGACACGGGCGAAACCCTGTTCCTTCAGTTCCTCAAGCTTGCCGTCGGCCCAGGCTGGCGCTGCGGCAACCATTGCCGTGAGGGCGCCCGCGCTGGCGGTTATGGTCAAAAAGGTTCTCATGCTCATAGTTGCGAACTCCTCTGGCTGTCCCTGGTTTTTGTTTGGAGCCTTGTTTCCGGGCGGCAAAGCCGCTCAGACGCGGTGCCCTGCCGCGATGATCTTGCGCAGGAAGGTCTGCGTGCGTTCCTGCTTGGGCGTGCGGAAAATCTCGTCCGGCTTGCCCTCCTCGACGATCTTGCCGCGGTCGAAAAAGAGAATGCGATCGGCAAAATCATGGGCGAAACCCATCTCATGCGTGACGAGCAGCATGGTCATGTCTGTTTCGACCGCAAGCTTGCGCATGACATTCAGCACTTCTTCGACCAGTTCCGGGTCGAGTGCCGAGGTCACCTCGTCAAACAGCATGATCTTTGGCGAAAGAGCCAGCGCCCGGGCGATCGCAACGCGCTGCTTCTGTCCGCCGGACAATTGCGCGGGCATGCTGTTTGCCTTGTCGGCCATGCCCACCATGTCGAGAAGCTCCATCGCCCGCTTCTCCGCCGCGGCCTTCGCCATGCCTTTCGTCAGCATCGGCGCGAGCGTGACATTGTCGAGCACGCATTTGTGCGGGAAGAGATTGAAGTGCTGGAAGACCATGCCGATCTTCTCGCGCATCTTGTGCAGATGGCGGTCGTCGGCCGGCGCGAGGCTGCCGTTCTTCGGCATATGATAGAGCTGGTCGCCGTCGACCTCGATATGGCCGCCGCTGATCGCCTCCAATGTCATGAGAATGCGCAGGATCGTTGTCTTGCCCGATCCGGAGGGACCGATAAGCGCCAGCTTTTCGCCCGGCAGCACGTCCATCGACAAACCGTCGAGTACGGTCAAGGGACCGTAGCGTTTGGTGATGTTGTCGATGCGGATGATCGGCGCTGCCATGCATGTCTCTCCCTATTGAGACAAGTGATGGAGCAACGATGCGCGGCAAACAAAATCATGTCAATGTCAATAATAATATCAGTACAATTATTCTGACATCGCCCATTTGCAAGGCAGTTCACTCAAATCGCGAGCAACAGCGCTTCTGGATTTCCGCTGGCGAGTGAGGCGAGAATGCCAAGTCCGGTGCGCAATTCCTGCTCGGTGGTCGAGCCGAGCGAAATGCGCACCGCCGGCTGCCAACCCTGGTCGGCCGTGCGGAACGAAGAGCCGGGCGCAATAGCGACACCGCGCAGACGCGCCTGGGATACGAAACCTTCCTCCGCATGCCCTTCCGGTAAGGGTAGCCACACATGCAGGCTCTGCGGATGGCTATAATAGGGCAAGCCCGCAAGCGCATCCTCGGCGATCGCGTGACGAACGCCAAGTGCCCGGCGCTGCCAATTGACGAGTTCCATCGCCGTGCCGTCGCTGACCCAAAGTGTTGCGATCTCGGCGATTGAAGGCGTCGCCATCCAGTTGGAGACGAGATGGCGGTTGGCAACCGCTGCGACATAGCGATCCGGAGCGGCAAGATAGCCGATGCGCAGGCCCGGTACCGTGATCTTTGTGAAGCTGGTGACGTAGAGGGTGCGCTCCGGCGCATAGGCCGCAATCGGCGGCGCCCGACCTTCCACAAGCGGCCCCAGGATGTCGTTCTCGATGATCGCGATATCGTGGCGTCGTGCGACCTCAGCAAGCGCCTGCCGGCGCTCAGGCCCCATCAACGCCGCGGTCGGATTGATCACCGAGGGCTGGAGAAAGACGGCGCGGATGACGCCGGTGCGGCAAGCTTCATCCAACGCCTCGGGGATCATGCCTTCGCGATCGATCGGCAAGCCCTCGAGATGAAGGCCAAGGTAGCTGGAAAGCGGCACGAGCGTGTGGTGGCTGATCGCCTCGGTCGCAACGGTCGAGCCCGGCGGAGCGACGCTCATCAGCGCCACTGTCATGCCTGAGGTTGCGCCATTCGTCAGACTGATATTGAGGGGCGATACATCGAGACCGCACCGCGACAGCCACTCGGCCGCGACGGTGCGATGGCGCGGGAAAACCATATTCGGCCGGAAGGAAAGCGCCGAACTTGACGGCAGGTTCTCCGCCAGCCACCCGAAGGCTGCGCGCATGCGCTCCAGATGGAGTTGCTCGCACACAGGCTTCAGGATCGAGAGATCCACCAGTTCGCCAAGACGCTCCGGCAGGTAGGGTGGCTCAGGCTCCTTCGGCCTTGTCTGCACGAAGGAACCGCGACCAATTTCTCCGGAAATGAGCCCTCGTCGGATCAGTTCGTCATAGGCGCGGCTGACGGTTTGCACGGAAAGTTTCAGGTCATCGGCGAGCTTGCGATGCGGCAGCAGCCGCGTCCCGTTCGGCAAATGCCCTTCCTGGATGGCGCGGGCGATCTGCTCGGCGAGGGAGAGATAGGCCGGCCGGCGCAACTGGGATATGTCGGGTCGCCAATTTGTCATGATTTCAACAGTGCTCAAAATCAGTTCAATTGACAACGCCAAAATGGTTTCCCATTGTCTTTTCCTCCGCTTTGACACGATCCCCGCCCGGAGGGCGCCCCGAATGAAACTCGACGCCATCGACCTGCGTATCCTGGAGGCGATCCAGCAGAACGGACGCATCACCAAGCTGGCGCTGGCGGAACGGGCGGGTCTATCACCAACGCCCTGCTGGCTGCGCCTGCGCAAGCTGGAAAGGGCCGGCATCGTCACGGGATATCACGCGCGTGTTGCGGTGCGACGCGTTGCGCCTGTTGCCAGCGTGATGATGGAGGTGACGCTCGCCAATCATCGGCAAGTGGATTTCGAACGCTTCGAACGGGCTGTCGCGACAACGCCCGAAATCGTGGCCTGCTGGTCGGTCGGCGGTGGCGTCGATTACATCCTGAAGATCGTGGCGCGCGATATCGATGCGTACCAGCGCCTTGTCGACAGCCTGCTTGACCGTGAGCTCGGCATCGACCGCTACTTCACCTACATCGTCACCAAGACGGTGAAGGAGGAGACCGTGCTTCCACTCGAGACGTTGCTTCCCCCTTCCGAATAGAGAGATTGTCTACGGCCGGGCCAATCTTTAGCCAAAGTCTCTGACGCCCACCCCGGCAATGGACAATCTGTCCCTCGCCCTCTGGCAGACTCCCTCCAGACACCAAGAGGAGGCTGCCATGACCGCCGTATTTGCCCGCACGACCTTTCACGACGCGCTTGCCCGCCTTGCCGATCCGCACCTCTTAAGGGAGCTCTCCTATGTCGGTGGGCGCTGGATTGCTAGCCGCGACGGCGCAAGCTTCAAGGTGACGGACCCTGCCTCGTCGGCGACGCTTGCCTGGGTCGCAGCGCTTGGTGCCGATGAGGCCGCAGAAGCCATCTCGGCGGCGAGTGACGCACTGCCCGCCTGGCGCAGCATGCTGCCGCAGCAGCGTTCCGCTATTCTTCGCAAGTGGCACGACCTGATACTGGAGGCGCGCGAGGACCTTGCGCTCTTGATGACGCTGGAACAGGGCAAACCACTCGCCGAATCGCGCGGTGAAATCGACTACGCGGCCTCCTTCGTCGAATGGTACGCGGAGGAAGGAAAGCGGCTGAATGCGGAAAGCGTCACCAGCCATCTGCCCGGAGCCGAAATGATCGTGCGGCGCGAGGCGCTGGGTGTCGTCGGGATCGTGACGCCGTGGAACTTCCCCTCAGCCATGATCACCCGGAAGGCCGCAGCTGCCCTTGCCGCCGGCTGCACGGTCGTTGCGCATCCCTCCAGCGAAACGCCGCTTTCAGCGCTCGCCCTTGCCGAACTTGGCGAGCGGGCTGGGCTTCCCGCAGGCGTCTTCAATGTGGTGACCGGCGATGCCGCCACGATCGTCGGCCGCATGAATGCCGATCCGCGTATTCGCGCCATGAGCTTCACCGGCTCGACCCAGATCGGCAAGCTGATTGCGGGCCAGTGCGCTGACACCATGAAGCGGATGGTGATGGAGCTCGGTGGCCATGCACCATTGATCGTCTTTGCCGATGCCGACATCGAGAAGGCTGCCGACATCGCAATGGCGGCGAAGTTCGCCACATCCGGGCAGGATTGCCTCGCCGCCAACCGCATTTATGTCGAGCGCCCTGCACTTGCGGACTTCACGCGGGCGTTCAAGGCTCGCATCGAAGCGCTGAAGGTTGCCTCGGGCCTCGAACCAGACGCCGAGATCGGCCCCCTGATGCACGAGCGTGCCATCGCCAAGGTGGAAGAACAGGTCGCCGATGCGCTGAAGCGCGGCGCAAAGCTGCTGGCGGGCGGCAAGCGCCACAAGACAGGCGCTCTGTTCTTCGAGCCGACCCTTTTGACGGATGTACCGGACGATGCGCTGATCATGCGTGAGGAGACCTTCGGCCCGGTTGCCGCGGTCACCGCCTTCGACAGCGAGACCGAAGTAGTCGCCCGGGCAAACGACACCGAGTACGGCCTCGTCGCCTATATCGTCACCGAAAACGGAGCGCGCCAGATGCGTCTTGCACGGGCTTTGGAGTACGGGATGGTCGCGATCAATCGGGTGAAAATCACCGGTGGACCGATCCCCTTCGGCGGCTGGAAACAGTCGGGCCTTGGCCGCGAAGGCTCCCGCCACGGCATCGAGGCCTTCACCGAACTCAAATATCTCTGCATCGATACGGCCGCCTGAGCGCAGGCGCCACATTTCATACGCGAAAGGAAAGACCATGCTCGAAAAAAGCAACGAACTCAGCGCCTGGGACCGTGATCACTTCTTCCACCCCTCCACGCATATGGGCATGCATGCGCGTGGTGAAACACCGACCCGGGTGATCGGCGGCGGCGAAGGTGTGTATATTACCGACACCAGCGGCAGGACGAGCCTTGATGCCTTTGCTGGCCTTTATTGCGTCAATGTGGGCTACGGCCGGCAGAAGATCGCAGACGCGATCGCCGAGCAGGCGAAGAACCTTGCTTATTATCACGCCTATGTCGGCCACGGTACGGAAGCGTCGATCACGCTTTCCAAGATGATCATCGATCGTGCGCCGGCGGGCATGAGCCGCGTCTATTTCGGTCTTTCAGGCTCCGATGCCAACGAGACCAACATCAAGCTGATCTGGTACTACAACAACATCCTTGGCCGGCCGGAAAAGAAGAAGATCATCTCCCGCTGGCGCGGCTATCACGGCTCCGGCGTCATGACGGGCTCCCTGACCGGCTTGCATCTATTCCACAACGCCTTTGACCTGCCGCGCGCGCCGATCCTGCACACCGAAGCACCCTACTTCTTCCGACGCCCCGATCGCTCGATGGATGAAGAGCAGTTCTCGCAATATTGCGCCGACAAGCTCGAGGAGATGATCCTTGCGGAAGGACCGGAGACGATCGCCGCCCTCATCGGCGAGCCGATCCTCGGTACTGGCGGCATCGTGCCGCCGCCGAAGGGCTACTGGCAGAAGGTCCAGGCTGTGCTCGAAAAATACGACATCCTGCTCGTCGCAGACGAGGTGGTGACCGGCTTCGGCCGCCTCGGCACCATGTTCGGATCGGACCACTACGGCATGAAGCCCGACCTCATCACCATTGCCAAGGGTCTGACCTCGGCCTACGCGCCGCTTTCCGGCACGATCGTATCGGATAAGATGTGGCAGGTGCTGGTGCAAGGATCTGACGAACTGGGCGCGATCGGCCATGGCTGGACCTATTCCGCCCATCCGATCTGTGCGGCCGCGGGGGTCGCCAACCTCGAACTGATCGACGAGTTGGGCCTGGTTGAAAATGCCGACAGCACGGGCGCTTATTTCCGCTCCGAATTGACGAAGGCACTCGCTGACCACAGACATGTGGGCGAAATACGTGGCGATGGCCTGATGGCCGCAATTGAGTTCGTCGAGGATAAGGACGACCGGGTATTTTTCGATCCGGCAAAGAAGATCGGCCCGCAAGTTGCGGCTGCCCTGCTTGAGCGCGGCGTCATCGGGCGGGCCATGCCGCAAGGTGATATCCTCGGCTTTGCGCCACCGCTTTGCCTCACAAAGGATGAGGCCAATGTTGTGGTGAAAGCGGCGGTCGAGGCCGTCACATCTGTCCTTGGCAAAGCAAAGGCAAGATGAGTGCAGATGCCAATACACGCAATTTGAACCTTGTTGTCGATGGGGAAGTGCTACGCCGCCCCATCGACAACCGTTGAGCCAGCAGTGCAATGGAAGCCCTATTGGCGAACGCCGATCTCGACCCTCGGGTCTAACGTCGAGCTGTTCCGGCATGGAAAACATCTAGCCAATCCGTATACCCTATTGGATCGGCACCAAAAATCGACCGGCAAGTAATGTTGACTCTGGTCTTCACTCGGTTGAAAAAAGGGCGACCATAAAAAAGGGATCACTCATGCCTGACGAAAACACGACGCCAACCACCCTGGTTGCGGAGGACGCAACGACTGTGCACACACCCGAGCGAGCAAAGCGAAGCGCGACGAAGCGTCAGAAAGCGGCTGGGGAAACCACACGGGCGACTTCGAAGGCAACAGCATCAACGCAACCCACCAAGTCCCGTAAGTTCAGCGAACAAGATAAACTCGAGAAGCTGAGGCAGATCGGGGCCCAGGTCGCAGACGGCACGAGCACGATCAAAGATGCGATTAAAAGCGCAGGAATATCCGAGCAGACCTACTATAACTGGAAGGGTAGCTTAAAGGCGGATGATAAGACGAGCAAAAAGCCCGCGTCGGCCAGCGACGAGTTCGCCGAACTGGTGAAGCTCGACGCCGAGAACCAGAAGCTGCGAAAACTCCTGGCGGAAAAACTGCGCACTGAGAATGCCGACCTGCGCAAGAGGCTTGGCATAGATTGAGGCCCGGAGAAGCCACGCGCTGAGCGCTGTGGCTCCACCGCTCCTTTGGCGGGCGGCTGAGATGCGAGGTTGCACCCGACGTTGTGCAGCCGATCATGCCGCAGCACGTCGATCTACATTGGGTTCAAACTATATGAAAACGCCACAACGCAGGTTCGTTGTTGAGTTCAAGTCCGGCCGCCGTCAGCCAAAAGTGCAAGCGGGTTCGATCTGGGGCAACACAGATCTCAAGACCCTTGCGCGCGAGGTTGAAAACGAAGCGGCTCATCTGTTCGGCCGTCAAGAATTGAATGCCGACGGCGGCATTGATCCCGCCTCTGATGCTCATGTCCCGAGTTTTGTTGACGAACCGGCCGTGATCACGGCGCCCGAGCCGGCGAATGAGGTGGCTGACCAGGTCGCTGCGGCGCATTTAATTTCCAATGTCGCTGATGAAGCTCGCGAGACCGCAATCGGCCCGCTCACTGTCGCCAGGACCCGCGGTTTACCGAAACGCGCCAGCGGGAAGCATCCTCCCCGCCCCTCCCCGAGGACCGCTTCGGAACCTACAGAGCAACAGTCGGATCTGGAGTCGAGATCGGCGCCAACGATGGTCTTGGAAGAGTTGGTTTCACTTGATGCGGAAAACAGCCGCCTCCGAAAACTGCTGGGGGAACAACTCCGTGCGCAGAACGTAACTCTCAAGAAGATGCTGGAACGGTTTTAGTTTCCGCTCCTTCGTTGACGCTCCGATCCGCGACGGCCCGCGTCCAAGTGACGATCATTCGTGTCGATGGCACACAGATTGTAGATCCTTCCTCGATGACGTCGACGGAGCTCGGAGCTGCGCTGGCCTTCTTTTGGAGTGGCCTGCGACGGTCATGGAAACAGACGCCCCCCCGTCAGCGAGCAGGGCGACATTGCCGATCTGTAAGCCGGTGCAGGCCAAGAGCCACCATCGCGCCAAATGACGTTAGGCATCGCACCAGAGGAGGCCGAAAGGACGGGCAGGCTACCTCGGGGCAGGGCATTCATTCTGATCACACGGATGAAGATGCCTCCCCGTTCTTCTGCTCAAGTACCGCGTCCAGCGCTTCCACCAGGACAGAGTTCGAAAACGGCTTGGAGAGAACTGGAGCTGTGTGGCTGGTCCCAAGCAAGGCCGACGTCCCATATCCGCTTAGGACAAGAAACGGAATCGATTGCTGATAACACGCGTCAGCCACGGGAAGCCCGCTGTGTCCCTGGAGGTTCATGTCGAGCACGACGACGTCGATTTTCGTCGCGTCGTTAAGTAATTGCAGCGCCCGATCCACAGTCGGAGCAAGGCCCACAATCTGCATTCCAGCCGCAAGCAGAGTGTCCTCGATTGACATTGCCACCAGCATTTCGTCTTCAACGACGAGCACTCGACGTCCCGCTAATGTTGTTGAAATTGTCAACTTTACTGCGCTCCCGAGGGCTGTTTGCTACTGAAATCCATGCTCATTGTGCATCTGAGGCCATCCGGTTCGAACCGCAGTTCGACCGGATATCCGAGTTCGTGGGCTAGACCTCGGTTTAGAACCCGTAGACCGAACCCTTGGCGGTCCGGTTCAGACGTCGGAGGTCCGCCGCGCTCCTCCCAAAGAATGCTGCATACCTCCTGGCATTGCCATGATAATGCGACCCGACCAACCTGGTTCGAAAGTGAACCGTGTTTGATCGCATTGGTCAGCAACTCGTTGAACGCCATGGAAAGCGCCAGAGCTTTTTTCGGATCGATGCGGATCGCAGCGCCTTGGATCGAGACGCGCCCGTCCTCAATCCAAGCGGTAAGAACCGTTTGAGCGATATCGCTCAGGTTTACGGCCTGCCAAGCCTCCCGCGTAAGCAAGTCGTGCGCCTTGGCAAGAACGAGCAGACGAGTGTTAAAAGCCTGGGCGAACGCCTCGGGCGTTTCGGAGCTTTTCAATGTTTGCTCCGCGAGGGAATTCACGGTAGCCAGGGTGTTCTTCACCCGATGATTGAGCTCTCCCACCAAGAGCTTCTGCCTCTTCTCCGCCCTTCTTTCCTCTGTTCGATCCCGGAAGATCTTGAGGTAGCGATCAGGCCCGCTCTCCTCGACACGAAGCATGACACCTGAGCCCCAAAACCGTGACCCATCCTTGCGATAGTGCCAACGCTCGTTCGCGGCACGTCCCGTTTCGGCCGCGGTTCGCATTTCCTGTTGTGGGATTTCCAAGGCTCGATCCTCAGGATTGAAGAAAATACTGCCGGAGAGACCAAGGACCTCGTTGTCGAGATAGCCCAAAAGGCGTTCAGCGCCACTGTTCCAGCTTGCGATCCGTCCGTCGGCGTCGAGCGTTATGATGGCATATTCGCTCGCGCTGTCGAGGATGACACGCAACCGTTCATTGGTGCGGCGAAGTCCCTCTTCGGCACGTTGATGCGCCTCTTCCGATTGCTTCCGCTCGATGCTGAACCCGAGTTGCCGGGCGATAGTGAGGCACAGGGTGGCTTCGTCAGCGGTATAGACGTGAGCGACGTCGCGGTAGGTCATGAATTTGCCAACGACGATGCCATCGACGGTCACAGGAATGAATGCGAGGGAGCGGATACCCTCCCCTCGTATGGCGTTCTTGAGCGCCTGAGGCTCGTCAGAAAGCTCTATGTCGCTTACGAAAATGGGAATAGGATCTCGATCTCCCGGCTTCCACGGCGAGTGTCCATCAACTGCCCGACGATAGTCCTCCGAGAGCCCGCGGGAAGCGACGAATCGCATCACTCCGTGGCGGTCAAAAAGCAGGATCGAAGCCCGCGAACACCCCAGCGCCCGCTCGATCGCATCGAATGTCGCATCGAAAGCATCGGTCTCGGACTCTGCGCGGTATAGTCCGTCCGTCAATTGGAACAGCGCCTCCAACTCGTCGGCCTTCTTAATCCAGGGCGTGTCGTCGGCAGGTTCACGTTGGCTCATATGCGCCCCGCTGGGACGAGCCCGTACGGGCTCGGTTTCGATAGGGACTGCGACAACGAGCGTTTATATTTCCGCAGGCCCGGGTAAAGTTTAGGTGTGGCAGGCAGACCGGAATTCAAGCCCGAGCAGCGTCGAGTCCCGTCCGCAGGGCGAATGAATATCTCTGGTCGCGCGCCCTTATAGAATGAGCGATTAACCTATTAAATGGGACGTCGGCGAGTACCGATTTTAGGAGCAACCGGGAATGGGCACTAACCCCGGTAAACTGCTCGATTAGCAGCTTTATGCCAGCACACCACAAACAAAAGTGCGTCAAGCGTCCTTGCGGGGACCGATCAGTTTTTTAAACTAGCTAGCGGGATGCGGAGCGCCAGACAAAGCCCATCTGTCCGCCAATTTCGCGCCAGCGATCCGTTCAATCCCAAGATTGCCGCTTTCTCCAACGTTGTTCCAAATCCCGTCCTTTCGGAGCTCTGGGACAACGGATGTGATCCGTGTTCACTCCACTTGACGTGAAGTTCTTCGTCGAAAGTCGAAAGGTCGATGCTCAATTGCCCCGCAGGGCCGGAAAGGGCACCATACTTGACAGCGTTGGTGGTCAGTTCGTGCAGAAGGAGCGCCATTGACGTCAGTGCCTTGTCGCCGAGGGGAGCGTCCGTTCCGGAGATCAGGATTCGAGAGCCGTGAGCGTGGTCGTGTGGCGCAACGATCGCCTTCAACAGAGCCACAACCGTCGTCGCAATATCTCCGCGATCGTCCTCCCCGACAAGGTCGGGCAGCGTAAGTTCGTGGGCGCGAGACAGTGCGTGTAGCCGCGACCGTAGATCAGCCTCTAGATCGGAAACGGTTGTGGCTTGCCTGGCGCTCACCGAGATCAACCCGGCGGTGAGGCTGAACAGGTTCTTGATGCGGTGATTGATTTCCCGCAGCAGAATATCCTTGTGCTCTGCTGCCTGCTTAAGCGCCTGCGCCTGGGCAGCGAGTTCATCTCGTTGAGCGGCGAGTTGCTGCCTTTGCCGGTACAGTTCGAAGAACACGTCGACTTTGCTTGACAGAACGTCCGGTTCAATCGGCTTTTGGATGAAGTCCACCGCGCCAGCCTCGTAGCCGCGAAAACGGCGTCGGCCGTCTGCAATACCCGCCGTCACAAAGATGATGGGAATGTGTCGCGTGCGTTCGTTGCCGCGCATCAACTCGGCAAGTTCGAAACCGTCCAGACCCGGCATCTGAACGTCGACAAGCGCGAGCGCCACGTCTTGTCGAAGCAGGATCTCAAGCGCCTGATCGCCGGACCGCGCCTTCATGAGAAGGCGATCGTCTCGGCGGAGCAGTGCCTCCAGCGATATGAGATTTTCCTCGAGGTCATCGACCAGTAGAAACGGGACGGGCTCCATAGTTGTTCTCAGACCTCTTTCAAGTATTCGGCAATGGCATCGAGCGACAGGACGAGGGCGCTCGGGCATGATTGGATTGCAGCTTCCGGCATGGCGCGAGCGTGAGCGCCTTCGGGGTTTTGCACGATCACCGTTCCGCCTGCATTGTGGACAGCCGCCAGGCCGTCTGCCCCATCTCGGTTGGCGCCGGTCAGGACAATCGCGATAAGATCCGGCCCGAAGGCATCGGCAGCACTTTCGAAAAGTATGTCGATTGACGGGCGGGAGAAGAGGACAGGCTCATCAGAGGAAAGGGACAGGTTCCTGTCCGTTTCAACGAGCAGATGATAGTCCGGCGGTGCAAAATAGATCGTGCCGGCCTCGAGCGACTGTTTGTCCTCGGCCTCCTCGACAGGCAACCGGCACTTTGCACGAAACAGGTCGACCATAAGGCTCGGCCTGTCGGATGGAACGTGAACGACCACGATCACGGGCAACGGGAAGCTTCGCGGCAACGCCGGCAGGATTGCCGAAAGTGCTTCGACAGCCCCCGCCGAAGCGCCAATGATCACCGCTTGAGCTTTTGCTGGCGTCATTCGACACGCCTTTGGTAGATCTTCTCCTCACGCACGAAATCCGTGAACGCATCGGCATGAAGGGAAAAGCGCAAATTCTCCTTGGCGCCGAGCCCGAGGAAACCTTTGCGAGCGAGCGAGTCCTTGAAAAGACCCACCGCGCGGTCCTGAAGCGCGCGGTCGAAGTAAATCATGACGTTTCGGCACGATATGAGGTGCATTTCTGCAAAAACGGCGTCGGTCACCAGGCTGTGATCCGAAAACACGACATGGCGGCGCAAGGTCTTATCGAACAGCGCCTTGCCGTATGCCGCCTGATAGTAGTCCGACAACGATGATTTTCCACCCGATTTGCGATGGTTCTCGGTGAAAAGCTGTATCCTGTCGAGTGCATAGACGCCGGCCTCGGCCGCCTCCAGCGCTTCATGACTGATGTCAGTGGCATAGAAGATCGTTCGATCTTCGAGGCCTTCTTCGCGAAACAGGATAACCAGCGAATAAAGCTCCTCGCCGCTGCTGCAGCCAGCAATCCACACCTTCAAGGAAGGGTAGGTCCTCAAGTGGGGAACGACCTTTTCCCGGATCGCCTGGAAGTAACTCGGATCGCGAAACATCTCGCTCACTTGGACGGTCAGAAAACGCAGCAATTGCGGCAGCATTGCCTGATCGTGCAGAAGTCCCTCCTGCATCGCCGAGAAAGTATCGAACCCCAGTTGTTCGCGCGCCTTTTTCAGGCGGCGCTTGATCGAGGCCATCGCATAGTTGCGAAAGTCATAGTGGTATTTGAGAAACAGTGCTTCCAGCAGCAACCGGATTTCGATGTCTTCTACCTTTTCAACGGCGGTGGCTTCGCTCATTTGGGCATCCATACACGCACCAGCGACAGCAGCCTGTCGACGTCCAGCGGCTTGGCCATGTAATCATTCGCCCCAGCCTCAATGCAGCGCTCCTGATCGTCCGGCATTGCCTTGGCGGTCAGCGCAATGATCGGCAACTTCTTCCAAGTCGGGTTCCTTCGGATTTCAGCGGTCGCGACCAAACCATCCATCACAGGCATCATGACGTCCATCAGCACGAGCTCAATCGGGCGCCCGGGGCCAGATGAAGCTTTTTCGAGAACCTCCAGTGCCTCGCGGCCGTTGCGCGCGATCTCGACGATCGCACCGCGCGGTTCAAGAATGTTGGTTAGCGCGTAGACGTTTCGGATATCATCTTCCACCACGAGAATGCGACGCCCCTCCAACAGCGCATCGCGGTTGCGCGCCTTGCGGATCATCTTTTGCTGTTCGTCCGGCAGTTCCGATATCACCTGATGCAGGAACAGGCTCACTTCATCGAGCAGTCGCTCGGGGGATTTTGCCCCCTTGATGATGATCGACTTCGAGAAGCGCCTCAACTTCTGCTCGTCATCCGCCGAGAGTTCGCGTCCAGTATAGACGATGACAGGCGGGAAGGCATAAGCGCTCTGTGAGCTCAACGTCTCCAGCAACGAATATCCCGACGCGTCAGGCAACGACAGGTCAAGCACCATGCAGTCGAAAGTCTGGTGCTTCAGGAGGTCAAGGCATTCGGCGGCGGTGCTGGCGGTCACCGTCTCGACGTCCTGCGTGCCGATCAGTTTTGCCACCGCTTCGCGCTGCACCGGATCGTCCTCGACGACCAGGACGCGATGCATTTGTTTCGTAAACCGCGCCTCGAGCTTTTGCAGAACCTTCAACAGTTCTTCTCGATTGACGGGCTTGATGGCATAACCGGCAGCCCCGAGAGAGTAGGCACTCTCGGCGTGATCGCTCCCCGACACGACATGGATCGGGATATGACGGGTCAAGACATCATGCTTCAGCCGGTCGAGGACGGCGAGGCCCGATTGGTCCGGCAACCCTATATCGAGCACGACGGCGCTTGGCATGAATTCCTTCGCAAGCAAAAGCGCCTCTTCGGCGGTTGCCGCGACAATTGCCTGGAAGCCCATTTCCCGCGACAGATCACGCACGATGCCGGCAAAAGTGTCATCATCTTCGATTACCAGCAGCACGCGTTTTGTATTTGTCAGAACATCTCGGTCGTCGTCGATCCGGCGGATCGGCCTGGGCGTAACCGTACCTGCCTTTTGCGCCGTGACCGTCGTTGCGAGCGTTCCTGGACTTGGCGCAAGAGCTGTCGGCTTGGCCACATCGAACCGTTCCCCGATGGTAACGGTAAACGTACTACCCCGTCCCGCCTGGCTTTGAAGCACGATCGTTCCGCCCAAAAGCCGCGCCAGTTGCCGAGAGATGGAAAGGCCGAGCCCGGTGCCGCCATACTTGCGGCTGATTGTGCCATCGGCCTGGTGGAAGGCATCGAAGATCGCCCGCTGATGTTCCTGTGCAATTCCGATTCCGGTGTCGCTGACGGAGAAGCTAACCTTGCCCTCGCCAACCGAACCAATCACCAAGGTGACCTTGCCGGTCTCGGTGAACTTGATCGCATTTGAAAGCAAGTTCTTGAGAATTTGTTCAAGCCGCAACGGATCGGTCTCGATAGTGAGCGGACATTCCTCAGCAAGTTCAACGGAAAACCCGAGTTTCTTCTCGGTCGCCAGCGGCAGAAACACCTGACGAAGGTTGCCGGCCAGTCGCTCGAGCGAAACGGTTTCCGGCCGGATTTCGACATGCCCGGCCTCGATCTTGGAGAGATCGAGAATATCGTTGATCAGGTTCAAGAGATCATTGCCCGAGGATTGGATCGTCTTGGCAAACTTCACCTGCTCCTCAGTCAGGTTTTCGTCGGGATTGTCCGCAAGCAGCTTGGCCAAAATCAAGGAAGAGTTCAGCGGCGTGCGCAACTCGTGGGACATATTGGCAAGGAAGTCGGATTTGTATTGGCTTGCCTGCTCTAGTTCCTTCGCCTTGGCCGATATCGATACGTTCGCGCGCTCCAGCTCGTCGCGCTGAGCCTCAAGCCGCTGGGCTTGTGTTTCCAGCTGAGCATTGGTCTGCTCAAGTTCAATTTGCTGCTGCTCGAGGTGCGCCTGAGATTCCTTCAGCGCCCGCCCCTGCTCTTCAAGCTCTTCGTTTGAAACGCGCAGCTCCTCGCTTTGCGTTTGCAACTCTTCGGACTGCCGTTGCGTTTCCTCCAGCAGGTCGTGAAGCTGGCCGCGATAGGTCGCTGCCTTCACGGCAATCGCGATAGCCTCCGATGCGCGGTCAAGAAAGGTGACGATGGTCTCGTCGATTGGCCCAAGAAAGCCGAGCTCGATCACCGAATTCACTGAACCATCGACCTTTCCGGTCTGGATCGCGAGATGGCGTGGTTTGTCCATCCCAAGCCCGGAACCGAAGGCCAGGTAACCATCCGGGACATCGTCGACGACGATTGAACCCCCTTCCGCAACCGCTTGACCCAAGAGGCCTTCGCGGGGTCGAACCGTCATTGGCAAGTTCGCCTCGGGCGGAACGCCACGACTACAAGCCCGCTGGAACGAACCATCACCGCGAATGAAGATCGCACCGGCAATGGCGCCTGCGTAAGGCGCCAGGAAGTCGAGAATACTTTTGCTCAGCTGCTCGATCGACTGATCGCCCATCATCGCCGACGCCAACCCGACCTGACCAGCCTGAAGCCATTCATCCCTTCGGCGGACGATCGTGGCCTTGCGAATGAGGAGGGCGATTGCTGCGGTCAAAGCAATTCCGAGAAGACCAGAAAGCAGAGTGCTGAGCCGCGCAGTCTTCTGCGCATTCTCCATTTCGGCCAATCGATCAAGGCGCACTTCCAGCTCAGCGCCCGACATGGCCGCAATCTGCGCGCGGACGGCATCCATTTCGATCTTGCCGCGATCGGAGTTTACCATCGCAATCGCCGCCTCAAGACCGTCGGCCCGTCTCCGATCGATGGTCGCCCCGAGTTCCGCGAGCTTGGCGTCCACATGTTGCCTGAGAGCCACCAGCCGCTGACTTTGGCCCGGATTGCTCGCAGTCAGTTGACCGATCTGATCGAGTTTTGGCCGAATGGCGCGAACTGCCGCGTTGTAGGGGGCAAGGTAGCCCCCACTATTGGTCAACAAAAACCCACGCTGACCGGTCTCGGCATCCTGAACAAGCGACAGCAGTTCGTCGAGAGAAACAATGGCAACGTGGGTTTGTACAATCCTCTCGTTGCCCCGTTGCAGGGCCTCCAGGTTGAGATAGGCAACGACGCTGCTTGCGACAAAAAAGAAGAGGGTGCCTGCCAGGCCGAGGGCCACGCCCGCTTCTAGGCCCAAAAGCGCGCGGAACGAGCGCGAACTCAAGCTCGATCTTCTGGTTGCGGTGGCGGACATTCAGACTCCGAGGAAAGAGCAAGCGTTGAGTGGAAACAGCGAACGTGTGCTGACGGTGCGTGGCTGGATTGCGAAGACGTTCTGGTTCAGCGGCGGTTCCTGCCGAAGTCGGAATTCGACCAGCCCTGACGGATTCGCGCTGATTCTATGTTGCATTATCAAACCTGCCCGCCGAAGCGTACAAACTTTTGAAATAACAGGCCGTTTGTTCACCCGTCTGCCCCCAAAACCTTTCCCGCTAAACCGCGGAATGCTGAATTTGCGAGCTCTAACTATGGCTCCCTCGTTCTTTTTCCATCTCCCTGCCGCCACCTCATTCTCGCCAGGCACCGCCTGTCACATTTTGGTGACAGTGCACGGTGGTCACTGCAGTGATTTCACAGAGAGAAGCGCGGCCACTCCAGGAAGCGGTCCGCGGGCCCGACCAACCGCCACCGGGCAAATCCGTCTCCGTGGGCGGATTCCACCTTGGCGTTTAGGGCCTGCGGCACTGTCCTCTTTAGCACGACCGCGCCAAAACCCGAGCGCGGCAACTGATAGTCGCGACCTTCAGGGCCAGGGTGCTCATCCCAAGACATCGAAAAGGCAAGGCCTGCCGGGGAAGTGGCCAGCGCCCAGGTAATTGAAATCGTGCCGGCACGCGACCGCAATACGCCGCCCTTTGACGAATGAAGGGCTAACTCGTGGATCGCCATCCCAAGATTTTCGATTGCAGCTGGGGCAAGCGCGATGCCCGGGCCAGAAATCTGACAGAACGCTTCAGCATGAAACGCTGCGATCTGCTTTTCGACCAGGCCTCTTAGATCTGTTGCTTGCCAATCTGCCGACGCAATCAGGTCGTGGGATGCCGAAAGGGCCCATATGCGGTTTTCAAGGTCCTTCTGGAAAACCGCAGGTTCCGTTTCTTCGCTCCTGCTCTGCCGGATCATCGAAAGAATGATGGCATAGTGGTTCTTGACCCGGTGGTTGACCTCCCGCAGCAGCAGGCGAATTCGCCTTTCACGGTCCTTTGCGGATGTGATGTCGCGCGCAACCTTGGATGCTCCGATGATGCGGCCCTTGGAGTTGCGGATCGGGGAGATCGTCAGCGAAACGGTTACAAAGCTGCCGTCCTTGCGCTGCCTGACGGTTTCGAACGGTTCAATCCTTTCACCTTTGCGCAGGCGCTGCAGCAGATCTCGCTCTTCGTCGTAAAGATGAGTGGGTATGATCGTCAGGATTGATCGCCCGACCATCTCCTCGGCTGAGTAGCCGAACATGCGTTCGGCTGCGCCGTTCCAGGTTCGCACGGTACCATCGAGATCCTTGCTGACGATGGCGTCGAAGGACGACTCCACAATGGCCGCAAGCCTCGCTCGCAAGATATCTTCACTCCCCGCCTTGTCGAAAGAACCCAAGGGCATAGCTTACTGCTCCAACTTCACGAACATTCCCTTTCCCAAGGGCTACCAACCCCGTGGAAAGACGTGGACGTTGTTATTGTTCCAATGCCCTGAGCAACGAAAGCATGAGCGCTACGCGCCGGTCGCGATCACCGGAGTGCGGACGGCTGAACGGGTTCGATGTGCACTTGATCGATGCAAGCAAGGAAACGCCGACATTGAGGGGCTGGACCGGCCGGCTGGACATCAGGAACTTGCGCTGTCTCTCGACGTTACCTCTGTCAGAGAAATGCTGCCGCGTCCTTGCGAGGCCGACAGCAACCTTGAGAGGGAAAGATGACCAAGGGCGGGACGCGGGCCGATTTTGACCATGGCCGCTTCGCGAAGGGCCTCGCACGCGGCTTCGCCGGCGCGTTGCTTTTTGCGCTGCCTATGTTCCTCACGATGGAAATGTGGGAACTCGGCCTCTACATCGACCGCGACCGGCTGCTTATTTTGCTTGTGGTCAACATTCCGCTGCTTGTCCTCCTTGCGCGTCGGATCGGCTTTGAAAATGTATCGACGTGGCGCGAAGCGCTGCGAGACGCAAGCATTGCATACTGCCTGGGTATCGCGGCGAGTGTCTTTGTACTTTTCATGATTGGCGTCCTAAAGATTGGCCAGGCCCTGCCGGAAGTGCTTGGAATGATCGCCATTCAGGCGGTCCCAGCCAGCATTGGCGCCTTGCTCGGCCGCAGCGAACTGGGGACACGAACCGAAAGCGGCGAGGACGAGAAGGATCCGATCGGCGAGACGCGGGGCGATGGTTACGGTGGCGAACTTTTTATGATGGTCGTTGGGGCTCTGTTTCTCGGTCTCAACGTCGCCCCAACCGAAGAAATGATCCTGATATCCTTTAAGATGTCGCTGTGGCACGCCATTGCCGCAATCTTGGCGTCGATCCTGCTGATGCATGGCTTCGTCTACGCCCTGTCTTTCATAGGCGGCCATGAACTCGATGAGAACACACCTGGCTGGCATGCCCTTATCCGCTTCACAACGCCGGGTTACGTCATCGCATTCGCGATCAGCCTCTATTGCCTATGGACGTTTCATCGGCTGGACGGCCTCGATCCAACACAAGCGATTGTCGCCACGGCTGTCCTCGCCTTCCCGAGCGCAATCGGCGCAGCCGCAGCGCGCCTCATTCTGTAGGTAACGTGATGGCAAAGACCCCGAAACCAGGCTCCGTTGAAAATCGTCGAGCGCATTGGATCGAATGGACGACCGGTGCGGTTTCCACCATCCTGATCACGGCGCTTATTGGCTGGATCAGCTATCAGGCTGCAACCCAGGCCGATGGGCCTCCGGACCTCTCGGTGACGATCGTCAGCAGCGCGGGGAGTGCTGGCGGATATCTGGTCATGTTCGATGTTAACAATGCAGCCGACCGAACGGCGGCCGCCGTCGTCGTACGTGGCGAAATCACCGACAACGATAATGTCATAGAGACCGCGGAGATCACGCTTGACTACGTGCCTGCGCGATCGAAGGCGCGGGGTGGACTGATCTTTCGCAACGATCCTGCAGGTCGCTCCCGTGTTTCCGCGACCGGTTTCAGCGAACCGTGACCGACGACGTGCGCCAGGGCGGTGTCAAGGAACCTGTTTGTGCTCTCGCGGTTAGGACCTGAACGCCAACGGGAGTGCACGATGACTTTGACGCTCAACGACATCTCCAACGAACTGAAGAATATCGACTTCGGCATGCTTTCGACAAAGAAGGCAGACGGAACCATCTCCAGTCGACCAATGAGCAACAATGGCGACGTGGACTATAGGGGGGACACCTGGTTCTTTTGCTTTGAGCAGTCACAAAAAATCACCGAGATCAAGGCAGATCCGAAGGTAGCCCTGACTTACACCGCTCGTCCGAGCCTTCTCGGCAAACCCGGTATTTTCATTGCAATCCAAGGGAATGCTTCGCTCGTGGGTGACAAGCAGACGTTTGCCGAGCATTGGATGAGCGAGCTTGAAAGATGGTTTCCCCAAGGCGTGGACACCCCCGGTCTTTTAATGATCAAGGTTCACGCGTCGAAAGTCACCTACTGGGATGGCGATGAGACGGGGAGCATCTTCGCCCCTGACGACCACCCACAAGACTAGCGCGCAAAGCCCTCCGTTCTATGCACCGGCACCCGCGCTCGCTGTTCACTCTCAAGGCGGCCAAAAGCCCATAAAAAGCGCACATCTAGACCCACAGTTGCACGCGCTCCTAACGCACCAAACGCTTGGATGTTCCTTGAAAAAACTTCGCTTTTCGGCCCGCTATCAACGGAACAGAACGACCCGTTTTGCCGTTCAATCGCGGTGAACGCCGGTGTCGTATCGGCCCAATGGAGAACATACAAATGCTGAAACGGATTGCTACTTTCGCCCTCATCGCGGCATTTGCCAGCCCCGCTCTGGCACAGCAAAAGGTCGTTTGCGATGAAGCTTCAATCGCTAAGGCCGAACAGCAAGTCGCGCAAATCTCCGACGGCGCAAAAAAGATCGAGTCCACCAAGGAACTCACCATGGCGAGAGATGCCATGATGGCGAACGACATGGAGAAATGCACGTCGCATCTCGACAATGCCATCAAGGGCATGGACGCCATGTAGAGTCCGTCTGAAGGGAGCATTGATGCTGAAGCGCAGTGTTCCCTCAGTCTGCTGCATATAATCCATCATGCTGCTCACCGGGTCGAAACGAACGGAGATGTGGCTCTTATGATCTCAAATTTTTCCTCCGGATGCCCGCATCTCGAGGATCGAAACGAGGAACAAAATCATGAAAAATATCCTGCTCGCCGCGGTCTTCCTCGGCGTATCGAGTTTGGGCGCGCTCGCGCAGACCGCCACACCTCCCGCTACAGCAGATGGTGATACGCCTGCCGTGGCAACACCAGACACCACCAATCCAACAGCGCCCGTCGCCGGCGCCAACAGTTTCACTGAAGAACAGGCCAAGGATCGCCTTACTGACGCCGGCTACACCGATGTGACCGGTCTAAAGCTCGACGACAAGGGCGTCTGGCGCGCAACTGCCTCGAAGGACGGCAAATCCATGCAGGTCGCGCTCGACTACCAGGGCAACATTGTTGCCAACTAACTCCAGAACGAGGAAATCCCCATGAAAACCGTTAGTGGACTTTTTGACGACTATTCGGACGCCCGCGCCGCTGTGTCAGCCCTTGAAGATCGCGGCGTGCCGTCGGACGACATCAGCATCGTTTCCAACAATGTTGGGGATCGGTACGGCACTGCAAACGAAAGCAACGCGGCTGAAGGCGCTGGGACAGGCGCCGGTGTCGGCGCTGCGGTCGGTGGCATTGGCGGCCTTTTGACTGGCCTTGGGGTCATGGCCATCCCGGGTGTCGGTCCGGTGGTCGCAGCCGGTTGGCTTGCCGCGACCGCGGCGGGTGCTGCCGCCGGCGCGGTAGCAGGTGGTGCCGCCGGCGGGATTATCGGAGCGATGACGGATTCGGGCGTTCCGGAAGAACATGCCCATGTCTATGCGGAAGGCGTACGGCGCGGTGGCGCGGTCGTCACGGCACGGGTCGACGACGCGCTCCAGGCGGATGCCGAAGCGATCCTGCGCCGCGGTAGCTGGGTCGACCCGGTGCAGCGTCGAGCTTCTTATTCCGAGCAGGGCTGGCGGCGCTTTGATCCGACGCTCGCTCCCTATACTCCCGATGAGGTTGAACAGGAGCGGCGGCGCTACAGGCGCTGATGTCCCCAAGGCGTCTTCTCGGGTCCTAAATTCATCCGTTGCCGGCATACCGGCATAATGCCGCTGGCAACGGATAAGCATTGCCTAAACCAACGAGGCAGGGCCTGCAGTCGGCTAAACTGTCTCGAGGTTCATTGAGCCGGGCCCGACAAACAGCACCATCATTCGTCTCAACAAATAACGGAACAAGTGCGTAGCTCACTCGTTCAAGAAATGTACCTGAAATAGCAATGGAGCGTCCCCAAAATGGATTGGAACCGTGTTGAAGGCAACTGGAAGCAGATTAAGGGTAAGGTCAAGGAGCAGTGGGGCAAACTCACCGACGATGACCTCGACCAGATCAACGGTAAACGCGAGCAACTCGAAGGCAAGATCCAGGAGCGTTATGGATATGCCAAGGATCAGGCGAGGAAAGATATCGACGACTGGTATTCAAACCAGCGTTTCCATTGATCCAAAGCTACCTCCACTCTTTATCTTCAAAGGCCGCCGTTCCGGCGGCCTTTCTGCTTGCTGCCTGGCTTCAAAGCTCAGCGAAAGGCAAACAATTCGCTATCTGGGTCGCGGTAGCCCAAAATCTCTGACGACACGACCTCCGCAGCGATCTGGCTGTAGGTAATGCCATTGCCCCCATAACCCATCACAGCATAGACATTCTCCAGCCCCGGAACGTTTCCGATAAGCGGCAATCCGTCAGAGGTAATGCCAAAAGGCGCGGCCCAAAGATAATCCGGTTCGCCGATTGGTATTTCCAGGAGCGCCGACAGCTTTGCGCGCAAGATCTGGGATTTGGCTCTAAGCTTGATAGGGTCCGCAAATGCGGTGGCGCTTTCTTCGTCCTCCCCTCCAACAATCAGGCGACCATCCTTGGTCGAGCGAAAATAGAGGTATGGATCGGATGCCTCCCAAAGAACATAGTTCTTAAGCCAGTCAGGCCGTGGATGGTGCGGCTTAGTCGCAAGCGCCCAGGTGGATACCATCCGATGGCCTTGGTGGGCCACGACGTCGAGAAACTCGTAGCCCGTGCAAAACACAACGTGCTTGGCCAGTATGATTTCGCCTGTCGAGGTCGCAGCGGCGTTCCATCCTTCAACGCTGCGTACGTCGGTAATCTCCGTGTCGCCTATGAGCGAAACACCGTCCCTCTGGGCTTTGCGCCACAAGCCGGCTGTCAATTGCGCCGGATTTGCGGCTGCAGAAATATCGGACTCGATTGCCGCAGTCCGATTGAGACCGAACTCTTCGCGCAAGCAAGCAGACTTGAGAAACCTTGCTGAAATGCCAGCGCTCTGACGTGCGTCAGTCTCCAGGCGAAGCGCTCGGGCACCATGGGCATTGCCGGACAGATAAAGAGACTTCTTTCGTTCAAAGCCACAGTCGATTCCAAGATTATCGACGAGCGTAATCAGTGTTTCCACTGCTCTTGCGGAGCGTTGCCATGCGCGCCGCGCCTTGTCCTTTCCAATCATCGAGGTGAGCTGGTGGAGCGGCACATCGATCTCGTGCTGGATCATCGCAGTGCTCGCCAAAGTGCTGCCTTGTACCGGGCCGCGTCGGTCGACGACGAGAATTTTCATGTCTCGCTTGGCAAGGGACAACGCCATCAGCGCCCCTCCGATGCCACCGCCGACGATCAGCACATCGACTTTGTCAGCGGAGATGCGACTTTGCGCGACAACCTTGATATGACGCGTGTTCAACCACAGTGGCCGATTGGACCGCAGTTTGCGCTTTCGCGTGATTTTCTCCAACTCTTTGCATCTCCATGTTCCGGTAGAGGTTGGATTGCCGGACGAACGCTCATTCTTCCGCTTTACTCTCGCTATCCATCGGGATCGCGATCCCTTGAATGCCTCAGCCGTCGCAACGCACGCCCGGGAGAGGCCGGTGCCGCCGAAGAATGTTCGTGCCGCAGTTGACTTGCGGGCTGCTCATCGCCCCGACACGGGCCGCACGCTGTTGCTCGCTTCGAGGCGCGCATCTTGGGATGGATAAAGGCAGTGCCTTCGAGGGCCGTTGTAGGGCTGGTAGGTGTTGTCATCGGCTCGATACGACTGATAGCGGACGGTACACGAGACGGTACGCGGTTCGGCCGTCGCGTAGCCCACGAACCGCCGATCGATTTGCGCCGTCCGGTCTTTGTGGATCGGGTACATGACCGCGTAAGGCGACTGGCACGTTCGTATTTGTCCACCGTATGAGCGGTACGCGTTGGTTTCGGGGTTATAGGACCGGTAGCGGCTTGAGCACCAATCGCGGTGGGCTGTCGAGAGGCCGGTATGGGAGGTCACCAAGGTTGGAGCGGTGAGTGCCAGACGCCCCGATGTTCGCTTCGCCGAAACCGGGTTCGTGACGTAAGTGGAATAGACGGGCGGCAAACGCTGGTAGTTCTGCTGGCTCCGGTCGATCCGGACCGGTGTTGCGGTCCAAAGATCTGGAGCCGAAGCCGACTTCAGCAGAGGAGGTTCGGTGGGCTTGGCCAGCACGAGTGAGGCGACGGACGCAGCCGCGGCGCTGGCGCAAACGGACAATGCGATGCCAAATGCCAGCGATCCGATCGCTTTCATGGTTTTGCTCCTCTGCCCGTCACTGGGAATGCCTTTTGGTATCAGCGCGAAATCGAAAGCGATTGAATTTCCAACGAAAACGCCTTGCCGCGACGACCGTCGTCGCCGACAGCTAAATGCGGAGGTTGATTTTTTGTTCCCCTTACGGGCTTTGGTCGGACGGAAATTCAGACCAAGGGCGTAGCTTGACCAGAACGAGGGTTATCGAGCACTTCGAAACTCCTGAAAAGAGCGCGGACTTGCAGATTGCCCGGTGGTCCCGTCAGCTGAGCGCAGTTGGCTGTCCATCGGCGAAATGCAGCAAGCCTGGCGCGCCAGACCCAGTTGTCATTGGCGGATCAAGCTTTCGACCCGCCGCGCCAGCACGTCAGCTGTGAAGGGTTTGGTGACCACTTCCATGCGATGGTCGAGGTGCCCGTGGTTGAGTACTGCGTTCTCCGCATACCCTGTGACGAAGAGTACGTTAAGACCGGGACGCTGGACGCGCACCGCATCCGCAAGCTGCCGTCCGTTCATGCCGTTCGGCAGCCCGACGTCGGTAACCAGAAGATCGATTGTGGGGCGTGCATCAAGCATTTTAAGGGCGGAAGGGCCGTCGCTCGCCTCCAGCACTTCGTAGCCCAGCTCTTCGAGAATTTCGACCGCGACCATCCTGACCAGGGGTTCGTCGTCCACGACTAGGATGGTGTGAACTCCGGTCGCTGCAGGCGCGGGCCCCGCGTCGGCTGGTATGTCGGAGCTATGATCTTCGGCCGCGTGGCGGGGCAAATAAATGCAGATCATCGTGCCCTTGCCCACTTCGGAGTATATGCGCACGGCACCACCGGATTGGCCGGCAAAACCGTAGACCATGGAAAGGCCAAGCCCCGTCCCCTGTCCGATCGGCTTCGTCGTGAAAAACGGATCAAAGGCGCGGGCGACCACATCCGGCGACATGCCCGTACCGGTGTCGCTGACGCACAAGGAGACATATTGCCCCGGCGGCAATCCACGTTGGGCCGCAGCGCGTTCGTCGAGCCACCGATTGCCGGTCTCGATCGTCAAGCGTCCACCATCCGGCATCGCGTCGCGAGCGTTGATGCAAAGATTGAGCAGAGCGTTCTCGAGCTGGCCAACATCGACGAAGGCCGTCCACAGCCCTCCTGCTCCGACAGTCTCGACCGCCACCCCAGGACCGACGCTTCGGCTGATCAGATCTTGCATACCCGCGACGATGCGATTGATGTCCGACGGCTTCGGATCGAGCGTCTGCCTGCGGGAAAAGGCAAGGAGGCGCTGAGTTAGGCCCGCGGCCCGCTTCACCGCCCCTTGTGCTCCCGTCATATAACGGTCGATCTCACCCACACGGCCCTGGGCGAGCCGAGTTTTCATCAGATCAAGGCTGCCGCTGATGCCGGCGAGGATGTTGTTGAAGTCGTGCGCCAGGCCCCCGGTTAGTTGCCCGACAGCCTCCATCTTCTGCGCCTGCCGCAGGGCGTCTTCCGCCTGGACAAGGGCTGCGGTGCGTTCCTCTACCCGTTGCTCTAGCGTTTCGTTGAGCGTGCGGAGGGCCGCAAGGGCATGGTCACGTTCGGCTTCGACCGCGCGCCGCTCCTCGATATCGATCAGGACACCCGGAAATTTAAGCGCAACACCGTCACTGCTGCATTCCACGCGACCGTTCGCCTCGAGCCAGCGATACCTCCCGTCCTCGCGACGCGTCCTGTATTGGTGGGCATAGGCTCCGCCTTTTGCCAGGGCCTCTCGGACCGAGGCCGTCACTCGTTCCTGATCGTCGGGATGAACGGCGCCGACGATATCGGCAAGGCTCAGGCCTGAGCGCCCTTGCTGCGGATCGAACCCAAACGCGGTCGCAAAAGCTTCGTCGACCGTAAAGCGATCGGTAGGCACGTCCCACAGCCACGTGCCGATGATCGCCCCTGCGGCCATCGCCATTTGCACACGCTGTATGTTATCGCGCGCGTGGCTTTCGCTCTCGCGTAGCGCCGCTTCGGCCTTCTTCCTCTCGGTTACGTCGCGAAATAGGACCGCCACCTGGCGCAGGCCTGCCGGCTCGATGCGGGTGGCCGAAACTTCGATATGCCTGGCGACTGATTTGAACTCCTGCTCGAAGCGCACTGGTTTGCCGGTGCGCAACACGCTGCCATAGACGTCCAACCAGACATCCGCGTTGCCGGGTTCAATCTCCCGAAGCCGTTTGCCGACGATGTCCGAGATGCCTGTATGCCGGCCATAGCCGGAATTTGCTTCAAGGTGTACGTAATCGCTGAGCGGACCATGTGGTCCGTCGATGAAGCCAATAATGCAGAAACCATCGTCGATCGCCTCGAAAAGGGCTCGATAGCATGCCTCTCGCGCGTCGTCGTCGCTGGCGTTATGGACCTTCAGCGCGGCGCCTCCCTGCGACAGGGCCCTCAGCCTCAGGATCTCGTCTTCGAGTTGCTCGCGAGACAGCGACTTGATGTCAGACATCGATTTCGGTCTTTCCCTTCGTCGTTCCTGTCACTGCCCTTTGCGCGTCTCTGGACAGGGTCTCGTCCCACAGCAGTGAAAGCGCTCCGACGATGGCATTTCTGCTGTAGGGTTTGCGCACGATCGGCACGCCGATAAGGTCCGGCGGCAGTTCTGCTCCCTCGCCATAGCCTGTAGCAAAAACGAATGGAGTGCCTCTGCGCATGAGTTCGCCGGCGATCCCGAACGAATTGGTCTGCCCGAGATTGATATCGAGAATCGCCAGTTCCGGAGCAGTCCTCTCGATATGTGCCATGGCCTGCTGCACGGAGCTCGCCGTCGAAACCTCCGAGAACCCTTCGTCCGACAGCATCGCTTCGAGATCAAGCGCTATGAGCATCTGATCCTCAACGATCAGAACCCTGGGGTTTGCACGGCCAAGGCCGCTTTGTTCGGGAGCGGCGGTACCGAACGTATATGTTTCCATTGTCGGACCTAACGCGGTGAGTTTGACGTGTGGGGAGGGGATGCTGAACTCTGCCTCAAGCCCCGATGGTTCGAAGCGGACGGAGCTGCGCCCATGAAGATCGTAGGGGACGCTGCGCTCGATGAGGGCACTACCGAATCCCCTGCGTAACGGCAGAGTGACGAGTGGACCGTTTCGCTCGCGCCAGGAGACGTCGCAATCGGAGCCGGTCATCGTCCAGCGCACCTCTACTTCGCCAGCCGTCACCGAAAGCGCTCCGTATTTGGCGGCGTTGGTCGCGAGCTCGTGAAACACCAGCGCCATTACCGAAAAAGCGCGGCTGTCGAGCCAGACGGCAGGACCTTCGAGCGTAATTGTCGACAGATTTGTCCGGTAAGGCTGGAGTTCGGCCTCCAGGAGATCCGCCAGGATCCCGCCGCCATCTCCGCGCACGACCTGGTCATGCGCGATTGCGAGCGCCTCGATGCGACCCTGCAGCGTCGAAACATATTCTTCGAGCGATTTCTTGTGCCGTTGGGGGCTTGTCACCAGAGATTTGATGACGGCGAGGATGTTCTTGACGCGGTGGCTAAGCTCCTGGTTCAGCATCCGCTGCCGAACCTCGGACTTGCGGCGCTCGCCCGCCATCAGCTCGTTGTGTCGCAGCACCACCTCGACGATCGCGACCCGGACGATCTCGGCGATTTCCCGCTCGGCCTCCGACCAGGGCTGCGCCTGCGCCTGGACTGTCTCCTTCCAGATCGCAAAGCTCTTGCGTGGTGTCAGGCGGTCGCCGAGTGGACCTGCCTCATAGGTCTTTTCAGGATTGCCGGCCCAGTTGAGGGTCTGGACCAGTTCTTTGCGAAAAAACACCAGGCAATCCGAGCCGGTTTGCGAAAGGGGAATGGCGAGAACGCCCGAAAGCCGCTCGCTGTAGGCCGATGCCTCCGGGAACTTCTGTGACAGGGCATGTGTCGCCCAAACGCGCCCTTCGCTGACAGTGCGGATGAAGTCCAGAAGAGCGGCTCTTTCTTCGTCCGGCGGAGCGGTGCCGATCCCCGCCCATTTGCCATCGACCATGACGCCGATGCCGTCGTTTGCCAGCAACTGCGAGAATTCACGCAGGCTTTGGCGCAACAGCTCACCCACATCCTCGTGATGGGAGGACAAAATGAGAAAACGGTCGAGCGCTTCGCGTGTGCCGGCGACGGCCGCAACCCGGCGACGTTCCTTCAGAGATTTCAGGTGCAGCGAGAAAAATTCGCCGAACACTTCAAGCGCAACGCGTTGAGCCATCGGCAGGGCGCGCGGCGAATAATGGTGGCAGGCGATCAACCCCCAGAGCTGGCCGTCCAGAACAACCGAAATCGACATCGACGCGGCGACGCCCATGTTGCGCAAGTATTCGCAATGGATGGGCGAAACGCTGCGCAAGTGCGCGAAACTGAGGTCCAATGGTTCGCCGGATCCGTCCAGAACCGGCTCGACCGGGACGCGCGCACCGCTCGCGTCCGAAATGACGCGAATGGTGTTCTTGAGATAAAGTGCGCGGGCCTGCTGGGGGATATCGCTTGCTGGAAAATACTGGCCCAGAAAACTCTCAAGATCGGCGCGTTTCGCTTCGCTGACGACCTTGCCTGATCCGTCCTGCTCAAAGCGGTAGATCATCACGCGGTCATAGCCGATGGTACCGGCAACGATCCGGCACGCGCGCTGCACGAGACGGTCGACGTCGGTGATGTCCTTGATACGGCCAATCATCTCGCGCGCGATATGCAAGGGCTGACCGATCGACGGCGCCGGCTCGAACTCAATGATGACGGCCGACTTGTGAAGGTGGACGGCAATGTCGAACACGCGGTCGCCAAAAGCGACATCGAGCAAAAGGGCCGGTCGTGAGGCCGCTCCCGCGGCCGCAAGCGCATTGCGCAGATCATGCAACAACTTTGGGCCGAGCACGTCGACAAGAGGCCGCCCAAGGAGGCTGCCCTCCCAGGCGAGCATCTTCGCAGCGTTTGCCGATATGCGTTCGATCGTCGTGAACCCGACATTGCACGCCAGAAGACAACCGTGCGGTTGGATGCTCCCGGGGATATGAATGGGCTCCCTGTCGCAAGTCTCGAGGGTGACGGGTTCAACTGGCGACAAGATATGTACTTTCAAAGCAAGTTTGGGCGAGAGCAAACACGGCGTTCGCCGTGACGGCAGACCGAACGACGTCAAAATCGCGGGTTCGTTCGAGGAGCGACAGGAAGGACGGCCATCGGGTCGTGTCGTTCGCCATCGAAACAAGGTGCTTCGCGCCGAAGGTTTCATCGAAACCAAGCTTCAACGCCCTCTGACGCAAGACCCGCGCACCGAGAGACGACCCTTCCACCACGTAGAGGGCACCGAGCAGCGCGCTTGGGTCGGAAAAATCGAAATCAGTCCGAATGCGGCGCGCCGGTGCCAAGCCGAGATCGCACGCGTCCTGAGCAAGCAGCTCTGCAACCCCTGATGGTCGCCAATTCCAGCCTTCAGGCCAAGAGACGTTCCTCAGCGCTTCGTCCATTGTCGCACGAAACGGCAACACGCGCGCTACGTACCGGCGATAGTCCTCGATAGTGCTGAGCTCGCCGACCGCGGCGTCTACCCGCTGATGTGCATCCCGCGTCCTATTCCTCAATTCAACGCGTTCACTTCCGCGCATGCATTTTCCGCCTAATCATAAAATACGACCCGTTCTGTGGCACGTGGCCGAGGCAGGCCCCAGACTAAAATCGCTTCAAGAACTAGGGCATGGCCACGATTGCGACAAGGCAATCGCGTTCTGTTTTTGGAGATGAGAGTGGCGCTCGAACATCCAAGGCTGAAAAACGGCTTTCAGCGAAACGGCCGCGCAGGCATGGGAAAATTCCTATGATCGAGCGGTTCTATTGATGCACCCGCAAGCGATCCAGGATCTCTCCGGATCGTGTGTAAGATGGCTCCCTCCTTGGGGACCGTCTTTTTTCAGCCACGTCTTTTCGAGTGCGCTGCACCGTCGCAGAAAGCAGGTGGGCACAGTTATCGTCGCCTCAAGAACGCGCTCCAGATATAACCGGCAACACCCGCGGTGATCAGAACCGGCGTGAGATGACGTCTGATACCGCTTTCTACCGTTTCTAAAACAACGGTCGCCTCGAGCGCCGCCAGTCTGGAAGTCCCCTCCGCTATGGCGATGAGGCGCTCGCCAAGCCGGGCCACGTCGGCCCGCAACACATCAAGCTGCTCTCTTTGCGTCGCCAGGCGTGGTGTCTTGAGAACAAACTCGGCCTTTGGCAGCGGGTCGTCACTCAACGACAAAATATCGCGTTCGCGCGGCTCGTCACTCATTGTTTGGTCCTCCTACGCCCGGTTTTTCTCAACGAGGAAAGGCCGCCCGTTGTTCCCTCGTTTTACCTTCCTCACCGTTGACACTGTGCTTTTGAAAGCGGCGCCGCGTCCACGATGGCTTGCTGGCTGCGGAATTTTCACTATCCTTGAGGAATGAGGATCCTAGGAATTTCAGGAAGTACGCGTCGGCTTTCCACCAATTCGGCCTTGTTGAGGGCTTTCCAATTCCTCGCTCCAGCCGATATCACCATTGAAGTCTTTGATAATATTGGTGAGCTGCCGATCTTTTCTCCCGATCTGGAGGGCGCAAACGCCCCAGAAAGCGTCATCCGCTTCGTCGAGAAAATTTCGGCAAGTGATGGGCTAATCATCTCCAGCCCCGAGTATGTTCGCACCATTCCCGGAGGCCTCAAGAACGCCATCGACTGGCTTGTCTCGGGGGAGGCCGTAATCGCAAAACCGATAGCCCTCATCCACGCTTCGCACCGAGGCGACGACATGCTCGCAGCGCTGCGCACCGTCCTTTTGACATTAAGCTCAAATTTCTCCGAGACGATTTTCTTCCGGCTTCCCGTTATGAAGGAGACGCCAGACGCAATCATGGAAAAGCTCATGGACCCCGCTCATCGTCCGGCGGGGGAGAAATTCCTCAAGGATTTTGCATCGTTTTGCCGAAGCCAGAACGGGGACGTCCCTGACGTGATCGCTATTTGACCAGCGGCGAGACCGACCACAACCCAGAGCGCTGTGGCTCCGTATTTCGAAAGTCGCATAAAGGCTATTGTTCCTGCGAAATATCCTGCCCCAAACACTTCCCCGGCGCAGCTGAACGTGGCAAAACGCGCCCTTCCCGCCTCCCATACCAGTAGCGGCCACTTCCCGATCAAGCACCAATTCAGATGAGCCGATTTCTCAGCCCACAGGTTAATGCCTGTCAAGCTACTCATCTGCACTCAAGGGATTTCATCGCGATATCCTCATTAGCCGCAGGGTTTAGCCCGGATGGGCAAATAGAGTTCCGGCAAGCGGTGTGATAGCGAGCACCAGTCGTCTTCGGACGGGGAGGAGACGGCCAGAGGCCTGGCGCTCCAATCATAGCGACAGGCCTCGCCTGGGGATCCTTTGGCTAGTTCCACGAGGACGCAAACGTTTTACGTCCTCGACAGGAAAAGAGACGACCATTCCCAAGCGGCATGATCCCGACAGGGGAGCAAAATGGGCTATGATTGGAACGGCACGCGGGTACGTTGGATGAAGGCTTTGCGACTTGGGACCGTGGTCGCGTTGGCGGCTGTGTTGATATCGGTAGCAACTCAGGTTGTATCCAACGCGCTCTAACCTGCAGACCGAGGCTTTCCGTGCATATGCGTTGTATCGCGGTGACTGTAATGTGGGCGCGTGAAGATCGTTGACCCTGCTCAGCGCTTAGACAACCCAGAGTACCGCTTTGCGCCTTCTAGTTCGGATCCCGCATGAAATGGAGTGTGTGGACGGCTCTCGAGGGGCGGTTTCTGTCGAAGTGGGCATCATCAACGCCCCGCTTTGCAAGCGAGCGGCCCCTTCGAACAGGGGGAATAGTTGTAAGCAATCGTGCTCCTCTCCAATCCCTTCAGAGGCCTTCTCCTCATCGAGTGGGATATTGCTGGAACTCCGTCCCGCTCTACCTCTTTCTCCATCTCGGGCGGAGGAACAATAATGCACCCAGCGTCGCGACATCGAGCGGCAGAACCGACAGAGGCCAAGGGGGCGGCAACTGGAAAGCAATGGATAAGGAAGGCCGACGCCGACCAGACCAGAGCAAGCTTTCCCGAACTGTTCTTCGATCTCGTTTTTGTGTTCGCTTTGGTCCAGCTCGCAAAGACACTTGCTAGCGACTTCGGCCCCACAGCCCTTGTCGAGGCGGCGCTGCTCATTCTTGCGATCTGGTGGATCTGGATTCACTCGACCTGGGTTACAAACCTTCTCGATACCGAGCAAGATCCAGTACGGCTGATGCTCTTTCTCCTGATGTTTGGGGGTATCCTGCTGGCTATCGCCTTGCCGGACGCGTTTGGAGACCATGGATTTGCATTTGCGGTGATCTACTGCGCCATTCAGATAGGGCGTTCCTTTTTCATGCTCTACGCCTATCATCGCGTCGATGCGGCCTCTTTCCTGACGTTCCTGCGGATTACCCTCTGGCTAGTCCTTGCAAGCGCCTTCTGGCTTGTGGGTTCTCAAATGGAGACGACTCCGCGAATTGCATTTTGGAGTACCGCTCTTCTCGTCGAATATCTGGCTCCGGCCCTGCGGTACTATCTTCCTGGCCTGGGGAAATCAGCGCCCGAGACGTTGGACGTTTCTGGCAAGCATATGGCAGAACGTTGTGCGCTGTTCGTAATCATCTGCCTCGGTGAAACGATCCTGACGACCGGCCGCAACGCCGCAGAGCACATGGCGGACGACATGACCTTCGCTGTCTTCTGCAGCGCCTTTTTAAGCACCGGTTTCATGTGGTGGATCTACTTCCATCACGGCCAGGAAAAAGCCGCCAACAAAGCGGAGGCTACGTCGAAACCCGAGACATTGGCGCTCAATCTCTTCACATACGGCCATCTGCCAATCGTTTCTGGCGTCATCCTGACGGCAGTCGGAGAGGACTTCAGCCTGTCCCATGCCAAAGATGAAAGCACGATGCAAACCGCTCTGGCGATACTCGGAGGCCCGGCGCTTTTTTTGGCTGGCAACATCTGGATAAAGTTGGCCGCGGCGCACCAGTTCCCGATTTCGCACATTGTCGGGTTCGCGATCCTTGCCCTTGCAGGAGTGCTTTCTGCGCTTGCCGCCAATTATCATCTCCAGTTTCTGGCGACAGCGACCCTTTTTGGCGTTGCCATTTGGGAGTATCTGGCATTGCGTCGTGCTTCGGCTTCGACGGCATAACCGGAGCGCGAAGACGGCCGGCATAGCCGATCATCGAGACTGGGAAGGCGCGCCGGCGTCAGCAACATTAGGGCGCGGATCATCTGTCGCTTCAAGATATATGCGCAAGATATTGAAATTGAATGCGCTGTCGCCCTTGCGGCAACCTTCGGGTATCCAGCATATTCGCTCGCCGGTTCCCCGAAAGGGAACAACCGGCGATGGTACCAGTTATCTCCCGGTCACGAGCGGCTGCGCTTGTTGGTGATCGGTCGATGCCCTTCGAAAGCAGTCAGCTCATCCTGTGGAGGATTAGCTATGGACACGCTGGTACGGCATCGGCGGATCATGGTTGCCGGCATTGAGGTCTTCTATCGGGAAGCTGGACGACAAGATGCTCCGGTTGTCTTGCTACCACACGGATATCCGTGTTCATCCTACGAGTTTCGGAATCTAATGCCGCGGCTTTCCGACCGCTGGCACCTGATCGCTCCGGATTTCCCCGGTGCGGGCTACAGCGGGACGCCGGAGGATTTCGACTACAGCTTCGACGGATACGCAGCCTTTCTGAGCAGCTTCATCGACGCACTTAAGATCGATCGCTTCGTTCTGTATCTGCATGATTTCGGATCGCCGATCGGAATTCGCATGGCCATTCTACGGCCGGCATCCGTCGTCGGGCTCATCATTCAGAACGGCGACATCCCCTATGAAGATGCCTTGGGCCCCAAATATGCAGACATTGAAAAGACCTGGGCGCTTCCGTTGCCGGAAATGAAACGCGCATTGGCCGAGGCGGTGACCGAGGAGATTTTCCGGGAAGAGTTCCTGAACGACCTGGAGCCTAGTCTCGCAGAGGCCATTCCTCCCGACCTATGGAAACTGCATTGGTCCCTCATGACACCAAAGCGGAAGGAAATCGCCGTCAACCTGATCGCAGGTTTGAAGGAGAACCGGTCATGGTTTCCGCAACACCGCGGATATTTGGCGGACCATAAGCCCCCTGCCCTCATCGTCTGGGGACACAACGACCACTACATGCCGGAGAAATCTGCCCGAGCATATCTCCGCGACTTGCCGGACGCCGAACTTCATTTCATCGATGGCGGGCATTGGCTCCTAGAGACCCACCTCGATCAGGTAGCGCTGCTTATCCGTGATTTTCTCGCGCGGATTCACAATCGGCGGTAACCTGCCGGCCAGCTTCGACAATCGCGCTTTTTACGGCGCCGTGCGTTCCAACAAACGCTCAAAGGATGCGAGGCTGCGCGACTGCGCAGATGTCGGCTGGAAAAAGCTGTCCATCTGGCAGTTAAACGCCTTGGAGCCACATCGATCTACAATCTTAAGGTTAGTGATGCAGCTGCATCGACGAATGCCCGACGCGCTGCGTCCGGCATCCTGGACACTAGAAAGCCCGTCTAGCAGGTGGCAATAGCCATCGCATATGCCGGCCCTTCGTGCAGGGAACAATGGTTTTCCAACACAGATAAGCTCCGCGTGCTTTGCACCCGGAGCAAATGCCCCTCGCGATCCAGTATCACCGGCTCGTTCCAAAGCCGGTCAACCTCCAAATCCATCATTCCGAATGCCTCCTTGGTGGTCGCCGGCGCATCAGTCTGCTCTGGGACCGACGACCGCGAACAGGTTGAAGAAATGAAGCTTGGCTATTCCGAGCTAGTCCGATCGCCGGCGCGTAGTTCGGCACGGCTGACAATGGTCCTCAGCTCCTCGCTAAGAGCATTTTGGGAGGCGAACGCCATTCCCGGCAGACACCTGGATCTTCCTCGTGGCCTTGGATGACAAGGTCATCGCGAAGGTGTTCCATCAATTTGTGCCAGTAATCCGGATCGCCTGCTGCGATCGTCATAAGCGCGGTCAGGATCTTGCGGTGGGCCATCAGTTGCAGTTCAAGCGCTTCCATCGGGAACCTCGCTTTCCGTTCGAGCAGCCTTCAAGATCTTCGTGCAGGCACATCCACGACACGAAACAAAAACAAGCGCAGGGGGCGTTGGTTCCCGGCCGGCGCTGCCTTAAAACCCAAGGGAACTTAATTGTCGGCCACGCATTGACTAACATTGAAATCCGGCAACCCCGAAAGGCAGCTACAATGCCTTCTATTCCAGTTCTCGACGATCAGACGCGGCCGCTTGAGACGCAGGTGGTCGATCTGATCCCGGCCTTGCGCGCATTTGCGCGAACCTTTGTCAGTTCAAGCTTCGAGGCTGACGATCTCCTGCAGGAAACGCTGTTTCGCGCGTTGCGCGGTATCGATGGTTTTCAACCTGGAACAAATCTCAAATCCTGGCTTTTCACAATCATGCACAACGCGTTTCGCACGCAGTACAAGCTGCGTAAGCGCGAGGCGCCGGGTGCCGTCAACTGCGCCGACCTTCCAATTCCCATTCCGGCCCCGCAGGATTGGTGCGTGTTGAATGGCGAGTTGCGTACCGCCCTCGAGGGGCTAGCACCCGACCACAGGGAAGTACTGGTACTCGTTGCCGGATACGGCCTCAGCTACAAGGAGGCAGCTGATATGTGCGATTGTGCGATCGGCACCATCAAGAGCAGGCTCAGCCGTGCGCGCGACGAACTTGCCTATCGCATGAATGGTGTTCCCGTCGAGTGATCGAGCCTTGCGCCCCGCTGACGACCATCTTTCAGAACCGGAGAACAAGATAGATCAAAGCGGCCGCTGCCATTCCCAAAAGCAAAGCAAGTCGTTTTGCAACGCGATCGGCGGCTTCGCGGCGGATCTCGCCAGCCTCACCCCGAGCTGATGACGCGGCGATCTTTCGGTCGGCGGACTCACTTTCCGCCCGATGACCGTCGTACGCTGCCGCAGCGTCGAGCAGAACCAGTCTTCGCCTATACTGCGTCCCATCCTTGCCTTGCCTTTCCACTTGGGAGAGATTGTCCAAAAGGTCGGCGCGTTTTACGACAGCTGCAAGCGCGTTTGACGCAGCGCGGATCGTTAAGGCATCCTTAGTTTCCCCGGTGCGGTGCGTCAGGCTTTCAACGGCGGCCACCACCTCCGGGGAAAAGCCAGAATCAAGCAGTCGCTCCGATGTCCAGCCAGGCGCCTTTTCGACAACGTCATGAAGAAAGGCAACACTCTTGGCTTTGTCGCCGTCAACGGCCTCGGCCACCCGTTGGCAGTGGCGGATATAGGGTTCTCCAGCCTTGTCTAATTGGCCCGCGTGCGCGTGAAGGGCGACTTCTCTCGCCCACACGCTCCTGGAACAAATACGCGGTTGACCGGTTGGCCGTGGGTCAAAGCCTGAAGAACTCATTCGTCGGCGTGCCTATGAAATCTGGGCGAACGAGGGACGGCCGGAGGGTGATGTACCGACGAGAGAGCGCTCGCACGACCGAGCGGCGGAACAGACGGAACCAGAGGGCCGGACGGCCTATCAATGACCGTCATCGAGCGGAGTAGACCCATGCGAGTAGCTGACATTATGACCAAGGATGTGTGCGTTGCGAGCCCCGAGGATACCACCATCGCACTGGAAGGGGCCGAGAGCGGTATCGGCCTTCTTCCCGTTGGCGACAACGATCGGTTGGTTGGGATGATAACCTATCGGGCTTTCGCAGAGCGTTGTGTGGGTGACGGGCGTGACGATCGTGCGCGCGTGGCCGAGATCATGACGGCCGGCGTCAAATACTGCTTCGATGACCAGGAGGTGTCCGATGTTGCGCCCAACATGGGCGACGCGCAGAACCGGCACCTGCCGTTCGTTGACCGCAACAAGCGGCTTGTCGGCATCGTTTCGCTGGCTGACGCAGCGCGACGAGACCCTTCCCTTGCCGGGATGGTGGGGACTATCGGACCGTTACCGGAACAATCAGAGCCGCGACGTTTCGCTGTGCAACCCGTTGGGCAGTTAAGAAAGAGAGCGGAGGTCTTGATGACTGTTGCTATTGCTAGTCATAAGATTGGAATTGCATCCGGACGCTGCGAGGTCAATCTGCGCCAGCGGCAGGTCGATCTACGCGACAATTACAAATATTCTATAGCGCGGCGATCAGGATGAGACGGCGGCGACAATCTGGATGAGACTCTTATGTCGCGGTCGGGATGAAAGTATCATGCTGATTGTCGCTGGCAAGAGTCTCGTCGTGTTCTGATTGCCGCTCCGCGACAATCTGGGAAGCACTTTTAATTGTCGCGAAGGCGGCAGGTCTGCCGCGCTGGCGTTTGGCTTCCATGGCGGAACGTCGCCGATAGCTTTCGACGTTCATTTCGAAGATCGTTGCGTGATGAACAAGTCGGTCCACCGCCGCAAGCGTCATGGCCGGGTCCGGAAAGACGCGGTTCCATTCCCCGAAGGGCTGATTGGCGGTGATCATGATGGAACGCCGCTCATATCTTGCGGAGATGAGTTCGAAGAGCACGCTGGTTTCGGCCTGGTCCTTGGTGACGTAGGCCAGATCGTCGAGGATGAGCAGATCGAACTTGTCGAGCTTTGCGATGGCGGATTCGAGCTGGAGCTCACGCCGTGCGACCTGCAGCTTCTGAACGAGGTCGGTCGTGCGCGTGAACAGCACTCGCCAACCGTTCTCGATCAGTGCGAGGCCAATGGCTGCGGCGAGATGGCTCTTTCCGCCTCCGGGCGGGCCGAACAACAGGATATTGGCACCTTTGGCGAGCCAGCTATCGCCGGCGGCAATGGCCATGACCTGCGCCTTGGAGACCATGGGCACAGCGTCGAAAGCGAAGCTCTCGAGGGTCTTTCCGGGCGGCAGATGCGCCTCGGCGAGGTGACGTTCGATCCTGCGATGCGCCCGTTCAGCCAGCTCGTGTTCGGCGATAGCGGAGAGGAAGCGAGCCGCGGGCCACCCTTCACGATCGGCCTGTTCGGCAAATTGCGGCCACAGCGTTTTGATTGTCGGCAGCCTCAGGTCATTGAGCATGATGCCGAGGCGGGCTTCGTCGATGGTGTTGTGGACATTTTTCATGCGGCCTCTCCCGCATAAGCAGGCCCCATCAGGGCTTCATAGCTATTGAGCGATGCGAGCTGCACATGAACGGTCGGCAACTGGTCCGGGTCCGGGCCGAAGATGGCTCTCAAGGCCATCAGGTCGGGCAGTTTGCGGGCGTCGAGCGTTCTGGCAAGCTCCTCGGCCAGTTCACGCTCGCAACCACGATCATGAGCCAGGGCCAGCAGTTCGACGGTGACCTTGCAAGCCTGCCGGTCAGGCAGTTGCTCGATGAGAGTGTCGAAAGCCCTTCGGTATTCCGGCCGAGGGAAGAGCTTGTCGCGATAGACCAGGTTGAGAAGCGCCATCGGCTTTTTGCGCAGGGAATGAATGACGTGGTGATAGTTGACGACCTGATCGTGCTTGCCGCTCGCATGGGCGCGACCTCGCGGCAACGTCAGCAGATGCGTGCCGCCGATGAAGACGTCGAGACGATCGTCAAACAAACGCACACGCAGCCGATGGCCGATCAAACGGGAGGGGACGGTGTAGAAGACTTTGCGCAAGGCGAAGCCGCCGGTGCGCGACACGGTGACGACCACCTCCTCGAAGTCGGTGGTGCGGCGAGCGGGAAGTGCCTGCAGATGCGGGCGCTCGGCATCGATGCGCTTGCCATGCGCGGCATTGCGGCGGCTGACGATCTCGTCGATGAAGGCGCGGTAGGAGCGGAGATCGTTGAAGTCTCGGGTGCCGCGCATCAGGAGTGCATCGCGGACGGCGCTCTTGAGATGGCCGTGGGAACTTTCGATCGAACCGTTCTCGTGGGCGATGCCCTTGTTGTTACGGGTTGGCGTCATCCGGTAATGAGCGCACAGGTCCTCATAGCGGTTGGTGAGATCGACCTTGGCATCGGCATCGAGGTTGCGGAAGGCGGCCGACAGGCTGTCGCTGCGGTGATAGAGCGGCGAACCGCCGACCGACCACAGGGCGTTCTGCAGGCCCTCCGCCAAGGCGACGAAGCTTTCGCCGCCAAGGATGACATGGGCGTGTTCGAAGCCCGACCAAACCAGCCGGAAGTGATAAAGCAGATGGTCGAGCGGCTGGCCGGCGATCGTCACGCTGAGGCTGCCCATGTCGGTAAAATCCGACAGCCCCAACCGGTAAGGTTCGTGCGTCTGGCGAAAGATCACCTCCTGTGCCTCACCGTGAACGGCCCGCCAGGACCGAATGCGCCGCTCAAGTGTGCGGCGAATGCCTTCGGGCAGTTCCGGATGACGTCGCAGCATCTCGTCGTAAACGGCGACCGCACGAATGCCGGGAGCGGCCTTGAGAAGCGGAACAACCTCCGCATCAAAGATATGCTCAAGCGGATCGGGGCGACGCCGACCGCGCGGCGGCTTGTTCTGCGACGGAAGGCGCTGCTCTTTCTCGATGCGGAATGCCGTCGCCCGGCTGATCGACGCCTTCGCGGCGGCGACCTCAACAGAATGCGTTTGTCGATACTTCATGAATAATCTCATCTGATGATCGGTTACATGGCGACCCGGCACAAAGGTGGTTCTCCATTCCAGAAAACCGCCACCGTAGCGGGCCGACCGCGATCATGAGACGCCTAAAAATTGCGCCGCGGCGGGAGTGTAACTCCGGTCGGGCTACGCCCTCCCTTCGTCACACCCCCGCCGCCGAGTCTCATCCTGATTGACGCTGAATCTCACCTTGATTGCCGCCGCGCATATTCGCTCCCGGAAACGCCATCGCCAAGGTAAGCGGGGGGCCGGAGTCGAGGAAACGGGCCGCGAGACTTCGTTCGCCGAGGCATCCAGATCCAGGACGCTGTCAGCGACCGCCTCACCGATGCCACCTAGATCGACGCCTCTGAGATCGGCAGCGTGTCCGGCGTAACTTTGGTTCAGAACGATCGGCGCATCACCCGGCACGTCCGCGAGGTGTCGGGACGGCCGCGAGGCGCTCATTGCTATGTAGAACGCAATGCTCAGCAGGTACTGCGGTATATCTGCCCATAGATCAGCCCCTGATGGATTGCCCCCACTCTTCTTTCAGCGTCCTCGAGCGAATAGGCCTCGAGCGTCAACGCCCAAAGTCGGTCGTCCATCCAGTACTCCACTCCGTAGAGATACATCGGCCGGCCAAGGCTATCATGTGAGGCACAGTCCGGGTCAGGAGCATCTCGTGTGGCACGTGCGGATTGGAGATCGATAATCACTGGTAAAATCCTCTTTCGACCCGCCTAAAACGATCTGCCGGGGCGACCTGCGCGGCGTTTATCAAGATCAAACCGGCCGGGGGTCTGATGGTTCCGACATTTCCCACGTGCCGGCTCTCATATCGCCTAATTGACCGAGCCATTCCTAAGGGTCGCAAGCTCAAGTTGGACCCAGAAGCGTTGCCAAGCAGCTGAAGAGAGGCGCCGTTTGGTCGAGCTTTAAACGCCGTCCTTCGAGACGGTCACCTAGTATCCAAGATCGATTGCGCCGAGCATCGTCGCCATTACGAAAACGTCCGGCTCGCCTCCTGTAACAACAACCGTTCCGACACTTCCAAGCCCGAGTGTTTGAATAGCCCCGAGTTTCGTAGACACCCTCGGGTTAGATTTTCTGCTGCTTCTCGAACTCGACGGGTGACAGCATCCCGTTCCTGACGTGTTTGCGTTTCGGGTTGTAGAACATTTCGATGTAGTCGAACACGTCCTGGCGAGCTTCATCGCGTGAACGGTAGACCCTGCGACGTATCCTCTCTCGCTTCAGAAGATTGAAGAAGCTCTCGGCCACCGCATTGTCATGGCAGTTGCCGCGTCGGCTCATCGAGTGAACCAGATTGTGGTGCCTGAGGAACGAGGCCCAGTCCATGCTGGTGAATTGCGAGCCCTGATCGGAGTGGATCAGCACTTTGTCCTTCGGTTTGCGTCGCCACACCGCCATGAGCAGAGCCTGCAATACGACGTCCGTGGTTTGGCGGCTCTGCATCGCCCAGCCGATGACCCGGCGGGAATAGAGGTCGATGACGACGGCCAAATAAGCAAAACCTTCGCAGGTCCGGATATAGGTGATGTCCGTGACCCAGGCCTTGTCCGGAGCCGCTACGTCAAACTGCCGGTCGAGCGTGTTGTCGATAGCGACGGCAGGCCTGCCGCCATAGATGCCGGGACGGCGTTTGTAGCCAATCTGCGCCTTGATCCCGGCGAGACGGGTCAGACGCGCAACCCGGTTCGGGCAGCATATCTCGCCCTGATCGAGAAGGTCGTCGTGCAGCTTGCGATAACCGTAGACCTTCCCGCTCTCTTCCCATGCCTTCAGGAGCAGATCGGTCTGTCGTTTGTCCTCGTTGGCTCGCCTGCTCAGCGGGTTCTTCAGCCAGGTGTAAAATCCACTGGGATGAACCCGCAGAAGGCGGCACATCGTCCGCACCGAAAACTGCAAGCGATGCAGAGCAATGAACGCGTACTTCACTTTGCATCCCTGGCGAAATACGCGGCCGCTTTTTTAGGATATCTCGCTCCTCGCTAACGCGAGCCAGTTCCTTCTTTAGCCGCCTGATCTCCTCGGTCTCGTCGTTGCCCTTGGCGTTCGACGCAGCAAACTTCTTCTTCCATTCGTAGAGCGAATGCTGGCTGACGCCGAGACGCTGCGAAACCTCGGCAACCGGATAGCCTCGCTCCGTGATCTGGCGCACCGCGTCACGCTTAAACTCTTCGCTGAAATTCGATTTGCTCATGATGCTCTTCTTGCCTCAAAATTAGGAAAGAAGGCGTCTACAAATCTCGGTGCTATTCAGTTCTTTCCAACCTCCCCGTGATCCCGGGCGAATAGGTGCACTTGTCGAGAATGCGAGCGAGCGGAATCAGGATTTGCAGGTTGGGGCGCATATCAAATCGCTTCAGTCGTTCTCGAGGATCATCGGGATGGCTAAATCTGGAAAGGAGACATCGAACAAATCTTCCAGCATTTATGACGAGAAGCTCTACGCCCCCGCAAAATCCCGGCCAGTTCTAAACTGGAACGGGATCGGGAAACGGGTGGCTCAAAAAGGCAGAGCCTTGCGCTCCGAACCGCCACCGCACGTCGGCAGCCCTCGTGACCCCAATACGAGGGCCTCGGCAGACATCCGTTTCGCCCTCCCCAACAGTGAGATAAAAAGGGGCCGCAAAGAGCGATCGTCCGTCAAGATGGCGAGTCACTCCGAGAGCTTGGCAAAGGCGTCCCGGCCCCGCGCACAAGACGGTTTCCCTGGCTGTCCCGCGCCTGATCCGCATCGTTCCAAGGCCCGTTTGCGGCTCGATCGCTCGGAGCAATACCGCGCTTGCGTTCTCGCAGACGAAGTTGAGGCACCAATGCAAACCGTAGGACCGGTAGACGTAAGCGGTGCCGGCGGGGCCGAACATCGCGTTGTTCCGGGCAGTTTTTCCAACGTAACTATGAGAGGCGGGATCCTCCCGCCCGTAAGCTTCCGTTTCCACGATCTTGCCGCCGATCCCATTTACTTCCAGAATGACGCCAATCAAAGCCTCCGCGACGGAAACGGCATCGCGCCCAAAAAATGCTGGAGTGATCCTTTCCAGTTGGTTGGGGTCGTGTCGCATGTTTACTCGCTAATCTTTTGGACTGCTTCAAGGCGTGGCATTGTCGAAGGCGGCGTTCGGCTGGTGCCAGAACCGTCTCGATACTCGAATACGTAGGCCGTGGGGCCCTCATTGCCGGCCACAGCGGCAGGAGCGACTCCACCCATTGCTTCGGGCATCGGATTCATTCAGCGCCGTAGCGAAAGAGGCGGTTTGGACAGCAGCGCCTTGGCATGGGCGATAAGCGGCTTCGTCATCCAGGCCCATTCGATTTGGCCACGTCGGGTGATGGAATCACCGCCTCTTTCCCGTGTGTACCTCACGCACAGGAAACTTCGATGCTAATGATCTGCACGAAGATCAACCTGCATTGCCTAGGGGTCCTAGGAAACAAGCGCCTGCTCTTTCGATCGCTCTTCCCAATGCGCCGACACCGCTTCGATACTCAGGTCCTTTCCCAGTCAGGTCGTAGGAAGAACACTACTCCGCGTCCTCCGACGGCCGCCCGGCTTCCCCGCGCGGCGCGGTGGATGGAGCAACAATGGTGCCAGTTTGATCATCCCCGGTTTGACTGTTGGGAGGCAGACGCTCATGTTCCGCAATCTCCCTACTTGCTTGCTCCCAATGCCGGCGCTCCTGGCCCTCGGGGCGCCCCTCACGCTCCCAAATCTCGTAAGCGCGTCGCCGGATGAGTTCGTCTTTATCGTTCATGTTCAAGTACCTCCCTGCAGCCGTTGATCACTGAACCGAATACCGTCGCGTTTGTTCCAGCGCAGGCACAAGGTTGCTAGGAATTCATCGGGCACCGCCTCAGACGAGGCGCCCGGGCATCCTTATCCAATATGTAATCGGGGGGCTGAAGGGGGTTTCGATGACCTTGACAGAGCCAGAGTTCCTAGGCCGTAATTTTTCGAGAATGCGGTATACTGGCTGAGCGAGTTCGGCTTCGATGGCTGCGGCTCGATGCCGTCCAGGCTTGGGGCGTGGACGTAGCCGGGGAGATCATACTCGATGGCGACTGGACGAAGCGCGCGCCCGTATCCTCCCACCACAGCGCAGTGCCCCCAACGTCAGTAACATCCCCGGGTGAGGCAATAGGCGGGGTCAAATCTTCATTTCGCTTGACACCTCTCGTCGTTGGAGACGAGGAGCGCAGGCGTGATGTGATCCCTTATCGACTGCCGCACAGGCCGACCAGGTTTTCATTCAGTTGGAACGACGATTTTCCTTACGCCATCCATAAGATCGCAACCGGCGAAACCGGCGGTCACTACCGGCCCGATGCTGAGGCGCCGTCGCGCAAACTGACCGCCCTATGGCATTTTTCGCGCATTTCCGGGTCCTGGTTACGATACACCCGTCTCTTCTGAGGATCCGCGGTCGGAGATGGCGGAGCACGAACGTGCCCGCCTCATCGACGATCTCGTGCTTATGCCGAGGGCGGTTAAGGACAGCGGACTGGAAAACCAGCATCCATATCCCGCGCTAAAGAAGGGAATCTGGTGGCTCGAAATGCACCTCTTGGAGGCAATATTTTTCTGCTCATCTTGTTTTTCGTCGCAGGCACTCTCGTGCAGCGGGCGATGGGACACGATTACCCGAATGAAGCTCTGCTCGCTCAAACCTCCGCAGCACCATATCGCTCCCAGCATACAGCGGACCGGCCGCTCGTTTCTGCCGCCATTGGGAACCTTTGGCGACGGCAGCGATTGGATATTCGTTGTCCCGGCCTGGCGGGTCGAAGGGATGATGACCTTCGAGCCGAGGACGGCATTGACGGAAATGGCAATGGAGAAACGCGATGGCCGAGCAGCTTGATGAACGAGGCGAACCCGAGAGAACGACCCACGGCGCTAGCCGGACGAGGTTCTCGGCGCGGGAAACCCGTCAGGCGGGAATGGGTGTCCGTGTTTTCCTGGTGCTTGCCGCAAGTCTTTTCCTGGCGCTGCTCGCATGGGGATTTGTAGAATGGAGCCAGCCGGACGCCAGTCAAACAGGATCGGTAGAGCCCTCGCAACAGGCTCCGATGGAAAAGCCGCGGAGCACTGAACAGCTTCCGAGCACCGAGAGCCCGCAAGGCACGGTTCCGACAGACCGCACCCCCACCCGGCAGTCAGGCTCGGGCGCACCGAGGGAGAATTAACCCCAAACGATACCAACAGGTAAATGGGTACGAGGCCCCGCGGGTTCCGCTCATAGTCGAATTGACCCCGACATAGCCTTGAAGGGTCTGCGCCCCGGCCAGGGAGGGGCCAGGCAAATCTTGCGGTTGCGGCGGAGGACTTGCGGACGTTGTGCCGGATAAGGTCATCGCGTCGTTGGATGCGGTCAAAGTCCTTCGAAGCTATGACGCGGTATTCGCCGTCAAGCTCGATCGAACGCGCAACTTCTCGGAACCAAGCACAGTGCACCTTGTTCTCCTCATGAAACGAGGAGCAAGGACGTGAACCCTCAACCCCGCGATCCGGGCGAGCGATTGCCGCCTGTACCACCGCCGAACGAGGGGCCGCGCCCGATCAGGGAGCTCGACCCCGAAGACATGCCGGATGAGAAGAGAACGCCAAATCCGGCCGCCCATTCACACCCATCACGGCTTTCGCACCGCTCAAATGTCTTAATTCAGTCCATACGGGCTCTCGTCATGGATGGCCGCCAATAAATCGTGCAACCAGGCATCGAGGCCCTGAGACCTGCGCCTTGTCCCGGCTAGCGCGATAGCGCGCTCAAGCGTACGCTCAACGAGCAGGTCGGCGGCCTCGGGAGGCGCTCCGGCCATCAGGAGCCGCGCCCTGTAGCGCAGCTCCGGTATAAGTTCACAGACCGATTGATCGGTTAGTCCGACATATAGTGGCGCCAAGTTTGACAGATTTTGGAGGTGTTGCTCAAAGACAGCATTTACGAGATCCGACGCGCCTGCACACTTGCTTAACCGTGCGGCCGACCGGAACCGTTCGGGCACGCTCATGTCGTCGTAACCACTAAAAAAGACCACGGGTACCGATCTGAGCGCGAGTTCGTCCGCCACGGGAAAGATCAGCTCGCCATTGAGGTTAATATCCAGAACAGCAACTTGAACGTCGAAAGCCTGAGCAAGGCTCTTCAACGTTTCTTTTACTGTGGGCGTTGGGCCAATTATTGTCGCACCGGCCTTTTCGAGCCAAAGTGCGATATCATTTGCGACAAAAAATTCGTCCTCAGCAACTAGCACCCGCAATTGCTGCAGGTCCGGCATCACAAGCCATCCTTTTGCATTCTGACCACCTCAGTGTTTCCGGCGCGAGGGCCTGCTGATCGATTTCGTCGCCTGCCGTTTGTCCAGGGCTCGTTGCAGCCTAATGGCAAGGATCAGCAATCGATCCGGTACGTCATCAACTGGCACCGCATCGCTCTCGACCGGTCGGGACGCCACACCGCCTACCAGCAACTCCTCGTTTTCATCCTCGGCTTTTTTTCCCGGTGCCATCGTCTCAAACCTTGGTTATCCGAATGCCGCTCTTTCGGTCGTCCTCGCCGCCTATGGCGGCGCTTAAGAAGGATACGCTGTCGACAGCGAGAAGCCAAGCTTCCAAGCCCCAGGACATCCTGCGCTGGCAAATGGGTCACGAAAAGTCAGCGAGCGTACCGGGCATCCGATGAATCCGAACGCCGCTCGCCGCTGTGGTCAGGGGCGCTCGAACGAATGCGGCTGTGCGACCTTATCAGGTGGGTTGCCCAGGGGCACGGTCACCGTCTTTGTCGTTGAGCGGACCCGTAAGTTGTTCTGAACGTGGGGAACTCCGGAGAACAATTCGGCACAATCTTCAGCCCGGTGTTTGGCCTGCCTGCTCGATACTTCCCACGCAAGCGTCACCTCGCCGCTAGCAACCGCTACGTCGGAAGACATCGAGTCCCGACGGTCGCGGTAGCGGCATCCAATTGCTTCCTCGCGTTCATCCTTGTCTAGCAGCTCTTCCGAGAGCTCCCACCTTCAAGACGCTGAAGCAGGTGCTCATGACGCCAGGACTTTAAAGCCGCTGCTGTGACCTCTCGCGTCGAAGAGACATCGTCACCGACCTTTGGCGTCAGGCGGTATGCAGCCGCTCCGGGAGCGCATTGGAACCAAATGCTCTAAAACGGGTTTGAGGGAACAACTAGGAGAGCTGATCATGAAGAGAACCGTCATGGCGAGCTTGCTGGCGAGCCTGTCTTTCGGCGGCGGCGCCGTTGCGCAAACTGCAACAGTCATCGTACCGGGCGAAGCTCAAACCTACCTACTTGACCAGAGCAGCCCTTCGGACGTGTATCAAGGCGACATCGCTGTAGGCACCCGTCTGCCTGATACCGTCGAAATCCAAACGTTTCCTGATCAGCCGGACTATGGATATGTCGTTCAAACGACCAAGGGGTGATGATCAATCGGCAACGACGCGCGGTGATCGCGATCCTTAAATGACCCTCCTCCCGAGTTTCGATGCTAGAGCCCCCGCTCGGCAAGTACGGGGGCAAACCGACGAAAACGACTTTATCGCTGTGTAAGGAGACCGCAAAATGCTTGGAACCGTACTTTTAGTCATTCTCATCCTGCTGCTCATCGGCGCTTTTCCGGCCTGGCCCCATTCATCCGGCTGGGGTTACGGTCCGTCTGGCGTTCTGGGTGTGGTGGTGGTCGTTCTTGTGATCCTCCTTCTGATGGGACGGATCTGATTGAGCCGGCGGGAAAGTCCGCAGGTAGGCGATGGCGCCGACCTCATCTACGTCTCCGACACTGAACCGGGTTACACCCGGTTTCGTTCCTCAAGCGGCTTTGTCTATCGGCGTCCGAACGGTGAACAGCTAAAAGATTCCCGCGTTCTTGCCCGTATCCAAGCGCTTGGCTTGCCCCCAGCTTACGAGAACGTCTGGATCTGCATGCAGCCAAACGGTCATCTGCAGGCGACAGGTTATGATGCGCGTGGTCGAAAGCAATATCGATATCACCAAGCATGGCAGGAGATGCGAAGCAACGCCAAATACAGCCAGCTTCCAGCTTTTGCTAAAACGCTCCCCCGCCTGCGACGCCGGATCCGCAAGCATATGGAGGGGCCTGTGGACGACCCTTTCACCGTACTTGCTGCCCTTGCGGCGCTGCTCGACCACGCGCCCCTTCGCATTGGAAACTCGACATACGTGAAGGAGAACGGGAGCTATGGCGCCTCAACCCTTCTTAAGCGCCACCTCAAGATTACCGACGATAGCATCGAGCTCAACTTCAAGGGCAAGGGCGGGCAACGTATCCGAAGACGGCTGAGAAATCCGCGACTGCAACGCTTACTTGAGGGAATCGCCGAACTCCCGGGTCGCCAGCTCTTCGTATCCGTGGGGCAAGACGGAAAACCCGAGCCAATCGAGTCGGGGCGCTTTAACCGCTATCTCGCAGAGATCAGCGGGGCGCCAATTTCGGCCAAAACGTTCAGAACTTGGGCTGGGAGCGTTGCCGCATATTCTGCCGCTCGCCAAGCATTCGCTCAGGGTCGACGCCCGACGATCAAAGAAATGTGCAACGCGGCGGCAGAGGCGCTGCACAACACGCCGGCCGTTTGCCGTAAGAGCTACGTGCATCCGGCAGTCCTCGCTCTGGCGCAAGCCGAGCAGAAAATCCCGCGGGTAAGGCCAAACGCAAAAGCCGTACCCGGACTTCGCGCCGACGAAATGCAGTTCCTGCGCTTTCTTAATTGGCTCGCCCGGCACGCACAGGGTTAGGGCTGTCCATTGTGCCTAAGTCTGCGGATAATGGCAGCCTCATCAGATTTCCAAAGCTTGCCGCAGAGTCTGGTCGATCAGCTTCTGCACCAGAAAGCCCATTTTGCGGTAAGACTCGCGTGCCGAAACTCCTGCGGCGCCGCTTATCGAGTTGTTTCAGTCCGGGCCGCATAGCCTGAAATGACCAGGCCTACTCTCAATGCGCGGTGGTTCAAGTTTTGGATTGCTCTGTTCGCGATCCCGGTGAGTGCATCTTCTTGGCTCGCGCGGGGGAAAGCAATATCGCAAGCCGCGGCAGTGGTTTGTCGGCTAGGCTCCTCTACCCCAGTCGCGACCTTCGAGGCCAGTGAGGATGCTCTCGATCAATATCGCTCAACGACAATATCCGGACTGCGTGCGTGCTAACGTCGACGACGACGAGGCGACGAAACTTCGCTCCCAATCGCCCTTTCGTAGATGGTTCCTCATTCGGGGAAGCCGCGGCGCAAATCGCTGGAACGAAACTGTGGTTTGTATGTTTGGCTGGCCGAGGAGTGCACGGAGATGCGCATGGACACGTCGGCGCGAGATGTCAGCCCGCACAACACACCGGATTCCGATGCAGACGGCGTCGTCTGGCCGGAGAAACCGTTTGGCTCGGTCAAAGCTGATGACTGAGTGAGCTCGAGCTTTAGATTGACGGCATCACAGTCGGCCAACGAATGCTCAGCGCTTGTAACCGGAAAACGCAAGAAGCTTGTCCGTCTACAATCTCATCTGGCAAGGTTCACCGAATGCACGGACCGCGCCGACGGAAGGTAGACGGGAGCTCGGCTCGCCGGCACCTCTTCGATAAAGGAGGTTGAAAAATGCCCATGCTATTACGTTTTCTCATCTGGCATTTGTCGTCTGGATTTGCACTGGGAGCCCTCACCGCACTGGTAATCGCCGTTAGCTTCCCGCACGCGCTCGGTCATGATCGTGCGATCGAGCCCGTTGCTCTTTTCCTTCAGATATATGCCTTCGGGGCGTCGTTTGCTCTCGGCAGCCTCGGCACCGCGCTCATGGGAAAGATCGATTGATTTCGTGGCGCCGAGCCGAGTATCGTCGCGCTTAGCGACGCCCAGTCCTGGTTCGAGTATTTTCCGAACCGGCGATTGTAGTTTCGACGCTGATGCTTGTGTTGCAGTGGATATTCTTGCGCTATCGCGGCTCGCCCAAATCAAAGAAGGTCGACGCGGCAAACCATCAGATCACAAAAGCCTAGCTGTTACGGGGTCTGGGGGCGAAGGGCGCATCGGCCCTCCGCCTAGAATATCGTAAGTTAAGCTGCAGCCTTAATATTTGCAGCGGACAAAGCCAACTTGCTCAAAGCCTTGTCAGTCGCACCCTCTTCCTGGAGGGTCTGATCGAGCAAGGCGACGGCGGCGTCCAACCCAAGCTGCTTGGCCCAGGTCTTCAGGGTGCCATATCGCGCAATCTCATAGTGTTCGACCGCCTGGGCCGCAGATATCAGCCCGGCGTCAAGGGCCGGACTTCCCTTGAACTCCTCGATGATTTCTTCGCCTTCGGCAATCAGGCCTTGAATAGCTTCACAGGTTTTACCCTGTGCGCGCTTGCCGATAATCTCGAAGACCTGTTGCAAACGCTCCACGTGGCCTTCCGTTTCATCGCGATGCTTTTCGAAAGCGGCCTTGCTATCAGGGGATTGCGCAGCCCGCGCCATTTTAGGCAGTGCCTTTAGTATCTGCCGTTCGGCGTAGTAAATGTCCTTCAACGTTTCGTGAAACAGCATGTCTAAAGTCTTCTCCGGCATGGCAACCTCCTTCGCCTTGGTGGGGAGCGGTTCTAACACCGTCCGGCTTCAAAGGTTCCGCAGTGGAACAAAAAGCACGACTCGCTCTTTGAGGGGTTTACGCAAACCTCAAAGCCGGGTGATCCGCCAAACAAAGGATACGTCGGCAATCACGGGAAAGAACCAATCGATCTCGGGCAGTGGCGAGCCGGTTTCAGCGGACGTGCCAAGATCATAAATCCTTTGGTCTCGCGGAATTCACTGCCGCCTTGGTTTGCCCGCTTGGACGCCTGCCCGCCGGAACGGACCAAGCCGAAGGAGAAGTCGTCGCGGCAGTTGGCATGGCTCTTCGCGCGATAGAGGAGCGCATAACACTCCGCGAAAAATGGCTGACGATGCGCGCGGCAGTGACCGTACTGCCGCCGCGAGAGCCAGTAAACGGCGGGCGGAAGAGAGAGCAGGGATGCCGCGGCCTTGCGGCATGGATTGGACCAGGAGTTTGCACCGATCCGGCGTGACGTCACAACTTAAAGGCGCCTGGAACAATACTCACGGCTGCGGGTTCAATGCCCAGATGATTCGTTTCGGCCGTCGGGGAGAAACATATGCTAAAGTGGGCTATTATATTTTTTGTAATCTCGGTCGTAGCAGGCTTGCTTGGCTTCTCGGGTGTTTCTGCAGCAAGTGCTGGTATAGCGAAGATCCTCTTTTACGTCGCTCTGGCGATATTCGTGCTGTTTCTCGTCCTTGCCTTCATGGCAGGAAGCATTGCCTTCTAGCGCGAAGGTTCCGCGCCGAGGACGGCGCAGAACCTTGTCCTGAGACCTGAAGATTGTGAATTTGGCTGTTACTCGGCGCGATCCGGCTATTTTTCGTCAAAGCCCACATCCCATTATTTTTCGGAGTATTATGGCCCGGCGCCTGACGATGGCCTATCCTTAGACCCGGTCACGCAGTTGGTTTTGCGCTTGCAACGCCGCTGCTTTTCCGTCCGCCTGCGAAGGAACGCATTGCCCTTCGCTTCATTTTTTTGTCTTCAACGCATCGGATGGACGCTCCGATTCGCGGTTGTTTTCGCCCACGGCGTCGCGATCGGAATCTGGTCCGTCTTTCGCTGGGAGATACCCCCGAGGTCTGCTCTCCTCCGGGCCTCCCAACGAGGAGACTGGTCGGTGGTGCCCGGTGCACCGTTTTTCGGTTTGTCAATGCCCATATGCAACTCCTCTCCTCCCACCCAACCAGAAAGCGGCGCACAGGTTCCGTGCCACGGCCTCCCGTGGGACAAATCAGGTTTCACGACGAGAAGCGCGGTCTCCCCGCCTCAACAGAAACTGCGCCCGCTTGCCGGACACTTTCGAAAAATCCGCTGCGCCGAAGTGGAGGACCGATTCCCGCAGGGAAGCCTCTGTAACTCGTCCAGCAGCCTCAGTTGATAATCTGAACGACACTACGAGTGCCAGTGTCCAGCACCGCGCGGTTGCCGACTACGACGTAGCGATACTTGATGTCTGGCCTCCGATGTTGAACTCACGTTCCGGCGTCGCCGCTTAGCTATCGGCCCTACGGCGAGTAGGCTGCCGGCCTTAGATCCTCCTGATCACCTGTCGCGACCAAATCGCTTGCAAGGACCCTGCTTTTCGTCGGCCATCAGATCATCAGCATTTGACAAGTCCGATCCTTACTCCAATTCAGGAAGATGAGCTTGAGTGAAGTCGTGCGCGGCAAGGTGCATCGGGCAACAGCACGGTTTAAACGGATCTTCGGCGAGAAACGGCGGCGCCCAAGCAGCCCCGTATCCTCGATGCGTAGCTTCTGGGGGCTGTTGCTCGCTTACTGGCTCTCTAATCGCTGGAGAGACGCTTGGGGCCTGACCATTCTCATCCTGCTGCTTACCGGATTGTCGTCTCAGGCAAGCGTATGGTTCGCGCTGACCTCAGGCGAATTGGTCAATCGGATCGCGAATTTCCACCACCCTACGGTACCGACAACGCCTGCGTCGCTTCTAAAGACCGCAGCGACGCTTGCTGCGATCGCGATCACAAGGGACGCGGGGTTTACTGCGGTCCGTCACTTCCTTTCGACCAGCCTACACCGAAAATGGCGCCAGTGGTTGGATGAACGCTTCAATCAGCCACTTCTCGATTCCAGTCACACCCACTTCCACTTGCAACAAAATGGCTTTGGTGGAGCGGGTGAAGGGAACACGTCATCGCCGGACAACATCGATCAGCGGGTGCAGGAAGCAATAAAGGGCATGACCGGCGGTGCAATCGGTCTGGGCATCGGCATCGCCGGGGTGGTGCTATCGCTCGCGTTCGTTGGCGGTAAGCTGATCGAAACGTCGAGCCCGATCCGAGGGCTTGACGTTCTTGGGGGCTACGGCAGCGCCTTCCTGACGCTGCTGGCGATTGCGATCTACGTGCCCCTCAACACATTCATTGCGGCCAAGCTGGGAGGTATCCTTCAGGGTCTGTCCATCCGCATTCAATCGGCGGAAGGCAGTTATCGCAGCGAACTCAACCAGTTCTTGCGCCGCAGTTTTCACGTTGCGGTTATCAGAGGGGAGCCAGCGCAAAAGGCGCTCAATGTGCGCCGGTACCAGATATTGACCACACATGGGCGAGGCTCAATCGGATGAGCTATGGTCGGAAATGGGTGACGAGGCCGATCAGGCGGCGCGATGGTCAGGGGTCGTCGTTTCGGCGACACCGTCGGTGAATTTGACGCCGGCGATGACCTTTGGCAACTGATTTTCGCCCTTCAGCCGGCGCCAGGTTTTGGCGGCGCTCATGACGAGCTTGAAGACCATGAGCCGTGCTGTGTTGTGGGACAGGCCTCCCTTGGTTCGCACCGTGCGGTGCCTGACGGTGGCGAAGACGCTTTCGATCGGGTTCGAGGTGCGCAGATGGTCCCAGTGTTCGGCCGGGAAGTCGAAGAAGGTCAGCAATGCCTCGTGGTCCTTCGTCAGGCAGTTGACGGCCTTGGGATATTTGGCCTTGTATTTGTCGACGAAGACGGCGATCGCGACCTCGGCGGTTGCCCGATCCGGGGCATCGCGGACCTCCCTGAGATCGGCCTTCATGTTCGGCTGCACCGACTTCGGCACCTTGTTGAGGATGTTGAGGAGCTTGTGTTGCCAGCACCGTTGATGGCGGGTCGAAGGGAATATCTCCTCCAGCGCCTTCCAGAAGCCGAGCGCGCCGTCGCCCACGGCAATTTCTGGCGCAATCGAAAGCCCGCGGGCCTTCAGCCCGACGAGCAGCTCGCGCCAGCTCTGGGTGCTTTCGCGCACGCCGACCTGAAAACCGACAAGTTCCTTCTTGCCTTCCGGCGTCGCGCCGATGACGACCAGCATGCAAGCGGCATCGTCCTCCATGCGTGCCTGAAGATAGACCCCATCGGCCCAGATGTAGACGTAGCGGCGGGCTGACAGGTCGCGGCGTTGCCAGCGATCATAGTCGGCCTGCCACTCCTCCTTCAGCCGGCCAATCACCGAGGGTGACAGGTTCGGCGCGTCCTTGCCGAGCAGCGCGGCAAGCGCCTCCTGGAAATCGCCGGTCGAGATGCCGCGCAGGTAAAGGACCGGCAGCAGGGCGTCGAGGCTCTTCGTGCGTCGTGCCCACTTCGGCAGGATCGCCGACGTGAAGGTGATGCGATCCTCGCCGCAAGTCTCCAAAGCCCGGTCGCGCAGCTTGACGCGGCGCACCGCAACCGGACCGATCCCCGTCTGGATCGTTCTTTCAGGCCCATGGCCGTGCCGCACCACCCGGTCCCGCCCATCGCTTAGGCGTTCGCTGGCCATGGCCGCAAGAAACGCCTCGGCTTCCGCCTCCACGGCCTGTGCCAGAAGCCGGCGCGCGCCTTCGCGTAGAACCGATGTCAGGGGATCATCGAGCGTCTCGGGATGCGGAAAGGAAACAACAGTGCTATCTGTCTTCATGGCGTATCGCTCTTTCATGAGGTTCTGGCAGGCTTGTCACCCGCCTCGATACGCCGCCCTCATCAAACCGTCATCACCCAGTTTCCGTCATAGCTCCAATCGGATTACCGCCGGCTATATGGGCTTTGAGCTGGTGCATAATTTCATCGGCTCACGCATCGTGGCCTACGCGCCGGGCCTGCTTCCCTATGTCGACAAGACCATCAGCCTACAAGACTATGTCACCGGTGCCGAACTAGCGACGGCCCTCATCAACGAATGCTCATGGTTTATTCATGCGATGCCTGACATCGCGACACTGCGGGCGGACGCGCGGCGCATAACAGAGCTTGCGGAAGCGATAGAAACGGTGCAGCGACCACAAGACTACTATGCTCAAAGTGGACCCGCCGCGTTTGAATATACCATAGCGGAAGCCGTAGAAGGCGGCTTGACCATCCATTCGGTCGAGCTCCTCCATACTGGTGAGGACGAGCCCTTTTTGACCACCATTGAACTCAATTTCGCTCCGGGCGAGTGGACTTTGGTGATGGGTGAATCGGGGAGTGGAAAGACCTCACTTCTCAAGGCGATAAACGGTCTTTGGCCGCACGGTCGGGGCAAGATCACGTTGCCGGACGGTTTGCGAACTCTCTTTGCGGCCCAGGAGGTCAAACTACAGGGCGTTTGCCTGAAGGATCTCGTCTGTCTTCCGGATGACGCCCGTGAGCATAAGGACGCTGCGGTTTCCACGGCGCTTGAAGAAGCGGGGCTCCATGAAATTTCTGGGGAGCTCTTTGATGAGGGACGCGAGGGGCAGCAGTGGGACAAGCTGTTGTCCGGGGGTGAAAAGCAGAAGCTTGTTCTTGCGAAAGTCCTGTTGCTGAAGCCGGGTTTGCTCTTCCTTGACGAGGCAACAAGCGCTCTTGATGGGCAGGCGGTGCAAGCGTTTTATCAAGCGATCAAAGAGAATTGCCCGGAGGCGACGGTTATTGCCATTATGCACGATACCTCCTCGATCCAATCGGAGGGCGGAATTGATTTCTTCGATAGCGTGCTGGTGATTGAAGGAGGCATTGCTGAAAAGATGTCTATTTCGGTGTGGCGTTCTGCGCAGACGAACGCCCCACTTCGGTGATGCGGCAAGGCGTCGGCGGCACGTGACCATCGTGGCGAACCCGTGTCTCTCAACTACCAAAGCGATGGTTGGAACAATGCTTCCCGCTAGACGTTCTGTGCCGAACCGGAGTCAACGCAAATGCAAACCATCATTTGGGATAATCCTGTCAGGATTGGCGTGAATGGCGAGCGGTGTATCCACGGACCACAGGATGCCCTGCAATATCTGAGTGAGTTGCCCCAGGGCGGATGGTTCTATGAACGCGCAAGGAATCGCTGCCATGGCGCATTAGAGCGCGGCGAAGCGCTGGATCTGTCACGGAAAGCCTTCATTGGCGCAGCGATTGAAGGTTCATTCCCGATCCTCGATGACGACGTTCCTGCTATTCGGGAACCCTGATCACGAGTGACGGCGATTTTGCCCCTCGCCGTCGACGCTAGCTCTTCCCATCGCTCGCGCGAAATTGACCTGAGATCATTGACCACCTGAATATCGGCGAACAGACCGATGAGCAATTGCATGGGCTTTGCCTGGCGGCAAAGGGGGCTTGCATTTCCTGATCGATTTAATCGCGTTCAGATCCAAAGGTGGGCCAGATAGGGGCATTCGACCCAGGGTGAATCAAAATCGATCACGGCGCCCGTTCCGAATTCGAGTACTTCACGCTTCCAGATCTTTTCGACCAGCACAGTCTCCAAATCAAGAGATGGCCGCAGAGGCGTCGCTGGGCTATTGTTGTTGGGTTCGGTTTGTGTAGCCAAGAGCATTTGGCATCATAAGGGGCGAGGAGATGAGCATCCTCGGAGAACGCAGACTGGCGGCAATCTTCGTTGCCGATATTGTCAGCTATTCACGTCTCGTCGAATTGGACGAGGCGTCAACTCTCGTGGCAGTCACGGACCTGCGCCGGAGACTGTTCGAGCCTCTCTTGGCGCAGCATCATGGGCGTCTCTTCAAGCTGACGGGCGATGGCCTGATCGCCGAATTCGGTTCCGTCGTCGAGGCTGTAGCCTGCGCCGCTGCGGTTCAAAAGCAATTGCCTGATTGGCAGGCGCGAATACCGGCTGAGCGCCGGATTGTCTTGCGTATCGGCATCAATCTTGGCGACGTACTGGTGGATGATCAGGACCTTTTGGGAGACGGTGTCAACGTGGCGGCCCGATTGGAACAGTGTTGCCCGCCAGGCGGTCTCCTTATCTCCGGGACAGTCTACGACCAGCTCTCTGGGAAACTCGACTGTCGGTTCGAGTTCGCGGGCGAGCAGCGTCTGAAGAATATTTCACGGCCGGTGCGGACTTACAGCTTGGTATTCGACAACGTCCTTGAGGGTGCGAAAGTCGCCTGGGCGTCGAGCGATAGACCTACGGTGGCGGTCTTGCCGTTCGAAAACATGAGCGGCGATCCCGAACAGGTCTATTTCAGCGACGGTATCAGCGAAGACATAATTACGGAGCTGTCGCGCTTTCGCGAGCTCATGGTCATCGCGCGAAACTCTTCCTTCTCGTTTCGGGGGAAAAATGTGGACGCTCGCGAGATAGGGCGTTCGCTCGGGGTTCGATACCTCGTCGAGGGCAGTGTCCGTCGCGCAGGCGAGCGCGTTCGCATCACGGCCCAGCTCATTGATGCTGGAAGCGGTGCCCCCTTTCTGGGCGGAACGATACGATCGCGCACTGGAGGACGTCTTCGCCCTTCAGGAAGAAATCTCCCAGAGCATTGTCGCAATGGTGGCCCAACGAATTATCCAAGATAGCGAGGTGACAGCCCGGCGACGTCAGCCGGAAGACATTCGGGCCTATGACCTCTTCCTCCAGGGGAATAGATTTTCCGACGTATTCACGCCTGAGGCCCAAGCACGTGCGCAAGCACAATTCGAAGAGGCACTCCAGATCGATCCAGGCTTTGCCCGCGCCCATGCGGGCCTCGCCTGGATTTATCTCAATCGTTCGGTCGAGATGAGCGTCGGAGTACCACGAGAGAAGGACGAGAACCGGATCGAGGCGTTTCACCAGGCCAAAGAAGCACTGGCGAAAGACCCCAACGATGCCCGGGTGCACTCCACCTTCGGATACATGTGCTTGATGTGGCGCGACTTCGAGCGGGCCGAGCGGCATTTGGGCCTTGCCCGGACCCTAAACCCTAACGATCCGCTGATCCAGATTTTCTGGGCCTGGGTCCAATCGTGCATCGGAAAGCCCGAACTGGCTCTGCACGCAGCCGAGATTGCTTTTCGACTCAACCCATGCCACCCGCCCTGGTATAATTATTATCTTTCGCACATCATGTTTCGGCTCAGGCGCTACCAAGAGGCGGCCAGTCTATTGGAACAACTAATACTGGACGCACCAGGCCGGCGACACCCGCGGCGTCTCGAAGAGGCGCAGCAGTGTGGCAAGGCTTGCATCGCAGCAGTCAGCGCGTTGTGGCAAGGCGATCCGGCTGCCGGCCCAAGCGAACATGTAGATTGGCTCGTGGACGCTTTGTATCTCCAAAGGGCCGAGGATGCAGATCGACTGCGTGAGGGCCTGCGCCTCGCCGGCTTACCGGCTTGAGTATCAAGTCTGGCGATGGCTGGCCCGACCAAAGGAGAGCCTAATCGCCCTGTCAAGGAGCACTTCGCAATTCAGTGGCCGCGGCAATGCCATTCGAGAGCTTCCGCTCGTCACTTGGGTCGGACAGTCCGAGCGATCGAAACTCGCTCCCGGGCTGTGCCTTATTCGACACGCCAGCGAAGCCGGGCGCGTTGCCTGAAACCGGGCTGCGAAGGCCCTCTACCGGCAATCGTCACCATTGCCTTGCGCGACCAATTCACCTTCGCGAAACCTCAAACAGTCGATCGAGCTGCCTGCATTCAGGATGCGGACTCTGTATGGACTGGACATGACGCTGATCATGGTTCCACCCGTTGGCCGCCTGCACTGGTGCGCTGAACCGGTCCACATGCACTCCATCTCTTCGGCGCTTTCAAAAATGGTGTAACCATTTGCCTGAAGTGCACGCTGGACGTTCTCCCGCACGTTTAGTGAGACGGAGTTCTCATTCTCCTCGCGCGGATCGCTCCTTTCGGTCGTGGGTGCCTTTGCCTCCTGCCGTTCGCGTTGCTGTTCCTTGAGGATTGCGATCTCGGCCTTGGCTCGCTCTGCCGCGGCTTCCGCAGCGATCGCCCGCCGCTCCGCCTGCTCCGCCCTTTCGGCTTCGCTTTCAGCGCGTTCAGTTGCTTCACGCTGCGCATTTGTTGCGGCCTCGAGTTCGTTGACACGGCTTGTCTCAACGCCATTGAATATCGCTTCAACCGCAGCCGTTTGCGCCAAACACTCATCGACAAGCGCGGAGACACGGGACCGGGCCTGCATCGGGCTATTCACAAGATCGGCAGAAAACTCCTTCTTCAGGGTTTCGGCATTTTCCTCGGCTTCGGACGTTTCAACCCTGCTGCGCATGAACGCGAGCGCGCCACTCACAGCGTCCCGCGCGTCGGCAAATCCGTCGACATAGCTCTCGTAGCTCCTGCCTGCTTCCAATCGAGCCGCGCAAGACGCAAGCTGAGCGACGATATCTGCCTCTGCGGTTGCGGCCGAAACCGTTTTTGGAACGAGGAACGCGGCAGCAATCAATGCTGTGCAGACACCAGTCCCTGCAGTGGTCAATTCATCACCCATTTGCTCAGATAACGAGATTCTGGAAATAAGCGGCGGAAGAAGGAAGCGGCGCGAAAGATCATGGACCGATCTTGCTTCGCCGGTTGTTCCTTAAAACTTTATTCTGGCGCCACCCAACACAGCGAAGCTATCTTGAAGATCGGCGGTCTCCTGGTCGAGCGAATAGGTCCGGGCTCCAAGGTAGAGTTCCGTCTGTAGATAGTCGAGGTTCTGGACAATCTGCGCGCCGAAGGAATCGCTCTTGCTGCCCCTGCCCGCGATGTCCTTGCCAAAATAGGCGTCGACCGAAAACGCGGTTTTGCCGACATCGAAGATATCCGCCTGATAGCCGATCTTTACGTAGCCGTAGCGTCCATCAACCGTCTCCTTGTCCGAGTAGCCCGCTGCAAGGGTGAGGCTGAGCCCGGTATCGAGATGCAGGACCGAAACGGACGCATCGTATATCGAGTTGCCATCGCCGGGCCTTGAAAAGGCAAGTGCAGCTGCGACCTTGAAGGCGTCGTAGGTCTCATTGTATCGAACCGCCGCGTCCCAGACGGTGACGTCGGTTTCCTCCGGAACGACTTGTGTTCCCACCGACGTCGCAAAGCTGAAGCCGCCAAAGGCCGGGGTGTCGTAGCGGACGCGCAGCTTGCGGCTAAGGCCGTCATAGTTGGTGAACGCGTCCTTTACGCGGACCGTCGACAGCGTACCGTCGGAGTTTCGGAAAAACGGTCCGCCGGCCATATCCGACACCAGCGAGTAACCAACAACGTCCGTGCCGGACAAATCCACCTCGGCGGTCGTATCCGACGCCATGCTGCCCTGGCCGAACCAGAATTTGCCGTAGTCCTTCGAATTTAGATAGATTTCCGCCTTGCGCAGCAGATCGGTCCCCCAGTCGAAGTGATCCTCGTTCAACTGGTTCACATTGGTTGTCGAGTAAGGGTTCCACTCCCATTCGAGATTGGCCCCGAAAGACCAGTCGTTTTCCATGAGGCTGTAGATGCGAAAGCCCGCGCGTGACGACGAGTTCCCATTGTCGGCCGGAAAATAGTTATCCGTTTGCCCGCCGTCATCGTAGCTCAGCAGGCCCTTGTTGATCTGACCGTAGAATTCGAAATAAGCATTGTCGTCGCCGAGCCGCAGCTTCGGTATCCAATGCTCGGCTTCCTTGCTGGCCTGCGCCGGCTTTGCTGGCTCCTGGGCCGAAGCAGGTGCCGCAACCCCCAGTGCCACGCTGAAAAGTGCGGGTGAGACTACGTGTAATACATGCCGCATCAAAAGCACCTTTCAGTCACGGGCGATTCGCCTTGTCGGTCCGCAGTCAGTATTCGCCACTTTACTTTAGAAGTCTGTTGCAAATTCTCGTCGTGCACTTGTTTTGCCGCTGATCGATCAGATTATTGGCTTCTTATCCGGCGATGATACCCACGATCACCGTCCCCCATGTGGTGAGCAGTATATGGCCGATAGGCACTGCAGGCGTGTAACCAAGGACTGCTACCGAGCTCCCCGACCTGTCCTGGACGGCGGCCATGCCGGCCGTCATGGTCTGCGCGCCGGCTAGTCCACCCAACAACAGTATGGGGTTCATGCCAAGCACGTAGCGTCCAAAGTAAAGGCCTACGATCAATGGAACCATTGTGACGATGATGCCGCCGACCAGGAGCCCGACACCCGCTTCCGCGATAGCGGGGCCAAATACCGGACCTGCATGAAGGCCAGTCATCGCGACGAAGGCGGCAAGACCAAGCGCGGTCATGAGTGACACCGCAGCATCCGGTATGCGACCAAAAAGTGGAAAGCGCGTGCGCAGGTGCCCCACCACCAATCCGGCGAGGAGTGTGCCCACACTGGTGCTCAGCGAAATCCTCATGTCTCCGATGGGAAACGTGACGAGAACGCCGACAAGTCCGCCCAGGAAGATCGCAAGGCCGAGGACCAGGAAGTCCGTTGCAGTGGCCGGCGCGACCACGACACCAATGCGCTTGGCGGCGCTCACCACGACCGGTTCCGGGCCGACGAGGCGAAGGATATCCCCGCGCTGCACTGTGATCCCTGGCGCAAGAGGAATGTCCTGGCCGCCACGACTGATCGTTCGCAGATAGAGGCTTCTTGTCCAGCCTTCTGTCGCCACATCCGCAATGCTTCGGCCATTAAGTTCACGGCTCGTCAGCAACACGTCGGTCACCGATATCGGCACGTCCAACAGCTCACGATCCTCGACTTCCTCGGAGCGCTGACCAAGGACGGTGACCAGCACCTCTCGTGTTCCGGACACCGCAACGATATCGCCAGGTTCAATCACAAGCTCGGGAGCGGCCTCAAGGATTAAGCCCCCGCGTCGCAGGCGTTGAATGAATAGTCGATGCTCCGGAAATGTTGCCTCGGCATCAACGACCGATCGACCGGCGATCGGCGCGCCCTCCGCTATCCGGTAGGCGCGAATTTCGAACCTGTGCCAGGCGGACGCGACCCCGGTGGCCTTTCGGGTTATCCCGTATTCTTTCTCAAGTTTTAGCGCCTCGGCGACGAGGTCGATGCCAAGCAATTTTGGACCGACAACGCTGCAAAACAGGATGACGCCAACAGCGCCGAAAACGTAGCAAACAGCGTCGGCCACGGCGATGTGGGCGACAAACCGTGCGCGATCCGCCTCAGGCAGCGGCAAGGCGTTGATCGCTTCGGTGGCAGTGCCCATTGCCGGACTTTCAGTGAGCGCGCCCGACAAAAGCCCGGCTCCAAAACCAGGGTCCAAGCCAAGGATTTTCGCGACCACGACGGCTGTGACCAGCCCGGTCACACAGACGACCACCGCAAGCAGGACAGGCTTCATGCCGTCCCGTTTCAAGGCCTGCAAGAACTGCGGCCCGACTGAGTAGCCGATACCGAAAAGAAACAGGAGAAAAAGCAGCGACTTCGCCATCCCGGCAATCGGAACATCGGCGAACTGACCGATGAGGATACCGGCGAACAACGAGCCGGTGACCGGACCCAGACTGAAACCTCCGAACTTGAGGCCTCCGATCAGGTACCCGATGCTGATTGCAAGGAATACGGCAAGCTCAGGATACTTGACCAGGAATTGCTCGATCCAAATCATGACCAGACGAAGTCCCTCCCACCTCAATCAAGGGCCAAGGCACCTTTACCGCCCACCCCAAACGTTCATGCAAACCGGCAATCCATGCAAAGCATTGGGGGTCGAGTTCGTCCGGATAGCAGCCCGCGGACCCGTGGAAGCTCCGGCACTACCGTGCTTTCGCCGATCGTTTCGCCTTGGCCGCAACTGCATCAGGTTTGACCAGCTTCAGACCCCTTGCCTTCTCGTAGCCATGGATCTCCTTCACATCCAGCTTCCGCATGAAGTCGATCGTCTCCTGCGTCAGGACCTGACCCGGCACCATGATAGGGAACCCCGGGGGATAGGGGATGACGAAGTTGGCCGAGACCATTTCCGGACCTTCCTTCAGCCGCTTGTCGCACTCGGCTCCGATCAGCGGTACGTATTCGCAGACCGAAGCATCATAGGCGTGGAAGAAGGCGGCTCGCATGTCGCCTTCGGGCGACGTGCGTCCCGCGTCACCGCGATACAACGCGTGGAAGTGACTGAAATTTGGAAGGTCCGGCACATCCGTCATCAGCGACTTTACCCGTGCAGCGAAGGCAGCCCGCTCGCCCTCGCCGCCATCGGCAAGCCGTTTTTCGATACCACGGCAGATCTCGACCAGGACGCGAACGAGATGCGCGATATCACTGCGGGTATTGTTGATGTTGGACTGCAAAAGCACGCTGTTTCGCGACGTCTTGTTCAGCTGGATATCGTACTCGTTGGCCAGCAGCCCCTTGAATTGGGTTCCGTCAAAGCCAGCCGTTCCACATACCAGCGTCATACGCGTGGGATCGAGGTAGAATTCGTCTTCGTTCATGGCTTTCACCGCCGTGGCCCAGGTCGCACCCGGTGCCAGGTAGTCCTTGAACCCTGACTGGCGATACTGCGCAGGGATCATCTCATCCGCACCGAGAACGCGGAAATACTTCGAAATCAGCGGATGTTCGTTGATCGCCCGACGGATCTTGAGAGCGATCTCGATCGCGTTCATCACCAACCCATACCCATCGAGCTCCATCTGCCGGCGTGCAACGTCGAGACTGGCGATCAGCTGCTGGTTCGGACTTGTCGAGGCATGGGTGAACACCGCCTCGTGGAACTGGGCTTCGACGGTATGAAAATCGACATCCTTGACGAGCAACATTGAGCCTTGCCGGATCGCTGACATCGATTTGTGCGTCGAATTGGTCTGATAGACCCGAAGGCGAACAAGACGCGGATCGGGAAGTAGGCGTGCGGCGAGCAGCGCTTCGTCGGACGGCTCATCGCCAAGGTCCGCACGCTGCTTTTCGTAGGCACTGACCGACGCCGGATCCTGCAACCAGCTTTCGATATCCGCTGCTGCCCCCATGGCCGTGCGTGGCCGCAGGAAGGGTGAAAATCGGGCAAATCCGGACCACGCTTCATCCCAGAGGAAGATGAGGTCCGGCTTGATGGCGAGACACTCCTCCATCACGCGCCTGACGTTATACATGTGCCCGTCGAAGGTGCAGTTGGTGAGGTCGAGCAGTTTCAGCCGGTCCAGGCGCCCTTCCGCCCTTAACGTCAAAAGCGCTCGCTTGATCGTCGCAAGCGGCACGGCGCCGTACATCGAGTACTCGGTCATCGGGAACGCTTCGACATAGTAGGGCTGCGCGCCGGTCAGCACCATGCCGTAGTGATGCGACTTGTGGCAGTTGCGATCGACTACCGCAATGTCGCCGGGCGCCAGAAGGGCCTGCACGGCCATCTTGTTGGAGGTGGAGGTGCCGTTCGTCACAAAGAAGACGTGGTCAGCGCCAAAGGCACGTGCCGCCAGCTCCTGAGAGCGTTTGATCGTACCTGTGGGCTCCAAAAGGCTATCGAGACCACCCGTCGTCGCACTGCTTTCCGCAAGGAACAGATTGAGCCCATAGAATTCGCCCATGTCGCGGATCCAGTCAGACTTGAAGACGGATTTGCCGCGCGCGATGGGGAGCGCATGAAATGTACCGATGGGCCGTCGCGCATATTTTTTAAGATTGTCGAAGAAGGGCGTTTCATAGCGTGCCTGCACCCCTTCGAGGATCGCGAGATGCATCTCCAGCGGCTCCTCCACCGCGTAAAACACGCGCCGCACCGCATCCGCCGTCGGATCTCCGGCGATCTTTTCGACTTGCCGGTCGGAAAGCAGATAGACGTCGAGTTCGGGCCGGATGCGCTTCAAGCCGCGCGCCAGGCGAAGCGCCGACATGTCTGGTCCCTCGGTTTCTCCCAGCGGATCAAGCACCGATCGAAGCACAGGCGCGTCGTGCCGTGAGCGGTAAGGAAAACCTTCAGCGAGCACGATAGCGATAATATCGGGGTTCAGGGCGGCCGCGCAGAACGCATCCTCGAAGGACCCGACCAGCACCGGCTCGTAAATGAAACCGTCCTCTGGCCGGCGCAGCCTCCTAATCTCTGCGGCGAATGCCTCCCAACGCGTGGCCGGCTGACTGTTGACGAACAGAACTTCGAAATAGGGCCGGCGCCCGCGAGCCTCTCCGGTTCCCGGCGGCATGATATCGGTCACTTCGGCTCCTGACATTTCGTCATGCACGTCCCATTCACTTTGGCGGCCGCGATAGGAATGGCTGAGCAGCCCATTGGAGATGCGTCGTGCAAGCCTTGCCGCTCCACCGGCATCGTCGGTGGCAATACGCTCTGCCAGAACCGAAAGCAGCCGTCTGCCCGGATAGGCGTAGTATTCCTCCGCCGGTGCCACAGCAGAAATCGCCGCTTCCAGGGCAGCCCGCGCGCCTCGATTGGCGGCCCAGGCGTCTGCCAGCGTCGTGATCTCACGCCAATTGTCGGCGCGTGCCGAATGGATGAGCAGAAACTGATCTACTTGTGCGGTCTTGTTCGGCATAGCGCGCTCCCAACTCGGCTCGTATGGGCTACCCGCGGCCACCGATCTGCGGTTTTCGTCAGTGGTCGCGGCTATTATTATCGACGCAATAAATGGGACGAAGCAGTCTCAAGAAAGGGTCTCTGATCCCGCTGGCCAGGGCTTCGAAAGACGAACCATCCCGGTCCGATAAGAAGCCGCCTACTGGAAAAGGTGCGAGATACATGCCTGTAGTCGAAGGGACGCGGCACCTCCGCATCCCCATTTAACCCGGAGATGCGCTAGGTCATCATCATCACGAGCACCATGCCCCAGATCGTCAACAGGGTGTTGCCGACGGCATAGGTCACAGTATAGCCGAGGCCTGGTATCTGGCTCTTGGCGCGATCGTTGATCATCCCGAGCGAGGCAGTCGTGGTGCGCGCGCCGGAACAGCATCCCAACAGAATAGCAGGGTGGAACCGGAACACATATTTTCCGACATACATTGCCAGCACGAGCGGGACGGTCGTTGCGAATATGCCCCAAAGGAACAGGCTGAATCCAAGCTGCTGCAAGCCAGCTACAAATCCTGGACCCGAGGAAATACCGACCACCGCGATGAAAACGTTGAGACCGACGGAGTTCATGAACCAGACCGTCGATGTCGGTATTCGTCCGAATTTCGGCCGCACGGAGCGGAGCCAGCCGAAGAAAAGCCCGGATATCAATGCGCCTCCAGACGTGGACAGGGTAAACGGCACATCGCCGACCTTGTAGACGAGCGCACCGAGCAAGCCACCGATGGCAATTGCGGCGCCGATGAAGGCGACATCGGCAATGTCACTCGGCCGGTCGGCCACACCCAGTGCTTTGGCGGCAGCCGCGGTGTCCTGCGTTCGCCCGACGATCGTCAGGATATCGCCGCGGTGGACTTGCGTGTTCGGAAGGATCGGAATTTCCGTCGCCGTAGCGCCACGGGCGATCCGGCGCAGGAACACGCCACGGGACGTTGGCCATTGTGCCAGTTCCGCCAGCGTCTTGCCGTTCGCCTCCTTGGTTGTGACAAGAACATCGACCCCTTCGACCGGCACGGCCAGCAACTCGCGGTCGTCGACTTCCTCTGCCGTTTGACCGATCACGCTTACCAGCACTTCGCGCCGCCCGGCCACGGCAACGACGTCGCCTGCCTGGATCACCGTGTCTGCCGTAGCATCCTCGATCTTTCCCCCGCGACGAATACGTTCAATGAAAATCCGCTGCTCAGGGATCATCGATTCGGCTTCACGTGCCGTCTTGCCGACGACCGGCCCGCCCTCGCGGACCCGATATGCGCGCAACTCGTAGTGGTGCCAAGCGGTTCCAGCGCCCCCCGCTTCCTTCTTGCCACCCTGCTCGGCCTCGTAGCGTTTGCATTCCGCCTCCAGGTCGATACCCATGAGCGCAGGACCGATCAACGCCAGCACGATGGCGGATCCGATCGTTCCGAAAATATAGGTGACGGCATAGGCGACCGGCATGGCGTCCAGAAGACGTTTGGTTTCTTCCGGCGCCAAACCAAGGCGATTGATGGCATCCGTTCCCAATCCCATCGACGCCGAGATGGTCTGCGAGCCTGCATAGAGCCCCAGCGCGGAACCCACATCATAACCGGCTATCTTGGCAGCGATATATGGCGCTCCCAGGCAAAAGACACACACAACCGCCGCGAACAACGCTTGCGGGAGGCCATCCTTCGCGATGCCCCGAACGAATTGCGGCCCGACGCCGTAGCCGATCGCAAACAGGAACATCAGAAAGAACGTGGCCTTGAGCGGCGGCGAAATGGTGATCCCGAGTTGACCGATGATGACGGCAGCGATCAGCGTCGCAGTCACCGCACCGAGGCCAAGGCCTTTGTAGGTGAATGAACCGAAGTAGTATCCCAGCGCCAATGAGAGAAAGATTGCAATTTCAGGATATGTGCGAAGCGTGCTTACGAACCAGTCGATCATAGTAACATCCCCAAAACGTGGTAATCGGGACAAAATCAGACTAAGCGCTCATCGCTATTTAAGCGAGAATACACACATGCCAACCCGTTACAAGACATTATTTGTTATATAGTAATACTAACATGAAAGCGTCGCGATAACCGCCAGAACGAAGAACATTTTAGGCTCGTTGTGACCGTTCATGCATTCCTGGAGGAAACTGCTTGATGGCCTTTATCCGGGAGCGGCCTTCAGTCTCTTGTAGTGAACTGCGCCTCTGCGGAAGAAGCCAGAGGCGATCGAAACCTTAAATGCTCCGGTTAGAAGCCGCAGGTCGGTCCAACGGTCGCCTGCGCGTCCCCGAGATCTGGCTGCGAAGGCTTCCTGTCTTTGAACCTTTGGACTGTCCGATCAATCGCGTTCCGGGGTGGTTTCGTCCATCCGTATCTGGCGCAACATGCTGCGCCCAGCAATAAGCATCTCGACAAGGAATGCGACAAGCGATCCGATAAGCGACAGGATCGCACCGCCGAAGAACCAGAAGAGATTTTCTTCACGAAACCCGAACTGAAGCGCACCGGCGAGTAGATTGAGGATTGCCCATCCAGTGCAGATCGCGGCAAACGTCCCGAGTGCGACAGCTATTTCCAGGGCAAGCGTACGGCGGCGCAGATAGTCCAACTGCGTGCGTCGCCCGCGCCCTCGCTCACCTTTTTCCTGTATCGCATTGAGCCGATCGGAAACCCTGCCAAGACGCATCTCGTAGACACCGACGAAACCTGCCGTACCAGCGAGGAGAAATACCGGCGCCAGAGCAGTTTGGACAATAGAGGCAAGATCCGTGACGATTGCTGGTGTTTGCATGTGTGCTCTCAACAACTTTCGCGCAATAGAACATTAGCAATCTGTAGCGGCCTCCCCAAAAGGCAAATCACTATAAGCGGGCTCGGGGGGCGGTCACTTACGATTGAAGGCCAAAATAGCCGCAGCCACTCCAGGGCAAATTCACCCTTGCGTGTGCTCGTGAAAAGAACAGGAAGCACGACCTTTGTTACGTCAAAAGAAGCGGAGAAGGCCAAAGGCAAGCACGGCCTGCCAGAACATTTGACAGAAAATCTTGCACCAGCTGAGAAGCTCGTTGCCAGCGCCGGCGGCGCCCTGAAGAGGAACGACGTCAACACGAACTACGCGGCCTGGCCGTGAGCCACCTGCACTTTTGGGTACGTGCGCCAATAGGGACCGCGTCTTGGTCCTTTAAGTCAGCAGTTCACCCATGGAGAGCCTGCGAAACGCGAGGCAGACATTGGCGACAAGCGCCTCCTTTTTGGGGCCACGGTCTGGGTAGCGGGTCATGTTGTCGCCATTGTGCATGAAGACGTAGCCGCCGCGCGCCGTCGTCGTCGGGTACTGCCAGATCCAGTCCGCAGGCTTCAGGTCGCCCTTACTGGAAGAGCTCGGCATATCTGCTCGCAGGCGCATTGCTTTCAGTTTCAAGGATCGCAGCGACCTGGTCGTCTTTCAGTTCGGCGCCGTAAATGAGCTTGTAGTTGTCGAGGATCTGCTTCTTGAAGGTGGGAGCAAAATCGGCCCCATGGGCGACCGCCGCCAGTCATTCCGATGTCAGGAAGATTTCCGGCGCATCGGGGGTGCGGGCAAAGATCGGCTGCTTGTATACGCGCTTCTCCTTCACGGCCTTCAGGCTGGCAAGGACCGGGTTGTTGAAGAAATCCTTGGGGTTGAGGTCGGTCGCATAGGCGGGAATGATGATGATGTCCGGGTTCCAGACGAGCAACTGTTCAAAATCGACGGTTCGCCATCATTCACCGGTTTTATCCGCCGCCGGGTTGGTGACGCCGCTGAGGGAAAGATCCTGCGAGCCATTGGCGATGACCTGGATCTGGTCGGCGACCTTGTCGATGTGAAGGACCGACGGAAGCGCCGACTTGTCGTGCTTGGCAACCTTTTCATTGAGGGCCTTCAACGTTTCGGACTGTGCTTCAGGATTGCCTGGGCGCGGTCGTTGCAGCCGGTCATGTAGCCACTGAGCGTGACATAGTCGAGCCGGTCCTGCTCGGAGCAGCATTGCCAGCCGACGACAGTGAGCCCCACCCGCTCCAGCGGTTCGATAAGCTTCTCGTCATGGGTCCACTGGATCACCACGTCGGGTTTTTCCGCAAGGATCGCCTCGACATTCGGTACGAAGCCATCCTGGGCGGCACTGGCATTGATTTTGGCCATTTCCGGGAGCATCTCGGCATAGATGCCGCTGGTAAAGTATCTCACCAGCGAATCCTTGTTCATGCCGACGATGCGATCGGCCTTTTCGTCCACGGCACGATAGATGATCGGCGCCGAGCGAACTGTCGTCACGACGCGTTCCGGCGGTTTTGCAAACATGACCTTCTTGCCGCGGTGGTCGAGGAAGGCCGTTTCGGTCGACGCCGCGGCCGGCAGAAACGCCGATAGGGACAGTACCAGTGCAGTGAATGTCTTGAGGCGGCTTGACATGTACGCTCCATCGCAAGGTCGGTAGGTTCGGACCAAGTTCTGCCAGTCAAGTTATCGCGCCGTGTCCAGCGCTCGGTAAATTTTTAGGGAGATTCGCCAGAAGATGCTGCTGCACCGGACGAATAGCGCGGTCTGCCTCCAGGCACCAAGGCAGTTTAGTAAACCGCATCGGTCGCGCGAAGATGCCGAGCCAGTCTACGGTTGGCGGCAGTTGACGATTTCCGGAGGTCTTCCCCGTCAATAATTGACGGTTCCCTCCTCACCGCGGCTGCAACGCGCTCGTGCGGAATGTAACCGTTACGTTCTTCAGTAGTACGATATATTCGACATAATGCTGACGAAGAGCGAACCTGGGGAAATACTGTGTGGTTTAAGCGGCTCTTGAAATGGGCCAATCGAGAATGTGACGAGAGGAGTCAAACATGAGCAAGCGGCAGCCCAAACAAAGCGGCTGGCAAACTACGCGGGACCTGAAGTGTTGAGGAATCCAGGTTGGAACAAGCAAAGGAGTGGCTGGAGTCGGTGGGCTCTGGTTGTTCTGACTGTTCCGCCGGCGATTCTGCTAGCCGTGGCAGCCGCATGGGCCTCGCTTGCATTATGGTATCGTCTTCCCGTTTCCGAATTCACAAGAGGTTTTATCGCCGGACTCTTTGCACTTGTCGGGCTTTTGACGGTCGCCGCGCTGTTTGGCCGCTGGCGTCTCAAAGCTCTCCTGGTATTTGCAGTTGCGTTCGCAGTTGTCTTGATTTGGTGGAGGACGATCAAACCCGTCGAAGACGGTTCGTGGGCACCTGATGTTGCACGACAGGTTACAGGCGAATTTCACGGCGACCTGCTGACACTAACCAATGTTCGCAACTTCGAATGGCACAGCAGCACGGAATTCGTCGAACGGTGGACCACGCGGACCTACGATATGAGGAAGCTCCGAACAGTCGACCTGTTCATGTCCTATTGGGCGGGGCCAGAGATTGCCCATGTAATATTCAGCTTTGGATTTGAAGGCGGCGAGCAGCTCCCGTGGTCGGTCGAAGTCCGTCGGCGGGTTGGCGGCGCGTTCTCGCCGCTCGCAGATTTGTTCAAGAGCAATCCTTTGGTGATCATCGCAGCCGACGAACGGGACGTGGTGGGCGTCCGGTCAAATTTCCGCAGCGAGGATGTTCAAATCTATCGCCTGAAGGCGTCACCTGACCAGGCGCGTGCGCTTCTGCGCGAGTATGTTACAGACGCCAACGCTCTTGCCACAACGCCGCTCTTCTACAACTCGCTTACGACCAACTGCACGACGACGGTTGTCAAGATGATGCGCGTTGTAGGAGACTCGATCCCGTTCGACTGGCGTCTCATCGTCAACGGGTATCTTCCCGACTACGCTTATGATCGGGGGGCGGTCGATACGTCAGTGTCGCTCGCAGAACTCAGAAATGCCAGTCATATCGGCCAACGTGCTCGGGACGACGGGTTGTCGCCAAATTTCTCAAAGGCAATAAGACTCGGCGTGCCTTCGCCAGTGCCGCAGGGCTCGCCTTGAAGACGGCGAACGTTCATCAGGGAGCTCATCAGCAATCCGCAACAGCCTGTTTCATTCTTCGCTACGTGCGCATGTCAGTCTTCTGATGGAGTTTCTTCCCCGAGCCAACTGGGCGTGAGCCTTGCCCCGCCTTCCCCGGCGGGGTTTTCTTTTGGACGATTTTGCGGGGCGCGCCAGCCTGGAACATATGGTGTTCCCTACGCCCCAACAAACTCCATGACCTCAAAAGCAAAAGCGCCCGCAGGAGATGCAGGCGCTTGGCAATTCTTCAGTCTTTAAGATCGCCTTAGCGGGCGAAGGCCGTACGTGCGACGCGGTCGATGTCGGCGCGTTCGATGCCGAGGTCGCGAAGTTCGCGGTTCGACATGCGGCCCAGCTCGGTGACCGTCTGACGGTACTTGCGCCAGTTGTTGATGGAGCGTGCGATGTTCATTTGATCCCCCTTTCAATGGGCTTTCGAAGCCTGGCTGCCAGTCCGTGGCGCCTCGTTTCGCTTCGATGAACACCTTATAGCTCAGGCTTTCCCTAAGTTGCAGCGCTCAAAACTCAGCGCTCCCATGTGGGAAATGCATAGGCGGTCGTCAGCCGACGGTTCAGCTGCGATGGCCATGAACCATCATGAGAGCTGTGCGTTACATGTCAGATCGTGAGGTAAAGAACATGGCGCGAACTTTTAGAAGCCAAAGCCACCGGGCGAACCTACTCCATCTTGCACTCGCGGTGCTCGCAATGCTGTTCATCGCAGCGATAGTGGCACTGCTTTAGGCTCGTGCAGGACGCCATTTGCCGCCTCGGATCGGCGCCACACAGTGTCGCTGAGGCCGATTACGACAATACCAGTTTAAAACCTATGAAAAATTTTGCATAAGGGGTCATCCGGAAAGGTGATCCCCATGAACGATCAGACAACGCTCGAGTTTCTTGCCAGCCAAATGTCGGGCGACAGCGGCGAGCCGCTCTATCGCCGCCTTGAAGAGGCGATCAAACAGGCCATCAGCGCCTCGACACTCCGCCGCGGTTCGGTCATCCCCAGCGAGCGGGACTTGAGCGAGGGCCTTTCGATTTCGCGCGTGACGGTGCGCAAGGCGATCGAAGGGCTCGTCGCTGATGGCCTGCTTGACCGCCGCCAGGGGGCAAAGACCGTTGTTTCATCACGTGTCGAGAAATCCCTGGCCACGATGACGAGCTTCTCCGAAGATATGCGCTCGCGCGGGCTGGAACCCGGTTGCACCTGGATCTCACGTGAAATCAGCCGCCCGTCACCCGCTGAAATGATGGCGCTTGGCATTCCGGCGGGAGAAAAAATCGTACGCCTTAGACGATTGAGGACGGCCAACGACACGCCGATCGCGATCGAAACGGCATCGCTTCCCGCCCGCTTTGTGCCGGATCCGGACGCCATCGGCGCGTCCTTGTACGAATATCTCGCAGCCCACGGCGCTTTGCCTGTCCGGGCACTGCAGCGCATGCAGGCAAAGCCTGCAAGCGATGAAGAGCGACGCCTGCTCGCAACGCCCGAAGACACGAGCCTGCTCGTCATGGAGCGGCGCTGTTTCCTGGCCGATGGGCAAATTGTCGAATTCACCCAGACCAAGTACCGGGGTGACGTCTACGACTTCGTTATCGAGCTGATGAGGTAATACCAGTATAATTCCTGTTGCAATCTGGTCTTACACTGTTACCGTGAGGCCTCCATTGGGAGAGCCTGCGTGACCTTCGACATCCACAGCCTCAAGCACGGTCTGATCGTTTCTTGCCAACCGGTGAAAGGCGGCGTCATGGACAATGCCGCCATGGTTGTCGGTTTCGCCTTGGCCGCGCTCGACGGCGGCGCAACCGCCCTTCGCATCGAATCTGCAGACTATGTTCGCGCCGTGCGCCAGGCGACCGATCGGCCAATTATCGGCCTCGTCAAACGCGACCTGGAGACATCGCCGATCCGCATCACCCCCTTTGTCGAGGACGTCGATGCTCTGGCGGCAGCCGGCGCCGATATCATCGCCTATGATGCCACTGCTCGCGAACGGCCGGTTGCGACCAGGACGCTGATCGAGCGCATTCACGCCGGCGGCAAGATCGCCATGGCGGATTGCTCTGTTTTCGCCGACGCCGAGCGCGCGCTTGCCGAAGGTGCCGAGATCGTCGGCTCAACCCTTGCTGGCTACACCGGACCGGTCGAGCCGACGGAGCCGGACTTCGCGCTCATCGCCGCCATGCGCGGCCTCACCCCTCACGTGGTTGCCGAAGGCTGTGTGCGCACGCCCGAACAGGCCGCTCAGGCGCTGCAGGCGGGGGCCTTCACTGTCGTCGTCGGTTCCGCGATCACGCGTCCCGAACATGTGACGGCGTGGTTCCGGCAGGCGCTCGATCAAACGCTTGCCGGAAGCGAGGCTTGATCATGACTGAGCCCCGGACCGTTCTTTCGATCGATGTCGGCGGCACGAAGATGCTGGCTGCCCTTATCCGGGGAACAGAGATCGTCGACACGCACCGGATGCCGACGCCCCGCCAAGGCGACCCGACCCAGTGGCTCGCCGCACTCTTCGGTGCGATCGCGTCCTGGCGCGGTGCGTACGGCTCGGTCGGCGCCGCGGTCACTGGCATTGTCGATAACGGCCAATGGTCAGCGCTCAACCGCAACACACTCGCCATACCTGATCGGTTTCCGCTGACAGCGACGATCGAACGACTGGCTGACGTGCCGGTACTGGCTGCAAACGACGCCCATGCGGCCGCCTGGGGTGAGTACGCCTTTGGCGCAGGCAACCGCGAAGACATGGTCTTCCTGACGATCTCCACCGGCATCGGCGGCGGCATCGTCCTGAACGGGCGTCTGCTCGAGGGCCTCGCCGGACACTTCGGCCAATCGCGTAGTGCCGAATGGGCTGATGATGTGCTCGAAGATCGCGTGTCCGGCCACTGGATCGCCAGGGAGGCATCCCCCCACCAATCCGGCGCCACCGCGCGCGACGTCTTTGCCGCGGCCCGAAATGCCGATGACTGGGCCAGGCGCATCATCGAAACATCCGCGGGGCGAACCGCGCTGCTCTGCCGCAACATCCAGCTCACGTTGGACCCGAAACGCATCGTCATCGGCGGCAGCATCGGCCTGGCCGAAGGCTATCTCGCCGCCGTCGAACGCGCACTGGAACCGGTGCCGCCACGCCTTCGACCATCGCTACACGCCGCCGCCCTTGGGGAGAATGCAGGGGTGATCGGCGTTGCTAATCTTGCAGAGTGTCAACAAAACTTGAGGGAGAACCAAAAATGACATTTGCGACAACGAAAAGACGTGCGCTGCTCGCCGCAGCGGGTATTGCGAGCCTGCTGGCGGCCACGCCGGCCCTTGCGGAAGTAACGGTGCTCGGCTGGCCGGGCGGCCCGGAAGAAACGGCACTGCGGGCTGCCGCCGACGCCTACAACGCCAAGTCAGACGTTGCCGAGAACGACAAGGTCGAACTTCTGTTCTTCAACCGAGACGGCTTCTGGGACAAGCTGCAGGCCGATCTCGCCGCTGGCTCGAAGGCCTTCGACCTCAACCTGCTCGCTACCTATTCGATCGGCCGTTACGCGCCGTTCATGGAGCCGGTCGAACTTTCGGGCGAAGCCAAGGCGGTCTATGGCGATTCCGTACTGTCGACCATGCAGTACCAGGGCAAGCAATATGGCGTGCCAACCGATCTCTCGCTTCACTTCATGTATTTCCGCAAGGACCTGATCGAGGCCCTGCTGAAAGATGACGCCGGCAAGGCGAAATATGCCGAGATCTCGGAGAAGTATCTCGGCAAGAAGCTGGAGCCCAAGATCCCGGACGAGTGGACCTGGGACGATTACGCCGCCACCGCGCTCTACTTCACTCAGGCGGTCAACCCGGACAGCCCGACCCGCTACGGCACGGTGCTGCAGCTCAAGAACCTTCTCTTCAACATCATGGTCTGGCAGTCGGTACCACGCGCCTATGGTGCGAACTGGATGGACGACAGCGGCAAGATCACCGTGAACTCCGATGCCTATCGAAAGGGCCTCGAGATCTACAAGCTGCTCTACGACAATGGCGCATCACCGAAGGACTCACTGTCTTACGAATTTGCCGAGGCGAATGCCGCCTTTGCGTCTGGCCAAGTGGCCGCAATGCTGCAATGGAATGCGGCAGCCGGCGACCTGACGAGCAAGGAGAAATCCCCTGCTGTGGCAGACGTGACCGAAACGGTCGCACCACCTGCAGGTCCTCAAGGGCGCTTCACCCATATCCACGGCCTCGGTTTCGGCCTCAACAAGAATGCCGAAAACAAGGAGGGTGCGGCCAAGTTCGTGAAGTGGCTGTCTTCCAAGGAAGCCGCGCTGATCTACGCCAAAAACAACGGCGCACCAGCCCTGACGCCGGAAGTGGTCGTCGAGGTCGCCGATTCCCGGCCTGATCTCGTCAAGCTCGGCGAATTCGCCGGCAAGTACGGTTACGTCATGAACGGTGCTACGTCAGCCAAGGCGCTCTCGGTCTACGAACTGCAGGCCAAGGAGTTCACCGGCTACTGGTCCGGCCAGCAATCGATCGAGGATGCGCTCGCTAGCACCGAAAAGGGCATGGCAGACCTGCTGAAGTAAGTGAAAGGGTTGCGGCGTCCACCAGGAGGCCGCAGCCCTCAACGACAAGCGGGTACCTGGGAATCTTTCTCCACCCCACTTGCCAGTGCTCCACACGGGATCCAGGTGCGCCGCGTCCGCGGTGCCAAAGAGCCACCCAGCTCAAGGATTTGGGCTGGCTAGATCTCCTGTAACAGGCACTGGGAAGTGGACCGAGGAAACACCTTGCGTCCCCTTGCCCGACCGACAACAGACACAGATCGGTGCCATGACGATAGCCAGACCGCAATCCAATGCCCCTGAGTTCCGGCTGCTCGCCACGCCGCTCGTCCTCTTCCTGCTCGTTTTCCTGGGCTTCCCGGCCCTCGTCAACCTGATCTATTCGGTCTCCGAGGTCTCCTTCGAGACGCTACGCCAGCCGACGTTTACCGGGCTCAAGAACTTTGTCTCGGTCTGGAGCGATGCGGCTTTCTGGCAGGCGAGCTGGTTCTCGCTGCGCTTCGGCCTCTTGACCGCTATTCTCGAATGCCTGCTCGGGCTGTCGCTGGCGATCTTCCTGTCGCCGCTCATCGAAAAACGGAGCTGGCTGATGGCGATCCTGATGCTGCCGCTCATGGTCGCGCCGGCACTGGTCGGCCTGATGTACCGCCTTGTCCTGCACGAATTCGTCGGGCCGGTACCTTATTATCTCTGGACCTATTTCGGCGCCAGCACCTCGTTCCTTGGGCCCGGCTCCGCCTTCTGGACCCTGGTCGTCGTTGAGACGTTGCAGTGGACACCATTCACGCTGCTGCTTTTCTACATGGCCTATCAGGCGATCCCTTCCGAGATTGCCGAAGCATCCGCAATGGACGGGGCGCGAAGCCTGCAGCGCCTGTGGTTCATCGAACTGCCGATGATGGGCCCTACGATCGCGGCCGCGTTGCTTATCCGCTTCATCGACGGCTTCCGGGTCTTTGACAACGTCTATGTGTTGACCGGGAGCGGTCCCGGCGGATCGACGGCATCGCTGTCGATCTACATCTATGAGGCCTTCTTCAAGCAGGGCGCCATCGGCAAGGCGGTTGCCGCCTCAGTCGTCCTGTTCGTCGCCTCCTTCGCTGTGCTTTATGGCCTCAATGCTCTCGCCAGCCGGCGGAAAGGAGCCAAGCGATGATGTCAGCACTCCGTTGGTTCGTTTTCGCTGTTGCCGCCATCGGCTTGAACTTTCCGGTGCTGGTGACGCTTTCAACCTCGTTCAAGAGTGCGCGCGAGCTTTCCGGCAACCCCGGTCTCTGGGTCCAGGCCCCGACATTTGAGAACTACCGCGCCGTGTTCGAGGTCTCCGATCGGCTGAACATCTTCCTCTATCTGTTCAACAGCCTTGCTGTGGCGCTGATGGGAACGGTACTTGCCGTGGCGCTGGCGCTCCCCGCAGCCTACGCGATTGCCCGCGGCAAGATTGGCGAACGCACACTCCTGCCCTTTATTGTCAACCTGCGCGCCGTGCCGCTGATCATCTTCGCGATCCCGCTCTACATGATGTTCCAGTGGCTTGCGCTGCTTGATACGCGCCTGGGGCTGGGGCTGATCCTGACGATCGTCAACCTGCCGCTTGCGCTCGTCATCCTCGTCAACGCCATCCGTGACCTGCCCGCGGAACTCGACGAGGCTGCCCTCATGGATGGTGCAAACCGCACGCAGATCCTCATCAAGGTCGTGATGCCGCTCTGCCGGCCGGCGATCGTCACCAGCCTGATCTTCGGCTTCATCACCGCGTGGAACGAATTCCTCTTCGGCCTGATGCTGACGACCTCCAAGGCAGTTCCGGTCACGGTCGGCGCATCCTTCTTTTTTGCCGCAAGCGGCGGCGGTGTGCAGTGGGGCGTAGCATCGGCAGTGATGGTCGTCGGCGCTTTGCCGCCAATGCTGCTCGGCCTCGTGATGTACCGCCAGATCAGTGGATCGATGACCGCCGGCGCGGTCAAGGGTTGATATTCCAGGAGACACGCATGGGAACGATTTCGCTCAGGAAAGCCGGAAAGCGCTACGGCGCAGTTGAGATCATCCGGGAGCTCGACCTTGAGATCGCCGACGGTGAATTCGTCGTCATCGTCGGGCCCTCCGGCTGCGGCAAGTCAACGCTGTTGCGCATGATCGCGGGTCTCGAGGCAACGACCGACGGCCAGATTTTGATCAATGGGCGGGATGCGACGTCCGCTTCGCCGGTCGATCGTCAGCTCGCCATGGTCTTCCAGTCCTATGCGCTCTATCCGCACATGACGGTGCGGCAGAACATGGGCTTCGGCCTGAGGCTCGCCAAGGTGCCGTCGGAGACCGCAAGGGCCAAGATCGAGGCAGCGGCGGAAACGCTGAAGCTCACGCCCCTTCTGGACCGCTATCCGAAGGAGCTCTCGGGCGGCCAGCGCCAGCGAGTCGCAATCGGGCGGGCAATTGTGCGCGAGCCGGTCGGCTTTCTCTTTGACGAGCCGCTTTCAAACCTCGATGCGGCGCTGCGCGTCGATATGCGACTTGAGATCGCCAAGCTGCATCGCACGCTTGGCGCCACCATGATCTATGTGACCCATGACCAGGTGGAGGCGATGACGCTGGCCGACCGGATCGTCGTGATGAAGGACGGGCGGATCATGCAGCAGGGTAGCCCGAGAGACCTCTACGAAAAGCCGGCGAACCTTTTCGTCGCGCAGTTCATCGGCAGCCCAAAGATGAACCTCCTGCCATGCCGGCGCGACCAGGGCGGCCGCCTCGACCTGAGCGGCGAAGGCGATCTATCGCTTCCCATGCCAGGGACGGTCGAACCCGAGAAACTGGGCGCAAGGCCCGAGCACTTGGCGCTGGTTGCTCCGGAAACTGGGCATTGCCGCGGCGTCATCGAGGCGAGCGAGTATCTCGGCGGCAATATGAGCGTCTTCGTTCGCGCCGGCCGGCTCGGCCTGATCAATGTCAGCGCACCGGCCGACACACCTTTTCGCGTTGGCGAAGCCGTCGGGATCCGGATCGACGAGAGCCGGTCCTCGCTGTTCGATGGTACGGGCGCAGCAATTGGTGCCTGACACTGGGGGATCCCTCGAAGGCCTTTGAGCTAGGCAGGCGCTCAAGCGATCGGCAGCGTTCAGATGGCAAAAATCGGTTCATTGGCCGATTTCACATCAAACGCTGCGGACCCTGGCAGACGAAAGAAAAGCCTTCGATTGACCCAACAGCAAGCATGCACATTGAGGAACAGTTGAAATTTGTCGGTCGGACAGCCGACAGTGCGATTTCACATAGATACCCAGCAATCATGAGCGATAATGGTACCGAATGCCGACGAGCAACAGGGTCGTCCTGGCCGGGATGGCCCAGCGAAGTGCTCGTCGCTGTAGCGCTGAATGAAAGCCGATGAAATGTCGCGAAAGTATCTAGCACTCCAGGCCGACGGCGCCGTTGGAAAGATGGAGTTGAACCAAGAGATCGCGGCCGCGCTCGAAAGGTTGCCGGATGATCCTTCGCTCTACTTCGATCTTGGAGAAGCACATCTGCTTATTCCGCTCGAGCAGCTTGTTAACGCGCGAATGCGCGAACGAGGCATCATCAGCGCGAACCGCTATATGCTTGCGTCGGCGCGCGGCAAGCAGGAGAAGCGAAAACCCCTCACTGTACACGCCCTTGGCAACGGGCTGTGGCTCGTGGTGGACGGGAATTCAACGCTGCTCAATGCTCGTCATTCCAATTGGCGGGCTGTACCTTGCACCACGGTTGACAAACCGACGTGGGATCCGAGCTCAGCCTGACGATCACAAGTGCAGACGTAGATCCGGGGCGCGGGGTTGGCGCCTACGGAGCCAGCGCAGGTGCCTGGTGCGCCCCCCCATCCTGAATAGCGCGTTCTTCCGCTGGCAGCGCCAGCAGATGAATGAACATTGGACACTCCAATCCTGTCAGCATGCCGGGCAAAGTGGCCGTGTGGCCGAGGCGAGCGGGGTTTGCATGGCACCCCCGCTTCATTCAAAAACGCCCTCGGCGATCACCCCCTACGACTGTGAGAGAGCCCCGTAACCCGGCCGTTTATAGAGCGTGCTTTCGTTCGCCACGATTTCCGGGTCGTAGACACTCGCATCCCACTCCGCCGGATCCACTTCTAAGATGGAAACGGAAAGCGATGCGTCGCTTGAGCCTAGGATGGTTTTCGCAGCTTCGACCACTTTCGCGGCGAATTCCTGTTTCTGCTCCTCGGTGCGACCAGGGAACATCTTTACGACTATGTGCGGCATTTCCATTCCATTCGTTGATACCAAGTGCCATGACGGGAAGACGACAGGGCCCAAGGGCAAGCCGCAAATCCTGCCGACCTCGACGAGCCCACAAGGTGATTGCGGACGATCAATGCCAACTCATTGCCATTGCTTGCGTCTGCACTGACCCTATCATCCCGATACCAGGTGCTTTCGCGAACATCAAAGCTTGATGACGGTCTTCTTTGCAAGCAACCCCTGCGGAGCAAAGAGCAGAACCCCGATGACGAGCAGGATGGTGAAGGCGTCGCGGTAGCTGAGCAGGCTTTCCGGCAGATAGGCTTGCAAGAACACTTCGATGAAGCCGAGCAGAAAGCCGCCGGCGACAGCGCCGGAGAGGCTGCCGAGCCCACCGATAATTGCGGCGATGAAGGCTTTGAGCACTGGCAGGAAGCCCATCAACGGATCGACACTGCCGCGCTGGGCCACCCAGAGGATGCCGGCGACGCCGGCAAGCAGGCCGGAGATCGCAAAGGCGGTAGCGACCACCGCATTGGCGCGGATACCCATCAGCCGAACGATAGCGAAATCTTCGGATGCAGCACGCATGGCACGACCGAGCACGGTCGTGCGAAGGAAGAGGTTCAGGCCGACCAGCATGATGATCGTGACGAGGATCGAGGTTCCCTGAATGAGGCCCAGATGCAGGCCGCCGATCTCGATCGTGCCAGAAAAGCTCTCGGGCATCGGCACCGGCTTCGGACGGGCGGAAATGAAGTTCTGGAAGATCACGCGCAGGATCGCGCTAACGGCAAAGCTCGTTAGAAGCAGCGTCGTGCCACTGGCGCCGCGCACCGGCCGAAAGGCGATGCGCTCCATCAGCATGGCAAGCACGATGGCGATCAAAAGAGCCGCACAGACAGCGAGCGGAAACGGCAGGCCCAGCAACAGGGCAAAGCAGAGGCCGTAGCCGGCAGCCGTCATCAGTTCGCCATGGGCGAAATTGATGAGCCCCATGATCGAAAAGACGACCGCAAGGCCAAGCGCCAGAAGCGCATAAGTGCCGCCGAGGCTGAGCGCATTGACGAGTTGCTGCAGGAACATGTCCATGAATTGACCCTCCACGCGCTCGGCTCAGGCGCCGAGATAGGCGCCCTGGATTTCGGTTGAATTGCGCAGTTCGGCGGCCGTGCCCGAAAGCACGACCCGGCCATTGGCCATGACGTAGCCCGCGTCAGCAATCTCGAGCGACAGAGAGACGTTCTGCTCGACCAGGAGGATCGTCAGGCCCTTTTGTCTCAGCCCGGCGATCAGGTCGAAGATCAGATCCACCACCTGCGGCGCCAGGCCGAGCGAGGGCTCGTCGAGCAGCAACAAGTCAGGCGACGACATCATCGAGCGGGCGATCGCGAGCATCTGCTGTTCTCCCCCTGAGAGCGAGCCGGCCTTCTGGGTGAGGCGTTCTTTCAGGATCGGGAATCGCGAGAGCATGTCTTCGCGCACCTCTGATATCGCGCCGCGCGCCTTGTGCATGGCACCGCCGAGCAGCAGGTGTTCGTCGACGGTGAGGCTCGGGAAGATGCGCCGTCCCTCGGGCGTCAAGGTCATTCCGAGCCGGACAATCTGTTCCGGCGCGAGGCCGGAAACATCCCGGCCGTTGAAAGACACACGTCCGGCCTTCTTTCCCGCCAGACCGACAAGCGCGTTCAGCGTCGAGCTCTTGCCAGCGCCGTTGGCGCCGAGCAACGTCACGATCTGCCCTTTGCCGACGGCGAGATCAACACCCTTCAGGGCTTCGACCGCACCATAGGCGACCTTAAGGCCGCTCACTTCCAGAAGCGGCTTCAGAACGGGAATTTCACTCATCATCATCGGGCAAAGTCCTTGCCGTGGATTGCAAAGCGCCGCCGGCGCAGACAGGCACGATCCCCGGGGAAATCCGGGGACCACCACAGGTGATCGATCAGGGGGCTGGAACGTCGGCGGCCGCCGGAACGCCCTGACTGATCAGCTGGCGATTGCCGCTTTCGATCTGCACCAGCGATACCGAGCGCATCGGCATCCCTTGCGTGCCGGCATAGCTGATCGGGCCGGTCACACCCTGGACGTTTTCGAGCGAGGCGATCGCGTTGCGTATGGCAACCGGATCGATACTGTTTGCCTCCGTCACCGCCGCGTCGATCACCTTGCCAAGGTCGTAGCCGTTGGCGATGTAGACCGTATCCGGCACCTGACCGTATTTTTCCTTGTACTTCACATTGAAGTCAGCAAGCGGGCTGCCTTCGCTGGCAAAGCCTGCGGTTGTAAAGACAACCCCGTCGACGGTGGCACCAAGGCCGAAGGTCGTGGGCGAATCGATGCCGTCGCTGCCGAGGATCGGCGTGGCCACCCCTGCACCGCGCAGCTGACGGATGAAGGCTGGGAAATCCGGCTCGTAGGCCGCCGTCATGATGACGTCGGGCGCCGGGTTCATCGCCTTGATCTTGGTGACCTCGGCGCCGAAGTCCTGCTGGCCCATGCTGTAGGTGCCCTCACCGAGCAGTTCGCCGCCCTTGGCTTTGAACGCAACGGCGAAATACTCCGGCAGCTTCAGAGTATAGGCGCTATCCGGCGACTTCAGGATGTAGGCCTTCTTGTAACCCTTCTCGAACGCGTAGGTCGCAAGAACAGAGGCCTGGACGTTGTCGGCCGGATAATTGCCAAACATGTAGTCGCCCACCGCAAGCGGCATGGTCGGCGTCGTGGCGCAGAAGGAGAAGGCGGGGATCTGGGCTGCCTGCGTCACCTGGCCGGCAGCAATCGACGGATCGGCATCGCAAGGCGTGATCACGATCTTGACGCCTTCGTCAACCAGCTCCTGCGCCACCAGCGCCGTCTGCGCCGCATCCGAGCGCGTATCCTTGGCGACGAGCTTGATCGGGAATTTGCCGGCAGCACCACCGGCCGCATTGATCTCCTCGACCGCCATTTCCAGACCCTTCAGCGACGGCTGGTCATAGGGTGCAAGACCGCCGGTCTGTGCGGTCGCAAGACCGATAACCAGATCGTCTGCAAATGCGGGTAGCGGCGACAACGCGATACCGCCAAACATGGTTGTGAGGCACAGGGCCGTGACGTTCTTCTTCATCCGAAAAGCTCCCTCTTTTGATTTATGCTGGTTTATGCAGGCCCGGCGCGCCGGACGGCAGAACGGGGGTCCCGACGGGCGCGTTGCGCGCCTGCGCCGTTGAGCGGCGGCGGCCGATGTAGGCCTCGATGACATCAGGGTTAGCCTGGATTTCCGCCGGTGTGCCGATGGCGATCTGCTGGCCCTTGTTGAGCACGACGACAACATCGCAGAGCCGCATGATCAGCTTCAGGTCATGCTCGACGACGAGCAGGCCGAGGCGGTATTTCGTGCGGATGCGGTCGAGCACATGCATCAATTCCTCGGTCTCGGCCGGGTTCATGCCGGCCGCCGGCTCGTCGAGCAGCAGGTAACGCGGTTTCAGCGCCAGCGCGCGGGCGATTTCTAGCCGCCTCTGCGCACCGTAGGAAAGCGTGCCGGCCAGCCGGTCGGCAAATTCCGCGAGGCCCACTTCCGAAAGCACCGTCAAGGCACGGGCAGCGGGATCCTCACCGCCCGCCTTCAAGGCGCTCGCCGCGACCGTGACGTTCTCGATGACCGTTAGGTTCTTGAAGAGACGGATGTTCTGGAAGGTGCGGGAAAGGCCCGCGCCGGGAACCGCGTGAACGGCAAGCGACGCCACATCCTGGCCATCGATCAGTACGCGGCCCGTCGACGGCGGCACGACGCCGGACACACTGTTGATCAGCGTGGACTTGCCCGCACCGTTCGGGCCGATAAGGCCAGTGACGATACCGGGCTTGATCTCGAAATTGGCGTTCTCGAGCGCCACGAGGCCGGCAAATTTCTTGCCGAGGTTTTCGACCCGGAGAGAGCCGTGACCGGCTGAAGCGGCCTCGGACGCAGGCACGCTTTTTACCGGCACAACGTCCTTCTCTGTGGAGAGCTTGAACCAGCCGAAGCGCTCGTCAAGTTCGCGCACACCGAAGAGGCCATCCTGCAGGCGGTACATCACGACGAGGATTGCCACGCCGATCCCGATGTCGGTGAGGCCGAAGACGGTCGGCAGCTTGAGGAAGCCGAGATCGACGCCACCCTCGAGCTTGCGCAGGAGTTCGACAATCAGCATGATTACGGCAGCGCCGCCGACGGCACCCGAGACGGTGGTGATACCGCCGAGGATCAGCATCGCCAAAAGCATGAAGGTGAGGTTGAAGTAGAAGTCTTTCGGCGAAAACGCGCCGAGGAAATGGGCCAGCAAGGCGCCAGCAGCGCCTGCAAGCACCGCACCGAGAACCCAGGCGAAGAAGCGCTGCAGTTTGACATTGACGCCGACGGCGCTCGAGGCGATCTCGTCTTCGCGCGACGCCCGAAGCTTCAAGCCAGCACTCGAATCCCGATAGAGACGCGCAACCACCACGGCAGCGATAGCAAAGGGCACCGCCACCCAGAGATTGACCGCGCGGGGAATACCAAAAAAGGTCTGGCTGCCGCGGGTGAAATCGGTCGAGGCGACGAGCACAACATGCACGATGACGAGGAAACCAAGGGTCGCGATCGAAGCCGATGAGCCGCCAAGGCGCGCCACGGGAATGCCGATCAGCACCGCGACGAGCGCAACCACGACAAGCGCAATCGCAAGTGCCGGAAGGAAGGGCATGCCCATCCCGGCCAGCCATTCCGGCAGATGTGGCAACGCTGTCTTTTGGATGATCGGATTTAGCGTCAACAGACCCGACGCATAGGCACCGATCGCCATGAAGCCGACATGGCCGAAGGAAACGATACCGGAATTGCCGGCATAGATGCCGATGCCGAGCACGGCGATGACGTTGATCATGTAAAGCGTCACCAGGCGCTCGCCGCTGCCCGGAAAGAACAACGAGGCGATGGCGGCAGCGGCCAAAAGCGGCAGCGACGCTACAAGGATACCAACGACGGTTTCTCGCCTGACGCGCACCATCCGCATTCCCCCAGATTTTGGCCCGGCCGCGTATTTTTTGGCTCGGGCCCGTTCCCGACATGAACGTTATCGCAGATCGACCAAATGTCAATCTTGTTTCAAAAAACATTATCTGCTAGCAATTATGTAACAAAAATTAGAAATCGGAATTCACGCCATCGTTTTTGGGAGGCAGAAATCGTGGCAATCCGGGACCGACTGACAGACGGCGCAATTACCTTCACGCGCTCGGAACTGAAGATCGTCAGGCAGCTTCTGTCGAATTATCCGGCAGCAGGGCTGAACACGGTCGCGCATCTCGCGGCCGCTGCCGGCGTCAGCAATCCGACCGTCGTGCGCTTTGCCAACACACTGGGCTTTGAGGGTTATCCGGAGTTCCAGAAGGCGCTGCTCAGTGAAGTCCAAGAGCGCATGAGCTCGCCGCTCTCCATGCTCGACGCGCGCCGCCCGTCGCTGGAACAAGAGAACTTCTACCAGTACTTCCTTCGCGCCAGCATCCATGCGCTGGAGTCTTCGATGCAAATGCTGCCTTCGGAAGACTTCGAGGCAGCCGTGGATGCGGCGGCCGACATGAGCGCTCGCATCCATTGCCTCGGCGGCCGCTTCAGCGGCTTTCTCGCGGGCCTCCTCTGGTCGCACATGAAGCAGCTCAGGGGCGACACGCGCTGGATCAACGGCAGTCAGGCCGACCAGGTCGATCAGCTTGTCGACCTCGGCAAGCGCGACGTGCTTTTCGTCTATGACTATCGCCGCTACCAGAACGACACGATCCGCTTTGCTCGTCAGGCGGCCGAGCAAGGATCGCGCATCGTGCTCTTTACTGACCGCTGGCTCTCGCCGATCGCCGATTTCGCGACAGTGACGCTGACGGCACCCGTCGACACGGTCTCGCCCTACGACACGATGGTGCCGGCGATTGCCCAGACGGAGGCGGTGATTGCGGCACTTACCGCCCGCCTTGCCACGCAGTCACGTAGTCGCATCGAGCGCATGGAGGACCTGCGCCGCGGATACGCCATCACGGAGGACGCCTTCAATCCAGCCGTTGAAGACGACCGCTGACCCTTTCCGCCGTCCCGGCGAACCAAAATAAACCGAGGAGAATTCGAATGAGTGCAGTCACTGTCAAGGTTGGCGACGATCGCTTGAGGCGCGACAGCGCCTATGAGGCTGGCCGCACCTCGCTGCTGTTCGTCGACATGCAGCGCATCTGGTGCGAGCCGAACCTCGACCCGACCCACCCGCAGGACGCCGAGAGCTATTATCACAGGCGCCTGCGCCAGACCGTCATCCCAAACCAGGTACGCATTCTGGAGGCGGCGCGAAAGGCCGGTTGCGATGTGCTGCACACGATCATCGAAAGCCTGACGCTCGACGGCCGCGACCGCTCGCTCGACCACAAGCTCTCCGACATGCACGTGCCGAAAGGTTCTCCGGAGGGGCAGGTCATTCCGGAACTTTCGCCCATCGACAACGAGATCGTGCTGCCGAAGACGTCGTCGGGCGTCTTCAACTCGACCAACATCGACTACGTCCTGCGCAACCTCAACACCCGCTACCTGATCATCGCCGGCGTCATCACCGACCAGTGCGTCGACATGGCGGTGCGCGACGCCGCCGACCGCGGTTACCTTGTCACCGTCGTCAACGACGCCTGCGCCACCTATAGCGAGCAGCGCCATGACGCGGCCCTTCGTGCCTACTCCGGCTATTGCTGGACGACCGACACTGAGACGGTGGTCAGCCGCCTCGGCACTTTGCGCCAAGCCTGAGTCGCCGCCTAAAAAATGAACGAATAGAGGGGAACCCCATGACGGAAACCAACAACGGCAAGGCGGCCGCCGCACTGACGGAACTTGCCACCTTCGTCACGACCGACATCGCCGGCATCACGCGCGGCCGCAGTTTTGCGGCTTCCGAGATCGACAGCTACCTGCGCAAGGGTGTCGGCTGGGTGCCGGCCAACCTGGCGCTCACGCCCTTCGACCTGATTGCCGAGAACAATCCCTGGGGCTCGGCCGGCGACCTCCGGCTGATGGCCGACCCCGACAGCAAGGCGCGCGTCACCTGCCTGCCAGACGAGACGCCGCTGCATTTCTATCACGCCGACATCACCGACCTCCAAGGCAATGCCTGGGACTGCTGCGTACGCAGCTTCCTGAAACAGACGCTGAAGGAATACGAACAAGTCGGCCTCAAAGTCATTTCAGCCGTCGAGCAGGAGTTCCAGTTGCTCGGCGTCGACTGGCCGGATGCGCCGTCCTTCGGCCTTCGCGCCCAGCGCCGTGCCGAACCCTTCGGGTCTCTGCTGATGACCGCTTTGCAGGAAGCCGGCGCCGAGCCGGAAATGTTCCTGCCGGAATACGGAAAGGACCAGTTCGAAATCACCTGCCGTCCCGCCGACGCGCTGACCGCCGCCGATCGCGGCGCTACCATCCGTGCAATCACCAAGGAAGTCGCCGCCCTCTTCGGCTGGAACGCGAGTTTTGCCCCGAAGACGGTCTCGAATGGCGTCGGCAACGGCGTGCACCTGCATGTGAGCTTCACCGATCTCGACGGCAATCCGGTGACCTTTGACGCCTCGCGTCCCGGCAGGCTCTCCAAGATCGCCGGCGCCTTTGCCGCCGGCGTCATCAAGCATCTGCCGGCGCTGACCGCCTTTACCGCTCCGTCGGTGCTTTCCTACATGCGGCTCGTGCCGCACCATTGGAGCGCCGCTTACACCTGCCTTGGCGAAAAGAACCGCGAAGCGACGCTCAGGATCTGCCCGACACTGGACCTTCCCGGCAGCAATCCGGCCAGGCAGTTCAACATGGAATACCGCGCCGCCGACGCATGCGCCAGCCCGCATCTGTCGCTGGCCGTCTTGTTGAAGGCCGGCCTCGAAGGCATCAAGGCCGGGCTCGAACAGCCGCCCTTGATCAATTCCGACCCCTCCGATTTCTCGGCGGCAGAGCAGGAGAAGCTCGGTATTCGTCGCCTGCCCGCGAGCCTGCCGGAAGCTCTGGATACGCTCGCCGCCGATCCGGTCGTCATGGGCTGGTTCTCTCGAGATTTCCTTGACTGCTACATGGCGATGAAACGCAAGGAGATCGAGATCGTCGCTGGGCTCTCGCCGGACGAACTTTGTGCCCGCTATGCGGCGGTCTACTGATTGACGGATGGGCAGCCCATGACCTCGACAACGGCCATCAAGAGCCTAGAACCCGGCGCGCGACACGACCCGAGCGCGCCGCTGCTTTCGATCGACGAACTGCCGCCCTATGCGGTCTTCAACCCGGACGGCGCCTCCCCGATCCTGCTCCTATGCGAGCACGCTTCCAACCGGATGCCACGCGCGCTCGGCGATATGGGGCTTCCGCTGCACGAGCGCCAGCGCCACATCGCCTGGGATATCGGCGCCATGGCACTGGCTCAGCACCTAAGCCTCAGCCTCGATGCACCACTGTTCTTCACCAACTATTCAAGGTTGGTGATCGACTGCAACCGGCCGCTTCCCGCCCCCTCGATGATCCCCGAGATCAGCGAGACGACGGAGATCCCCGCCAACCGAAACCTGAGCGACGAAGAGCGGCAGCAGCGGATCGATACGCTGTTCACGCCCTTCGCTGAAGCGGTCAGCCGCCGTCTCGACCGGCTCGAAGGCGAAGGCAAGCGGCCATTTGTCGTCGGCATCCACAGCTTCACGCCGGTCTATTTCGGCAAGCCGCGCCCCTGGCAGGCCGGCATCCTCTATCGCGACGCCGTCGATTTTGCCGGTTCGCTGATCCGAGAACTGGCCAGCGAAAGCCAGCTGACGATCGGCGACAACGAGCCCTACAACATCCATCCCGATGAGGATTACACCGTGCCGGTTCATGCCGACGCGCGTGGGCTTCCGGGCGTTCTGGTCGAGGTGCGCCACGATCTGATCGATACGGATGCGGGCGTCACTGCCTGGGGCGAGCGTCTCACCCGGTGTCTTAAAGCTAGCGTAGGGGAAGCCCCGTGACCGCACTCTACGAGAGAGACCAAGCGGCGATCGCCAACCTGCAGAAGCTGCGCTTCTTCCCGCTTGCAGTGACCGGTGGCCGCGGCGCGAGGCTGACGGAGGAAAACGGCCGCGAACTGATCGACCTCTCCGGGGCATGGGGGGCGGCGAGCCTTGGCTATGGCCACCCGGCGCTGGTTGAGGCAATCTCCGGTGCTGCGGCAAATCCCGCCGGCGCCAGTGTTCTTTCTGCCGCCAATGGACCGGCGGCGGCCCTTGCCGAAAAACTCCTCACGGCCTTTCCCGGATCGGGCGACAACAAGGTCTGGTTCGGTCATTCCGGATCCGATGCCAACGAGGCGGTCTTCCGCGCTGTCACCAAGGCGACGGGACGGTCGGGCGTCATCGCCTTCGTCGGCGCCTACCACGGCTGTACCGTGGGCTCGATGGCTTTTTCCGGCCACAGCGTCCAGGCGGGCGCGACCAAGGCAGACGGACTGCTCCTGCTACCGTACCCCGATCCCTACCGGCCCTACCACGACGACCCGACAGGTGGTGCGATACTCGCAGAATTACGGGAGCGACTTGAGGCGGCGCCGGAGCGTTTCGCGGTCGCCTTCATCGAGCCGATCCAGTCCGACGGCGGCCTGATCGTTCCGCCAACCGGTTTTTTTAAAGCCTTTTCCGCGATCTGCCGGGAATTCAATGTGCTCGTCGTCTGCGACGAAGTGAAGGTCGGGCTTGGCCGCAGCGGCCGCCTGCATTGCTTCGAACATGAGGATTTCGTCCCCGACATCTTGACCATCGGCAAGGGTCTTGGCGGCGGGCTGCCGCTTTCTGCCGCGATCGGCCCGGCACGCATCCTCGATTGTGCCAGCGCCTTTGCCATGCAGACACTCCACGGCAATCCGATCTCTACTGCCGCCGGCCTTGCCGTTCTTGAAACCATTGAGCGCGACGAGCTTGCGCAGGAAGCGGAGCGCAAAGGCAAACTGCTGCGCGACGGCCTGGCAAGGCTTGCCGAACGATATCAACTGATCGGCGATATCCGCGGTCGAGGTCTTGCCTGCGGCGTCGACCTCGTTCTCGATCGGCAGACACGGGCTCCAGCGCGAGCGGAAGCAGCAAAACTTATCTATCGGGCCTATGAACTCGGCCTCGTCGTCTACTGTGTCGGGATGAACGCAAATGTTCTGGAGATGACTCCGCCGCTGACCGTCCCGGACACCGACATCGTTCAGGCATTAAACGTTCTGGATCGAGCTTTCGCCGAAGTCTCCGACGTTCCGGATACAGTTGTTTCGCAGTTCGCGGGCTGGTAAAGGCAGTCTCAAGACCTAAGCTCGCGCCCGCCACAGTTGGGATTTTTAGGTCCCACCTGTCGTGACGCGCGCACTGATGATGGCGGCGTATTTCCTTTGGCTGGAACCAGCGTCTTTGCCGTACGTTGAGAACCCGCCACAGTGCTCTAAGTCATTAAGGGTTTGAGCGTCTTAAAAAATGCCCCGCAATCCTCACGTCTCTACACGAAGTGGCACTGGGTCGGACGACCATCAAAAGGCGGAAGTGCTCGCCCAGAGAGCTCCCGCGGGAACAAAAGAGGCGGATCACAGCGCAGACGCTGACCCGTTGATACGAGCTGGAACGAGCGAACGTCCACCTCTGCCGTTTGAGCAGACCCGACAGGCAGCGCACGCTCTGCTTCGTGCGCTTCACTACGATTTGCGGGCTATCTCAACAGCGGTCAAGGTCAAGGTCCGGGCGGCTGCTTCGTCCGTAAAGACCAAGGTCCAGGCTGCGGATAAGCAAACTCTTTCATTTCTGCTGAAAAATCTCGGCGGGGCACTTGCGAACGCTCCCAAAAAGGCAGGACGAGCGCTTCGCCGGTCTAGCCAGCCTGTCTTGCAAAGGAAAGCCAGGTGGAAATCGGCGGTGCGGCTGACCGCCGTTTTCTGTATTCTGGTTGGTGTAACGGGGTTGGTGTGGGCGCTAAAAGATGTCCCTTGGGCCGAGATCCGGGACGGTACACTAAAGCCTATCGTGGTGTTGGAAACCGCGGACGGTCAGCCGCTGGTCAGACAAGGACCTTATCAAGGACCTTACGCACAGTTCGACCAATTCACGCCACAACTGATCGATGCGGTACTGTCTGTTGAAGACCGGCGGTTCATGGACCACTTCGGCATCGATATCAGAGGCATCGGACGAGCGCTTCTTCGAAACCTCAAGGCAGGGTCGGTTGTGGAGGGTGGTAGCACGATCACCCAGCAGCTCATCAAGTTGCAGTATCTCGACAGCGATCGTACGGTAAAACGAAAGATACAGGAGTTCGTGATTGCCCTGTGGCTGGAGTGGAAACTCGGAAAGCAGGAAATCCTGACGCGTTACCTCAACAGCGCCTATCTTGGCGCTGGCGCAACGGGTATGCCGGCCGCCGCACGCATTTATTTCAACAAGGATATCGGAGCGCTAAACCTTTCGGAATCGGCGCTTCTGGCGGGATTGTTGCGGGCTCCTAGCCTATGGAACCCGATCGACAATCTTGAAGGTTCCCGAAAGCGCACATCGGTCGTCCTCGACGCGATGGTTGCGAACGGCAAGGTTGACGCGTCAAAGGCTGCGCAGATCAAGGCGAGCTTTGCTACCCTCCACCCGACAACGCCAACGCCCCGATCCGGCAGTTGGTTTGCGGACTGGGTCTCACCGCAGGCGAGCGAAATCGCCGGGACTTCGCCGGGCTCGACCACAGTTCGAACGACGCTTGTTCCCCGGCTTCAGGGGATTGCCGAAAGGGTCATCAAGAGGGCCTTGGATACTGAGGGAAGAACTGTTGGTGCATCTCAGGCCGCATTGGTGGCAATGACCCCGGATGGAGCGGTTGTCGCCATGGTCGGCGGCCGCGATTACAAAGAGAGCCAGTTCAACCGTGCCGTCACGGCAAAACGGCAGCCGGGCTCCACCTTCAAGTTGTTCGTTTACTATGCCGCTCTGAAGGCCGGACTTTCCTTATCCGACCGGGTACTGGACGCACCGATCGAAATCAACGGCTGGTCACCAGAGAATTCCGGCGGCCGCTATCGCGGCTGGGTCACGATCGCTGAGGCCTTCGCCCGGTCTCTCAACGCGCCAACAGTGGCGCTCGCCCAACATGTCGGCCTTGACAAGGTGATCAGTGCCGCGCGTGAACTCGGGATCGACGCGCCACTTGTCGATACGCCTTCGCTGGCGTTAGGCACGTCCGAGGTCAGCTTGCTTGACCTGACAAGTGCCTATGCGTCCGTGCAATTCGGCAAGGCCCCCGTTGAACCCAGGGGAATTATCGAATTTCAGGCTTCGAACCAAGCAACGGCTTTTCGAGTCGGGGCAAAAGATACGCCAAGCGTGGATCTGGCCCCCTATCGGCGCGATCTCCTTTCCCTTCTACAGCTTGTTGTGGAACGCGGTACCGGGCGCGCAGCCGACCCCGGCGCGTTTGCTGCTGGCAAGACCGGCACCAGCCAGAACAATCGTGACGCTTGGTTTGTCGGGTTCACCGAGCCGCTTGTCGCAGGGGTCTGGGTCGGCAACGACGACGACACGCCGATGAAAGGCGTAACGGGCGGGGATATGCCAGCGCAGATTTGGCGGGATTTCATGCGGGAAGCGTTGGCGACCCCCGCAGCGGGCGTTCTGGTTGACGACAGCGCTCCGCCTCAGAGCTGCAACATCACCGCTTGCTCTCGCAGCTATCGCTCCTTCCGGCCATCGGACTGCAGCTACCAACCCTATTTCGGGGAGCGAAGGCTCTGCGAAAAATGACGAATACGTCGGATCAAATGCGAACCGCCCACAAAGGCGGTAAGCCTCGATGCCTTCCCCTCTCGGAACCGGCCAAGGCGGCCCAGCAAGCGGGAACCTTTTCCGTACATTCGTGTTTTTGCTTTGCTGATGATCTCGGATCCCTCCGGATCAAGGTAGGAGCCCCATCATCGCTCCGGCGAAGGTGGGGCTTTTTCACAACGCCGTCAACGCTTCGTGACAACACCGCGTAGCCGAGGGCCGCCGCCAGGCCGTGCGCAGGTCGTGCAACTGGAAGAGCTCGATCCGCTGGAACAGCTCGATCCGCGGACCATGGTCATAGCGATGACGGCAGACGTGCAATGGCCATGAGACAATTCTGCCCGAAGAGCGTTATGTAGTTGGTATGAGCAGATTCACGGAAACCGAAATCGCATTGATCGAGCGCCTACGCGCATTGAAGGCTATGCCGGACATGGCCATCAACGTGTTTGAAGTCGGCGATCCTTTGACCTCGGCAGGATTCTCGCAGGATGAAATCCTGGAGGTGCTCTACGCTCTTGAACAGGACAAAATCATCGCTCTGTTGCCTGGAAACCGACTGACAATGCTCAAAGAACTGCCGAATGGCTAGTGTGGCGCTGCGGGTTTGGCCGTAAATTGCCTCACCAAGTGCAACACCGTCGAGCTTGCCCTCGACCAAATCTCGACCTCTTTGCCCTCGGTCATAAGTATCCCCGTCTCCTGGCCCTGATGGCCATAGGCGCTGGCTCGTATGCCTATGGGTAGCGAGCACCCCGAGCCACAGCATGCTGGATCCGTCATGCCTCTCCTCTCCAGTGAGACGCATAGGTCCGAGCAGCCTTCACGACCGCAAGCGGCCTTCGAAGAATGGTAGGCGGGTGATGAACGCGTTCTCCACCGGGAATAGAACACAAACTCGCACTACCGCGCGCACTGGCGTGCGCGACCAACGCGTGAGAAAATCGCGTGCTGCAGGGCGTGTGCGCTACTCGCTTTGGCGGAAATTGCGGATGCGATCGAAAAGGACTGCAAGGATTATCGCGCCGCCGATGAATGTCCCCTGCCAGAACGCATTGATGCCGAGAAGTCCGAGGCTATTGCGGATCACCTCGATGAGTGCCGCACCGACAAGTGCGCCGAAGGCAGTACCTGCGCCGCCAGCGAGATTAGCGCCCCCAATCACTGCCGCAGCGATGACCTGCAACTCCATGCCCGCTCCAATATTGGTCGTCACAGCACCCAGCCAGCCGGTCTGAATGATGCCGGCGATGCCAGCCGACAGCGCCGAGATCATATAGACGCAGACCTTGATGGGTCGTACGGGAAGGCCCGTGGCAACGGCCGCCTTTTCGTTGCCACCAATGGCGTAAATGTAGCGGCCGATCCGCGTCCACCGCAGCACGAAGCCGGTCAGGAGCGCCAGCACGATCATGTAGATCACTGGATTGGCGATACCGAAGACCGCCCCACCGCCCAGCGCCAGCAGCTTGGCATGATCGGGGCCAAACTCGAAGACGACAGTATTGTTGGACGCGACCATGGCCAGGCTCCGGGCAACCGAGAGCATGCCGAGCGTTACGACAAAGGGCGGAAAGCCGAGATAGGCAATCAAGATGCCATTGAACGCGCCGATCACTAATGCCGTGGCGACCGAGACGGCAATGCCCGTCCCTATGCCGTATCCCGCATGCATCGTGACTGCAAGTACCATACTGCACAGGCAGAGCACCGACCCTACCGATAAATCAATCCCACCGGTGATGATGACAAGCGTCATCCCGAGCGCGATGATTGCGATGAAAGTGACGTTGCGGGTGATGTTGTAGAGGTTCTTTGCCGTTGCGAAACTGTCGGTGGCGAATGACAGGAAGATGCAGGCGAGAATGACGGCGACCAGTACCCAGAAGGTCTGGCTGCCCAGGACTGTTGCTGCGAGCGTGCGCTGCCTATGGGCTATCGTCTCGTGCAGCGTCGTTGCCATGTTAACCTCGCGTTCCTCCGGCGCAAAAGACCCAGATCGTTTTCCTCTATCCACCCTCAATGGCGCCAGTAATAAGCCCTGTCACCTCTTCCGGAGAGGTCTCGATGATTGGCTTGTCCGCCACCTTTCGGCCTCGGCGCATGACAACGACGCGATCGGCGACATCGAATACGTCGGGCATGCGATGGCTGATAAGCACAACCAGAATGCCACGATCGCGCAGTTGTCGGATGAGATGGAGCACTTCAGCGACCTGGCGCACGGAAATGGCCGCGGTCGGCTCGTCCATCAGAACGATTTTCGCCTCCGAAATCATCGTACGCGCAATCGCCACCGCCTGGCGTTGACCGCCCGACATCTGTTTCACGAGGTCGCGTGCTCTGGTCTCGGAACGGAGTTCCTTAAAGATCTCCGCGGCCCTCCGGTACATTGCCTTGTAGTCGAGCACGCCCAATGGGCCGATGCCCCGCCTCAGTTCGCGTCCGAGAAAAACGTTCGCCGCCGCGGTGAGATTGTCACAAAGGGCAAGATCCTGGTGCACGATCTCAATTCCGAAGTGCCGCGCCTCGACCGGGCGATGCAGCACGATTTCGCTGCCATTGAGGCGCATCGTGCCTTCGCTCGGTCGAAAGTTTCCCGCAATCATTTTGACGAGGGTCGACTTGCCGGCGCCGTTGTCGCCCATCAATCCGACAACCTGGCCTGCCTCTAACGACAGCGAAATGTCATTGACGGCCTGTATGGCCCCGAAGTGCTTGGAAATATTGCTGAGTTCTAGCAGCACGACCAGCCTTCCAAACTCCCAAGACGCGCGGCCTTCACCAAGGCGCGTCACAATATGCCCGCCCCTTGAGTGAGAGATTGCTTATTTACGCAAATCATCACAACCGCGTCAATGATCTCTCGTCTGATAAACCTTATTTGTATGACAATTAGACATTGACGAAAGTCGCAATCATATATTAGCTACTACTGGGAGATAAGCATGCTTATCCTTGTCACCGGGGCAACGGGCAAGGTCGGGCAGCACCTCATATCCACGCTGCTTGACCGACCACGTTTTTCGAAAGCGCGCATTCGCGCGCTCTGCCACAACCGCGTGCTCAATCCAAGCGAGCGCCTCGAGATTATCCGCGGCTCCATCGCCGATCGCGCGGTCGCTGACGCTGCGATTGCCGGCGCGACCCATATCGTGCATCTGGCGACCTGCAAGGAAACGCCCGCCGACGTCATGGATGTGACCGTCAAAGGTCTCTTTTGGCTGCTCGAAGCGTTCAGAATGAGCCCAACAGCCCGGCAGTTCATTCTGATCGGCGGCGACGCCGCGGTCGGCCATTTCTTCTATCGCCATGAAGGACCGATAACCGAGGTGACACCGCATCGCGCCTATCCCGGCAGCTACGCGCTCTCCAAAGTCCTCGAGGAGGTGATGGTCGAGCAGTACTCAGTCCAATATGGGATGAACGTCTGCTGCCTGCGTGCGCCGTGGATCATGGAAAAGGACGACTTCAGGCACTCGCTTTCCTTCGGCGACGACGTTTTCGGTGGACCGGACTGGAAGACGTATTTTCCGCCCCATGAAGCCAGGCGCCACGCAAAGGCCGGAACCGTACCATTACTGCGCGATGCCGACGGAAGACCGCTCAAGCGCAACTTCGTCCACGTCAGCGACCTTGTGTCAGCGATCCTCAGCACGATCGACAATCCGCACGCAGAGCGTCAACGTTTCAACATCGCCATGGATCGTCCGGTCGATTACGGCGAGGTCGCAAGCTATCTCGAACGCACGCGCGGCCTGCCGTCGGTCGATGTTCCAAGCCATTTCCACTCAAACTGGTTGGACAACAGCAAGGCAAAATTCCTGCTGGACTGGCAACCGGAATACGATCTCGAAAAGCTTATCGACCAGGCCTTTCAATACGAGCGTCCACCAAGTGACCCTCGTATCGTCTGGTATCCGGGTTGATTTGTGCCGCGGACAGAGGGTGTCCGCTTGTTTCAACGGGAGGATAAAATGAGGAAAGCATTGGTGCTCGCAGTCGCTGCGCTGGCGCTGGCCGCCGGCCCCGCCGGCGCCCAGACGAAAAAGCAGCTCGTCATCGTCGTCAAGGGTCTCGACAATCCCTTCTTCGAGGCGATCAATCAGGGTTGCCAGAAGTGGAACAAGGAAAACACAAGCTCGGAATATGAATGCTTCTATACCGGCCCGGCGTCGACTTCCGACGAAGCAGGAGAAGCGCAGATCGTCCAGGACATGCTCGGCAAGCCCAGCACGGCTGCGATCGCCATTTCGCCTTCCAACGCCAAGCTGATCGCCCAGACGTTGAAGTCGGCAAACCCGACAGTCCCGGTCATGACGCTTGACGCCGACCTTGCCAAGGAAGATGCGGGCCTGCGAAAGACCTATCTTGGTACCGACAACTATACGATGGGCGCGCGGATCGCGGACTACATCAAGAAGGCAAAACCGAACGGCGGCAAGATCTGCACGATCGAAGGGAACCCTGGCGCTGATAACATCCTGCGCCGTGCTCAAGGGATGCGTGACGTGCTGACCGGCAAGGACGGGCTGGCCGAGCTAAAGGGTGAAGGTGGCTGGACCGAGGTTGCTGGCTGCCCGGTCTTTACCAATGACGACGGCGCCAAAGGCGTGCAGGCGATGACGGACATTCTTGCGGCCAATCCCGATCTCGACGCCTTCGGCATCATGGGTGGTTGGCCACTGTTCGGTGCGCCGCAACCCTATCGCGATCTGTTCAAGCCGATGGCAGACAAGATTGCGAAGAATGAATTCGTCATCGGCGCGGCCGATACGATCGGAGAGGAAGTGGCGATCGCCAAGGAGGGTCTCGTGACCGCACTTGTCGGCCAACGACCCTTCGAAATGGGCTACAAGGCGCCATCGGTCATGCTCGACCTGATCGCCGGCAAGCCGGTAGACGATCCGGTATTTACCGGTCTCGATGAATGCACCAAGGATACGGCCGATACCTGCATCCAGAAATAGGAACGGTGGCCGGAGCGCCCTTTGACGGCCTCCGGCGCCTCCGCCCCATGATCAGCGAGCGCGGTCAGCACGCTTGACGGCCGGCCGCGACTCCTTGCAACGACCCCGCTTGGAAGTTCCCTTCGGCGAACTATCATCGACAAGACCATTCCCCAATTTTGCAAAGCACGGAGAGCGCAATGACCAAGCGGATCATCTTCACCGGAGGTAGCGGCAAGGCTGGCCGCCATGTCGTGCAATACCTCCTCGAGCAGGGCCATCAGGTGCTCAACCTCGACACGAAGCCCCTCGATAACCCGAAAGTACGCACGCTGATCACCGACATTACCGACAGCGGCCAAGTGTTCAATGCACTGTCGAGCTACACCGGCCTGCACGAATTCGACCCGTCGCTTGCGCCGCAACCGATCGATGCCGTTGTTCATTTCGCGGCGATCCCGCGCATCCTGATCGCGCCTGACAATGAACTCTTTCGCATCAATGTGATGGGCACCTACAATGTCATTGAGGCCGCGACGAAACTTGGCATCCGCAAGATCGTCATCGCATCCAGCGAAACGACCTACGGTCTCGTCTTCGCCAATGAGCCACGAAACCCGCACTATTTTCCGCTCGATGAGGACTATGACGTCGATCCGATGGACAGCTACGCGCTCTCCAAGGTGGTGAACGAAAGGACCGCGCGCGCCTTTGCGCTCAGAAGCGGAGCCGACATCTATGCATTGCGCATTGGAAATGTGATCGAGCCCAACGAATACCACCTTTTCCCAGGCTGGTTTGCCGACCCTGGATTTCGAAAGCGCATCGCCTGGAGCTACATCGACGCGCGGGACCTCGGCCAGATCACCCTCAGGGCCATCGACACGGATGGTCTCGGGTTCCAGATCTTCAATGCAGCGAACGACGAGACGTCTTCAGACCTTCCGACGCAAGAGCTGATCGACCGGTTCTATCGGGGCGTACCGGTCAAAGGACAGCTTGGCGAATACGAGACACTTCTGTCGAACCGGAAGGCGCGCGCGATGCTCGGTTTTCAGCCGCAACACAGCTGGCGGACCTATGTTGGCGGCAGGTGACGCAATGCGTGGCTAGAGGGTTCGAGATACGAGAAAAGATGAATGGCTGAACAGCGACCAGAAAAACGCTCCGCAGGCTCGGGTACCGCGGAGGCGGCGCGTGCGACCCGACGGCTCGACGCGCCGCGCATGTCAGGGCCGAGCGTTCATATGTCGCTCGCCGAAGATATCGGGCTCAGGATCGTGCGTGGCGACTATCCTCCGGGAACGATCCTGCCGAACGAGGCCCAGTGGACGGAAATCTTCAATGTAAGCCGAACCGCTGTCAGGGAGGCGATCAAGATATTGATGGCCAAGGGGCTACTCGCATCGCGTCCAAAAATCGGCAGTTGGGTGGAGCCGAAGGAGCGCTGGAACCTGCTCGACCGCGACGTCCTGAGTTGGTACGCACACTCGCCGGATCGGATCCAGTTCCTCAAGACCGTACAGGAATTTCGTCACATCATCGAACCGGAAGCCACCGCCCTTGCAACGATCCGCCGCAGCGAAGAACAGATGGCCGAAATCACCGAGGCACTGAGAGACATGGGGCAAGCGACAACGCTGCAGGCTCGCACCCAAGCTGACACGCGGTTCCACCTCGCGATCCTGCGCGCTTCCGGAAATGACCTCCTCATTCCGCTCGGGACGTTGATCGAATCCGCACTCAACCACCTTTTCCTGCTGGTAACCCGGAACGACAGCACCCTCGTCCATGCCCTTAGGCTCCATGAGAACATCGAGAAAAGCATTCGGCTTCAACGCCCGAACGCGGCCCGTAACGCCGTAAGGCGACTTTTAGCGAACACCGATGCACTCATTGCGCATTCAGAGCGCAACATGTGAGCTCAGGGCGCGCCGCACGTCGTCGTGAACAAACTGCTGCTGAGAGCTACCCATGCGGTGGACCGGCTAAGGCCCCCCGCGCAGCGTCAGGCCGAGGATCGCGATCGTGACAGCCTTTTACGGCTCGTGGCGTTCACGCAAATTCCGCGTATCGCGCGACATTGTGCTGCAACAAGGCGAGCATCGTGTCGCGCAACGGATCTCGCACCGCTTTCATCCAGGCGGCTGAGAGGGGTAGTCGATGCATCGGCGATCCCGATGGATGAGCGAGCGGGATGTAGCTGACACCTGACACAGCAAGTTTCGAGGTCCAGCGTGGAACGATGGCGGACCCGATTCCGGCGGCAACCAGATTGATTATCGTCTGCTTTTCATCGGCTATTTGTGCGACGCGGGGACGCATGTCAAAGTCCGCGAACAATCCCATTGTGAGGTCATGACTGTGCGGTCGCGAGCGGCGTTCTGGCACGATCAATGGCTCTTCCGCCAGATCCTGGACGGTAATTTCAGACCGTCCAGCAAGAGCACTCCCCATTGGTACCGCAACAACTGCCGTTTCATGAAACAGCAACTGCACATTCAGGGTGCGGCTGATCCCATCGCGAGGACGGATCAAAACAAGGTCGAGGCGCCCGGCCAGCAGTTTCGGAATAAGCCGGACAGACTTGTCTTCAATGATCTGGGTGATGACATCAGGCGCCGCCTCCCGAAAATCCTGCAAGAGCAACGGTAAGAGACCGGCGGCAGCACTATCGATCGCGCCGATGCGCAGTATGGCGGACGGCCTGTGTCGGGCTGCACGAAATTTTTCGGCGACTTCGTCAAGCCGCCCCAGGAGCGGCCGCACTTCTTGCAAAAGCGACACGCCGTCATCGGTCAGGCTCACGCTTCGGGTTGTTCTACTCAACAACTGCGTTCGCAAAGATTCTTCCAGTAACCGGATGTGCCGGCCGAGCGAAGCAGGCAGCATGCCCGTCTTCTGGGCAGCTCTTCCAAAGTGCAGTTCTTCGGCGACCGCGACAAAACACCTGAGCTGTTCGAGTTCCACCCCCACGCCCTCCATTATATCAATAAATTATATAATTGCATGAACCTTCATGCGCAGGAAAGGAGAAACTAACCTTCTCGACAAGCGCGAGAGGACGCGCCGGGTTCGAACATAGGGAGGAGCTTGTTTTGACGAGCGACCGGGAGACGCGCGTATTGCGCAAAATCACATGGCGCATCGTGCCATTCATCATGGTTCTCTACCTGATCGCGTTCATCGATCGCGTGAACATCGGCTTCGCGTCTTTGACGATGAACCAGGACCTTGGATTTTCATCGACCGTCTTCGGCGTGGGCGCGGGCATCTTTTTCTCGGCTACTTTCTTTTCGAGGTGCCGTCGAACCTCATTCTCCACAAAGTCGGCGCCCGCATCTGGATTGCCCGGGTGATGATTACTTGGGGCCTGGTATCGGGTGCGATGGCGCTGGTCCAAGGCACGACGAGCTTCTACACCCTGCGCTTCTTGCTGGGCGTGGCCGAAGCTGGGTTCTTCCCAGGCATCATTCTTTATCTGAGCTATTGGTTTCCTGCGCGTCGCCGAGCGGCGGTCACCGCGATGTTTATGGCAGCTGCTCCGCTTGCAACAGCCATCGGGTCGCCGATTTCTGGCGCCCTTCTCGAGATGCACGGCATCTGGGGCCTGGCCGGCTGGCAGTGGATGTTCATCATCGAAGCTGTTCCGGCGGTAATCTTCGGTGTGGTCGTATTGTTTTTCCTGACGGACCGACCGGAAAAGGCAAAGTGGCTTACCGACGACGAGCGTGCTTGGCTTGTGAAGACCATGGAGCAGGAACAGGCCGGCAAGGTGAAGGCAAGCCACGGCATCTGGGCAGGGCTCGCTGATGTAAGGGTCCTTGCACTTTCGCTCATCTACTTTGGCACGTCAGCAGGTCTCTACACGCTCGGAATCTGGGCACCACAGATCATCAAGAGCTTTGGCCTTTCGTCTTTCCACGTTGGTTTGATCAATTCCATTCCAGCTGTTTTTGCTGTGATCGGCATGATTGTCTGGGCACGCCATTCCGACAGGACCGGCGAACGCACTTGGCACGTTGTCGGTGCCTGTCTGCTGGCTGCCGCGGGCCTTGTCTTTGCAACCGGTGCGACGACTGTGTTTGCCGTGATGATCGCCCTGACGCTTGTGAACATCGGGATCAGCGCCTCCAAGCCGCCGCTGTGGAGCATGCCGACGATGTTCCTCTCAGGCCCGGCCGCAGCCGCTGGTATCGCCACCATCAATTCATTGGGCAACCTCGGCGGCTTCGTCGGCCCCTCGATGATCGGCTGGATCAAGGACACGACAGGGAGTTTTGCCGGTGGTCTCTACTTCGTCGCGGCACTGCTCGTGATTTCGGCAGTGGTCACTCTGATCCTTGCTCGCGGGGCCTCCCGCGAGGCCACTCGGACGGCTTCCATTCAACATTGAAATCCAGATTGGAGAACAACAATGCGCGAATACAAAATTGCAGCGATGCCGGCCGACGGAATTGGCCCGGAAGTGATCGCAGCGGGTCTTCAGGTCCTTGAGGCGCTGGAGAAGCGTAGCGGCGACTTCAAGATCCACTCCGAAACCTTTGACTGGGGCTCGGATTACTACAAAAAACATGGCGTCATGATGCCGGCCGATGGTTTGGAGACACTCAAGAAGTTCGACGCAATCTACTTTGGTGCGGTTGGTGCGCCGGATGTCCCCGATCACATCACGCTCTGGGGCCTGCGTCTTCCAATCTGCCAGGGCTTTGACCAGTACGCCAACGTCCGACCGACCAAGATACTCCCAGGAATTACTCCGCCGCTGCGCAACTGCGGGCCAGGCGACCTGGACTGGGTCATCGTTCGAGAAAATTCCGAAGGCGAATACTCGGGCCACGGCGGTCGCGCCCACAAGGGGCTGCCGGAGGAAGTTGGCACCGAGGTCGCCATCTTCACACGCGTCGGCGTTACCCGCATTATGCGCTACGCCTTCAAACTCGCCCAGTCGCGGCCGCGCAAGCTCTTGACCGTCGTCACCAAGTCGAACGCGCAGCGGCATGGCATGGTCATGTGGGACGAGATCGCTGCCGAAGTTTCGAAGGAATTCCCGGATGTGACCTGGGACAAGATGCTAGTCGACGCGATGACGGTGCGCATGACGCTGAGGCCGGAAAGTCTTGACACCATTGTAGCGACCAACCTGCATGCCGACATCCTGTCGGATCTCGCCGGCGCCCTTGCTGGTTCCCTCGGCGTCGCACCGACTGCCAATATCGACCCGGAGCGTCGCTTCCCATCAATGTTCGAGCCGATTCACGGCTCAGCTTTCGACATCACCGGCAAGGGCATCGCCAACCCCATCGCCACCTTCTGGACGGCCGCCCAGATGCTCGAACATCTTGGAGAAAAAGACGCTGCGACAAGACTGATGACGGCTGTCGAACGCGTCACCGAGGCAGGCATCCTCACCCCTGATGTCGGCGGCACCGCCACCACACAGCAGGTGACCGATGCCGTTTGCGAGGCGATCGCCGGCTCAAACATCCTCGTTGCTGCCGAATGACCTTTAGCGATACATCCGCCCGCGATGCGCAGTCACGCTCGTGATCTCCGACGTGCCGGGCGACAACTCTTCCGAAATTGCCTCGGGACCCACTGTCTCCAACGAGACGGGCGTTGTCGAGGCTCGCGAAATCGTCGCGCGCTACAAACTCGCTCTTCCACCGGAAGCGATCGCCGTTCTCGACGGTGGCGGCTCCGCGGCGGCGAGCGCCCCGATTAACGCAGAAACGCGGCTGATAGCCTCACCGTCCACAGCCCTGCATGCGGCGGCACAAGTTGCGCAATCTCACGGGATCCGCCCCTTGATCCTTGGCGATGCGCTTGAGGGAGAAGCGAGAGAAGTCGGTACAGTCTTTGCCGGCATCGCGCTCTCCGCGCGCGACAAGGGCTTACCGGTTGCGGGACCAGCCGTGCTCCTGTCGGGCGGAGAAACGTCCGTGTCCTTGCCGAAAGGCTCGACCGGACGTGGCGGCCGCAACACCGAATTCCTGCTGAGCCTTGCGATTGGCTTGAGTGGTGCAAATTCAATCTGGGCAATTGCCGGAGACACAGACGGTATCGACGGTGTCGAGGACGCTGCGGGTGCTTTCGTCACTCCTGACACCCTTACCCGTCTGCAGCAAGTCGGCATTGCTCCGCGCACCGCGCTTTCACAACATGACAGCTACACCGCATTCAAGGCGATTGGCGACCTTGTCGTCACCGGGCCAACACTCACAAACGTCAATGACATACGCGCAATCCTGATCGGATAGAAATCATGCTCCCACGCAGCAACCGCAAGGCCAAGATCGTTGCGACGGTCGGGCCGGCTTCAAATTCGCCCGAAACGCTCAAATCGTTGTTCCTCACCGGCGTCGGACGGACTTTCAAACTGTCATCGTCAGCGGATTCCCGTTCGCGACTGAAGGCAGCACGAATAATCTCCGTGTCGCTCAGATCGGGAAAGCATGATCCTCGAAGCGGGTCGAGCCACCGCTGAGAACCGACGAGTTGGCCGGGAACGCACGGCCGAGGCGTCGGCAGGCTCCTTTTTTGGCGGTGCGCGCCTAGATAGTTTGGGCTTCAATCGGCAAGGCGGCGCTGGGTATCGGCATCGAAAAGATGCATGCTGCCGGGAGCAAAGCTCAGTCCGACCCGGTCGCCTGCTCTTGCGACCGATCGGCCATTGAAGACCACCGACAGCTCGGGCGTGGTTGCCATTGTCAGAAAGCACGTCGCACCGGTCGATTCGATCATTGCCACTGGTGCTGAGAGAATGCCCTCATCGGCTGCCGCAAGTTCGATATGCTCCGGACGCAAGCCGACGCTCAAGGCCTGTCCTGGCTGCACCGTCCGGTTAAGGGCGATCGTTTGTTTGGTACCGACATCGAGGATGATCGAGCGTCCGTCCGGACCGCCGACCGCGGGCAGGAAATTCATGGCAGGAGATCCAATGAAGCCGGCCACGAACTTGTTAGCCGGCCGGTCATAAAGCTCAAGCGGACTGCCCTGTTGTTCGATGACGCCGTCACGCATGATGACGACATGGTCCGCCATTGTCATCGCTTCCACCTGATCGTGCGTGACATAGACCGACGTGGCGCCCAGCCGATCGTGCAGCGCGCGGATTTCTTTGCGCATATGAACGCGAAGTGCGGCATCAAGATTGGAGAGCGGCTCGTCGAACAGGAACGCCTTTGGGTGCCGGATAATCGCCCGGCTCATCGCTACGCGTTGCCGCTGACCCCCGGAAAGCTCGCGCGGGTAGCGCGCCAGGAGATGCGTGAGCCCGGTGACGGCGGCAACTTCATGTGCCGCCTTCTTGCGTTCGGCCTTGGCAACGCCCCTGATGCGTAGGCTATAAGTCAGGTTTTCCTCAACCGTCATGTGCGGATAGAGCGCGTAGGACTGGAACACCATCGCCACATCGCGCTTGCGCGGCGGCACTGCATTCATCACCTCGCCAGCGATCTTGAGCGTACCGGACGATATGCTCTCCAGGCCCGCCAGAGACCGCAACAACGTCGACTTCCCGCAACCTGACGGACCGACGAGAGCTGTAAAGCTGCCTTTGCGGATCGAAAGCTCGATGTCCTTCAGCGCATGGTAGGCACCATAATACTTGTTGACGTTCCTTAGTTCGATCTGGGCATTCATTTGAGCGCTCCCGAGGTAAGACCAGAGACGATGCGGCGTTGCAGGAGGACGAAAATGGCGAGGATCGGCGTCACGTAGATCGCCGCGTAGGCCATGATATTGTTCCATTCATTGGTGTTTGGCCCCATGAAGGAGTTCAACCCCACGCTTGCCGGTTGCAGCTCGACGGCCTGGATCATCGATTTCGAATAGACGAACTCGCCAAAGGCCTGCATGAAAATCAGGATCGCACTGACGAGGATGCCGTTGCGTGCGAGCGGCAGGACGATATTGAAGAATGCGCCGACCCTGGAGTTGCCGTCGACAAGGGCTGCTTCCTCCAGTTCCTGTGGCACGCTCATGAAGGTCGCGCGCACCAGGACGACGAAGAACGGCATGCTCTTGGCCGCAATCGCCAGGATGACGGCAAGCCGCGGATAGTTGAGCAACCCAACTTGCGAAAAGCCCACGAAAATCGGCGTAACCATCAGCGACGCCGGAAGGACCTGCAACATGAGGATGAGGAAGAGCCCGATATCGATCCAGATGTTGCGATAGCGCGCCAGCACGTAGGCGCAGCCAACACCAAGCACGGTGATGACGCTGACCGCTCCGCAGGCGATGACCAAGGAGTTCCAGATGTACCGGCCCATGTTCCGGCTCTGCCACACGTTGCCGAAGATTTGCCACTGGGGATCGCTCGGCCAGAAGGTCGGCGGAGTGGCAAACATCTCCGACCCCGATTTGATCGTGGTGATGTACATCCAGTAGAGTGGGAACAGATAAAGGCCGGCGAGAATGATCGCGATTGCGAGAAGCAGGCGATCCCGGGATACATTGCTCATCCGCGCACCTCATGCCGTGTCGAACGCACGTAGACGACAGAAGCGATCATCACAAAGACGATCATGATCACCGAGATCGTCGCGCCCTTGGCGAAATCGTACTGCCGGAAAGACAGATCCCAGGCCCAGTATTGCGTGACGTTGGAGGCATTGTTCGGCCCTCCGGAGGTGATCGAGGCGAAAAGATCGAACTGCTGCAGCGTGAAAATGAGCCCGAGCGCGATGATGGCCCCTATGGACGAGCGCATCATCGGCAGCGTGATCGTCCAGAAGCGTTGCCAGACATTGGCACCATCCAATTCGGACGCCTCATAAAGGTCCCGCGGAATGGCCGACAGACCGACGGACATTAGGATCATGTTGAAGGAGGTACCGAGCCAGATATTCGCGATTATGACGGCCCAGAGCGAGTAACCGGGATCCGAGCGCCAGAAGATATTGCTGTCGATGAGGCCCGTTTCCCTCAGTATGAAGTTGAGCACGCCAAAATCACCCGACAGGATCCAATTCCAGATCGCGCCAACCACGAGGCCAGGCATCACCCAGGAAACCAGAAACAGACCCCGCACCCACGAGGCGCCTGGAAAATTTGTCCAAAAGAACAGCGCCAGTCCAAAGCCGACGAGGAACTGACCGGCGATCGAGGCGACGACGAAAGTCGCGGTATTGGCCAGGATCGGCCAGGTTTCCGGCTGGGCGAAGAGATCGCGGTAGTTCTTGAGACCGACGAACGGGCGCCAGAAGCTGCCGAGGCTGAACATGTCCACCTCCTGGAAGCTCATGGCGATGTTGTAGAGCAGTGGCAGGCCGGACAGGGTTAGCAGGAAGGCGAGCGGCAGGCTCACGAGGCCGATATCGAAGCCGCGGCCGTCGATGATGCTGGATAGAAGGCGTTTCATGAGCTCCTCCGCCGCCAAGGCCTCAGCGCATTTGGGCTGACGCAGCTTGGCCTGCAAACTAGACAACCAGAACCACGCCGGCATAGCCGGCATGGTTTTTGCGGGTTTCCGTCCCAGCGCCTCAATGCGATCGAGCGCTTGCGGAAGGCGGCCCGGCTCTCCGGTTCAGGCGGGATGCCTCTGGGCCGCCTTGGCCAAGACTTTAGCCCAGGACTGCCTTTATCTTTTCAGCAGCCTGGTCGAGTGCTTCCTTCGAGCTCATCTGTCCCGTCAACGCTGCCTGGATTGCATCCTGGATTGCCTTTGAGATCTTCGGCCATTCCGGGTGCGGGCCGCGCGGCTTTGCGTATTTCAACTGCTCATTGAAGACCTTAAGGGCCGCGTCCTTGAGCGGCACGCCAGTCTCCGGAATAGCGATGTCGGAACGGGCGGGAAGCTGGCCGAAGTCCTTGAACATGCGATCGTCCTGCGAGACGAAGTACTCGAGCACCTTGAACGCTTCGGCAGGGTGTTGCGTGTTGGAGAATATCGCCCAGTTGAAATCGCCCATGGCCGACGAACGCTCCGCACCGAGCTCAGGCACGGGCAACAGAGCGACACCCCAGTCGAACTTCGCCTCCTTGACCATCCGGTCGAGCTCCCACGGGCCGGAGATGACCATGGCGGCGTTGCCGGAGTTGAAGGTACCGGTCGAATCCCACTGTCCGCGGGTGAGCGTGTCCGGCGACGCCAGCTTCTCCGTAATGATGGTCTTCCAGATGTCGAGCGCCTTGACGGCGCCATCCGAATTGATGTGCTCGTAGCCACCACCGGCCATTTGGGCCCAGGGGAGAAACTGGAAGGTCCCCTCCTCGTTCGCCTTAGCTGAAAACGCGATCCCATAAACGTTGGCCGCAGGGTCCGTCAGCTTGCGAGCCGCATCGACGAGTTCGTCCCAGGTTTGCGGCGGCTTGGAAGGATCGAGGCCCTTCGTCTTGAACATGACCTTGTTGTAGTAGAGCGCAATCGTGTTGGTGGCCTTGGGAAGACCGTAATTCTTGCCATCCCACATGGTGGAGGCGAGCGGGCCAGGGAAATAGGTCGACGTCTTGACCACCGTCGACTTGGCGATCATATCGGTGAGATCGAGGAACGCGCCGCGCGACGAAAAAAGCGCATGCTCAGGATTGTCGATAGCGATGATATCGGGTGCCTGCCCGGTCGAATAGGCGCGCATCGCCTCGCTGACGACGTCGTCAAACTGGATCTGGCGGTACTCGACCTTGATGCCAGTGTTCAGCTTGTTGAAGTCCGAAACCAAGTTCGGTGCGGGTTGAATATCGCGATCGAGCGACCAGACGCTGATCGTGACATCCTCCGCCTTGGCGGTGAGGCCGAATAGAGAGACACCTGCAAGGGCGAGCGCGCCCAGGATTGCGGATCCGCGGATAGCCATTTTCTCCTCCTTTGATTATCCCCGAGCCGGCATCCTCCATGCCGGCCAACATGCACGTCTCAGACCGGATCGATGACGAAGTCGCCGCCCCGGCACGTTTTGAGGTAATTCAGGCCGTGAACCTGGCCGGTCATCTCCAGATCGTCGCGATAGACCGGGTCATGCCAGCCTTCGATATCGATCGAGCCGGACCAACCAGCCAACCGAAGTTCGGAGATCACGTCGGTCCAGTTCGTGTCGCCAAAGCCGGGCGTACGCATGAAGACGAATTTCTCTTTGCCGAAGATCCCGTGTTCACGGATGACGTCCCAGCGGATGGTCGCGTCCTTGCCGTGCACGTGGAAGATCTTGCTTGCCCATTTGCGGATCTGCGGCAGCGGATCGATCAGATAGACCATTTGATGGCATGGCTCCCATTCGAGCCCGATGTGGTCGTCTGGCGTCTCGTTGAAGATCAGTTCCCAGGCATCCGGATTATGCGCGATGTTCCAATCGCCGGTATGCCAGTTGCCGTCCATGGCACAGTTCTCGAATGCAATCCTTACGCCCTTGTCGGCGGCACGTTTCGACAGCTCGGACCAGATTTTCCTGTAACGCGGCAGGCTGTCGGTCAAAGGCTTGCCGCGAAGGCGGCCGGTGAACCCGGCAACGCAGGTCGCGCCGAAGTGGTGGGCATTGTCGATGCAGTCTCGCCAGCCCTGCAAGGTCTCTTCGTCGATCGCGGTCGTCTCCAACGGATTGCCGAACATGCCGATCGTGGAGATGGTGATGTCACGATCGCCGACCGCCGCCACGCAACGCTTGCCGAGGTCGGCGAGGTCCTGGCTATTCGTCGTTTGCCAGAAGAAGGGCTCGAAACTCTCGAAGCCCATGCCCGCGATCTGGGCGATACGCCTGTCGGCACCGCCCTTCGTGGCAGAGATCATCGTGCCAATACGGATGGATTTGCTTGGGTTGATCAAAATAGGCTCCCTAGGCTGCAATGGTGACGCGTTTGCCATCCCGCGCGCTGTCGATCGCGCCGAAGACCATGGCAAGGCTCTTGATGTTGTCGCTGCCGTCGGTTTCCGGCACAGCTCCCGCGTCGATCGCGCGGATGAAATTCTCGATCACGCTGGCATGCCCGTTCGTATCGGCGAGATCTTCGGTATCGGGCATCGCAACCGGTTCAACGGTGCGCATGAAGCCCTCCTGACCCGTAACGACTTTGGCGTCAAAGCGATCGCCGCCATCCCAAAGCAAGGTGCCCTTCGAACCGGTGATGCGCCACGCGCTCTCCCAACTGGTGTTGGCACCCTCAGCGCACCAGGAACCGCGATAGGTGAAGGCGACATTGTCGGAGAACTCGAAGATCGCATTGGCGGCCGCGCCATGGCGATACCAGGAGCCCTTGGGATTGTATTCGTGGCAATAGACCGCGAGCGGGTCCTTGCCCGACATGAAGCGCGCTGCATCGAAGGTGTGGATGGCCATGTCGAGCAGCAAGACATTGTCCATCTGCTCGCGAAATCCTCCGAAATGCGGGCCGAGGAAGAAGTCGCAATGCAACGCCGTCAGCTCACCGAGAACGAGCGACTCGATGAGGCGGCGTATGCGCCGAACACCGCTGATGAAGCGACGGTTTTGAACGATCGCATGGATCCGCGAGGCCGCTGCAGCAAGTCGACGCAATTCGCGTGCCTCGCCGAGCGAGGCGGCCATGGGCTTCTCACTCAAAACGTGGCAACCATGCGCAAGTCCGGCGGCCACCACCGCACGACGTGCGGCCGGAACGACGATGTCGAACAAAAGATCTGCGCGGCTCTCGCGAAGCACGGTCGGCAGGTCCGTTCCGATAACGATGCCGCCAAGGTTAAATTCGGTAGCGAGCGCCTCAGCAGTCGCCTGGTCGAGATCGACGAGGCCAACAATCTCGACTTTCGCGCGAAGAAGTTCGCTCTCCGTCAGCGCCCTCAGCCAGCCTTTGGCCATAGCTCCGCACCCGCACAAAACGGCCCTGTATCGCACGTGATTTCCTCCAAGAAACGGAAGCAGCAACTCCTCAATTGGCTTCCGTAAACGTTTACGATACTATGCGGCAAAGGGTTTTTATGTCAAGAGGTGTGAAAATGACCAGTCGCGGGTCTGGGGAGGAACGCGGAAAAATGAAGGGGATTCGCGAGCTTGCAGAACACCTCGATATCTCGATCGGGACAGTATCCCGGGCGCTGAACGGTAAGCCCGACGTCAACGAAGAGACCAGAAAAAGGGTGCTCGAAGCAGCCGAGTCCCTTGGTTATGTCGCCAACCAATCGGGCCGTGCGCTCCGCAAGGGCGCGACCGGCGTCATCGGCTTCATGATGCAGACCGGCTCCGAAATCACCGGCCAGGGGGACACATTCTTCATGAGCGTCTTCGACGGTGTCCAGACCGTCTTTGCTCGTCACAAGCTCGACCTCGTCGCCCTGCTCTGCTCCTCTGAGGAGGATCCGAACGACTACTTGAAGCGCGTTGTCGCGCGCGGTTTTGCCGACGGCATCATCCTTTCGGCAACAAGGCGACACGATGCCCGCTTCGAGCTGTTGTCCAAACGCAAGATCCCGTTCATCACGCTCGGACGTAGCCTGACAGATGTCGGTCAACCCTGGCTTGATCTGGATTTCGAGGGCATGGCTGAGGCATCGATCGATCGGCTGGTTGCGCACGGCCACAAGCAAATAGCGATCACGCGGCCGCATGACGACATGAACCTGGGCTATGTGTTTGAAGATCAGTGCCGCGCGACCCTGGCCCGACATGGGCTTCACCTCGACGAGCGTCATGTGTTCCGCTCAACCCCGAACGAAGCGGGAGGGTATCAAATCGCCCGGGAACTGAGTGCGCTTGAGACCCGTCCGACGGCGATTGTGCTCATCAACGAAGCAATCACTGTCGGCCTTTATCGCGGACTGGTGGAAGCCAGCATAAAGCCCGGACGGGACATGGCGATCATCGGTCGTCAAAGTCCGCATTCGCAATTCCTGTCGCCCCGATTGACGGCTTTCAGCCTGTCCCTACGCGATCTTGGCATAGCACTTGCCGAATCCCTGCTTGGTACGATGCCGGCTTTTGCCGACATTTACCCGGTGAGATCTGCGCGGTTCCTCTGGCCCATGACGCTCGTCCCGGGTGAGAGCGACTGATCGACACGTTTGCTGACACTTTCGGCGAAGGCCATCATCAGCGGACCGACGCCCTTGGGATCGTCGCTCACCAGCCGTTCTGCGAGGTAGTAGCCGGGCGTACCGTCCCTGTACGTGCCTTCGAAGCCTCCGAGACCTGCAACGCAGACGATCGTCGTCAGCCTGGTTATGCCCTGGGCGTCGGCAATGAGCCGCATAGAGAGCAGAGCGTCGAGTGCGCGGCGGCCGGCCGCGATTGTCTCTGACGCTCGATCAGGTTCGACGAGCCCAAGGCGTGCGGCGCGGATCAGCGCATAGGCAAACATGGCGGAGGCCGAGCTTTCCTCGTAGTTGCCTTCGAGGTTCGGTGCGTCAAGCACCTGCATCCAGAGGCCAGACGATGTCTGCCGCGCCATGAGTTCCCCCAAAAGCTGGCGTGCCCTCAGCCGATGAGGACCGGAGATTTCGTCATCAGGTAGAAGCGCCAGCGCATCCACGAGCGCCATCGCCAGCCAGCCAACAGCGCGTGCCCACACGGCAGGCGATTTGCCTGTCTCCGGATCGGACCACAGCTGTTTTCGGCTGTCGTCGTAACCATGAACATAGAGGCCGGCCGGGGTCGCCGTTAGCGAAAGCGCCGTCGAAAATTGCCGAAGGGCGTCAGTAACAAGCGCCGGCCTATCCGTGGCCAGCGCATATTCGATTTGAAACGGCAGGCCCATATAGAGCCCATCGAGCCAGACCTGGTGTGGGTAGCGCTTCTTGTGCCAGTAGTTGCCTTGGGGGATGCGCGGATGGCTTTCGAGTTGACCAGCCAGATGTTCTGCCGCCGCGAGATAGCGGGCGTCGCCGGTATCCCTGGCCAAGGCAAAGAGCGATCGTCCGGCGAGAATGTGGTCGATATTGTATTCTGTGGGATCGTAGCCGAGGAGTGAGCCATCGGGCCCGATTTGCCGATCGGCCAGCCGGTGAAGATGGTTCATCCAACGTTTCTCGCCCGTCGCCTGAAACAGCAGCTGAAGGCCTCGGTAGAGGCAGCCGTCTTCGTAACACCAGCTCCCGCCCTTGTAGGGACTGTAGCGATGCGCGAACTGGTCGAAATAGTCGGTCGGGTTCATGGGATCTCTCACTCGAAGTGCGTTGATATCGCGGCGGTGCTCAGGAGCGCCGGCTCGTCGCAATCGACGTCCGCTTGTTCCGAGACGATCGTTTCATGCCGCATCGGTCGGATCCCGTCAGCCATGACAGGAGGAGCGGCTGTGGCCTCGTAGTTGAAGGAGACGATCTTGAGCCGACGAATTTTGATGTTGCGGATTGGGGCCTCCGGCAGGCCAAGGAAGGTACCGGCGACATGGGCCAACTTCCGGATCTCGACATCCTCAATCGTGACGCCGTCGATGAAAGGCGTGCCCACATCGACTGGAGCCGGCTGGCGGGATTGCACCCAGGCGTCGTGGCCGTCGGCATCGCAATGGTAGTGTGCGTTGGCAGAAAGCGCGGTCTCGACGCCGTCCATAAGAACGCTGCGCATAGCGATATCGGTGATCGCTCCACCACGCCCGCGCCGCGTCTTAAGGCGCAGGCCGCGATCTGTACCGACCATGGCGCAATTCTCGATCGAAACGTCGTGCACGCCGCCAGACATTTCCGAACCAATGACGAGCCCCCCGTGGCCACGCTCCATCAAGCAGTGGCTCACCCGCACGCCACGCGTTTCGCTCAGATGGTCATCCTCACCATTTGGGCCGCGTTTGCCGGCCTTCACGGCGATGCAATCATCCCCGACGGAAAAGCGCACGCCGGTGATTGTCACGTCGCGACAACTTTCAGGATTGAAACCATCGGTATTTGGGCTGTCGAACGGAGCGGAAATGAATAGTCCTGCCGCCGTCAATTGCCTGCAGCCCTGCGGGTGGATCGTCCAGGAGGGCGCATTGCGGATGGCAAAGCCAAGGAGCTGCACATTTGAGCAGGAAACGAGATGAAGGCCGCGCGGGCGGCGTGCACCGTCACGCGTTTCTTTCGGCCAGGTCCACCAGTCGCCCCTATCGCCGGAACCGTCGAGCGTGCCCTGCCCCTCGATTGTCAGCTCTTTCACGCCAACGGCATGGAGCGGAGCTGCGAAACAGTCGGCCGGAAGGCCTTCCCAGCTCCCCAACATCCGGCCGGACGCGTCACGGGCGGGCAGGATGGGCCATCCGCGCCGCACCGACGGCGCTCGCAAGACCGCCCCTTGGGAAAGGTGGAAAGTCATGTGGCTCTTGAGTTTGACCGGAAATGCCGTCCAGACCCCAGCCGGCACCCTCAACGTACCGCCCACCGGAACCGCAGCAACGGCCTCTCTCAAAGCAGCCGCATTCCGGCGGGCACCGTCGAAATCCTCGGGAAGAACATCAAGGACAAGACCAAACTCGGCGGCGTCGACGAGCCCCGCGCAGGACGGGGTGTCAAACTCGACCGCTTCAAACCCTTCCGCTTCGAAGCAGTAACGTGCGCGAGGTTGAAGCTCGTGCAGCAGAGGCACAGCAAGGGAGGTCTCTCCCTGCCGCATCTGATTGTCCCCGTCGGACGAGGAAAGGCGCCACTTCGCTGTCGCCGGCAGGTGGTATAGTGCTCCGCGTGCCGGCAGGCAAAACGCCGCCGTTCGCGCCGACAGCGCGATGATGGATGGTCGGGTCATGATCTCTCTCGTGTAGGCTTCCCGCAGGGCGCAGGGACGCCCGCCGCGACAAGCAACGGCGGGCAGTCTTAGCGATCAGTCAAACTTGGCGAGAACGTCGTTCACCGTATCGATGATCTGTTCTGCCGCCTCCTTGGCATCGAGCTGCCCGTAGGCGTATTCCTCGAGCGTATCGATGAAGGCGGCGCGGATCTCTGGGTGTTCATTGAACGGCGAAACCGTCGGCCCGCCGGCGGCCAGCACGATGGCATTGGCGGCGCGCACCTCGGGCTCGCCCTTTTCACCAAGGCGAGCGGCAGCGGCCTTCGACGCCGGCAGGCCGCGAGAGGTACCGAGTGCATCGATCCCTTCCGGCTCGTTCAACAGGCAGTTGACGATTTGCGCCGCAGCCGCTGGGTCCTTCGAATTCTTCGAGATCGAGAACACCATGGAGGGCTTGCGATAGACGCCGTCCGTTACCGCATCAGCAAGCTTGAGCATCGGCACGGGCGTCAACACCTGACCGTCCTTCAACGGATCGGCATACTTGGAATAGGTCGAATCCCATTCATAGGAACCGGCGACCTTCCCCTCGGCCCAGGAGGGTTTCTCGAACAGATTGACGTTGCCGTCGGCGGCCTCTTCTTTCTGGGAGCGAATGGCGCCGGTCTCGACCAGCTTGCCGAGGAAGGAAATGCCTTCAGCCAGCTCCTCAGGTGTCCAGGCAACACGGTTGGTCTCAGGATCGACGAGATCCTTTCCGGTCTTCTGGACGACGGCCAATGTCGTTAGAAGTTGCGCGGTCTCCTTGACGGCGTTGAAGGTGTAATAGTCCTTGCCAAGCTTCTCCTTAATCGTTGCCGTCGTAGCGAAGAACTCATCCCAGGTTTTCGGGATAGGCACCCCGGCCTTCTCGAAGGTCGTGGCGTTGAAGAAGAAGACGCGGCCGGTGGTCGAGACGGAAAGCCCCTGCAAGACGCCGTTCATTGAGCCCGCCGCGAGATCGGCTTCGCTCCAGTTGGAAAGATCGATCGCCTGGAGGGTCCGCAGGTCCGCAAAACCGTCACCATTTTTCGAAAACAGCGGCAGCCACGGCCAATTGACCTGCACGATATCGGCCTCGGTCTTGCCGGCCATTTGGGTCGTCAACTTTTCGAGGTAGCCGTCAAAACCAGTGAACTCGCCTTTGACGGTATGGCCATATTTTTCACCGCAAGCTGCGATCGCCTTCTGGGTGGCAACGTGGCGGCTCTCGCCGCCCCACCACGCCATGCGTAGCTCAGCGGCGTGCGCTGCCGTGGCGAGCGCGAGAGCGCCATATGCAACGCTGGCGAGCGCAGCGATCTTTACTGTCATTCTCATTGGTTTCTCCTCCTTGAAATTGAACGACGCATCGCCTCCTCAAAGCGACACGTTGCGGCCATCGGTCTTGTCGAAAACATGAAGCTTTCTGGGGTCCGGGCGCAGCCGGATCAGATCGGAGCGGCCAAGAGCCTCGAATTCGGCGGCGCCCACTACACTCACCAGCTTTCGACCCTCGAGATCGGCGTGAAGGTAGACTTCATGGCCCATGAACTCGGCATTCGTGAGTTTCGCTGTGAACGCAGGGCCGTCGGTGGCGAGTGAGAGGTGCTGCGGGCGCATGCCGAGCACCGCCTCTGCCGGCCTCGCCGAGAGCCTTGCTTGAAGGTTGGAGCCGAGCGGCAGGCGCTGGGTCCCGATAGAAAGATGCCCGTCGACAAGTTCGGCATCGACAAGGTTCATCTCGGGGCTGCCGATGAAGCCAGCGACAAAAAGGTTCGCCGGGCGATTGTAGAGCTCCTTCGGCGCGGCGACCTGCATGATGTGGCCCGCCTGCATGACGCAGATGCGGTCGCCCATCGTCATCGCCTCGGTCTGGTCATGTGTCACGTAAATGACCGTTGAGGATAAGCCTTCGGCCTTGAGCTGGCGGTGCAGGTCGGTGATGCGGACACGCATCGAGGCACGCAGCTTGGCGTCGAGGTTGGACAGCGGCTCGTCGAACAGGAAGACGCCGGGCTTCTTGATCAATGCACGCCCGAGCGCCACGCGCTGGGCCTGGCCGCCGGAGAGCTGCTTCGGCAACCGATCGAGCAACGGCTCGATTTCAAGGATCTTGGCTACGTGAGCGATAGCCGCGTCGATCTCCGCCTTCGGCTTGCCGGCAATCTTCAACCCGAAGGCCAGATTGCCGCGCACTTTCATGTGCGGGTACAGTGCATAGTTCTGGAACACCATTGCGATGGAGCGTTTGCCGGGCGGCAGGTCGTTAACCCGCTGGTCGCCGATCACGACCTCGCCTCCCGAAATCTCCTCGAGCCCCGCGACCATGCGCAATGTGGTGGACTTGGCGCAGCCAGAGGGACCGACGAAGACCATGAACTCGCCATCCTCGATATCGAGATTGATCCCGTGCACGGCCTTGAATGCGTTGCCATAGACCTTTTCGAGGTTCTTCAATTGGACCTTAGCCATGTTCAGCCTTTGACTCCCCCAGAGGAGATCCCTTCAATGAAGTACCGTTGCGCAGCGAAGAAGACGACCAAGGCAGGCGTGATCGTCAGCACCGACATTGCGAGAATGCGGTTCCATTCGAAGGCTTCGGTGGTGTCGATGGAAAGTTTGAGCGCGAGGCTCACGGGATATTTGTCGACCGATGACAGGTAAATCAGCGGTCCCAGGAAGTCGTTCATGGTCCACATGAACTGAAACAGGCAGACAGAGATCAGCGCCGGCGCGAGCATCGGCACGACGATGTAGACCAGCGTCTGGAGACTGTTTGCGCCGTCAACACGAGCGGCCTCTTCCATATCCGCCGGAAGCGAGCGCAGGAACTGCACCAGCATGAAGACGAAGAAGGCATCGCCCGCAAAGGCGGAAGGTACCCAGAGCGGCAGGAACGTGTCGAGCCAGCCGAGATCGCGAAAGAGAATATACTGCGGAATGCGGGTTACAACATTTGGCAGAAGCAGGATGGCAATGACCGAACCGAAGAGGATCTTCTTCAGCGGAAAGTCGAACCTTGCGAAGGCATAAGCCGCCATCGTGCATGAGATCGCCGTACCGATGACCTTCGGCAGAATGATCAGGAAGGAATTCCAGAAGAACCGGCCGAACGTATAGGGCGTCGACGTCTGCCAGCCCTTTACATAGCCGTCAGCCGTCGGATTTGCCGGCATGAAACCAGCACCAGAAAAGATCTCCGAATTCGTCTTGAAACTCGCGCCTACCAGCCAGATCAGCGGGTAGAGCATGACGAACCCAACGGAAAACAGAAGCACATAGCGAACCGCCGTGGAGATCAGGCGGACCCTTGCCCTGCGTGCAGCCACGCGATCGTTGAGAGCTTGAAACTCGGTCATCTCGTCAGCTCCTCTTGTCGCCGGCGTAATAGACCCACTTCTTGGAGGACCAGAAGGCAACAAGGGTCAGCACAGTGATGATGGCGAAGAGCACCCAGGCGATAGACGAGGCGTAGCCCATGTTGAACTTCTTGAAAGCCTCGTCATAAATGTAGAGCGGCAGTAGATAGGTCGCCTTGAGTGGACCGCCCTGGGTGATGATGTAAGGGCCGTTAAACTCCTGGAACGCCTGAACCATCTGCATGATCAAGTTGAAGAAAATAACCGGCGTTAGCAGCGGTAGGGTGATCCAGAAGAAGGTGCGCACTTTGCCGGCGCCGTCGATGGCGGCCGCTTCATAAAGTGACTTGTCGATCGATTGAAGGGCGGCAAGAAAGATCACCATGGCCGAGCCGAACTGCCAGCAGCGCAGCAGCGTGATGGTGAAAAGCGCATTCACGGGATCGCCGAACCAATCGACGGGCGCGATACCAAGGGTCGAAAGCGCCATGTTCGCAAGGCCCTGCGAAGCGAAGACATAACGCCACAAAACGGCAATCGCGATCGACCCCCCAAGGATTGAAGGCACATAGAACGCCGTTCGAAAAAGACCGATGAATTTCAACCTGTGGTTTAGAATTGCAGCGATGAAGAGCGCAAAGGCGAGCTTCAAAGGCACGGTAATGAACACGTAAAGCAGCGTTACGTTCAGCGACTTGATGAAAGTCCGGTCGCGGGTAAACAGCCGCTCGTAGTTGGCGACACCTGTCCAGCGCGGCTCGCTCATCAAGTCGTAGCTCGTGAAGCTGAGATAGAATGAGCCGATGAACGGAATGGCCGTGAAGATCAAGAGGCCGATAATGTAGGGCGCCAGATAGCCAAGCCCTAAAAGACGATGCCCTTTCATGCCGGCCCTCCCGGACGGCACTGCAGAGCGGCCATTTTAGATACGGTTTCGTACAAATTGCGCTCCCGGAACGGCGCAGACAGGCGCAGGCTGTAGCCTCCTTCCCGTCCGCTGACCGATCTCCTCCCAGTTCGATGCGGTGCGTGCATGCATTTCTGCGATGACACTCACGTATTTTTGTCACAGAATGAATTCACAAAGGCGAGGAAAAAGATGGACGAAATTGAAGGTGGAATTCTCTCAGCTATTCCACCGGCGGCGCTGACGCTTAATCTGACCCGCGCTGCTATCCGGATGGAGCATTCGCAGACTTGGCGCATCGACAAGTCGAACCCGGTCGACGACCTCGTCATCTGCCTTGAAGGGCGCGGCCACTATCTGGTCGACGGCGAGCCACGCGTGATGGAGCCGGGTGATGCCATGCTGATTTCGCGCGGCCAGCGCTTCATCGGATGGAGCGAGGGACCGGAGACGTATCTTGGCCTCGCCCAGCATTTCACTCTTGATATTTACGGCCGCCACAACCTGGTCGAGCAGATGGATTTGGTGCCGAAGTTGAGACTGGCGCGGTGGGGGTTGCTTGAGCCGTTGGCGCGCCACTATCGTCAAAGCGCGCCGCCCTCTTCCGTGACGCTTGGCCAGCACCACCTGTTCATGGTTCTGTTGATCGCTTTCATCGAGGATGCGTTCATCGGGTGGCGAGACCATGCCACCTACCAGCCCGAGGGGGCAGACGCGATCGATCTCGCTGTCATGAAGGCCGCAACGATGATCTCCGCCAATCCGCTCGACCCGGATATTGCGACGAAAGCGGTTGAGGCATCACCCTACAATCGCGATTATTTCCTGCGGGAATTCCAAAAGCGCGTGGCGCGCACGCCGCGCAAGTACCAGGAACTGAAACGCATGGAGCGGGCGATGCACTTTCTCGAAGCAGGGCTTTCGGTTTCCTCTGCGGCCGCGGAAGTCGGCTATCCCGACCCCTACTACTTCTCACGCATGTTCAAGCGAACTCTGGGTATCAGTCCACGCGATCACATGAAAAGGGTTCGCCAAAGCCGAGATGGCGGCCTCATGCACCTCGACGAGCGCGAACAGGCCCTGGTACTTGCCGACGGGCTTGCGGCCGACTAGCTCGAAGTGTGTTGGCGCTAAGCCGGACAGACAAGCACCCATGTGTCTCGCCGCGATGATGTGGGAGAACATACCCGGCAATTTCGGACATGGCCCTGGTCGGCGCGCATGTCAACAACACTCTCATGTCTCGGGCATCTTGAACCTGGCGAGCGCGTCACGGTCGATCTCGATGCCAAGGCCGGGCGCATCGGGGATGGCAACGACACCGTCGACCGCCTCGATCGGCGCCTTCAGCACCGCCTGCCGGAACGGGTTTTCCGTCCGGTCGAACTCCAGGATCGGCTCGATCGGGTTGACCCGCACCGGATCCGGCGTCATCGCCGCCATGAACTGCAGCGCGGCAGCGATATGCACGCCCGTGCCCCAGACATGCGGCACGATGCGAACGCCGTGCAGCGTCGCAAGGCTCGTGATCTTCGCCATCTCGGAAAAGCCGCCGCAGCCGCAGAGATCCGGCTGCAGGATGTCGACGGCACGGCTTTCGATCGCCGGCCACATGCCATAGCGGCCATGCCAGGTCTCGCCGCCGGCAACCGGGATCGGTTGGCCGGCCCTGACCGCGCGATAGGCGGAAAGCTGTTCCGGCACGACCGGCTCCTCGAACCAGTCGATGTCGTAGTCGGCCGCCGCCTTGCCAAGCCGGATCGCCTCGGTGACGGTGTAGCCATGGTTGGCGTCAATCATCAGCCGCATCTCGTCGCCGATCGCCTCGCGCACGGCACGAATGACACGCAGGTCTTCCTCGATGCCGAAGCCGATCTTGATCTTGCAGGCATGGAAGCCTTGCGCCCGGCGCTCGGCCATCTCCAGCGCATTGTCGGAGACCCGGTCGACGCCATCGCGCTTGAAGCTGCCGGTCGCATAGGCGCGCACGCTCTCGCGCCAGCGCCCGCCAAGCAGCATGGAAACTGAGGCACGATAGTGTTTGCCCTTGATATCCCAGAGCGCGATATCGATGCCGGAAAGGGCGGTGACCGCAAGCCCGCGCTGCCCCTGATCGCGCAGCGCGTTGTAGAGGATCGCCCAGAGCTTTTCCGTCTGGCGCGGGTCCTGGCCGATCAGCCAGGTCGTGTACGCCGCAACCACCGCCGCATTCGGCCGCGCCGGGCCGAGGCACTCGCCCCAGCCGATCGTGCCGTCGTCGCACTCGATCTCGACCAGCACATGGGCCCGACGGTCAAAACGCATGGAGGCGCTTTCGAACGGCACGGCCAGCCGATGTTCGAGAAGGTGGGTGCGGACGGCGACGATCTTCATGGGCTATCCTCGCAAAACACTCATTTCTGACGCTTGTTCGCACCGATGAGCGCGTCGAGCATGGCGACTTCCTCCTCGGTCAAGTCTTTCAGCGGCGCACGCACCGGACCGGCATCAAAACCCTGTAGCCGCACGCCGGCCTTGATCGCCGACACCGCATAGCCCTTGGCGCGGTTGCGGATGGCCATGAACGGATAGAAGAAGTCGTTGAGGATGCGCTCGCAGGTGGCGCGCTCGCCGGCGCGAAGGGCGGCATAGAACTCATTGGCAAGGCCCGGCACGAAGTTGAAGACGGCCGAGGAATAGGTGGTGAAGCCGGCACCGAGATAGGCCTCGGCAAACAGTTCCGCCGTCGGCATGCCGCCGAGATACATCAGCCGGTCGCCCATCTTGGCGGTGACCTGGCGCACCAGCCCGATGTCGCCGGTGCCATCCTTGAAGCCGATCAGGTTCGGGCATTCGTCGCACAGCCGGGCGAGCGTGTCGGCCTGCAGCACCGCGTTGTCGCGGTTATAGACCATGACGCCGATGCCGACCGACTGGCAGATCGTCTTCACATGGGCATAAAGCCCTTCCTGCGGCGCATCGATCAGATAGTGCGGCAGAAGCAGGATGCCGTCGGCACCGACGCGCTCGACCGAACGGGCGATGTCGACCGCCATCTCCGTGCCATAGCCGCAGCCCGATACGATCGCCGTGTCGCCGGAAACGTCCTTGGCCGCCCTGACGATGCCGGGGATCTCGTCCGGCTTCAGCGAAAAGAACTCGCCGGTGCCACCGGCCGCAAACAGAACCGGGGCCTTGTAGCCGGCCAGCCACTCGACATGCGCCCGATAGCTGTCCGGCGCAAACCGACCCTCCGCATCGAAATGCGTCACCGGGAACGAAAGCAGGCCCGATCCAAGCGCGGCCTTGATCTGCTCAGGGTTCATAACGTTGATTTCCTCTATGGTTGATAGCCCCAGATAATCGGGATATCACACCAATGTCAATAGTCATCATACAACTCATCATACAAGTTATTTTAGCGCGCCAGCCAACCGCCATCGACATTCAACACCGCACCATGGATGTAGTTCGCAGCCGCCGAAGACAGAAACACGGTCGCACCCGCAATGTCTTCGGAGCGCCCCCAGCGGCCCGCCGGAATCCGCTCGAGTATTGCCTTGCTACGTTCAGGATCTGCCCTTAGAGCCTCGGTGTTGTTGGTCTCGATATAGCCGGGCGCAACCGCATTGACGTTGATGCCTTTTGACGCCCATTCGTTGGCGAGAAGCTTCGTGACGCCCACAACGCCATGCTTGGCGGCGGTGTAGGACGGTACGCGAATTCCGCCCTGGAAGGAAAGCAGCGACGCGATGTTGACCACCTTGCCGGACATGCCCTTCGCAAGCAGCTCCTTGGCAAAAGCCTGGGTCGTGAAGAACAGTGCCTTGAGGTTCACATCCATGACTGCATCCCAATCAGCTTCGGAAAAATCAACCGCGTCAGCGCGACGGATGATTCCGGCGTTGTTGACGAGAATGTCGAATTCCGCACCGGCAAATACTCCGGTTGCCGCCATCGGATTGGCGAAATCAAGCGCCAGTGCAGTCGCCCTTCCCCCGGCCTTGTCGATGAGCGCAAGGGTCTCGTCGGGCGCCCTGCGCGCGGCGCAGACAACCTCAGCGCCCGCCTGAGCCAGGCCAACTGCGATCGCTTGGCCAAGACCAGTATTCGCCCCTGTGACGAGAGCCTTATGTCCTTCAAGAGAAAAGAGATTTTTCATCGCAGATCCGCCGGTTGAATGAAATCCATATCCGTGTAATCGACGTTGTCGCCGGCCATCGCCCAGATGAAGGTATAAGAGCCGATGCCCGCGCCCGAGTGGATCGACCATGGCGGCGAGATCGCGCCTTCCTCGTTGGCGATAAACAGATGCCTCGTCTGCTGTGGCTCACCCATCAGATGGAGCACGCGAGATTTTTCGTCCATACCGAAATAGAGATAGGCCTCCATGCGGCGATCATGCACGTGGGAGGGGATCGTGTTCCAAACGGAGCCGTCTTCGAGCGTTGTGTAGCCGAGCACGAGCTGGCAGCTTTCCATCACGAGCGGGTGGATGAACTGATTGATGGTCCGCTTGTTGGAGGTTTCCATCGCGCCAAGCTTGACCTCCTTGCTTTCACCGAGTGTCACAAGCCGCGCCGGCAGGCTGCGGTGCGCCGGGCAGGAGACGATGTAGAAACGTCCGCGTCCGGCAAACGTCACCGCACCAGAACCGGCCCCGAGATAGAGCACATCGCCGCGGTTGAGCGCGTATATCTCATCACCGGCTGTCACCGTACCGGCCTCACCGATGTTCACGACACCCATTTCGCGCCGGTCAAGGAAGGACGGCGTCTTCGTTTCATCGACCCGATCGAGCGTCAGCGCAGCACCGTTAGGAACGGCACCTCCCATAACGAAGCGATCGTAGTGCGTGTAGACCAGCCGGATCTCACCGGGCCGGAACATATCCTGCGCCAGGAAATGCTTACGCAGGCCTTCTGTATCGAGCGCTCGCGCATAGTCCGGATTAACGGCCTGCCTTGTTTCGACGGTCAGCATTCGGTCCTCCTTTGAGGTATTGCGAACAAGAGATAATACATGTAAGTCCGTATTGTATGATAACGTGTTCAAGGTCAAGACCCGAATGAAACGCCTCCTGATCACGGGCGCGGCTGGCGCGCTTGGCCGCGCCTTGCGACCGCGACTGGCGTTGCTTGCCGAAACAATCCGTCTTGGCGACATCGCACCGGCTGATGTCACCGGCCCCAACGAGGAATGGATGCACTGCGATCTCGCCGAACCATGGGCCGTCGACGCGATGGTGGCGGGCTGCGACGGTATCGTGCATCTGGGCGGGATCTCCGTCGAACGCCCGTTCGACGAGGTTGTCACCGGCAACATCGTCGGCCTCTACAATCTCTACGAGGCCGCCCGCGCCCATGGCTTGCCCCGCATCATCTTTGCAAGTTCAAACCACACGATCGGCTACTATCCGCAGACTGATCGACTTGGGCCCGATGCACCGTTTCGCCCCGACGGGCTCTATGGTGTGTCCAAATGCTTCGGTGAATCGCTCGCCCGCCTGTACTTCGACAAGTTCGGACAGGAGACAGCACTGGTGCGCATCGGCTCCTGTACAACTGAGCCGATGGACCATCGGATGCTGTCGACCTGGTTTTCTCATGGCGATTTCGCATCGCTGATCGAAGCCGCTTTCCGCTCCCCAGTGCTTGGTTGCCCGGTCATTTGGGGCGTTTCAGCAAACGACAGCTGCTGGTGGGACAATTCGCATCTGGCTTGGCTCGGCTGGAGGGCGAAAGACAACGCCGAGGCCTGGCGCGAGAAAATCCAAACGAACGCCGCGAAACCAACCCCCGACAAATCAATGGCGCGCTTTCAAGGCGGTGCCTTTACCGACAATCCTATCTTCAAGGAGTGACAATGACCTTCACCCCTCACGGCAAACACCTGGTTGCGGGCTTGTGGATCGCGACCGAGCAGACATTCAGCAGCGAACCGGCCCATGGTGCCGCGTTTGACTTTTCCGTCGGCACGCCGGATCTGGTCGACAGGGCCGCGAAATCGGCCGAGGATGCCTTCTGGTCCTATGGCCATTCAAGCCGGAAAGAGCGCGCGGCCTTTCTAGAAACCATTGCCGATGAGATAGAAAGCCGCGGGGCGGCCATTACCGAGATCGGCAGTGCAGAAACCGGTCTGCCGCCCGCCCGGCTAGAAGGAGAACGTGGACGCACCACCGGCCAGCTCCGACTTTTTGCAGCCCATCTCGGAAAGGGCGACTATCTCGACAGACGCCACGATGAAGCGCTGCCGGACAGAAAGCCCCTGCCGCGCCCCGATATCCGACTGCTTCAGCGACCTGTCGGTCCGGTTGCGGTGTTCGGTGCCTCCAATTTTCCGCTGGCTTTCTCGACAATGGGCGGCGATACCGCGTCGGCTCTTGCCGCCGGGTGCCCGGTCATCGTGAAGGGCCATTCAGCCCATCCTGGGACGAGCGAAGTGGTTGCCGAGGCTGCCCACGCAGCGATCAGGAAGCAAGGGCTTCACCCCGGCGTATTCTCACTCATCCAGGGCGGTCGCCGGGACGTCGGCACTGGCCTCGTTACACATCCCCTCATCAAGGCCGTCGGCTTTACCGGCTCGCTTGCGGGTGGCCGCGCGCTTTTCGACCTATGTGCGAAGCGCCCGGAACCAATCCCCTTCTTCGGCGAACTGGGTTCGGTCAACCCGATGTTCATCCTGCCCGAAGCCGGCAAGGTCCGCTGCGAGGAAATCGCCAAGGGTTGGGCAAGCTCGTTGACGATGGGCGCCGGACAATTCTGCACCAATCCAGGCATTGCCGTGATCGCAGCAGGCGAGGCGCCAGCGTTTGCGGAAAGCGTGCGTGCGGCGCTTTCGCAGATCGGCGCACAAGTGATGTTGACGGATGGAATTGCCAAAGCGTATCGCGATGGGCGCAATCGCATTGCCTCAGGCCGCGGCGTTCGCGACGTCTTCACATCCAGCTGCGATCGGCGCAACGTCACACCCAATCTCTTCCTCGTCTCTGCACGGGACTGGCTCGCCAACCATACGCTTTCAGAAGAAGTCTTCGGCCCGCTCGGCCTCATCGTCACGGCCGAAAGCATTGAAGAACTGGTCGTCGTCGCCCAGAGTTTCGATGGCCAGCTGACTGCAACTCTTCATCTCAACGACGGAGACACCGATCTTGCACGCCAACTTATGCCGATCCTGGAGCGCAAGGCCGGCCGTCTTCTCGTGAACGGATTTCCCACGGGCGTGGAAGTCTGCGACGCCATGGTTCATGGCGGGCCCTATCCGGCCTCTACGAATTTCGGCGCGACCTCGGTCGGAACTATGGCGATCCGCAGGTTTCTGAGGCCCGTATCCTATCAGAATGTACCTGACGGGCTTTTGCCTGCTGATTTGCTATCGGATTGAGGAGCGATTGCCTCGTCCGCCATCTTTGGCGTATCCAGAGATGAAGCGGCAGGTGCCGCCACATTCTGGAACCGGGCAACCACATGACGATAGCGACTGCTTCCGATACGAACGCCCCGCAGCCCAGGACCCTGGTGGCAAAGGTTACCGACGTTCTGCGCTCCCATATCGCCGAGGGCCGCTACCGGCCCGGCGACCGCCTGCCATCAGAGGCGCAACTGACCAAGGAATTTAACGTCAGCCGCACTGTCGTAAGAGAAGCGATTGCAGCACTGCGTTCCGACGGATTGGTCGAGGCACGACATGGCGTCGGCGTTTTCGTGCTGGAGCCTGCCCCGGCCGCAAGAAATTCGTTTCACAACGTCGATCTCGCCCGCGTCTCATCATTGATCGAGATGCTGGAAATCAGAACGGCAGTCGAAGGCGATGCGGCCGGGTTGGCCGCACTTCGCCGCTCCCCGGGACAGGAAGGCAAAATTATCGAAGCGTTCGAAGCATTTCGCATCCGCGCCGAAAGTGGTGAGCCGACCGCCGAAACCGATTTTGCTTTTCATCTCGCTATTGCCGAAGCGACGAACAATCCAAGGTTTGCCGAGTTTCTCCATGTGCTCGGGCCGGCTGTCATCCCGCGCCGTGCGGTCGCCCGCGAGGGAGAGGAAGCCGCCCTTCCCTCCGTCGAGATGCGCCGGCTTCTCGATGAACACGAGGCGATACTCGACGCGGTCCAAAGCGGGGATGAGGAACAGGCTCGCGCAGCCATGCGCGATCACCTGAAGAACAGCCAGACACGATATCGCTCCATGCTGCGAACCTTGCGCTAGCACTGGTTGAGAGAGCCGGACTTGCATTCGAACAGATTACGACTAACATGCCAGACAGGTTTGAGCATGTTGGGACGAAAATGGAAGCCGTAAACACTATGGAGCGTGGCACGTCGCTTGCGGCAAAAATCAGCGCCGCGCTGCGTCGCGATCTGGCGGAAGGCGTGTTTCGCCCCGGCGACCGGCTTCCGAGCGAAAGCGCTCTGACGCGCGAGTATTCCGTCAGCCGTACAGTCGTAAGGGAAGCGATTGCCATCCTTCGCGCCGACGGGCTGGTCGAAGCGCGCAAGGGCGCCGGCATATTTGCCCTTGAGACAAAGCCGGAAAAGGAGCAGCCTTTCAAGGATTTGAAGACCGAGCGGATTTCGTCGGTCATAGAGCTTCTTGAACTTCGGACGGTTTTCGAGGTGGAATCGGCAGGGCTGGCGGCCGCGCGCCGTTCACCCGCCCAGATCGAAACCATCCTTGAGGCCCATCATCGTGTTGGCGAGTGCCTGGCAACTGGCAATCCTACGCGCGATGCAGATTTCGAGCTTCACCTGGCGATTGCGGAAGCCACGCAAAACCGGCGTTTTCCGGAGTTTCTCCAACTGATCCGTACTGGCATCATTCCGCGCGGCGAGTTGCAGGGATCTGCGCCGGGGTCGCGCCCGAAGGACTACAACCTCCATCTTCAGGAAGAGCATGGCCAGATCGTTGAGGCAATCATCGAAGGCAATGCTGAAGCGGCGCGCGAGCGCATGCGCGCCCACTTGCGGGGAAGCCTTGATCGGTACAACGCGCTCTTGCGTTCCCGCACCATGAGCCCCGACGCAATTTAATAGACGCGCAGAGTTGTCATACAGGCAAAAGGACATGTATGATGATGTTGTCATACATCATCTATGAGGTCCGCATGTCTCTTCCTACTTTCCCCACGATTTCGACCGATACCGGCGTCACCCGCCAGGTGCTTTCAGATTCGCCTGAGCTCATGGTCGTCTCCTTTCGCTTCGAAAACGGTGCAAAAGGCAAGCTCCACCGCCACCCGCACGTGCAATCGACCTATGTGGCGCGCGGCAAATTCCGCTTCTTTCGCAATGGCCAGACCTATGAATTGAAGGCTGGCGACAGCCTCGTAATCCCCGGAAACACGGAACATGGCTGCGAATGCCTGGAGGCAGGAGAGCTCATCGACTGCTTCACGCCCCGTAGAGATGACTTCCTCTCCGTCAGCTCTGCTTGACACTCGACATAACCTGTGACAGGTTCAGTGAAAGTTGTCATACAGGATTGGAGCCTGTAACGCCTCACCGCAGGCGACTGACAAATGGAGGAACCATGTCAATTCGTCGCCTACGCTTCCACGGCGTGGCCGGGCAGGTCGGGACCATTGCGGTCACGTTGCTCGGCCTTCTGCTCCTGACGTTCTTCATCGGCCGCCTTATGCCTGCCGATCCGGTCCGCGCGATCGTCGGGGAGGACGCAACCCGCGAGACCTACGAACAGGTCTATCGTTCGCTCGGGCTTGATCGACCTCTTTGGGAACAATTCGCCTACTATCTTGGAGACGTTTTCACCGGCAACTTCGGAACCTCCATCCGCACGGGCCAGCCGGTCATTCAGGATATCCTGCACGTGATGCCGGCAACGATCGAGCTTGCGACCTTCGCAATCCTCATCGGAGCCGGCCTCGGCGTTCCGCTCGGAGTGCTTGCTGCCGTCAACAAGGACCGCTGGCCCGACCATGTCGTGCGCGTCTTCAGCCTGTTCGGGCACTCCATGCCGATCTTCTGGACCGGCATGATCGCACTTATCGTCTTTTATGCTTATCTCGGCCTCGTCGGCGGCAGCGGACGCATGGACCAGTTCTATATTGGCCTTGTCGAGGAGCGGACCGGATTCCTGCTGATCGATAGCCTGATCGCCGGCGAAATGGATGTGTTTTGGTCGGCCGTCAACCACATCATCCTGCCGGCGTCGCTGCTTGGCTACTCCTCTTCCGCCTATATCACGCGCATGACCCGCAGCTTCATGCTGGATCAGCTCGGTCAGGAATATGTCACGACGGCGCGCGTCAAAGGCCTTTCTCGCAGCCAGACGATCTGGCAGCACGCCTTCATCAACATTCGGGTGCAACTGGTCACCATCATTGCGCTTGCCTATGGCTCGCTGCTCGAAGGCGCCGTGCTGATCGAGACGGTCTTCGCGTGGCCGGGCTTTGGCCAATATCTCACCAATAACCTCATTACCGGCGACATGAACGCCGTCATGACCTGCGTCCTGATCGTCGGGATCATCTTTATCGCCCTCAATCTTCTGTCCGACGTTCTCTATCGCATCTTCGACCCGAGGACACGCTGATGACCACCCAAGCTGAAACTGCGTTCCGCTTGCCGGCTCCGCTTTACGCACTCAAGAACATCGTGCGCTTCCTGTTGAAGAGCCCAACCTCGACCTTCGGTCTTGCGGTCCTGGTGCTGCTCGTCCTTGTCGCAACCTTCGCGCCGCTGATTGCCACCCATGACCCCTATGCCCAGAACCTCGCAAACACGCTGCAGGCGCCTGGAAATGGACATCTGTTCGGCACCGACGAGCTTGGTCGTGACATCTTCAGCCGCCTGGTCTGGGGCTCGCGTATCACGCTTACGATTATCTTCCTCGTCTCGATTGTCGTTGGCCCAATCGGGCTCGTCATCGGCACGACTGCCGGCTATCTCGGCGGGAAGGTCGATACCGTGATGATGCGGATCACGGACATCTTTCTCTCCTTCCCGAGCCTCATTCTTTCGCTCGCCTTCGTTGCAGCGCTGGGTCCAAGCCTGAACAACGCCATTATCGCGATTGCGCTGACCTCTTGGCCACCGATCGCACGCCTCGCGCGCGCAGAGGCAATGACCTTTCGCAAGGCGGACTACATCTCGGCAGCCAGGCTCCAGGGCGCATCGGCCACACGCATCATCGTCAAGTCGATCATGCCCATGTGCCTGCCCTCGGTGCTCATTCGCCTGACACTGAACATGGCGACCGTTATCCTGACGGCTGCCGGTCTCGGTTTTCTGGGGCTCGGCGCCCAACCTCCGCTGCCGGAATGGGGCGCGATGATTGCGACAGGCCGCAAGTACATGCTGGACAGCTGGTGGCTCGTCACCTTCCCGGGTGTCGCCATTCTTTCGGTCAGTCTCGCTTTCAACCTTCTCGGCGACGGGCTGCGCGATGCGCTCGATCCGAAGCAGATGAACCGGAGGTAGACCGATGAGCCAAGACATTCTTCAGGTCGAAAACCTCCGCATCCGCTATGGCGGCGCAGCGACCGATGCCGTGCGCGGCGTGTCCTTCACCCTCGGCCGCGAACGCCTTGGCATTGTTGGCGAGTCCGGTTCCGGCAAATCGACGGTCGGACGGGCCTTGCTGCGACTTCTGCCGGGCGCCACGATTACCGCCGACACGCTGCGCTTTGCCGAGCTTGATCTGACAGCCCTTTCGGAAAAGGAACTGCTCAAGGTTCGCGGCCGGCGCATGTCCATGATCCTTCAGGATCCGAAATTTTCTTTGAACCCTATTCGCCGGGTCGGTGACCAGGTGGCGGAAACCTATCTGCGGCATTTCAATTGCACCAAGGCGGAGGCGCGTGAAAAGGCGCTCGCCATGCTGTCGGCAGTCAAGATCCGCGACCCGGAGCGCGTTTATGACCAGTATCCGCACGAGATATCCGGCGGCATGGGGCAGCGCGTGATGATTGCCATGATGCTGCTTGCTGATCCCGAGCTCGTCATCGCCGACGAACCGACCTCCGCACTCGACGTCACGGTGCGACTTCAGGTGTTGAACATTCTCGATGGGCTGGTGCGGGATCGCGGCATCGGGCTCATCATGATCAGTCACGACTTGAACCTTGTACGCAATTTCTGCGATCGCGTACTCATCATGTATGCCGGCCGTATCGTTGAAACGCTGGCCGCCCGCGATCTCGACAAGGCCCAACATCCCTACACGCGTGGCCTGCTGGCAGCTCAGCCGCGGATCGGCGGCCCACGCGCACCGCTCCGCGTGCTCGATCGCCGTCCCGAATGGCTGGAGGAGAAAGCCTGATGTCCGTCTCTATCGAAGTTCGCGATGTCTCTATCACCTTCGGTAGCGGTCCCACCGCGGTCAAGGTGTTGCCAACCGTCACCTTCTCCGTGGCGCCGGGCGAATGCTTCGGCCTCGTCGGCGAAAGCGGATCAGGCAAGTCCACGGTCCTGCGTTGCATCTCTATGCTGACCGACATCTGGACCGGCGACGTACTGATCGGCGGCAGGTCGGTGCGTGACATGCCGCTGATTGAGCGTTGCCGCACGCTGCAGATGGTCTTCCAGGATCCCTACGGTTCGCTGCATCCACGCCAATCGGTTCGCACGGTGCTGAACGAGCCTCTCGTCATCCACAAGCTCGGCGACCGGGAGGAGCGTATACGCAAGGCAATCACGGATGTGGGGCTGCCGGTCTCCTTTCTCGATCGCTTCCCCCACCAGCTCTCGGGCGGCCAGCGCCAGCGTGTTGCGATCGCGCGGGCGCTGATCCTCGAACCTTCCCTGCTGCTCCTCGACGAGCCGACGTCGGCGCTCGATGTTTCGGTGCAGGCGGAAATCCTGAACCTGCTTCAGCGTCTGCGTGAGGAGCGCGGCTTCACCTACATCATGGTGACGCACGATCTGGCCGTCGTGGACCATATGTGCGACCGTTTCGCGGTCATGTTGCGCGGAGAAATCACCGAAGTGCTGCCGCGCGAGGCGATCCCCGGCAACCAGGCAACCCACGCCTACGCGCGTGAGCTAATCGGCGCCTCGCTGGAGTACGAAGGCTCGCACTGAGCAAGCCGCATCTCCTCCCAAAAGAAGACTCCTCCTCCCCAACTCGCCCGGTCCTGTGCCGGGCTTTTCCTTGCCTGATGGCCCCGGTTGAGGACTATCGGGTGTCTGAGCTTGCCAATGATCCCGGGTGCACGCCTGCGACCTTTTTCGGCGAGTGCAGCCCGGGCATGTGAACCCGGCCGCGGCACGCTTGCCAATCGCTGCCCCTCCCCAGACGTACCGGTGATGAAGGTCTTCGCGAGGCGAGGGGAATGGGTAGGCAACCACGCAAACCGGCACAGATGAGGAATACTTCGGCTTCAAGCGAGAGGAAACCGAACAGCGGCAGCCACGGGGTGACGTTGCCGATTTCGTTCGGCAACGCGTTGGCGCCCGGCCGACGGCACTTTTCAATGCAAAAAGAAGGCGCATGGTCACATGCGCCTTCTTTCCTTCATTTCATTAAATTCCTGGAGCCGATCACCGCTCCTTGGTGACACCTTCGAAGCGCGAGAGCCAGGGGCTGACGATCATCCCTTTCACGTCGCTGCGGTACGCGGCCGTGTCGACCACTTCCGAGAAGGGTTGGATCGACATGACGACCTCGTCCATGTACTGCTGCACGCCCTCGTAGAGCTTGGCCTGCTTGGCCTGGTCGCGCTCAACCAGGGCCTCTTCGATCATCTTGTTCAGCTTCTCGTCATAGAAGCTGGTGCGCCAGCTCTGATAGTTGGTGAGCTTGGCATCGTCCGAATTGTCGGGATTGTAGGCGATAGAGCGTAAATTGTTGTCGGGGTGCGGCTGCTGGCCACCGCCGCCGCGGCCGAGAAGCAGTTCAAAGTTCCGTTCACGCATCGCGCCGTAGATCTGGTCGCCCGAACCGCTGATGAGCTCCGCCTGGATGCCAGCCTGGGCAAGCGTGTTCTGGATGGCCGTCGCAGCCTTCATGAAAGGATCTTCAGACAGCACACGCAACGTCGTCTTAAAGCCGTCCGGGTAGCCTGCCTCGGCAAGCAGCGCCTTTGCCTTGGCCACATCCAGTTTGTAGCCTTCGTCCGGCAGCGCGCCGAGGACGCCTGTCGACAAGGGCCGCTGATGCAGCTTGCCGTAGTAGGGCATGACAGCCTTGTCGAGACCCTCGTAATCGATCAGGTAGCGCAGTGCTTCACGCACTTTCTTGTTGGCGAAGCGCTCATCCTTCATCGAGACGCTGAGGTAGTAAAAACCCGAGCCTGGTGTCGATGCGATGGCGATCGCCTCATCGGCCTCGAGCGACTTCAGGTCCGGCGCCTGCAAGGAATAGGCAACGTCAATGTCGCCTTTTTCCAGAAGCAGCCGCTGCGACTGCGATTCCGGCAGATGGCGCATCAGCACCCGCTTCATTGCGGCCTTTTCACCCCAGTAGTCGTCGTTGCGCGTGAGGATGATGTACTCGTTCGATTTCCACTGCGTGAGCGTGAATGGGCCGGAACCGGCGGAGTTCAGGGTCAGCCAGGCGGCGCCAAGATCGCCGTCCTTCTCGTTTTCGAGAACCGTCTTGCTGTCGAAGATGGAGCCAGGTCCGTTCTGCGCAAGGATCATCAGCAGCAGGTTCGGGTCGTCGGGTTTCGGAAGATTGATAACGAAGGTGTGGTCGTCTTCGGCGACGAAGGCTTTGTCGGCTTCTTCGAGCGTGAAGCCCCTTGTTTTCAGGAAAGAAGACTGCGCGAGATTACGCGCAAGCAGGCGCTTCAGGCTCCAGGCAACATCCTGAGCCGTGACGGGATTGCCCGACGCAAATTTCGCATCGCTACGCAGGTGAAAACGAATTGAATTGCGATCGGCGGAGACCTCCCAGCGCTCGGCAAGGCGTGGCTGGACACTGCGGTCCTTCGGCGAAAGGATGACCAGCGTATCGTAGATGTTGTTGAGGACCTGTACGGTCTCGCGGCCAGTGATGGCAGCGGGATCGAGCGTCAGGATGTTGCTCATTGTCGTTGCGACGACGAGTTGATCTTCCGGAGTTTCGGCGAACACGCCGTGTGGCGTTGAAGCGATGAGAAGCGCGCCGAACGCGACCGTTGCTAGAAAGCGTTTCATGTTTCCTCCTATTGCGGCCGCCCATGCGGGAGTTCGGCCTTCCGGTTACAAGTTCTGCCCCACCTGTTCCTCCACAGGCACCAGGACAGATCAGCCAAGAATTTCGGCAACGGGTGCTGCGAGCGCCCGGCCAATCGCCGCCGTGGCAGCGGCTTCCAGATGGACCCCATCGACCCGCGAGGCGTGTGCGACAGAGCCGGCATCAAAGAAGGCGTGTCCAAGTTCATCTGCGAGCTTGCGGTAGAGCGGAGAAAGCCGCTCTGATTCAGCAATGCTGCGTCCCGCCGCTGGCACCCCGCCCGGACCGGCGCAACAGGGTGGAGGGGCGACGATCAGCATTTTTGGCCTCGCACCACTTGGCTTGTAGGGAAAAGTGTCGATGATTTGCGCCAACCGGCGCACGCCGGAGACCGCTCCCTCCGCCCGCCCGCCATGCACGGGCTTGATGTCATTTGTACCGAGCATCACGATGATGAGGTCGAGCGGCATGTGGCTTGCGAGCGCCACTTGCAGCGCCTTGGCCCCATTGCGGCACGCCGGTCCACCATGGTCGTCATAGCAGGTTGTGCGGCCACCAAGTCCTTCGGGAATGACCTTTGCCGCACCGTTGAGTTCACGCGAGAGCACCTCGGGCCAGCGGCCTTCAGGCGGATGGCGTAGCCCGGTCTGCGGATCCGCTCCCCACGTCAGGCTGTCTCCAAAAGCGAGAATGGTTTTCATGAAAGATACCCCGCTTCTCACCGCACGCGGTTGTTCTCGATGAACTCGAAGTTGATATCCTCGCCGAGCCCCGGCCGAGCTGGGACATGGACATAGCCCTCGCGATCCATTGGATCGGACAATGACTTTAGGTAGTCGTGCCCGTCGTCGTATTCGAGGAACGGGTGAAGCAGCCCGCGTTCGTACCAGCGGCAATTCTTCGTCGCCGCGACGACATGCAAGTTCATCGCCGTATTGCCGTGTACCTCGCACTCCATCCCGAAGGCCTCGGCAAGATGCATCGTTTTTAATGCCGGCGTGATGCCGCCCACGTCATTCACCCCGGTCCGCAAGATGTCGCAGGCGCCCGCCTTGATCCATTCGGCACGGTGCCAATGCTTGCCGCCAGCGCTTTCCGGACCAACGACGGGGATATCGAGATTGTCGGCCAGCCACTTGTAGGAAGACAGCGACTGCTCATCCATCGGCTCTTCGATCCAATCGAAGCCGAGCTTTTCCAGTCCCCGCCCCAACTCGAGCGCATCCGTGCGCGAGTACCAATGAAAGGCGTCGATCATCAGGCGGATATTCGGTCCGACGGCTTCGCGCACGGCCGCACAGGCCTTGATGTCCATTTTCACATCCGGCGCCCAGCTGACAGGCGGCATCCAGGTGTGCAACTTGATGCCCTTATAGCCGCGCTTGACGAGAGCTTCGGCAAAGCGACCATAGTCTTCAGGTGTTGCGAGCCCCCCTTCCAGTTCGTCGCCGCACATGATGGAACCGTAGGCCAACACCTTATCGCGATAGCCGCCCACCAACTTGTATACAGGTTGCTTCAAACTCCGCCCGGCGAGGTCCCAAAGGGCGCAGTCGACCACCGCGAGCGTGCGATCCGTCAACTGCGCGGCCGATCCGCGTTGCCAGTGGGCAAGGTCCTGCCAAAGCCGCTCGCGATCTCGGTGGTCCTGGCCAATCAGGACTTTCTTGACGAATTTGTCGATGACATGCGACCGCACGATTTCCGGCGCCGTGAAGGAATGCCCCTCATGGCCGTCCTCCGTGCGAACAGTCAGCATAGCTTGCTCTACCTGGTGCGGCGGGCCTGGATGCGCGTGACCGGCGCTGTCCGAATGGCGGCGCGTGGTCGTGCGGAAAACCCGCACTTCGACGTCAGTGATGATCATTGGTCCTCCGGCATGTGAAAGGCGCGGCTTGGCCACACCAACTTGTCTAGCGCTAGATTAGACAGATATCAGTCAACCTGTCAAACCTGTATGACATGTTTTTAGAATATACCTGATAAGAACCCGGACGCCTTGTGATTTCGCATAGATCGGGACGCAAGCCATGATGCGAGCGGAGCGACAACTTCGTGCTCCAGCAGGGCGAGCGACCGGCCAACGTGTGAGATCAACATTGCGTGCCGAACGAGGGGAACATGCGCAAAAGCAACGGAAACGACCGTCCACTCGCGGGCTGGGTAGGTTTCCAGTCAGCCCCCGAGGATCCAGACGTGAAATTGCCCTCGATTGGAAATCGCGCTGGCTTGTAGCAACACTCGACAAACCCGTCCTGATCCGGGTTTCTTCACGGTTACGCACCGCTGAGCAGGGCTTCTGGTAGAAATCGAAGGCTGTGTCATCGGCAGCGCCACAGTGGGGGACCCCATTCCTTCACGACACGCTTTGGAAGCTCAAATGCGGCGGCGAGACTGCCCTATCCTTTTTGACTGCGGCCGCTACCAACGAAGGGCTATCGAAACCACTCCCCGTCCGCACGATGTAGGTCTGATCCTTCGCATACCTTCGCGATCACCTCAGCGGACAGCCTTGCAAAGATGACCTTGAACGAAGCAGATCCTCGCCGAAAATACGCTGTCCGCTATCCGGACGGACTGACATCACAAGAAGCAATCGCCCTGCTCGAGCAGGCATGCGCCGACGTCGCCCCGAACCTAACACTGAGCGAAATGAGTGACGGAGCCACGGTCGAGGGCGAGCCTTGGCACGTTCTGTCGGTCTGCTTGGCGCTGCCGCTGTTCGAGTTGACTGAGATACTCTAGCCGCCCTCGCCAGCTATGCGCCTGTGCCCAGCCCCCCAACGGCCGTGAAGTCCGCGTCAAAGGACCAGACGTCTACCGGGGAGCGTTTCCCGATCTGTGCTACTCGCCGGTGCTGGAAAGCAATTCGTCGAGCTGATCCAACTGCTCGGGCAATGCGGCCGCCCCGCTCTGCAGTGCTTCCTCAAGCGCTTCCTTGGACGGATAGACTTCGTGGAAAGTCAGCGACGTTCTGCCGCCCTCGTCCTTAAAGGTCACGGTCGTGATTGCGCCCTCTTCGCCCTCATCGTTGGTCCAGACTATGCGCTCGTTCGGCACCACCTCAAGATACTTGCCATAAAAGGCCATGGTGTCCGAACCGGCGGCGCCGAATTCCAGCCGATACCTGCCGCCCGTACGCACGTCCATCTGGCACGATACGAGCGAAACGCCAGGTGCCGATTTTGGCACCCACCAGCGCTGGAACAGCTCGGGCTGGCTCCACGCCCTGTAAACCATGCTCGGCGGCGCATTGAAGGTCCGCGTTACGACGAGTTCGCGGTCCCCTTTGCGCTCGACTGACGTGCGGTTCTGCGCGCCAGCGGCTTTGTTGACTTGCTCATTCATCGCTTACCTCCCGTTTCAGTTCGCTGATGATCTCGTCCAGTGCTGCGAAGCGGGCCTCGAAGAGTTTGCGATGCGCCTCGATCCACTCGGCCTCCGCCTCAAGGCCACGTTTCCCAAGCTTGCAGGTTCTCACCCGTCCGACCTTCTGCGTGACGACGAGCCCCGCCCGTTCGAGAACCTGGATGTGCTTCTTCATGCCGGTCAGTGTCATCTGGAACTTGTCCGCCAGACTGGTGATCGACGCGTCCCCTTGCCCAAGTAGATCGATGATCCCGCGACGGGTCGCATCGGACAGCGCCGCGAACGAGAGATCGAGAGGGGCATTATAATACTGAACCATGTAGTTCAGTATTTAACTTGCTTCCGAAGGAAACGCAAGCGGCGCGGCGGGGGACGCTTTCACTTCTTTTTAACCACGAATCGTGAAACTGCGCCGATCCGGAGGCATGATGCCGACGTTCGTCTAGGGTAAAAGTGCATGCGTAACCCGCAAGATCAGAAGCTCACTTCCGGCGCGACCAATTCGGAACCCGGCTACCTCGTCACCCGCCGTGCCCTGCTTTCGAACCTCGGCGTCATGACCCTGCTTGGTGCCTCCGGCTGCTCGCAGTCCCTCGAACTCCCATCGCTCGAGCCGTCCAGTCGGATGTCGACTGCGGGCGTTGACTATATGTCGACCGGGGCAATCCCACCGATCAGTGTCGACAGCAACATCACCGACAACAGCACGATGTATGCCTCGCTGACCGACAATGGCTTCGTCATCCCGGCAATCCCATTCCAGAAAGTCAAACCGGAATTCCGTCGTCAGATCGTTCGCGACCCTACCGGCGAGGCGCCGGGCACGATCGTGGTGAGGCTTAGCGAGCGGCATCTATATTGGGTGCAGGAAGGTGGCGAAGCGGTCCGCTACGGTGTCGGCATCGGCAAGGCCGGCTTCGAGTGGAGCGGGCGGGCAGAGATCCAGTATACGAAGGTGTGGCCGACCTGGACGCCGCCCAAAGAGATGATTGCGCGCAAGCCGGAGCTGGTGAAATGGACGGGCGGCCAGCCGGGTGGCCTCGACAACCCGCTCGGAGCTCGGGCACACTATATCTTCAAAGACGGCCAAGACACCGGCTATCGCGTGCATGGCTCACCGGAGTGGTGGACCATCGGCACACAGGCATCTTCCGGTTGCGTACGCATGATCAACCAGGACGTTGTCGATCTCTACAACCGGGTCAAGGCGTCGCCGACCAAAGTCCCGATTGTCGTCGCATAAGAGGGCGCTTCGTGCCCATTTCTAACGGTCACGCGGGATGCCAAACACCCGGGCCGATGCGGATGCGGATAAAGCCGCCGCCACCGCGGCCGAAATCGAGCGGCAAGGTGAAAGCCAGCAATTGACGGCCCGAGCAGCCGTGGAGACGGGGCAAGAAGTAGAGCCCCTCCTAGCAGGCGGCATGATCCCCCAAATTCTGGGCCGCCACTTCAAGAAACGCGGCTGAAGCAGCGACCACCACGGTGTCGGAGAGTATCGAAGCGACCCGACGCATTCTCGCAACCGGGCGCCTCGCTGGTCAGTAGTACGGCGACACACATTCCTGGCGCGGCCCATAATAGGGTTGGAAGGAGTTGTCGTAGGCACGGTATGAACGATAGCGGTCATAGCACCATTCGACATGCGACGACGGCGCGTTGGAATAGACCCGCCGAGGCGGTGAGGCGATCGCGCCACCGATGATCACTCCTGTCCCGAATGCGGCCAGGGGATACCACCATCCATCACTGTGACGACGGTACCCGTCGCGGCGGTACCGGTAACCCTCATAGCCATTGTAGTAGCCGTAGCGTGGAGCCGCATTGTAACGGTTGCCGCCGTAACGGTAGACGTCGTAGCCGCGCTTGTGCGGCGGTCCGCCGTAATGACCTGGCTTATGATGGATCAAATCGACCGGCTGGGAAGTCGTCTGCCCAGCGGAAACAGAGAACATCGGCGCCGCCTGCGCCGACACCGCCGATAGCGCCGTACCGGCGGCCAAGAGTACTGCACCTATTTTCTTCATAATTTCCCACCTACAGCGTCAAAGTGATCGGTATTCGACCCCTAACGGGCCAAACGGGCTCGGCACCATGCAGGTGCCACCGATCATCAACAGATCGAATCCCTTCGACGAACTTAGTCAACGCGAGAGGTTCTGCCATAGGACCTCAGTCCGATGGCAGCCGGCAAAGGTCTTATGTGCTCGGCAAGCGCAGCGGTTCGCACCAAAAGAAGAAGGCGCATGTTTTATTCCGGAGCGGCCTCGGCCCGCCGTCGAGGAGCATTTAGCGATCAGCAGACGGCCGTCGCTCAGTGTCTAAAAAAGAAGAGTGGCGGAAGGCGCTAAATTGGCCCCCCGCGACCGCAAGTTACGGACGATTTCTCATTCAGCAATTGCAGAGACCTCGCGCAGCCACTCGATGAACAGCCGTCCGCTTTCCTTTTTCGGCCTTCTCGCCGGCACCACGACAAAATATGCCGCCCTGGTGCGAATGGAGGCTTCGGTAAGGCGGACCAAACGAGTTTGCCGAATAAGGTCGGAGACAAGGCGGTTCCAACCGAGCGCAATGCCTTGCCCGTTCATCGCCGCATAAATGGCTTCCGTATAGAAGCTGCATCGCAGGCCGCGGGCGCGTTTCGGCGCCTTTACGGAAAATGCTGCAAGCCATTCATCCCAGCCCGTCCATGTCGGGTCATCAATATCGCTCGTAATCAGCGGATGATTGATGAGGTCTCCCGGCGTGCGGATCGGATCCACGGTGGCCAGATAATCTGCACTGCAAATCGGGAAAACCTCGTCCTCGAACAAGAACTCCGCCTGGCCGTCCGGCCAGGTGCCGGTCCCGTAGCGGATCGCCAGGTCCACATCGCTAGCCTCGATGCTCGTTCGGGCATCTTGTGTGATGATGCGAAGCTTGATTTCGGGATAGGCTCGAGAAAAGGCAGCGATCCTTGGCAGCAGCCAGAAATGTGAAAAGGAGATGGTCGCTGCAATTGCCAGCTCGTCATCTGCTCCCTCCGACCGAAGATCCGCAACGGTGTCGGCAATAAGATTGAACGCGTCGCCGGCCGCTGCGGAAAGCAGCCGGCCTTTATCAGTCAGTTCGATCTTGCGATGAAGCCGCCGAAACAAGGGGAACCCAAAGTCCTCTTCGAGCAAATGGATCTGTCTGCTTATAGCCGCCTGCGTCACGCCGAGTTCCGTCGCGGCCCGTGTGAAGCTCGACAATCGAGCCGCTGCCTCAAAGGCCGTCAGCGCGGTGAGCGGCGGTAGTTTCTTCCTCAGGTTGACCATCTTGGATCCATTACATTTGGTAATGTGAAACGCGCATATTTGTGCCGTTGAGCGACTGCCGCGCCTGAGCGATCCTCTTTGTGGAGCCCGTCGAGCTTCCGATCGGAACATAAGGTGGAATTATGCTGCAGACATTTGCTTCTCCCATATCATCGCTGCTTGATGCAAGAGCGGAGGGCCATTCGCTTCCCGCCGGTCTCTACACGCGAGAGGATGTCTTCGAGGCGGATCTGGAGGTCTTTTTCCGCCGGCACTGGATCTGCATTGGGCTTGAATGCGATGTACCGGAGCCGGGCGATGCAACCGTCGTCGATATTGGCAAGACCAGCCTCATCCTCCTGCGCGACGATGACGGCGGGATCCGCGTCATGCACAATGTCTGCCGCCACCGAGGCGCCCGACTGCTCGATCCAGGCAAGACGATCGTTTCGAAGCTTGTCTGTCCCTACCACACCTGGACCTATGAGCTTTCCGGTGAACTGAGCTATGCGCCCCATATGGGCAAGAGCTTCGACAAGGAATGCCGCAGCCTCAAGCCCGTGATCTTCAAGTCGGTTGGCGGCCTTGTTTATGTCTGCCTTTCGAACGATCCGCCCGAAGATATTGAGCGTCTCGTCGGGGTCATGGCAGAACGACTTGCTCCCTACGATATCGCCAACGCCAAGGTCGCGTATGAATCCGATGTCATCGAACAAGGCAACTGGAAGCTCACGATCGAGAACAACCGTGAATGCTACCACTGTTCCGCCAACCATCCCGAGCTCTGCGTCTCCTTCGTCGACCTCGATTTCGGCTTCGATCCGGACGCTTTGAGCCCGGAAGATCGCGCCCAGGCGGAGGAGCATTTTTCGCTCTATGAGGAGCGCACCAGGCGGTGGGAGGCAGATGGCTACCCCTCCGCGGCGGTCGAGCAACTGGTGGACTGCACCACCAACTTTCGGACGCAACGGCTGATCATTTCGGGGGCGGGCGAATCCCAGACGCCCGACGCGACCGCTGCCTCGGCAAAGCTGCTCGGCACGATGTCGCGCAAGGATCTCGGCGACATGCATCTCTGGGGTCACAACAGCTGGAACCACTTCATGGGCGACCACGCCGTCGTTTCGGTTGTCATCCCGCTCTCGGCCGACAAGACGCTCGTTCGGACGAAATGGCTTGTGCACAAGGATGCCGTCGAGGGGGTCGACTACGAACTCGAAAAACTCACCAACGTCTGGATCGCCACAACCGAGCAGGACGCCGAACTGGTCGCCCGCTCCCATGCCGGCGTCGAAGATCCCGCTTACGTGCCGGGTCCCTACTCGCCCTTCTCCGAAACAAACCTCGACAAATTCGCGTCGTGGTACATCGACCGGATGCGCGCCCATGGATACTAAGAGCAACTTTTCTCCCGCCGGGCGTCTCGAGCCGAGCCATATCTGGAGCCGCGACGCGGACGAGGACCTGGTCTGCATCGATGTCCATCAGGAAACACACGACGTGAAGACCTTTACCTTTGCGTCCACCGAAGGCAAACGTTTTGCCTTCGAAGCCGGTCAGTATTTCCTGTTCGACCTCGATATCGAGGGCGAGCCGGAAAGCCGCTGCTACAGCATCTCGTCCTCGCCGAAGCGCAGCAATGCGTTCTCGGTGACCGTCAAGCGCGTCGCCGACGGCAAGATCTCGAACTGGCTTCACGATCGGCTCACGGTCAACGCCAAGGTCAAGGCGAACGGTCCTCTCGGCCAGTTCATTCGCCCGAACGGTCGGAAGTACCTTTTTCTGTCGGGAGGGTCGGGGATCACACCGGTCATGGCGATGGTTCGCGAATTGGCCGATACATGCGAGCCTGTCGACGTCGTCTTCATGCACGCGGCGCGAACCCCGAAGGACCTCATCTTCCGCGACGAACTCGCGTCACTCGCCAACCGGATGAAGGGCCTGCGCTTGCAGTTTCTGCCGGAAGTCGTTACCGGCGAAACCAACTGGCATGGCCTGACGGGACGCATATCGGCTGCTTACTTGCAGCTTGCTGTTCCCGATATCGCCGAACGCATTGTCATGTGCTGCGGCCCTGCGCCGTTCATGGCGGCAGCGCGCACGATCGCTGCCGAACTCGGCGTTCCGCAATCCAACTACATCGAGGAGAGCTTCGATGCGGCCGTGATCGACACCCCGGATATTCCTATCGTCGATCAGCCGGCGACCCGAACGTTCCAGGTCGAGTTCTCCAAACAGGGCCGCAAGATCGAAATCGGGGGCGAGCAGACCGTGCTCTCCTGCGCAAAGAAAGCGGGCGTAAAACTCGCCTCATCGTGTTCGAACGGCGTCTGCGGCACGTGCAAGTCCAAGCTCGTATCGGGTTCGGTCGAGATGAACCACAATGGCGGAATAAGGCAACGAGAGATCGATGCTGGGCTTTTCCTTCCTTGCTGTTCGAAGCCGCTCAGTGATCTCGTCGTCGATCGCTAGGCTTGGCCTAGCGATCGACATAGCGGACAGTCAGGGTCTGACTATTAGGCAGCAAGCGCGCCGCTCTTCTTGGCCGCCCAGGTGGCGAGAACGTCCATCAGGACTGGGTTGAGACAGTCATAGGGTTCGAGGCCCAGTTCGCGCAGCCGCGCGCGCATGCTGTCCATTCCGGCCGGGTCATAGCCGCTCTCGATGATCGACGAGACGAAGGCGGCAAAACCCGGTTTTGCCCAGCCTGCCTCCTGGAAGCGCTCAGGATGAACGAAGGAAAGCCCCTTGAACGCGTGGTCACGCTCGACCGGGCCGTACATGTGTACGCCGCAATCCTTGCACGCATGGCGCTGGATCAGCGCCGCCGGGTCCACGACCGCAAGCTTGTTGCCGTTTTCCAGCACCTCGACGTTGGCCGTCGGTGCGACGGCAACGACCGAAAACACCGCACCTTCGGGTTTCCAGCACTTTGTGCAGCCGCAAGCATGGTTGTGGGCGATATCACCCTTGACGCGCACTTTCACGGGATTGCTCGCGCAGTTGCAGACCAGCGTGCCGCCGGAAAAGGCAGCGTCCGTCGCCTTGAACCCGCTGTCGAGGGATGGATGGATCGCAATGCTTGGCATGGGCTTCTCCTCCTTCTGGCCGGCGCACAATGCCCGGCTGCTTGTTGGCGCCGCCGGCTAGATCACGCTGCGGCGCAAAAAGTGCATTTGCAGTCTGGAAACGGTCCTCAACCCGCGCTCAGTATAACACCACGCTGCGGATGCTCTCGCCCGAATGCATCAGTTCGAAACCCTTGTTGATGTCTTCGAGCGGCATCGTATGGGTGATCATCGGGTCGATCTCGATCTTGCCTTCCATGTACCAGTCGACGATCTTCGGCACGTCGGTGCGGCCGCGCGCGCCGCCAAAGGCGGTGCCCATCCAGCTGCGGCCGGTGACGAGCTGGAACGGCCGGGTGGAGATCTCCTGGCCGGCGCCGGCAACGCCGATGACCACCGACTTGCCCCAGCCGCGATGCGAGGCCTCGAGCGCCTGGCGCATGACCTTGGTGTTGCCGGTGCAGTCGAAGGTGTAGTCGGCGCCGCCGATCTGGTCGGCTCCGCGCTTGGTCATGTTGACGAGGTAAGGCACGATGTCGTCGCCGACCTCCTTCGGGTTGACGAAGTGGGTCATGCCGAAGCGTTCGCCCCAGGCCTTCTTGTCGTTGTTGAGGTCGACGCCGATGATCATGTCGGCACCGGCAAGGCGCAGGCCCTGGATGACGTTGAGGCCGATGCCGCCGAGACCGAAGACGATCGCAGTCGCACCCATTTCCACCTGTGCCGTGTTGATGACGGCGCCGATGCCGGTCGTCACGCCGCAGCCGATGTAGCAGATCTTGTCGAAGGGGGCGTCCGGGTTGACCTTGGCAACCGCGATCTCCGGCAGCACCGTGTAGTTGGCGAAGGTCGAGCAGCCCATGTAGTGGTGGATCTTGTCCTTGCCGATCGAGAAGCGCGAGGTGCCGTCGGGCATCAGGCCTTGGCCTTGTGTCGAGCGGATCGCGGTGCACAGATTGGTCTTGCGCGACAGACACGACGGGCAGGAGCGGCACTCGGGCGTGTAGAGCGGAATGACATGATCGCCCTTCTTCACCGAGGTCACGCCCGGGCCGACGTCGACGACGATGCCGGCGCCTTCATGGCCGAGGATCGCCGGGAACAGGCCTTCCGGATCGGCGCCGGACAGGGTGAAATCGTCGGTGTGGCAGATGCCTGTGGCCTTGACCTCGATCAGCACTTCGCCGGCCCGCGGGCCTTCGAGCTGAACCGTCATGACCTCGAGCGGCTTGCCTGCCTGAACGGCAACGGCGGCGCGTACATCCACTGTGGTATCCTTTTCGTTGATGCTTCAATCGCGTGGAAGGGCCAACCGAACCACGGTCAGCCCACCTGGGTTCGGTCGCTTAAAAACGGACCTACGAAGCCTTCTGCAACTCCGGCAGAGCGTCGAAGAGATCGGCAACCAGTCCGTAGTCGGCGACCTGGAAGATCGGCGCCTCTTCGTCCTTGTTGATGGCGACGATGACCTTCGAGTCCTTCATACCGGCGAGGTGCTGGATGGCACCGGAAATGCCGCAGGCGATGTAGAGATCGGGCGCAACGACCTTGCCGGTCTGGCCGACCTGCCAGTCGTTCGGGGCATAACCGGCGTCGACCGCAGCGCGCGAAGCGCCGACGGCAGCGCCGAGCTTGTCGGCAACCGGCAGGATCACTTGCCTGAACTTTTCCGACGAGCCGAGCGCGCGGCCACCGGAGATGATGATCTTGGCAGACGTCAGCTCCGGGCGGTCGGACGACGACAGCGCGTCGGCGACGAAGGAGGAAACGCCAGGGTTGGCGGCAGCCGAGACGGTCTCGATCGCCGCCGAACCGCCTTCAGCGGCAGAGGCGAAGGAGGCGGTGCGCACGGTGATGACGCGCTTGGCTTCGGTCGTCTGGACCGTCTGGATGGCGTTGCCGGCATAGATCGGACGCTTGAAGGTATCGGCCGAGACGACCTCGATGATTTCGGACACCTGGGAAACGTCGAGCAGCGCTGCAACGCGCGGCATCACGTTCTTGCCGACCGAGGTGGCGGCGCTCACGATCGTGTCGTAGCTGCCAGCGAGCGAGACGATCAGGGCAGCGAGCGGCTCGGCAAGGTTGTTGGCAAGCGAGGCGTCGTCGGCAACGAGCACCTTGGAAACGCCTGCAAGCTTGGACGCCTGTTCGGCAGCCTGCTTCGCGCCGGCGCCGGCAACGAGAACATGCACATCGGCTCCAGTCCCACTGGCGATTTTCGAGGCCGCGCTCAGCGCCTTGGCGGTCTGGTCGGAAAGGTGGTTGCTGTCGTGGTCAGCCAGAAGAAGAATGGCCATGATAAAATCTCCCTTCCTTAAATCAGAGCACGCCGGCTTCGACTTTAAGCTTTTCGACGAGCTCGGCGACCGACTTGACCTTGATGCCGGCCTTGCGGCCCGACGGCTCCTCGGTCTTCAGCACCTTGAGGCGGGCAGCGGTGTCGACGCCGAAGTCGGCCGGCGACTTCTTGTCGAGCGGCTTCTTCTTCGCCTTCATGATGTTCGGCAGTGAGGCGTAGCGCGGCTCGTTCAAACGCAGGTCGGTGGTGACGACGGCCGGCAGCTTGATGTCGATGGTCTGCAGACCGCCGTCGACTTCGCGCGTCACGGTCGCCTTGCCGTCGCCGATCTCGACCTTGGAGGCAAAGGTCCCTTGCGCCCAGCCGAGGAGAGCGGACAGCATCTGGCCGGTCTGGTTCGAATCGTCGTCGATCGCCTGCTTGCCGACGATAATCAGGCCCGGCTGTTCAGCCTCGGCCACACCCTTGACGATCTTGGCGACAGCGAGCGGCTCGACCTGGTCTTCGGTCTCAACCAGGATGGCGCGGTCGGCACCCATGGCGAGCGCCGTGCGCAGCGTCTCCTCGGCCTTGGCCGGACCGACGGATACGACGACGACTTCCTCGGCCTTGCCGGCTTCCTTCAGCCTGAGCGCCTCTTCGACCGAGATTTCGTCGAAGGGGTTCATCGACATCTTCACGTTCGCAAGTTCGACGCCCGAACCGTCTGCCTTCACGCGGATCTTGACGTTGTAGTCAACGACCCGTTTCACCGTCACAAGTATTTTCATGGCAAACCTTTCTCCCGCGCTCGGTCTCGGCCGAACGCCCTTTCGTCAGTGCCTCGGTCGATCAGGCAACAATGCCCAGAATGCAAACAGCGGTTTTTCACCCGACCGCATGGCGTGTCTGACGCCAGGCGGATTGTAGAAGGAACCTCCGATCCCGGGTGAGAACCATTCGGAATCGCCATGCTGAAACTCGCCTTCCGACAGGACGAGGTACGTCTCTTCCGGGGCGTGGTCGTGGTCGGGATAACGCACATACGGCGCCATCAGCGTCGCGCCGAGCCAGAGGTCCCTCCGGTCCTCCAGGCCGCCCGGTCCGGCGATCATCGCATTGGCGTGGCTCACCAAGAAATTTTCGCTGGCCGTATGGTCGTAGACCGAGCGCCACTTCCATTCGAGCATCGGTTCAAGGTCCGAGAAGCGTCTGATTAGCGTATCCAGGGACGATCGGCCGGTTTCTGCAGCCAGCACACTGTCGAGATGTTGGCTGCAGACCGGGAGGCGCTTGCCGATGTCCAGACGTTGCGGTTGCGGCGCTTCAAGCTGGGCAAAAATCTGCATGAGTGACTGGCGCGCCCTCAGATCCTGTGAAAACTGGTTGAACGCGACAAAGGCCGCGTCCAGAAACGCTTGCAAGGCGTCAAACCGCGCCATTCTCAGATGTCCTTGGCAAGACGCAGCGCATCGTAGATGGCCGCATGTGTATTGCGGGCCGCAACGGCATCGCCGATCCGGAAGAGTTGATAGGCGCCCTCCGGGTTGCGTTCGACGGACTGCGGTGTGCCGGCAATAAGCTCGTCGTAGGAGACTTCGCCAAGGTTCCGCGAGTCAGGCTTCAATTCGAAATAGAGGTCGTCCAGCGGGATGGTTCCGTGGTTGACGACGATCTGGTCGAAGGTCTGCTGCTTGGCAACGCCGCCATAGTCACTGCCAACATGGGCGATGATCTGGTTGCCACTCTTTTCAACCGACTCCAGCCGGTACGTGACTGTGAAGGTGACGTCGAGTTTCTGCAGCGAGCGCATGTAAGGAACGAGGTTCATCGCCATGACTTCGGGCGCGAAGGAGCGGTCCGGTGTCATGATTTCCACCTTGGCACCGGCCTTGGCGAGGAACTCGGCAGCCTGGAGGCCCGCATGGTCGCCGGCGTCGTCGAAGATGAGCACGTTGGTTCCAGGCTTCACATCACCGGAGATGATGTCCCAGGAGGAAACGACGAGTTCGTTGCCCTTCGACAGCACCTCTGTGTGCGGCAATCCACCGGTAGCGATAATGACGACATCGGGCTTTTCGGTGAGTACCGTCTCAGCCTCGGCCCAGGTATTGAACCGGAAGGTGACGCCGAGCTTTTCGCACTGGCTCATGCGCCAGTCGATAATGCCGATCATTTCCCGCCGGCGCTCGCTCTGGGCCGTCAGGCGGATTTGACCGCCCGGATTGTTCGCGGCCTCCAAAACAACGACCTCATGACCCCGTTCCGCCGAGACGCGAGCAGCCTCAAGGCCGGCCGGACCGGCACCGACGATGACGACCTTCTTGCGAACGGCAGCCTTCGGGATCCGATGCGGCATCGTTTCTTCGCGACCGGTCGCCGCATTGTGAATGCAGAAAGCCATGCCACCTTGATAGATGCGGTCGAGACAGTAGTTGGCGCCGACGCAGGGGCGAATATCATCCTCGCGCTTTTCCATGATCTTCCGCACGATATGCGGGTCGGTCATGTGGGCGCGGGTCATACCGATCATGTCGACCTTGCCGGCAGCGATTGCATGACGGGCCGTCGCCACGTCCTGGATCTTGGCTGCATGGAAGGTTGGAAATTTGGTTGCCGCGCGCACATCGCCGGCAAAATCCAGATGTGGTGCGCTCGCCATCCCCTGAATCGGGATGACATCTGTGAGGCCCGGATCCGTATCGATATGACCGCGGATGACATTCAGATAATCGATGAGGCCGCTTTCCTTGAGACGACGGGAAATCTCCAGGCCTTCGGCCTTTCCTGTCCCGCCGGGAAGACATTCGTCTGCCGTATAGCGAACGCCAAGGATAAAGTCGTTACCGACCCTTTCGCGCATGGCCCTGAAGACGTCGAAACAAAAGCGCAGGCGGTTATCGAGCGAACCTCCATAAGGACCGTCGAGTTCGTTGGTGAGCGGCGAGGTGAACTGGTCAATAAGATGCCCGTAGGCTTCCAGCTCGACACCATCCATACCGCCCGCCTTCATCCGTTCGGCGGCGTCCGCAAAGTCCTTGATAATGCGCTCGATGTCCCAGTCTTCGAGCTTCTTGGGAAAGGCTCGGTGCGCTGCCTCGCGATGATGTGAGGGTGCAACGACCGGGAGCCAATCGCCCTTGTCCCAGCGGGTACGCCTGCCGAGGTGCGTGAGCTGGATCATGATCGCAGCCCCCTCTTCATGCACGGCGTCGGTCATTTGCCGGATCCAAGGCACGATCTCGTCCTTGTATGCGAGCAGGTTGTTGAAGACCGGAGGGCTGTCCTTGGACACTGCCGCCGAGCCGGCGGTCATCGTCAGCGCCACCCCGCCCTTGGCCCGCTCAACGGTATAGGCACGGTAGCGGTCCTTCGGCATGCCGTCTTCGGGATAGGCAGGCTCGTGAGACGTAACAATGATGCGGTTGCGCAGGGTCAAATGCTTCAACTGAAACGGCTGAAGCAGGGGATCGTTCGACATGCGACGGGCTCCGGTTTATGGGAATTTATCGCAACTGTAAGCGGAAATGTACATAGGTGTCAACAATCAAAAACACCGTGGTTCAGATATTCGACACATATGTACATTTTGCTTGAAACGGCCGTTTGGATTTGTTAGGAGGCAATCATGGAACAGGCGATGACTGACACTGGCTGGCGCGGTTCTCAGGAGGGATGGCTCGAGGCCGCCTATGACTCCCTGCTCGAGTCGGGCGTGGACTCGGTGAAGATCCTGCCGTTGGCCAAACGGCTCAATCTTTCCCGGACCAGCTTCTATTGGTTCTTCAAGGACCGGGAGGAACTGCTGAGTGCCCTCGTCGCGCGCTGGAGGGAGAAGAATACCGGCAATCTGGTCAAACAGTCCGAAGCCTATGCGGAGTCCTTGGCCGAGGCGATGCTGAACGTTTTCGACTGCTGGGTGAACAAGGAACTGTTCGACTCCCAGTTCGAGTTCGCCGTTCGCAGCTGGGCGCTGCAATCGCCCGAGATACAGGCCGAAGTCCATGAGGCCGATCAGGCGAGAATGGAGGCGCTGGGCCGCATGTTCATGCGGTTCGGATATGACGCGGGACCGGCGGACGTTCGCGCACGAACGACCTACCTGGTCCAGATTGGATACATCTCGATGCAGTCCAAGGAGGATCTTGCGCTCCGCATGAAGCGCATTCCGGAATACATCGCGATTTACACCGGACAAACACCACAGCAGAGGGAGCTCGATCGCTTCTTCGCCCGGCATGGCTACAAACCAGAGTGAGAGAAGCATGGAAACGGGCGGGCCTTTGAGGGTTGGCGTAATTGGTGGTGCGGGTTGGCTGGGCGGAGCAATCGCCGACGCCATTCTCGACGCCGGCATCGTCGAGCCTCAGAACCTGTCGCTCTCCTATCGCAGCGAGCGCCCCGACCGTTTCAACCGCTCCTTCTGGACATCGGACAATCAGGCACTTGCCGACCGCTCGGACGTCATCGTTCTCTCCGTCCGTCCGGCCGACTGGCTCAGCCTGAACGTTGTTGCCGAGGGCAAGCTTGTCATCTCCGTCATGGCGGGCATCCGCCTCAGCGCCCTTGTTGAGCATCATCGGACGGACCGCGTGGTCCGTACCCTGCCAAATGCGGCGGCCGAAGTCCGCAAGTCCTATACGCCGTGGGTCGCAGCCGCCGGGCTGCAGAACGACGATCGAGACATCATAAGGGCGATCTTCGATGCTTGCGGTTCTCAGGATGAAGTGCATTCAGAAGCGGAAATCGACTATCTGACCGGCCTCACCGGATCCGGGCCTGCCTTTCCGGCGCTGCTCGCCGAAGCGATGATGGCAGACGCCGTCTCGCAAGGACTGGCTCCCGAGATCGCCAAGCGTGCCGTCAATACCCTTATCACGGGTGCCGGTCGGCTGCTTGAGCAGCGTGACGAGTGTCCGACCGACATTGTCCAGACCTTCCTCGACTATCGCGGCACCACCGCGGCCGCGATCGAGGAGATGCGCGCGGCCGGATTCGATACCGCCGTCTCACGCGGATTGAGGGCTGCGTTCAGGAAATCGGTTCGCATGGGAGAAGCCTCCTAGCGTCGTTGAGACGGGGTCCGCGGCGCCCCGCCTCAGAAGAAAAGCCGCCAAAAGAGGGAACGATAATGAAAAGCTTGCTAGCATCGACATGCCTGTTCCTTGGGACCGTCGCCGGTTCGTCGCTCGCCAGCGCGGCAGACTGCGGCAGCGTCACCATCGCCAGCATGAACTGGCAAAGTGCCGAGGTCATTTCCAATCTCGACAAGATCATCCTCAATGAAGGTTACGGCTGCAGCGCCGAAATCACCATCGGCGATACCGTACCGACGATCACCTCCATGGCGGAAAAAGGCGAGCCGGATATCGCGCCCGAGGCCTGGATCGATCTGCTTCCCGACGTGGTCAAGAAGGGAACCGAAGAAGGCCGTATCGTAAAGGTCGGGTCTCCGCTGCCCGATGGCGGCGTTCAGGGCTGGTGGATCCCGAAGTATTTCGCCGATGCCCATCCAGACATCAAGAGTATTCCCGATCTCCTGAAGCATCCCAACCTCATCAAGGACCCTGAAGACCCGAGCAAGGGCGCGATCTTCAATGGTCCACAGGGTTGGGGTGGAACGGTCGTAACCGCACAGCTCTACAAGGCCTTCGAAGCAGAGAAGGCCGGCTGGACGCTGGTCGACACCGGCTCGGCAGCAGGCCTCGACGGCTCGATTGCCAAGGCTTATGAGCGCAAGGAAGGCTGGGTCGGCTATTACTGGGCACCGACCGCCCTGCTTGGCAAATACGAGATGGTGCAGCTTGAGGCAGGCGTCCCCTATGACGCAGCCGAGTGGAAGCGTTGCATTACGGTTGCCGAATGCACTGACCCGAAGCCGAGCGCCTGGCCGGTCGATACGATCGTGACACTTGTCGCCAAGCCCTTTTCCGAAAAAGCTGGCCCCGAGGTCATGGAGTACCTCAACAAGCGCTCCTGGAGCAACGAGACAATCGCCAAGTTGATGGCCTGGATGACCGACAACCAGGCGAGCGGCGAGGAAGGTGCAAAGCACTTCCTCGAAGAAAACCCGGATATCTGGAAGAAGTGGGTCTCCCCAGAGGCCGCCGCCAAGATCGAGGCTGCGCTGTAGTCAGCACGGCCGAAAACCCGGTGCGGTGTGCCTTCAGCATATCGCACCGTTCTCGCCGACATAACAACAAGAACGCATCGGCTCTTTCGAGAAGGGGAACCGAATGGACTGGTTTTATCAATTTCCCAGCATGGACGACAACGCGCTTCGAAACCTCAAGAAAGTCATCGACGAAACGTTTCGCGGCTTTACCCGAAACTACGGTGATCTGATCGAGGGCTTCTTCGCGCCGCTCCAGCATTTTCTAATCGCTTCTGAACGGTTCATGACCAAGACGCCCTGGCCGATCATCACGCTCCTCATCCTCGCCATCGCCTGGTCAGCGACCAGAAGCATTCGCATCGCCGCCGGCTGTCTCGTGACGCTGTTGCTCATCGGCTACTTCGACATGTGGGACGATACGATGCGGACGATCTCGATGATCTTCGTCTGCACGATCCTGTCGATCGCGATCGGCCTGCCGATCGGCATTCTCATGTCGCGCTCCGACAGGGTCCAGCGGGTCGTCAACCCGGTGCTCGACGTCATGCAGACCATGCCAAGCTTCGTCTACCTGATCCCCGTCGTCATGCTGCTCGGCATTGGCAAGGTGCCGGGCCTGATCGCCGTCGTCATCTACGCGATCCCGCCGATGATCCGGCTCACCAATCTCGGCATTCGCCTGGTCGACAAGGACGTACTGGAGGCGGCCGATGCCTTCGGCGCCGACAACCGGCAGAAGCTCTTCAAGGTGCAGCTCCCGCTTGCGCTGCCGACCATCATGGCAGGGATCAACCAGACGATCATGATGGCGCTTGCCATGGTCGTCATCGCCTCGATGATCGGTGTTCAGGGTCTTGGCCAACCCGTACTGAAGGCGATCGCCAACCAGTACTTCACGCTCGGTATCTTCAATGGTCTTGCGATCGTCGGCATCGCCATCATGTTCGACCGGGTCAGCCAGGCCTATGGCGAACGATTGCAGAAGCACCGGGAGGTGGTCCATGGCTGAGCACGCTTTCGGCGGCATCGCAATCCGCCATCTCTATAAGATCTTCGGACCGAATGCCGGGGCTCATGTCGAGGCGGTTAGGAACGGCCTCACCAAGACCGAACTGAACGAGCGTCACGGGCACGTGCTCGGCCTTTGCGACATCAACATCGAGATGCCGTCGGGCTCGATCCAGGTGATCATGGGGCTTTCCGGCTCGGGCAAGTCGACGCTCATCCGGCATATCAACCGGCTGATCGATCCGACGGCCGGCGAAGTTCTCGTCGACGGCGTCGATGTGGTGAAGATGCCAGAGGCGGAACTGCGCGAGTTCCGCCGCCACCAGACCGCCATGGTGTTCCAGAAGTTCGCGCTGCTTCCGCATCGAAGCGTGCTCGACAACACGATCTTCGGCCTTGAAATCCAGGGCGTAGCGCGCGCACAAAGCATCGATACTGCCATGCGCTGGCTGGAACGGGTTGGACTTAAGGGCTTCGAGCACAAGTATCCCAATCAGCTCTCCGGCGGCATGCAGCAGCGCGTCGGGCTCGCCCGCGCGCTTGCCAACGACGCACCGGTGCTTTTGATGGATGAGGCCTATTCAGCCCTCGATCCTCTCATCCGCACGGACATGCAGACGGTGCTTCTGGACCTGCAGAAGGAGATTAAAAAGACGATCGTCTTCATCACCCACGACCTCGACGAAGCGCTGAGGCTCGGTGACCAGATTGCCATTTTGCGCGACGGCGAGGTCATCCAGCAGGGCACGAGCCAGGATATCGTGCTGAGGCCTGCCGACGACTATGTCGCCAATTTCGTCAAGGAGGTGAACCGGGGCCGCGTTGTCCATGTGGAGGCGATCATGGCACCGCTTGGCGCAACTGCAGCCGACAGTGGGCAACGGATTGCCGCCGATCTCACAATCGAAGAAGCGGTCCGTACGCTCGCCTCTGCACCCGAAGGTGATATCACCGTCGTCGATCCGTCCGGAATGCCTCTCGGCACTGTCACCTTCCGCCAGCTCGCGGGCGCCATGGTCAATGCGCACGAGACGAACGATCGCGCAATGGCAATCGCGGCCAACGCGGCGTAAGCGCGGATCGGCCGGCGAATGCCATTCCTCCGGGCGGCCGGTCCTCCGCCCGGAAAAGCGCCAAGGGTGGCTCCTCCCTCATTCCATTCCAGTCCCGACCCCTCCCCGCCAGGAGTTGCGCCATGTCCAAGAAATTTCCTCGGCTGTTTTCCCCTCTCAAACTGCGGTCCAACACGCTGAAGAACAGGATCGTGTTCGGCGCGCACACGGCGAACATGGCGGTCGAGGGTCTGCCGACCGAACGACATACCGCCTATTACCGGGAACGAGCGATCGGCGGCGCCGCGATGATCGTCGTCGAACCCATGCCCGTCCATGCCGCAGCCGTTTTAACTCGCGGCAATTTTCGCCACTCCGATGACAGTGTCATCCCCCATTTCAAGAAGGTGGTCGAGGCGATCAAAGGGCATGGAGCCATAGCGATCCAGCAGCTCTATCACGTCGGAGCGCATGGGGATTCCGACAATTCGTTCCATCCGCATTGGTCGCCTTCGGGCGGGCCGAGCTATCATGACAGCGACGGCTCGCATCCGATGACCGAAGCGGAAATCCTGGAAACGATCGATGGCTTCGTTGCGGCGGCACGTCGCTGTCGGGACGCCGGCTTTGACGGCGTCGAAGTATGGGCTGCCTATCTCGGTTTGGTCGACCAATTCTGGACGCCATGGTGCAATCGGCGCGACGATCAGTGGGGCGGTTCGCTTGAAAACCGCACGCGGATGTCTCGGGAAATCCTGACGCGGATCAGGCACGTCTGCGGGCCGGATTTCATTGTCGGCCTTGCCGTCAGTGACGAACCGGACGTGAAGGTTGCGCTTCAACGCGACGAGCTTGCCGAAATCATCCGCCTGCACGACGAACTGGGCCTTATCGATTATGTCACCTGCGGCTCTGGCGGCTACCTCGATTTCTACAAGCTGATGCCGACGTTCCTCTATCCGGAAAAACTTGGCGCCGATCTCGCTTCAGTCCTGAGGAGTGTCGTCAAGAACGCGCTTGTGATCGCCGAAAGCCACATCCGCACCCCCGAAAACGCCGAAACGGTGCTCGGCCAGGGAGCAGCCGACCTCGTTTCGATCGTGCGCGGGCAGATCGCTGATCCGCATCTTGCAAAGAAGGCGGCCGAAGATCGCCCGGAGGACATTCGCGGCTGCATCTCGTGCAATCAGATGTGCTGGGGACGCCGGTCGCGCGACTACTGGATCAGCTGCCTGATCAACCCGTCCGTCGGCCGCGAGGCCGAATGGAACGGCGACCGCTTTTTGAAGACCAGCGATCCCCAGCGCGTGCTGGTCATCGGTGGCGGCCCAGCCGGACTGGAGGCCGCCCGGGTGGCCGCCGAGCGTGGCCACGAAGTCGCGCTCGCCGAGGCGTCGAACCGGCTCGGCGGTAACTTCCTGCTCGCAGGCATGCAGCCACGAAGGGCCCAGATCCTCGATCTCATCGCCTGGTATGAGCGCCAGCTCGAAAAACTCGGTGTAGAGGTTCGCCTCAACTCCTATGTCGAGGCCGAGGACATCGATCCTTCCGAGTTCGGGCGTGTCATCGTCGCCACCGGCTCCTATTCGCCGGAGACGGTGTTCCAGAAAGCGCTGCCGGCGGTCGAGGCGATGCCGGGCCTGGTGAAGGGTAACGTCTTCACAGTCGAAGCCGTCATGGCGCGGCAGGCAAGGCCGGGCAAGCGCGTTCTGCTTTTGGATGAAGGCGGCGGCTGGCGCGGCTGCGGCACCGCCTGGAAGCTCGCCGAGGAGGGCCACGAGGTGGCGCTCCTGACGCCCGACCCGTTCGTCGGCAAGGAGCTGCAGCGAACCGCAGCCGACGTTCCGATGCGCCAGGCGCTCAGGAAACTCGGCGTAACATGGATCGTCGAAGCCAGCGTCATCGAATGGCACGGCAACGGCGCGACCATCGTCGACCACACCACGGGAGAGTGTCGCTTCATCGACGCGGATGCCTTGGTGACGGCCACCACGAATGCCCCGGCCGACTGGCTGATGCCGGGGCTCGCCGAACGCGGTATCGCTACGCGCCAGATCGGCGATTGCGCCGCACCGCGGCAGGCACCCTATGCGTTTTATGAGGGTAGGAAAGCGGGACTGGAGATCTGAGATGGAAGAGGTCGAACTCAACCAGAGGCAAGCAGAAGATCTGGCGATGAGAGCTTGCCTTGGTGCCGGCGCCAATCCGGCGAGCGCCCGATCGCTCGTGGACGCAACAGTGTCGGCAGCCCGCTTCGGCCCGAGCGCGGTCGGGTTTCCGCACCTCGTCGATTATCTGAACAGTTTTCGCGAGGGGCGCATCAATTGCGATCCCACGCCGGCCGCCACGCGCCCCTTCCCCGCTCACATCACCTGCGATGCCGACCGAGGCATCGCGCAGCTTGGTTTCGACCTTGCCTTCCGCGATTTCGTGGATGCTGCCCGCAACTTCGGGATCGCGCTCTTCACCCAAAAGAACAGCTATACAACGGGCGAGCTCGGCTACTACGTGCGCAGGCTCGCGCTGGAAGGCCTGGGCGGTCTTGCGGCGACCAACGCGAATGCCATGGTCGTAGCGAAGGCAGGAGGACCGGCTGTCTACAGCACGAACCCCATCGCCTTCGGATTTCCGCTCGGCGCCAACGCGCCGCCACTCATCGTCGACCAATCGTCAAGCGCGACTGCCTACGTCAACATTGCCGCCGCCGCCGCCGAGGGGCGAGAAATCCCGGAAGGATGGGCGGTCGACAACGAAGGCGCCGATACCCGGGACGCCGAAAAGGCACTCTTAGGCGCGCTGCTACCCTTCGGTGGCCGCAAGGGTGCGAACGTCGCGCTCCTCGTCGAAATGCTGTCGGCCGGTCTTTCCGGCGGTTCCTGGTCTCTGGACACGCCAAGCTTCAGAACGGGTGAAACCTCTCCCGCTGTCGGGCTGACGGTGTTTGCGATGATGCCGGGCCCGGAAGGGAGCGGCCACATCGCCCGCGCACACGACCAAATCCGGCGGCTGGAGAAGCTCGGCATTCACGTCCCGGGCGTCAGCGGCAGGCCACCTGGCTCGCCGGAGCAACCATTGCGCATGTCCCGCGCTGTCTTCGACGCCATCGATCGTTTCGCGTCGAATGACCATTAATCGTCCGGCGGGCTAACGTAAGAACACCGGAGGCCCGGATACGTTACACACCAAGAGAAATCGCCATCCCTTCCGGGGCGGCATACATCGCCATGTTCTTGCGTGATAGATCGAGGTGTGCGCGGATCAACGCCTCCGCCCGGTCAGGATCGTGGTTCGCTATTGCATCGATGATTTCGTCGTGCTGGCGCGACGCCTCGTGCAGCTCTACCAACATGATGCCATATCCGAACGGCAACCTGTTTGAGCCATGGACAGCCGTGTTCGGTCATGACGCAGGCTACCGCAGAATTCATCGGTGCTTGGGCCTCACAACATCGATAGTCAACTCGGCAACGGCGCTCGAAGCGCCAACGCTCTAGCGAGGGCGACATCGCTATCCTTGAGCGAATGAACGAGGCGCACCGGTCCGTCATTGTCTCGCACAGGCATTACCGCTCAACCGACAACAGCAAGCTCGAGAGCCCGGTGATGCGCGGCCGCGGCTGCCCCCCTCACCAAAGCCGCCAAACTCGGCTCGGCCATGAGGACCTCAAGTGCCGCAGCAGTCGTGCCGTTCGGGCTGGTTACTTGCTGGCGGAGCTCCGTGGGAGAAAAGACGCTGGCGCTGGCGAGAGTTGAAGCACCGTCAACCGTCTGCTTTGCCAACGCATGCGCAGTCTCTACCGGCAGACCGACAGCGACACCTGCCTCGGTCAAGCACTCGATGAAATGGAAGAGGTAGGCCGGCCCCGACCCCGATATTGCAGTCGCGGCATTGATGAGCTGTTCTTCCGGCAGCCAATGGACGTTTCCGACAGCTGCCAGAAGATCACTCACATAGGCCATCTGAACGTTACCGGTGTGCGCGTTGGCAAAAGCGGCAATAACTCCCATGCCGATCGACGCCGGCATGTTGGGCATGGCGCGCACGATCGGCACCGCACCAAGCGTCGCCTCGAAGGTCGCGATCGGCACGCCGGCGGCGATGCTGACAAAGGCGGCGGTTGCGCTAAACCGCCGGTATGTCGCAAGCATCGAGCCGATGACCTGCGGCTTGACGGCGACAATGACGGCGCGCGGCTGCAGTGCCTGCGGCAGGTCGGACGCATCCGCGTAGGCCGCAGCGCCCGCTGCCGTTGCGCGCCGGCGGAGGGCCTCCACCGGCTCGACCACATGAATTCGGTCAGCGGCAATGCCAAACCGGGCCACCCAGCCTTCAAGCAGCGCAAAACCCATGTTGCCGCAACCAACCAGCACGATTTCGCCAGACTGACCCATACCGTCGCTTCCCTTCATGCGCCGCAGTCGACCCAAAGCACCCCAGCCCTATTTCTGCGCCAGCCGGTCCCAAGAATCGTCGAGTGCGACAGACAGCCGATGCTTCATGATCCGCTGGCTCGGCGTGCGTTCGAACTCGTCGACGACGGCGATGTAGCGCGGGTTCTGGTAAGGCGCGAGCCGATGGGCGAGCCACCCCGAAAGGTCGATCGGATCGATCGCGCTGCCGGGCTTGGGCTTGACGAAAAGCTTGATGTCCTGCTCGCCGACATCGGCGGCAACACCGATCATTGCGCAATCTTCGACCGCCGGATAGGCGGCGGCGACGTGTTCCACCTCCCAGGCGGAAACATTTTCGCCCTTGCAGCGGACACTGTCGGTGAGCCGCCCGTGGAACCAGAGATTACCGTCGGCATCGAACGAGCCGGAATCGCCAGTGTGCAGGGCGCCGCCCCGAAGGGCCTTTTCGGTCGCTTCGGGATTGCGCAGGTAGCCTTTGAACAGCGCGCCCTCCAGCGAAGTGCGCACGACGATCTCGCCCTTGTCGCCCGTCGGCACCGACTCACCCTTCTCATCCAGGATATCGACCGAGAACCACGGCATCGGCTGACCGACGGCACCGACGACACCGGCTGCGTTGCAGGTGGTGATGCTGGAGGCTTCCGTCATGCCGTAGCACTCGCGCATCTCTACACCAAAACGCTCCTTGAAGAGCGGCCACACTTCCTTCGGGCAGCCGCCGCCCCATGCGATCCGCACGGGATGCTCGCGATCACCTTTACTTTCGGGCTGTTTTAGAAGGATCTGCAGGATCCCGCCGAGGTAGTGGATATGGGTGGCACCGTAGGTTCTCACCTGATCCCAGAAGCGGCTGGCGCTGAACCGATCCACCATGGCAAGCGACAGGTCCTCGATGATCGGCAGAACGATCAACTGCGCGCCGCCGATGTGATAGAGCGGTTCCCAGACAAAGAAGACGTCGCCTGGACCGGCTACCGAGAGCGTACGCACCGCTTCGCCGGCAAGCCGGATCATACCGTGGGTCACCAGCACGCCCTTGGGTCGCCCAGTGGTGCCGGAGGTATACATGATCGCAAAAAGATCATCGGCGACAGGCGGCGCCTCGTTGAAGGCCACCCCTGAAGTCAAGATCGTTTCAAGCGATGCCGCGCCCGTCGGTTCACCCGCGAGAATAATCCCCGCCTCAGGCAGAGCGGCACCGCTCTCAGCGATGGTTTCGGCAAGTTCGGCGTCACAGATGAAGACGCCTGGCTCACAATGTTCCAGGATATAGCGCAGGCCCTCGCCGCGCAGCTGGGCGTTGACCGGAACCCAGATGACGCCGGCCTTGGTAAGGCCGAAGAGGACGGCAAGCGACAGGCGCGAGTTGCGCATCATCACCGCGGCGCGATCGCCGGGTTTCAGGCCACGCTGGCGAAGCGCGGCTGCAAGCGCTGCCGACATTGCATCAAGCGCGCCAAAGGTGATCGGCTCGCCGTTGAAACGGGCGAAAACCTGTTCCGGTTTGCGGGCAGCCTTCATCATGAAGCTTCCGAGGAAGCCTTCGAGAGAAACAGTCATGGGAGATCTCGAATATAGGTTCAGGAGGAGCGGCGGAGTTTTTCCGCCGCCAGGAGAAGTGATGTCACAACGACGAAAACGACGACCGAAACTGCCGCGAGCGTCGGGTTCAGCTGAAGGATCATGTCGTCCCACATCTGTTTCGGCAGGGTCGTCTTGACGCCGCCGCTGACGAAGATTGCCACGGTCAGTTCGTCGAACGAGGTGATGAAGGCGAACAGGAACGCTGCCGTCAGGCCGCTTTTGATTTGCGGTACGGTGACGAAGCGCAGGGCCTGGACGCGGTTTGCCCCGAGCGTCGCGGCTGCCTGGTCGAGCCGCCAGTCATAACTTTTCAGCACCGCGGCGATGGCGACGAAGGCAAAGGGCAATGCCAGCACCGTGTGCCCGATCACCAGGCCTATATCAGTCGCGACCAGGCCTATCTGGGCAAAGAGATAAAACAGGCCGACGGCAATCACGATGCGAGGCACGATCATCGGCGCCAGGAAGAAGGCGAAGATGATGCCGCGCCAGCGCGAGCGCGAACGGGCAAGCGCCAACGCCGCAAAACCGCCGATCACCGTAGCAACTATGGCTGTTGCGAAGGCGACGCCGAACGAGCGGACGGTGGCCGCCACCCAGAGATCGGAAGTGAAGTAAGTCCTGAACCATTCCATCCCATAACCCGGTGGCGGGAACTCGAGGAACTGCGAGCTGGTAAAGGCGATCGGCAGCACGACAAGCGTCGGAAGCATCAGGAAGGCGAACATCAGCAGGCTATAGAGCCCGAGCATCCGGCTCGAAACCGCAGCCCCGAGCAGCCGATGGCTGCCATTCGCGAGGGCGCTGCTGATACCTGCAAACCGATCGAGGACAGCCAGACCGAGCGCACGCAATATGCCCTTGCGGCCGGCCTTGCCGTCAGAAGGTTCGCCAGACAGGCTCGAAAGGCCAAACACCCGGTCGTAAAGCCAACACGTGACCAGTGCTGCAGCCAGCATCATGGCAGCCAGTGCCCCGGCAAAGGCCCAGTTCAAGATCTCCTGCACCTGGACAATGATCAGCTGAGCCAGCATCGTCTGCTGACGGCCGCCGAGGAGCGCCGGGACAATGAAGAAGCCAAGCGAGGAGATAAACGTAAGCAGGCCAGCGGCTGCAGCGCCAGGCAGCGAAAGCGGGAAATAGATGAGCCAGAACCCCTTAGCGGGCGTCGCACCCAACGTCCCCGATGCCTGCGTCAATCGGCGATCAACGCCGGTCATCACGGGCAGCATGGTCAGAACCGCAAGCGGAACCATCGCATGAACCATACCGATCATCACGCCGAGTTCATTGTGCAGCAGTTCGAGCGGTTGGCTGAGGAGGCCGGTTCCAAGTCCGATCTGGTTAATGACCCCGGTGCGTCCGAGCACGATTACCCAGGCAAAGCTCTTGACGAGATAACTCGTCCAAAACGGAACCATGACGAGCAGTATCATCATTCCGCGCGTCCGGTCCGGTAGCCGCGACAGCCAATAGGCCAGGGGATATCCCAATAGCAGCGAGAAGAGCGTCGTGAGGCCGGCGATGCGGAAGGTGATCAGAAGCACGCGAAAATACACGTCGGTCTGGAAGATGCGCGCATAGTGGCCCGCGGTCAACACGCCAGTGTCGGCATCCTCGACGCTCAAACCCATCAGCCTTGCGACCGGAACGAGGAAGAAGATCAAAAGAAACGCGATACCCGGTGCGGCAAGCCAGAGCGGCCCAAAGCGGAAACGGCTGGCGCGCGCAGCGCCTGTTGTAGAAACGGTGGTCGCGGTCATGGCATCACCAGAACGGCGGATTCCGGCGCCCAGCTCAGCGTGATGTTTTCGCCAAGACTCGGCAATGGCTTGCCGGGAAGGACACGAACTGTCACGAATTGCTCCGCCGCGATATCAACGAGCAGGCGGGTTTCTGAACCGGCATAGACCAGCTCGACCACCCGACCAGTGATCTCGTTCGCCCCGCTCGATCCGATTTCGAGATGCTCGGGACGCACCACGAGCGCCATCTCTGCATTGTTCGACACGCCTGCGCCATCGATCCCGAAGCGGCCGCTCGCCGTGGCCAGATGGGCGGCACCACTCGATCCGAGCTCAACGCGGCCGCGAAAAATATTGGAGATGCCAATGAAATCGGCGGCAAAGGCGGTTCGTGGCCGGGAGTAGATTTCCTGCGGTGGACCGATCTGCTCGACCATCGCGTGGTTCATCAGGCAGATGCGGTCGGAAAGCGCCAGCGCCTCCTCCTGGTCGTGGGTGACATAGATGATCGTTGCGCCCGTCTGCCGATGCAGCTGCTTGATTTCAAACTGCATATGCTCACGCAACTTCTTGTCGAGTGCCCCCAGAGGCTCGTCCATCAAAATGATCGACGGCTGGTAGACGAAGCAGCGCGCGAGCGCGACGCGCTGCTGCTGACCGCCCGAGAGTTCGCGCGGGAACCGCCCCGACAGATGGCCGAGCTGAACCATGTCCAGGGCTCCGTTGACCTGGCGGTCGATCTCGGCCGAGGTCTTGCCTCGCATCTTCAGGGGAAAGCCGATGTTTTCTGCGACTGTCAGATGGGGAAACAATGCGTAGTGTTGAAAGACCAGGCCGATGTCGCGCTTGTGCACCGGGGTGTTCGTCTCGTCGCCGCCGTCGATGAACAGACGGCCCTCTGTCGGCGTGACCAACCCGCTGATCATCTGCAGCAGGGTGGTCTTGCCTGAGCCCGAAGGCCCGAGAAGCGTCAGGAACTCGCCGGTCTTGACCGCGACATGAGTGGGCTTAAGAGCGATGGCGACGCCGTAGCTCTTTGCCAATCCATCGACAAGGAGTTTTGGGCGAGTGGCTTGTTCGGGCTTCGCGAGCATTGGTTTTCCCCTTAACCCAGGATCCAGGCGTTGAAGCGCTCGGTCATTTCCGAGCGATTGGCGCTCCACCAGTCTTCGCGGGCAATAGTCATGACCTTGAGGTTAGCCTCGGAGGTCGGCAGGGCTGCCGCACGTTCCGCCGGGATATGCTCATAGGCCTTCAGGTTCGTCGGACCGTAGGCAAGGAATTCCGTAAACAGCGCCTGCTGCTTCGCGTCCGCGCAGAACTTGACGAACTGACGGGCGATATCGGCCCGCGGCGATCCCTTGGGAATGCCCCATCCCTCAATCGAGTAAAGGCCCTGGTTCCACCCGATCTTGACCGGGGCGCCGCCATCGATGACCGCCTGGGCGCGAGCGTTCCATAGCGCGATCAGGTCGACTTCACCGCTCTGGATCAGCTGGCTCGACTGCGCCCCACCGGTCCACCAGACGGCGACATGCGGCTTGATCTTCTCGAGGCTTGCATAGGCGCGCTCGATGTCGAGCGGGTAGAGCTCGGCCAGGGGCACGCCATCGGCGAGCAGCGCCTGCTCCAGGGTGTCGATCGGGTTCTTGCGCAGCGCGCGACGTCCCGGGAACTTTTCGATGTTCCAGAAATCGGCCCAGGATCCCGGACCATTGGCAGGGTCAAAACGGTCGGTGCGATAAGCCATGATGGTGGAATAGACGTCCACGCCGAGCCACAGTTCGGTGAGAGCGTCGGGCATCAGGCCGGGTACGTCGGCCGCCGCCAGATTGATCGGCTCCAGCAGGTCGCGCTTCTCCAGGATATCACGGGCCGACAGCGTCAGCGTGCAGACGTCCCAGCTATAGGATTGCGTCTCGACCATCGCCCTGAACTGCGCGGTCGGCTCGGCATCACGTGCAACATTGATGACCTTGATGCCTGTTGCCTGTTCAAAGGGGTCATAGAACGCCTTTCGGTATCCTGGGCTATAGGGACCGCCGGGATCGGCGACGGTCAATTGCTCGGCTGCGAATGCCGATCGTGTGAAGACGGCAGGCGCGGCCAGGGTGACGCCCAAGCCTCCGCCGATTTTCAGCAAGGTGCGACGATCAATCATCATGCGTTTGTCGTTGGTCATTTGTTCTACCCTCTTGTTTTGGATTGTTCGCCGCCTCCATGAGCGGCATGGCCTTTGTCAGGCTTTGCTGGCTGCACGCCGTGCGAGGAACTGCTCCATCATCCGCGCCGGCTCGCCGGAGGCATAGGCTTCGCGCTGTATGCGCGCGCCGGCTTCGAGGCAGTCGCGGAAACCAGCCTCTGTCATCTCTCTGAAGCGCTGTTTGTCAAGCCGCATGGCGACGGGCGGCTTGGCGCCGAGTTCCTGCGCCAGCGAGAGGGCTTCCTCCATCACGCGTCCCTGCGGAACGATGCGGTTGATGATGCCGATATCCTTGCATTCGTCTGCGTCCATGAGACGACCGCTCAACGTCAAGTCGATGGTGCGGGAGAGGCCGATCATTTCGCGCATCATCCAAGGGCCCGTGGTGCTGGCGATGCCCGAATTGATTTCAGGCTGCCCCATGCGCACGCCAGGATGGGCGACGCGGAAGTCGCACAAAAGCGCCACCTGGAATGCCGAGCCGGCGGCAACGCCGTTGAGCGCAGCAATCAGCGGCTTCGACAGCGAACGCATCGCGTCATAGAGCCGTTCCCATTCACCGACCCATTCCTGGCCGCGGGCGCCATCAAACGAGCGGGCCTCGTTCAGATCCTGGCCTGCACTGAACGCACGGTCGCCGGCACCGGTGAGGATAATTGCACGGACCCCCTCGTCTTCTTCGAACGCCTTGAAGGCGGCAACCAGCTGCTGGCGCATCTGGCTATGCCAGGCATTGAGGATTTCCGGGCGGTTCAGCGTGATCACGCCGACCTCGCCACGTCGTTCTGTCAGGATGAAGCGATCCATGATTTTCTCCGTTGCTGCGATGAAACAACTATTGCAATGCGATAATTGTTATGTCATAGTGTGATTATGTTTATTTTAGCTGTCAAGCAGCTTTTCCGATGCTTGGCGATTCTGTTATCGATATGTGGGAAACCGCGGGAATCGGGGATACATGGCACGCAAGGCGAGCAAGTCTGCGACAGAAGAAAACGAAGCACCGGGAGAAGATCGCGATCCCTTGCTCGTGCAATCGGTCGAGAAGGCCTTCAGGGTTCTGCGAGCCTTTGACGGCCGTCGCCCGAACCTCAGTCTTTCACAGATCGCCGAAGAGACCGGGCTCGACATGAGCGCCGCCCAGCGTTTCACCCACACGCTTTCCAAACTCGGTTATCTCGGCAAGAATCCCGACACCAAGCGCTTTGAACTGACGGTGAAGGCGCTCGATTTCGGATATCACTACACCCGCGCAAGCGGTTTCGTCGAACGCGGCATGCCCTATCTCCTGCACCTGAGCAAGGCGACGGAGGAGACGGTCAACCTCACAGTGCTCGACGATACAGACATCGTTTTCGTTTCGCGCTTCATGAGCCGCCACGTACTCAACAACGACGTCATCACCGGCACACGGCTGCCGGCCTATTGCACGGCGCCGGGTATTGCCATTCTCTCGGGCTTGGCAGAAGACGTCGCGCATTCTATTCTCGAAAGGTCGGATCTCTACCCGTTCACGCCCCACACGACCTGGGCGATCGAGGCCCTGAAGACAAAGTTGCAGGTGTCCGCGACCAAGGGCTATGCCACCGCCTTCGAAGAGTACTTCCACGGGGACCTGTCGATCGCAGCACCGGTGCTCGATGCCAAGGGCACACCCTATGGCGCTATCAACATTGCCGTCTCGCGCAGTCGCTACACGCCCGAGGAAACTGAGGAACGGTTTGCCCCGCTGGTAACTGCTGCGGCGCGCTCGATCTCGCTCGTCGGTGGCGCGCGGAGATAGGAATCCAGAGCCGTGCCGCGCCAACGCGCGCCACCTCGTATCCGACCGCTGACATTTCTATTAGGTGTGGCGCGAAACGGCAGGATCCGCTTGATTTCCAGGATCATCGTGCCCGGAGCCTCGTTATGCACGCACAACATCGACGCCTGCGGAGGCCGCTACAAGTTACTGGCAGAATTTTGTAGCGGCACATTCGCTGGTCACTTTTCTCGGACATAAGTCACTTCGTGGACGACCTCACGCCCGTCGAATGGGCTTGGGGCTGGGGCCGAGGTGTAAGTCAGCGTATGTTCGTCGACCTTGCAGAACCTTACCTGCTCTGTGCCGCTCCATGCTTCATTCCAGCTCATATCGACGTGGTGCACGACCCGATCCGACTCAACCGTGTAGGTGCCCGAATAGGCAAACATCGTCTCAAACAAAGCGATCTTCTCTTCGTCTGACGGCGGCAATCGCTCGGGCCGCTTGCGATTGTTCTTGAGAATAAGAAAAGTCACGCGCTGCGGTGTGTAGACGACCGTGCCCTGAGGGTTCTGACCGAGTGCATCCTTGCGCTCTCCAGTCGCGACGTCTCTCGCAACCCACGAGGTCATCCTCCAGCTTCCAAGAAGGAGATCGCGGCTAAGCGGCCCACCTTGCGTATTTTCCATTGCCTATCCTCCCTTTCTCGAGCGAGCATTTGGACGGCCCATATGGCCCCGGCTTCGGCGGAACCTCGCCATGATCCCGCGCAGTCGATCGTTGTCCCGCGTCCTGGCCACCACGTCTTCTTTCGCTCTGCAGCAGCGTGCCCGCAGGGGCTCCATGGCACACCCCTGCCATGCGCGGAGCTTTATGCTGGAGCAGAATGTAGCCCTTACTAACCCTGCACAATCGACTGAGCCGCGTGTTTTACCGGCGTGGCGCAACGATCGTTGCTGCAAGCGCCAGTCGATCCAAGCTGGCGCCCAGGCGCCGCCTGTTCAGTCGTCAATACGAAACCCGACCTTCATGACCCCCTGGTAGTGCGCGACTTCGCCATCCTTGATGCGTCCCCTGATCTGGTCGACCTCGAACCATTCCAGGTTTCTCATGGTCTTCGATGCACGCGCGATCGCGGTTTCGATAGCGTCGGTAACAGACGACTTCGAACTGCCGACCAGCTCTACCTTCTTATAGACGTGATCACTCATAACAACCTCCCGTTTGCTTTGAGAAAGGACATCCTACAGGCAAGCTGCAATCCTTGCGCTAACAATCAGCGCAAGGAAGTGTCTGGCTCTATTGTCGCATCAATCTTTTAGCGACCTGTAATTTTTAAATGCCAAATGCATAAATCAAAACTATTGCTTAACACTGGTATGTATCAATTCTGATACGCGCACTTTCGGACATTCTTCCTGGCGTGCGGTCTAGAGCTTCTTGTCTGTCGTTGGTTTTCGCAATGAGAGAGGTTTGCAAGCACATGAACGACTGGAGTACGGACGGGCGTGGCAATGTCAGGTCCTCGACCATCGTCGGCTGGAAAGCCGAGCCGGCAAAAGGCGATGAAACGGGCGACGTTTTCTTGAGGATCGAATTCAGCGTCGACCCCAATCTCACGGATGTGTCGGCGCTGCAGTTCAGATTAACCAGACAACAGGCCGATCACATCAGTGGGACGTTGGGAGGCCTTGCGGATCGGTCTTCATCGCTGCGGGGTGTCTGCCGGGAGGCCGGCGCGCTCGCCCTGCAACGAAAATGACCCAAAGCAAAGGGACGTTCGTGACCACGCGGAAGGAAATCGCCGATCGTGTCGTTGCGAAATGGGCAGAGCGCGGCATGGCGATCGAGCGTGATGCCGAGGTCGAGGTCCTGCTCAAGCTGCGGTTCACCGGCGATGTACCCATCGATTGCATCCGGCGCAGATACCTCAAGTTACTTCAAGAACGCCGGCCAGGGCGCAAGGTCGATTGAAAGCCCTTGGCGGACCAAACCAAATGCGGAACGGGAGGCGACGCTGATGGGATATGACTGGAACGGCCGTCGCGAACGCCGTATGAAGATCGCGAGGTTTGGAACAGCCGTGGCTTTGGCAGCACTCCTGGTATCGATGGCGGCCAAAGTCGCGAGCGAGGCCCTCTAGGCCACGGTGCTCGCTACGGCTCGTCGGGCGTCCGCTTTAAACATCGCATGGAACACGCCTCTGCATCCAGCCTCAATTAAGCATTGTTTGCTCGGAGAGGAGACAGTTCATGCCCTACAATTGGCAAGTCGCCCGCCGGCCTCCGCACACGCATGCTGGCTTTGACCTTCGCCCTCACTGGTAGCGTGGGTACTCGTGCTGGCCCTGGCGGTCTGATTTCAAGACCTCGGAAAATCTGAACTGGTTCGATGAAAACCCGGACTGAAATTACGACGGATCTTCGACAACTGGGCGTTCGAACGGGCGATCTTGTGATGGTGCACGCCTCCTTGAAAGCCGTTGGTGCTGTCAAGGGCGGGCCGACGGCCATTGTCGGCGCACTTCTCGATGCGATTGGGTCATCGGGCACCCTTATGGGCTATGCCTCATGGGACCGCTCACCCTACGAGGAAACTTTGAATGGCGTCCGGATGGCTGATGAAGCGCGTCGTACTTGGCCGCCGTTCGATCCCGCAACCGCTCGCACCTATCCGGGTTTCGGCCTGCTCAACCAGTTTCTTGTTGAAGCGCCCGGCGCACGCCGTAGCGCTCATCCCGACGCATCCATGGTTGCGGTTGGGCCACTTTCCGAGACGTTGATCGAGCCTCATCGGCTTGGCCAGGCTTTGGGAAATGGCTCGCCAATCCAACGATTTGTCGAACTTAGGGGAAAAGTGCTCTTGCTGGGCGCCCCTTTGAACTCCGTTACCGCTCTCCACTATGCGGAAGCCATCGCCGACATCCCCGGCAAGCGGCGCGTGACTTACGAGATGCCGCTTCTTGGTCCGAATGGTGAAACGGTATGGGAGACCGCCGAAGACTTTGACACCAACGGCATCCTTGATTGTTTTGCGGTCGCGGGCCAGGCCGACGCGGTCGAAACGATTGCGAATGCCTACGTTGCCACTAGCCGGCACCGGAGCGGGACGGTCGGAGATGCGTTCTGCCACCTCTTCGACGCGCGGGACATCGTGTCGTTTGGTGTGGCATATCTCGAAAGCCGATTTGGCAAGGGTGCGTAGGCACCGCGAAACGGATCCACGAACACGGCGGTGGTCGCGGTGCCGCTCAGACGGCAAAGTGGGTGTACCAGGCGGCGGCTGCGAAAGCGAACAAAGCCGGTTCGCGCGAACTGCCCGCCCGATCCGCGATTGCGCAAGTCAGGTTCTTCTTCCGTGCAGCAGCCATTCCCTACCTCGCCGTGGAGCGTCCCTTATGGTGCCATGAGGACCGTCTTGTACCAGTTGGCGCCAGCCAGTGGCAGGCCTCCCAGTCCATAACGATGCGGGCCGCCCCATTTGGACGGAAGACTTGGTCCTATCCGGTCGGCGTCAATCTCGTGCGCCGCTTTGGCCTCAGGGTCGCCGCCAGCAACCGTGCACACCAATCGAATGTCAGCGACGGCTCAAGCGCCGCCTATCGTCCCAAAAGGGCATGACATCGGCCCGTAGAGCTGCTGAGATATTCCGCGGCAGCCCGCGGCTGCGCTAGAGATCCATCCATCCGGTTTTCGCCGGCGCGTTGCCTGGAGATCCGGAGATTGGTGACCGCGCTTGCGACGGCGCGGAACGCACAGAGACCGATGTAAATTACACCTGCCCAGAGACTTCAGGTGTTACGAACGTAACATCCACGTCGTGACGCGTTTGGTATCATATAATCGGGAAAGTAGTTCCTTGAACATTCGGTTGTCTTGCAACTTATGCCTTTCGACAACGCGACTTGTTAACTGATCGCTTCCTGCATCAAAAAGCAAAATTGCAAGGGAGGATGCCATGATGAAACTATTGCTCGTGCTCATTGCCCTGACGTCATTCGTGCCTGCGACGGCAGCTGCACAATGCAACCCGGCGGTACAGCAGTGCCGTTAAGGCACTGCTCCAAACTGTGATTTACCACCATGCCGAACCTTGTCGCGCTGCTCTTCGGAGCGGCGATTGTCCTGTTTTATTCTTATGGACGCTTCAACCGTGTCACCTACGAAGGTGGACAGCAGATGGAGCGTCTTGTCAGCCTGCTGTCACCCGACAAGCTTCGGGCGCGGCGCATCGTTCTGCATGCCTATACATTTTACGCGCTTATACTGCTGCTCATTTACCTCTTCCTCTGCGCCTACGCCGAACTGTTACCACTGCTCGGGGGGCCGGACCTCACAGTCGGCGCGAGCAAGCTTCCTGTGCCCTCGGCCGATGCGCCAGCGGCTGTAGTCGCTGGCTTCGCTCGGGACAATGACGCTGCTGCCATCCCGTGGACACTGTCAGGCGTTGTAGACTCATCCGCGGAACGCGACTTCGATATCGGGATCGATGCATCCGTGTCGCTTGCCATAGCATTGATCATGGTTGGCCTGGCCCCCACCTTCCCGCTCCTCGCGAACTTCGAGGACTGGATGCGGGGAGCGGCACATCGATTGGCCGGAATTCCCACATACGTCATCGGCGCCAGCGAGGATCTACGCCGAAGGGATCTTAAACTGCGCGAAAAGGATGTTGCGATCTCGACACCGGCTGCCGGGGCGACCGCTGTAAAGCAGTATCTTCTAATTCCGCTTAGCAGTTGGGATCGCTTGAAACACTACCAAGCTGCTGCGAAGGAGCAGGTGAACGACCGAGAGGAATTTCGGTTCGATCTGGAACTGATCTTCGCCGTCTCCTCTTGGATTCTCGATCGAAAGCTCAAGCTCGCCAATGCCCCGGTGCGGGAGCGTTTCCAACGTCTCGAGGAGGAACTACGCAAACGGCTCGATCAGTTGATCTTCGAACTCGACGACCGATCGGGTTTCGGCTCAACCGCAACGAAGCGCATCGCCGCCGCAAGCAGCGGTGCCGGCGATGCAAGCCTTGGCGAGCGCAAACGCGCGAGTTGGGAGCGACTTGCTCTGGACGCTGACAATCTTGCCGACGATTTCTGCTTCTTGCTCGCTCTCTATGTTGAGCATGGCATCATAATTGCTTCTTCTGACGGAGACGCCGCACACCAGCAGTTCGTTGCAAAGAAGAAGCTCGACACCTTCCTCGGCGGGCTGCTTAATCCCCACCCGACCGCGAGCTACCGAAGATCCTATACGACGATGGCTACGCTCTGGACACTTGGCGTCGTGTTCTTCATCAGCCTGTTTTGGAGCACGCTGCCCGGCCGATATGAAAACGAGCTTGCGTGGGACATCCCACCTAATACCTATTCGCGCACGCTGAGCTGTATTTTTTATGCATTCAACAACTACTGCATTCCGGTCATCGTCACGCTAGGACTTCGTGATGCAGCTATGCAATCCCGCCGTTGGCAAAACATCCGCAAAACGAACTGGACCAAATGGCTGCCGCAGCTTGTGCTCGTACTTATCGCGTCATGGGCCGTAGCTACGCTGTTCGTCATCGGCTTGCAGCTCTGGAAATCCGGGCTCGACACTGGTTGGAATGCTGATGGCCAAAGCCTCTGGGTGATCCTACAACTCTCGTTCGAATACAATGCGCCGACAGTTCTCCGAGGCACCGTGCTTGCCCTGATCGTCGCGTTTCTGCTCGATGCATGGTCGGCGCGTGCGTGGTCATTGTCCCTAAGGCCAACTTGTCTTTCGAGTCTAATCTGGGCATTTAGTTCTGCCGTTGTGATGGCTTTGTGTGGGGGGATAACCCGGTACTCCTCGGCGTGGGCCGCGATGCCACTGTCCGCACAGAGCCTCACCGACATGCACAGGGGCCTAATCTACTACTCAATAGTCTTTTCTGCTCTCATTGGTTTCTTTGTCGTATTCTGCATTGTTTCGGCACTCCTCAACCAGCACAGCGGCACCCAACAGCACACTGAACGGAAGACGTCCGGCGGTGCAACGCCAGAGCCAACACCCGCGGAGTAGCCGATGCGCCCGTTGTTTACAAAACTCGTGTTCGCCGCCCTGCTTCCAGCGCACGCTCTGACCTATGCGGCCCGCGCTGACACCATCGGCAGCGAAGAAGCCACGGTCGGGGTACGCAACGACGCACGACCCTTTATTTGGCAGGACAAAAACACAAACGGATATAACGGCTTATTCTGGGATATATGCACAGAAGCGGTCCAACGCGCCGGTTACCGCCTCAAGGCGGTGACCGTCAACACAAGACAACGGGCCGAGTTTCTAAACATGGGAACGGGAGACTTCGACCTTCTGTGTGATCCGACTACAATCACGCTCCGGCGAATGCGGAACTTTGCCTACAACGGCGGCGTACCGTATCTTCAATTCTCACCGATCATCTTTGTTGCAAACGGCTCCTACGTCCAACCACGACGGGGCACCGTTGCGCCAAACGCAGCTGGTGACCTTCCAGAAGGCGCCGACAACCCAACCTGCAACGAAATTGTCAGGTGGATGGACAAGGTTAAAGGCGAGAAACCAGAGGAGTGGAAGTGGTGGCCATCGCCAAAGGCAAAAGCCGCAGATTCGAACGGGTCTCCGCCTCCCGCTTCGAGCGGTTTTCTCGGGTGGCTCAAATACAAGTTCGACCTCACTCTCAGCCGTTCATCGCAGGGTGACGGCATACAAACGAAATCATTTGCATTCTGGGGATATGTCGAAGGATCGACATCCCAGGAGGCGGCCGAGCAACAAGCCAAGGCCCAATCAAAGGACGGTTTGATTGTATGCCCGCGGTCAATGCCCTCGCACGAAGACGCAGCAAAAGAGTTCTGCTCTGGGCGCTTAGCCCGCTATTATGGGGACGTTGAGATGATTAGGGCCGCCCTCGCCGGTTATAGCGAAAACGCCAACACCCGCTGCGGCGCAGATTTCACTCCTGCCGCAACTGGCAGCTATGAGCCTTATGCTCTGGTAGTGTCGTCGCACCACTTTACAGACTTTCCCGAGCGCGTAACTCTTGCGCTCTACGGCATGTTCGAGGATGGCACTGTCGAACGGCTGTTTACGGGCCATTTTCCGGGGGCGCAGAAATCTCAACATCTCGCCACACTGTTCCGGATCAACAGTATCCCCGCGGGAGGCGACGCACCAAAGGAGATAAAAGATCCCCTGCTTGCGTGTTTCCGCTGTCCAGTGGGCGTCCGCCGCGCGAGCCTTTTTACCAGTTCGGCAGTCTACGTTCTAAAAGAGTGAAGTCATCACGGACGGGCTAACGAAAATTGTGGGTGGTGTCCAACGGTGTTGTTTTTAGTTCGCAATAAGTCCCCCGCTCCAAAGTCGGAGTAAGAACGCAGCCCAACTGTGGAGTCGCCGGCAGATCAGGTCGCGACATCATCCGGTTGCGCCGGCATTCCTACTCTTGCAACGTACCCTCCCATGGACAGGTGGTGCACACAATTTCTTGGGATTTTCGCCGGATGCAGACGTCGTGCTCCCGGTCTGCATTGGCATCCGCATTTTGATCGCGACAACGCGAATATTCGGGCTACTCTCCAGGTACCCCGTCGATACCTCGCTCTCGCCCATCATCGTCACTGCCTTTCGACTTCAGTATCAGCCTGATCAAAAAGTACCAGGCAAAACCTTCCGGTCTTGCCTGGCACATTCAGCCCCCATGAACTGGATCGATAGAACTCAGGAGGCCCCAAGACCGATTGGCTGCACAGTTCCGACGGAGTTCGGCACCAAGGGGCGCCGTCTCAAGACCGGGGTCGGGAACAGTGGGCCCAGATTTCGTGGTCTGTAGAGCTGCTGCATGCGCGCCGTCGGGTCGTCGTTGGGAGAAAAGAGGGCCATCCGCCCATAGCGGTCGATAACGCTTTGATGGAGAGACTCGTTGATCGTACGCAGAAAGCCTCTTTCATCGCGCGGCCGGTAGAGCGTCTCGTAGTAGTCCACCTTGAACGGCTTTTCGCAGATCTGCCGAAAAGTCGGCGTCAGCCGATCTTTGAAAGACCAGCCTGCGCGCGAGTCGTGGTGGGGAGCATATATGTCGAGCTCTTTCGGCAACATATCCCAGTCGATGACCAATCCGCAGGCCTGCGCTTTTTCGGCCATCCAGACCAGCGGAATGTCGGCCAGCGAACGATCAACATAGCCGCCGCCAACGTCGCCATGACTGCCTGCGAACCAGACCTGTTCAACGGTCCGGCCCGACTCTTTTTCCGGGGCGTCGCCGGTCCAAAGCGTCGGCACGAACTCGTCCCTCGCCTCGTCGATGGCCATTGCGTGATAGGCGTGACGCGTTATCCGAGATGCCGTGGTGTTGTGAAAGCCGTATTCCCTTCGGTTGAAGGCACTGAACATGTGGCTGGGCACCCCGAGCGCTCCGACCGTGTCCCAGACCCCCAACATCGTGATTTCAACATCGACATGCGCGTCCGTCGAATACTTCTCCACGAAATCCTCGGGCGACCGTTTCTCGTAATTCCGGTAGTAGTGCCAGGCGTTGCGCAGATCCCCAAGCCGTTGACGCTTGAGAAGCCCGCATGAAGCGACCAGTCCTGCAAGGCTGCGGGCGGAAAAGGCCCCGCGCGAGAAGCCAAAGAGATAGATCTCGTCGCCCGCAACGTAATTTTGGGCCAGGAACATATATCCGGAGCGAATGTTCTCATCGACGCCGGTGCCGATTGCGCCATCCAGGATGCGTTGAATCTGCAGGCCGGACGATCCCACGCCGCGCAGGTAGAGGACCGACTGCGGAATACCACCTGTATCCTGCTGGCATGCGCGAATGGAGCGTGCGATCAGCGCGACATTCGTTTCGGAACGGGCACTATCGGCGTCGTTCCAGGTTCCGTCGAAACAAACAACCAAGCGTTTCATCTCTTTTTTCCTTTATGGCCCTGATGTGCGTTTCCCTGTTGTCTTGGCGTGAGCAGCCGCGGTTCTCACGCGGCCGGCGCTTCAAGCCCGCCCCGAAGGGCGCGGACCCATTTTTCAACCTTGCCCATCACGCCCCAGCCGCTGATCGCGGCAAAGACAGGGAAGGCGGCCGTTACAAGCTCGCTGCCGAGCCCTCCGCCAGCATGCGTCGCCGCCGCTGTGGCGCCCGCGTTCGCCGCCCCCTCGATCAAGGGTGCAGCGATCGCCGTGACCGGCGCCAGCTGCGGGAAGAAGATTGGCAGAAGGGTCGTGGCGAGCATGCCGATGGCACCTATCGCGGTCTTGCGGCCGTCGAGCGCATTCCCGAGCGTCTTTCCGAGCGCACCGTTGACCGGCGTCAGGTCAGGGTCGCTGACCGATGCGAGCGGGTCCGGTTTCGCGCCATTCAGGACAACGCCATTGATCGTCGGTTGGGTGACAAGTGCCCGCAAGACATCGACCAGCCAGGTCATCTCGCCCTGGTTCGCGGGCTTGTGTCCGCGCGACATCGCAGCGAGCGCGAGGATCTGTTGCAGCAATTGTGCGGGGTTCGCCTCGGTCGTCGCCGGAGCCGGTGCCGGCTGCGTGATAACAGGCATGGTCGTTTCCTCCTGTGGGACATCGTCCTGATCGACGAGCAAGTAGTAAAAAGTCTCCTGTCCATGCTTCTTCAGCAGACCGTCTACGAGGGTCTTGAATTCGTTCCACTGATGCGGTGGGACCGTCTGGCAACCGAGGCTGGAGGTGGACGTGACGCCGCCGCGGTGGAGATTGATCCAGAAGCGGCCATCCTGCGAATCCGTATCCTCACCGGTTTCATCGCGAATGACCGTGCAGTCGCTGTCCTGCCGGAAGGCGGGATAGGGTCCGTTCTTGCGCCCAAACCCGTGTAGACCGGGTCTGTACCGGATCGCCTGGCGTGGCTTCAGCCGCGCGATACCGCGACCGAAACGGCTGGGGTCCGTATTGGCGTTGAAGTTGTGGACACCGCTCGGCTCGACGATGAAGATCGCGTCGTCGTAGACGCCGCGATCGTTTGCGCTCTCCTTGCCCATCGAGTTGAGGTAGTAGCCGCGCACGGCGACCAACGTCACAGCGTCATCACGCCCCTCTTCCGGGATGAGGTTTCTAAACTCCTGAAGCACGGTGTTCGTGAGCGCGGCGGATTGCTTGGGCCGGTTGAGCGGGAGAAGCTGCGAGATCGGATTGGCCAGCAGTTCTTCGGTGGTCTGTTCTTCTTCCGAGTTCGGGGCACCCCCGAGGAGCGTCTCGATCTGGTCGGCGGTGAAGATTTCGTCCGGGCCGCCCCTGCTCTCCAGAACGCGGATCTTCGGGCTGCCATACTCTCCCTTTGCGAACATGGCTGCTTCACGCTCGCGACGCGCGACCAAGCCGTCGAGCACCTTGCCGTTGCTCTTGTTCCAGCGCGCAAATTCGGCGGCCGCGCCAACAGCGTCTCCGGCATTGAGCTTCTGCGTCAAGCCTGCCTTCGATATCGCGCCCGTATTGAAGTGCCACGACACAAGGGCATCGAACTGATGCTGCGCCAGTGGGGTCCTGACGGCTGCCTGGACCTGCGCCTCGAACTTGGCAAGATCGGTGCGGAAGATGTTGATCGCCTCCGTCAGGGTGATCGTCAGGCCGGAGCGGGGAACAGGTGGACCGGCCGCCGCCGTATGTCCGGCGCCGACCGTCATGGTTCCTGTGCCATCGTTGTAGGCTGATAGGACGATTGCCTCTTCGGCGAGCATGGCGCATATGCCGCGTACACTTGTCTTCACGGAAGCCTCCCATCGTTTTTGTAGCGCGCTGTTGCCCGCTAGTTCTGCCGCGGCTGATGGTCGGTTTACTGTGCGTTCAAGTTGGCACGGTCACGCCACGCGGGACCTGCCAATCGCCCAGACCAACGCCAGGGCATGTCCAACCGCCGTCGGGCTCTGCTTCACATTGGGACAGAGCCGTCAGTTGGTCGTCGGGTTTCGTGTGCAACACTATGGAAAAGATCCACCTCGTTAAAAATTCAACGAGAAACGTTCACTTTGGCGATAAAACAAGGATATCCGTCGGATTTTCGGACGAAAATCCCTGACATTTAGTATCGGACATAGCCTTTGACTGAGTTTATTCAGCCAGCCTCCGATACTTTACATGACGATTGGTGACGAACCTGTTCCAAATGTAACAGTTAAAGCCAAAATGGCTGATTATAATGTTTAAGGATATACGCGATAGCTCGATTTTAGAGCGGGGGCAGCCATGAGCGCCATAGTATATGCCATCGCAAGCATCCCACTGGCTGTGCTGCTTGCCCTGATCCTCAAACATCTGAAGATTGGCGAGAGCACCACCTTCATCGCGCTGCTTCTGCTCCCGCTCGGGGTCTGGGGCATCGCGTCTGGGACGATCAGCGAGTTGTCCGCGGGCGGTGTCGCACTGACGTTTCGCGAGGCCGCTAAATCCGAAGTCAAGCTATTGCCCCTTACGGATGTCGTCGAAAATTTCCAATCGATTGAGAAGGAGGGCGTCGCAGCGATCGAAGGCTTGACGCGCACCCTCACGCCGGGGCGACCGGTAGCGCTTGTCCTCCATCTTGGCCGCCCGGGTTACTACGCCCCGTCGGCCGTCGTCCTCTACCTTCAGGCACTGTCGAGCTTTGATCCGGAATTGACGTTGGTGGTCACGGACCCGGATGGGAAATTCGCCGCGGCCGCCGACGGCCGAGCGGTGATCAGCTACCTGTCGGGCCAGAACGGTTCTGAGACCCAGGCACGATTCCGCGAGGCGCTCGACGCGCCCGACGCCGGCAAACTTCTTGAGCTACCAGGCTTTACGAAGGAAGCGATCGCAGCCGACGCGACGAACGCCGAAGCGCTCACAAAAATGGATCAGCTGGCACGCAAAACGCTGGTTGCCCTGGACCCCGAGGGCCGCCCCAAGGGGTTGGCCAAGCGGGATGCAATCGTCACGTATCTTCTGGTTCAACTGACGACCGATACCGCCAAGACCCCTTGAAGTCACCTACGACCAGCCGGCTCAAAAGATCGGAGATCAGCGTCCTGCCGTCCCGGTGCATCGCCGTGATCTCGCTCGACGTTCCGATCGTCACCTCGGACTGCCCCGGACGTAACGTGTGAGGGTCCGGATCACGTCGTCGAAGCTGGAAAACGGGCAATCCGGACGGACCCGGCACACAGGTTTTGCATGCCTAAAAATGCGGGAAGCGGACCGGTGTCCCGCTCCGCTTCGCTTACCTGACAGGGACTCGAACCCGGTGGCACCACAAAATCATTGCCATAAGAGCCAGGAAACACAATCATACAACGAAAATCGGCGTCAGGCCATCCTTAGACGCTACGCGTCAGATTGTTCTGGTCGACGAGCTGCCAGGATGGCGTCACCTTCCAGCCACGGATCCCCGGTCCCTCGATCAGGTTTTCGCGGAACACCCAAAGGTGCGGATCCTCGTCGCCGAACGCGACGACCGAAACCAGGCGGATGCCCATCGTGGCCATCGAAATCCGGTTCTCCGCCACCAGCACCTGGTGACCGATGAAGCCCCAGATGCGGATGCCCTGCGCAAAATACCTGCTGAAATTCGGCCGGGTCGACAGTGCCATCTCGTTGCCCCGGATGCGCAGGGTATCGACATTCCCGACAAGCACACCGTAACCGGCATAGGCTTGTGCGTAGGGCGCCATCAACTCCATGCGGTTGTCGTCGATCGACACCGATCTGGCCCGCACATTCGCGTTGCGCATGTGGCTGACCGCCACCCGCACCCCCACCTGGAAGGCGCGGATCGCATTGCCCCGGATCGCGACATTGTCCATCCGCCGTCCACCGCAGACGATGCCCTGCGCCCCCAGGCTGACCGAGTTTTCCTCAAGCCCCTTCAGCCAGTTCTGGACCGATCCCAGCCCGGCGCGGAGCTCGGCATCCTCCAATACCTTCTTCGCCAGGCCGTAGCTCAGCCCCAGAAGTTCGTCTGCATTTGCGATCTTGGCAGCCGAGCCGCTGCGGGAAATGAGCGTCGTCCAATCCTTCTGGCTGAAGGCACTGTCGAAGGCGACGACCTGCCCGTTCGCCTCGACCACGACCTGTCGCTCAGCACCCGATCTCGCATCGAAGCGCTGCACGACCGGGTCGCTCGAAACGAGGAGCGTGGTGCGCACCTTCGTATTGTCCAGCCCCTCACCATGGGTGCCGAACGAGTCCCCAAGCCGCTTCAACTGCTTGCGAAACACCGGCATCCGGTCGGGGTTCTCTGCCACGGAGGCGACGAGCCCCTGCGCCCAGCGACCGAACGTTTCCTGGTTCTTGAGGTCCGCCGCGGCGGGCGGGTTTGTAGCGACCAGCGCGTCCCAGTCCTTCTGCGGCACTGGACTGTCGAAGGTCATGCGCCATTCCTTGACGCCAATCTCCTTGAAGCCGGTACCCCGGCCGACATAGCCCTTCACGGGGCGGGTGATGAAGCTGTTTGCGGTCGTGGCTAGCCAGACCTTGTCGGAAAGGAACGCCTTGATGTTGAGCGAGCCCTTGCCCGGCTTGGCGGTCAGGATGTTGCCGGACACATCGACGTCGACGGCATCGGTCACGACGATCCCCTCCTGAAGGTTGCCGACCGTCAGACTGTTGTTGGTGATCCGAACCGATTGCGTGACCCTCAAGCTCTTCAGCGTCTCGCTGTAGCCCCGGACCGTCAGGCAGGTGCGCTCGGTCGAGGTGCCGCCGCCGCAACTCAGCGTGCAGCCATGCACTTCAACCGCGTCGCAGTGACCGAAGTCCAGCGTGCCCTGACGGTGGATCTTCCGACCGGGATCGACCGCGCTGTTGCTGTCGGGCGTTGCAAATTCAAGCCCGCTGACCACAACGCTGGCGCAGGCTGCAAAGGCGATGGCCGCCTCCGTGCGATAGGCCAGAATCTGGACGGTCCCGGGCCCGGCGCCGCTGATGCGGATATGACCAAGACCGATCATCTCAACGGTGCGCCCTGTGGTGTAGGTGCCCCTTGCAAAACAGATCGAGGCATTCTCGCCCGGCTGCAGCCCCTCCAGCCGCGCCACCCAGTCCTCACCCGGCTGGATGACGATCGTGGTGCAGCCGACATGCTGGAGCCCCGCCAAAGCCTCGATAGCCTTCTGCACCGTATTGGCGAGCGCAAGCGCGGGCGTATTGGCCGGGTTGAAACTGACGTGGGTCGCACGCGCGAGTGTCGCGTTGAAGCTGATGGGCGCATGGGTCGGTGTTCCGGCGGCATCCAGGCGCTGGGCAAAGACGCGCTGCACCCGGTTCGTGCCGTCAAGGCTAAAGGTCACCGACGCCACGCCGGTGCCATCGGTGGTGGCCTCTTGGGTTGGCATGCCGTTACCAAACTGCCCGGCCCCCTCCGCAACGGTGAAACGGATCGTCTCTCCCTGGACCGGTTTATGGCCGCGCACCACCGCGACGGAAAGCTCCTTTGGTAGAGGTACCAAGGCGGCCGCATTTAGGGGATCGTCCAGGGCCTCTTGCCCGTCGCCGCCGGCGTAGAGCACCTGCTTGGCGCGGGTAATCGGCGGGAAAAGCGGGCGGCAATCTTCGGCTACGGTCCAGGCGCCGGCACCGTCGAGCACGAGCCAGGCGAGCGCCGCATAGTTGCGCCGCGGTCCTTCTGCAGGTTTCGGCAACGGTTCGCCGGTGACCGGATTGCGTGGCCATTCCACATCGCCGGACACGGCGCGCGCCGGAATGATCCAGTGATCGCCGGGTTGATACTGACCGGCTTCGAAGCGGATCTGGACACCATTCTCCAGATCTGCCCAATCGGCCGCGGCATCGTCCACCTGCGCCGGAAGCCCGCCTTCCCAACGGGTGACGAACGCCTCCGCCGGAAGCTTGTCTGTGTCCGGGAGACCGTTGTTGAGGAGTGGCGCAAGCGTGAGCGGATCGCGCAGTTCGGCAAGCGAGACGCGTTGGCCGACCACCTCGTCGATCCGGGCGAAGAAGCCAGGCGCCTCCCCATAGATCGCCGCCTGATCGCGGATCTCGATCCAGTCGCCCGCCTTCAACGCGGTCATCTCATCACGGCCGATGCTGTCCACCACCAAGACGCCTGCGTCGATCTCGCGGTATCGCGTGCGGTGAATGGCATTCTCGCGCGACCATTTGTAGAACGCCGCCGCCTCGTCGCCAGCCAGATGGATCTCGACGCGGAAGAGAAAATTGTCGAGACTGCGGTAGCCCGCGGCGGGCGGCAGGTTGCAGGGGCCGGCGCTAAGGTCGGAAAGCTCCGCCCGCGCGCGCATCTCGCCCTGCGCACGGTCGGCAAGGACGGGATCGAACCCCTTTGACAGCGCCGGGCAGGTCAGGTCGGAAGCCTGGTATCCAAGCGCCAGGAGCGCCGCGCGCGCGACCAGCTGGACTTGCCAGATGGTCCGCTCACGATAGGCCGTATCCGGCCCGTCGAAAGCCACCTCGCGCAGCAGCGGTTCATCGAGGGCGGTCACGATCAGATCTGTGGACTTGAGCACGGCCAGGTAGTCGCCGGCCACCGCCGGAAGCGGCGTGCCTGCCCCATATGGTTGCCGCTGGACTGTTGCCGGCCGGAAGGCGCGGGTCACGGCATCACCAAGGGCTGGCGTGGTACGGAAGGTCCGCACGCCGTTCGCATCCTCAGCGAAGTTGCGCACTTTGACGAAAACGCTCAGGCCCGCCGGGTCAGTGCTCAGCACGTCGTCGTCAGCCAGCTCCCCGCCATCGTCGATCCGCCAGACCGCATTGCCGCCGGTGCCCGACTGACGGGTCAGCGAAAAGCCAAAAGGCCAGCGCAGCACATGGCCCACACCTGCCACGTATCCGGTACCAGGGGTGATCACCAGCGTTCCGGTCCCGGCATCCGGGATCAGTCCGAAGCCCGCATCGTCCTCCGGAAAGCCGGCGGGGCCGATGATATCAGCCGCCGTCTCCCGATCCGAGGCGCGCAGGATGCCGCCCTGTTCGTTCCAGTCGGCATCGGTGAACAGGCGGCCCTGCTGCATCCCCACAAGGCTGAAATCCTTGACGGGATCGAAGGTCTTTCTCGAAATATCGCCGGTCATGGCAGGCCTCCTAACTCATGTAAACGAAGCCCGGAACAAGGCCGAATGGCGCAAATTCCTCGATGGCATCGCGGATGTTGGCGCGGCGGGCGGGGTCGCGGTTGGCGTAGCCCACTCCCATCTCCATGCCATCCTCGGCCCCTTCGAGGATGGCCTGTGGCGTGCGCAGGCTTAAGAGCCCGAATTCGGGATCCTGAAAACGGGTCGAGACGAAGACCGGCCGCGGCTTGGGGTCGTCGCTCGCACGCGGCACGCAGCGGTAGCGGCGCGGCAAGACCGAGGTCTCGTCGACATAGCAGAACCGGACGCAGCCGCTCTGCCGGTGCTCGACGGTGATCCGCCCAGTGAGGATGCTGTTTTCCGCCTGCAGGCTGCGGGAGGTGGTGCGGCCAAGGACGGTACTGCCGCTGCAGCTCATGTCCATGAGCGGCACGCGCAGCACCAAGGCGCCAGCCCCTGCCCCGCCGCCACCGGCGGTCTGATCCTCCCCGATGATCGATCGCGTGATCTCGATCGCGCCTGTCGCCTGCGGTAGCTCCACCTTGCCGACAATGCAGCGGTCGAGGACCAGGCTCATCCTGGCGTTCTCGGTGGTGGCACGCACCGAATAGTCCAGCGCCGCGCCCGAGGCGCCGATCGTGCAATTGTAAAGCCGGAGAGCCCCAAGATCGCCTCCAGGCCGGGCGGTGAGATTGCCGGTGATCACCAATCCGTCGATCACCAGCGAACCGGCCGGGTCGTCGCCCGCATCCGCCGCCTCGATCATCGCCGGCGCCAGAACAAGAGGCCGCCGGTGCATCGGCGACAATTGGCCCGCAAAGCGGCGACGCACCCCGCCCGGCTCCTCCACCACCGGCCAGGCGGCAGCCACAATCGCCAGCGTTGCGCCTTTCGGCAACGTGATTGCATGGGTGGCGTTCAACCCCTCGACATAGGTGGCGTTGTCCATCACCGCGATGATCCCGCGCGAGCCCGCGGTGGCCTGGGCATTCCAGCGGTCGACCGCATCGCGCAGGCTCGCGACCACCGGCCCACCCTGAAGCGGGTTGTCGGTCACATGGCCCGCCACCTTCGTCACACCGATCTGCCAGGGCGGCGCCTCGCCGGGCACTACGAGATCGGGCAGCCATTTCTCAAGGCTCGACCGCCGGTCATAGGCGCCGCCGCCGATATCGAAGGGCTGCCCGGTGGCAAAACCGGTCTCGACCGCCTTGCCCTCGTCCGAAGCGTGCAGCGAGATCCGGCCGAGCTCAGGGTCGACCATCACCGTGCCAGCCACGGCCGGCCGCCGCCAGGTGCCGTTTTCGGCCTTTTCCAGATTGCAGCAGAAGAGCTTTTCAGGCGACACCTCCGCGCCGTCCAGACGCACTCGAAACGGCGGGCTTTCCTCAAACCAGCGGCCCGGAGTGGCGCCGTCTGCGCGGGCAGCGTTGAGCGCGGCGAAGACCTCATCACGGGACAATGTCGCAGGCACGGTGCGCGCGGTCATCCGCGCACCCACGCTCATGTCGGCCGCCGGGCGGTTGACCAACGGCAGGTCGCGTCCCAGCGGATCAAAGGTCAAAAGCCCCGGATCCGGTGCATCGGGACGCGGAACGGCCCCGCCCAGATACCCTGCGGCTGGATTTTCCACAGGCCAGATCGGTGCCGCCGCGCGCCGCCAAATGAACAGCCCCAGATGCGGAATGTTGTAGCGCCCGGCATAGGCGCCCGGCTGCCCGGCGGCCGGCGAATGCGCCATCGTTGAGAACGGCGACCGGCTGGCGCGGCAGCGCGCGGTGTTGCGCAGGTCGGCAAAGCCCGGTGCAGCCGGTCGCACATGGTTCATATGCTGCGAGGTCGCAAGCCTCTGGAAGAATTCGACCGCCACCACCGACCATCCGGACACTTCGCGCGCCACCTGCTCGATCGCCGCGGCGGTGCCTTTTGCCTGCCGGTTGCGCAGCACATTGGCGACGTATCCGCGCAGAAGCCCTATCTGGTCGGACCCGATCTCGCGCATCGGCCGGGCGCCGATCAGGGCAGCGATGTAGGGCAGTGCCCACGGCTCGCAGGTCTCGACGAACCAGTCGTCGTAGAGCTGGTCTATGTCGCGCTCCAGGATGACCAGCTCCTGTGCCATGATCTCCATCAGCGCCTGAAGCGCACGACCCTCTTCGGCATCGCGCGTGCGGAAATGGCTGGGCAGCCGTTCGAAAAGGTTGCCGGTCGCGCGATTATACATTTGCGGTCTCCATCATCGTCAGGCTGACCGCCGACGGCAGCACGGTCAGCAATTGCGCCGGGGCAAAGTCGTGGCGCTGCCCGCGCTGGCCCGGCCCGACGGCTGGGAGCGAGGGCAGCACCGAGGACAGATCAGCAGCCACAGAACCGGTGGTAGAGCCGTCGAGCAGCACCTCGAGCGCGTCGAGATCGACCGATACGACACCGCGCGCCCGATGCAGCGCGGCAATGACCTCGGCAGCACTCACCGATTGGGCGAGCTTGCGCGCGTCGTAACCGAAAAGCGCCTCGATCTGCTGGCGCGCCCAGAGCTTGACGTCCTCGGCGCGGTAGGTCGGATCGGGATAAATCTTGGCCGTAAGGGAAAAGAACCGGCGCGCGTAGGGTTGCAAGATCAGGGGACGTGCAGGATCGCGCGCCTTGGCCATTGCATCGGCAAGGTTGGACATCAGCGGATCGCTTGCCGTGAGCTCGGCGTCCGCTTCAGGGGCCACCGTGACATGGATCACCTTGTTCTGCCCTGACCACAGCTCGCACGCCTGGGCCTTGCCGATGCCGGCAAAACTACGCGCAAAATCGGCGTAGTCGGTGAGCGAGACGATGCGCCCGAGGGTCTTGACCGTGCCCGGTGCGGTTTCGCGCGCGCTATCCAGCGTCTCGGGATCGGCCGAGCCTGTTGCGGGCGACGGGTTCACCACTGCGCGCACACCGAGCGGCCGGGTTCTCAGCTGACTGATCGCCTCTTCCGGCACTTCGCCGGCGCGGCCGATGCCGCTGCGGTACTCCGCCTTTACGTTCAGCAAGCCGGTGGGCAGGCGACGCCCGGTCCGGCCGTCACCGAAGCGCACATGCGCCTTGCCGTCGTCGGACAGGCGCACCTCGTAGACGGGGTCCTCCGGCCCGGCCTGGCCCAGTGCCGTCACCTCCTGCCAGAGCGCACCGTCGATACGGATCTTCAGGGTCGAGGCGCGACCGGCCTCGTTTGCGGCTGAAACGTAAGTGAGCGGCGGCTTCTTCAGCGTGAAGGTCTGGAACGTCAGCCGGGCGTCGCCATTCCCGATGTCTTCGGCCACCGCCTCGCCATGGGTGGCGAGCGCGACATTTGCGTTGATGCGCACGGTGGTGCGGTCATAGGGCCAGGCGGTCTCGCCGGTCAGCACCAGCCGCGTGATCCCGTCGATATGCTGGACCTCGTCGATGATATGGGTCTCGCGCCCGGTGATGCCCTCGGCATCGTTGCGTGCGCCGGAAAGCGAAACGGGCCGTCCGCGTTCGAGATCAAGATAAAGCCGGTCCAGCTCGACCGAGGTGGACCTGTGCGGCAGCTCCGGCGACAGCGGCACACCGGCAAGCGGAAGATGCGCGCTGACCGCATGGATCTGCGAACCCCGAAACAGGAAGGAATTGTAGATTGTGGTCGAGTCGGTGCCGCCGAGCTCCAACAGTCCGCCATTGGCGGTGCGGAACCCCAGGCCGGTCGACTTTCCCGTGATTGCGTAGTCCGCCCGTGATTCCGCCGCCGCATGCACGACCCGCAAACCGAGAGACCCGCCCGCGGCGTTCTCGATGATCGCCCAGCCGTTGGGCTGCAATTCCTTCAGCTCGCGGTCGAGGTAGACGTGGGAGGCGCCCTTGTCGATGTACTTTGCCCCCATCCCGTCCAGCCAGATCGTGTTGGGTGATCCGCCCGTGGCCCCATCCCAGTTGTGGGTATAGGGACCCTTGTCATAGGTCCCATCGGCCTTGGTGCCATAATTCACCGTGGCGTGGAGCGGCGCAGTACTGCCGAAGAACCCGGAACTGTCGCGCATGACATGCAGGCCGAGTGCCGGCACCTCGCCATCGTCCTTCTCCGGCGGCGGCAAGACCAGCAGGCGAACCAGCGTCATGATTTTGGCGCGCTGCCAGGATTGGGATTGCACCAGCGCCGAGAGCCCGTCTCCCGACCAGGTCCGGCCGCGCACATGCGTCTCGATCGCCTGAGTGCCCAGCGCGATGCGCATCGAGGGCATGATGCCGATCAGCAGTTTCGCGAGCCGGAAGGGCGGTGCGCGGCGCACCTTCTCGGGCGCGTGGCCGCTGCGCGTCAAAACGACTTTCGTCAGGCCGAAGGCTCGGTCCTCGGTGGCCGATACCACCCGCATCGGTATGGCCGTGACCGGCGCGCCATCGCTCGCCGCCTGCGCCACCGCCAACAACCGGGTGCCCTTGCGCAGGTTGAGCCCGAGCCCCGTAAGGCAGACCTCGTTCACCGGCAGCGCGTAGAGCACCGGGTCGATCTCTTCGTTCGTTTCGTTGTCCTCGATACGTTTCGCCAGCGCGGCGGGCAGATCGAGCCGTCGGGTCATCGGGTGGTAGTGTTCCAGATCCGCCTCGGCAGCAATGGTAACGAGGTCAGGATCGGCCAATGTGGCGTCGTCGAAGGAGTTGTCCAGATCGAAGAGGTAGAGCGTGCCGTTGGCTGTGTCCCCATCACTTTCGAGGTTGTTGTAGAGCACCAGGTTCTGAGGACGCTCGGTTCGGGCGTGAATGTTGTTCCATTCGGCGCGTGCGGTGATCTCTTCGACCGTTTCGAAGATCTGCGGCAGTTTGCCCTTCTCGTGCGGAATCGACATCGCCTGCACACCGATACCGATCTGGACCACGCGATAGGGATTGTCCGTGTCCTCGACCGAGAATGCCAGATGGGCGCTGGACGCCACGCCGGGGGCGAGCTCATAGCCGATCATCCGCGCCAATTCGAGCACCGAACGGCGCTGGGTGGCGGTCCCGATGAAACCTTCGTTGGCGATGCGCTCCGAATAGAAGGACACCACGTCGCAGGCCATGGCCCAGGCGTCGAACAGGCTGATCGTCGGATCGCGAAGGTCGCGCGTCCGCAACGCCTCCAACGGCTGGAGCTCGGCACCGGTCTCCGGGTCTATCACCCCGTGTCGCGGCAGAAGATGCAGCATTCGCGCCAGCGCCTCGGGCTGGGTCGTGATCCGGTAATCCACCTGTGAAAGCCCGGCACGGTTGGCAGGGCGATGCGGACCAAGGTCGATGCCGCCACACGGCGAGCTTTTGTCGCGCGTTGCCATGATCAGCGCCCCCCCTCCACGATGAAGCGGACCCGGCCGTTCTCGGGACGGCTGGGATCGTTGTCGAGCCGGGCAATCTCGGCGCTGGCGATCGGCAGGATCGCCTCGGCGGCATAGTCCACACCGGGCTGATCCATCCGGGCAAAACGGCCCACCGGCGCGTTGCTTTCGTCGGTGGTGCCGATCCAGGACACGCCGTCGATCCGCATCGCGCGGGCGATCATCGGCGACAACGCCACGTCCGCTCCGAACTCCAGGACATCCGGATGAAAGAGCCCGCGGGTTCCATCCGGCAGATCGCGATCGGAAAAGAGCGCCAGGAGATCGCGGTTGATGTCCGACGCATAGGCGTCGGGCGCGGCACAGACAAAGAGGATGATGTCGAGCGGTACGAAGACCGGCGAGACAAATTCTAGATCGTGGCCCGCCAACCGATGATCTTCGATGAACGCGCGCAACTCGGCCTCGACTGCAGCGTCCACCTCGCCGCCTCCGACGAGGTCGAGCGCCAGCGTGACCGTGTGCCAGCTGCCGGTCCAGCGGCGGCGCCCGAAGGCTCGTTCGACGCTCGGGTGGCGGGCGGCAACCACGGCGTAGTCGGCCGCCGTGACCGCACGACGCGAGACGCGAAACGCCTGTGGCGCGGCAACATGCACTGCCGTGCGTGGTTCCGGCACGATGCCGCCGGTTGCCGGGACAGGGTTGCTCAGCGCGAAGATGCCGTTGCCGTCGCCGGTCACCACATGGGCGATCGCGCCGGCCCCGATGTTGCCGCGCAAACCGCCGCCGTGACGGATACGCGCGACAAACGCGGCTCCATCGGTTGGGCGGCGGCCCAGTACCCCGTCGCCGAAGCGCACATAGGCCGCCCCTGGCACGGTGCCTGCCTCGACCGCCACATGCGGCGCGAAACGCTCCGACGCCAGAAGGTCCGGCACCGTCGTCCATATCTCACCGTCGCCGACGAGCGCGACCTGTGCGACCGGTTCGGCCACCGGCGAAAGCGACGCAGCCGCCGAGGCGGTGCGTGCACTCTCCGGATCGAAAGGCGGCGCGCGCACCACCTCTCCGGCGGCCAGCCGGTAGCGCAGCACCTGGCCAGGCCCGTCATCTGGCAGCAGGCCGTCGGTGGAGAGGGTTTCCAAGAGGATTTCGTCTTCGTGCGCGGGGTCGCCGTGATCGACGGTACGGCCTTCGTCGACCAATAGAACATTGCCACGCGCCACCGACATCGGCTTGCCATCGAGGGTACCGATCGGCAGAGCGAACCTCAACGCGTCTTCGGCGAACCAGCGCACCTCAGTCAAGGCGAGACCGAAGATCGGATCACTTGCAGGCTTGGGGCCTTCCGACAGACGCACGACCTGGCGGTGCGTCGGATCCGGCGGATCCTCGGTGCTACCGCCAAAAGGAATGCGCTCCTCCAGCAAAAGAAGATCGCCTGCCACAAGGTCAAGATCGCCGGGAGCCTTCGTCAGGAAAGCGGAGGTTGCGCCCTTGGTGAGGCAGCAGCCCTCGTCGCCCCAATCGTGGAAGCCCGCATCGTTGCGCGCCACGCGCAGCGACTTCAGCGGTTCCAGTGCCTCGAACACCACTGACCCACGTCGGACCATGTCTTCGAAAAGCTCCGCCTCTGGTGTGATCACCGTCGGCCGCTGCTGCCCCCGGTCCTCTGGGCGGGTCAGGAACCGGGTGCCGCGCGCAATCACGTCAGGTGCGCCATCCCGGTCGACATCCGCCGTCACGGCGACGGCTGTGCGCGCATTGCAACCCTCGCCCGGACGATAGCCGAGTAGCCGGGCGTGGCGCACGAGTGACTGCCGAAAGCGCGTGCGCTCGAAGAACGCTTCGGTGCCTATGGCGTCCTGAAACCAGCTCACCTTGTCGGCAGCATCCGCCAGCACCTCAACAAGGGTCACGCCCAGATCCGCCGGATTGCGCTCGGTCCAGTCGGCCATGGTGGCAGACATGCGGTCCAGCATCATCGTGCGAAAGCCGGTGAAATCGCGGGTCAGGTAATCTGTCGGCGGCCCCTGACGACGCGCCGGAACCGAAAGTGCAGGGTCGGCGCAATCGAAATCCGAGCGGCATTCGACTTTGAAGGAGAAGCACACGCTCGCCAGCTGGCGATCCATATTGGCGGGCGGTGCAGCGTTCACCGCCCCTTGCCGCAGCGACAGCACATAAGGCGAGAAATCCCCGGCCTGGTCCAGGGTCAGCCGCTGGGTCAACCCGTCCGGCTGCAGCGCCAGCGATAGCACCTTGATGCCCTTGACCCGCGTTCCGCCTGTCACGGCGAAGTTGTCCTCGTTCAGGGCGGCGACGCCATCGGGTTTGAGGAAAGCTACGTCGAGCAGTTTCTGCGCCATGCCAGCCGGTGCGCCGCTGTCCAACACCTCGACGAAGTCGATGCCGTTGATCTCAAGCCCGCCGCCCATGTCGGCGTTGCTGTCCAGAACCCTCTGCCGGCGCAGCGACGTGCCGCAATGACACCTGCACTTCGTCATATCGCGCCCTCCACCACGGCGCGGCGAATCTCGTCGTCGCCGAGGCGGCTGTAGACGACCGTGACCCGCAACTGGCTGTCCACGGCCTCAACCCGCACACCACGCAGTTCGATCACCTCGACCAGCCATTGCTGAAGCGCCCCCTGGACCATGTGCTGGACGGCGGCTGCGATCTCCGGCGTGTTCTCCGAAAACACCATCTCGTGCAGCCCGGCACCGAATTCAGGCCGGTTGAGCCGCTCGCCGCGGCGCGTGAACAGCACCTGCTCGATCATGTCGCGGATCTGCTGGTCGCGGTCGGCCTCGGCCGTGGTTCCGGCGGCTGAGATCCGGTAGGGGAAGGAAAACCAGGTCATATCGCGACAACCTTGGTTTGCGGCGAAGACCAGACCACCGGACCGTTGGGGATCTGGCCGGATTTGCAAAGGTCGCCGGGATTGACCAACAACACCGGCTTGCCGGCCGACTGCACCTTGCTGGCCGCCTTGGTGAACTCAGCAATGAGACAGGGCTGCGGCTTGGGTTCGGGCGTCGTGAACGGGCAACCTGCGATCGTGCCCTTGTCGCCGAGAAGGGCTGCCGGCGTGCCGTCGATCAAAAGCTTCACACCCGTCGCCGCGATCGTGATCGGGATGGAATGCGGGCAGGTGGCGACGGTTCCCTGCGTGACGATCGGCGTGGTCATGGCAGCACCTTCAGATTTCCGTTGTTGATCGTGACCCCATCGGGACCAAGCTTGACCGTCGATCCGGAAAAGCTCAGTTCCATGGCGTCCGCCCCCGCCTTCAGCACGGCATCCCCCATGACCGTGGTCATGCTGAGCGTGAGTTCCCCCATGCCCGGCGCGTCGAGCACCTCCAGTTTGAAGTTGTCGCCCGCCCAGATCCGCGTCAGCGCCTGCGTCGGTCCCATCGCCGCCGGCGTGTCTCCGGCGTCCCAGAACCCGCCAGACCAGATTGGATAGTCCGGGTCGCCGCGCTCGAACTCGACCCAGACATTGGCGCCCGAGGGCGGGATGGCGAAGATGCCAACGCCCGGTCCGGCGCCCGGCAGACAGGGCATGGCCCAGGCGAGCGTGCCATCCCCCATGACATCAGCCACGCTGACCTGCACTCGGCCAAGGCCCAAGGGGTCGATGTTGAGCTCAACCTTGCCGCGGTATTTGCCGAAGAATTTTTCGTCCTCGCAGCTCATATCGGCGATACCTCCGGTGCGACGGCCGGCAGGATCGGATAGAGCCCGTCGCGCTGAAGTGCGAACGACTGGGTATAGGCACCGGGTTTGAGCACGTGCCTGACTTCGGCCACCGTATAGGTTCCGTTGTAGATCATCCCCAGGCCGCGGATATCGACCGCGTAGTAGGGTTTAAGCACCGCGTTGTAGCGCGTGTTGTCGATGGTGCCGGTCACCTCCAGTACCCTTTCGGCCGGTTCGTTCACCTCAGCCATCAGACGCGCAAGCACCTGCGCGGTGTTGAGGCCCGAGGTCACTATCTCCTTCGTCTTGATATTGCCCATCTGCGTCAGCGCCTCCGACAGGGCCGACATCGGCGTGTTGGTGGAGGTCGGGATCTCCAGCGAAACCACCTGCCCTGTGGAGCGGTCATGCACCTTGGCGCGCGCAGCCGTCAGGGTCTCGCCATCGTGGTTGACCGTGACGTCGTAGGCATCCGACATTGGCCCCAGATTGACCGAGATCGGCTTCTGCGGCAGGCCGGGGCGCGGCACCGGACCGAAGTAGAGCTGGCTGATCCCCGGCGCCGGGCCGGGATCGATGAACACCTTGTAGCCGTGGCGCCTGGCCATCTTCTTGGCATAGCCGAGGTCCGTGCAGGTCTGCTGCGGCGTGCGGTCGACCGGGATCGGCGGATCGATCACCGGCGGCGGCATAATCACCGGGATCACGCCGTAGGTGGCATATTTCAGCGCCATGGCATTCATGATCACGGTTTCGTCCTGAGCCGGGTGCTGGGCGCGTTTCTCTTCGCGGTCCATGACAAAAGTCAGGTCGCGGCCCAACATCAGGTACTTGCCTTCATTCGACCCTTCGCCGGGTATGTACTGGGTCTTGGTCACCACCCCGTCGAAGATCGGCGTCGGCACCACCCCGTTCCAGACAACGACCACCACCCGCGCTCCGCGCTGGAACCGGGGATCATTGACGAACGGAGGGCCAAATGCGCCAAGCGGTCCCTCTCGCCCGGCCAGCAGCGTGATCTTGAAGCCTGAGTCCTTTTTCATCGCCTGGCGCACCTCGATCTCTTCGATCGCCTCCATCGCCTCGAGCGGTGCGGGCAGCACGACGGCCTCCCTGCCCAGAAGCAGCGTGACGCGAATGCCGAGGATGTTGCCGAAGGCGCTCACGTGGTCCTGCCTCCCCTCGCATCGGGCATCGGAATGACCAGTGGAGCGCCGGGCACCGCGGTCAACTGGTCGGGATGCGCGGCGGAATTGGCATTGGCGATCATCCACCAGGCGGTCGCCTGGCCATAGGTCTGTGCGGCGATGATATCCGCGCGGTCGCTGTCGCTGACGCGGTGCTGGCGCGCCACGGTGTGATCCTCGGGGTGCGGCAGGATCGGCGGCACGATGTGGCGCACTTTGCTGCCGTCCGGCCGGGTGAATTCGGTTTCGGTGGCGATGGCGTATCGGCTCGTTGCTGTGATCATCACGCCCTCTCAGAAATCCAGGTTGCCCGCCACATCGGCGATGTTGTTGACGCTTGCGACGGTGGCGAGCGTCTCCTTGATCACCTGGTGGGTCAGGAAGGCCCAGTAGCCCGGGTTGGTCATGGACAGATCGTTGTAGGTCAGCACTTTCATCGAGACCGCGACATCGGCGCGGATCGGGTTTAAAGCCGGGTCGTGCGCGGTCTCGGTGATCGACAGACTTTCGATCTTGACAGGCACCACCCGCTTCCAGCCGTAGATGAAAAGCGTCAGCGGTGCGGCCGGCGGCACCACCTCCATGGTTCCTGCCAGCATCAGCGCCTGGTTGATCGCAACGGCGATGGTTTTCGGATAGACCATCATCTCGAGCGCTGCGAGATAGCCCGAAATGCCGCCGCCCAGAGGTCCGTTCTCGCCCTCCTCCATCTGGTCGATCAGGTCCATCTTGAGGTTGGCGCTGATCGTCTCCGTGGGAGGCCCGGCCAGCCGCAACGGTTCCGCCCGCCCGTTGCCTGCCTGGCTGTAGTTCGGCGCGATCGACCGGGTGATCTGGTCGGGGTTGTACTGGAAGATCGCCACCGAAGAGAGCGGGTTGAAAAGATCAAGCCCGACAAGAGCGCCTTTCTGGACTTGTGGGGAGATGGTTAGACCCGTCATAGCAGGCTCCGATCTGAGACGCCGGACGTGGAACCAGTGAAGTCATTCTTTGGAAACGGTCTCATCTGTCAGCACTCAGCTTTGCCCAGAACCCGTCGCTGCCGGTGGGATTGATCTCGATTTCGGTATCGTTCTTCAGCACATAGGGGCCGTCCGGGAGGTACTTGATCCAGTCGCCGGACTTGTCACGCCCCACCTCGATGACCTTGATCCGGATGGGTAGCGGTCCGAAGGTCTTCAAGTCCGACGTCTGGACGTAGAGGTAGACGTCGAACAAGGTCTTGGCGTCGCCCCGCCCTTGCGCGAAACCACCGGAAGGCCCTGGCAGGATGGTGTGATAGCTCGTTACCGTCCCGCTCGGATCGGCGATTTGTCCACGGCGTACCGACTGGGTCGATTGCCCGCCGGATCCGGGTTGGCCGCCGCTGCCGCCGGCCGCGCCGCCTGCGGGCTTCTGCTCGGGGGGCTGTCCCGCGGGCTTGTCTTTTGCCGCGTCGGGTACGGTTTGCTTGTCCGCCGGTGGGCTGCTTTTGGCGGTCGGCGGGCTGCTCTTGTCCGGTGGATCCCAGACCTCCGGAGTGCCCGGAGGCGGCGGCGCTTCCGGCTCGAGCAGCTTGCGGAATTCTTCCGGCAGTTTGCTGCGGTCGACCTTGCCTGCGTTGTCAACGATTCCAGTGCCCAGGCGACCATGTTCGCGGATTTCCTTCTGGGTGGCCCGGCGCTCGTTCATGCCCGGCGGGAAGCCCGGCGGCGGTTTCGAGAGGTCGCTGCCGCCCCGTCCGCTACCTGGATTGTCGATGTCCTCGCACGGGACCTCGGCCGCGTCAGGCAGATCGGGCGCATCGCCGATATGATCGCAAAGCAGCGGCTTCACCTCGGGCGGCAGGATGTCCTTGAGATGGCTGCGGATCGTCTCGGCGATTTCCTTCGGCAGGTTCTGGATGATCGCCCGGCCGAGGATGAACTCCTTGATCAGGTCCTGTGCGACACAGGAGCCCAGCATGTGCGACAGAAGATACTCGCTGGGCGAGATGTCGAAGAGCGAAAGGATGTAGTCGACACCGGCAACGACGCAGGAAATTCCCACCGTTTCGAGCCCGCCGGCGGCGCAGGAGGCGATGCGGGCGACGTTGAACACATGCCGGGCGATGCTGATCAGGGTCTTGGCAGCTTCCCAGGTGTCCATCACGGCTTCATAGATGCTGCCGAAACGGGTCTTGATCGCCTCGGCCGCCTCTTCGACCTTGGCTTCGATCTGAGCCGCGATTTCCTCATACTTCTTGACGAACTCGCCTTCGATCGAGTCGGTGTATTTGCTGAAATCGGAGCCGATCATCGACTTCAGCAGCGATTTGAACCCTTCCTCGACGCAGTCGACCAGATAGGCGCCAACCTGCGGCAGCATGACCTTGATGATCGCGCCGAAGATCACGCCGCCGACCTTCATGATCGCCTTGCCGATCTTGCCGCCACTCGTGCGCTTCTTCGCGCCCGCCAGGAAGTTTTCGAACTTGGTCTTCAGCCGGTGGTAGATGTTGAGCGCCTTGACGAAAGTCGCACCAAAGGTCTTGCGCATTGCCCCGAGCATCCGCCCCGACCGCCCTTCCATGAGCTCGGCACGGTTGAATTCGGTTTGCGCCTTGGTCAGCGCGGCTGTGTCCTGCACCGGTCGCGAACCGTCGGGACCGGTGCCACCCAGCAGCTTGACGGTGTTCTGGATCGCTGTGTCGAAGGCCAGCTTGGCGATGTCCGCCTTACCGGTCCCGGTCTTGATGTTGGTGTAGTCGGCAAAGGTCCTGGTGAAGGTTCTCTGCTTTTCCTTCCAGGTGTTGTACTGCGCCTGGAACGGATCCTCCTGTGGCGGCAGCGGCTTTTTTGGTTTCTTGGGTTGAACGCGGGCATCGGCATGGCGCAGCGGCATCACCTTCTTGCCCGTCGGCGAAGAGACCATTTGGTCGTACAGGGTCTGGCTCGCCTCGGTCAGCTTGTCGCGCCGGTTGGACCGTGATGTGCTGGTGTCCTGTTCCTTGATTTCATCGGGCCAGAACACATACTCCCACAGGAACTTGGCGCCGCTTTTCTGCCGGTAATAGGACTTCCCCGTATAGGTGAACCCTGTAACGTTCTCGTACTTGTCACGACCAAGGATCGTCTTGCTGTACTTGTTGAGGCGCAGCTTCAATGCACTTTCCAGAGGGATGAAATCGCCGCTGCTGGCGGAGCTCGCCATCTTGGCGGCGCTGAAGTTGGTCCTGGCGAGCGAATTGCTTCGCGACGACCCGGTCAGGGTTCCGGCTGGCGCGGTGCCATTCTTGACGGCCTCGCTCTGTTCCACCGTCTTGTTGTAGCGCCGGGCGGCTTCGTTGAAACCGGTGGCGTAGTCGCCAACCTGTTTTTCCGCGTCGCTCATGCGATCCCTGTCACCGGCGAATTTTACGTCGCCAATCTCGTAGCTCGAGGGCGCATCGAGTGCGGATCGAATGAAGTCGGTGGTCGCCCAGCGAGGGCTCGATTCCGTGCTGTATTTCTCGTAGCCTCCGCCCGGTCTCAGCGCGGCGCCGCCGATGTGAAGCGACTTTCTTGTGTCGTAACCCAGGCTCTTGGGTACGACGTTCTTACCGCCGTCCGACACGACGTACCACGGCAGTGCGGTCGGCCCGCCAGCGCCAGTTCCGGTCCCCGTCCCGGTGCTGCTGCCAATGCCAGTGTACGGTGCAAATCGCAGTCCCCAGAGCTTGTTGGGATCTGAGATGACCAGGTCGGCATAGCCAAATCCGTCGTCCACAGAGCCCTTGTCGCGCTGCGCGTTGGGCACCGCCACCTCACCCATGAGTTTTGCATTCTTCTTGACCGCGTCGGCAACGACGAGGTCATGGGTGGGTGTCTTTTGGGGATCCTCGCCGAAGTAGAGCGTTTCGCTGATGATCTCGGACGGGACGCGGCGCACTTTCGGCTGCACTTCATCCGGCTGGGTCTGTTGCAACACATGCGCCAATTCGTGCGCCATAGTGAAGGACGGCGCTTCCGCTTCGTTTCGCCCCAGCCAGACATGATTGCGGTAGGTAAAGGCGAGCGACGAGATGCTGTCATTCAGCGCATCCGAGGCGCTGCCGCGATGGATGCGCACGCCAGAGAGGTCGCGCCCCATGCGGCTTTCGAAAAAGTCTCGGGTTTGCGGCGAGAGGGCGCTGCCGCCGGATTCCAGCTGACCGGCCGAGGCGGCAATGTGTTCGGTACCCGCAGGGCCGTCGGCCCGCATCCGCGGCATGTCAGTCAAGTCATGCAACATCTCGCGCTCAAGCAGCGGCGAGGGTATGCGCTGCACCGTCGCTACGGCCCGACGCGGCATGACCGGCATCTCTTCCTCAGCAGCGCTGCAAGCGGCGCATTTGCGTTGAACGACCGATCTGCGTGCCATCACTTCCGGCTCGTCGTCTTCGCTCCGGCGCTGAAGACCGGTGCCGGGGCGCTGGGTCATGACGGTCGCTGCGATTGAATCCGCTTCGGCCTCGTGCGGATGGTCAACCGGTCCCACCTCCAGTCTCGGTATCACCGGCGTTTCGTCACCTCCGCAGGCCGAGCATTTCCGCCTGATGCGACGGGGCATGGCGTCCGGCGTTTCTGCGTCGAGCCCGGCACGTTGAACGGAATTTGGCTCGCGGGTCGCCATCACACGTCCGGCTATGTCATCCGCTTCGCGCTCGAACGGGTCGTCCACCGGGCCCACTTCAAGCCGCGGCATGACTGGCATGGTGTGCTCGTCATCCTCTCGGGCGCATTCAGCGCAGACGCGCTGAACCGAAGGAACCGAGGACAGCGAAGAAAGCAGGCGCCGAGGCACCTGGTCTTGATCCGGCAACGGCTCGGCCTTGTGTTTCGTCGGCGTCGCGACGGCAAAGGCGGGGGGCTTGGCGGCTTGGGCGACGCTCACGGACATGGCAGCCCCCCGGCAGTTGGCCTGGTGCTGCAGGTGATCGCCGGCGCAGGTCGCGCTATGTCGCCCCGCCCTACCATTCGAAGCCGATCCCTGTGAGGACCTGGTGCGCCCTTTGGCGCTCCGGTCGGCCTGAAGTGGCGGCATCCTCGTCGCCCAGAGGCGCCAGGAAATTGTAGAGCACCTCCATTTGCACCGGTCCGAAATCATAGCCGAGGCCGCCGCCGGCCTGGAGGCCGAACCCGGCCGGAAGATCGCCGCGCGCGGTATCATAGTAACCGCCTCCGAAAATCCGCCCGTAGAGGGACCGGTAGACACGATACTCCGCACCGCCGCGCAATCCGGCGCGGATAAAGGCGTCCCGATCGTCGACCGGCACATCGACATGAACGCCGGCGGTCAGGGCACCGCCGGCCCAGTCCAGCAGCACATTGTATTGCAGCGAGGCGACGAAACTTGTCCTGTCGCCCGCCACCTCGGCGCCTAACAAGCCGGTTCCCTGACTGGTGAAATGGAAGCCCTGATAGGCAAGCGCGCCGCCGAGCCCAGTCCAGAACCCGACCCTGGTCGCCGGATCGGTATACTCGACCTTGAGCGTGACCGGATTTTTGTAGCCGTCGAGAAAGGCAGCCAGTTCGTCGAAGCTGGTTTGGATATCGATGCAGCCTGAGCTGCCGCGCAGTAGCCCGCCGTGCAGGAAGAACGCGCTTCGCCTTCCGGCATTGCCACACGGCCCCTCCCTGACCGCGACAGGATTGAGGTGCACCCGTCCGGCCCCCCAGTCGCCGGCATGAATGCTCTGCCCCTGGACCGTGACGTTTTTCTTGCCGACGATGCCGCCGACCAAAAGGTCCAGCTGTTCCCCGGTTGAAAATTGGCTGATACCCGGTGGCGAAAAACTATAGGTGCCCTCCGGGATCGGCCCCTTGTCCTTGATGCCGGTGAAACGTTTGTCGTTCAGATAGGTGTCGACATCGACATCTGCGCCGCAGGCCTTGGCATCCTCTTCGGTAATCTTGATCGGGCGACCGGAATCGCCGTCGTAGCGCATGGTTTCCTCGCCGTCGCCGTAAACGATCAGTTCCTCACCGTTGAAGACCATCGTGACTTTCTTGAAGTCGGTGGCCTTGCGTTCGCCGTCCGGCGCGCGGCGGATGGTTTGCTCGCCAGCGGTCTGTTGCAGGCTATGCGTCAACTCGTGCGCCATCAGACGTCGGCCCTCGGTGGTTCCGGGGATGTACTCGCCCTTGGCCAGCGCAATATCGTTTCCAAGCGTATAGGCGCGCGCCCCGATCATGGCCGCGGCCTGATCGACCTGCGGCCCTTCATGGACGCGCACATGCGAAAGGTCCCGCCGGAAACGCGGTACGAAGAAGCCGGCTTCAGCGACACTGAGCATGCGGCCGCCCGCAGAAACCGCTTTGGCCGCCGTGGCAGCGCCGGATGGCCCGCCCCCAGTGTTGCCCCGAGTGTTGCCCCCGGACCCGCCGCCTTGCCGCTGCACCGAAGCGGCCGTCATGGGCGTGACAGCCCGTGCAGCACTGCCCTTTGCGACGGTACCGGCAACCTGATCGGCCTCGCGCTCATAGGCGTCGTTCGCCGGACCGACCACCGGCTTACGCTGAAGTACGCCGGGCACCGCGCTGAGCGATCCGGGCAGCCGCATCTTAGGTTCACACACGCCCGAGCCACCGCGGTTGCGTGCGGAACGGGGCATCGAACGTCGGGCACGCAGAGCAGCGCGCAGGGACATCAGCCACCTCCTTTCGGGCGGGTGAGCGCCCCGGCGATCCGCTGACCGGCGAGACGTCCGAGCGCGTTAGGGCCGCGCCCTGCAGCCGGTGGCAGGCTCAAACGCAAATGATCGGCGCCACCCTGCCCGGCCAGCGCGCCGCCATTGGCGGCAAGCTGCGCGGCAAGCGCCGTCCTCAGCCCCTTCGCCAACGCGGCAGCGTCGCTTGCGTGCACGCCATGAACGCGAAGCCGGTCGATGTTGAGAACGATCCGTGGCCCGGCAGTCATTGCAGCCACCCCGCGCGTTCAGCGTCGGTCATCTGCCGGCCAACCTTGTCGTATTCGAGTTGCGCCGCCTGCAGGATCTCGGCCATCGACACTGCGCAACCGCGGTCGGCCGCGAGGAAGGCCGCGCCCAGCGCGATGTTGCGGATCGATCCGCCGGCCAGGTTGAGCTGTGCCAGCTTGTCGTAATCCAGTTGCTCGCGAGGTTGTGCGTCAGGAAAGATCCGCATCCAGATCGCCCGGCGTTCGGCCAGATTGGGAAAGCGGAAATCGACGATGAAGCGCAGGCGACGCAGGAACGCGTCGTCGATATTGTCGCGCATATTGGTGGTCAGGATGCAAAGCCCGCGATAGGCCTCGAGCCGCTGGAGCAGGTAGCTCACCTCGATATTGGCGTGGCGGTCATGGCTGTCCTTAACCTCGGAGCGGCGGCCGAAGAGCGCATCGGCCTCGTCGAATTGCAGGATCACGCCGCCATCCTCGGCCGCATCGAAGACCCGGCGCAGGTTCTTCTCGGTCTCGCCGACCCATTTCGAGACCATCGCGGAAAGGTCGACGCGGTAGACATCAAGGTCGAGCGCATTGCCGATGACTTCGCCGGCCATCGACTTGCCCGCGCCCGACGGGCCTGAAAATAACGCCGAGACCCCGAGCCCCTTGTGCTGGAGCCGCACGCCGAAGCCCCACTCCTCGTAGACCTGCGTGCGGTTGCGCACCTGGGCAATGATGCTTTCGAGCACATCCTTCTGTCGCGGCGCCAGGATCAGGTCGTCCCACGTCGCGGGCGAGGCCACGCGATGCGCCAGGTCGTCCATGCGGGGCCGCGCGGTGCGGCGGCAGGCCTCCCAGGCGCAGGTCGCCAGATGCTTCGGATCGCGATTGCTCTCCAGCGACATTTCTGCAGCGACAGCACGCGCAACTTCGGGAGCCACGCAGAAGGTGGCGGCAAGGCGCGGCAGGGCCGGGATAAGATCGGTATCGTCATCACTGAGAACGCTGTGCCACACGGCAAGCTGCTCGGACGCCTTCAGGCGCGGCATCTCCAGGCGGAGCGCCAACCGGTGACCGACCCGCATCGGTTCGACCGAGGCGATGGCGAGCGGCCCGCCATAGGTTTCGGCAAAGAGCTGGGCGGTCCGTGTCTCGCCCATGTCGTCATGCATCAGCACCAACCGCCCGGCACACAGCATCATATCCCGGGTGAGCCCAGCGGCGAAGTCCACCAGTTCGACGGCTGTCTGGGGCAGAAGCTGCGAGTTCAGCGCATAGGTGATGGCGTTGATCCCGGCTGAGGCTTCGGCAAAAGCGCAAAGCTTGCCCTCGGGATCGCCGCCGGTCAGGTGCAGCACCGGTGTGTCCGGTAGAGACAGGCGGGAACCGATTTCCCGGGCGAGCCTGGCGCGGTTGGGTGCCAATGACAACGGTCGCGGAATGCGGCGCAGCAGGGCGGAGGCCCCGGCGTCCAGCGAGGGCGCACCGACAAGGCGCAGCAGCACCGTGTCCGCAAGGCGCAGGCGCGCATCGACCAGCGAGCCGCTGCCCTCGATCCGGACCAGCCCTGCCCGGCGCAGTGGCGCCTCGGCCGACAGTCCCTTCCAGTGTGCGCCCGGCAGACGCGTCAGTGCCAGCGACAGCGTGGGGGCAGAGGTCAAAGGATCGTCAAGCAACCGGGCGACGATGTCACGCCCGTCCGGTTCCAAGGCGACATAGGCGCACAAGAGCAGGATGTTGCGACTGAACGCATCCAGTCGGAAGATTTCGGCCAGCTCGCAGGCAGCGGTGCGCGGCGGCTTGGTTTCGGCGACCGGGCCGTGTTCGAGCCAGGCGCGCACGACCGGGAAGGCGTCGGCCAGGGACGCGATATGTTCGGCGCGGCTCACAGCGAAAGCTCCGGGCCGATGATCTGGCCATAGGTGGAGCTGCCCGCGGTGCTGTCGAGCGTGACCGGGCTGAGGAGCCCGTCGACATCGGCCCTCACCAGATAATCGCCGCGCGGCAAGCTGACAAAGGAAAAGGTGAGCGAGGCGGCGTTCGCTCCACCCTCCACAGGGATACGCCCGGCCAGGATCACCTGCGCCGGCGCTGCCGAGTTGCGGACATCGAGAAGCAACCGGACCGCCTGATCCGACCGGATCGAAGGGGTGAAGCCGATATCGACCGTACCTGTCGCCGTCGTTCCACCCGCCGGCGCGGTGATCGTACCGACGACGATCGCCGGGCTGAGTGCAAAGGCCAATGCGTTGGAGCGGGCGCGCACGTGATCCGGCTGGTCAGCGCTGGTCCTGGGTGCAATCGCCTGCAGTTTGTGGACGCCGACGGCCAACTCGACGCCGCCGAAGGTGGGGGCATCGAGCGTCACTGCAAGCGCCGCCTCCGACTGCCGAACCCCGCTCATGGCAAGACCGCCACCATCGACTTCCAGCTCGAGCCCCGGCTTGGCCAGGCCCCTGCCCGCCACGTGGAGGATACCGCCCCAGACCGGCGGGATGATACTGCCGGGCGCCCTGCCCGCTGCGTCGAGCCGGAGCGTTGAAACCGGCGAGACCCAAAGCCCGGGATGCGCCACCGGGGTAGGAACCGGTGGCGTGGCGGACGTCTCGATCACCACATGGCTAACCTCGTAGGAGAGCGACAGCACATAGGGGACCTGATAGAAGATTGACCAGATCTTCGAGAAATCATCGATCGTCATCAGTTGGCGCGTCACGCGCAGCCGCGCCAACGCCGCCTCCAGGTCGCTATCTTCCAGCTCGTCGTTGTCTTCGATGGCGTTGTGGATCGTGGTCTTGCTCAGCAGCGGCTCATGCTCCAGAGCCAGCATCACCTCGCCCAGCATCAGATCGGGCTCGAACGCGTCGTGATTGCCGTAGAAGCTCATTACATAGTGCAGGTTCAGCGCCAGCTTGCTGGGGCCGCGCATCTGGCCGGTGGCACCACGCGTCGGCAGATGGTCATTGGCATGGGCGGCATTGGGCTCGACCCGGTAGAGATGAAGATTGACGAGCGGCGCTGCATCCTCGGCAAGCTTGGCCGTGGGCGCCCCCAACCGCACCTTGGCATTTGGCACCGCGGCGTTGGCCGCCGACAGGATGCGCCGGAGAAAGGCTGCGCTGACGGTGGATATGGCCAGCGGGTTGCTCATCGCCCACCTCTCCCGTCGAGAAAGTCATCCAGGCTGATCCCCCGAGCCTCCGCCCTTGCCGGGGCTGGTTGTCCGCCTCGCGGCGGATCCATCACCACCTCGATGGTGCCGATGCGGATCTCGACCTGGGGCGGCTGTTGCGGCTCCACAGCTCGGTCAGCGTTCCTGCCTCGCGGGACCTGCGCTGCCCAATTCGGCGCGGTATCCTCGCGCGCAAGCAATGGCGGGGCGGCCCTCGGGACCGGGACAATCGATGATCGCGATACCGGCCGACCATCGGCAGCGACAGGGGACGCCGCCGGTTCGGGATCCGCCCGGGCCGTTTCGCCGGACATGTCCCCAAGAGCGTCTGCAAGTGTGCCGTTAGCGATCACCGGCGCCGGGGCGGACGGCGCGATGGGCAGCGAAACGGGAGCGTGCGCGACCGGAGGGGTTTCAGCGGCCAAAACGGCTTGCGACGACGTTGCCACCGGTGGCGTGACCGCCGGCCTCGAAGCAAGAGCAGCCGGAGCAACGCCTGCGGCGGGCGCCAATGGCATCATGCGACGCGACGGTGCAGCCGGTGCCGACGTGGCTGGCGTTACCGGCGCTGCAGCGTGTGTCGACCTCAGGACCGTCGTAGCTGCTGCGGATATGGTCGGACCCGCGACGGGGGCGGCCGCCGGAGGGGCGGCCTCTCTGGTGCGCGGGGTGCGCGACGGAGCCTCGGAAGACATGGACGGCACCGGCCTATCGCTGTCGGAGGGTTCGGACCTTTCGCCCAGCGTTTCGAAGGGGCCGGGCCGGCGCGGCGCCAGTCGGGGCAGCGTGCCGCGCGCGCGCGCGGCAAGGTTGCTCAGGAACGCGCTCATGCCAGTGCCTCGGCCACATAAAAGGCCCGCCGATGCTCCGGCAAAGCGAGGATCTCGGCCTCGGACCAGTGGAAGACCCGAGCGATGTGCACGACGTCATGCAGGATCTGCCGCGAAATCTGTTGCAGCTCATGAGCGACGAAATGCACCGAATCGAAAGCCACGGATTGCCTGGCGCCGCACTCCGGGCAGCCGGTCTCCAACCACACATCGGCGCCCGGATCGATCGCCTCCAGAGCCTCGGCAAGGCCATCGAGCGGCAGATCCATTGCCGTTTCCTGGACCCGTGCCGCCAGCATCCGCGCAGCCGTTTCAGGTTCGGAGATGGTCTCGATCTCAAGAATGTCGCCGACGGTCACCGGGCGCACGACCGCCTCGCAGCCACCGATCATCACCTTTTGAAAACCAGGTTCTGGCCAAAGCGCCTCCCCCGCCAGCCCGAGGCTGGCGGGTTCGAGCGTGAGCTCGTAGATCTTACCGCACGCTTCGCAAACCGGTTCCGCCCGGAGCGGGCCCGACCTCAGTCGTGCCCGGATCGCCAGAACCAAACGGTCGCGCGCCCCCATAGGCAGGGCCAAGAGGGTCCCGCACGCGGCCTCGGGATAGGCCCGTTGCAGCAGCGCGACCGACCATTGAGCCGGCGACAGCACGCTCGCGCGGTCGGCCAGCTCAATCACCGCGGAGGCGTCCAGCCGTGAGGGAGCTCCCAGGGGCATGATCAGGCCGGAACTTCGAAGCTGGGCTCTTCAGGCTCAGCCACGTCTTCGTCCCGCTCCCATCCCTCGTTCTCCAGCTTCAGCGTCTGGATCGCGATGGCGCTAGCCGAAGCGTCCATGTCGGAGAAGGCCGAAAACTCGGAGGGCCAGCAACGATAGAGCTTGTAGGCCAAAACAATCTGACCGGCCTCGTTGTAGATTTCGAGTATCAGGTCCTTGCGGAAATCCTTGAGCGACACCTCCGCCCCGAGGCCCGCCCCATAGTTCCACACCTTATTGGCCCATTGCTCGAACTGCTTGGAATGGGTAACCCCGCGCTCCAGCGTGATTGCCTCATATTCGGTCTGGCCCGGCGACTTGCGGCTGGTCGAGGGGTCGCCACCTTCGCGGTGCTTGACCACCTCCGTCGAGCGCTTGAGCGCTGAACACTTGCTGACGCCGGCAACGTAATCCCCGTCCGGCAAGCGCAGACGGAACTTGTACGTTTTATAGGGGTCGAAACGGTCGGCATTCGTGGTGAACTGTGGCATGTTTGTCCGCCCTCCCTTTAGGACGCGCTGCGGATCTGCTGGATCGAAATGATGACGAATTCGGCCGGCTGCAGCGGCGCGAAGCCGACGACGATGTTGACGATGCCGCGATTGATGTCGTCCTGCGTGGTCGTCGATGCGTCGCACTTGACGAAATAGGCCTCCTTGGGGCTCGCCCCCTGGAACGCGCCCTGCCGGAACAGCCGCTGCATGAACGATCCCACCGAGAGACGGATCTGTGCCCAGAGCGGTTCGTCATTACCTTCGAACACAACCCATTGTGTGCCGCGGAACAGGCTCTCTTCGATGAAGAGCGCGAGGCGCCGGACCGACACGTACTTGTAGTCGTCCGACAGCACGTCCGAGCCCGCCAGCGTGCGAGCGCCCCAGACGACGCGGCCGATGTTCTGGAACGACCTCAGACAATTGACGCCGATCGGGTTCAGCAGGCCGTTTTCCTGATCGGTCAGCTTCACGGTCAACCCCTGGGTATTGGACAGCGTCGCGGCCAGGCCGGCCGGCGCCTTGAAGACCCCACGATTGACGTCGGTGCGGGAGATCACGCCCGCCACCGCCCCACAGGGCGCGAAGGCATCGATTTGACCGCCGCGCAACGGATCACGTTTGAGAAGCCGCGGAAAATAGAGCGCGGCGTTGCGGGCATTGGTGAGTGGAAGCACCTGGTCCGTGGCGTCGAGCTGGGCATTCTTCGCCGTCGTCGCCGCGGTGTCGGGGTTGGCGTCCCATTCGTTCGGCGGATCGACAATGTAAAGCGCGCGCCTTTCAGCGCAAAGTGCAGCGGCCGTTTCCCTGACTGCCTTGGGCAGGGTGGCCTCGCGGGTGTCGGGTGGGATGCAGAGCAGGTTGAAGATGTCCGCCTTGCGCAGCGCCTGCATGCCGGTTTTCAGCGCCGGATCACCTTGGTAGGTCGCATCGGCCAGCGTCGTTCCGTCGTCGCCACCGGTAGCAGTACCTGTGGCGGCATCCGCGGGCCGGCTATTGGAAAAGGTCGGGGCCGGCGGCGCTTCAACGAGGTTGCTCTGGGCCGCGAGGATCCGGTCGAACCGGCGCTGGCCCGCATCGCTTCTCATGGACAGGGTACGCAATACCTCCCGGGTGTCAGTGGCAGTGTCGACGATCTCCAGATCGAAGATGTCGTTGACTGTCAGTCCGTACTTCTTGGCAGCTGCGGCCGCGCCCTCGGGATCGGCGACGTCGGGGTGCGAGATTTTCCCTGAGAGCGAATTACCCCAGGCACCAGGGCTCTTGGCCCGCAGGATCAGGGTGCCCACAGTCAAGCCTGCATAGCCGTCGCCGCCGTCCTGCTCGAACAGCCGTACGATCAGGCATTGCCCGCCGCCGTTGGCGAAGAAATCGTCGACGGCGTAGGAGACATTGCTGTCGCTCCAAAGCCCACCGAAGCGGCGATTGAACTCGCCCATGTTGAAGCAGGGCGTCGGTTCCCCGACACCCCCCTTTTTCGTGCGTCCGACGAAAGCGGCAATCGAGGTCGGCACACCGGCGACGGTTCGCACGCCCGAGTCGAGCTCCTGAATGTAGACGCCGGGATAGGTTGGAGAGATGGGCATGCGCGGCTCCTGTTCTCAAACGGATCGTGAATGCAAAAGCGAACGATGCATCGGACGGCCCTTGCGGGCCGTCGAAACCGGATTGAAAGTCAGATCAGACCGTCAGGCCGATCAGAACCGTTACCTTGGCGGCTTTATCCGCCGATGTGTTGTGAACTGTCAGGGTGGTCAGATCGCCCGCAAAGAGCTTGACCGCCTCTCCGAACAAGAGGATCGGACCACTCAGCGCGGAAGCATTGGCCCCGTCTGCCTTGACCGTCACCGAACCGTCGAGAAGATCGGAAGAGATCGCGAGAAAGGCGACGTTGTCGACCTTGTCGACCTGCAGGGTCAGATCGCGCTCTGCACTTCCGGCGTCGAGATCGACAGATACGGAAACGATACCATCGCCCGTCGATGCGCCCTTGGTCTGGATGGCAGAGCCTGACTTGCCACCTGCGGTTAGGGACCACGTGATTGTTTCTGACATGAAAGGCACCTCGGAGAAAGCGTTGCGCGATCAGTCGGAGAATTCAGTATCACAATTTTAAATTGCGCCAGCAAACACGGACGCTTTAACGAGATCTGCTGCTTTAAGGCCCAGCTCGCCGGATAGTGCTTAGGGAAGCCCAAAGGCATTCGCAGCGTCGAACGTAGCAACGTCACGCTTGAGATATACTTATCAGAATGCAAGAAGATAATTATAAAGATACAGAACACAGAAAATGTCAACGGAGATAATTCTAATCTCTACACTGCAACCGCCAATCGAACACCATTTCACATTAAAATAAACTAAGTATAAATCCCAATAGAATATACGGGATAACATGTATAAGTTGGGGCTTCCCGCGCATACAGTGAGACGCGGCTGGCGTAAGTCCAAAACAATTGCACGACGTTGGTGATTTGCGTTGTTTGTTGCGAGACTAGGTCGCGACCGTCGGGAGGGGCACTACATGCGTTATCGCTTCGCATTTCCCCGAAGATTTGATCGTTTCAGTCTACATATTATGAGTGCCGATGCCTCACAGCAACATCGCAATCATTACGTGGCGGAGCAATACCGCAACGTTCCCGACGAACGTTACGCGATTTTTCTAGCGGTCGCGTCGCATCATTGGCTAAGCCCAAGGTACTACGCATAATGTCCATTTGGGTGAGTTGCTATGCGGTATCACGATTGGCAAACTGCACCTGCATTTGCACACACCGCTACCCAATTTCGACGCAGCCGCCGCTGCGTTTACGGTTCATGTTTCCGTGTAACTGCTTGATATTTATAAAACTTGTTACTGACAATATTTTCGCGCGTGAGCCTCCGCCCCCCCTGCGGAGGCTCATTTTCGTTGTGCGCACGCCGTACGCTAAACCGGTTCTCTGTACATTGTTCTTGGGTCAAGCAAGCGCGCCACCACCAAGTTCGCGCCCTCGTTGACTGGATTGGCCGGTTGGTTTGCCTAGGAACCCATGTCGCACCGCCATGCGCCTGCGCGCCTGGCGGTGCGATGAGCGTTCGCGCCACACCTACCGTTCGATCATGCGGTTCCAGCGCTTGTTCCATTCCTGCCGGTTCTGGTTGATCGCATCCCAATCGAGGACCTTGGCGGTCTCCATGTTGGCTTTGAACGTCGAGAGCTTCGCGTTTGCCGCATCTGTGCCGGCCTTGGCGTCGATGTTTGACGGGATGATGTTGCCGTGGTCGAGCGCCAGGCTCTGTGCCTCGGCGGAAAGCAGGTAGTGGGCGAGCTTCTGACTGAGTTCCGGTTCGCTGTTGTTGGCGATCACGCATTCGGTGACGGCGAGCACCACGGAGCCTTCCTTCGGCTGGGCGTATTCCACTGGAATGCCCTTGTCCTTGAGGTTGTTGACGGCCGTTGGGGTCAGCGGGAAGATCGCTGCCTCTCCGGTCTGCACCATTTCGGAGATCTTCGCCGAACTCGGGATGAACTCGATGACGTTCTTGCCGATCGTATCGGAGAACTTGTCGAAGCCCGGTTCAACGTTGGTCTCGTCGCCGCCCTGGATGCGGTTGAACATCAGGAAGGCGTGCAGGCCGAAGCTCGATGCGGAAGCCGACTGGAACACGACGGCGTTTTCGAATTTGGGATCGGCCATGTCCATCCACGAGGTCGGTGCCGGCCAGCCCTTCTCGTCGAAGAGCTTCTTGTTATAGGCAAGGCCGGTCATGCCCATGTCGACGCCGATCGCCATGTCGTCTTTCAGGCGGGCAGCCATCTGGATCTGGTCAAGCACCGGATCAGCAGCAATCTTCTGGCAGAGACCGCCGCCGATGGCGCGCACCATTACGCCATCGTCAAGCAGCATGACATGCATCTGCGGATTGTCCTTGGCGGCGGTTGCCTTGGCGAGGATGTCGGCGGATGTGCCGGGTACGACGACGACCTTGACGTCGTTCGCCTTTTCGAAAGGCGGCAGCACGTGCTCGGTGTAGGCGCGTTCGAAGTTTCCGCCGTTCATGCCGATGTAGAGCGTCTTGGTTTCCGCCGAGGCACAATTCTGCTGCATAACGAACGCCAGCAGTGCGAGGGCCGTGGTTTTGGTAAGCCGTTGGTCAATCATGGTATTCCCCTTTCTGTTTACAACGAGGCTGCAGTTTCGGCCGCCACCTTGCGGAAGCGGCCAATGGAAAAGGCGTCTATCGGCGTAGTGCTGCGGCCCGCGGTGACGAGTTCTGCGAGCACTTCGCCGACGGCGGGCGCGGTCTGAAAACCGGCGCCACAGAAGCCGAAGGCGTGGAAGAGGCCTGATGTCGTCTCGCTCGGGCCGATCACCGGGTTGCCGTCGGGCATTTCCGCCTCGGTTCCGGACCAGAAGCGGATGACCTGGGCTTCAGCCAGATGCGGAAAGAGCGTGATTGCACGCTGCATGACGGAGGACGCAGCCGTCACCGACGGACGCGAATAGTCGGGATCGCCAAGCGGCAGGCCGCGGCCGCCCCCCATGACGTAGTTGCCGCGCGCCACCTGCCGGCCATAGAAGCTGCCGCCCTGTTCACCCATGCTGACGGGCAGACGCAATGGCAGAGGTTCGGTGACCACCATCGAGGGATAGATACGTGTCAGCGGTACAGGCTCGTTGAAATTCGCGGCAAAGCGGTCGGACCAGGCACCGGCGCTGTTGACCAGTTGTTGGCAGCGGATCTCGATGCCGTCGCCGGCGAGGATCTTGAAACCATTTCCGGTCGCGACGACGTCGCGCACCGGCGTCTGCTCCAGTACCATCGCGCCCGCGCGCTCGGCGGCTCTTGCGAAGGCGGGCGCAACGAGACGCGGATTGGCGTGACCGTCATCGGGGCAGAGCGACGCGCCGACTGCCTGGACGGAAAGCCAGGGGAACCGGGGCGCCAACGCCGAACCGGCAACGAGCTCAAGCCCCAACCCATAGTCCCGAACCGTCTGGGCATAGGCTTCGAGCTTGGCGAAATCCTTTTCCGTGCGGGCGAGCTTCAGATGGCCGGAGCGCATGTACTCGGCATCGATGCCGACCATTGCCTTGAGTTGCGGCCAGATACCGTGTGCGCGCTGCGACAAAGGCAATTGTTCGGGGGGCCGGCCCTGCCGGCGCACGCCGCCATAGTTCACCCCGCTCGCCTGCGCGCCACAATAGCCCCTATCGATGAGGGCGACTGAAAGCCCCGCTTTACGCATGGCAAGTGCTGCGGAGCTGCCGACCAGCCCGCCGCCGATGATCGCGACGTCGACGCAGATGCGCCAGCTCATGACCGAGCCTCCGCTTCTACGGCAGCACCGAAACCAAGCGGGATCGGCTTGACCGGCGCCTGAGCGCGAAGGCGACCAACCTCACCGGGCGAAACACCACAAAGCCCGCTTAACAACTCGGTGGCAGCGGCGGAACACATGCGCCCCTGGCAACGTCCCATCCCGACCCGGCTCAGCGCCTTCAGGCGGTTGATCTCGCTGATGGAGCCGCTCGCAATGGCGCGGCGTCCTTCTGCAATGGTAATCTCCTCGCAACGACACAGCGTCGTCTCTTCCGGGACCGTCTCGAACCAATCAACCGGGAAGGGAAAGGCACGTTCGAGGATATCACGCTGCCGCAGGATCGCTTCGCGAGCCGCCACCAGGCGCGCTCCATCCGCTGATGCTTTCCCCGCATCCTCGAGCAGAGCGGCCGCGGCGAGCTCGCCCGAGACTTCCGCCGCATCGGCGCCGGCAATTCCGCTGCCGTCACCGGCAACGTATACGTTGGCCCGGCTAGTGCGCCCCATGGCGTCTCGCTCAGGCAGCCACACGCGATCGCGCTCGTCAAAACAGAAACGGCAGCCGGCAAGATCGGCAAGCTGGGTTTCTGGACGAAGGGCAAAACCGTAGGCGAGCGCGTCGCAGGATACCGTCTCGACGACCTCACCTTTGCTTGCCCGCCGACGGAAGCGAAGACCCTCGACCTGGCCCGTCCCGAGGACCGCCTCCGGCCGCACGCCGTTGCGGATCTTCACGCCGGCCAGCTGGAGCTGGAGCCCGTAGAAAACACCAAGCCCGACGATGCGCGGCGCATGGATGGCAAGCGACAGCAAGTGTCGCTTCGACGTGATGGGTGCTGTGTCGAGCACCGCCTCCACGCACGCGCCGGCCTTCATATATTGCCAGGCAACGAGGTAGAGCAGCGGACCGGAGCCCATGAAGACGATGCGGTCGCCAATTGTGCAGCCCTGGGCTTTCAGCGCCACTTGGGAGGCGCCGAGCGTGTAAACTCCAGGCGTCGTCCATCCCGGAAATGGCAGCACGCGATCGGTCGCGCCGGTGCACAGGATCAGTTGCGAAAAGCCGATCTGCCGATGCACGCCGGCCAAAAGGACATCGAGCTGATTGCCGTGCTCAGCCGCCGAAACATTCCAGACCAGCGTTTCGGGGCGATAGTCGATCGCAGGCAAGAGTGCCTCGAAAGCCTCGTGTAACCTTCTTGCCTTGCCGGCTTCCGAACCATAGCGGCTGCGATAGGATCGACCGTCGTCGATCAGCGGGCGTCGATAGATCTGCCCGCCAGCGCGCAGACCTTCGTCAAGCACGATCGGCCTGAGACCTGCGCGCACGAGGCGCTCGGCGGCGCGTATGCCCGCCGGTCCGGCGCCAACGATGACGGGCTGCAACGGCTCAATCATGGGCCGTCTCCGACACCGCGCCGAGATCGGTGATGAAAGCCATGCCCGTGAGCAAGGCGGTGCTGCAGGCGCGGACGCGGCTGCCTTGCGCCGTCATCACATAACAATCCTGACAGGCGCCGATCAGGCAGAAGCCGGCCCGGTTCTCCCCGGTGAATTCGCTCTGTCTCAGGCGACCGCTCACCGAGAGTATCGCCGTCAGTACCGTGTCGCCACGGCGCCCGGTTTGGGCCGTCCCGTTCAATGTGAAGGGCACGAGTGTCTCGTCCAGGCGGTAGCGCCGCCGGAGTAACGGGTTCATCGACATCGGATATCAGCCCTTGCCCACAAGCAGCCGGTCGAGACCGAACAGGCGATCGAGGATGATCATCGTAACGGTGGCGAGTCCGATCATGAGCGTCGAAACGGCCGCCATCATCGGATCGATGGATTCGCTTGCGTACATGTACATGCGGACCGGCAGCGTTACCGTCGACGGCGAGGTCACGAAGATCGACATGGTCAGCTCGTCAAAACTGTTGATGAAGGCGAGCAACCAGCCGCCGCTGACACCTGGCAGCATGAGCGGCATGGTGATCCGGCGAAACACCGTCCACTCCGCAGCCCCCAGCGTGCGCGCCGCATTTTCGGCATTGCGGTCCATGCTGGTGAGTGACGCCAGGATCAGCCGCAGCGTATAGGGGGTAACGACGATCGCATGGGTGGCGACAAGCCAACCGAAGGACCCGCCCATGCCCATCAGCGAGAAGAGACGCAGGAAAGCGACGCCGAGGACAAGGTGCGGAATGATCAGTGGCGACAGGAAGAGCGCGTTCAGCGCCTCACGGCCGCGGAAATCGTAGCGGGTGATCGCCAGCGCCGCCGGAACCGCAAAAACGGTGGAGATGGTGGCTGACAGCAGGGCGAGCCTTACGCTGTTGCCGAAGGACGACATAAAGTCGGCATGATGGAAAACCGCCTTGAACCACCGTAGCGACAGCCCATTCCAGGGCATCGCCAGGGTGTTTTCCGGCGTGAAGGCCACGAGGCAGACGACCACCATCGGCGCCAGCATGAAGACGACGACAAGGCTATGGAATGCGAGAGCGATAGGTCCGTTTCTCTGCATGGCTTCAACCCAGCTTGCGCTTCGCCTGCCGCTCGATGAGGCGGTTATAGGCGAGCATGATGACGAGATTGGCGACAAGCACGATGATCGCGATGGTCGCACCGAGCGGCCAGTTCAGCTCGATCAGGAACTCGTCGTAGACAAGTGTTGCCGCCATTTTCAGCCGCCGGCCGCCAAGCAGGCCGGGGATGGCAAACGAGCTTGCCGAGAGTGCAAAGACGATGAGGCTGCCCGAGAGGATGCCGAGAGCCGCCTGCGGAAAGACGACGCGACGAAGGGCGGTGAAGCGCGAGGCGCCGAGGGTGAGCGCTGCCGCCTCGACCGTCGGGTCGAGTTTCTGCAGAACGGTCCAGACGGGGATAACCATGAACGGCAGCATGATATGGACGAGACCGATGACGATCGCCGTCTCGGTGTAGAGAAGCTGCACCGGGTCAAGGCCGACAATGGCAAGCGCGCTGTTTACAAAGCCGTTCTTGCCGAGCAGCATGCTCCAGCCGAAGGTGCGCACCACCACAGAAACAAGCAGCGGGCCGATGATCACGAGCAAGAAGATCGACCGCCAGGGCTTGCGCATGTTCGAGAGCACGTAGGCCTCCGGCACACCGATCGCCACCGTGATGACCGTCGTCAGAAGCGCAAGCCGCAATGTCCGCCAGAAGGTCGAGAGATAATATTCGTCCTGCAACACCGTGAGGTAGTTGGCGAAGGTGAAGTCGCTCTGGATCCCGGCGGTATAGTCATAGCTGTTGAAGGAGAGGATCACCGTCAACAGAAGCGGCAAGAGCACGAGGCCGATGAAGAACAAGGTGGTCGGCCCGGAAAGAGCCAACGGCGCGAGCTGGCGCGGCTTGATGGCGGAGGTAGCGGCGCTCATCACTTGGCCGCTCCCGCCAGCACACGACAATCGGCACTCTGCCAGGCAAGCCCAACGGTTTCGCCTTCCATCGGCGGCGGCGCACCGAGATTGGGAACCGCAACGGCAAGAACGCCCGCCGGTGTCTCGGCGCTGACCAGCCATTGGCTCCCCATGAAATAGCGTGTCGTCACTTTGCCCTGGATCTGGCCCTCGCCCGGCTCGGTTAACCGGAGCTTTTCCGGGCGGATGAAGATCGAGACTTTGCCATCCGGCTCGCGGCGGTCGGTGTTGAAGCGGATCGGCGTGTTGTCGATGCTGATCGACGCGCCCTTGCCGTTGAAGGACGAGGTCGCACACATGAAGTTGGACTTGCCGACGAAGGACGAGATGAAGTCGTTGCGGGGATGCTCATAGAGTTCGTAAGGCGTATCGACCTGGGTGATGCGCCCCTTCTCCATGACGACGACGCGGTCGCTGATCGACAGCGCCTCAGCCTGATCATGGGTCACCATGATCGTCGTGATGCCGACGGTCTGCTGGATGCGGCGCAATTCGAACTGCATCTCCTCGCGAAGCTGCGCATCGAGGTTCGATAGCGGCTCGTCAAGCAAAAGCACCGGCGGATTGATGACAAGCGCCCGGGCAATCGCCACGCGCTGGCGCTGCCCGCCCGACATCTCGCGCGGGTAGCGATCGGCAAGCGCCGAGAGATGGACCAGCGACAGGGTCTCCTTGATCCGTTTGTCGCGCTCCGGTTTTGCGACCTTGCGCATTTCGAGGCCGAAGGAAACATTCTGCGCCACGGTCATATGGGGGAAGAGCGCATAGCTCTGGAAGACTACGCCCAGTTCGCGTTGCGGCGGCGGCAAATGAGTGATGTCGCGCCCACCCATGGTTATCGTGCCCGAGGAGGGACGCACGAGCCCGGTGATCATCTGCAGGGTCGTCGTCTTGCCGCAGCCCGAGGGCCCGAGCAGCGAGATAAACTCGCCCTTTTCGACCGCCAGATCGAAATCATGAACGGCTGCGACCGATCCATAAAACTTGGAGACCTTCTCAAGGTTCAGGAAACTCATGCTCATTCTCCCCTGGGTCGCTACCCCTGAGATCGCCTGCCCCATTTTTCTTGTCGGCGATCCCGGCGGCTGCGACACGTCGTCAACCATCGAACCTTCCTTCAGGCGTTGAGATCTCCGGCGTACGCGAGTGCACCGATAAAGGCACGGTTTCGCGCTCGGAATAGCCTCTCGGCTATTCACGTCTGGCACATCCACCCCTTGAAGAAGGCTTGTGTGAATTAACTCCAGGAAATTGACGAAAAACACAAATGCAATTTTCTATTTCGGAATTTTTTGTTAGAAAAATCCGATATACGGAATTACGCCACGCAGATTTTGAAAGATTTTCGCAAATGTCGGAATCAGAGAACGCCGGAAGCTCCAGCCTCACCAAGGCGATCCACATCCTGAAAGACCTCGCAGATAACGCGAGCGAGGGTGTGCGGGTCATCGATCTCGCGCGGAGGCTGAATCTCAGCCAGCCATCGGCGCATCGGCTATTGAAGACCCTGATTGCCGAAGGCCTCGTCGAGCAAATGCCAGAGGGGAAATCCTACCGCCTGTCGCTGGAGTTCTTCTCGATCGCCTCGCAGGCGCGCCGGCGAGAAGGCATCCTCGACATCGCCCGGCCGTCGCTCTTGAGGCTGTCCGCCACCTTCAACGACACGGTCTTTCTGCTGGTGCGCAGCAATTTTGACGCAATCTGCCTCGACCGCGTCGAGGGTCCCTTCCCGATCCGCTCCTTTACCGGCGACATCGGTGGCAAGGTGCCGCTCGGCATCGGCCAGGGCAGCATCGCCATCCTCGCCCACCTGCCAGAGGAAGAACGCGAGGCGATCATCAAGTTCAATATGCCTCGCATCATGGACCGGGCGGCGATCGACGAGGTGGACCTGCGCATCAAGATCGAGGAGGTCAGGCGGATCGGCGCAGCCCAGATGAACTTCGAGATGATCGAGGGCATGGCCGGGCTCGGCGTGCCGGTTCTTGACCGCAACGGCATCGCCGTCGCCTCCTTGAGCATCGGCACGCTGGCATCGCGCCTGACGGAAACGCGAAGCGGCACGATCACCGATCTCTTGAAGGCAGAGGCGCAAGCGATCAGCAGTAAGCTCAATCCTTTCGACCCGACCCTACGTTATCCGGCCTCCGCCTTGCGGGCCGCGCAGAAGGGCTGAACCTTTTTGCGACTGAACTACGGGCGGTACCTGCTTTCCGGGGGCTCGCTGACTGTGATGGAAATTGCAAATATCACAGGCTTCGCGGACACAGCGCACTTCTCGCGTGAGTTTCGCAAAGCGTTCGGAGACACGCCGAGCGCGTTCCGCGCATCAGAACGCACCAACGAGCATCAACTGGTAGCTGAAACTGTTGGGCGCCGAGCTAATGCTTCAGGATCTGACCGAGAAACAGCTTGGTCCGCTCGTGTTTTGGATTGTCGAAGAAATCATCGGGCCTAGCCTCCTCGAGAATCTGTCCCGAGTTCATGAAGATTACGCGATCTGCGACGGCCCTGGCGAACCCCATCTCGTGGGTGACGCAGACCATCGTCATGCCGTCCTTTGCCAGGCTCGTCATGGTATCAAGGACTTCGGACACCATCTCGGGGTCGAGCGCGGATGTCGGTTCGTCAAACAGCATCACGGCCGGCTGCATGCAGAGCGAGCGCGCGATCGCGACGCGCTGCTGTTGGCCGCCGGAAAGCTGGATTGGAAACTTGTGGGCCTGTTCCGGGATGCGTACCCGATCGAGGAATGTGAGCGCCCTTGCCCGCGCCTCCGCTTCCGGCACGCCGTTGATCCACATCGGTCCGACCATGCAGTTCATCAGCACGGTCATGTGCGGGAAAAGGTTGAAGTGCTGGAACACCATGCCGACGTTGCGGCGCACATCCGAGACATTGCGCATCTTCGGATGCAGGTTGATGCCGTTGACGACGATCTCACCTTCCTGGTGCGCTTCCAGGCGGTTGAAGCACCGGATCAAGGTAGATTTGCCGGATCCGGACGGACCGCAAATCACGATGCGTTCGCCCTTGCGGACCGTCAGGTTGATGTCGGTCAGCACCTGGAAGGCGCCGTACCACTTGGAAACATTTTTGACGTCGATGATGGTCTCGGCGCTCATCTGACCTTGCTCCTGGCATAGTGACGTTCGATGCGGGACTGGATCAGCTCGAGAACGATAGACATCGTCCAATAGAGCATGGCGGCCGATATGAGCATTTCCATATGCTGGAAGGTCTTCTGGCCAAGCGTTCGTGCGAGAAACATGAGCTCCCAGACACCGATGACGGAGACCAGCGAGCTGTCCTTCAGCATGGAAATGAACTGGTTACCGGTCGGCGGGATGATGACCGGCAACGCCTGAGGCAGGATGACCTTGCGCATCGTCAGCCCGAAGCCGAAGCCGATAGAGCGCGACGCCTCCCACTGGCCGCGGTCGATGCTCTGGATGCCGGAGCGGAAGATTTCCGTCATGTATGCGCCGTAGCAGAGCGAAAGTGCCAGAATACCGGCCGGCACCGCGTCGATGATGAAGCCGAGCTGCGGCAGGCCGAGATAGATCAGATAAACCTGCATCAACAGCGGCAGACCGCGAAAGAAGGACGTGTAGAAGCTCGCAATCGCATAGGCGAAGCCGTTGGTCGAGAGCTTGGCCACGGCGCCAAGGATGGCGATCGCCGAGGCAATCACAATCGAGATCGCCGAAACATAGACCGTCGTCACCAGCCCTTGCGTGATGAGGAACGGCAACTTTTCCTCTATAAAGGGCAGGCTGAGATCGAAGGTCTGGAAGAAGGCGAGGAACAGCGCCAGCAACTCGAGCCAGACGACCACGATCTGGACCCTGAGGCTCGCAAAGCCGATCAGGACGATGTTGAGGCAGAAGAGCACCGCCACGACGAAGGCGGTCGCAAAGCGGCCGTAGAATCCGCTTTCGAGCGGCTCGCCGATCACTGGCCGCATCAATTCGCCCATCGTTGTGCCGGTCAGGCCGAAGGCCGTGAAGGCAATGAGGACGGCAGCGAACATGCTGGCCACGAACCATGGTTTGTGGACGAGTATTTCGGACTCGACAGTATCCGGATAAAGCATCTTTGGTCCCTTTGGACAACGTGCGGTCCGGCTGCCCGGACCGCCAGACATGGCTGCCTTACTTCACGACGGTGTAGTCGACGCCGTACCATTTCTCCGACAGCTTGCTCAGCGTGCCATCGTCCTGCATCGCCTTGATCGCTTCGGCGATCTTGTCGCTCAGCTCCTTGTCGCCGTGTTCGACGGCGACTGCGAGCGGTTCGTAAAAGACCGGGTCGCCAACCTGCTTGATCGGATAGCCGGCCTTGATTGCGTCGCGAATGCTGGGCAGCGAGGATACGACTGCGTCGAGCCGCACGCCGTCACCGAGGCGCAAATCATCGAATGCGGTCGTCGAGTTGGCGTAGGACTTCACCTCTTTCGGCTTGAAGGTGTATTCGAAGGCAGGTGCGCCAGCAGCGTCGAGGGTCAGATCCTGTTTGGCATAGGCTTCGAAGGTGGACGTCGCCGTCGCGCCGACGACCTTGTCGTCCAGATCGATCAGGCCGACCACAGGGCTGTCCTTGTGCACGGCCACGGCGGCCGGGGTGTAGTAGTAGACGGCCGGGAAATCGAAGACCTTGGCACGCTCCTTTGTCGGCGTCATCGAGCCGACATGCATGTCCCAGCGCCCCTGCCAATTGCCGGCCGTGATGATGTCCCAGCCGGGGGTAACAAACTCGACACCGACACCCAACCGCTTGGCGAGTTCCTTGGCGACATCGACATCGAAGCCGTCCATCTCGTTCTTTTCGTTCATGAAGGACTGCGGCGCCCAGTTGGCGTCGGTCGCTACCTTCAGTGTCTTTGCATCGAGCACGTGGTCGAGTACGGCACCGGCGTGGGCCGGAACGATCGCGAGCGACAAGGCAAACGATGCCGCCGCGGTGAGTTTTGCGAATGTGTTCATGTTGTCGTTCCCTTTTTCGTTCTGGTTTTTGACAGGGTCCTCTTCCTGCCATCGGGTTGATCTTGAGTTCTGAGCCCGCCATCCGTCTTCCGGCGATACGAGGTAGCGCGGCGCTGCCCCTTCCTAAAAAACGTGGAAGTCAGCGCTCTCCTTTTTCAGCCATCTCGTCGCGGACGCGCCGGGCCACACGGAACGCTTCGACGCCTGCGGGAATGCCGCAATAGATCGCGATCTGGACGAGTGCTGCGTGAAGCTCTTCGTCGGTCAAACCGTTGCGGATCGCCCCGCGAAAGTGGACGCCGAATTCGTGCATGCGGTTGAGCGCTGCAAGCATTCCGAGGTTCAGTAGGCTGCGGCTCCTCAGATCGAGGCTTTCGTCCGTCCAGACGGTGCCCCAGCAATGTTCGTTCAACAGATCCTGAAAGGGCCGCGAGAAGGCATCGCTGCTGCCGATTGCCCCATCGACATAGCCATCGCCGAGCACCTGGCGCCGGATGGCCTCTCCCCTTGCTCGCAGTGCCTCATCCATCGACCGTCTCCCCCTGGCTCATGAACTCGCCCATCAGCGTTGCCACGACGTCGGGCGCCTCGATCAAGATGGAATGGCGAAGGCCCGGCAGGATACGAAGCTCGGACCCGGGAATGCGCTCGTGCATGTAGCGCGCCATGCGCGGGTTGGAGCCGGCATCGTCTTCGCCGGTAGCAATCAGCGTTGGGCATCGGATCTGGTCGAGAAAGCCGCCGAAATCCGTTTCCGCCAACACACGATAGGCTGCCGCGTAGCAGTCGGGATCGTTTTCGGCATCCCGCGCCCTTAGCCGTTGGATCACCTGCGGGTTGTTCTCCTGGAACTCTTCCGTCAGCCAGCGCGACAGCGAGGCATTGTGATGGTCGGCAGGCGTTCCGTCTCTGAGGGCGGCGAGGCGGTCGAGAACCCGCTCACGCTCGGCCGGCGTGCGGCCGGCGACGGTCGCCAAGAGCGCCAGCCTGCGCAGACGTCCAAGGTGGGTCAGAGCGAGACGCTGGGCGATCAGGCCGCCCAGCGAAAAGCCTGCAAGATTGAAGGTCGGGAAGCCCGCTGCGTCGGCAAGCCCCAGCGTCTCGTTGACGAAGTCGTCGATCTCGTAGCGGCCCTTGACCCGGCTGGAGCGGCCATGACCACGAAGGTCGAATGTCAGGATCGTGAACCGGTCCTTCAAGCGTTCGACCACGCCCGACCACGCTTCGAGATAGGAGCCGACGCCGTGGATGCAGACGAGCGGTTCGCCTTCTCCCTCGATGCGGTAGTTGAGCGTCACCTCTCCGACGGTATGGCGCTGAGCTCCTGCCATGTTCAGGCACCCACCGCGATACGCTTCTGTTCCTTCTCACGGGCCGCGAAGAAGGGCATGATTTCGCTGACAAATAGCTCCAGCGTCCGCTTCTGCAGCTCGAACGGCAGATTGAAGGTCAGGCCCAGGCAATACTGGTCCACACCGGCGGCCTCATAGACCAACAGCTTCTCGATCGCTTCGTCCGGCGTGCCGAACATCAGGTTCTTGCGGATGTTGTCCGGATTGTAGTTGTCCTTGCCCTTGACCGCTTCGTAGGGCACTGCCTCGGGGAAGCCGTTGTGCACCGTGCCGATGTTCTGCATGAGGTTTTCGAAGGCGCGGCCGTAGTCCATGCTGTGCTTGACGGCACGTTCCCACCCATCCGGCCGGTCGTAGACGCAGGTGCGGCGCTGCATCATAAAGCGCGGGCGCGGCACCTCCGGATGATCGGCGACCGCCTTGCGAAATTTCTCGGAGAGCACGTGGATTTCGGCTTCCGGCGCGGAGAGCGGCGTCGATAGGATACTGGCGCCGTTTGCGATCGCCCAGTCGAAGGTTCCGGGATCGCGCGCCGCCACCCAGATAGGCGGGTGGGGTTGCTGCAGCGGCTTCGGCACTGCCGCCGTGACCGGAAACTTCCAGTATTGTCCCTCATGGGCATAGTCGCCGGACCAGAGCTTCTTCACGGCCGGCACGATCTCCTTCATGTAGGCCACCCCCTCCTGCTGCGGAATACCACCCGCCATACGGTCGAACTCGTACTGGTAGGAACCGCGCGCGATCCCGAACTCAAGGCGGCCATTGGTCAGGTGATCGCAGAGCGCCGACTCGCCGGCGAGCCGGATGGGATTCCAATAGGGCGCGACCAGAGTGGAGGTGCCGAGCCGGATGCGATCCGTGTGCTGCGCGAGCCAGACCAGCGTCTGGAACGGATTGGGGGAGATCGTGCATTCCAGCGTATGGTGTTCTGCAGTCCACAGCGTTTCGAAGCCGCCTTCGTCGGCAAGCCGCGCGAGTTGCAGCAAGTTGCTCTTGACCTGCTCCATCGGAGTATCGGGGGAGAAGCGTTCCATCGTGAGGGAGACTGCGAACTTCATGTTTTCTGCCTTTCCTGTGCCCGTGCTTTTGCTGTCACTTCAGACGGATGACGAAGGGGTCCTGCATCGCGCCGGAGTAGTCGACGATGACGTTCTTCAACCGCGAGAACTCGTGCATGACCTCGAACCCGCCGCGCCGGCCGTAGCCGCTTTCCTTGAAGCCGCCGTTGGCAGACATGAAAGACGCGGAGCGGTAGGTGTTAATCCAGACGGTCCCGGCATCGATCCGGTTGGCGAACCGCAGCGCCCGGTCGATGTCCTTTGTCCAGATGCCGGAAGCCAAGCCGTATCGCGTATCGTTGGCGAGCCGGATCATCTCTTCCTCGTCGCGGAACGGCATGACGCCGACCACCGGACCGAAGAGTTCGTCGCGCATGAAGGTCATGTCGTTTTGCGCATCGACCATCACTGTCGGCTCGAAATACCAGCCCCCTGACGAAAGCCCTTGCCGCTGCGGACGCCGCCCGCCGGCGGCAACGCGCGCCCCTTCCTTGACGCCGGAGGCCACGTAGGATTCAACCTTGGAGAGCTGATCGGCGAGCGCGAGCGGACCGATGTCGGTGTCCTCGACCGCCGGGAGACCGACCCGTATGCGTTGCGTTCGGGCGACGAGCGCCTCAACGAAGCGATCATAGATGCGCTCCTCGACGAAGCAGCGGGAGCCGGCAACGCAAGTCTGGCCAGCGGCTGCGAAGACCCCGGAGACGACGCCGTTGACCGCATGTTCGATGTCGACATCACCAAAGACGACATGAGGCGACTTGCCGCCAAGCTCCATCGAGCACGGAACAAGGTTCTGCGCGGCGTTGCCGGCGATGCGCCGGCCGGTGGCCGTGCTGCCTGTGAAGACGTATTTCGCAACGCCAGGATGACGCGTCAGCGCCTCACCGGCGCTCTGGCCCGTACCCGTCACGACATTGACGACGCCGGCGGGAAAGCCCGCCTCGTGGATCAGTTCCGCAAGCGCCAAGGTCGAGGCGGTCGCGTGTTCCGAGGGCTTGATGACGACCGTATTGCCGATTGCAAGGCACGGTGCCAGCGTGCCGGTCAGAAGCATCAACGGCGAATTCCACGGCGTGATCATGCCGACGACGCCCAAGGGTTCGCGCAGGTTGAAGTTCAGCGTATCGAGACGATTGATTGGAATGGTCTCGCCCTGCAGCTTGTCGGCCATGCCCGCGAAATAGTGATAGCTGTCTGGCATCGAGCGCATCTGCGCCCGGGTTTCCTTGAGAAGCTTGCCGTTGTCGCGCGTCTCGATTTCCGCCAGCCTATCGGCATTGGCGCGAACAAGTTCGGCGAGACGGCGCATCAGCGCGCCGCGATCGGTCTGCGTCATGCGGCGCCAGGCCGGGTCGCGGAAGGCGGCGGCGGCAGCAACGACGGCTGCCCCGACATCGTCCGCACCTGCTTCAGCAAAATGATACCAGGGCTCGCCCGTCGTCGGGTCGAAACTGGCGATGTAGTTGCCGTTCTTCGGTGCCACGAACTGGCCGCCGATGAACAGCAACTGGCGCGAACCCTCGATGGAATTGACCGTCGTCTTCATTTCATTGTCCTTGGTCTTGGGAGGTCTGAAGCCAGGTGCGAGCTTCGCCGTCGATCATCGCCACACGGCCGCCATCGTCGGAATCCATGTAGATGCCGAACCGGCCGGCTTGCCGCTCGCGCACGTAGCGGCGCAACATGGACTGCAGTTCGTGCGTCGCGATCGTATCGTCAGGAAGATCGTCGAGCGGGAAGAAGCGCAGATCGGATGGCAGGCTCGTGCCGGCGCCGCCCTCACCCGCCAGCCGTGCGCGATAGACCAGGTAGCCCGGATCGCTGTCGGCGACATCGAAGACCGAGTAAAGGAAGGTCTCGTCCGGGACGAGGCTGAGCGCGTCGCCACCGTCGATGACGAGCTGGCTGTCGGCTTTGCGGCGCCGTGCTGACGGCAGAACCCAGCCGCCCTTGCCATCCGAACGCAGCAGCAAGCCTTCACCGGCCTCGATCAGATAGCCGATGATCATCCCATGCGACGCAAGCCAGCCGTTTGGCAGCGGGTCCTTCACACTGGCATAGCGGCCGCGGCAAAAGCCGAGCGGTGCGGTGGGACTGGTGCCGAATGCGCGAACCTGGCCGATCAGGATTGCATGGTCGCCGGCGTCCACGGTGTTGTAAGTCGTGCAATCGAACCAGGTCAGGCTGTCAGTCAGGACCGGCGCGCCCGTGTGGATATGATCGTGGGTCACCGACTGGAATTTGTCGGGGGATTTCGAGGCAAAGTTTCCCGAGACGTCGACCTGTCCTTCATGGAGGATATTGACCGCAAAACATCCCGAATTCGTGAAGGCAGGAAAGCTCGACGCGGATTTCGCGACGCAGACCAATAGCAGCGGCGGATCGAGCGAAACCGACGTGAAGGAATTCGCCGTCATTCCACGCGGCGTGCCATCTTCGTCGCGGGTGGTGATGACGGTGACACCGGTTACAAACGTGCCGAAGGCGCGACGAAGCGCAATCGGATCAATCGGCACGTCCGTCGATGCTGCTGTCTCAACCATGCGCTTCTCGCCTCCTCACCATCAAGTTGGTTGGAGGCTAACGCCGTGATGGCGACAATGCTTCCATGGCTTCAAAGGAGGAGCGAAGGAACTTCTCCATCGATCCCGAGGAGACGATCAAAGGCGCAGAAGATCGGTGGCGACGAGGTCAAAAGGCGATACTTGGCCGATGAAGATAAGCTAGCTGCTGGCGGTAGAGCGGTTGTCGATGACGCCGTGCAGGCGGATCGCGAGCTCGACGGCAAAGCGCTTTTCCGGCGTCTCGACATCGACGCCGAACAGTTCCTGGATGCGCGCCAGCCGATAGCGCAGCGTCGTCACATGCAGGCCCATAGCATCGGCACAGGCCTGATTTCGGCAACCTTCCTGCAGATACACCGACAGGGTTTCGAGGTAAGGAGTACCGTTGTCCCGGTCGTGATCGGCAATGGCGCCCACGCTCTCCTGCACGAAGCCGCGCACGTCGCCCGCCTCGCAGGCGGCGACCAGCATCGGCAGCGGGCCGAAATCCTGGGCGGAGACCGCCCCGGTCAGGCCGAATGAACGCCCGATGCGGATCATCCGGGCGCAGCGCTCCCAGGCTGGCGGATAGTCCGAAAGGGCCGCACACCGATTGCTGGCGACGACGATAGGTGCCTCGTCGAAATAGCGGCCGAGTTCCTCGGCGATACGCCGCGCGAGCTTTGTCGTGCGCTCTTGCCGCTTACCCGTATCATGAGGGACGAGGCAGACGACGCCGCCCTCGACCGCGATCAGGTTTGCCTGGACGGATGCCTGCTGCATGACACGCGAGAGCGTGTGCTCCACATCGACAGAAGCGCCGCCAAATGCCTTCGTCTTATCCGGAAAATCGACGACGATCATCTGCTGAGGCGTTGAGAAGCTGAGCCCCAGCCGTTGAGCCCGCTGGGCGACATCACCGGCATTACGCCACCGCGCCTCCACGATCTCGAAAAAGAGTTCGGTCTGCGTCCGCGTCTCGAAGCGAAACCGGATGAAGCTTCGCATCATCTGCACGCTCAATGCAAACTTGGCGCTGTCGAGCATCAGGAGATCGAGATCGCTGAATTCGCGGGTCGTCGGGAAAATGATGAGCGCCCCAACCAGTTGATTGTCGACCATCAGCGCTTCGATGCGGGCCGTTATTTTGAACCGTTGCGTGCCGTCGTCGAGGTAGAGGCTCACGGCGTCGGCCGTCCCGCGCTCGACGGCATCACGGGCCGCCTTCATCAGCGGCCGGCTAAGAACGGTAGCGGCCGCCTGCTGCCAACCAGCCTCGTCGTAAAGCGCATTCGGCGACCGGCCAGCAACGACCTGATTGGCCGTGAAATCAACGACGACGGCCGGGTTCGGCAACATCTTCCCAACCATGCTGGAAAGCGATGCGACCGACCCGTCGCTCAACACATGTTCGAGCAGCGACGTATGCGCCTCCAGCGCGCGTTCCAGCCGCTGGGCGGATCGCTTCTCAGCTTCGAGACGGTGTTCCCGTTGGACGGCGATGGCGCCGAGGTGGATGATCGTGCCGAGAAAAGCAAGGTCGTCCTCCGACACTTCAGTCACCTCGCGGGCGATGACGCTGAGCACCATCGGGCGGCCCTCAGCATCCCTGCAGTTCATCGGCATGACGAGCACCGTTCGATAGTCGCGCTCGAAGGCCTCTTTTCTGTAGCCCGGAAACTCGCCCGACGCACGCGCGTCCCTGATATAGACGGGCTCATTGCGCTGCAAGGCGATCAGGGAGGGGCTGGTCGCCAGCTCCCACTTGTCGGGCAGCTGCCGCTCGATCAGCGTTGGATCATGGCGCACGATGACATAGGCGTACCCATGCGCAGCGTCGATCCCCATGATTGAGCCTAGGGCCCAGTTCGCATGGCGGCATGCAGCGGCGATGAGCTGCTGCAATGCCGTCTGAAGATCGCTACCGCTGTTAATCTGGCTCGCGATGTCGCGGAGCGACAATATCCGGGAATTCTGATCCAACTGCCTCGCCTCTTGATTTCTATCAATCAACATGCGCGCCGGTAGTGGACAAGTCTACTTCGTTTCGATGGATATCTTCGGCCAAACTTTCTATGAAAGGTAGTATCTTCAACGCCGAGTTCGAGGTCATCGAACTGGCGATGACCTCGAAGCCGCTATCCCATTCAGGCTTCAGTCAACGCCGGCTTTTTCGAGCACTGAGATCGCCAGAACCTTCGCCCCCGTCTTGATGGAAGTCTCCGGGGCCGGAGCGAAAAATGGCGAATGATTGGAGGGAACGGGCCTGTTCTCTTGGCTGGCTTTTTCAACCTGTTCGGGTGAGGTCCCGCCAACCCAATAGAAAATGGAAGGCACGCCTGCTTCTATGAACTCGGGATAGGTCTCGACGCCCAACGTCGGCTGGACCGCGGTCGGGACGTAGACGACGCCGTCAAAGGACGCATCCAATGCCGGCCTGACGTCGCCGATCAGCTCTGACGAGTTCGTGCCGGCCACAGCGCCGCCGCCGATGCGCAGCAGTTCCGGTTCCGGCGCCATGGCCGATTGCGCCGTCGTCCTGGCGACGCGCTGCATCGCCTCCAGCAGCAGCTTGCGCGTCTCCGGCGTGGTCGAACGCATGGTCAACTTCAGCTTGGCCTGATCGGGGATGATGTTGCCCGCAGTCCCCGCCTGAAAACTTCCGACCGTAATCACGCCCGGTTCGCGCGGATCCTTCTCACGGCTCACAACAGCCTGGATATCGGTGACGAAACGGGCCCCCTGGACGATCGGATCGATCGAGAGATGCGGAGCGCTGCCATGCGCCCCGCGACCCTTGAAGGTCAAGTCGAACGTATCGGAGTTTCCGCTGAAGGCACCGTCCTTCACGGTTATTTTGCCGGCGGGATCACCGTTCACGTGCATGGCGAAGCCGAAATCTGGCTTCGGAAACTTCTCGAACAGGCCGGCCTTGAGCATGGCCGTTGCGCCGCCGCCGATTTCTTCGGCCGGCTCACCGACGAGGAGCAGCGTTCCATGCCAATCATCCTTCATCTCGACCAGCAATTGGGCCGCCCCAAGCCATGACGCCATATGGATATCATGGCCGCAGCTATGGGCGACAAAGACCTTTGCCGTCTCATCTGAGTTTCCAGGCCATTGGGTTGCCGGCACCTGTACGCGGCTGGCGTAATCGAGCCCGGTCTTTTCCTCCATCGGCAGCGCATCGAGTTCGGTTCGCAGCATGATCGTCGGGCCGTCGCCATTCCTAAAGACACCGACGAGAGCGGTACCCGCACCCAAGCCGACGGTCACCTCGAAGCCAAGCTTCTCCAATTCTGCCGCCAGACGCTTTGCCGTCCGTGTCTCATGACAACGCGGGGATCTCCTTGTCTTTGCAGCAACGACCGGTGCCCACTTCCTCGAAACAGAGGAAGAAATACCCAGGCGAGCCGGTAAGTTGTCGCAAGTTTCCACTATCAGCGGCCTCCCAATGACACTCGGCATCCGAAAAATTTGCACCTTCCTGGAAGAAACCCTTATCGAAGGCGGCAAGATAGCGCCGCGCCCGGTCAACGTCGTCTTGGTGGCTGCAGTGATCCAGAACCCCTGGGCAGGGCGAGGCTTTGTCGAAGATCTGCGGCCGGAAATCACTCGCATCGCCGGTGAACTTAGCCAGGAGATGACGGGCCGGCTGCTCCGCCAGATGCCTGCGGATAAGGTCGAGGCTTGCGGCAAGGCCGCGGCCGTCGGCATCGCCGGTGAGATCGAACATGCCTCGGCGATGATCCACACGCTGCGCTTCGGCAACCCCTTCCGCGAAGCGATCGGCGGCACGAACTACCTCGAATTTGCCAACACTCGTAATGCGCCGGGCGCTCTGTTGTCGCTGCCGATGATGCACAAGAGTGAGAACGGCAAACGATCGCATTTCCTTACCGCCAACTTCCAGATCGCCGACGCCCCCGGCCCCGACGAGATCATCGTTGCTATCGGCGCTGCCGATAGCGGTCGCGCGCACGCGCGCATCGCCGACCGTTTTCAAGACATCGCGGAGATGGAAGCAGAAAAGGCGGCATTGCTCGGAAGCGCTTGACGCAGACCAGAGCGCGATACCGCCTCAGGAGTTTGCCATGAGACTTGACGCGATCGACCTACGCATCCTCGACGCCATCCAACGGGATGGCCGCATCACCAAGCTTGCACTCGCAGAAAAGGCGGGCCTTTCTGCCACGCCCTGCTGGATGCGGCTACGCAGATTGGAAAAGGCCGGCATCATCAGCGGATATCACGCGCGCCTATCTCTTCGACGGGTAGCCCCGTCGCAAGCGCCATGGTCGAATTGACACTTGCCAGCCACCGCCAAGTCGACTTCGACAGATTCGAGCGGGTTGTTCGCGACATTCCCGAAATCGTCTGCTGCTGGTCAGTCGGCGGTGGCGTTGACTATGTCCTGAAGATCGTCGCTGTCGACATCGACGCCTACCAGCGCCTGATCGACACGCTTCTCGACTGGGAACTCGGAATCGCCCGCTACTTCACCTACGTCGTCACGAGGACCGTCAAGGAAGACCCAGTTGTGCCAGTGTCGCTTCTCGTGGCGACTTGACCCTTTTGCGAATTGACTTCGCCTTTGCGCCGGCGCGTTCACCTTTTCGGAACAAGACGTTTCCTGCACCTCGCTCGAGGCCATCTTTTCTTGCTGAGATCCCGGAACGATTTCGCGATGCGGGCGTTTCCACGTTGTCTTGATTCTGTTTCCCCAATCAGGGTCAGGCACAAGGCTTCACCAATGTCCCCCAGTGAAGTCTCTTCGATAAGAGCCTCTGGCCTCGTCGTGCCCCCGACGGGGCCATACTTTTTAAGACAGCTCTTTATCGGAAAGCGCTTTGATAGGGCGAGTGCGGCTTCCAGGCTTTGCCACGAAAATTGCAGAAAACGCGCATGGAAACGTAGGGTGCGGGAAAATGTTCCGCCATGGGACTTCAGTCTGATAATCCCTCCGCAATGGTCCTAATACCGTAGCTGCCAGCGCCAGCCGCCCTAGATTTTCTTTTAGCCCATGGCCAGCTCCCCTGCGCGCTGCGGGCGAACAACGACACCAGGGCGGCCTATCGTCCCTTCGGTTCGCCCTGGTGTCGCTGATGATCGAAGGAACTCAGGATGTACGAGCAATACCGCTATAACCAACCAGAGCGAAAATTCTCGACAGGGCTTCCGATCGGAGTGATGCTCCTGGCGATGGTCGTCATCGGCGGCTACCTGTTCGTGGGCAGCGCGCTCTCGAACACCCCTCGCCAGCAAGTCGCCACTGTCCTTCCAACGTCGGTCGCACCCTCGAATTAGGCTCTGGCGGAAACGGGGGACCAGCCATGAGACTCATGCACCTGGGACGAGCCCGCCTGGAGATGGCTTTACCCCGCCATCGCCCCCAGCTGCGCCTTGCGAAAGACCCTGATCTGCTCGATCTCTTCGAGGCTTACGCGCTGGCCGCCTCGGCTCTCGACGATCTTTTGCAGGAGTACCCGGCTCGCATCCAGCTGATCACCGAATATCAACAGATCTGCGCCGACTTGCAGACAGAGGTCGTGGTCCTGCTCACTCTCACGGATGAGCGACTGTTTCCATGATCGACCGCGGCCCAAGCCCATGCCTTTACGAAGGGACAGGGTTCTCCCTGTCGCACAAAGGGATCGAACCCTGACAAACGAGTACAGCGGAGGGACGAGCCATGACCGAACGACGCCAGATGGACGCCAGCGAAATACCGGCATTCGTGTTCGACGTCCTCGAAGTAGGCTGCGACATTTGCGCTGTCGGCCACGACAGCTACGTAATTGGCGAAATCGACGAGCAGACCCAAGCGAGCAGAACCCTTGACCGGATACTAGAGAAATACGGAAACCGCGACCCTCTGAGATGGCAAATTGTTGCCTATCTTTGGTCAATCGGCCGCTTCGTGGAGCTTACGTCGGAGCCCACACGGCATTGATTGCACGTAGAGCCAACCACGCTGCCGGCATGTCCCAATGAAAACATGTATCGCCGCGGTCGGCTGGTCCGACCACAGCCCGGGGATAGCCGAGAGGGCGGCGTCCAAGCCGTATCCGTCAGGCAATCTCTTAGAACCACGTGCCGACAGCCGGTTCTTGCGCGAGAAGCTTCTCTTCGAATGGTTACCGCCGACGGATGCCGTCAATTGCTTCGCACCGACAAGAGTTCCGCTGTCGGGTAAATGAGCCGTTGGAGCAATTGTTCAACTCGCTGGGAACAGGCGCCATGAAAGCTCGTTATATCGGTGAGATACAGAGGAGTCTTTCATGTCCGGTTTCGCAGACCTGCCTCCCCTTGCTGATGACATCGAAGCCGGGCTCGCGGCCTACATGACCGACCCGGAGCTTTCACCGTCCCCTGCCGGTCGAGCCGCCGCAATTGAGACTATTTTGCGCGACTGGCTTGTCGCACATAGTTACATGGGCGCCCCCCCGGATCCCGCCCCCATTCGGTTAGATTCCGAAGGTGTGAATCGAGAAGAAGTCCAGTTTCCAGGTTTTATCAAATAGCACCCTGACGCAGGTTCGCCTCCCGCCGGCCCAAGTCAAGCAATCGAGCCTAGTCCCGAGCAGGTCCAACTCGCTGGATGCATGCTCCTTACCAGGCGCTATCGAGGCGTTTGCGCACGCGCCAGCGATCGGGCAATGTCGACGATGTCTTTTCCACCACGCGAGGCGTCACATCCGGATCGCCCTTCTCGATAAGCGCGCCGATCTCATCAAGCACTGCAGAGCCCTGACCAGCGGATAGGCTCCCCACTCATGATTGACGGGCAGACTTGACTTCCTTCCGACAACGTCGCCACATCTTCGTCGCTGGCAAACTTGCCTCGGTCGGCCTCGCGCAATGTAGCACTGATATCGTTGATGTCTCGACCGCGGGTGGTGTGGCTGTCATATTTCGCGCGTCGGACAAATGCTTTCGATCCGCAGAGAGGAAATAGACTTATGGCAGATGAGGTCAAATTGGACGACAACCAGGTTACTGCGACCGCTCCGGCGGAAGTGGCAGCGCCTAAGAAGCGCGGACCACGAGCAAAAAAAGTGGACGCTGCCACGGCAGAGTCAAGCCCCGCACCGAGCGCCGGGAAAGGCCGGAAGCGCAAGGAAACTTCGGCCGAGGCGAAAACTGCAAGTCAACCGAAGCGCGCCGCAAGGGCAAACGCCGCAAGGAAGAACGACGACAAGAGGACGGCCGCGCAATCGCAAGTACATGACGAGATCGCGGATCTTCTTCAGCTGGAGAAAGAGAATTCGCGGCTTCGCCGGGAGCTCGGCGATAAGTTGCGGGCCGAGAATGCTGAGTTGCGCAAGCGGCTCGGGCTCAGCTGAGTGTTAATGAAAGACCGATCGTCTACGCGATCGGTCTTCGTCAAAGCATCCTTCGGAGATGGCATGGCGCAATCCTGGATGACGAGATATCATGAAATCACCATGGAAGTTCTTACTTGATCTGACCTCAAGAGGCAGAGCTGTCGAGCCCCGGGAATCTATATCGGAGCCCGTGAGCGAAAGCTCGGATGCGCCCTTGGCAGGAATGGATCCTCCTGCAAGTACTCAAACGACGGATGCGGTCACAAACGCTGCCGACCCGGAGCCGAGCGAAGTCAAAAACAATGTCCGGACCGGCGGAGCAAATGCGGTTGATTTCGAGACCGCCAGCCACAGCACAAACCTTTTGGGCGGTCAGGCGCCCGAGCAGGCGGATCGACCCGCACGCAAACCACACCGACGGCAAACAAGAGACAAGAGATCAAGCGCCTCCGTTGCGGTGGATCCTCGGGTCGAGTATGGCTCACCGAGCCTCCGTGCTCCCAAGCAGCCGATCTCTTTAGCCGATGACGTGGCCGCCCTGGATGAGGAAATAAGAATGCTAAGGCGTCAGCTTTCGGAGAAGCTGGTGCTACAGAACGCCCAACTCAAGAAGATGCTAGAGCGATTTTGACGCTTTACGCGCTGAACCAGCTTTGGTCCCTGGATATCGATGAAGCCACAACAGCGAAAGTTCATTGTCGAAGTGAAATCGGCGCGCCGACGTTCGACAGGTCGACCAGCCTCTATTTGGGGCGACACCGATCTGAAGGCATTTGTGCGTGAGGCGGAGGCCGAAGTCCCACATCTGTTTCTTGCTGAAGCTCGAATTGGTGACCAGCCACCGGAGGTTACGGAACCGCTCAATTCAGTGGCTGCGGCGGTCGATGATGCCCCAACAACCGCTAGTCAACCAGAAGTGCCAGAAGAGAGTGTCGTCCCCAAGACAAGCTCGGCAGATGCGTCAGCCAACGCCACCTTCCCGGTAAAGCCGCCCGAGCGTTCGAAGCGTCCTCGTTCGACGGGTTTGGCGCGGCGCGTGCCAACAAAGTCAGTGCACATTGCAATTGCAGTCACTGTTGACGAGCTGGCGTCACTCCAGGATGCAAACCTCCGGCTGAAAAAGCGTCTGGTTCGGAAGCTTCGACAGGAAAATGCGGTACTTCAGAGTATGCTGGATCGGTTTGAGGCGCATTAAATGCGAGCTGGATCGCCCCCATCTTGGTCCCGCTTTAAGGAGCGTCGCGATCGACATCTTGCGTCGGTTTAACGGCTTCCTATCTCTGTGGCGTCTTCGACATGGAGCCCCGAGATGAATCGACAGACAACCCGTGCCAGTTCTGACCGACAGATCGAAATTCTTCCGCCTGAACGCGAGCCACGAAACACGTCCGATACCGTAGTGTGCCTCTGTTGCCAACAGAAGCACCTCGCCTCACTGATGGATGTCGACGGTTGCGGCATTTGTGAGGACTGCCTCGCACCTCGTTAATCCTGAACCCCACTCGGCGACCTCTGTGCAAGTGGCTGGGAGGCAGGAAGTACTTCGCAGCGCTATTGGACGCGGCCCGTCAGAGGGCGACGTCCGCGGGCAGACTGCTCCAACTTCGATATTGCAGCAATCCGGTGGAACGATGACGGCTTGCGAAGGGTCCAAAAGCTGATGGCGCCGATGCACCCTCAGCAACTGTTCCCGTCGAAATGGCCGATGGGAAGCCATCGGCTCCTACTGCTGCTTGGCGAGCGCGTCGATCAACCCGATCTGAGAACGAACGCCTCTTCGATACTCGTTGATGAGGATTTTCGCTTCCGCTGTGGCGTCTTTTCGGCTGATCTTTTGATGACGGCACCATGCGTCAAGCACGCTCTGGAGCAGCGCAACGTCGTTCGGTGCGATGCTCGAATTCTCCAGGTTCATTTGTTGCTCTCCCAAGACGACAAATTGCCCCGAATGACGCCGCCCCCGGCATCAAGGCGATGATACTCATGGAGCAGCCGTTAGGAAGTAAACGATTGGTGAGGAGCAAACTAAATTCAGTGGCATCGGATCGCGGGTTTCCCGCAAGTCGATTTCCTGTGACTGAGCAGTGCTGCAGGTGCCCGCATGCGTTGTGTTCCGCCATACCGAGACCTAGCTGCGATCCAAATTGAACGACGTTGACCATGGATCCTGAAATGGTCAACGTCGCACCTTAGAACCACAGAAGGGCGCCAGCTAAAAGCAGCCAGCAAACCTGGCAAACTTGCCAGGCCCGTATTTCTACCTGCTTTGACGGCCAGGCGGCTCAGAACTCCTGCCAGTCGCTGCTGACATCGAGTGCTGCATTGCCGTGGTAGGCTGCCGTCCTACGCGTCGACCGATGCGGCTGAGAGCTGTCGTTTCTTGTGGTCGTTCGCCCGTTCGCCAAGGGACTCTGAGTTGCGCCTTGGAGTTTGAATTGGCTGACAAGTCCTCTGAGGCGCACCGCCTCATTCGCAAGTGTGTTGGAAGCCGCATTGGACTGCTCCACCATTGCCGCATTCTGCTGCGTCGTCTGATCCATCGCGTTAACTGCGGTGTTGACTTCGGCAAGCCCGGCGGACTGCTCTTTCGCAGATGTGGCGATCGATTCCATGTGGGTGTTGATTTCAACAATGAAGCCACTGATCGTTTTCAACGCAGAGCCTGCGTCACGGACGAGTTTCACACCGTTGTCCACCTCTGCGGAAGAGTTGTCGATCAGGCCTTTGATTTCCTTGGCAGCCTGTGCAGAACGCTGGGCGAGTTCTCGAACTTCCTGGGCAACGACCGCAAAGCCCTTGCCGGCTTCTCCCGCCCGGGCCGCCTCAACGCCGGCGTTGAGAGCGAGGAGGTTCGTCTGAAAAGCGATCTCGTCGATAACGCCGATGATGTTGGAAATCTGCTGTGAGCTTTCCTCGATCTTTCGCATGGCCTCTTCGGCGTGGGATACGACCTGGGCGGATTCGGCTGCCGAACGGTTGGCGCGGCTTGCAACCCCCTTTGCCTCCTCAGTTCGCTTGGAGGAATTGGCGACGTTGACTGTAATCTGGTCAAGCGCCGCCGCGGTCTCTTCGAGCGACGCAGCCTGTTGCTCGGTCCGTTTCGAAAGGTCGTCGGTTCCGACCGCGATCTCGCGCGTGCCGGTATCGAGGGTCGAAATTGACCCGGAAATCTGCACAAGGGTCGTGCCGAGTTGAGCAACGGACTGATTGAAATCGTGGCGAAGTGTCTCAAAATCCTGCGCGAAGGCATCGTTAATCTGGAAGGCCAGATCGCCTGATGCCAGTCTCTTGAGGCCGGCTGCAAGGCCCGACGTTGCGACGCGCAAGCGTTCAGCGGCATCATTTTCGGCCTTTTCCTGCATCGCAATGCGCTCGACTTCGGCGCGTTTGCGGCTTTCCTGAGCTTCCTGCTCAAGCCGCCGGTTGGTGATCGCGCCCTGGCGGAAGACTTCGAGGGCCTTGCCCATGTCGCCGATTTCGTCGGCATTGCGAGCAAGTTCGATCTGCGCGTCCAGTTGACCCTCAGCAACGAGGCCCATGGAAGTCCCAAGCTTGTACATGCCCCCGATAATTCGTTTGAAGGTGACGAATCCGACGATGAAAAGCATGAGCGCCAAAGCGGACATGGCGATGGTGATGAGCATCCAATAGAACGATGCCTTGACACTGGCCTCGTCGACGGCCGCTTGCGTGCGATGCTCCAGTTTCACATAGAAGGCATCCACCGGCTTCATGATCTCGGCCTTGAATCGGTGATAGTCCGGCGAGTTCAGCATTTTCGTCGCCTTGCTCTTGGCTTCGGGGCCAAGTTTGGCGGCGTTGTCAACGAGCGCCATCGCCTCGGTTTCAAGCTTGATCAGCGCATCAGAGCGCTTTCCCGCCTCGCCGAGGAGGGCGAATTCCTCTTTGGTGAAACCAGCCTGCTGCATCAGCTCTTGCATAGAAACAGCCGTTGCGTCAGGACGCGGCTTTGCGTCCCCGCCTGCGACGAAATCCCAATAGATGCGGTGATAGTCTTCGGGCCGCGGTCGCGTTCCATTGCGGATTTCAACGACCGCATTGTATTGGTCCTTGAAGGAAGGGTCCCCCGTCTCGGCGTAGGTACGCACGAGGCGAGTCAAATCATCCGACGATTGCCGGAAGTTGTCAGCCAGCATGTACGAGTGATATTTCTGGTCGTAAGCCCGCGTAACATCAGCTGCTGCACCCGCGTAGCCCCAAAGACTGGTGATGAGGCCAGCCATGGTCATACCGGTGACCGATGCCAGAACGATAAATTGGCTCTTAATTCTCATGAAGACGATTCCTGATGTGGATATCGCTGCTGGCGTGCCGAACTCATTTCTATCGCCAGTGGCCATACCTCACATGAAAGCAGGTGGACCGGGCTGCATTGCCCGAAGCAAGTATCCTATAGAATAAATTGGTTATTGAACGGATAATGGGGTCACTGATACGAGACGGCATCAGCATAGTCAGCAACCTCACCTTTGAGTTGCAATAATTATCAAGTGAATTTGTAGTTTATTCGATTGTGTTAACCGGGACAATTTCCACCCACAAACGGCGAGGAACGCAGATTTTGGTTTCACCGATGGAAAATACAATTTTCGGGCGAGACCTTGTTCTTATGCCCCCCGCAAATATAAACTTGCGCAGCACCGCTCCCCTGGGGCGCCCGCAGGTCGTGGCGCCCATCTTCAAATCGCTCAATTCGAGCGCAAGCGAAGCCGAACGCTTACGCAACCGGCGGCACGCTCATTGCGAGGATAGGAACTGGCGGCGGTTCCAACTGTTTAGTGGAGCGAGCGAGAAACGTTCGCCTTTCGAAGACTGCGTCGTTCTCCCCCTCCCCTAGATTTGATACCGACCCTGCCGCCTTCGTGTAGAGATGAAGTGAATAGCCCCGAGTTTCGTAGACACCCTCGGGTTAGATTTTCTGCTGCTTCTCGAACTCGACGGGTGACAGCATCCCGTTCCTGACGTGTTTGCGTTTCGGGTTGTAGAACATTTCGATGTAGTCGAACACGTCCTGGCGAGCTTCATCGCGTGAACGGTAGACCCTGCGACGTATCCTCTCTCGCTTCAGAAGATTGAAGAAGCTCTCGGCCACCGCATTGTCATGGCAGTTGCCGCGTCGGCTCATCGAGTGAACCAGATTGTGGTGCCTGAGGAACGAGGCCCAGTCCATGCTGGTGAATTGCGAGCCCTGATCGGAGTGGATCAGCACTTTGTCCTTCGGTTTGCGTCGCCACACCGCCATGAGCAGAGCCTGCAATACGACGTCCGTGGTTTGGCGGCTCTGCATCGCCCAGCCGATGACCCGGCGGGAATAGAGGTCGATGACGACGGCCAAATAAGCAAAACCTTCGCAGGTCCGGATATAGGTGATGTCCGTGACCCAGGCCTTGTCCGGAGCCGCTACGTCAAACTGCCGGTCGAGCGTGTTGTCGATAGCGACGGCAGGCCTGCCGCCATAGATGCCGGGACGGCGTTTGTAGCCAATCTGCGCCTTGATCCCGGCGAGACGGGTCAGACGCGCAACCCGGTTCGGGCAGCATATCTCGCCCTGATCGAGAAGGTCGTCGTGCAGCTTGCGATAACCGTAGACCTTCCCGCTCTCTTCCCATGCCTTCAGGAGCAGATCGGTCTGTCGTTTGTCCTCGTTGGCTCGCCTGCTCAGCGGGTTCTTCAGCCAGGTGTAAAATCCACTGGGATGAACCCGCAGAAGGCGGCACATCGTCCGCACCGAAAACTGCAAGCGATGCAGAGCAATGAACGCGTACTTCACTTTGCATCCCTGGCGAAATACGCGGCCGCTTTTTTTAGGATATCTCGCTCCTCGCTAACGCGAGCCAGTTCCTTCTTTAGCCGCCTGATCTCCTCGGTCTCGTCGTTGCCCTTGGCGTTCGACGCAGCAAACTTCTTCTTCCATTCGTAGAGCGAATGCTGGCTGACGCCGAGACGCTGCGAAACCTCGGCAACCGGATAGCCTCGCTCCGTGATCTGGCGCACCGCGTCACGCTTAAACTCTTCGCTGAAATTCGATTTGCTCATGATGCTCTTCTTGCCTCAAAATTAGGAAAGAAGGCGTCTACAAATCTCGGTGCTATTCAAAGTGGGCGTCGCGCCAAACACTCGCCTACCTCGCTATGAGGATCGATGGTCGATGTTGCGCCCGTTGAAGAAAGGAGGTTCCATAACAACCGTGAAAGGTGGCAGGCACAAAGCGCGCTCGCGGATGAGGCACCGCTGGGAGAGCAAGCGCATCATTGAGGAGGTTGGCTGTACATGAAGGCCGCAACGCGAGATCTGAAGGTGTTGGCGGTGTGCATTGGCAAACCCGAAGAAAGACCCGGCAAGAAGATGAAAACCGGGATCAACAAGCACCCAACAGGCGAAACGGTCTTCGTTGGGTTCGAGGGTCTTGCAGACGACGCCGTTTGTAATGGAAAATACCACGGCGGTCCCGAGCAGGCGGTTTACGTTGAAGGAAACCTAACCCGCCTTTGGTGGCAAAGGGCGCTCAACAAGCCTATCAATCACGGGCTATTTGGCGAAAATCTGTGTATTGCAGGTTTGGACAACCAGATCGTGTCGGTCGGCGACCGTCTCCTAATAGGCGATCTCGTGATGGAAGTAACAGCGCCCCGGATGCCGTGCCGAGTACTTGCGGATAGAATGGGAGATCATGGCTTTCCCAAACTATACAAAAAGGTCGCTCGCCCCGGCTTTTACTGCCGTGTTATTCACCCCGGCTACGTCACCGCAGGAGCGCTCGTGCGGTACGTGCCTTACGCCGGAGAGCGCGTCTCGATGACAGAGATGGCAAGACACCATGGCAAGAGGGGGTCGCCAGAACTAATTGCCCTCTATCAGTCCGTGCCGGTGCACGCCAAGCTGCGGGCCTTTCTTTCGAACGGCCAGATCAAGTTTTAGGATGGTACGCAGTGTGGCCTGGTATCCGTCTCTTGGTCGCCCATAGTGCCGCCGGAGGCTCATCCACACTTGCCTCCGACCCCACCCCCCTCCGCTTAACGAGCGCCGGCGCGGTTGAGTCGTTCAGACAGAGCACTTGCTGATCGCGGTCGTCACACCGAACGATCGAGGACGTGGGCGACTTTTGACTACTTCTGGGCCTGAACGCGAAGCTCATTCATGTATGCGTCGAGCTTCGTCCGTGAGGGGCCTATGCGTTCCAGGATCTCGCGGGCTTCCAAAGGTTGTAACTTGTAGATGGCAATAAATTCCGTGAGATCGTAGTGGCCGTTGTAGACTGTCTCGAAAGGTTCGACTGAGCGCGCGCGAGTGGGTTTTGGAGTGACGCATGTTTTCCCAGCGATTGCCTCTTGATTGCCGTGTGTCATCGTTAACTACCGTCCTGCATGTGCTGGTCGCCTCACGCGTCCTATAAGGCCGTGGAAGCCGACGAATGTCGCTCAACGTCGAACAGGCAGCACTTGTTCCGAGAAAATGGCAACGTTGATCCGACAGATTTTTGAACACACCTGCCGCAGTCACGGCGTCTATCGATCCCGTGTTTATTTGGTCGTATTTCCACGGGTGGGGCAATGCGTGAGATGGAAACGGCCACCAACCGATCGCCTGACGAAAGGGGTGATCTGGTACGGGCTCGCCGACGCAGAAAGACTGGCCGCTCATGTCCATCTGGCACTGTTGTCAGGCGACATGTAAAACTGGTCCGGTAGCGACACCTAAAACTGGTCCCCCTTTCAGACCTTAGGAGGGACTAATGGACGTTGAGACAGGTACGAAGATCTCCGCGAGATTGGCGCGGAGAGAAGCGATGCTCGAACCGGACGAGGTGACTGCGATGCTGCGGCTCAAGAAGCTGGGGTGGGGCACGCGGCGGATCGCGGCGGAGCTGGGATGCTCGCGCACGACGGTACAGCGATACATCGAGACGGGTGGCTGGCGCGGGTATCGGCGAGCCCGCCGGGAAACGCAGCTCTCGAAGCATGAAGCGTGGGTCCGTGAGCGGTTCTTTCGCCATGGCGGCAATGCTGATGTCGTGCGGCAGGATCTGGCTCGAGAACTCGGCATTGAGGTCAGTCTGCGCACGGTTGAGCGAGCGGTCGCGGGGTATCGGCAGCAGTTGGCGGCATCGGCTTTAGCGACGATGCGCTTCGAGACACCGCCAGGCCATCAGATACAGATCGATTTTGGCGAGAAGCGAATGGAGATCGGAGGCGAGAAAGTCCGCGTCTACATCTTCGTGGCAACGCTTGGCTATTCGCGTCGCACATACGCGACGGCGTTTCTCCACGACCGTCAGTCTGCCTGGTTCGATGGGATGGAGGCAGCCTTCAGGCATTTTGGCGGTGTCACAAGCGAGGTCCTTCTCGATAATGCTGCGGCATTGGTAACACGGCACGACGCGGTGACCCGCGAGGTCGTGTTCAACGATCGGCTGCATGCCTTCTCCCGCTATTGGGACTTCCGTCCTCGCGCATGTGCACCATACCGGGCTCGTACCAAAGGCAAGGACGAGCGAGGCGTCGGGTATGTGAAGCACAACGCACTTGCCGGACACAGCTTTGACAGCATGGAAGGCCTTCACCTGCACCTTGCGTGGTGGATGCGCACGGTTGCCGATCTTCGATGCCATGGCACGACAGGCGAACCACCACTTGAGCGCTTTGTCCGCGACGAAGCTATGACGCTACACCCACTAAATGGCAGGCCGCCATTTCGTCAGATCCGAGAACTGCTGCGCAAGGTCCACGCCGATTGCGCCGTTGAGGTCGACACCAACGCCTACTCAGTCCCGTGGCGGCTCATCGGCGAGATTGTCGAGGTGAGGATCAGCGGTGGCCAGGTCCGCGTATTCCATGCTGGTCAGCTTGTCGCGAGCCACGCCGAGTCACACGGGCGTCATCGTCGCCTGACGGATCCCGCCCATTTTGTCGGCGTCAGCGGCTTCGGCATGCCTGTCAAGCAAGCCGCGCAGGCCGATCCGCCCGCTCCCAAGCTGCCCGAACTTCTTCGCCCACTGTCGGAATATGAGCGGTTGATCGGAGGGCAATGGTGATGGCAGTTGATCACGACACGCTGATCGGCTGGCTGAGCCGGCTGAAGCTCACCGCCATCCGCGACCAGCTCGACAACCTTCTTGACGAAGCCTCGCGCGCGGATCTCACCATTCGCGAGACGCTCGCATTCCTGTGCGAACGCGAGATTGCAAGGAAGGACGAGAGACGCATCATCATGGCGATGAAGATCGCGCATTTCCCGCATGCACGAGATCTCGAGGGATTTGATTTCGAGGCGCAGCCCAGTGTCGATCCGCAACAGATACGAGAACTCGCCACCGCCCGTTGGGTGGCAAATGGTGATGCCTTGCTGCTGCTCGGTCCACCTGGCGTTGGGAAGTCCCATCTCGCGATTGCGCTTGGAAGAGAGGTCATCCGTCAAAACTACACGGTGTTGTTCACAACGGCGCAGGCATTGGTCGCAACGCTCGTGAGAGCACATGGCGAAGGACGCCTGGAAGAACGACTTGGGTTTCTCGCCAAGCCCAAGCTGCTCATCATCGACGAGCTTGGCTATCTTCCACTCGAGCCCAATGCAGCCCACTTATTTTTCCAGCTCGTATCGAGGCGCTACGAGCGGGGTGCAATGCTCGTCACCTCCAACCGCAGTGTCGGAGAATGGGGAACAGTGTTCGGCGACCCCGTCGTGGCAACTGCTATCCTTGATCGGTTGCTGCATCACAGCCACGTCATCACAATCCGTGGCGACAGCTACAGGCTACGAGAAAAGCGCCGTAGCGGGCTTCTACAGAAGTCCACGACGGCAGCCGGTATGGAGAGTAACTAAACACCCTTGGCGGACCAGATTTGCGTGTCGCCTAAGGACCAGTTCACGATGACGCTTGATAACTGTACAAGGGTCGTCGACCCTCATAATGCCGACGCGGGCGTTTTTTTTACAGCGCTGAACGTGCTGAAGATTGCGCCCCAGTCCGGACGAGTACAGGAAAAAGAGTGGGGTACGCTGAGCCGCTGGAAGGGCCCAAGCAAATCCAGCTGTCGTACTACCTTTTGGACGGCTTCGGACATGGTTTGCCCGTGCGGTGGGACAGACCAAAAGGAACTCGGCCGACCCATCCGTCCGCAACGCCGGCATTTCAGGGCCGAATGAACTCATGCGTATCTGGGGGCTCAAGCGGGCGGCCAACTGACAGTGATGTCTCCGTGGAGGCCCCAGACGCCATAACTCTTTGTCCATCGATTTTGAGACGACGAAGGTGGCGCTTTGAAGGGCCCTTGGCCGGTAGCTGATACCTCCAGAACGGAGTTCTCGCCACCCCGTACGGCGAACGTACTAGGTTGCCGCCCGAGATGACTAGTGCATGGACGTTGAAGAACGAAGCCCCTACCTGTATAGTGTCATCTATAGTTTATTTCTATTTTATCAAACTGTTAGGATACGGAAGGGGGACATCATGCGCCTTCCTGAGGTACTTTGGGCGGTTCCATTATCTGTTCGCTTACAGTCAGGAACGAACCGCCTATTCGCATCAGTTTACGACGCGCTGGATTTTCTAGAGCATGAATGGCCGATAAGGCACGGACAGGGCTATGAACGAGCCGTGACGACATGCCGGGGCGCGCTGAACCGTTCGGTTCCCTCTGCAGTCGCGCGCGAGGCCTTCATTGGTGCGTGCATGGAGGCTAATATGCAAACGTCAGGCGTCGCTGCCCACTATCATGCGCGTTCGGGACCTCACGGCAAGCCACTGGCCTGACCAGGAGTACCGCTTCGGAACTAGTTCCGCGAATCTCCGTAAGCGAGGTCCCGGACGATATCCCAGGTGAAAATCCCGGAGTCCACGGCATCCGTACCGGCGAGATCGACCACGAACGTGCGCTCTCCGCTTGCTTCATTGTGGGTCTTCGCCTCTACCCCTTGCAATCGCCCTCCCGAACTTGTCGCTCGTTTTTCTTCTCCGCGCAACTGTCGCTGAACGGGCCGACGCGGCCATTTGTTCGCCGGCTTGTCGCAAGAACACGCGATCAATAGGTGCAGCACATCCCTCCTCTGCGTCTTTGTCACGTGTTGCGGCTTGAAGAAGCCGGGCACGTCAGCATGCGCCTGTCGTGCCGATTGCAACAGGCGTATGCTTCCAAACGGGGCCATCGTGGCCGAAAATCTCAGGCCGCAAAGATAACCGCGTTGCACTTTGCAACTAGTGAGGAACCTTCTGCTCAATGGCCGAAAAACACATTCATCGCCGCCTCGCCGCTATCGTCGTCGCGGACGTTGTTGGCTACTCCCGATTGATGGAGGAGGATGAAATCGCCACGCTCGCAGCGCTGAAGGAGCGTCGGACGACAATCCTCCAGCCTATCGTAGGTGCGCATGGCGGCCGCATCGTCAAATTGATGGGTGACGGTGTTCTCATTGAGTTTCCAAGCGCGGTCAATGCCTTGGCCGGAGCGATTGAGTTGCAGCGGAAGATGCAGGCCGCCAATGCTGCCTTGCCCGAGACGCGCCATGTCGTCTTGCGCACCGGAATCAATCTCGGCGATGTCCTGATAGATGGCAGCGACCTTTATGGCGATGGCGTCAACATCGCCGCCCGGCTACAAAGCCTTGTCGACCCAGGCGCCATCTACCTGTCGGCGGCGATCCACGACCAAGTCAAGCGGAAGCTCGCGCTCAGCTTCGATGATCTCGGCCCGAAATCCCTGAAAAATATCGCCGAGGAAGTTCATGTATATCGTGTGCTCTACGACCCCGCAGCCTTGAAGGTCTACGGACAAGATACAGAGTTGTCTCTGCCTGCGCGGCCGTCCCTCGCCGTGCTACCGTTCACCAACTTCAGCGGTCAGCCCGAACAGGACGTGTTCACGGATGGTTTGACAGAAGACCTGATCACCGACCTTTCCAGAAATCCCGGCTTGTTCGTCATTGCCCGGCATTCGACGTTTGCTTACAAGGGAAAATCACCTGACGTTCGAGCAGTCGCACGCGAACTGGGTGTTCGCTACATCTTGGAAGGCAGCGCTCGTCGCGCCGGCGGTCGCGTGCGCATCAACGTCCAACTCATCGATGCCGCTTGCGGCGATCACATCTGGGCCGAACGTTTCGACCGAAATCTCGAAGACATTTTCGGTCTCCAGGACGAAGTCACAGACAAGATTGTCGAGGCCCTCGTTGGACGCTTGGCGCGACCACCGTCACGCAAACGTCCGAAGAGCTTGGAAGCATATGATCTTTGTGTCAGGGGGCGAATTCTGATCTCAGCGTTCAACAGTTCCCCAGAAGCGCTGCGCGAGGCCAAGATACTCTTGAACCACGCAGTCTCCATCGATGCCGAGTATGGAGAGGCATTTCGTTGTCTGGCTTTTGTTTATTGGCAATTATGGGCGCAAGGCATCGAACCCACCCAAGAGAACCGCTCAAGGGCCTTTGAGCTAGCTCACAAAGCAGTTGCGTTGGACGAAGGCGATGCTGCCAGTCACTGGTTCGTCGGATATCTATGGGCTTACGAAAAACGCTGGTCCGAATCTGATCAAGCCTTCGCAACCACCTTTACGCTGGAACCAAACAATGCAGATGCCCTAGCCATCCGTTCAGAACTTGTGGCCTTCGCTGGGCGCGGATCGGAAGCGGTCGAACTGGCCCAAAGGGCGCTTCGGCTCAACCCGCACCCGCCAGGCTGGTACTATTGGCAACTTGGATTCGCCCATTACGCTGCTTGCCAATATGAAGAAGCCGTCAAGATCTTGCGCATGGAGGCGATTTACCGCAGCCCCTCACGCCGCATACTGGCGGCCAGCCTTGCCCAACTCGGTCGCACAGACGAGGCAATGCGGGAAGCAGCACTTTTCATGGCAATGGCTCCGAAATTCACCATCTCCCACTGGGCCGCGGCCCAACCTGCTCGCGATCCACAAACAGTCCAGCGCTTTATCGAAGGCTATCGCATGGCCGGATTGCCAGAGTGAAGAAAGCCGAGGTTTCGCGGCGGATCGAGCGGCAAACACCGAACGTCGAGCATTACCAGGAGGAAGACCGGTGCGCGCGAGATTTGCGGTCGCCTGATCGAACGTGCGCCGCCTAGGCACAACGCTCTCGAGCCATGAGATCGCGTCCGCAGCAGGTAACGTTAGTCAGACTATCTTGGCCGGTGCCAATAGCTTGGCTTGCTCCGGCCGCGCTGAGGTGGTCCAGCATTGCTTGCACGAGAGGTTGGGACGCGGGACGGTTGGGTAATCCCCCCGTTTTCAACGGGGCTCCGCGGTAGAATTCACGCGGCCATTTTCAGTTTCTGTGCGGGCGTGATGCCGCCGATGCCCATATTGGGACGTTCGTTGTTGTAGGTCCATAGCCACTGCGTGGCAAATTCCTGTGCCTCCTCAATGCTTTCGATGATGTGCTGGTCGAGCCATTCATGTCGGACGGTCCGGTTATAGCGTTCGACATACGCATTCTGTTGCGGCTTGCCCGGCTGGATGTGGCTCAAGGCGATGCCCCGTTTCTCGGCCCATTCCATCAGCTTGCCGCTGACGTATTCAGGCCCGTTGTCGACCCGTATTGCCATCGGCTTACCGCGCCACTCGATGATCTGGTTCAGGCTGCGGATGACACGCTCGGCAGGTAGCGAGAAATCCACCTCGATGCCCAGCCCCTCGCGGTTGAAGTCGTCCAGAACGTTCAACAGGCGGAATTGCCTGCCATCCTCAAGACGATCCGCCATGAAGTCCATAGACCAGACCAGGTTCGGTTTCTCCGGTACGGCCAGAGCATCCGGCTTCTCGCGCCTCAACCGCTTGCGCGGCTTGATCCTGAGGTTCAGTTCCAGCTCACGGTAGATGCGGTAGACGCGCTTGTGGTTCCAGCGATGCCCCCGGACATTGCGCAGGTAGAGAAAGCAAAGGCCGAAGCCCCAGCTCTTCTTCGCCCGCGTCAACCCGATCAGGAGATCGGCGATCTGCTCGTTCTCGTCGTTCAGCTTGGCGCTGTAACGATAGCAGGTCTCGCTGACACCAAAGGTGCGGCAGGCGAGTGCAATGCTTACCCCGTGCAACGCCACCGCTTTCCCGGCCATCTCCCGGCGTTGAGATGGCCGCGTCACTTTTTTCCAAGAGCCTCTTTGAGCAGTTCCGCCTGCATGCTCATCTCCGCATACATCTTCTTCAGCCGACGGTTCTCGTCTTCAAGAGCCTTCAACTGGCTGATCATCGACGCGTCCATGCCGCCGTATTTGGCTCGCCATTTGTAAAACGACGCCGTGCTCATCCCGTGCTCCCGGCATAGATCAGGAACGGCAACGCCGCCCTCCGCCTGGCGCAGGATTGCAAGGATTTGCGGTTCGCTGAATCTGCTCGTCTTCATCAAAATCTCCTCGATCATAAAGCCCGAGAAAATTCTACTTTTGAAGTCCGTTATTCGGCGGGGGGATTACCGTTGGATCGACCGTCCTAAACGCTTGCTCGTAGCCGCAGGAAATTCAGCCTCGCGCCGGTGGTAAGCTGGGAATCCGGACATGCGATGATTAGGGCTGGATCTCTCGTGCCATATGACAATGGCGCTAACTCAATCCTTTTCCCGCGGTGCCAGGGCTTCGTTTCTCGGTGACTTGAAATTTGTCATAACTTTCAACGTTGCGAACGTGACGATCGATAGAACGATGGCGGTATCGTAGGATCCGAGCCCCACGGCGACGCCGATTGCGCCGGTCGCCCAGATGCTCGCCGCCGTGGCGGTCCCGCGAGTGCCGAGCTTGCCGACAAGGATTGCGCCGCCACCGATGAAACCGACACCGTTGATCAGACCTTCAACCACGCGCGCGGTGGCCTCGGCGTTGCCAAGTATGACCGTCTCTGCAGCCTGTATAAACCCACATGCGGCGATGGCGACCAACGGAAATGTGCGAAGACCAGCGCTTCGTTCGTTTTGTTCGCGATCCCAGCCGATCGGCAGAGCAAGGATGTAGGCCACCATCAAAGCTGCCAGATGCGGAAAAATGTCGAGTTTCACACCAACAGATAAAAGCCAATCCGTCACACGTACTTCCCCTTAAATGTCGCAGCCGATCAATTGAAGCGCCGACGAGAATGGCCTGCGCAACGGCTGTTTTCGCCAGGTCTCGACCTGAGGTTCAATTGCCGTGGCGGCGGATAACGCCAGCAGCGCGTCTGGAATTATGAGGCGATCAGCGGAAAGACGTTTTCCTGCCCGTTGAAAAGATGAGCGATCGCGCCAAGCCGCCGCATCACCGATTTCATGAGGTAATCTCAGGCGACAAAGATGACAGGCCACGTCGGCCCGCCAATACCTACATCCGCACTTTGGCGTTTTCGCCCATGTCCGGTTTGGCGCTGGTGACGGCTGCCGCTACCATCTTGATGTAGCTGATCACAGTGCCGGGACTGTCCCAGTATTCTGCCGAGCTTGGCGTAACTTTGAGAATGCGAATGGAGGGATCGTCGGGGCTGTCCCACCATGCCTTGGCAGGAGTTGACCAGAGATCCCGGATCTTCTCGCGGTCATTCTGTACCTCGGCTACGCCCGAAATCGACACATACTTTTGCTTCTTCGTGTCGGCGAAAGCCAGGCAGACATTTGGATGGCGCGCGACCTCGTCATCTTTGTGGCTCTTGACGTCGGTCAAGAAATACAGGGCGTTCTCAACCCGCTCGATGTAGGCCGACATTGGCCTGGCCTTAAGGTCCGCGCCGGATTGAGTGGTGAGCATGCAGAACCCGATCTTTTCGGCAAGGTCCCAGACCTCGCCGTTGTCGTCCTCGATGTAAGTCATACGCTTTTCTCCTTTGAGCCAAAGAAAACGACGGCTCTGGAATGACAATCCACGAAACCGGCTCACCTTGCCGGAGCGACAACTGCAGAGGTTGCGCCGCGGCCAGCCGCGCCATTTTAAAGGGCGCGGCCGCCCCTTGGCGATTAGGCCGCCTTGGATCGCTTCGATGTTTTGTTGATCGACGTCACGGCGAGGTTGGTGAGCTTGTTGTTCGTAGCCTTCTCCTGGTCGAGAATCTCGCTCAGAAGTTTGTGCGCCTCATCATGACCAAGATCCTTGGCCCACTCACGAAGAGAGCCATAGCGCGCGATCTCGTAGTGCTCGACAGCTTGGCAAGCGGCCAGTAGTCCGGCATCGAGAGCTGTTCCTTCGGCCTCTTTCATCAAACCGTCGGCCTCCTTGATCAGCCCTTCGATGGCATCGCATTTTTCACCAGACGCCGTCTTGCCGATCGACTTGAAAACCTGCTCCAATTTCTTGATTTGGTCTTTGGTTTCCGAGAGGTGTTCTTCGGCCGCTTTTTTCAGTTCAGCGCTGTTGGCTGCCTTAGCAACCTTTGGAAGTGCCTTGGTGATGGCGTTCTCAGCGAAATAGATATCCTGCAGTGTATGCTCGAAAATTTCAGCCAGCGATTTCAATGGTTCTCTCCTTGGCAGGTGAATGCAGGAGAGAAAGCATTTTGCGGAGGAATCGTTCCACTTCTCGTCGCCAAACCATACCATCCGTACGATCGGCACATTTAATCGCGGCGGGCGATCAGACGCCTCGACACCTACAAACTTGAAAAGAAGCACTGATGATGAGGGCTCACGCACGACCCTTTCAGAGCGCAAACCGCCGGGATCGTTCATGAGACGATGGGGTAGCGCAATTCGCTCACCTGGTCGGTAGGATAAATTCATGCCTTGGAGAACACTACGAACTCGGCGTGAAGAGTTCAGTTGTTCGCACCCGCAAAGACCAGAACACTGGAAGCAATTAAGAACATCTCAAATCTTCGCAGCATCGGGAACAAGCATGGCTGTGCCCCGTTTTGTCGTAAACCCGCTGTAGGCCAACGACATCGCACGCAGGCCTGACCATGGATCGTTTCTTTGCAAGGTTCGCCACCGCAACCGCACACGCAACAGGCAGCCCGCTTGCCTTCATCGTCTGTGTGATCACGGTTCTTGCTTGGGCACTGTCGGGCCCCTTCTTTGGCTTCTCCGAGACGTGGCAACTAGTGATAAACACGGGAACAACGATCGTCACGTTCCTCATGGTGTTTCTCATTCAAAATACCCAAAATCGAGATGGGGCGGCGCTGCAGGCCAAACTCGACGAAATCATATTGTTTACGGATGCCGAAAACGAATTCGTCGGTATCGAGAAACTGACGGACAAGGAGCTACAGGAGCTGCATGCTCGATGCGAGAAGGCTGCCCAGCGCTCGCATGCAATGCTTCAGAGCGCCCATGCCGAACGAAACGCAAGAGAAAATCGGTCGAAGCCGGCCTTCGATCGAGAGGATATCGAGAATCCGTCTCAAGCAAGCACCTCGGGTCGTTGATAAATGTGGCCCAGTGTCGGACGCCGACAGGCGCGAGTTGTTCTCCATGATCCATGGCGGTCGTAGATGTTCATCCAAGCGACCATTGCGAACGCGATAGCTATCGTGCGGAGGGCAGTAAATTCGGCTTGTTGATCATTATCCCGAAGCCGCCATCATCGTCTGAAATGAACTCTAAGGAATATCCGATCACGACTATCTCATTCGTTGTCGAAGGGGCAGAGGACGGCTTCTCAGTCCGGCAATATGCAGCCGTGTTCAGCTGCGAGCTAGACGGCCTCAAGGCCACCGAACCGGAACGAGCGAAAATCTACTACCTGAATTGAGCAATCAGATGAAAACGTTAGCGATCACCACGGCCGCCATCCTGATGAGCGCTGCATCCAGCTTTGCGCAGTGCAAAGCGAAAGTCGGCACCACAGTCAGCATCGTCAGTGCTCGAAACAGAACACAACGTGCATCACTCTAACCCCGGTCTTCCGGGGTTTTTTTCGTAGCAGCCAACCCGTTATAAGGTTTTGGCAAAGACTTATAACGCTGACAAGGCCGGGCATCGTTATAAGGCTTTGGCAGAGACTTATAACAGCGGTGCGAGATGAGCGAAGATGACTTCATCAGCAGAAGGAAACGGAGCTTCGACCAAGTGATGGCCGAACTTGTCGCCGAGAGGGCCGCCGCACTCGAGAAGGAAACACCAATGATGAAAGAGATCGACGTCAGCTATCGGACGATGTTCGCGGAGCTGGCGCAACGGACGCTCGATGCTCAATTCGTGGCGGACTTCCCCTTGGAGGGATGGTTCGTGAGCGTGACCGTCAAAGATCGCAATTACTGATATTTTGATCTCCCTACCCCCGAGGGCAAAGACAAGCGAAGCTACGTCGGTCCCGCGAGCGACGAAGCGATCACGGAGCGGGTGAAGGCCCACAAGGAAATCAAGGACAATATCCGGGAGCGGAGGCGCATGGTGAGCACGCTGCGCCGCGCTGGCCTCCCCGGTCCCGATCAGTTCGCGGGCGACGTCACGAAAGCCCTAGCCGACGCCGGATTGTTTCGGTTGCGGGCCGTGCTTATCGGGTCAGTCGCATTCAGCACCTATGCGGGGATGCTAGGCGTCCGCCTTCCCTCGGCGGTTATGCAGACAGGCGACGCGGACTTCGCGCAGGACTTCGCGATCTCGGCCGGGGTCCAAGACAGCCGGCCGCCTATCCTCGAAATCCTCAAGTCGGTCGATCCCGACTTCCGAGCGGTTCCGCACCAGGCTGACAAAGCCAAGGTGGTGGCCTTCCAGAACTCCAAGGGTTATCGGGTGGAGTTCCCGACTGGAAACCGAGGATCGGACGAATATACTGGCAAGCCGTCGCCCATGCCCGCCCTCGGCGGCGCGTCGGCGGAAAACCTCCCGTTCTTGGACTATCTCATCTACGAGCCCGTCCGGACGGTGCTTCTCTTCCGCGAGGGCGTGAACGTCCTTGTCCCCGCTCCCGAGAGGTATGCCGTCCACAAGCTGATCGTGTCTTCGCGTAGGCTGACGGACACGCTAGGACGCGTGAAGGCGGACAAAGACCTGTCGCAGGCCGCCTTGCTCTTCGAAGCCCTTGTGGAGACGCGCCACGGGGACGAACTGGCCGATGCGTGGGAGGAAGCATGGGAACGTGGAGATGCGTGGAAAGAGGGCATTGTCAGCGGCCTATCGAGACTGCCCAAGAACGGAGTGAAAGCCCTCGAAAAGGTTCTCGGTCCCGAGGTGGTGGAAAGCCTGCTGAAAAGGTGATCGACAGATGAACGCAAACCTTAGCCCTTACGACCCCGGCCCTTGCCAGCGTTGCGGCAAGCCGTCGGAAGTCGTCCTGAAGGTCAGCCAGCAAGTCGTGAACGGCGAGGACAAGCATCTGCCGGATCGCCGGCTGTGCCTCTGTCTGCTGCGAGATCGAGAGGAAAGAGCGTTGGGAAGCGGGAGTAGGGCCTTGAGAACCTCTCAAGGCCGCCGACGCATGCGGGCGCGGTTTCGTACGACAGACAAAAGCACGGTCCATTGCCGGCGATCGTTCAGACCGCCTCATCATCCCTTGCCGTCAGAGTTTATCCCTTTTCAAGCAAGCGAGCTGTGCGGTTATGAGCAAAGACATTAGCGATCGGATGTGAGTTATCGGGATGGGCGAGAGTTGCTTGAGTTGCGAGATTACGTCGGGAAGACGAACAGTCCCTGGGGGCGCGGTCCAAGAAACACGCTTTTTCCACGCTCACCAGGACGTCGCAAATCATCGTCACCGCAAAGAGGCATTTTTGCTTTTTGACGGAAATGAGCCAAGCCGAAACATCGGAATTTCTGCCACTGGTCCAACGCATTAGACGTGAGCAGGAGCGCCAACTGGGTATCGAGCACGTGTATTACTTCTACAATGAAGACACGAAACACCACTTCCATCTTTGGATGGTGCCGCGCTACCCATGGATGGCACGTTTTGGAAAATCGATCGAGGCGGTGCGACCCGCCTTGCTCCACGCGCGTGAGCAAATGAGTTCTGAACACCACTTGGCCGCAGTAGCCGAAGCGGCCACAAAGCTGAGGGAAAGCTTGGCCCGAGAGGTGGAAGGTGACTGACAAAGCGAACGACGCGCAGTTAGCCCCAACCGACGTGCGCCGTCCTTGGGCGGTCGTCAAGTTAGTCCCTTGGGATCAGAAACAGACGCCGACCTCACTCAACCAATCCCGATGGACACTGTGACCGGTATTTAAGGCCTGAAACGACCGCTTCGGTCGCACGCGAAGCCCTTCCGCCACGTCATCGCTCCCAACCAAAATCCCGCACGTTTCCTAGATCGTCCGCAATCCAAGGATGTTTCTAATTCAGATATAGACAACCCCAGGTGCAGATGATTATATCTTTGAAGGTTGTATTCTTCGTTTTCTCTACTAATAGGAGCATTCTTTGGAAGATGCAAGTTTAATCATCAAGATCATATTGGGGTTCAGCGTGATAATAGCGGCGGTTCTGGTTCTCTTGATGCTAGCCCCTGCTTAAGCCCCTTCCCCAACGAATAGCGGCGTCGAAACCAAAATCCGACAACTTAAAAGCCGAGTTTCAGGTCAGGGTCCGCCGTTCCGCGGATTTTGCGAAAGGCAGACCCGAAATCGTCGTCGAGTGCGGAGACCTCGCATCGCGCTGCAGACAACGCGAACAACCGATTGACGCCTAGGTGAAGATATCGATAAAACGCCCCATCGAATTTGCTCGCTAGCTTTGGTTATAGCGCAATTGGCTTCGCGCTCTGAACGAACCTTCCTTTCAAAATCGCTATCAGGCCTCAAGTTTCGCGCGGAGGCTCCCAGTATCCTACGGAAGGGCTCGTCATGATTGCCGGCACAGTCAAATGCTCCAGATAAGGCCTTGGCGTCATCCAACATGCAACGGCGGCGTCGGCCGGTCTGCCGCTATTCCGCCGGCGAACGCGCTGCTATGAGCGATCACGTCGAAGGCCGAAACATGATTTCGAAGGCGAGCGAGATCTCGGCCCAAAATCCCAGTTTGCCTGTTGCGTCCATAGCAATGTCTCAAGGCGACTATGTCACACAATCAACTAGGAAGACGCCTTGAAGAATTCCAGAGTCAGCCCGCTTTCCGGCCACGGCGCGGCAGCAACCGTCGACCGTGAAAAAGCCTGGCTAAAGATCCTGTCCACCTATCGACAGCCGCATATCGGCCGCAGCACCTTCGAGCTGACGGCGACCCTTGTGCCATTTGTTCTGCTGTGGGCAGGAGCTTGGGTCTGTTTGCACTTCGAGTACTGGCTCAGCGTGGTCCTTATCGTCCCTGTTGCGGCGGGATTTCTCCTGCGCTTGTTCATGCTGCAACATGACTGCGGACATGGTTCGTTTTTCGGGCGGCGCAGCCTGGATGACTGGACGGGGCGAATGATCAGCGTTTTGACACTAACGCCTTATGACTACTGGCGCCGCGCCCATGCCGTACACCATGCTTCGGCAGGCAACCTCGACGAGCGAGGTGTCGGTGACATCACCACGCTTACCGTTGCCGAATACGACGCCCTCACGCCAGGAGGACGGGTTCGTTACCGCCTCTACCGGCATCCGCTCGTGATGTTCGGCATCGGTCCCGCCTGGCTCTTCCTGTTCAAGCAAAGGTTGCCGTTCGGAATGATGCGCTCTGGCGCTCTTCCGTGGGTTTCCACCATGGCAACGAATGTGGCGATTGCCGCACTCTCGGGCATTCTTATCTGGGCAGTGGGTGTCGCACCGTTCCTCCTGATCCATCTGCCGATCGTCCTTCTTGCTGGGGCTGCAGGTGTCTGGTTGTTTTATGTCCAGCACCAGTTCGAAGACACGCACTGGTCAAGGCCACCCGAGTGGACGTTCCAATACGCGGCCATGCATGGCGCCTCGCACTACGATCTGCCGCAGCCCTTGCGCTGGATCACCGGCAATATCGGCATGCACCATCTCCATCACCTGTCGAGCCGCGTTCCCTTCTACAGGCTTCCTGAGGTCATACGTGATCATCCTGAACTGGGAGATATGGGCCGCATCACCATCAGGCAAAGCCTGGGCTTGGTGAAGCTCGTCCTTTGGGACGAGGCCTCCCACCGACTGATATCATTTCGAGAAGCAGACGCGCGCGAAACTGTGGCACGATCGGCTTTGCCGACACCTGCTTGAGCGCACCAGGCGCCGGCCGCGGCACGCGGCCAGCCCCCGTTCTCCCCCGGCTTGACCCGTCAAAAGAGCCGCTCGCCAAGAGGTTCAGCGTAGCGCCCGCCAGCGTCCAGGAACGTTATCCAACTAGCCGCTCCGGTCGCTTTCATCGCACCATCGTCGCGCCCAGGCTCCATCGCCTGCTTGCAACGGGTCGACCTCACGGTTTTTTTGCTGATCGACAAAGCAAGACCGCTCGAAATGTTAATTTGGACAGCTCCGTCTAGCTGCACAGCGTATTGCGGCAGCACGCCTGCAGTTTAGAGAACCGTTTTCACCAAGCGCGGATCACTTTAACAATCGCACAATGCTCCTCGGCGCCGTACCCCGCGTCTGTAGCGTTGCGAAAGAGATCAGAGGCAAAGGCGGGAAACGCGGTGTTGATGTTCAAATCATCCGCTATCTCGACGAGCCGCGTGATATCCACGCCGACCGACCTGATGGTGCTTTGGGGATCAGCAAATCGGTTTCCTTCGATGGCTCGACCCATGTGGCGCAGGTCGTCCGCAAACATCGGTGACAGGCTAGCTATTGTTTCGCCAAATTCCGCGACATCCATTCCTTCCGCAGCACACATCGCCGCCCCGTGGCTGAAGCCAATCCAGTGCCCGGCAAAATAGGCAAGAGCCGCATTAAAGAGAACCTTTGCGCGGCTTATATCGTTTCCGACGTGAGTAAGATTTGGAGCGAGCAGCCTTAAACTCGCTTCGAGCGAGGTGAAGACACTTTCTCGTCCGGCGATAACGATCGAGGCCTCAGGTCCACCGATCTGACTTGGCCAGGCAGAAATCGCGCCGTCAAGATAGCTTCCTCCGCGGTTCGCCACCCATTCTTCAAGCTGACGCGCTTGCTTCGGCGTGCCCGACGTGAGTTGCACGACGGTCTTTCCTTGGAGCAAGTCTGTCGCGCATGCGTCGAGGACCATCGAGGTTGCCGCGTAGTCTGACAGGCAGACGATAAGTGTGCTGCTGGCGGCAATAGCAGCGGACGGCGTTTCCGCCCTCGACGCGCCGAGGTGCTCCAAGGCCTCTGCCTTGCCTGGAGTTCGGTTCCAGACTGTAACGCTCCTTCTCGAAGTTATAAGCGCTTTGGCGAGCGCGCTGCCCATGCGCCCCAGCCCGATGACAGCTACTTCACTCATCACTTCACCCTTGACCGGATAGTTACACTGTGTAACTTACATATTGTAACTTTAGGTGCAAGGGGAAACCGTGAAGCTCAAGAAAGATATGCGTCGCGAACAAATGCTTGATGTCGCGATGCAAATTGTCCGGGATCAGGGCGCGGATGAACTGACGCTCGGGACCTTGGCTGCAAAAGCAGGGGTCAGTCGTCCGATCGCTTACGGACACTTTTCTACCCGGTCCGGACTTTTGCTGGCACTGTTCAAGCGGCTGGAGGAAAACTATGTCCACCGACTCCGCTCCGCGCTTTGCGAAGCGCCAAAGGAGCTCACCGCCGTAGCTGACATTATCAGCAAAGCATACTTCAATTGCCTTGCCGATTTTGGCCCAGAAGGTCTCGCAATATCCGCGGCGCTCAAAGGGACAGAAGAGATGGCCGCGCAGCAACGGCTCATGATTCGCGCATACATAGATTTGATGTGTAATGCCCTTCGGCCATTCTCAGAGCTGGAAGTTGGCCATATCCATCCTGTGTGCGTCGGTCTGTTAGGTGCAGCGGAGGCGCTTGCTTCCGAAACGCAAACCGGCGCGATATCTGAGCGGGTCGCCACGGCCGTTCTGGCGGCGATCATCATCAAAGGGGTCGCAAGTGAGCCGAGCAAGGTTGGGTGAATTTTACCCATGAGGCTTGAAGCCTCAATATCCTAAACCGGCTGGCCGACGCAGGATGCATCGTCAGGCGTCAGCAGTCTTTCGCAGCCGCTACGCTCATACGGCCGATTGATGCACGACGGCTCGTATCATCCACCGAACCACCCGCGATTGCCCTCTACAGAAACGCTGCTTCGTCTATCAGCGAGCGGGTGCTGCGGCACAACAATCGACGCGGAAAGGCCAGCGTCAATAACGACTAAGCGAAGCCCCGCGCGACAGGTCGGCTGTGCACTTTTACGATGGAGCGCATGGCCCGTTGTGCATTTCCAAGGAAACCGCCCTCGCGACAGTACCCACCTTGTCCCTTGGTGTTTCCTTGGCCGTTGGTCCGAGGAGCATATTTCAGGTTTCACGCCAAGCACCCGGGAGTATGCTGACAACAAACAATTCGTACTTGCCAATCAGCAAGCAACCTCTCGGCGTTTTCGAAGGGCTGCCTCCAAGGAGGTGCACAATGAGAGCCGCGCCATCATCCATTTATCTGATTATTCTTGCGACAATCTCAGTCGGAGTCGTCCGAACGGACGCTCACCAGGCAAAGACCGGCTGGACCTATCCTCTGGCGTGCTGCAAGGCCCATGAGGCAGGTGGCGATTGTGCTGCCATCCCCGCGCCCGACATTTTGCGAGGGGCTCGTGGTTTTTCAGTTTTCTTGCATGCTGGCGACCACCACATGGCAAGACGACCGCACGTGTTCTTTATCCCCTATGGCGATGAGATCCCCTCGGGCGATGGGCAGTATCATATTTGCCTTCATCCGACGGAAGACGACGTGAACTGTTTCTTTGCCCCACCTGACAGCAGCTAATGCGAATACGCCACCCCGGAGTTCAACCGCTCGAGGTCGCCCGCGTCCGTCATTCGCGGGCGCGATATCGAGGCGGTCCTCGCTGCCGTGACCGTAACCGAAACATCGATCCGAGGTTTCGGCAAATAAAGCGCGAGTCTCGCAACCTCATAGCTCGTGCGACGATCAAGGTAGCTGCTGAAGTTGACTTCGTACCAGCAAGACCCAGGCTCATCACACGACGCGAACAATTCCACCTGAAGTCACGCAACGGGATCTTTGATTGCGGTCCTTGCTAGTGATTCTTGATTAATTGCACCCCATCGCAGAACGCAATATTTTATTGCGTCGATGAGACGGGACGTCCACGGCCAGCGCTGCCGAACAGTTTCGGGTTCCGCACCAATCCCAGATGCCGTTCGACGACACGATCCACGAGGAGACGAGCGATGGGCACAACGACACCGAACAACATCATGCAGGTCGGCATGGGGTTCTGGGCGTCCAAGGCCCTGCTCAGTGCGGTTGAACTCGGCGTCTTCACCGAGCTTGCGACTGGCCCGGCCGAACTGCCGGATCTGCGGGCCAGGCTGAAACTGCACCCCCGCTCGGCCCGCGACTTTCTCGACACCCTGGTCGCGCTGAAGCTGCTCGAACGCGAGGACGGCCGCTATCGTAATGCCCCTGACACGGACCTCTTCCTCGATAAGGCGAAGCCATCCTATATCGGCGGCATCCTCGAAATGGCCAATGCCCGGCTCTACGGTTTCTGGGGTTCGCTGACCGAAGCCCTGCACACCGGAGAACCACAGAACGAAGCCAAGCACAGCGAAGATTTCTTCGCCGCGATCTATGCGGAACCGGCACGGCTGCGCGGGTTCCTCGAGGCGATGAGCGGGATCAGCGCCGGCGCGGCGCAGGCGATCGCCGCCAGGTTCGACTGGTCGAAATACACGACCTTCGCCGATGTGGGCGCGGCGCAGGGGATGGTGCCGGTGGTGATCGCGCGAGCGCATCCGCATCTCAAGGCCATCGGCTTCGATCTGCCCGCCGTGCAGCCGATATTCGACGACTTCGTCGCCCGGCAGGGCCTTACCGACCGCATCACCTTCCAAAGCGGCAACTTCTTCGACGGCCCAATGCCCAATGCGGACGTGATCGTGATGGGGCACATCCTGCACGACTGGGATCTTGCCGAAAAAAGGAAGCTCTTGGAAAAAGCGTTCGCTGCGCTGCCGAAAGGCGGAGCCGTGATCGTCTACGACGCCGTCATTGACGACGAGCGCCGCTTGAACGCCTTCGGCCTGTTGATGAGCCTGAACATGCTGATCGAGACCCGCGGCGGTTTCAATTATACCGGCGCCGACTGCCAAGCCTGGATGCGCGACGCCGGTTTTGTGTCCACGCGCGTCGAGCCGTTGCTGGGGCCGGACTCGATGGTGATCGGCTTCAAGCCCGGTTGATCGGAAACCAAACCCCGACCGTTGTTCCGCAAGACCGACCACTGGAGCAATTTCGATTGCCGGCAGCTGACAACGCCGTTGCTCAATCTGACTTTTGAACAGTCGCCGCAAAAGCGCCGCTACCAGCAGCCGACGTTTCTTGAAGTGCCGTCGGGAAAACCGAACCGCCTGCGCAATTCCCCAAGCAGCTAAACATGCAAACCCTCAAATATACCCGAGGGGGCCGCTTGACTCCCTCAGGCCGCGCCAGTATCAAGTTGTAGGCCTAACCCTACAATTGGATGCCATGCACCAGTCTCAGTCAAAACCAAGTCCCGCACTGTCGTTGTCGGATCTTCCCGCTCCCGATGTCGTCATTCGCCGGCTGAAACACCCCGGACGCTGGATCAGCGGCGGTCTCGTCATCCTGCTTCTGGCGGTGATCGGACGCGCCTTCGCCGTCGGGCAGATCCAGTGGACGGTGGTCGGCGAGTTTCTAACGGCCGGTGTCATCATCACCGGTTTCGGCTGGACGCTGCTCATTTCGGCCTGCGCGCTGGTGCTCGGCGTGCTGCTCGGCTTTGCCTTCGGCATCATGCGGCTCTCGGAAAACCCGATCCTGCGTTTTGCCGCCTGGCTCTATGTCTGGATCTTCCGCGGTACACCGGTGCTGCTCCAGCTTCTCATCTGGTTCAACATCGCGCTGATCTTTCCGAAGCTCTACATCCCAGGTCTTATTGACGCCCGCATGGTCGATGTGGTGACACCCTTCGTCGCCGCGGTTCTCGGTCTCGGCGTCAACGAAGGATCGTACCTCACGGAAGTCGTGCGCGGCGGTATCGGTTCGGTCGACAAGGGTCAGAAGGAGGCGGCCCACACTCTCGGCATGACGCCCGGGCAGACGATGCGGCGCATCATCCTGCCGCAGACCCTTCGGCTGATCCTGCCCGTGCTCGGCAACAGCGCGATCGGCATGCTGAAGTTCTCTTCGCTCGCCGCCACCATCGCCATGGGCGAGATGCTGAACGCGGCCCAGCGCATCTACTTCATCAACGGCGCCGTCATCGAACTGCTGTTTGTCTGCGCCGTCTGGTATCTGGCCGGAACCACGGTTCTGTCCATCGGCCAGTATTATCTCGAACGCCACTTCGGCCGCGATGCCGCAACGACAACCACCGAACGCCGCTGGTTCAAAGCCTGGGCGCGTCGTCCGGCCGTCACGGGTGAAGCATGACACTTGCAGTTAAAGCGGTCGGTATCCGCAAGAGTTTTGGCAATCACGAGGTGCTGAAGGGTCTCGACCTGGACGTCGCCTATGGCGAGGTTCTCTGCATCCTCGGACCCTCGGGCAGCGGCAAGAGCACGTTCCTGCGCTGCATCAACCACCTGGAAACACCGAATGGCGGCTACGTGTGGGTGGACGGCGCGATCATGGGCTACGAGCTCAACCGCGGCGCGCTGCAGGAATTGCCGGTCAAGCGACTGCGCGCCCAGCAGAGCCAGCTCGGCATGGTGTTCCAGCACTTCAATCTGTTTGCGCACCGCACCGTGCTCGGCAACGTCACCGAGGGACCGATGGTGGTGCGCGGTCTCAGCCGCGCCGAGGCCGAAGCCCGCGCCATGGCGCTGCTCGAGCAGGTCGGCATGGCGGCCAAGGCATCGAGCTACCCGTCGCAGCTTTCCGGTGGCCAGAAACAGCGCGTGGCAATCGCGCGGGCGCTCGCCATGGAACCGCGCGTCATGCTCTTCGACGAGCCGACCAGCGCGCTCGATCCGGAGCTCGTCGGTGAGGTGCTGGAGGTGATGCGCAATCTGGCGCGCGGCGGCACGACGATGATCGTCGTCACCCACGAAATCGGCTTCGCAAGAGAAGTCGCCGACCGCGTCGTGGTGATGATCGACGGCGAAATCCGCGAGAACGGCGCACCTCAACAGGTCCTTAGCAACCCCGGTGATGCGCGTGTGCGCAGTTTTCTGAGCCGCGTGCTTGCCTGACGACAAGAGTTCAAAAAAGGGAGAACAGGAAATGAAACGATTGCTGCCGATGGCTCTGGCGCTTGCCTCCGCCACCTTCATCAGCCTTGCCGCAGGGGCTGCTGCCCATGCCGCCGACGAGAAGCTGGCCGCCGCCCTGCCGGATGCCGTGCGCGACACCGGCAAGCTGAACGTCACGATCAGCCTTGCCTATCCGCCGATGGAATACAGCGACGCCGGCTCGACCGAACTGAAAGGCTTCGACATCGATCTTGCCAAGGCGATCGCCGAGCGCCTCGGCCTGACGGCGGAATTCCAGAACGTCGAGTTCCCGCAATTGATCCCGCAAGTGGTCACCGGCCGCTCCGACCTGATTATGACCGCCTTCTCCGACAAGGTGGAACGCCAGACACAACTGGACTTCATCGACTACTTCAAGACCGGCAACGTCTTCTATTCGACCGCCGACCACCAGGGTGAGATCAAGGCCGAGGCCGACCTCTGCGGCAAGACGGTTGCGGTCGCGACCGGAACCAGCTGGGTCACCTGGGCGGAAAACCTTGGCAAATCCATCTGCCCGGCCGACAAGCTGATCACCGTCATTCAGATCCCGACCCAGGCCGAGCACATCATGCAGATCCGCCAGGGGCGTGCCCAGGCTTCCGTCATCGGCCTTGAAGGACTGCTCGACCTGATGAAGCAGGAGCCGGACAAATTCTACCAGATCGGTGAGGTTGGCGAGATCAACCACTACGGCATTGCCCTTGCAAAGGCCAACACGCAACTGCGCGATGCAATCAAGGGCGCGCTCGACGCCATGAAAGCCGACGGCACTTATGCACAGATCCTCGACCGCTACGGCTTGAAACAGGCGGGTGTCGAGGAGTTCAAGATAAACGGAGCCACGAAGTAACAGAACCGCGCCGGAGCCTGCCTTGACCCATCCCCCTATGCCAGACGCCTCAACCGCAACGGGCGAACGCCCTGACGATCGACTGTCGCGGCTGCGCCTCGATCTCTATTCGAGCGAGCAGCTTTACCGGCAGCTCTATCGGGCGCTGCGCGCCGCGATCCTGAGCGGCGACTTTTCCGAAGGTGAAGCCATTCCCTCGGAGAACCAGTTGCGCGACCAGTTCGGCATTGCCCGCACGACTGTGCGCAATGCGATGGCGCTTCTGGTTTCGGAGGGCCTCGTCCAGCAGGTTCGCGGCCGCGGCACAATCGTCTCGCACCGACCGATCAGCCACAACATCTGGAACTTCGGCAGCTTCACGGAGCTTGCCCGAAAACAGGGCCAGCGCCCGGTGACGCAGGTGCTGGAGCACCGGGCAGACAACGGCCAACTCGTGCTGGTGCGCGCCCGCGGGCTTGCCAACGGCGACAGCGTGACATGGCTGAACGTCGACACGTCCGAGCTCGATCTCGCCCTTTATCCCGGGCTTGATCGATACGACTTCGCGTCGCAATCCCTCTACGAGGTGTTGCGCCGCGACTATGACCGTCACCCCCTGCGTTCGGAACTGCTGTTGACCGTCGTGCCGGCTTCCGATCGCCTGCGGGAGGTCTTTGCCCCGGCGCAGGACGTGCCGGGCTACCTTTGCGCCAGCGGGGATGTGCTCGACGCGGACGACCGGTTGGTCGAGCGCACGTCGATCGTCTACTCGCCGGCAGTCCAGATGAAATTTGCAACGCGCTGGGGCCGCGAGACCGCGCCGCACGGCGTGCAGGAGACATGACATGAGCCGCTTCGGCGACACCTTTACCATCCAAAAACCGATCCTCGGCATGCTGCACCTTGCCGGTGACGGCGCTCAGGCCAAGCTTGCCCAGGCCGAAGAGGAAGCCCGCATCATGGCCGGCGAAGGCGTCGATGGGCTGGTGGTCGAGAACTATTTCGGCGATGCCGAGGATGTCGAACGGGTGCTAGAGCGGATCTTCCACCTCGACCTCGGAACGCGCATCGGTGTCAACGTCTTGCGCGACGACTCCCGCGCCTTCGCGCTCGCGCGGACCTATCCGGTCTCGTTCATCCAGGTGGATTCCGTCGCTGGCCACCTGCCGCCCGAAGCAGACGTCCCCTTTGCGACCGAACTTCAGACCCGCCGCGACGGTGTGACGGCCCTGCTCCTCGGTGGTGTCCGGTTCAAGTACCAGCCGGTCCTATCAGGCCGGCTGGAGGAGGAAGACGTGCGCATCGGTGCGTCGCGCTGCGACGGGCTGGTCGTCACCTCGGACGCGACCGGCCAGCCGACCGACTTGGAGAAGGTGGCGCGATTCCGCGCTGCGACCGGTGGCGAGACGCCGCTCCTGATCGGCGCCGGCCTCACCGAAGCCAACGCCACCGAGCAATTGGCTCAGGCCGACGGCGCCGTCGTCGGCAGCTGGTTCAAGCACGATCACAAGGACACCGGCCGGGTCGAAGCCGCCCATGTCGCAGGCTTGATGCGTGTCGTGCGCGCGATCAGGAGTGCGGCATGAACGTCGTCCACGCCCGGCCGGTGACCCCGGACAATTTTTCCCGCTACGGCCGGGTGTACGACCTGACCGGTGACACGGACGGCAAGGTCGTCTGGACTGTCGGCGACGGCTGGAACGACGGCTTTACGAAAACGCCGTTGATCGACGGCCGCGGTCATCTCGGCATCACCCGTGGCGGACAAGCGCCCTGGGACTGCCGCGCGATGGAGCGGCACCCGCTGACCGAAGAGGCGATCTTCTGTCTCGCTGAACCGGTTGTCCTTGCGGTTGCGCCGGCGTCGGATGGCGAAGCACCTGATCGCGACGAGATCGAAGCCTTCGTCATCGCGCCCGGGCAGGCTGTCGTCATGGATCGCAATGTCTGGCACGATGCCTGCCGCGGCGTTTCCGGCCCCGCACCCTATTACTGGATGGCCGTCTGCGGCCTCGGCGAAAGCCCATGGGTAGCAGTTTCGGGCGGTCCGATAAAGGTGTCGGCGGCAGCGGGCACGGGACTAACCTTATGACTGCATTCTTCATTGGCGATGTCGCCCTCGACGAATACTACACCGCCGACCGCTGGCCCGGCCGCGCCGACAAGGGCATGGTCAAGGAGCTTCCGGCCGAAGCCGGCGGCTCCATCGCCAACGCCGCCGTCGTGCACGCCGGTCTTGGCGGCGATACGCAGTTCATATCGCTGCTCAACGACAGCCCATTGTCCGAGCGCCTGATCGCCGATCTCAGGCAAAATGGCGTCGGCGTCGATCACATGCTGATCGATCCGGCCATTCCGGAATCGCGCAACTTCATCTTCCTCGTCGAGGGCGAGCACATCGTGCTCACCGTCGAGATGGGCGAGCAGCCGATGTGGCTTTCAGGCGCCAGTCTGAAAGCGTTGCGCCAGCCGGGTTACCTCTACACCACGCTCTATCGCGTCCGCCGTCTGCACGCCAAGGCGCAAAACGGCGTTCTGAAGCAAGCCGATCTCCTCAGGGACCTGCATTCCAACGGGCGCCGGGCGATCTTCGATCTCGACGTCGGCGGCTGCACGCCCGAAGACATGCCCTATCTGACCGGCGCGGCTGTCGTCATCTTCAACCAGATCGGTTTCCACACCGCTTTCGGCCACGACGACATCAACCTCATCGGCGACTGGATGCGAGAGCACCAAATCGACCGAGTGGTGCGGACGCTGGCCGCCGACGGCGCGGAGGCTCGCAACCATGAAACGGTCTTGCGCGTGCCCGGCTTTACTTTGAAAGTCGTCGACGTGACTGGTGCCGGCGACACCTTTGGTGGAACGCTCACCTGGTGCCTGTCGCAGGACCAGAGCTTCGAGGAGGCGCTCGACTTCGCAGTCGCGGCCGCTTCGCGCGCCGTCACCATCCATGGCCCGCGCGCAGGCAAGGCGACACCCGAAGATGTCCTTGCCTGGCGCCGGCGGCACCGCCACCAGGATCGCTGAACTGGCCTCATGGAGCGCACACGAACCGCAGGCCCTGCGGTTCTCCCGAACCATGACAAACACAAGCGTTTGGCCGATCACGGGGCGCACCTACCCGGATTTCCCGTCGCCGTTTGCATCGATCACGACGCGTACCGGCCCACCGTCTGGTCGTGCGGCATCGGCGGGAGGCCGGGCGCAGAAGGCCATCGAAGGTAGCACGCGGCGATCGAGCCGCAGGACACTCCTCGAGCCCGTTGGTGTGTCAGCTTTGCGATATCAGTTTGCTCGAAGGGCTGCGGCGATGGTCGCATATATCGTTTCGACCTCGTCCTTGCCGATCGTCAGAGGCGGCGACAAGACGATCGTGTTTGCGACCGGACGAATGAGCACGCCGCGTTCGAAGCAGAATTCATAGACCTTCTTGGCGAGTGTCTTGCCGACGGCGGCGTTTTCGCCAAGCTCGATGCCCGCAAGCAGACCGAGGTTGCGGATGTCGACGACACCGGGCAGCCCCTTCAGGCTGTGCGCACATTGCTCCCAGTGCGGTTCGAGCCTCGCTGCCCGCTCGAAAATCCCCTCGGAAACATAAACGTCCAACGCCGCCAATCCGGCGGCGGCCGCCAGCGGATGGCCGGAATAGGTATAACCGTGGGAGAGTTCGACCGTACCTGGTGCCGCCTTTGAGGTAATCGCATCGTAGATGCGATCGCTAGCAATGACGCCGCCCATCGGAACCGCGCCATTGGTCATGCCCTTTGCCACCATCAGTAGATCGGGCTTTACCGAAAAGCGGTCGGCCGCGAAAGCATGGCCGAGCCGACCGAAACCGGTGACGACCTCGTCGAAGATCAACAGGATGCCGTGGCGCGTGCAGAGTTCGCGCAGCCGCTCGAGATAGCCGACCGGCGGAACGAGAACACCGGTCGATCCCGCGACCGGCTCAACGATGACGGCAGCAATCGTCGATGCATCGTAGGTCGCGATCATCTGCTCAAGCGCATCGGCCAGCTCTGCCCCGTGCGGCGGCTGACCGCGGCTGAAGGCGTTCTTCGCCGGATCATGCGTGTGCGGCAAATGCACCGTGCCGGGCAAGAGCATGCCGAACTGCTTCTTGTGCGGGCCCATGCCCGCAGCCGACAGGCCGCCGAAACCGACGCCGTGATAACCGCGCTGACGCCCGACGATGCGCTGGCGCTGCCCTTCACCCCTCGCATGATGGTAGGCAAGCGCGATCTTGAGCGCGGTATCGGCCGCTTCCGAGCCGGAATTGGTGAAGAACACGCGGTTCATGCCTTCTGGCGCAATCGACGTTAGCCGGTTGGCATATTCGAAGACCAGCGGATGCCCGAGGCCGAACGAGGATGCGAAGTCCAGCCGCGCCGCCTGTTTCTGGATCGCCTCCACGATGCGCGGATGGCCATGGCCAACGTTGACGCACCAAAGCCCGGCGATAGCGTCCAGCAGGCGGTGGCCGCCGCTGGTGAAGTAGTAGAGCCCTTCGGCACGGGAGATGAATTCAGCATTCACCTTGAAGTCCCGGTTGGCCGTAAATGGCATCCAGTAGGCATCAAGGTTGTTCGGGCCGGGCGTGGTGAGCGTATCCATGGCATGTGGACCTTCTGTGAATGGGCAGGGCGCGCGCGAGGCGACGGCGACCAAGGTTCAAGCGGCAATTTCGTCGCGATAGGTCGGGTAGCTCTTGAAGCTCGGATTGTCGGCCGGCAGCACCGCGAGTTCCATTTCACCTGCCGCCGGCCGCATCACGATGGTCGCGACTGTCGCCGAGACATGGCCGCGGGACGAACGATGCGGCGGACGGCAGACGGCGTAGGGATAACCAAACTTGTCAGAAAGCGCGGCTTTGACCTCGGCGACGCCGATCTTGTCGGACTTTTCGAGAATGCGGCGAACGCGCCAGTCGCGGTAAAAACTGTCCGACCAGCTTGAATGAGCCTGCTCACGCAATTTCAGAAGCGCCGTTTGGCTCTGCCAATGGTTGGCATGCACGATGAGATCGTTTTCCGGATAGATGTTGAACGCTTCGTCCGGTGCGCATTCGAAGCTGACGGCAAAGCCATCCTTGTGGCTCACGATGATGTTGTTCGACGCCGACTTCCTCGTTCCGGCAACGGCACGCATGGCCATCGCCAGATGTTCCTGTTGCAGGACCATGCGCCGGATGAGTGCTAGCGGCACGCCGTCGCCGGCAAAGTCGCGGTCGCTCTCGAGATAATTTGCCGTGACGGCGATGCCCTTGTCGTTCATGCCGCTGCGTGCAAGGCCACCGGCCTCCGTGAACGTCTGATAGGACGGACCTTCATCCGGCTTGACGCGCAAGACGATCGCCGTCTCCGCGCATTCTGCCATCCAGTCCCAGTTCTGCGCGTGCACGAGCTCTCCCGTGGCGCTGCGCTCAGGCAGGACAACGACACCGGTGCAGCCGTCGCCGGAATGCTCAGCCCTCGCAGCCTGGGTCCTTCGTGCCCTCGCAAGGATCTCAGTACGGGCATTGATGAGGACGACGTGCTCGAACGGCAAGTCCGCACCTTCGGAGATACCCTTCATCTCCACCACGAAGTTTGGGTCGAATGCCTCGATGAGCGGTACATAGCCGGCAACGATCGACTTCAGGTCGTCGGGCAAGACCCCGAGCGTCGCAAGCCGACCAGCATACAGTTCGACGCTGCGACGCACACGGTCCTTCGCCTGCTGCCCATACTGACGCCCGCGCTCGAGCGGAGTTCCTGAGATCGAAACGAACGGAAACGGTGCGGCGGTCATCTGTCTTCTCTTTCACTCTATGTTGCGTTTTGTGTGGTTAAAATGCACTATCACAAGGAATTGTCCAGAGGAAATCGAACAGCTATGTCAGAAGCGCACCCCAAAGACCGACCAGACCCTGGAGCCAGTTGATGAGCACGGTAAGCAGCCCGAGCGCTTTGCAGATCGACATTGCCCGGCAGATCCTGCTTCAGGCACAAAAAGAAGGCTGGCGGGCAGGTCATCCGATTGTCGAGAAGACCCTGGCAACAATGTTTGGCGTATCGCGCACACCGATGCGGGCCGCTCTCGAAATCCTTGCGACCAAGGATCTCGTGCGCCTCATCCCCAACAAAGGCTTTGTCGCCGCCACCGATCTCGGCAACGGCACCTACATCGAGACATTCAGTGAGAGCGAAACGGAGCGCCTCAAGCAGCAGATCCTGCGCGACCGCTCTGTCGGCACCATTCCGCAGGAAGTGTCGGAAAATGAGCTGACGGAACGCTACGGCATTGCGCGCGGGACGATCCGCAAGGCGTTGACGCAATTATCCTCCCAGGGCCTCATTCACCGCCAGCGCGGCCACGGATGGGCGTTTGTCGATTCGCTCGACAGCGCAGAAAGCCTGGCCGAAAGCTATCGTTTTCGCATCGCGATCGAGCTTGCAGGCCTTGCCGAGCCGAACTACCGCGCCGATCCGGATGCGCTCAAGGCCCTCATTGCCGAACATGAAAGCATGTTCGACCAGATCAATGCCGCCGGCAGCATCAGCCGCGACAGCTGGTTAAAACTGAACGCCTCCTTCCACGAGACACTCGCCACCTGGTCCGGCAACCGCTTCATCCTGCAATCCGTGCGCATGCAGAACGACCTCAGACTGCTGCGCGAGTCCTCGGTATTCGATCGGCTCCGGCCCGAGCGCATGGAGAGGTCGCTGAAGGAGCACATCCAGATCCTCCGGTATATTGGCTCCGGCGAGATCGAATTCGCCCAGCTTGCGCTGCGGCGCCACCTTGAATCGACGCTGCAGAAAGTCGAGGACCGGATCCGCAGCGAAAGATAACGCCTGCCGAGAGCGCATTTACCCCCCTTTTGGGGAGGCCGAGAAGGTTTGCGATTTTTCGTATTGCATTATGATCAAACAAAAGGCACAGTTCGCTCAACCGGAAAACCGGGCAGACCACAAAGAGGAGAACTGAGGTGAACCGTAGACAGAGACTGGCCGCGTCGGCCGCAGCACTAGCGCTGACCTTGGCCTGCGGCCCGGCCGCAGCAGAAACGCTGAAAATCGCACTCAATGCCGACATCCGCAGCCTTGATCCGGGCGTCAACCGAGACGCCAACAGCGACGCCGTCGTGTTGCACATAGTCGAGGGTCTCGTTGCATATAGCGAGGACGCCTCGGTAAAGCCGCTGCTTGCCAAGGAGGTCGCTGTCTCGGACGACGACCTGACCTACACGTTTAAGCTCAGGGATGGCGTCAAGTTCCATAATGGCAACGTGCTGACTTCGGCCGACGTCGTCTGGAACTGGAACCGCTACATGGACGAAGCTACAAAATGGCGATGCCGCAACGACTTTGCCGCGGGCGGCGCCGCCCATGTCGTATCGGTCACGGCACCCGACGACAAAACCGTCGTCTTCAAGCTCGAAAAGCCGAACGCCCTCTTTCAGGCAACGCTTGCCAGAACCGACTGCGGCATGACCGGCATACTCGACAAATCATCGTTTAACGCCGACGGCTCGTTCAACGTGCCTGTCGGCACCGGTCCCTTCCGGTACAAAGAATGGCGTAAGGGCGAATTCATCGACCTCGAAGCCTTTGCCGACTACGCGGTACGCAGCGAAGAAAAGCGGGACGGCTACACCGGCGCCAAGCGTCCGCTTGTCGAGGCCGTCCGCTTCGCCGTCATTCCCGACCGCTCCTCCGCCAAGGCTGCGTTGCTCAATGGCGACATCGATATCGTACCGGACGTTCCCTATGCCGATGTCGAGGAGTTCAAGCAGAACGCCGATACCGCCGTTTCGCTGGCGACCAATCCCGGCATCGTCGCGCTCCTGTTGCAGACGCGCGATCCGCTGCTCAAGGACATGCGCATCCGCAAGGCCATCGCCATGGCTCTTGACACCAAGACCATGGTCGAGGGAATTACGCTCGGTCTCGGCAAGGCCAACAACTCGCTGATACCGCCGACCTCAAAATACCACTCCCCAGCCCAGACCCAGGGCTACAGCTACGATCCCGCGGCGGCAAAGGCGCTGCTGCAGGAAGCCGGTTACAACGGCCAGCCGATCAAACTCATCGCCAATAGGCGCTACTCCAACACCTACGATGCGGCAATCGTGGCACAGGCAATGCTGCAGCAGGTCGGAATATCCGCGGAACTCGAAGTGCTGGAGTGGGCGGCACAACTCGACCGATATCAGAGCGGCAACTATACGGCGATGGTGTTTCCCTATTCGGGACGCTACGACCCCGCACTGACCATGGACTCCGTCATGGGCAACAAGGACAAGGAGCCGCGCAAGGTCTGGGACGATCCGGACGCGCAGGCCATGCTCGCCGACGCCGTGCGTTATTCCGACCCGGCCAAGCGCCAGGAGCTTTTCGACAAGCTACATGCGCGCTTCCTGGAAACCGTGCCCTTCATCATGCTCTATAACGGGCTCGAGGCTTCGGCCTACCAGAAACACGTCCAGAACTACGCGGCCTCGATCTTCTCCATGCCGAGGGCGTGGGAAGTCACGATCGCCGAGTAAGAGAGTTCGCTCGAGATGCTGCGCTTCATCCTTTCGCGGATAGGAATGGCCGTTCCGACGGTTTTCCTCGTCGCCGTCGTCGTCTTCTTCCTGATACGCCTTGTTCCGGGCGACCCGGCAGCATTGCTGCTCGGCGACATTGCGTCGCCGGAAAGTGTCGCTGCCTTGCGCTCGGACCTTGGACTCGACAAGAACATCCTGACGCAGTTTGCGATCTGGCTGACCAGCGTCCTGCAGGGCGATTTCGGGACGTCGATCACTACGAAGGAGCCGGTGACCCATCTCATCATCGAGCGTTTCAAGGTCAGCGCCGCCATCGTCCTCGTTGCCGTCGCCCTTGCCTCGCTGGTCGCCGTTCCGGCCGGCTTCATCGCCGCCCTCCGCCAGAACTCCAGACTTGATTTCACCCTTGTGTCGATCGCCGCGTTGCTTCTGTCGATCCCGACCTTCTGGCTCGGTCTCGTCATTCTGCTCATCTTCGGCCTCAAGCTCGGATGGTTGCCGGTGGTCGGCTACGTCTCCGTCGCCGAAGACCCGAGCCGCGGGCTGCTCTATTTGCTGATGCCGATCCTCACGCTCTTCCTACACGAGATCGGCGTGCTTCTGCGCATGGCCCGCGCCTCGGCGCTCGAAGTTCTCAGGCTCGACTACATCACTCATGCGCGCGCCAAGGGCCTGCCCGAGCGAACGGTGCTGTGGCGCCATGTGTTCCCCAACGCCTTTGCGCCGACGCTGACGCTGATCGGCCTGGTGCTTGGCAACATGCTCGGCGGTATCGCCGTCGTCGAAACCGTGTTCACGATCCCGGGTCTCGGGCGGCTCCTCGTCGATGCGATCTTCGGCCGCGACTATCCGGTCATTCAGGGATGCCTGCTCTTCATCGCGGTCATCTACGTGCTGGTCAACCTGATCGTCGACCTGTGCTACCCGCTCTTTGATCCGCGAGTGAAAATCACATGAAGACCCTTTCTGCCAATGCGCTGGTTGGCGGCCTGTTCGTCGGCGCCTTCGTGATCGTCGCCTGCCTGGGCTCCGTCTGGACGCCCTATGATCCGATGGCGCTCGACATGAAGGCACGCCTCGCCGGCCCCTCGGCCCGGCATCTGCTCGGCGCCGACGAATTCGGACGCGACGTGCTTTCCCGCTTGATGCTCGGCGCGTCGGCAAGCGGCATCGTCAGCCTTGCCACGGTCGCGATCGCAACTGTGCTCGGCACCGCGCTTGGCGCCATCTCAGGCTATGTCGGCGGTTGGACCGATCGGGTGCTCGTCGCCGTCACCAATGCCCTGCTCGCCTTTCCCGGCATCCTGCTTGCGCTTGGGCTGCTTGCGATCTTCGGCGCCAACAAATTCGGCATCGTGCTGGCGCTTGGCATTGCCTACACGCCGTCCGTAGCAAGGATCGTTCGGGGCACAGTGCTTTCGTTGCGGGAGAAGGAATTCATTGACGCCTCCCGGATTGCAGGCGATTCCGAGATCTACACGCTGCTGCGCCATATCCTGCCGAATTGCATCGCGCCGCTGACGGTCCTGACAACGTCGATGTTCGGGTGGACACTTTTATCTGAAAGCGCGCTTTCCTTCCTCGGCCTCGGCGTGCCGCCACCGGCCCCGACCTGGGGCAACATGCTGGCCGCTGCCCGCCCCTACCTCGCCCAGGCGACCTGGCTTGCAATCTTTCCGGGCCTTTGCATCTCCGTTGCGTTGCTCGGGATCAATCTGCTTGGCGATGCGCTGCGGGATAGGCTCGATCCGAAAATGAGAGGCACGCAATGACCCAGCTAGCACTCCTGACCGTCGAGCAACTCGTGCTCGGCACCTCGGCTGCGATGGCACCACCCGTCGTCGATTGCGTCAGCCTCAGTCTTCGCGCTGGCGAACGCATTGGCATCGTCGGCGAATCCGGTTCGGGCAAGTCGATGTTGATGCGCGCTGTCATCGGCCTTCTGCCGCCCGGGATCGTCAGGCGCGGGGGCTGCGTCCGGTTTGCCGGCCGCGATATGAGCGGGCTTGCGCCGGACGACCTGCGTAAGCTGCGCGGCAAGAGCATCGGGCTCATCTTCCAGGAGCCGATGACCTCGCTCAATCCGGCGCTCACCATCGGCCGCCAGATGGAGGAAGGTCTGGCGCTGCACACGACAATGGACGCGTCAGCGCGTCAAAGCGCAATCCTGGCGATGCTGAAACGTGTCGGCATTGCCGATCCGGACGCAGCCGTCCGTGCCTTCCCGCATGAGTTTTCCGGTGGCATGCGGCAGCGCATCATGATTGCCTCCGTCATGCTGCTCGAACCGGCGCTCTTGATCGCGGACGAGCCGACGACCGCACTCGACGCCGTCGTGCAACGTGACGTGCTGGAACTGCTGCATGCGCTGGTCGAAGAGAAAGGCACCGCGATGGTGCTGATCAGCCACGACATGGCGATGGTGGCGCAATATACCGATCGCGTGCTGGTCATGCAGAAGGGTGTCTGCGTCGAGGAAGGGACAACGGCCGAACTCCTCCGCATGCCGCGGCACGACTACACCCGGAAACTTCTTTCGGCCCTGCCGCGCCGCGCGCCGGCGCGTGCAGTCGCACCGAATGCTCCGCTCGCCAGCGTCAGAAATATGAAGCTTGCCTACGGCAGCGGCACGGGCGCAAAGCCTGTCTTGCATGGCATCGATCTCGATATCCATCCTGGAGAGATCGTCGCGCTGGTCGGGGGGTCCGGCTCCGGGAAGACGACGCTTGGCCGCATCATCGCCGGGCTGCTGCAACCGGATGAGGGCACGCTTACCTTCCGCGGACAGGTGGTCAATCGCAAAAGCAGCGGCTTCGCCGACTACCGCGCCAATTGCCAGATGGTGTTTCAGGATCCCTACTCTTCGCTCGATCCGCGCATGCGGATCCGCGACATCGTGGCAGCGCCGCTCCGGCACGAAAAATCGATGCGCGCCGCAGACCGCCGTGCGCGGGTCGATGAGGTGCTCGCCGAAGTGGGTCTCGCTCCGCAATTCGCCGAGCGATTTCCGCATCAACTCTCCGGTGGGCAAAGGCAACGTGCCGCCATCGCCCGCGCGCTTGCTCGCTGGCCCGACCTTGTCATCGCCGACGAGGCGGTCTCAGCGCTCGACCTGACCGTAAAGGCCCAGATCCTCACCCTTTTGAGCAAACTGCAGCGAGAACAAGGTTTTGCATGCCTCTTCATCTCCCATGACCTGGGCGTCGTAGAGCAGATCGCCGATAGAGTTGTGGTCATGCACAAGGGCGTTATCGAAGAACAGGGCAGCCGCGACGAGATCTTCGACCGCCCATCCTCGGCCTATACGCGCAAGCTCCTGTCTGCCGTACCGATGCTGACCCCGGCGGCCGGCGGAGGCATCGATCTCGTCTGGCGCGCCGCTTGACGGGAGCTGCTCGCGCCACAAAAACTTAAGTCGTCGCGCCTGGCGCCTTCGGCTTGGGACCCGGTGGCCGCATCGCTTTCCAGTCAAGGTCGCCTGGCCAGGCGACCTGTTCCCCATTGACCTGATCCTACGGCATCGCGCTCAAAGCGGCGAACTTCATTCAGTAAAGGGTTTCCCATGGCTCACTACCCAGACATCCTGCTTCATATCGACGGCGCCTGGCGGCCGGCGCGTTCCGGCAAGACCATTCCCGTCATCGACCCGGCCAACGAGGAAACGATCGGCCAGGTGGCGTGGGCCGAAGTGGAAGACCTCAATGAGGCGCTTGCGGCCGCCGAGAAGGGCTTCAAGACGTGGCGGGCAACCTCCGCCTTCGACCGCGCCCAGGTGATGCGGTCGGCAGCCGCCCTGCTGCGCGAACGGGCCGGCGACATCGCCTTTCTGATGACGCGCGAGCAAGGCAAGCCGCTTGCCCAGTCGAAGGGCGAGATCCTTGGCGCCGCCGACATCATCGAGTGGTTCGCCGAAGAGGGAAAGCGGGCCTACGGCCAGATCATTCCGCCGCGCGCACCCGATGTCACCCAGATGACCGTCAAGCTGCCGGTCGGTCCGGTTGCCGCCTTCACGCCCTGGAACTTCCCGATCAACCAGGTGGTGCGCAAGCTGTCGGCGGCGCTGACCACCGGATGCTCGATCATCGTCAAGGCGCCCGAGGAAACACCGGCGTCGCCGGCCGAACTCATCCGCTGCTTCGTCGATGCCGGGCTTCCGGCCGGCGTCGTCAACCTTGTCTACGGCGTGCCCTCGGTCATCTCGGAATACCTGATCGCCCATCCGGTGATCCGCAAGATGTCGTTTACCGGCTCGACCCCGGTCGGCAAGATGCTGGCGGCCCTCGCCGGCCAGCACATGAAGCGCGCGACGATGGAACTGGGCGGGCATGCGCCTGTCATCGTCACCGATGATGCCGATGTCGAACGCGCCGTCGCCATCATGTCCGCCAGCAAGTACCGCAATGCCGGCCAGGTCTGCGTGTCGCCGACCCGCTTCCTCGTGCAGGAGCGCGTCGCCGATCAGTTCCTCGACGGCTTCGTCGCCGCCTCGAAGACGATCAAGGTCGGCAACGGTCTCGAAGCCGGCGTCGACATGGGGCCGCTTGCCAACGAGCGGCGCATCCCGGCGATCGAAAGCCTGGTTGCCGACGCGCTCGAGCATGGTGCCCGATTGGCGACCGGCGGCCATCGCATCGGCAACCGCGGCTACTTCTTCGAGCCGACGGTTCTGGCGGACGTGCCGCTTTCCGCCCGGATCATGAACGACGAGCCGTTCGGTCCGGTCTCGATCATCAATCGCTTCCATGATCTCGACGAGGCGATCAACGAGGCCAATCGTCTGCCCTTCGGTCTTGCGGCCTATGCCTTCACCGGATCGGAGCGCAGCGCCCACCGCCTGGCAAGCGAGGTCGAAAGCGGAATGATTTCGATCAACCATCTGGGTCTGGCGCTCCCCGAAGTCCCCTTCGGCGGCATCAAGGATTCCGGCTACGGCACCGAGGGCGGCTCCGAAGCGATCGAGGCCTATCTGGAAACACGCTTCGTCACGCGAAAGAGCGTCTGACGCCGCAGCAGGTGAAACGTGGTCTGAGGAGCGACGTCCTCTTGCGGTCTTCCGTGGATACAGTGGCGAATTTTCCACAACCCTGACGGTTTCAGTCCTTGGACAACGAGGTATGGCTCGTGAGGGATAGAAGTTCGACTTTGCACAACGTCATTCGAAGTGGCAGGCATGACCTTGCGGCACTAGATAATTGAGCATCGCTGCCTTGATGGTGGAGGAGAGAAAGCCGTAGTGGCCGGCTCGCATCGAAAGCATGGTGGCCGCAGTAGGACGAAGGACAGCAGGCATTGTCGACATCCCGCGTTCGCGTCATCGATCTGGAAACGGCCGGCAACGGACCGAACGACGTCTGCGAAATCGGGTGGCAGGACGTGGTCCTTGAAGACAATGGACGGTGGGTCGTCAACGACGAACGCGGCGCATTGATGGTCAATCCGGGGCGGCCGATTTCGCCCGACACGATGGCCATCCATCATATTCTCGACGAGCAAGTCGCCGGCGCGCCCTACTGGAAAAATGTGGCGCCAGAAGTGTTGCATCCGCACGGCGGGATCGACGCGTTGGCCGCACATCGTGCAGCCTTCGAACAACGGTATTGCACGCCTCGTCTCACCGGCGGCTTGCCCTGGATCTGTACCTGGAAGTGCGCCCTACGGATTTGGCCCGATCTGCCACGATTTTCCAACCAGATGCTCCGCTACCAGCGTATGCCGGAAGGGCTCGTTCACGAGATAGGTCTTCCGGCCCATCGAGGCATGCCGGATGCCTACGTGACGGCCCATCATCTGCGCGATCTGTTGAACGCTGCATCGCTCGATCAGTTGCTGGCGTGGAGTGCCGAGCCGGGCTTGTTGCCGCGCGTGCCCTCCGGGCCTGATCGTGGGAAGGGCTGGGATCGCCTTAGTACGGAGACGCTCACCGAATTTCTTCGCGATAGAGATAGCGACATCCGCTTCAGCGCCCAGACCGAGTTGCAAAGGCGCGGTGAATTCGAACCTACCGCTGCCGACGAGCCAGTGCAGCAAACCTTGCTATGACTGGAACTGTGCGTCGCGCATGCGCCGAATGAAGGGCGGCACCAGGGTGGCGCTCGGCGAACGCGGTGATCTGCCTTGGTGAAGTACTCTACTCAGCATCGACAGGAATTGCCTTGAAGACACGCAAACCGCTTATCCTCACAGCCCGGATCGCGGAGATCGATCTTGAGATCTTCGATCGCCTTCGAAACGCGCATTTCCCGTCGGAGCGAAACTTCCTCCGCGCTCACCTCACGATGTTTCATCGTTTACCGGGCGAACACCTCGAGCGGATCGTTGGAGAATTGCAGGCCGCGGCCACCAAGCGTGACCAGATCCGCGCGCAGGCAGCCAGTGTTCGCCATCTCGGCGCGGGTGTGGCGTTCACGATCAGAAGTCTTGAGCTTGAAGACCTTTATGCAGAACTAAAGCGCGCTTTCATGCCATGGCTGGGCGGTCAGGACATGCAGAGGTGGCAGCCGCATATCACCGTCCAGAACAGGGTTTCGCGGTCAGCCGCAGACACCTTGCACCGGCAACTGACACACGATTTCAAACCACGATCGTTGACGCTGGAGGGCCTGGATCTGTGGAGATATCTAGGCGGACCTTGGCAGCTCGAACGAGCGGTCTGTTTCGAGATCTCCGCTCTCCGTACAGCGCCATTGGCCGGCTCAGCGGCGATCGTTGACGATCATCGCTGAGCCACATGGGCGGACAGATGCTTTATCCGCGCGCTTATGACCAACAGGGTCGGGGCACAGAGACCTCGAAAGAAGACTGTGGGTCGCACCAGGAAGAGACCGCCTACCCGTCACATCGCGCGGAGGCGTACATCGATGACGGATGCGATGCCGAACTCGCTCAACTCTCCGAGCATCGTTCTGACCGGGTCTCGGTCAGGAAGATGGCGAACGCTGTGGCGGGCAGTGCGAGGCCGATCATGGAGGCGAGCCACCATCCACCAGAGGCAAATGCCCAGGCACCCAGGGCAGAGCCAATGGCGCCGCCGGTGAAGAAGATTGCCATGAACAAGCCGTTGAGCCGGCTGCGCAAGTCCGCGCCGAGTTCGTAAATCGAGCGCTGCCCCGTCACCAACGTCATGGTGACGCCGAAGTCGAGCAGGATTGCAGCAAGCGTTAAAAATGTGAGCGCAAAGGTCGAACCTTCAGAGATTTGCGTCATCAGAAAAGCGGCCGCGACACTGACAAGGCCGAATGCCGTTGCCGGCCGCACCAATCCCTTGTCAGAAAGGCGCCCAGCGATGGGCGAAGCAATTGCGCCCGCAACACCGGCCAGGGCGAAAAGCGCAATGCCATTATGACCCAACCCAAAGCTGGGCCCGGCAAGATAAAGCGGCGTCACGGTCCAGAAGAGGCTAAATGCGGCGAACTGACAGGCCTGATAGGCGGCGCGCCGCTGCAGGACCGGCTGCGTCGCGAGAAGCTGGGCCATCGACTTGAGCAGCTGGCCGTAGCTCAATCGACCCGCCGCAGGCATGCGGGTCGGCAATTGCGTCCATAGAAGGGCTCCAAGCCCGACCATAACGATCGCGGAAACATAAAACACGGTATGCCAGGAGCTGACGCCGGCAATTAATCCGGCAATCGGCCGCGCCATCATGATCCCAACCATCAAACCGCTCATGATATTGCCAACGACGCGACCCCGAACGGCATCCGGTGCAAGGTTGGCAGCGAACGGCACGATCATCTGGACAGCAACCGAGCCAAGCCCGATGGCGAGCGAAGCGGTGAGAAAGGGTCCAGGTGTGGTGGAGAGCCCGGCCGCGATCAGGGCAAGAGTAACCAGGCTGATCATGGTCACAATCAACCGACGATTTTCCAGGAGATCACCCAGTGGCACGAGGAGCAGCAACCCAAGGCCGTAGCCGATCTGGGTCACGGTTACGATCAAGCCTGTTGCCTCAGCCGGTAGGCCGATATCGAGTGCGATCGGCCCGGCGAGTGGCTGGGTATAATAGAGGTTGGCGGCAATCAGGCCGCACGCGGCGGCCATCAGAAAAGTCATGCCGGCGGAGAGACCGGCCGGGCGCTGCGACTGGGCGAGGGAAGCTGGAGTTGTCATGGAATGTGCCTTGGGAGAAAGGAGGCGGGCGGGTTGATCAGTCGAGAATGCGCAAGATTGCTTCACCGGAAGGGAGCAGCTGGTTCTCCAGCTCTCCGGTCTTGCCGGCGATACGCACGCCCTGCAGATAGGAAAATAGCGCAAGCGCGGTACTCGCGGGATCGGCGTCATGGCGAATTGAACCATCTAACTGGCCATCGCGAATGAAACCTTCGAGCCGCGTGACGAGCTTGCGATTGTGTCCTGCGACCCTGGCGGCGATCTCGGCATCGGACAGAACCAGTTCCACGGCGGCACCGATGGCCAGGCAACCACGCCTGCCGGTCTCACCACAGGCGGACATGGCATAGAAACTGACGACGCAGGCAACCTTTTCGCGACCGGTGGAGGCTGAAGACAATGCCTGTTCCAGAAGGTCAGCTCGGACCTGCTTATAGCGGTCGTAGGCAGCGACGAAGACGTCACGCTTGTCCTGAAACGCCTTGTATAGGCTGCCGGCAGTCAGTCCCATTTCGGCTTTCAGTTCTGCGATGGAGGTTCCGTGATAGCCCCTCTCCGAAAATATGCGGATCGCCGCATCCAGAGCTTGGGTCATGTCGAACTCGCGGGGGCGCCCGACGGAGCGATGGGAGTTTCTTTCGGAATTCATCTGACGGCCTATTAGGAAACGATCGTTCCCTAATAGGCCGTCAAGGAGATTTGGTCAAGCCGCTTATCTATCGGCATCTATTGGAAAGACGAGTGGCGCGAGCTTAGATCGAACCCGTTGCAGTTGATGATGCCCCATATTACGCTTGGTATCGAGCACATTGGCTGACAGGAGCTGCAGCGCTGGTTCAGAGCGCAGACAAGTTGTCTGTGGGCATTCCACCGTGAATAAGCAAGCCGTCGATCTCCAGGCATTCATGTCCACGGCGTCGACGGAAGCACCTGAGGGCGATCGATCGCAAGAGCCCATGCCGGGGAGTTTCAGACTACATCCTGCTCATCGTGACAGTTCCTGAGCAACCGCTGCCCGCCCCGGTCCCCTTGAACCTGCCTTTCCCTTTGTCGTTCTTTATCATGCCGGTGAGGATGTTGCCGCCCTTGCGGCCTTTATGGACGAATGTGAGGGTCATATTAATAGTCCCATTCCTCGCGACTTTCCCCGCAAGCCCCGAGCTGGAGGATACAACGCCGTCATTTACCAGGATGGACGTTGAAAGCTCACGCCAATCACCGCAGTCCGTCGTCGCGTGCCTCGTTAGCTTCCACACGCCATTGAACACGCTCAAACCAGCCGCCACGCAACGATTTCGGCGGACTTCCAGTCCGTTGCCACAGACGAGGGGGCAGACACGGCCACCGGCCGCCTTCAGACTATTCACGAGCTCCTCGGTGGGGGTGAGCGAGGCAAGCTTGATCCCCTTGCGTTCGGCATAGGCTTGCAGCGCCTTCTGACTGCCGCTACCCCATTTGCCGTCCACCTGCTCAAGGCATCCGACACGCACCAGTTCCCTTTGGGTGATCAGTGTGAGCTCACCGGCACTCATTTGGCTGGTCGGATCGCTTGATCCCTTCAAGCCTGGTGTGGTCTGCTCAAGTTTAGCAAGTTCGGGTGGCACGCCGGTGACCTTCGGCAGGGCGGCACGCTTGAGGTCGCCCTGCCCCAGTTCAGCCGTCTCCCGTTCCTTATCCCGCGCTTCAATCGCTGCGATTTTCAGTTTCGCAAGCGTGACGAAGGCGCCGCTTGGGTATTGCTGAAGGTAGGCTTCAAAAAGTTCCTCTCGGTCGCGTCCTTGATGGAATTCCAAAAAGACAGCTCCACACTTCTGTCGGTGTCCGATATGACCACCGCCGAGTTCGTTGGCGTCTCGGAGATTTTCGCCGGGTTCAGCACAACCGGGCCCGTCAGTGAGGAACTATCCCAGGGAATCTGCTTACCGCCGGTGACCTGCAAAACGGCGCGAGGTGTTGAAGCAAGGCCGACGTAAAAGGGGAGTTTTGCCCGGCGCCGTCAAGGGCGACGTTTCCCGGCTGCGTGGCGAACGCAATCAGCGACCCCACACCAGTATCGAGCTTGGCCAGGCCTCGACCGACGACCACGGACCGTGTTCCGAGCGACCGGGCCAAAGTCGTAGCGAGCGGATTGTCACGGCAAGCGTCGAGGAAAACCAGATTGACCTTGGCGTTGCGCTCCATGGCAGCAAGCACGAGTTCTATCGGTAGCGCCTCGAAGTCTAGATCATTGTTCGATTTCAGCTGCGCGTCGATCGGGATGATATAATTGCCACCGTTCACCTGCAGCCCGTGACCGGCATAGAAAAAAAGCGCCACGTCTGCGCCTTCGACCTTGCCGACGAACTCTCGGATCACTCCCCGCATTCCCGTCAGATCGAGGTCCCGACCCGTTACCACCACGAAGCCCAGTGCTGTCAATTTCGACGCCATGTCGCCGGCATCATTTTGCGGGTTCGCGAGCTGAGGTGCGTGTCTATAGGCGGAGTTCCCAATGACCAGCGCGACGCGCTTTTCGGCCCAGACGGGGGAGCCCACAAAAAAGAGCAAGAGCAAGACAGCGGCACGAAGGGAATTCATGAAGCAGCTCCACCACTCCGATCCCGAGCCGAGCGTTTGACAGCCACAGCGCGCAACCGTTGCCGTCACTTCATCGGAGCGGCCCAAAAAGGCCGCGACGGGAACATCAAGAATGATCCTGCCGGAAGATGTAGTCAATCGACGTCGGAAAGCAGATGAGATCAACAATCGACGGTTGCTGGTCTAAAAAAGAGCCTCCTGATCGTATGATTACTCCAAACTGCCCACATGGAAAAATGGATAATCCTGACTGCTCGTAAATATCCATCCGTACTAGTTCAGAATGACTAAAGACCGAGTGGCTCCCACTACTGTAGATTTAGAATCTACTTAATTTCGAAGGAGCGAACATGGTGAGGATCTTTCTCCTGCTTACAGCGCTGGCCGTCCCGTTGGTCGCAATCGCTGATGATGAAACTGACCGTGCACAGGCCGGTGGATTACAATTCCGCGCGCTGAAGAAGTGCGTACGAAAGGCGCCCGTGGGCGAGTTCGATAGAAAATGCGACATTCCAGCAGTCGGGTGGCCAGGGGCTGAAGGACTTTGGCTGCCTAGTGTCTCTCAAGGTGTCGGCTGAACAATCTGTTTAGCACGTCCACGTGCTTCGTCGCCTTTCGGGGGAAGCATTTCCAGACAAATAGCACTCGACTTGGATCCGTCCGACGAATTGGCTCACCAGGGCTGCCCTATCCGCCATGGGCCGGCCCTCGCACCGCCGCACGACCGGCGCTCCCCGGATGTGCCGACTTGAAGGGTTGCGGTGGTTCCGTCGACAGCGCCTCCCGGATGGCGTCCGTGATCGCAGAAACGACAAAGTCCGCCTGCGTTTCCTCAACGAGGAACTTCCCGGCTTCGTGTTCGTCCACGTCCTGCCATAGGACGATGCCGACCCGCGCTCCAGGAGCCAGTCGCTTCAGGCGACGGACAAGGAATTTGGCGTGGCGCATGGATTCTCGATCGAGAACAGTGAGAACGATGGCATGCCGACCTTCTGTCGGCAGCTCCTTGATTTTTTGCGGCCTGAGAGCTTCATGGCTGAAGTAATTGACGTCCGCGCCTTGTACCCGCAGAACCTGCAGGAGCATCATCGCCGTGACATCATCGAGCGCACTTCGCCCTCCTAGGCAAAGCACGGATCGCCCTTCACCAGGAGGGAGTTCATAATCGTTCTCTTTTTCATCGGTGTCGCGGTCGGGATCTTCGCTTTTGTCTTCGTCTTCCTCTTCAACCGCGATCTCCTCGAGGTTGGCAACCAGTGTGCCTGCACTTTCGGCAACCCGTGCTCCTTGCTCTTCCGTCAAGGCACCACGCATACGGTCACTTTCGGCCAGAAGCAGCGCGGGAATGGCAACCGTGTTGTAAAATTCGACGAGGTACATTTCCTCAAGCATCTCCTCTGCATTATCCGTTGCTTCGTCCGGGTCTCCCGCCAGCAACCGTTGGTAAAGGCGCTCTTTCGGATTGAGGACGGGCTCATTGCCCAACAGAATTTCGAGGAATTCGAACTGCCGGACGTGACGGCCAAGCACAACCAGGCAGACGGTGAGCGGGGTCGACAGTATCAGTCCAACCGGGCCCCAGAGCCAGGCCCAGAAGATGGCAGCAACAATGATCGCAAGGGGAGACAGTCCTGTGCGAGACCCATATAGCAAGGGCTCGACAACGTTGTTGCTTAACAGTTCAAGAGCAATGAAGAGCCCAAGCGTCAGAACCACCAAGCTCCAGCCCGGAGCTGCTGCGAACGCGAGAAACAGGGGCAACGCAGCAGCAATCACCGGGCCGATATAGGGCACGAAGCGCAGCATGATCGCGAGCATCCCCCACAAAAGTGCGTTTGGAATCCCTAAAAACCAAAGGCCAATCGCGAGCGGCACCCCATAGGTGATGTTGACGACAAGTTGCATGAGCAAATACTGGCCCACACGAGCGCCCGCATCTTGGAGTGCCTCGGTCGTTCGATGAAGATCGCCATACCCGACAAGCCGAATGAATCGGTCACGCAGATCCTCTCGCTCGAACAGCATGAAGATGACGACAACGATGACGAGGCCAGCGGTTGCCAAGGGACCTAGGAGCGGATTGATGACGCTCATCAGGATTTCGATCGGGCGCTGCGGCGAAAATATCTCTACCAGAAGCGGCTTCGGTTCAGGCGCGGTCGCGGGCGACACAGCCACATCTTTTTCAGGTCGGCTGAGCTCGACGCTGATCCGCTCCATCACCCGACTCAGTCGATCGAGTATCTGGCTGTCCGATCCAGCCTCTTTTAGAGATCGGACCTTCTCGACAATATTTGACTGGTATCTCGGCACATCCCGCGCGACCTCGCTGATTTGCAGCGCCACCAGGGCGCCAAATGCGCTGAGGAACAGGAAAGCCATCGTCACTGTTCCGATAACCGCGACCGAGCGAGGGCAGCCGGCGCGGCGCAGCCTTGAGACAACGGGTGCAAGAGCAAACGTCAAAAGGATGGCAATCGCCAAAGGAAGGAAGACATCCCTGGCAATGTAGAGCACCGCCACCGTTGCAGCAATTGCTGCAAGCGTTGGCAGTTTCGAAGTCTCTGCAGCGGCCCGCGACAAGGTCAGCGGATGCAATTCGACGGCCATATTGACCGGTTCTTTCCCACTCTTGCGCGAAAATCTCAGCATCGAACCTCCCGGGACCTTCCAGGCGTACCCCTTCTGGTCTCCAATTGCGAACCCTCCGGCCCGGTGGTTCTCAAGCTACGGGCAGGCGTCATCCATCCATAGGCACTGCCGATCAGCACCAACCAAACTGATAATATTAGAACGGACGCACAAATAAGCCAGACGGCGAGGTCCCGATGCCAAAGGCCAACCTGGCCTGGAACGTTGCAGGACTTGTCGACACCGGCTCACCCGAGTGGCAATGGTCGGGGTGATGATGCGCGGGTCGCGGTGGAATTGTAGCCCCATTTGAGTAAGCGCCTAAGCATTGATCACCAATTTCAGACGTGTTGGTATCCGCTCTCAATCGAGGGAGCGTTATGTTTGACGATGAGATCGAAATCGAGTGCCCCGAGTGCGGCCACGAAAACGGGACACCGGTCGACCGAGTGAGGGACGACGAGCACGTCCCCTGTGAAAGGTGCGGAAGCGCCATCGCGCTGGGCCGACGGAAACATTTGCTCATCATCGAGCACGTCACTAAGAACATCGCGAAACTCAGGCGCTCGCTCGCCAAGTTCAGGCAAAGCTCTCCCGCTGCCCGCCGGAGGCCCCGAGGAAAGTCGTAGATGGGACTGCGTCCCTTCGCGCTTTGAAGGCTCCCGTGATTTCAAACGCGTCGGATGGCCCAGCCGTCTCGCGCGCACCCTTCAACGATGATGGCGCGGAGCCGGGAACAACAGGAAAGTCGCACGCGTTTTAGCGAAAGCTTGAGGATAGCTTGATGCGCTCTACTGCGGATCCAAGGAGGTCCGTTATGGCAAAGCATCCAAGATACGTATCGCCGAAACAGACGGGCTTGTACCCGGATCGAGATCTGGACTGTCAGATGGCAATGGAAGATGTTTTCCAATCGGTCGCCGAATATGGCGAGGCGGCCGGCTGGAGCGAGCGCGAGGTCGCCGACGCGTTGATTGAACTGGCGCACAACCGGTGGTTCATGCTGGATGCCAAGGAGAAGATGTTCGAGGAAGGGGCCGGCGTCATCATTCGCAAGGATAGGACCTCCCCACTCCACTGAGCTACTCGGCCTCCATCTTGGCGACGAGGAGAAAATTAAGCGGGAACGGGACCGATTTCATCGCGGGCGGTTTCTAGGGCGGGGCCGCTGTATTCCATCCTGCCGGCCCACGCAGACAACGCACTCTCATCGCCCTCAGGCGCCTTTCGGGGCGATTTCTTTTGGCATCAATAAATTAGCAACCCGACAAGGAACAAGGTCTGCATCGGTGAGTTGAGACTCCGAGAAGGAGTTTGCTTATGATTTTTATACGACCTGAATTCGATTGCCGGGGCGGCGGAGGGGCTGACGTCTCAGGGCTGATCGCCTCGATCAAATACGCTCTGGCTTCCGAAGCGCCCTTCGATACGCAAAATCTCTGCTTCAGAGTGCTCGGAACATCCGTCGTCATCGAGGGTCAGGTCAGCCATAGCGGTGGTGACGATTTTGTCCGCCGTATCGCCGAGGATATTGCCGGGGCTGACCGGGTCCTCGTGCGCGTCGGTTGTCCTCGAAGCAACGGACTTTCGACGATCGGCGAAAGCATACGCAAGGAGAACGGTGATGCCCAACACAGGCGGTAATAGCGAGAGCCTCGCGAATAGGCTGACAGCACACGGACGCGAACCGACCGATTTCCCCGACGATAGCCCGCTCGGCAAGGGCGATTTGCGCGAACCGCGCGAGCCAGTGCCGGAATTTGACGAACCCGATGACGAAGACGATCTCGACGAGATCGAGGAAATAGAGCTCGAAAGCATCTTTGATCCGGACAGATACGATCCCGACGACGACTTTCCTCCTCCGGGATAGCAATGGTCTGGTCCAACTTTTCGGAAGAGAAGATGGAACCTGTTCGAGGCATCTGCGTTTTCGCTTTGTGGAACCCTGAGCCCCCGATCAGGGTGACGCCTTCACCATCCCTCCGGAAGTGAAGCCCCGATAAGCCAATGGCCTCGTCGCCGCCCGACGGGGCCATTCCGTTTCATGGCCCTCAATTCGGGGGTGCATTTTCGCTCCTGGGGACCACAATGGGGCTCGTCGGAGGCGCACGCACTTCCTGAGGTTGCCCAACTTTGCACCATCAAGGGCAAAACGGGGAGATTGGTCGCCTGCGTTACGAAACTTTCATTTTATCATCATGCAGATTGTCACGGACTGTCACACGCAACTGTTAGCAAGCGCCCCGGCTTCATCGTGCCACCGATCCTGGTGTCCGCCATCCTGCAAGGAGCGTTTTGCAAATGAGAGTCTCCGTCACTACCTCCGTATTCCTCGGCCTGATGGCTAGCGTCGTGTTTGGCGCGCCGGCCGCAGCCGCCGAAAAGACGAAATTCGAGTTCTGGTACGGCCTTTCGGGCGATCTTGGCGAACGCGTCCAGGATGCCTGCAAGAAGTTCAACGAGAGCCAGTCAGAATTCGAGATCGTCTGCACCTCGCAAAACGGTTACGACACCACCCTGCAAAACACGATTGCCGCCTACCGCGCCAAGAAGCAGCCGGCGATCACCCAGATCTATGATGCCGGCACGCTCGACATGATGCTGTCCGGCGCCTTCGTGCCTGCAAAGAAGCTGATGGCCGACAATGGCTACACCATCGACTGGAACAACTATTTCGGCGGCATCGCCAACTACTACGCAACGGCGAAGGGCGAGCTGAACTCCTTCCCGTTCAACTCCTCGACCGCGATGTTCTACTACAACGTCGACGCCTTCCAGAAGGCCGGCATCGACTTCAAGCCGGACACCTGGGAGCAGGTCGAGGAAGCAGCCCGCAAGCTGAAGACGGCCGGCTTCGAATGCCCGCTCGCATTCAACTTCGACACTTGGCCGCTGATGGAGCAGTTCTCGGCGATCCACAACCAGCCGATCGCAACCAAGGCGAACGGCTATAACGGACTGGACGCCGAGCTTGTCGTCAACAAGACCAAGTTCGTCGACCACGTGAAGTTCTTCAAGAAGATGGCTGACGAGAAGCTCTTCGTGGTCAAAACCAAGCAGCTCGGCATGGACATCGTCCCAGCCTTCACGTCCCAGACCTGCCAGATGATCCAGACCTCGGTCGCCGACCACGGCACGATCGGCAAGACCCTTCCTGAGAATGTGAAATGGGAAGTCGCCATGTTGCCGGTCTGGAAGGGCACCGAGCGTCAGAACTCGCTGGTCGGCGGCGCATCGCTCTGGGTGCTCGCCGGTCGTCCGGAAGCCGAATACAAGGGTGCAGCCGCCTTCCTCAACTATCTTGCAACTCCGGAAATGGCCGAGTGGTGGTCGACGGTGACGGGCTACATCCCGGTGACCAAGACCGGCTTCGACGCCATGAAGGCCAATGGCTTCTACGACAAGGCTCCCTATAAGGGCCGCGAACTCGCCATCCAGAGCCTGTCCTTCACCCCGACCTCGGAAAACACCCGCGGTATTCGGCTAGGCGGCTTCACGCAGATCCGCAAGGAGTTCGCAACCGCCCTTGAAGCAATCTTCATGCAGAACGCAGACGTACAGGGCGAACTCGACAAGACGGTGGAACGCGGCAACGCAGTTCTGCGCCGCTTCGAAAAGACCTACGCCGGTCAGACGCTGAACTAAAATCTGATCCGCCCGGAGCCTGCCACAATATCGGTGGGCTCCGATCGCTCTTCTTGCGCATTGGAATTTCGACATATGGACAAGCGCGCGGCCTTTCGCAGCTGGTGGCTGCCCAGCCTATTCGCCCTGCCGCAGATCATTTTGATCCTGCTCTTTTTTTATTGGCCCGCTGTCGCCGTTTTGCGATGGGCCTTCACGTTGGAGCCCCCATTCGGCGGTGCTGCCGAGTTCGTCGGCCTTGCCAACTTCCAGGAAGTCTTTGCCGATCCGCTCTATTGGAATTCCGTTGGCGTCAGCCTGGCATTCGCGCTTTGTGGAACGCTTGCCACCATTTTCATCGGTCTTGTTCTTGCCCTTGCTGTCGACCGGCAATTGCCGGGCTCCGCGCCATTCCGGTTCCTCTACATTCTGCCCTATGCGATTGCGGGACCGGCGGCCGGTATGGCCTTCCGTTTCATCCTGTCGCCCGAGCGCGGGCTGATGGCCTCGGTCAACGCGGCCTTGCCGGACTTCTGGAACCCGGCCAAATACGGCAGCCACGCGCTCATCCTCGTCATCGTCGTCTTTGCCTGGAAGTGGGCGGGCTACACCTTCATCTTCCTGCTCGCCGGCCTGCAGTCGGTCCCGCGCTCCCTGATCGAGGCAGCCGCGATGGACGGCTGCGGCCCGATCCGCCGCGCGGTCGATATCCAGATCCCGTTGCTGGCGCCAACGCTCTTCTTCCTGCTGGTGATCATGATGACCGAGGGTTTCGTCGGGGCCGATACCTATGGCATCGTCGCACGCACGACCGATGGGGGTCCGAACCACGGCACCGACGTGATGGTCTACCGCATCGTCGAGGAGGCGTTCCGAGGCCTGAACTACTCGGGTGCCTCGGCCCAGAGCCTCGTGCTCATCGGCCTCATCATGATTTTCACCTTCATCCAGTTTCGCTTCATCGAGCGCCAGGTCCATTACAAGTGAGGCTTCCATGATCCAGCGGACACCCTTTGCCAACGCGCTGACCTATGGTGTGATGATCTTCGGCTTCCTGCTTTTGATCGGCCCCTTCATCGTCATTTTGTCGGGCGCCAGCCAGACCTTGCAGCAGGTCAACGCCATACCCTTCAGTTTCGTGCCGCAGGATCGCCTCTTCGAGAATATGGGTGCTGCCTGGTCGCGCGCCAGCCTCGGCACGGCGATGCTGAACAGCTTCGTCATGGCGAGCCTGGTCACGGTCGGCAAGGTAGCGCTGTCGGCGCTGACGGCCTTTGCCATCGTGTTCTTCCGAACACCTCTGAAAGGCTTTTTCTTCTGGATGGTGTTCATCACCCTGATGCTGCCGCTCGAAGTGCGCGTGGTGCCAACCTATGCCGTCGCCGCCGACCTGTTCCAGCCGATCCGCTTGCTGATTTCCGCCGTCACCGGCTTCGAGGTCTCCGTCGACTGGAACCTTCTCAATTCCTATGCCGGCCTCACATTGCCGCTGATCGCCACGGCGACTGGGACCTTCCTCTACCGCCAGTTCTATCTGACCCTGCCGGACGAACTGGCGGAGGCTGCGCGCATGGACGGATCAGGCGCAATCCGCTTCTTCATCGATATGCTGCTGCCGCTGTCGCGCACCAACATGCTCGCACTGACCACGATCATGTTCGTCTACGGTTGGAACCAGTATCTCTGGCCCCTCCTGATGGTGACGGACCCGCAATACAAGACCACGATGATGTCGCTGGTTGCACTCCTGCCAGCTGACAACGGCACGCCGGACTGGAACGTGACGCTTGCCGGATCGCTGATCATCATGCTGCCACCGCTCATCGTCGTCGCCGTGCTGCAGCGTTGGTTCGTGCGCGGCCTCGTGGCCACGGAAAAATGACCCCGCTTTCCCCAAACAGAAGAAACAGAGAGGTCCGCGCTCATGGCTGACATCGCAATCCGCGCCGTGCGTAAATCCTACGGCAAGAACCCCACCCTGCATGGCATCGACCTCGCCTTTGCGTCGGGAGAATTCGTCGTGATCCTCGGCCCGTCCGGCTGCGGGAAATCGACGCTTCTGCGGATGATCGCCGGGCTGGAGGAGATCACCTCAGGCGAGATCGCGATCAACGGGAAAGTCGTGAACCGGCTCGAACCGCGCGAACGCGGCTGCGCCATGGTGTTCCAGAACTACGCTCTCTATCCGCACATGACCGTTGCGGGAAACATTGGCTACGCCTTGAAGGTGGCGGGCGTCGCAAAGGCGGAGCGCCTGCGCCGGATTGAGGAGACCGCAAAGATCGTGGGGCTTTCCGATTATCTCGATCGCAAACCGGCGGCGCTTTCCGGCGGTCAGCGGCAGCGCGTCGCAATGGCACGCGCGATCATTCGCGAGCCGAACGTGTTCCTGTTCGACGAACCGCTTTCGAACCTGGACGCCAAGCTCCGCGTCACCATGCGGGCCGAGATCCGCAAACTGCATCAGCGCCTCCAGGCAACGTCCATCTTCGTCACGCATGACCAGGTCGAAGCAATGACGCTGGCCGACAAGCTGGTCGTGATGAACAGGGGTGTGGTCGAACAGGTGGGCCAGCCGCTCGACATCTATCACCGTCCGGCAAGCATCTTCGTCGCATCCTTCATCGGCTCTCCGGCAATGAACCTTTTCGATGCCGTGGTCGACGTCGACAACGCCTGCCTCACATTCGGCGGTACGAAGATGCCGATCGAAAGAGGTCTGGCCACCCGACTGGGCGCAAGGCAGATCACGGTCGGCATCCGCCCCGAACAATGTGTCGTTGCGCCTGAAGGCGTCTCGATCAAGGTGGATTTCATCGAGGAGCTCGGCTCCGGCCGCGTCATCCACTCGGAACTGAACGGCTATCCCTTCGCGGCCACAGTCGACGAGCACACGCGCGTGCGGCCGGGCGAGAGGATCACACTGGAACTGCCGCTCGCGCACCTGCATCTCTTCGACAAGGAGACCGGCCGAAGGATCGAGGTCGATCTGGAGCCGCGTGCCATCCGCAATTCCGCTAGCCAACCGACACTCCAAGCAGTCTGATCACTTTCATAAATCAGGAGAACCGTGATGAACGATATCATTTCCGCCGTAGGATTCTGCAACCGGACGGGCAAGGGTGACCTTTCGACCCTTGATGCTTCCCTGCGTGAGATTGCAGAGACGGGCGCTGACGCCTGCGAGATCGGGATCTATGGCGAAGAGATCGTCAGCGGCGGCCGCATCATCGAAGACCGCGTCCAGCGCGTCGCCGAGATCACGAAGGGGTACACTTTCAACAAGCTATCGCTGCACGGCCAGATCGTCTCCAACTTCATGGATCGCCAGCACCATCATCTGCAGAAGAAGGTCGTAAGAGCGATGCTCGAGTTGTGCGACCGGCTTGGCGCGGGGATCCTCGTCCATCACTCCGGTGCAGCACAGCTTGCCGCCGGCGAGAGCGCCGCTGACCTCGACAAGATGGAACGTGACGCGCTCGCAGAAATGGCCGAGATTGCCAAAGGCTACGGCGTTCGCATCGCACTTGAGAACATCTTCACGACGGAAAGCGGCCAGTACCGCCAATCCCCGAGCCAGGTTGCCGAAACGGTGCGGGCGATCGGTTCCGACAACGTGGTCGCACTCATCGACTTCTCGCATGCCTATATCGAGGCCACGCATCGAGGGCTCGATTTCCGTGATGAACTCAGGGCCATGGCCCCGGTGACCGGTCACCTTCATGTTCACGACAGTTTCGGCCAGCCCTATACCATGAACCGCTTCTATCATCCGGCGGAAGCAACCGCGCTCGGCATCGGGGACCTGCATCTGCCGATCGGCTGGGGCGACATTGCTTGGGATGACATCTTCTCAGAGCTGACCTTCCTTCCCGATACGACGCTGATCATGGAAATCAGCGCCGAGCGCTTTGCCGATCAGCAGCTGGCGTGCCTGGAGCAAGCCAGGCGACTGGCGGCAGGCGTGGGGCTTAGGCGCGCTGCTTAACGTGCCACCGACGGCCCTGGCGGACAGCTGAATGGTGCTTCCGGCTTGTCGCAAGCAAGGACACCGGCAGGATCGAGTGTTACCGAGGCGCGCCAATCGACGAGAAGTGCGCCTCAACGTGCCAAACCTGCGCGCAAGCGCATCTGGTCTGCGCCTCTCAGCTGCCGGGCGTCGCCAGAGACCGGCCATATCGATGACGTCGTCTCCTGGCGATGACGTGAGCGGGGACCGAAGCTTTTTCCTTCGGCTTTGTTTGCACAGCAGTGTTTTCGCGGTCGACCACCGCTAGCACTTTCATGCAACGAACAGAACCGGCGATCAGTGTCCCAATCGCCGGTTCGACCGTCTCACCGGTCGCGCGGTGGACAACAGGGGATACTAGCGGGTCTTCCTGTCATCGAGATCCACGCCTTCAAGCCTCGCCATCAGTGTAGCGCGATCCTCGACTGACCTGAGGCGGACGGTCAAGGCGGTACTCTTGACCGGGACCTGCGGAGGCAGGGACAAGGCGATACCTGGGATGTTCTCGGCGGCCCACTGCTTGAATCGGGGCAGCTTGTTTGCGCCGCTGATCGGCAAAGTATGACTGTATCTGAAGCTCATTGCTTATTCTCTCTGTATGCGGATTTGGCCGGACAGGTCGGCATTTGAGGGATCAACCCCGGGAGGCTCCTGGCGCCGCTCTTGCCGTCGCAGGTAGTGGCGCCAGGCATTCATCGTGCGCGACTGACCCTATGGCTGCAGACGGACTTAACTGGCCGCCGATACTTTTCGCGGTGCGGGAACGTCGACACTTGTCTAGCGCCTCAACATGAGGATCTCGTCGAGCGCCGATTTTTTCCCGGTTGCGCCGGTCGGTGGCTCCAAACATTCAGACGCGGCATCCAGGGTGCGCACGAACTCCGAAAGTTCGCGGTCATCAAGCTTGTCCGCCGCCGCGGCGAGCGAAAACCAACGCCGCTGCCTTTGTGCTTTTTCCCGCCAATCAACCAGTGTCCCGCGCACGTTCAGCCCAAACACAGCCACGCGGCAGGTAACGTTTGCGCCGTTATCCAGGCGTTTCATGTAGCGATAGATCGTCACCGGCGCCTTAGAGAGGACGCCAATGACACCGCCCTCCTCCAACGCTTCCCGCGACGCGGTCTGGCGGGGCGCAAAACCCTTCATTGGCCATCCCTTGGGCACGATCCACCGCCCGCTGCTCCGCGACGTAACGAGCAAAATCCTTGCCTCGCCATTCTTGGCGATGCGCCAGGGAAGAGCTCCGACCTGCTGCATCTCTTCCGGGGCAGCCTCCTCAGCGGCGCAACAGTTCTTATTGGTGTCCTTCATTTTCCGCTCCCCCTGCCAAACGCGCAGAGAACTGGCGGATGCGCGCTCCGTTCGCGCACGGCGCACGCGTTGCGGCGGGCGGCAGCGCAGTGCGTCTTGCACCACGGGCAACGGCGAGCAGAAAGGGGAAGATGCCGGTTGCAAGCGATGCAAACGGGGCGGGCTGGAGACGCGGGCATGGATACACTCCGTCAATAATGAACCGCACTGTTGGTCAGTGGATTCCCGGAGCGGCGGGGGCTATGGCGGCGTTACAGGATCAGGGTAGCCGGCTCCGGGTAAGGGAGCGTGCTTGCTCGATGAGCCGCGATATCCTGATGAAAGTTTCCGTATGCATACCCCTCACATCGCCCTTTCGTGCGAGCACATCAATGGGCAATTTTGTCGCGCCATACCCAACGCAAGAGCGCCATAGAAATCGCGCGTTCAGGTAAGCGGCGGTAAAGGCTCAGTTTCGGATAACTGGTTTTCAGAACACGGCTCAATCTTTTGACGAAGTCGGACATGAGCCCCTTGCCCCAAGATCGCTCGGGCGCCGCTCACCCGGCCAGAATCCGCACCACAGGCTAATCTTCGGCGACGGCTGAATGAATGCATCAGCGGTAGCACAAGGTACCCAGTGCCTTCGGGGTTGGCAAAGGAGCGATGCAACGCTGCTTGAACGCTGCTTGACGGAAACCGACCCGCCAAACTCCTGAGACAATTATGGCGTCGCCTGTGAGGCGTCCGACGTTCGCCAGAAGGGGCGCTTGATTTCGACCAGCTGGCGTCGGGGATCGCCGGCTTTGGCTCTATCGCGAATGAGCGCAACCAAGTCTGTCTTGATGGTGGCGTCGGACAAGAAGTAGCTGTGCCCGATGAAGCCGCCGCCGCCCGAAAATTCGACGGAATCAACCAGCACACTGCCGATTGAATCCAACCTAACAGCATGACGATTGCCGCCAGGACCACCTGCAAACGCTCTCGGTCGCGTATGGCGCACGCTATGGTCTTCACCACCGCCAGCCGATAGCGTTCGCATGCAATTCCAGTAGCGGTAAGGCGTCCGCTGTCCGCACAAGGCCAGTAGCCGCCAAGGCGACCGTCGTGTCCTGGTCGACACGCCGCCGTGCGCGATGGGCGCATCGGTAACGTCTCTAGTCAAAAAGATGAGGTTGCCCGCAGGCTGATTGCCCATCCTCCCCGCCGTCACATCTCCGGTAGGCCAGCCTTTCGGAAGCCGTTTGCAAAGTGGTCCCGGACAGATGCATCGCGCAGCGGCTGGGAGTTGAGCCAATGGCCGATCGTGAAATGAGGGTGGGCGATCAGGAACAATTCTGCTTCTCGCCGCGCCTCCTCAAGGTGGCCCAATTGCGCAAGCGTAGCAGCCAGGAATTTGCGTGAGTTGGTACGATACGTGTCTTTCCTGCGCAGTGTAGCCGTTGCCGCCTCATAGTCACGCGCGGCGTATTGCGCCTGCCCAAGATGACAAAGATACCAGCAGGCTGGATAGGGATTGAGCCGCAGAGCTTTTTCAATCTGTGCCAGTCCGTCGGCAACCCTGCCGTCCAGCACGGACATGTCCGACATGGCGGCCCAGGTGTCGGCGTGGTTGGGGTCTAGCTCCAGGGCCTTGGCGAAGGCGGCTTCTGATTCCTCCCATCGCCGCTCATAAGCCAAAATAGTTCCCAGAACGTAACGGCAGCCGGCATCGTTGGGGTCCAGGTCGACGGCCTTCTGCGCGAACGTCACCGCCATCTGACGGTTAGGATCTTCGGGCTCGCCGAAGTGAGTCCAGGCCAGCCAACGATTATAGGCGAGCAGACCGAGCGCCTCGGCATATGATGGCTCCAGCTCAACCGCGCGCTGAAGCAACACATAAGCCTCACGCGCAGTTTGCGGCGACTCTTCCGTCAGCAGGCGGGCGCGCACACACAGATCGTACGCCTCAAAATTCTTCGGCCGATTGCGCTGCGTCGGGATGGTCAGTCGGCCGATGAGGGCTTCAACAATCTTGGCGTTAACTTCATCCTGTAATTCGAAAACGTCTTCCACCGTCCTGTCAAACCGGTCGGCCCACAAGTGCTGGCCGCCAAGCGCGTCGATCAATTGTGCATTGATGCGGACACGACCCATTGCGCGTCTGGCGCTCCCCTCGAGGACGTAGCGCACGCCGAGATCCTGGGCGACAAGCCGTACGTCAACCGGCTTGCCCTTGTAGCCGTACACGGAATTGCGCGCGATGACGAACAGGCCAGCTGTTCGGGAAAGGTCGGTGATCAGGTCTTCGGTCAAGCCGTCGACGAAAGGCGCGTCCGCTTCATCCCCACTCGTATTCGTGAACGGCAATACAGCGATCGAGGGACATTCGGGCAGCGGCAATATGCTCTGCAGCGCATCCGGCCAATGCCACACGTGGACCGGGCGAGCCAGGTTCTTTAGGTAGCGTTCGCCTGCATCAAAGAAACGGTCGCCGATCTTGCCGACGATCTCGCCGTGAACTTTGGCTGAAATGCAGATACCTCCCGGTGCGGCCAGCGTCTCTAGGCGCGCCGCGACATTAACACCGTCGCCGAGAACGTCTGAACCGTCGTCAATGACATCTCCCAGATTGACCCCTACACGCAAAAGCAGGCGCCGGTCTGCGGAAGCTTCAACAAGAGTGGTGGCCCGTTGCATTTCCAACGCTGCTGCGACCGCGTCCACCGCGCTACCGAATTCGATCAGGAATCCGTCGCCCATGACCTTGAAGATGCGACCCTTGTGACGCATCGCAGCCGGCTCGATAACGCCAGAACGCAGTTTCCTAAGGTCCGCCAGCGTTGCGACTTCATCAGCCTCCATCAGGCGTGAATATCCCACCACATCGGCAACGACGATGGCGGCAAGGCGACGCTGAAGAGATTGATCCGTCATGTAGAGGACAAGCCTAACGACCGAACTCGCAAGGTATTGTTCAACCGCGAGTGAGTCAACAAGTGGTAAGAGGTAACGCCCCGGCGACCTCCAACTCCATCGAGCGTCATGGTCGTGACGCGGAGACAAGTATCCCAATCGCCGCGCCGCTGGTCATGCGGTTCCCCAGTCGAGGAGCATCGTCGACGCCATGATGTTCGGTCTTGAGCGCTTGGCCGGGTTCGTCGATCGCGCCTAGATGGACATATTGAGCGACGTTATCGGCACCCTTTATCCTCGGATGGGGAGACCTACGTCCAGTCGAGCCTCAGGCGCGCGTGTGCGATATCGGCCACAACCGAAACTGCGAGTGAACGTGCATCCCTTGCTTTGTCGAACAGGCCGATCGGCGCCTTGATGCGAGAAAGCAGACGCTCATCTCCCCCGTAGTCACGCAGGAGCTGGCAGCGTTTCGCATGGGTCCGGCGGCTGCCAAGGGCGCCGATGTAGAACGCATTCGACGTCAGCGCCACATCAAGCAGCGGCAACTCGCGATCAACATCGTGGAAGAGGAGCGCGACGGCGGTGTCGCCGTCTAGTTCGTCAGGCGAAGGCACTTGCCCGCGCTCGAGCACGACTGTCTCGTAGCCGGCCGCAACAGCAACGCGGGCAACCGCATCGATCTCGAGCGGAGTGCCGGCGAGGATCACCCGCGGCCTGGGCCGGTAGGCGCGCACAAAACTCTCGCCGTACCAGCCGCTTGCCTCGCTGCCGTGCTGCAGCGAAAGGGCGCGCTTGCCAGGATGATAGCGTAGCCCCACCGGCGAGCGACGTTGGAGGGTGGAAAGCGCCTGGCGCAAGACGGCCGCGTCCGCCAATACATGGATCGCAAGGGTAATGCCGCCGCCACAGGGCAGGACAATATCAAAAAACGGGGACCCTTCGCCAAGTCGAAGCGTGCGATCAAGGCCTTTTCCAAGAGCGGTGATGGTTTCGGCGGCCACGGCCGCTTCGGTGCAACCACCGGAGACGAAACCGCAATAGAGACCGTCACTGCGCACGACCATTTGCGCGCCGAGGGCGCGCGCAGCGCCGCCACGAATTTCGACGAGCGTGATGAGGGCCGTTGACTGCCCCTCTTCGAGCGATCGAGCGGCGAAAGACAGTATTTCGATTGCATCGTCCGACAGGAAGGCAGCGCGCGGTTCTGGCGCGTTCGTTTCCGGATCGGCGGCGATGCGGATCGTCATCTCACTCCACTCCTTGCGTTCCCCGCCAGCGGCGCACGATACCCGGATCGAGATCAAAGAGATCGAGCACGCGGCCGACGGTGTGGTCGACCATGTCTTCGATGCTCTGAGGTTTCGCGTAAAAGGCTGGGACAGGCGGATAGATGATGCCGCCCATCTCGGTCACATGCGCCATGTTACGGATATGGCCGAGATGAAGCGGCGTTTCTCTGAGCATCAGGACGAGGCGACGACGTTCTTTCAGCACCACGTCGGCCGCACGGGAAATGAGGTTGTCCGTCGTGCCCGTGGCGATCTCGGCCAGCGTCTTGACCGAACAGGGGGCGACGATCATGCCGAGCGTCTTGTAGGAGCCAGAGGAACAGACGGCGCCGATATCCTTGTTGGAATGGGTGGTCGTCGCCAACGCTTCGAGGTCCTGTCTGGAAAACGTCGCCTCGGCCGCAAGCGTGATGCAGGCCGCGCGCGACATGATCAGATGTGTCTCGATCTCGAGGTCACGCAGCAGTTCGAGGATGCGCTTGCCGTAGACCACGCCCGACGCGCCCGAAATGCCAACGATCATGCGTCTTGGATGCGTCATCGCCCTATCCCGCGCTTTTCAGGAGTGCTGCGGCGCGCGCGCAGGCCTCGTCGCTGATGCGGGCGCGCACGCCATGGAAATTCGGGCCGCGCGTCGCATCGAGCCCCATCCGCGAGGTCGTGCCGATGCCGCTGGCGGAGGGGTCGAGCGCATTGCCTGGCAGGCCTTCGATGATCACGACGTCCTTGTGCGGCTGGAAATGAGTGGCTAGCGCCCAGAGCACCTCACTGTCGCGGGTAATATCAACATCCGCGTCCACCACGACCACGGTCTTCAGGTACTGGTCCCAGCCAAGAAGCCCGAGCATGACCTGCCGCGCCTCCCCCTCACGCGTCTGGTTCATGGCGATGTAGGCGTGAAAATGCGTGCCCGACGAGGGGTAGTGTACCGCGGTGATGGAGGGAAAGCGCGCCTTCAGCTTCTCCACCACCTCGGCCTCGCGCGGCACGCGGCCGAGATTGAGGTGTTCGGCCGAATTGCCGCCGGCGACGCTGACGAGGATGGCATTGCGCCGGCGCATGACGGTTTCGACGGTGAAAAGGTTGTTGGTCGAGCGGTCGGAGGAATAGCCTGTGAACTCGCCGAACGGCCCCTCCTCCACATGCGCCTCGGGATCCAGCACACCTTCGAGCACGATCTCGGCATGGGCGGGAACCCGAATGCCGTACTTTGGTGTCCGCACCACCTGAAGCGGCTCGCCCATCAAGCCGCCGGCAACATCACGTTCGTCTTCACCGAAGGCAAGTCGGGCAGAGGCTGCGATCATGAAGAGCGGATGGCCGCCGATGACCATCGCGACCGGCATCGGCCTGCCCTTCTCCTTGGCCATGTTCATCAGCCGCCAGAGATGGCCACGCGAATGCAGCGAGGTGGCGAGCGAATTCTTCGAATGGATCATCGCGCGGTGGTAGCTGAGATTGCCGGCGCCGGTTTCGGGATGCTCGCCGATGATGATGCCGCTGGTGATGTATTTCGCCCGGTCCGTGTCGAAGTGCTTGAGCATCGGCAGCGCGTTGAGATCGACGGCATCGCCCGAGACGATCTCCTCGGTGATCGGACCTTCCTTCAGGACCTCCGGCGTGAACGGCCGGTTGGCGCGCGCCTGGTAGGCCTCGTGCAACCTGTCAGCGGTCGAACCGAGCAGACGGGCGATACGATCGCGTGAGGCAAAGATGTTGCAGAGGACCTCGCTGCCGACGCCACTGACATCCTTCAGGTGCAGCATGGGATGTCGCCCCCGCTCAGCCAGGTTCCAGATCAGCGCTGTCGCATCCTGATCGTCTAAGGCCGGCTGGTCGATGGTGATGACATCTTCGGGGTGCTCCGCCCTGTAGTCGGCGAGGAAGCTGCGGACATCTTGCTTGTGGTACTGGGTCATATCTTAGCCTCGACGCGACTGGGGTGACGGCGCCCGGAATGGGCGCCGTCGTCTTTACTCAGGCAAATTCCTTGTGCTTGCCCGTGGCCCGGTCGACACCGGCATAGCTATCCTTCAGACGCGCCTGAGCGTCCCTCAGGTCGCGCGGCGGCGGCGACGGATCGATGCCGACGAGCTTGGCGATGTTGTTGCCGAGATAGCCTTCGAGATCGTCCTCGGAGAGGTTGATGCCGTGCGGCGGATCCTTGCAGAGCACTTCCAGTTCGCGCAGCCACATGCCCGGATCGTTCGGCGGGCTGTCCGTGCCGAAGACGATCTTGTTCTTCGGCAACTGCTGGGCGAACTCCACGATGCGCGACTGGAAGCACCAGCCGGACTCGCAATAGACGTTCGGGGTATCCATCGCCATCCAGAAGGACTCGAACGAATAGTTGCCGCCGGTCTGGATGCCGAAGTGACCGATGATGAAGTTCACCATCGGGAACTCGCGAATGATCGGATAAAACATCGTCGGGATGGTGTACGGGCCGTCGCCCGTGTGGATGAGCACGACGACGCCGAGTTCGGCACACTTCTTCATCGCCGGACGCAGCCAATCAAGCGCGCGGTCGGGGCGATAACCGTGCATGTTGGCGTGCAGCTTCAACATCTTGAAACCGTATTCCTTGACGTGGAATTCCAGCTCCGCAGCGCCGTTTTCAGGTCCCCAGCGCGGGTTGTAGTTGAAGTTGCCGATAAAGCGGTCCGGGTACTTCTGGCAAAGCTCGGCGCAATAGGCCATGTAGTCGCGAATGCCGTCGCGACCCTTGCGGTTGCCGTCGCGGTAGCCGGTGTTGCCCGGCGGCGGCTGGATGAAGCCCATGTCGATCCGGCGCGGCTTGCCGTTGATCATGTAGGGACCGTCCATCAGCTTGAGCATGCGCTCGCCGGTGAAGGGCTCGCCCGTGTGACGCCATGCCTCGTCGACGAGGTTGGTCGGGTGAAGATGGGTATCAATGATCATTGTTCACTCCGTTCAAATTTACGCGGCAAGGGCGACGCCGTGCTGGCGCAGATACGCCTCGGCTTCCTCGACGGTGGCCGGTGGCTTCGTCGCTTCCAGCCCGATCATCCGGGCGACGTTGTTGCCGAGGTAATCTTCGAGCGTATTCTCATCGAGGTTCAGGCCCTGCGGCGGCTCGTGGCAGAGAACCTCCAGGAGGTTGATCCACATGCCCGGTTCGTTCGGCGGCGTATCCGAGCCGAAGAGGATCTTGTGCTTGGGCAGAACCTTGGCGAATTCGACGATGCGCGACTGCAGGCACCAGCCGGATTCCACGTAGACACTCGGTGTGTCGAGTGCCATCTGCATCGGCTCAAACACGTAGACGCCGCCGGTCTGAACGCCGAAATGCGCCAGGATGAAGTTGACCTCCGGAAACTCGCGGATGATCGGGTAGAACTCCGTCGGGATCGAGTACGGTCCGTCACCGGTATGCACCTTCACCATCAGGCCGAGATCCGCGCACTTCTTCAGTGCCGGTCGCAGCCAGTCGAGCGCGCGGTCCGGGCGGTAGGCGTGCATGTTCGCCTGCAGCTGCACCATCTTGAAATCGAACTCCTTGGCGTAGCGTTCGATCTCTTCGGCGCCGTTCTGGGCGCCGTAGCGCGGGTTGTAGACGAAGCAGCCGAGGAAGCGGTCGGGGTGCTCGGTCACCATCTTTTCCGTGTAGGCCATGTACTGGCGGATGGCGGCCTTGCCCTCGAGATCCATCACCTCGTGGGTGTAGATGGTGTTGCCTTGCGGCGGCTGAATGAAGGCCTTGTCGATCCGGCGCGGCTTGCCGTTCACATAGTAGGGGCCATCCATCATCTTCAGCAGCTTGTCGCCGGTGAACGGCGGTCCGTCGTGTCGCCAAGCCAGGTCCACCAGATCGGTGGGATAGCAGCTCAGGTCAATAATCATAGGTTTCTCCTGTCGTAGAGGGTCCGGTCGATGCGGGGCCGCGCGATGAACGCCATGCCGGCCAAAGCCAGGCCTGGATCCGCGATCTCAGGAAATGCCGAAGACGGAGGGAACAGGCCGGCGCATAAGCTCCCAGGGCGGGGCAACCGGGTGTTCCTATGGTGATCAGCATCGACATCGCAGCCTCATCTTCCAACAGACGGTGAGCAATTGTCGGTGCTTCTACTCGCCTTCAAAGGAACCACTTCGCGCGATTCTTGTCAACTCAAAAAATGAGCTAACCAATTGTTTTTGAAGTTATTTTTGTCGTTGAAAGCAGCAGCAACCGCCCGCGCTGGAGGGGCGCGGGCGGCTCAGACAGAATGGCTTACGCAAGCGCCGTCCGGCGTGGAGATTCGCTGCTAAGGCACCAGGCATGCACGCAAGTTTCTGTCGATACTTTCGCGGTCGAGATTGCGGCCGATGAACACGAACTTCGACTTCCGTTTGTCTTCGCCCCAGGCGTGGTCCGGGCGGAAATCGACGAGCTTGTGCACGGCCTGAAGCACGAAGAAGCGGTCGTCGCCGGCAACGGAAACGATGCCCTTTGTGCGGAATATGTCGTCGCCGTGCTCGCCGAGGTAGCCCTTGAGGAAACCTGCAAGCTTCTCGCCGTCGAAGGCTTCGGGATAGACGAAGGAGTGGGATTTCACCGTCGCGTCATGCTGGTGCGGCCGAAGGGGGGTCGCGTGCGCGCGTCCATGGTCATGATGATGGTGGTGCCCATGGTCGTGATGCGCATGGTCGCAACACGGCTCCTTGCAATCATGGTGATGATGGTGCTCGGCGTCGCGATCGTCATCCATGTCGATGTCGAGAATTTCCGCCCGCTCTCGCACATAGGACGGCCGGAAGCCCTTGACACCGAGGATGTTGGAAAGATCCACCTTGCCGTAGCTCGACCTCAGGATGGGTGCTGTCTGGTTTAGCCTGCGCAGAGATGTTTCCAGCGAACCGAGGGCATCCTCCCCGGCAAGGTCTATCTTGTTGACGAGGATGCGGTCGGCCGCGACGATCTGGTTGACCGCCTGGTTGTCGCTGCCGTCGAGCACCGGATCGTAGAGATGCTGGTCGATGTGCATTGCGTCCACCAGCGTGACGACGGCGTCGAGTTCCACCTCGTCGGCCACGCTACGGTCGACGAAGAAGGCGGTGGCGACCGGCGTCGGGTCGGCAAGACCCGAGGTCTCGACGATGATGTGGTCGAACTTGTCCTTGTGGCTCAAGAGCTTCTTCATCACGTCGATCAGGTCGTTGCGCACGTCGACGAAGCAGCAGATGCAGCCGTTCTGCATCTGGAAGATTTCCTCGTCCGAGGCCAGCACCAGGTCGCTGTCGACATCCACTTCGCCGTATTCGTTCTCGATCACCGCTATACGGTGACCGTGACGCTCGGTGAGAATGTAGTTGAGCAGTGTCGTCTTTCCTGATCCGAGGAAACCGGTGAGGATCGTGATCGGGAGTTTCTGCTGGCTCGCAGGTTCGATATGCATGTTCATGCGCCCTTCTCCCTCAAGGCTTTCAGGATGTCTTCCGGTGTGATCGGATAGTGGTGGAAGCGAACGCCGATGGCGTCGTGGATGGCATTGGCGATGGAAGGGCCGATGGCGATGATCGGATCTTCGCCCACACCCTTGGCGCCCCAGGGACCACCCGGGTCGGGCGCCGCCTCGAGGATGATCGTCTCGATGTCGGGCATGTCCATCGACAGCGGCATCTTGTAGTCGACCAGGCCCGCATTGAGTGAGCGCCCGGTCTTCTTGTCGATGACGTAGTCCTCGGTCAGCGTGTGGCCGATGCCCTGCTGGATGCCGCCCTCGATCTGGCCTTGCGCCGCGATCGGGTGAATGACGCGTCCAACGTCGTGCACCGGCACGACGCGCTTAACCTCGACGATGCCCGTTTCCGTGTCGACGTCCACCTCGGTGAAATGTGCGGCGAAGGAGTAGGATTTCGTCGGCTCGTAAGTGCCGTTGGCAACGATATTGGCGGCAGGAATGCCACGTGAGGGCCCCATGGCCTCCGACACCGTCATAGAGCGATCTGGCTCGGCAATGAGGAAGACCTTGCCTTCGGAAAGGTCGATCTCGTCGGGCGAGACCTGCAGTTTCATCGCTGCCCTGGCGAGCACGGCGGCGCGGACCTTGCCGGCCGCCATCTTGGCGGCCGTGCCGACCAGGTAGGTCGTGTGGCTGGCAAAGGCCCCAATGTCCCATGGAACCACGTCCGTGTCGCCATGGATGACGCCGACGTCCTCGAAGCGGACCCCGAGCTCTTCGGCAACGATCTGCGCCAGCGCCGTATGGGCTCCGGTGCCAAGTCCAGCAGCGCCAGTCAGCAGCGTCACCGTGCCGTCCTCGTTGACCTTCACCGTGGCATTGCCCTGTTCCTTGATGCCGGGATAGGCGGACGAGCCGTGCATTTCGCAGCCGATGCCCCACCCTTTACGGATGTGCGGGTGCTTCGGATCTGGAGCCCGGTCGCGGTTCCAAAGCGCCTTCCAGTCGAGCACGTCGATGCCGTGCTTGAGGCAGATTTCAAGCCCGTGACCGAGGATCGGATGGCCGGATGGCGCGATGTCGCCCGCACGCACCACGTTCTTCAGCTTGAGTTCGGCCGGATCCATGCCGAGCCGTTCGGCCGCTTCGTCCATCTGGATGTCGAGCGCATAGTAGCTCTGCACCACGCCGTAGCCGCGGAAGGCGCCGTTGATCGGGGTGTTGGTGTAGACGCACCGCCCCTCCAGCCGCACGTTCTCGCAGCGATAGAGCGAGGTAGCGGCGGTGGTTCCAACGATGGTCACGCCCGGGCCATGGGACCCGTAGGCGCCGGAATCGTAGACCAGCTTCATGTCGCGGGCGACGAGCGTGCCGTCGTTCTTGAAGCCCTGCTTCAGCCAGATCCGGCAAGGGTGACGGGAACGACCGGCCACGAATGTCTCATGGCGGGTGAACTCCATTTTCACCGGCCGGCGGGTTTCCTTCGCCAAAAGCGCACAGAGAAACTCGTGCTGGAACAGGTCCTGCTTGGCCCCAAAGCCGCCGCCCATATGGTCGACGAGCACGCGCACCTTGGTGAGCGGCAGGCCGAGCACTTCTGCAAGGATGCCGCGCACCATGAAAGAGGTCTGGGTCGAGGTCCAGAAGGTCAGTTTGTTGGAACCGTCCCAGTCGGCGATGCAGACGTTCGGCTCCATGTAGGCCGGGTGTGGCCGCCCGCCGGCAAATGTGCCCTCGAGAACGAAGTCCGCCTCGGCAAAACCCTTATCGATGTCACCGCGGTTGACGCGCACCGGGTCGAGCACAAGATTGCCGCCCGGCCCAACGTCGTGGACCAGTGGTGCGCCTGGCTGCGCGGCGTCCTCCGGCTCGAAGACGGCCGGCAAAGGTTCGTATTCCACCTCGATCAGGTCGAGCGCCTCGTCGGCGATCTCTTCGCTGATGGCGGCGACGGCGGCGACGCCCTCGCCCCAGAACCGCACCTTGTCGTCGAGAATGTACTGGTCCTTGGTGCAGGAGGCCGAGCGTGGATGCGGCGACCCATAGTGCAGCACGCGTGGCACGGTCTCGTGGGTCAGCACAGCCTTGACGCCCGGATAGGCGAGCGCCTTGCTGACGTCGATCGACTTGATGCGCGCATGGGCGATCGCCGCGCGCTTGATCTTGCCGTGCAGCATTCCGGGCAGCTTGATATCGCCGGTATACTGCGCCTCGCCCGTGACCTTTTCGAGCACGTCGTCGCGCTTGACGCTCTTGCCGACGATCTTGAACTCGCGCTGTTCAATGGGGGTGGTCATGTTCATGGTCTTGCAGCCTCCATCTCGCGCGCGGCCGATTTGATCGCGTCGAATATCTTGGTGTATCCCGTGCAGCGGCAGATGTTGCCGGAGAGCCCGAAGCGGATGTCTTCGTCAGTCGGGTGCGGATTGTCGTCGATGAGCTTCTTCGCCATCATCAGGATGCCGGGCGTGCAGAAGCCGCATTGCGAGGCGCCGTGCCGCATGAAGGCATCCTGCAGCGGATGCAGTCGATCGACACCCGGCTGGAGCCCTTCGACCGTCTCGACCGCACGGCATTCGGCTTCCACGGCAAGCATCAGGCAGGCGTTGACCGGCTCGCCATCGACGAGCACGGTGCAGGCGCCGCAGTCGCCGACATCGCAGCCCTTCTTGGTGCCGGTGAGGCCGACCTCGTCTCGCAGCGCATCGAGCAGGGAGCAGCAGCCATCAACGGCCATCTCGCGCGCCTCGCCATTCACGGTGAATTCGACCATCCGTTTCATGCGAAAGTCTCCAATGCCTGTTTGATGGCGCGACCGGTCAGGACGCCGACCATGTCGCGACGGTAGTCTGCGCTGGCGCGCACGTTGCTGATCGGCGTGCATTCCTCCATCGCCGTGTCGGCAGCACTCCTGACCGTCTCAGCATCGAGCCTCGTGCCACGCAGCATGGCTTCGGCTTGCGGCGCGCGCAGCACAGTGGCGCCGACCGCACCGAGCGCGATGCGGATGTCGCTGCAGACGCCATCGTCCATCGCCAGGCTGACGGCGACGCCGACGGTGGACAGCTCCATCGCCTTTCGACGGCCGTGCTTGAGATAGGCCTTGCCGGTATTGTCACCCGCCGGCGGCACGGTGATGCCGGTAACGATTTCGCCCTTGGCGAGAACGGTCCTGCCGGGGCCGGTGAAGAACTCGCAGATCGGCACCACACGCATGTTGGTGCGGCTGTAGATGTGCACGAAGGCGCCGTCCGCCACCAAGGGCGGAATGGTATCGGCCGACGGCGAGGCGCGACAGATATTGCCGACGACGGTCGCGCGGTTGCGCACCTGGATGGAGCCGAGCGAGGCGAGTGCTGAACGCAGGTTCGGATATCGCTTGCGCACCAGCGACAGGTTCTCCAGCCGTCCGACGGTCACCAGCGCACCGAAGGTCAGTCCGCGCGTCTCGTCATAGGTGATGTCGGACAAACCAGGGATCTGCTTGATGTCGACGACGTTGCGCACGCGGCGCAGCCGTTCGCGGATCTCGACCAAAAGGTCCGTGCCTCCGTTGAACAGGAATGTGTCGTCGCCGAGCTCGGTGAGAAGACGGGAGGCATGCTCCAGCGTTTCCGCCCGATGATAGTCGAAGCGTCTCATGGAATCCTCTTGGGGTTGGGGCTCCGGCGGCGCGCGGCCGCCGGACTAATGGTGTTGTTCTCTAGGCAGGGTCGGCAGCCGGCGCTCCGTCCGCGAGTTCGGCCTCCTCCGGCTCTTTCGCCGGAACGCCGTTGAAGAGAATGTTGAGCAGTGCCGCCGCAAAGGTGCCGACGAGCACGCCGCTGTGCAGGAACTTCTCGATCGCCGCCGGCAGCTGATCGAAGATGTTTTCGGCAACGACCGGCACCATGGCGAGGCCGACGCTGACGGCGACGATGTAGAGATTGCGGCGATTGGCCACGAAATCCACCTTCGACAGGATCTTCACCCCCGTCGCCGACACCATGCCGAACATCACGATTGCCGCACCGCCGACGACATAGCTTGGGATCGATGCGCTGACGAAGGCAACCTTCGGCAGCGAGCCGAGCAGGATCAGGATGGCGCCGCCCGCTGCCACCACGAAGCGGCTGAGCACGCCGGTGATCTGCAGCAGTCCGACGTTCTGCGCATAGGTCGTATAGGTGAAGGTGTTGAGCAGGCCGCCGATGATGTTACCGACACCGTCGGTTCTCAAACCCCGGGTCAGTTCTGCCTCGGTGATCTTGCGTCCGGCCATGTCGCCGACAGCCAGGAACTGGCCGGTCGATTCGATCATCATGACCGTCATGACCGCACAGAGCGACAGGATCGACCAGAACTCGAAGATCGGCCATCCGAAGGCGAGCGGGTGAATGATGCGCACCCAGTCGGCCTCGGCAACGCCGTGGAAATCCACCTTGCCGGCAGCGATCGCGACCACGAAGCCGATCCCGATCCCGATCAGGACCGCAAGATTGGCCATGAAGCCCTTGAGAACGCGGGTGAGGAGCAGGATCGACATGAGCACGATGGCAGCCACGGCGAGCGCGAACGGCGCGCCGTAGGCCGGGTTCGGGATCATGCCGTCCGGACCCTTGATCATCGGCTGGCCGCCTGCCGCCCAGTTTACCCCGACGCGCATCAGCGAAAGGCCGATGACCAGCATCACCGTGCCGGTGACAACAGGCGGGAAGAACCGTACCCAGCGGCCGAAGAACGGCGCGACCAGGATCGTGAACACCCCGGAGCCGATGACCGCGCCGATGACGCCCGGCATGCCGAGATCGGGATTGGTGCCCGTCGCGATAATCGAGGGTACGGCGGTGAACGAAATCCCCATCATGATCGGCAGGCGAATGCCGATGTTCCAGATGCCGAGCGCCTGGATGAGGGTGACGATGCCACAACAGAAGAGATCCGCGCTGACGAGCATCGCAATCTGTTCCTTGGGCAATTGAAGTGCGCTGCCGACAATGAGCGGCACGGCGACCGCTCCGGCATACATGACGAGAACATGCTGTAGGCCAAGGGCCATCAAACTTGGGATCGGGTAGGTTTTTTCGACAGGATCAGTCGTATCGGATTTATGCATTCGCTTTCCTCCCAGCGAACAGCTTCCGGCGCGGTGGGAGGGCAACTTCGGCCTCATGATGTGGTCACCGCACGCCGTACAAAGCGGATCATGCGGCTGGCCAAATCAGCAAACAATCGGCACAATCATATTTATTCATATAGTAATTGAATGAATGGGCCGGCATGGACATCACGCTGAAACAGCTTCGAGCCTTCGTCACCGTAGCCAATCTGGGGCAGTTCACCCTCGCCGCCGACAGGCTCGGCTCCTCGCAGTCGGCGGTGAGCACGCTGGTTCGGCAGCTGGAGCAGAATTTGAAACTGCGTCTCTTCGACAGGCATACGCGTCTTCTACGGCTTACGCAGGCAGGCATGGACATCTTGCCGGTTGCCGCACGTGCCGTCGCCGACATCGATGGCATGGTGGAGAGCTCGCGCGAGTTGAATGCGCTGAGACGTGGCAAGGTTTCGATTGCAGCGGGCACCGTGCAGGCAGCTTTGATGCTGCCGCAGCTCGTCAACGCCTTCACCCGGCTCTACCCCGATATCACCGTCGCTCTTCATGACGTGGCGGAGATCGCCGTCCTGGAGCAGGTGACCAATAGCTCGGTCGACCTCGGGATCGGAACCGTGCCGGAGGACGATACCGAATTGATGGGTACCCGGCTGACGACCGACGAATTCCTCATCGTCCTTCACCCGGACGACCCGCTGGTCAGGCTGCGTGAAATTCGTTGGACCGACCTGGTTGACCGCAAGCTGATCGGTCCGCACCGCGGCAATCCGATCAGGGACCGCCTCGAAAACGAGCTGGCACGCAACGGTATCGTGCTGCCCTTCGACAAGGCGATGCAGGAGGTGGCCTTGCCGCTGACGATTATCGGCATGGTCGAAGGCGGGCTCGGCGTCGCGATCATGACATCGGCGGTCACACGGCTTGCGACCTCCATGGGCCTCGTCGTGCGCACGCCGACCGAGCCGCACATCAAGCGCGAAGTCAGCCTGATCCAGAAACGCACGCGCTCCCTCTCTCCCGCCGCCCGGCGGTTTCGCGACTTCCTGCTGAAATCCGTGCACTAGACGTTTCCATGGAAAGACGTCTTGCATTCAGACGCGACCTTGCGTTTGACCACGCGCAATTTCCGGCGTTATCTGGGCGCGCTGCTGGACCGCAAAACGGCGGGCAGGCAGGGCGCAGCCTTCGCTGCGCGCGGCGGGCTTTCGGCCGGCCGCCGCTCCCAGCTCAAGCCAAACCAGGAGCAACTCATGGCGCACTCCCTGAAAAGCAGCACCGAAGCGGCACGGTCGAACCGGCCCAACCTTTCCACAGATGCCATCCGCAGCACCAAGGAAGATCTGGCGGGCTGCTTCCGCATGGCGGCGCGCAACGGCTTCGAAGAGGGCATCTGCAACCATTTTTCGGCTGTCGTACCCGGCCATGACGATCTCTTCATCGTCAATCCCTACGGCTATGCCTTTCGCGAGCTGACGGCATCAAAGCTGCTGGTGTGCGATTTCAACGGCACCGTCATCGACGGTGACGGTGAGCCGGAGGCAACCGCTTTTTACATCCATGCCGAAATCCACCGCCGGCTGCCGCGCGCAAAAGTCGCCTTCCACACGCACATGCCCTATGCGACCGCCTTATCCATGACCGAGGGCGCCCCCTTGATCTGGGCCGGCCAGACAGCGCTGAAATTCTACGGACGCACCGCTGTCGACGAAAACTACAACGGCCTTGCCCTCGACCATCGGGAAGGCGCTCGCATTGCTACTGCAGCGGGCGACGCCGATATCGTCTTCCTGAAACACCACGGCGTGCTGGTCCTGGCGCCGACAATCGCTGAAGCCTGGGACGATCTCTACTATCTGGAACGGGCGGCCGAAGTGCAGGTGCTTGCGATGTCCACCGGACGGGAAGTCCTGCCCGTCGCCCCACAGATCGCTGAGGCCGCTTACCGGCAGATGCGCGAGGGTGACCCGGAGTCGGCACGGGCCCATCTTGCCGCCATCCGCCGGCAACTCGACGCCGAGGAACCGCAATACAGGCACTGAATGCGAACCAGGGCCGATGCCAAAAGCAATCGCATCGGCCCGTTCCAGATTGCCGGTCAACCGGTTGATCAGGCGTCTCTTTCCGTGACGTTGGCCATGCTCGATCGGTGCCTGGCGATCGGCAATTAATACGATCCATTTATCAAATAATTGAAATAATGAATTTGTTTGAATTAAAAGCGCGTGCTTAGTTTCCCGCCATAACAACAAGGTGGGGACGACATGGTACGTGAAAATCCAGCTGCGTTGCTCGCAAGACTGATCCCCGGTCAGTCCTTTGCCCTCACGGGCGGTACCGTCATAAACGATGACGGCTCGCAGTCGGCAAGCGACATTATCGTCGGCGCCGACGGGCGCATCACGGTCGTCGAGCCCTTTCTCGACACCGGTTCGTGCGGCGCCTGCATAGACATTTCCGGCATGCTCGTTTCGCCGGGCTTCGTCGACGCGCACCAGCATCTCGACAAGACGGGGGTGCTGCGGTTTACGCCAAATCCCTCCGGCACGCTCCAAGGCGCCCGCGAAGCCTTTGCGAAATACGCCCGCACCGCCGGCCCCGACGACATTCACAAGCGCGCGACGCGCACAATCGGGCGATGTCTTTCGCGCGGCACGACCGCGATCCGCAGCCACATCAACGTCGACAAGGATGCCGGTTTCCATGGCATCGAGACGCTGGCCGCCATTCGCGATGCCGAAAAGCACCGCATCACGCTTCAGCTCGTCGCCTTCATGACGCCGCATCCAGGCCAAGACTTCGAGTGGCTCGGCAACAACATCGACGGCGCCGTTGCGCTCGCCGATGCCGTCGGCGGAACGCCCGCCGTTTCCGAGGACCCGCCGCGCTACCTCGACATCCTGTTTTCGGCCGCTGTGAAATCCGGCAAGCCTATCGACCTGCACCTCGACGAACACCTCAATGCCGGCGTGCATCTCATCGACGCCGCACTCGAACGCGTCGAGCGCTTCGGCATGCAGGGGCGCACCGTCTTCAGCCACGTCTCGGTGTTGAGCGCCTTGCCGCGCCGGGAGTTCCAGCGGATAGCAGAGCGCCTGGACAAACTGAATGTCGGCGTGGTGACACTGCCGGCCGCAAATCTCTATCTACAGGGCCGCGATTACGAGATGCTGCCGCCGCGCGGGTTGACGCGTGTCGCCGAACTCCATCGCGCCGGCATCACCATCGCCACCGCCTCGGACAATATCCAGGATCCGTTCGTTCCGACCGGCTCGGGCGACATGCTGGAAATCGCCCGCTGGACACTGCTTGCAGGCCATCTGCGCGGGGACGAGCTCTCAGCCGCGCACAGCATGATCACGACGGCCCCTGCCCGACTGATGGGGCTTGGCAAGGACTACGGTTTCAGACCCGGCGCGCGCGCCGACTTCGTCATTACCGACTGCATCGATACCGACACGCTGATTGCCGGCGGGCCAGATCGGGCTTTCGTCTTTTCGAACGGGCGCCTGGTCTCGCAGAGCACTACTGAAAACATCCGCCTGAAGGAGAACGCATAAAAGGGAACGGCTGCTCCGGGGGGATTGGGACTTCAATCTAATGGGAGGAATGAAATGATAACTGAAATTTCACGTCGTTTGCTGCTTGCGTCCACTCTCGGAATGGCCCTGACCGGAATACTCTGGCAGGACCTCGCGCACGCCGAAGACTTCAAGATGGGCCTTCTCGTGCCCGGCAGCGTTTCCGAAGAAGGATGGAACCGGATCGGCTACAACGCGCTCAAGGGCGTTGAGCAACAGCTTGGCGCCAAGATCAGCTATGTCGAGCTGCAGCAGAACCCGGCCTCCTTCGAAAAGGCGTTTCGAGATTATGCGAGCCAGGGCTACAAGGTCATCCTTGGCCACGGTTTTGAGTTCCAGGACGCCGCGCGCGATGTCGCGCTCGATTATCCGGACACCTATTTCCTGATCTCGTCGAGCGCGATCCACGAAGGCAACGTCATCGGGCTCAATACCGATACCAGCCAGCCCTTTTACCTCATGGGTGTGATCGCTGCGAAAATGGGCGGCAAGGCCGGCCTTGTCGGCGGCATGGAAATCCCGCCGATCCAGCAGGCATTCGCCGGCTTCAAGAACGGCGCAAAAAGCATCAATCCGGACTTCCCGATCAGCGAAGCCTATATCGGCAACTTCACCGATACGACCGCCGCCAAGGAAGCGGCGCTCAGCATGATCTCGCAAGGCGCTGACTTCGTCGTACCGAACGCTTCCGGCGCCACCGTCGGCGGCTACCAGGCGATTGCCGAATCCGGCCCGGACGTGCGCTCCTTCTCGATCTTCAGCGACTTTACCGAGGTTGCCCCTAACAACATTCTCGGGCTCTACGTCGCCGACTATGCTCAAGGCGTGGTCGAAGTGGTTCGCGCGATCAAGGAAGGCCACCCGCCAACGGAGAACGTGGTTTTCGGCCTGAAGGACCCGAAGGTCATCTCGTTTACCTTCCGCGACGACGGTCCGGTCTCCGTGCCGGAGGATATCCGCGCCGAGGTCAAGGCAATCAGCGCCAAGATCGCCGCCGGCGAGATCAAGACCGGCGCAGAATAGCTGCCTCCATGCTGCGGCGGGATATCCAGCCGCAGCCACTTCCCGCATCACACCAATGGACACACCCATGGCTGAGATAAACCAGGGAGTGCGTGAGACCGTGAATTCTCAAGCAGCCCAAGCTTTCTACAGGACACTCTCGCAGGCTGCGATCAGCGCCCTGACACCCATCGCGGCAGTTCTCGTCGCACTCGCCTTCGGCGCCCTGCTGCTCTGGCTCAACGGCTTCAACGGCAGCGACGTCGTCACCGTCATGGTCTTCGGCTCGTTCCAGGACATACGCTCGGTCGGAGAAATTCTCCTGAAGGCGACGCCGCTGATCCTGATCGGTGCAGGGCTGTGCGTCGCGTTTCGCTGCTCGATCTGGAACATCGGCGCCGAAGGCCAGCTCTATGTCGGAGCGATCGCCGCAACCCTTGTCGGCACCAGCATCGACGGCCTATCCGTCTGGGTGCATGCGCCGCTTGTGATGTTGGCGGGGGCGCTTGCGGGCGCCGCCTGGGCTGGCATAGCCGGCTATCTGAAGGTGCGCTTTCAGGCAAGCGAGATCGTCACCACGATCATGCTCAACTACATCGCCCTCATCCTCACGAGCTATCTCGTCACCGGTCCGATGCGCGATGCGAGTGCCGCCTATCCGCAATCGGCAAGGCTGGTGCGCGAGGCCTGGACGCCACGCCTGGTAACCGACCTTAGGCTTCACATCGGCATCCTCGTTGCGGTGGTTCTGGCGGTTGCGCTGTACATCTTCCTGCGAAGAAGCAGCCGCGGCTTTGCGCTGCGCGTCGTCGGTCTCAACCCGCATGCCGCCCGTTATGCCGGCATGAACGTCGCCAGGAACGTCATGATCGCGATGTGCATCAGCGGCGCGATGGCAGGCCTTGCCGGCGCCTTCGAGGTGGCGGGCGTCACACGTCGGCTCTACCAGAACATTTCGCCGGGTTATGGTTTCGAGGGCATCGCGGTGGCGCTCTTGGCCGGCAACAATCCGTTGGCGGCAATCCTGTCGGGCGGGCTTTTTGCGACGCTTCGCTCCGGCTCGGAAGTCCTCCAGATCACCTCACAGGTCCCGCAGGTCCTGGTGTTGGTCATTCAGGGCATCGTCATCCTCTCGGTCGTCGCCTTCGCAAAGCTGCGCGACATCCTCAGGACTGTGGCTTGAAAGCATGGAAACTCCCGCGTCGCCGTAGACCGCCCGCGGGAAAACAAAACTTTGGCGATATTCCTGGAGGGTCGAACCCATGGACGACATGATTTCTCTCACCTTTCTCGCAGCGCTCGTCGGCGCCGCCTGGAGGCTTGCCACCCCCCTGATCTTCGCCTCGATCGGCGAGGTCTTTTCCGAGCGCGCAGGCGTGCTCAACATCGGGCTCGAAGGCACGATGCTCGTCGGCGCCTTCTGCGGCTTCGCTGCGGCCGCAGCCACCGGCAACATTCCGCTCGGGCTATTGGCCGGCGTTGCCGGCGGCATGCTGTTCGGGCTCGTCTTCGCCGTCTTCACGATCACCATCAAGGCGGACCAGATCGTGGTGGGGGCGGCCCTCAACCTGCTCGGCATGGGCCTGACGGCCTTCCTCTTTCGCACCTATTACGTTTCGACCGGCAAGGGCATCGAGATCGCCCAGCCGGTCCACATACCCTGGCTGAGCGACCTGCCCTTTCTCGGAGAAGCGTTCTTCCGCCAGAACCTCATCGTCTATTCCACCGTGCTGGTCGCCATACTCGCCACCCTGGTGCTTTATCGCACCTCCTTCGGCCTGACGCTTCGCGCCGTCGGCGAGCACCCGAAGGCCGTCGACGTCGCCGGTCGCAGTGTCGTTGGCTACCGCTATGCCGCCGTCCTCGTCGGTACAGGGCTTGCAGGGCTCGGTGGCGCGTTCCTCACGCTTGGCCATTCCAACCAGTTCGTCGAAGGCATCACCTCCGGCCGCGGCTTCATCGCCCTTGCCGTCGTGGTCTTTGCTCGCTGGTCGCCGATCGGCGCCTTCTTCGTCTCGCTGCTCTTCGGCCTCTTTTACGCCCTGCAGCTCATGCTCCAGGCGCAGGCATCGATCGTCGTGCCCTACCAAGTGCTGCAGGCGCTTCCCTACATCATGACGATCGTCACGCTCGTCGCCTTCCGCGGCAAGGGTGCCGCACCCAGCAAGCTTGGCCAGCCCTACGAGATGAGGTGATCGACATGTCGGCAAAACCGTTCCTGCGCATCGACAATATCCGCAAACGTTTCGGCCCTATCATCGCCAGCGACGGCGTTTCGCTCGAAATCGAGGAAGGCGAGATCCATTCGCTGCTCGGCGAAAACGGCGCCGGCAAGAGCGTGCTGATGAGCATGATCTGCGGCATGGTCCGGCCGGATGAAGGCGAGATCGTCTACAAGGGACAATCGGTGCGCTTTACAAGCCCACGCGACGCGATCCGCCAGCGGATCGGCATGGTGCACCAGCACTTCATGCTGGTACCGAACCTGACCGTGGCAGAAAACTACATCCTCGGCCAGGGTTCGGCGCTCAGCGTCATATCCGATATCGACAAGGTCCACCGAAAGATCCGCGCGCTTTCCGAGCGCTACGCCCTCGACGTGCGTCCCGACGCAATCGTCGAAGACCTCTCGGTCGGCGAGCAGCAGCGGGTGGAAATCCTGAAGGTGCTATTCCACGGTATCGACCTGCTCATCCTTGACGAACCGACCGCCGTTCTCACCCCGCAAGAGACCGACCGCCTGCTTTCGCTGATGGGTGATCTGGTGAAGGATGGAAAGACCGTCGTCTTCATTTCGCACAAGCTGGACGAGGTGATGCGGGTCAGCAATCGCATCAGCGTCATGCGGGACGGGCGCGTCGTCAATACGGTCAAGGTCGGGGAGACGAATGCGCGTGAGCTCGCGCGCATGATGGTCGGTCGTGAGGTGCGCATGGAGCTCCCGCGCAGCCCCAAACCGCCAGGTCGCATCGTGCTCTCGGTGGAAAACCTCAACTGCCGCGCCGAGACCGGCCTTCCGGCCGTGCGCGGCGTGAGCCTCGACGTACGCGCCGGCGAAATCGTGGGCATCGCCGGCGTATCCGGCAACGGCCAGACGGAGCTTTCGCTCGCGCTCTCCGGTCTGCTGCCGGTCGATTCCGGGCGCGTCGTTCTCAACGGAAATGATATAACCGGGCTCGACCCGGCAGAAATCAATGCCAGGCGTTTTTCCCACATTCCGGAAGACCGCCACAAGCACGGCATCGTCTTGCCGCTGTCGCTCAGCGAAAACACCATTCTGCAGCGTTACGACCAAAAACCGTTCGCGACGGGGGGCATGCTCAACCGCAAGGTCATCGGCGAGCACACCCGCGACCTGATCAAGCGGTTTCGCGTGAAGAGCCGGGATGAGAACCAGCCGATCGCAGCACTTTCAGGCGGCAACCAGCAAAAGCTCGTCGTCGCGCGGGAGCTGGCGCGCGATCCCGATTTCATCCTCGTCAATCAGCTCGCGCGCGGCATCGATATCGGCGCGATGGAGTTCGTGATGGAGGAGATGCTGCGCCAGCGCGACAGCGGCCGCGCTATTCTGCTGATCTCCACGGAACTGGAGGAGCTGTTTGCAATCTGCGACCGCATCGTCGTCATGTTCCACGGCGAAATCCTTGGCGAATTGCCGCCCGACCGCGCCCGTCTCGACGAACTCGGCCTGCTCATGGCCGGCAACAAAGAGCAAGCCGCACTTGCGGGGTAGACAAGCCGAGGTCTGGCAGGCTTTGATGGGAGCGATGTAACGGGAGGCCGCGCGTATATGAACATAACCCTGCGGCAACTCAGGGCCTTCATTGCTGTGGCCGAGCTCGGCCAGTTCAACATCGCCGCACGCAACCTCCATCTCACCCAGTCCGCGGTCAGCATCCTCATCCGGGATCTGGAACGGGAGATCGGCGTGCGCCTGTTCGACCGGCACACGCGCATGGTCTCCCTCACCCTGGTCGGCCAGGAATTCCTGCCCCAGGCGCGCAAGATCATGAAGGACCTCGAGCTTGCCGTTGGCGACGTGCGCGACAACGCTTCGCTGAAGCGTGGGCAAGTGACGATCGCCGCGGCGATCGTGCTTGCAGCAACGGTCGTACCGCCGATCATCGCCAGATTCCTGAACAAATATCCGGAGATCTCCGTCAACATTCGCGACATGCCGGAAGAGCAGATAACCCCGGCGCTCAAGCGCCACGAGGTCGATATCGCCGTCGGCACCCTTTCGGAGGAAGACCCCGAAATCGCCGCCACCCCGCTGCTGCGCGACAAACTGATGCTCGTCTGCCGCGAGGATCACCGGTTTGCCAAGCGCAAATCCGTGCGCTGGGCCGAGCTCAAGGACGAAACGCTAATCACGCTTGCCGCCTCCAACCCTTTGCGCAACATCGTCGAGCACAACCTCATTCGCGTCGCGCCGAACTACCGGCCAAAGTACGAGGTACGCTTTTCGACAACGGCGATCAGCATGATTGCCGCCGGAATGGGCGTTTCGGTGCTACCGGAAAACTCCGGACAGCTCGCCTCGGCCGTCGGTGTAACGACAGTCGATCTCATTGACCCCATCGTCATGCGTGACGTCTCTTTGCTTCAACGGCGCCACCACAGCCTTTCGCCTGCCGCCGAGCATCTGAAAGCGGCCTTCATCGCCAGCGTTGCGAAACAGGTCTGAGGCCTGGGAAACGGCCGGTCGTCTCGCTGCCCAGCGCCGTCCGGGCACTTTTCTCCTACCCGCAAAGGCTTGAACTCACACCGATTGCTGTGTGGGAAACCCCTTGGCAGCGCTCCGTTTCAGACATGCACGTTTGTTCGCTGAACGACGCAATGACGAAAACTGCGCGGGAATTCTGTGGTTCCCGTTCGGGCGCGCGTTTTCCCTCATCGTTATATTTCTTGAAATATAACGATAATTGGGTTTACCTGTGATGAAAGGCCCGTTCGCGGATGTGCAATGCGGACGGCCGCGTCGCGAAGTGCCAGCAACTGCCCTAGCTCCGGAACGCCCATGCCCACGTTGCCCCGTCTCAAATCCCACGGTGTCCCCCTGCCTGCCGCAGCCTTGTCCTTCGCTGCATCCCCGGATGGCCACACACCCAAGATCAGTGCCCATCGCTTGCGGACCTGGGACATTGCCTCGACATTTCATTGCTCGATCATCGGCACCTGCCTGACGGCGGGAGAATTGCGCCAGGTCCTGATCAGGACCGGACAAGACGATGTGCGCACTGCGACGGGCCATACCCTGCACGGTCGAGGCGTGTGGCTTGCTGGTCAACGGGATCAGGCGGCAAAGTTGCTCAACAAGGCGCTCGACAAGCGCCACGAGAGCAGCATCAATCGCATTCCCCGGCAGGCCGATCAAGACGAACTCCGAAACATCTGGCGCAATTCCTTCGAGCGCGGCGACATCGCCGGCCCGTATTGGGCACTGATGAGCCATCCGGGAACATCGCCAGCACTAATGCGCGAAATCTTCGGAGAAGTGCATATGCTGTCGCACCTTGTCGGCAGCGCAAGTCGGCTCGACATCGCACGGCTGACAGAGCTGGAAAGGGAACTCGAACAGGAACGCGAACGAACCGCCCGGCAGGAGACGCGTCTGAAGGCGGCCGCCGATGAGCGTATCGCCCTGCAACAGCGCCTCCGGCAATTGGAGGAGAGAGCGATCCACGCCGAAGCAATCGCCGCGTCGGTCGCACCCTTGGCGCGCATTGCAAAAAGCACGAGGGGTCTATCCGCAAGCAACGAAGCGGACGTGACGCGCAACGAGGCCTTCGCCCAGCGCCTTGCCGCGTCTGAGGAGAAATCCGATGCTCTTCAGCGGGAACTGGAGCAGATGCAGGATCTGCGTTATGCGGTCCTACGCGAAAACGAAGCCCTCGAGACGGCAATCACAGCTCAGCTCAGAGACGACGGCAGCGCGCCGCCCGCACAGCTCAGCGGCCCCGTGCTCTATGTCGGCGGCCGACGCAATCTGTTTGATCATCTTCGAGCCTACGCAAGAGTGCGCAACATCGACCTCCTCCTCCACGACGGAGGCATGGAAGACAGCACGACGCTCTTGCCCGCCCTCGTCGGGCAGGCAGCGACGATCCTCTTTCCGGTCGATCACATCAGTCACACGGCGGTGGGCCTGGTCAAACGCCTTTGCCGCGAGCAGCAAAAACAATACCTGCCGCTTCGCTCTGCCGGACTTGCCAGTTTCCTCACGGCCATCAGCGGCGCCGGCGGCGCCTATGGACGTTTCTAGCTCCGGTGGTCTGCCAACGGCCGGTTAACGAGAGAGCGTCGTTCACCGGACGATAAGGAACAACCCGCTGACGATGGCAAAGCCCAGAACGGCGATCCGAAGACCGCGGCCGCCGATGCGGCCATGCACGTGCTTTGAGACCGCACTTCCGAGCAGAACCGCCGGCGTCAGGTAGAGGGCGACGAGCAGTTGCTCTGACCCAACGCGCCCGGATATGGCCAGCACGACGAGGGACATGACCTCGCCGACGAAGAAGCAAAGGGCCACCGTTGCCCTTAGCACCGGCGCCTTGGCATGCTGGTAGAGCAGCGCAAGCGGCGGGCCGCCGATACCCGTGGCAGTTTCGGTGACGCCCGTAAACAATCCGACCCCGAGCGCACTCGGCCTGTTCGGCGTGAACGGCGGGGCTATGAGCGCGGTGACGGCTGCGACCACCGTGAACACACCGACGGCAAGATCCAGTTGTTCGATCGAAAGCGCTGCCAGCAGCCAAAGGCCAGCAAACGTTCCCGCGAAGCGTCCGATCGTGATCCAGGTCGCGCCTGACCAGTCGACATGGGCACGCTCTCGCGCTGCCACATGTAGATTGAGCGGCAGCATCAGCAAAAGCAGGGTCACCGGCAGAAGATCGGGCTTCAGCATACCGACGATCGGCGCGACGATCAGGGCGAAGCCAATGCCGACCGCCCCTTGAATGAAGGCCGAAACGAATGTCACGGCAGCCAGAACGGCAAGAAGACCAAAACTCATCGGTATTGTCCAAGGCGGCGATGTGCTTCGGAGAGCGGATGAATGCGCTGGATCGGCGCTTCGGCAATGGCGGTCGTCGTTTCGCCTCTCACCTCTTCGAGCAGTGCCCGGGCGTCCCAATCAATCGGCCAGCCTTGCCAAAGCCGAAGCTGGCCGCTGGTAAAGACCGCGTCGATCTGATCGCGATTGCCGTAGCGGACAAGCTCCCACGTCAGATCGTGCGAGGGCGTGAACTCGGGCCGATCGAGGTCGACGAGCAGGAAGTCGGCGGCAAGACCTTCGGTGATCGAGCCGGTCACATGAGACAGGCCTGCGGCGTCTGCGGCGCCGGATGTTGCCCGGTCGAGCCACAGCCAGCCACCGCCGCAGGAAGAATCCCCCGTTGCAAGACCAAACCCCGCGCGCTGGAGGCCCTCGGCCGCGTCCATCAGACGGAACGCGTCGGCGCGGGTTCCGTCCGTTCCGAGCCCGAACCGCATGCCGAGCGCTGCCATTTGCAGGGCTGGTGCGACGGCATTCCCCTTCCACAGGGTGGCGACGGGATTGTAAGCGACAGCCGTTCCTGTCTCGCGCAAAAGATTGAGTTCATGCGGCGTGACGAGCGTCGCGTGCGCGAGGAGGACCTGAGGGCCAAGAACGCCCAGATGCGCCAGGTGCTCGATCGGTCGCAATCCTTTCGCTGCCAACGAGCGTTCGACGGCAACAAGGTGTTCGTTGACATGGGTCTGGAACACCACCCCGGACGCGGCTGCCAATTCGGAAACCGCTTTGAGCATTCCGTCAGTTGCGGCCTCCGGGATCGAAATCGCCAGCGAGGGATGGATCAGCGGGTCCTGCCTGTAGGTGGAGACGTGCTCTTCCGCCTGGCGCAGGATGACGCCGGGTTCGGCGATCTGCGCACTTCCCGAAAGATCGTTGCAGATAAAGCCGACGACGCTGCGAAGCCCCACCTCCCCTGCAGCCCGCACCAGAGCGCCGACATGACCCTTTGAGCGGGTGCCGGCATCGACGGCGGTCGTGAACCCCCCACGCAGCGCTTCCAATGCGGCAAGCTTTGCCGAGAGATAGACCATGCGCTCGTTGAGACTGCCTTCCAGCGGCACCCAGATCCGCCGGAAGATTTCCGACGGTTCTCCAAAGACGAGGGCCTTGCCAAGCGACTGGGTCAGGTGCGTATGGGTATCGACGAAACCGGGCATCAGGAGATGGTTGGGCAGGTCGATCGGAACAATCTCGGGGAAGTCCCGGGCGATCGCTTCCACGGTATCGATCCGCTGAAAGACGCCATCGCGCACGACGATGGCTTTTCCGGTGCGCGGGCCATCCGGCAGAAGAACTTGTCCTGGGCGCAGCATGAGGTCGCCGGCGGTCGATAGTTGTTGGCGGATTGCGCTCACTCGCTTGCTCCTTGAGTGGTGGATTGCAGGGGCGCCGCCGCAATTTCGGATCGTCCGGCTTGGCCCCAATGTGAAAAGATGGCGTTGACGACGACGGCGGTGATCGTGCCTGCGGCAAGTCCGTTGCCGAGGATCATCTGCGTCCATTGCGGAAACTGGCTGTAGACACCGGGCACCAGGATCGGCAGCAGACCCATCGAGAGGGCGGCCGCGAGGGTGAACATGGGGCCATGTTGGCGCAGATCGACGCGACGCAGGAGGTCGATCCCGATGACGCCAATAATCGAAAAGACGATGACTGCCGTGCCGCCGACGACGGCCTCAGGCAAAGCCGTGGCCATCCGGCCAATCGGGGCGAAGAGCGCGATGAGAACGAGGATGACGCCCGCCATCGCGGTCACATAGCGAGACTTGACGCCGGTCGCGCGCACGATACCGACGTTCTCGCCGCTGGTGATGATCAGCGATGTGCCGAACAGGCCACCGACGAGCGACATCAGTGCATCGCCGCGGATGGTCGAAGGCACGATCGCATGGGCATCTCCCCGGCGGCCGACGATTTCAGCCGTCGCGATCGTCTGACCGGTCGCCTCCGCCATGGAAATGATCGAGAACACGATCAGCGGGATGGCTGCGACGAGGTCGAACTTCGGCATGCCGAAGGGAAATAATTGCGGAACGGCGATGACCGGCCCGGTGAACACACCCGACAGATCCATGTGGCCGATGGCGAGCGCGACGAGCGCACCGCCGACCAGTCCGAGCATGACGGCGAGCCGCTGGAGCGTTCCGGAAAAGACCCGCGCGGCAGCGACTGTAAGGATGATGGTGATCAGTGCCAGTCCGACCTCGCCGGGCGCCGCGAAGCCCTCGCTGCCAGGCTTTCCGGTGATGGTCACGCCATAGATGCGCACAAGATTGACGGAGACCAGCAACAGCATCGTTCCAACGACGATCGGCGGAAAGTAACGCAGCAGCCTGCGGAAGACCGGCAGCGCCAGAAAGTAAAAGAGAGCCGTTATGATCACGGCACCGACGGCTGTCTGGATGTCCGTCTGCTGGGCGATCGCCAGAAAGATGGCAATTGGCGCGCCTCCCGGCACCATCACGAAGGGCAGGCGTGCACCAAACCCCTTTGGCCCGAAACTCTGGAGCATCGAGCCAAGGCCACAGACGAAAAAGGTTGCGCTGATGAGCGAGACTGTCACCGCGTCCGAAAACCCAAGGGCCTTGCTGACAAGAAAGACGGCGGTGATGGGAGACGCGGCCATCACCAGCACGTGTTGAAGGCCAAACAGGAACAGGCTGCGAAGCGGCAGCCCCTCATCGACCGGTTCGACCACTCCATTCAATTCACTCTGCATGTTTTCCTCCTCCCGGCCTCCTCAAGCCGTTATGCAAATCGTTTTGTATGCGCATCCACTAACACACAATCGCGCCTTTGCAAATCGTTTTGCTTCGGTTCGATCGGCGTGATAGAAGACGGTCATCGGAGGGCTGATGGGAAAACCTACTATCGCGGACCTTGCCAAGGCGGCTGGAGTCTCGGTCACAACTGTTTCGCACGCGTTCAGCGGCCGACGTTACGTCGAGCCGGAAACGCGCAAGCGCATCGAAACGCTGGCGCAGGAAATGGGCTATCGTCCCAATCACCGTGCGCAGCGTTTGCGCACCGGCAGAGCCGGATCTATCGCACTGGTTTCATCGATGCCCTTTGCGGTGGCCGCCGGACCGTCGAGGCTGGGCTTCCTCATGGAAATTGCTGCTGCCGCCGCCGTGACGGCTTTTGCCAGGGGTATTTCCCTTTGCCTCGTTCCTCCACTCGGGCCCCGCGACCGCCTCGACGCGCTTGAGGTGGACGGCGCCATCGTCGTGGAGCCGGAACGAGACGACCCGGTGCTGGATTTCTTTTCGTCCCGCGGGACCGAGGTCGTGTGCATCGGGCGTGCGCCCGGCCGAGACGATCTTCCGTTCGTGGATTTGCAGAGCGCCGCAACGGCGCATCTGCTGCTCGATCACCTGCTTGCGGGCGACGGTCAGGTCGGCTTGATAACGGGTGAACAAAGGCGCAATTCCTATATCGAGATGGAGGCTGTGTATGCGCAGCGCATGGCCGGAAGCGGCTTTACGCCACGCGCCATCCGCATCGACGAACAGGGGGGCGAAGAAGCGGCAGCAATCGCTGCTGAAAGCTTGCTGCGCGCCAATCCCTCGATCTCGGCCCTTTGCGTGCCGGTCGACGCCTTTGCGACAGGCGTTCTCAACGCGGCCCGCGCCACCGGTCGCCAGATCCCCCACGACCTTCGGATCGCGACCCGCTATGACGGCATGCGCGCCAAACTCGCCACCCCTCCGCTGACCGCAGTTGATCTGCACCTTGGTGAGGTGGCAGGAGCCGCAGTCAACCTGCTCTTGGCGCGATTGGAGCAGGTGAACGTCGAACCAAGTGATCTCTCGCCACCAGGTCTGATCCTGCGACCCTCTTCGATGATTTCGTGTGATACCATCTGAGGAACGCTCAAGCCGAGAGCGCGATGGCCGGACAGCCGCGCGGCCGCGTTTAACGTCGTGACTGTCGCGCCGTCGCCATTGCCGCCTTTATCCAGGGTCTAAACGGCCCCTGGTATGAAGGAAGAAGGTCCGGCTCAGCAAATTAAGTTTTGCCAACATGCGCGATTGCCGCTAAGGCAGGCGCTGGATATGGTGCTCCGGCAAAACGCAGAGCACTCAGCTGACGAGGATGACTATGGCAACCGGTACCGTAAAGTTTTTCAACCAGGACAAGGGTTTTGGCTTCATCACGCCTGACAATGGCGGACCGGACGTTTTTGTCCATGTGTCGGCGCTTGAGGGCGCAACGTCACTGCGCGACGGTCAAAAGGTCAGCTATGAACTTGGCCAGGACCGCAAGACCGGAAAATCGAAGGCCGAAAACGTCAGGTCAGCCTGAACTTCGGATACCAAGCTTCGGGAATTCGCTTGATTGCATTCCCTCACTTTCCCGGCCGCGCCAGCGGCCGGGAAATATTATGATGTCGTCTCGCGAGGCCGTCGGGTCCTCCTTTTTTGCAGGCGATCCCAACGCACAAAACGGAAACTGAGCGCATAATTCTGGTCCGGCTAACTTCTCTGAAGCTTCCGGCTCACCCTCGACACGCACGCCACGCGCTCTGGCAACGTTCACACCACCGGATATGGCCGGTTTCCGGGTCTCCCCGTCGTCGCCTTGCTGGCGATCGTCGGCCAGTCATTCCAGTCCGGTGGCTTTTGCGATCGAAAGCTGCCGGGAGAAACGCCTGCAACACAGATTTCTCGCCCACCCGCTCCTTGTTCAAACAGCATTCGGCAAAAATCGCGGTTTCCCTTGCAATACTTGCCTTGCCGAGGGGTGCCAAGTGGTGTGCCTGGGAAGCCCAGAGCGCATACGCAGCCTCCCGTCCCCCCAAACGAGAGGCAGCCAGAAAGTTACCGGCAGATTTCGAGCCGACGAACAGGGTGCTGCGCTCACCGTAGCTGGTAAGCGGTTTGCCGGCGACCTGCGCGCCGATTGGCCGATTGACGCCAAGGGGACCCTGGCGCTTCCTTTGTGACGCCATGAGAAACGCCATGTCATCTCCGTTTAGAGCGGCGCGCCCCACATATTGTACCCGGACGTACGCTGTCCCGCGGCGCGTCATATCCAGCATCTCTGCTGCCTTGCTGGAAATATCGATCAAACGTCCTTTGTGGAAAGGGCCACGATCATTGACGCGCACAACGACCGACGAGCCGTTTGTGAGATTTGTCACCCGCACGTAGCTGGGCAAGGGAAGTGTCGGATGCGCGGCGGAGAGGCGGCCCGGATCGTAAGTCTCGCCATTTGCGGTCCGCCGCCCTTGAAACCCCCGAGCGTACCAGGAGGCAATGCCGCTTCGATCGTAGCCCGGTTCCTCCTTCGGATAGTAACGCTTGCCTTTGACCACGTAAGGCTTGCCGACAGTATAATGGCCGGCACGCTGCGAGGTTCTTTTGCCGGAAGCATCTGGCATTTTGACATAGACACGGTGCAGCGTGGCGGGAGAATGCGCCTTCAGGCTGGTCATGTCGGGCGTAAATGTCGTGGTGCAGGCTCCACCGAACGCACAGAACATCGTAATTGCCAACCAGCGCATGACTTTAACGGTCGCTGCTATTCCATCTCCCATCCCGTTCACCATCGACTGCGACTCGACACACGCGATCGCAATGCGGAGTGGAGACGCGAGACAGGCGACGCAGCAGTGAGGGGCTGGTCGACACCAGGCGCAATCTGGGGCGTGCCGTTGGTCCGCTCCATCTATGATACCTCGGTAAAATGAGGCTACGAGCGAATGGTTCCGCCCTCCCGACCCAGGGCATATCTGCCCGACCGTTGCGATCAGAGGCGGAAATAAAAAGTCGAGTTCGTCGACTGTGTCGCACCGATGAAAGAGCACCGTCTATTTGGGTGTCAGCCGGCGGAAGCGAAACGATGGCTGAAACGCATCGAAGGCGAACTTACCCTCGCAGACGAACAAAGCCGGCGCTTCGCCCCGGCCGCCGATTTGTGCCGTACCCTGCTTACGAACCGCAGACCGGGAGGTCAGGCGAAACTTCTAGCCTTGAAAATGGGAAGGAAGTTTTCGCCCGGCGCCTCCGCCGGTCTTTCCCCGGCTCTTTGGCGATCTCCGCTCAAAAGTCGCCAGTGGCTCTTCTTCTCTGTCTTCGAAGCCCAAGGTCGTTACCGCCGGCAGGTCGCACCGAAACCTGTCTGCTCTCTTGAGGAATACGCCATATGTCTGATCGCTGGCCGTTTCCAAAGGCTGCGCGAACCGCGGTTTCTGTTACGCCGCCTTATCCGACGACAGGGCGACCACGGTGGCCGGAAACCTCAGCACCCGCGTCGGACGACAGTGCGAGAAAGCGAAGCGCCGACACGAAGCCTATGGCGGCGATAAAGAGGAAGGCGGCGCGAATATCCGGAAGCATATTATTATCGCCTCCTCCCCCGCCCAGATAGGATGCGAAGCGAATGACGGCTGCGGCAACGGCGATGCCAAGCAGTTGGGAGAGTTGCTGCAGCATCGCCGAAATCGTCGTCGCCGCGCTTCGCTGAGCAGGCGGCACATCCGCGAAGGCGATCGTCGTCAGCGCCGTAAACTGCATCGAGCGGGAAAGGCCGCAGGCAATCAGCAGCACCCACATGACAATGCGCGGCGTTTCTCCGTCGACGAATGCGAAGGCACCGATCGTCGTGGCGGCGATCATGCCATTTACGACAAGAAGGCTGCGGAAGCCGAAAAGACGCAGAGCCGGTGTGGTGACGCTCTTCATCAAAAGGTTGCGAGCCGCTCGACGATGGTGCGGGTGGATTTTAGCAATGGTGCCATTCGAACGGATTGCCATGCGTCGCGCTGGGCAAGGCGCTGGAAGGCGTCTTCATCGCATTGAGGTCAAACCTCTTATCGAACACATTTTGGCAGCCAAAGCTTGAGTTTCGCTACCTCGGTTCCATGTTGATTTGGCTACACGCTGAACATCATGGAGGAGGTGATCGAATGACGCGATACAACATAGCGCTGGTATTTGCGGCCGTATGCGGAATGTGCAGCGCGGGAGTAACCCACGCCGAACAGTTGGCCGCGACATCGCGTAGCAACATAAAGAATGACCTCAACTATCTGATGTACACGCCAGACGACTATGCGTCTTCCGACAAAACGTACCCACTCGTCGTGTGGCTTCACGGCGGCGATCAGGGTGGGACTGATATAGAGAAAGTTAGATCGAGCGGAATTCCGAAGTTGATCGAGGAGGGCAAGACATTCCCGTTCCTGGTATTTTCGCCTCAGAATCCAAGTGACGAACTCCTTTACCCGATCGAGAAAGTGGAGGCAGCTCTTGAGGAGGTCATGTTGAAGTATCGTGTCGATCGCACGCGGGTCTATGTCGTGGGCTTCAGCCGCGGCGGTTTCGGTACTTGGGCCATGGCAGAACAGTTTCCCGATAAATTTGCGGCTTTCGTTCCAATCGCTGGCGGTGGGAATCGTCACTACCTGAGTAGGACAAATGAAAAGGCAGCCTTTTGGGTGTTCCACGGCACCAGCGACGACACCATTCCTTTGTCGGATTCGGTCGTGCTTTACGAACGACTTGTCGGTCTAAAGCGAAATGCCCGTTTAAGTGTCTTGGAAGGCGTTGACCATTCGGGCGTTGAGTGGGCGGCCTTAAATGATCCGGAGCTTTGGAGTTGGCTCCTAAAACAGCGCCTCGAGGTCGCGCCTAAATAGGCATGCTACCCTTCCGCCTACCGCGAAATGGAAACGATAAGGGTCTGCTTGGCGCCTTAATCCCGGCCGTTGGGCATCCGCTAGCCGATCTCCGATAGCAGATATATGGTGGATCGGGCGCGGCGGCATGATGCGCAAAAAAGACCGACGTGAGGCCGGTCGACCTTGCCATTGTGACAATGCGGCCGAGCGACGCCGTGCGTCGTTGGTTGACATATGAGGGGCAGCCCATAAGCTGGGTCAACGCCTTTGAGATCGACACCGTTTTCCGGAGATAGGGATCATGCAGGTGCCCCTCAGACAAGTATGGCCAAGCGCATGAGGCGGTTTCTGTTCGTGAGCCTCGCCCTTTGCTTTTCGGCTTTGGCGTCCGCCGCCGCAACGCTAAACTCCATTATGGAGAGCGGAACCGTGCGTATCGGTTACATCTCCGATCAAGCACCATTTTCCACCCGCCAGCCAGGGGCCGAACCGGTGGGATATGCCATCGACCTGTGCCGCAAGATTGCTGACGAGATCGAAGATCAAATTCCGCAACTAAAACGAGAATTTGTTGAGGTGACGCTCGCCGGCGGCTTCGATGCAGTAGAGAATGAAGATATCGACTTGCTTTGCGGTTCCATCACTGTGAATTTGAAGAGGCGGGAAATCGTCGATTTCTCACAACCGATCTTCCTCACCGGGGCGAGCGCGCTGCTGCGCAAGGATTCGCCCAGCTACCTGCAGGCGCTCTTTCTCAACGGGCCGGCCGTTCACGCCGTCAGCGAGCGCGTTGCCACAAACGTCATCGGTATGCGCGCAAACACGACGACGGCAGGGACGCTTCGCGAGGCACTCGCAATCCAAGAATCGAAGACAAAGCTTGCCGATTTCAACACGCATGAGGACGGGCTCAAGGCGCTGGAGGACCACAGGATCGATGCCTACATCGCCGATCAGGTGCTGCTCATCAACCTGGCCAAGCGGGCGCGCGATCCATCCTCGCTCGAGGTCGGCGATCGCCTGATCACGCATGAACCCTATGCGATCGCGTTGCGTCGCAACGACGCCGACTTCCGCCTGCTGGCAGACCGCGCGCTGACAGACTTCTACCTTTCGGAGGATTTCCTGCCGCTGCTGGAGACCTATTTCGGCAGCGAGGCGCCGATGCTGCACACGCAAATCATAATGCAACACGTGCCATAGGTCGTGTGCGGCGCGCGGTCATAACAGCATTCCGAGAGCGTTGGGCATGGGCTGATCCCAGGCCTCCGCGCCTCGGTAGCTGACAGTCAGCTTCCGGCCGCAATTGAGACGCTCGGGTCACTCTGGCCGAGGTGCGCGCCTTGGCTCCTCGGACGTTCAGATCATTGGAAGCGACGCAAACTCTCCACTCGACGACCGTAAGTCGGCAGCACACGGGCTATCCCTCGCCTTGAAGGGAATCGAACCGCTGTCCTTCAGACGAACATAATTTTTTCCGTGCGTTTCTCGCCACCAGCGGCGTAAAATTCGATTGTCAAGCTTTGTTGGACCAAATCGGTTAGTGGCTGGCCGCGGCGCATAAATTGATCGCAACCAGCAAAATTTCGGCTCCCTTTACACTCGGCAAGACGGAGCTGAACTATCCAGCCTTGCGAATTAACGAATAGAGCGGTTGCTCGGCATTCAGGACGCGGATTACATCCTCTGCCGCCGTTGTCGCCATGCGGATGCGGGTTTCCATGACGCTTGTCCCGAGATGCGGCGAGAAGGCTGTATTTTCCAGCTTCAGCAGCGGGTTATCGAACGAGACGGGCTCTTCCTCGAAAACATCGAGACCGGCGGCACCGAGCTTACCGGTTGACAGTGCCTCGTATAGCGCCTGTTCGTCGACGATGCCGCCACGGGCCGAGAGTACGATGACGGCGGTGTCCTTCATCTTGGCAATCGCCTGGGCGTCAATCATCCGCCGGGTCTTCTCGGTCAGCGCGCAGTTGACCGAGATGAAGTCGGCGCGGGCATAGATTTCGTCGAGCGAAACAAAGGTTGCGCCCAATTCCTTTTCCGCCTCCGGTTGGCGGATGACGTCGCTATAGAGAACCTCCATGTCGAAGCCGCGGGCGCGCTTGGCCATGTGCTTGCCGATCTTGCCGAAGCCGATGATGCCGATGGTCTTGTAGGATACATCGAAGCCCATGAACCGCTGCGCCACCCAGGTTCCGGCTTCCGTCCAGTTTCCACCGCGCACAAACGCGTCGGCGTGGTGGAGCTTGCGGGCGGCATTGATCATCAGACCGAATGTCAGATCGGCGATGGTGTGGGTATGGACTGGTGTCACAGTTACTTCGACGCCGCGGCGCTCGGCTTCTTCGATATTGATGTTGTCGTAGCCCACGCCGCGACGTGCCGCGATTTTCAACTTCGGAGCGTGATCGAAGGCCTCCTTGTCAAGCTCCTCGGTATGCCAGACGAAGATCACCCCGTCGGCATCGTGGATACCGTCGAGGAACTCCTTGCGGGTCAACGGACGGCTGACACCGCTGCAGACAACCTCGATGCCGGCGTTTTCGAGCATGGTGATGGCCTCCTGCTCCAGAGGCTGGGTGATGAAAACTTTCATGGACTTATCCTTACGCAGCGGCAGCCTGAATGGTGGTGACGATAACGCCAGTTTCGGGATCGCGGCCCCGGACGATATCGACGCCATGAACCTCGCTGATGAACAGATCGAGCGTCGTCAGCGTGATCGTGCCCGGCTCGATATGGCCGCCGTAGATCACATCCTTCTCGCCGCTGATCACGGCATGATAATGGATATTGAGTCGTCCGGGCTCTTCGCCGGGCGAAACCAGCCCCTGCCCCGTCAACAGGCTGAACGGACCTTCCATGATGAGCTGCGTCGTATATCCGAGCTTCGGATCAGGTTCGACACGGCTGACATAATGCAGCGCCACCCGCTTCAGGCTGCCGATAGTCGTTGTGATCTGGCCGCAGGTGATGCCGTGGGCGAGGCACACTTCCTCGATAGACTGGAGAACGTCACGATCCGGATGAATGCGAGCCGCAAGGACCCGGCCACCCTGACCGGTAGCGGAAGAAAAATAGTTCGAGGTCATTGTCATGTCCTTGGAATGAGATGTCAGATGGCGGCGACGACGGCCTCGATCTCCTTGAGGGAGAGCAGGCGATACGGGTCGCGCTTCAGAAGCAGCGGCAGCTCATGCATTGTACGGGCGTCGTAGGTCGGATTTTCCGTCGTCAGCCAGTAACGAGTGCTTGGGATCAGGGTCGCAGCCGGGTTAAAGGCCCAGGCGATGTCGAAGATCTTTTCCGGCGTGTTGCCGATGAACACGACCTTGCCATGCATCTGCCCGCGCATCTGGAAGGCCACCGGAACGGCCTCCACGACATCCCAGCCGCGTTTTGCCATGGCCTTGAGGGCCGCCGCGCGGATGAGGTCGGGATGCGCCGATGTCTCGACATTGGCGTGGATATGAACGACGTCTGGATGTTCATTCAGCTCGCAGTATTTTTTGAAGGCCGCGGTTTCAAAGTAGCCTTCCAGTTCCGCCTGCTCCTCGGCATTCAGCTCGGTCTTGAACGGGTACTTCTTGTAGAACTCGTCCATGTAGCTTCGACCCCAGTATTCGACATTGTGCTCTCGTTTCGCGGGCGCCAGGATGGCGGTCGGCGAATATTTCCAGAGCAGGTCGAAATGCGGCATGCCGTGCGGCTCGATACCGTGGATGGAGCCGGAATCGGCCACTTGGCCGGAGGTGAAGATTTCGATCTTGCGATGCACCGGGCGGCCAGTCTTTTCGAAATAGCCCTTTACGATTTCCTCGAGGCTCATCGGGTGGATCTGCGTCTCGACATAGGCGTGGGCGTGGTAGACCGGCTCTTCGGTAATGCTCAGAACCTCGATGACCCTCTTCCAGTGCTCGGAGCGGAAATAGGCCGCGATGGTCTCAACGAGGTCGCCGTTGTCGAGGGCGATGTCCTTGGGTGCAACATTGGTATTCATGTTCATTTCCTCCAGATGATGGGAGCCTGCCCGGGCAGGCATCAGTTCTGCATGGCCCAGCGACGAACGGTGCGGTCTTCAAGCAGCTTGAAGAGGACGCCTTCGACGAAAAGACCGATCAGGATGACGCTCAACAGGCCGGCGAAGACCGCGGGAATGTCGAGCATGTTCTTGCTTTGAAAGATGAACCAGCCGAGACCGCCCTGGCCGGACGAGACGCCGAAAACCATTTCGGCGGCGATCAGCGTGCGCCAGGCAAAGGCCCAGCCGATCTTGAGGCCGGTGACAATGCTCGGCAGTGCGGCGGGGATCAGGATGCGGCTAACGAAGCGCCAGCCCTTCAGCCCGTAATTGCGGCCGACCATACGGAGGGTGTGCGAGGTGGACTGGAATCCCGTGAAGGTATTGAGCGCAACCGCCCACAGCACCGAATGCACGAGCACGAACACAAGGCTGCCTGAACCGAGGCCGAACCAGATCAGCGCCAGTGGCAGAAGCGCGATTGCCGGAAGCGGGCTGAACATGGCCGTCAGCGTCACCATCAGGTCTTCACCGATACGGGTGCTGATGGCGATCATCGTCAACGCCGCAGCCGCAAGGATGCCGATGGCATAGCCCGTCAGCAAGACCTGCAGCGAGGCCCATATGCGCTGGAAGAGCTCGCCCGAGGCAAGCCCGGTCGAGAGGGCCGAGACCGTTTCCGAAAAGGTCGGGAACAGCAGGGAATTGCCGACGCTGCGGCCGTAGATTTCCCAGACAAGCGCCAGAAGCAAGAGGATCAGGGCCTTGCGCGCCGGGCCGGAGGCATAGATCTGCTTCCAGATGGTCAGGCGACGTTCGACAACGCCGAAGGCATCGGCACTTGCCGGTTCGCGCCGAATTTCGGGACGGTAGTTGTGAAGCGGGGATGCGGTAGCGTCAGCCATGGTGTTGAACCTCCTGGCTCGCCTTGTCGGCAAACAGCATGTCGTGGATATCGCGCTCCAAGGCGCGGCCTTTCGGCCCCAGTGCGTCTTCGCGGCAAAGGCCGTTGAGTTCGGCTTTTACCTGCCCGGGGTGCGGCGACAAAAGCAGGATACGGTTGCCGATCTTGACAGCCTCGGCGATGGAATGAGTGACGAAGAGCACGGTGAAATGCGTATCGTCCCAGAGCTCCAGCAGTTCGTCCTGCATCTTGACGCGGGTCAACGCATCAAGGGCCGCGAAGGGCTCGTCCATCAAGAGAATGTCCGGCTCCATTGCCATGCCGCGGGCGATCGCCACCCGCTGCTTCATGCCGCCCGAGAGCATGTGCGGATAATTTTCCGCAAACTTGGTGAGATTGACCTTGTCGAGATAGTGCCGGGCGCGCTGTTCGGCTTCCTTGCGGTTCTTCACCTTGCCGGATTCGATCAGCGGGAACATCACGTTCTGGACGACGGTCTTCCAGGGCAGGAGCTGGTCGAACTCCTGGAACACCATCATGCGGTCCGGGCCGGGGTTCGTGACCTTTCGACCGCGGAGCCTGATCTCGCCTTCGCTCGGCTTGTGGAACCCGCCGATAGCCTTCAGCAGCGTGGACTTGCCGCAACCGGAGGGGCCAAGAAGCACGAAGCGATCGGCCTCGAACACCTGGGCGCTTACCTTGTAGGTCGCAAGGATCGACAGATGGCCGGCGGTGTATTGCAGGGTGACGTCGGAGATGTCGAGAATTGGCTCGGCTTTCGCGACATCCTCCGTCAGAACCCGTGGCGATGACAACATGACGTTCATGGTACCCTCCTCATTGTTGCGCAACGCTCAGTTCGCGGCGGCAGCGCCTTCGAGCGACTGCAGGTCCGGGAAGAAGAAGTCGCGCCAGCTGGCCGGGCTATCCTTGATCAGACCGGTTTTCGCCATAAACGCGGCCGTCTGGTGCACGCCGAGCGGCATCGACTGGAAGACATTGCCTTCTTCGGCAAACATGGAGGCAAGCTCATCGACGGTGAACTTTTCCTTGGTCGAGGCCAGATAGAGCTCAGCCGCCTTCTTCGGCTCCCGGTTGATCATCTCCTGCGCTTCCTTCAAGGCTGCAAGGAAGACCTTGATCGCCTCAGGATTGGCATCGTGATAGGCCATCGTGGTGAAGGCGAGCAGGTTGGTCGTGGGGCCTGCGATATCCAGTGTCGTCAGCACAGCATGCATGTTCGGCTCTTTCAGAAGCTTCTGGTAATAGGGTGGGCCGGCAAACATGGCATCGGTCGGTCCCTGCGGGTTCATCATCGACTGCACGCCATCGGCAAAACCCAGCTGCACCATCATCGGGTCGAACTTCGTCGCGTCGCCGAATTCTTTGTCGAGCGCCATCTGCAGGTAGATTGCCTGGTTGGAAACCTTGAGCGACGTCACCGAGATACGGCTGGTTTCCTTGAAGTCCTTCAGCGTCTTGACATCGGGGTCCTTGCTGACGAGCACGCTCTTGGTACCGCTGACGGCGGCAACCGCCTTGACGTCGCCGTTGGTGCGCGACCACAGAAGCAGGGCGTTGGAAACCCCGGCCGCCACGATATCGACGTTGCCGGAGAGAAGCGCATCGGTGACGGCGCTGCCGCTCGGGAAGCTCAGCATCTCAAGGGTGAGGTCCTGGCCCATGTCCTTGGCATGTTTTTCAAGAAGCTGGGCCTGTTTCATCACATGGATCGGTGCGAACAGGATGCCGACGCCGCCGGCGATGCGCAGTTCGGCAGCCTGCACCAACCCGCCAAGGCCGACGGAGACAGAAACGGCCATGGCCGTGGAAACGAGAAATTTCTTGAAAGCGTTCATATGGTCCTCCAACCCTTTGCCTGAACAGTTGCGAGACCCTTGGCGAACCTTCCCGACTCCTCCGTCAGGCGACCTCGGGCACATCCTGTCCCGACGGTCTTGGCTCTTCGCTTGAAATCTCACTGTAGTCGGAGTATCGCGGAGCCATCGATGACGTCCAATGGATAATATTCCAAATTCGATAACCGATGGGAATGAGTTGAATGAACGAGCGGGATCTTCGATACCTTGTGGCGATCAGCGAATGCGGCAATCTGCGGCTCGCTTCGGCGCGAATGAACATCACCCAGCCGGCGCTGACGAAGTGCATCATGCGCATGGAGGAAGAGGCCAGCACCAAGCTCTTCCAACGAAAGGGCCGGCTCATCGTGCCGACGCCGGTCGGCAATGTTCTGATCCGCCGTGCCAAACATATCATCCAGTCGATTGACGAGACGCAGCGTGAAATTCATGATTACGTTAACGGCTCACGCGGCCATGCGCGGCTCGGCGTGGTGGCGACCATCACCGAATTCCTGATGCCGGATATCCTGCAGAACCTGACGCGCACCAGTCCCAATGTGACGCTGAAACTGACGATCGGCATGACCGACTTCCTGCTGGACAATCTGCGGCGCGACGAACTCGATGTCGTCATCAGCCCCGTCTACGAAAGCGACGAGTTTGACTGCCTGCCGATCATGAAGGATCAGGTGGTCATCGTCGCGAGCCGGGACCACCCGCTGGCGGGCGGGGCGGTCGCGCTTGATGAACTGAAGCAGTACAAGTGGATACTGCCGCAATCGAGCGTCGGCTTGCGCGTCTGGCTGGAGCGCGCCTTCGAGCGGCTGGCCATGCCGCCGCCGCAGGTACAGGTGGAGATCAGCTCGCTGCCGCTGATGCCGAAGCTGATTGCCCGCACCGAACTCCTGAGCTTCACCTCCCGCCAGAACCTGACACGCACCAATGGCGGCGAAAACCTCGTGGAACTGCCCTTCCCCGAGATAACCTGGGAGCGGCAATTCGGCATCTTCACCCGCAAGGGCGGCTATATCCCGACGGCAAGCCAGGTGCTTGTCGACCGGATCGTCCAGGCGACCGCCGAAATCGAATAGTCAGTCGCGGGTCGGCAAGTCGGCAAGGGCCGGGCCTGCTTCGTCCCTGAGCACGGCGATGAAGCGCTCCACGACGGGAGAAACATAGCTCGACTTCAGATGCACGACCGCGACCTCGCGCTGCATCGTCGTTTCCGCCAAACGGATTTCCACCAAGGGCTCTCCGACGCGGCCGCGGCCAAGATTGCGGCGCGAAATGAAGGTCAGCAGATCGGTGGGCGCGATCAGGCGCGGCGACAGCGAGATGTTGTTGGTCTGGATATCGACCCGCGGCTCGCTCAGCCCGCGCGAGGCAAACGCCGCATCGATCCACTGCCGCGTCACCACCGACCGTGCCGGCAGCACCCACCCGTAATCCTGCAGATCGGCGATGGTCACCGGGCCATGCGTCAAGGCGTGTCCCCTCGCTGCAGCCACCACGACGGAATCGTCGCCGAGGCGGTGAACCGTATAGGTCTCGTCGTCGCCCTTGGCGACCGGCCCGACGATCACATCGACCTTGCCGTCGTTCAGCATTGCCCGCAGCACGTCGTTCATGCCGATGGAAATGTCGAAGCGGATACCGGGCGTTTCCGTCAGCAGCCGGCTGCAGACCTGGGGCAGCAAGTATTCTGCCGTCGTTGCACCCGAGCCGACGCGGATATTACCGATGGCGCCCTTGGCGATGTCCGCCATCTCGCGAAGGTTCTGCTCGACCGACATGCGCAGGCTGCGTGCCCGCTCCAGCATCACGCGCCCCGCCGTCGTCAGCTGTACGCCCCTGCCCGATTTCATCAGCAGACGGGTGCCGATCTCGGTTTCAATACGGCGCACGGATTTGCTCAAGGCAGGCTGTGTCCGCCCCAGCTTTTCCGCGGCGCGCCCGATATGGCCGATGGTGGCGATGACCTCGAAATATTGCAGGTCGCGAAGCTCCATACATTCCTCACAGCTATCAATTCAGGAATTTTATGAATTTGACCAGCGGTAACAGCCGGTGTCAATAGACGCATGGTCGCGAATGGGAGGATACGATGGGCCTGAAGGTACTGATGACGGCAAAGACACTGGCCGCGCCGGGCGTTGCCCTGCTTGAAAAGGCCGGCTGCTCCGTCTCCTTTCTGCCCAGGGGAACCGACGCCGAGCTTGCCGAAGCGCTGCGCGGCACTGCCTACGATGCCGTGATTTCCCGCACCCTCGCCTTGTCGCGTGATCTCATCGAGCATTCACCGGCGTTGCGGGTCATTTCCCGCCACGGTGTCGGCTACAACAATGTCGATCTCGACAGTGCCACGGAACGCGGCATCCCCGTGATGATCGCCAATGGCGCCAATGGCCAGTCCGTGGCCGAGCTGACCGTGGGTCTTGCGCTCGCCGTCGCTCGCAAGATTTCACATCTCGACGCCCGCATCCGTGCCAGCGACTGGGACAGGTCGGGCTCAGGCATCCAGCTTTCCGGGCGCACCGCCGGCATCGTCGCCTTCGGCGCCATCGGCCAGCGCGTCGCAACAATGCTGCAGGCCATGGGCATGAGCATCGTTGCCTTCGATCCGCACATCCGCGACCGCGGTACTCATAACGTGACTTGGGTGGATACGCTGGGCGAGCTTCTCGAGCGAAGCGATCTCGTTTCGCTGCATTGCCCCCTGACACCAGAGACGCGCAATATGATTGCCGCTCCCCAGCTCGCAGCCATGAAGAAAGGCGCCATTCTTATCAACACTGCCCGGGGCGGGTTGATCGACGAAATGGCGCTGGCGCAATCGGTTACCGCCGGGCACCTGGCCGGTGCCGGCCTTGATACCTTCGCCGACGAACCCCTGTCCGCAGACCATCCTTTCCTGTCGATACCGACGATCGTCATGACGCCGCATATGGGCGGCAGCACGGACGCCGCCCTCGACAACGTCGCCATCAGCGCCGCGCAGAATGTGCTGGACGCGCTGATCGACGGCAGGGTGGATCGCCGGCTTCTCGTCAATCCTGCCGTTCTAGAACGGCGCACCATCGGAGCAAAGTGAGACGATGAACACTCCAGTTGCAGCAAATGACATCAAGGCCGCATGGCCGACCGGTTTCACGGTCAACCCGCGTGTCTCTAACCTTTCCAAAGACTTGATCGACGGTTTTCGCAACGTTCCTGTTCCGCACGCCAGCGACAGCATGGGCCGCCACACCGGCGCGCGGGGCCTGATTGCCTATCACGGCGACCAGAGCGAGACGATCTGCGGGCCGGCCGTGACCGTGCGCATTCGCCCCGGCGACAACCTGATGATCCATCTGGCGATCATGACGGCCGAGCCGGGTGACATCATCGTCATTGATGGTGGTGGTGATCTCTCGACAGCCGTGATCGGTGGCCTGATGCGCACCAGCGCACTCGCCCGTGGCATTCGCGCCTTCGTGCTCGACGGCGCCCTGCGCGACGTTGCGGAATGGAAGGAAGGCGGCGTCGGTGCGTTCGCCCGCGGCAATATCCATCGCGGCCCAAGCAAGGACGGTCCGGGCGAACTGAACGTACCGATCGCCTGCGCCGGCCTCTCGGTCATGCCGGGCGACCTGATCCTTTGCGACGCCGATGGCGTTGTGTCAGTTGCCGCCTCCGATGCAGAGGCGCTGCTGGTCAAATGCCGCGCCCATGCCGAGCGCGAGCGTGTGATCAACGAGAAGAACAAGACCGGCCAGCCCGACTGGGAGCGCTTCAACGCGCTGATGCGACAAAAAGGATGCCCGGTCTGAGCATCGAACCGAAGCAATTTAATTGACATCCGGCCCCGGGAAGGCCGGACTGAACGGAGGAGAATGACATGATTATCAGCAGACGTAGTTTCCTGGCCGGTTCCGCCGGCCTTCTGGCCGCCGGCATGGCACTGCCGCGGATCGCTCAAGCCGAAAGCTTCGGCTCGCTCGACATCTTCATTCCCGGCGCGCCGGGCGGCGGCTGGGACCTGACAGGCCGCGTCATCGACGAAGTGATGAAGAAGAATGAGCTGATCGGTAATTCGCGCATCACCAATGTCGGCGGCGCCGGCGGCACGATCGGCCTGCCGCAGTTCATCAACCAGTATGAAGGCGAGGCCAGTGCGCTCTTCATCGCCGGCGCGATCATGGTCGGCACCATCATCACCAACAACACCCCCGTCAACCTGACGATGCTGAAGCCTGTCGCCCGTCTTACCGGCGAATATCAGGTTCTCGTCGTGCCCGCTGCCTCGCCGATCAAAACGCTTGGCGAGTTCGTGGACCTCCTGAAGAAGGACCCGAAGGCCGTCACCTGGGCCGGCGGCGCTCCGGGTGGCACGGACCACATCTTTGCCTGCATGATCGCAAAATCGGCCGGCGTCGGCCTCGGGGATCTCTCCTATGTCGCCTATACCGGAGGCGGCGGCGAAGCGATGGCAACGCTGCTCGGCAACCAGGTAACCTGTGGCATCTCCGGCTACGGCGAGTTCTCCGAGCAGATCAAGGCTGGCAACCTGCGCGCCATTGCAATCTCCGCACCCGAACGGGTCGCCGGCATCGACGTGCCGACGTTGGTGGAACAGGGCGTGGACGTCACGATCTCTAACTGGCGCGGCGTCTTCGGCGCACCGAACATCGGCGACGAAGAGGTCAAGGCACTGATCGACCTGACCACGGCCATGGTGCAGACCAAGGACTGGAAAGATCAACTCGTCACGCGCGGCTGGTCGGATCAGTTCCTGGCAGGCCCTGAATTCGCCGCCTACCTCGAAAAGGACACGGCAGCGACCCGCACGGTTCTGGCCGATCTCGGGCTCGCAAAATGAAAGCGCTCGCCGCACGGCCGCAGCTTGTTATCGTCTCCCTGATCGTCGTTGCGATGGGGGCGGCCGTCACAATGCTGTCGACCATGATCGCAATCGGGCCGGGGGTCGCCATCGTCGGCCCCCAGACATTCCCCTTCGGCATCGGCCTTCTGCTCCTGGCCTGCGGACTGTTGCTGCTGCTCGAGGCTGTAAAAGCCCCCTGGGATTGTGAAGCGACGGATGCGCGCACACCGGCACTCGATCTGATGCCGATGGCGATCCTCTCGTGTGGCATGGTGGTGAATGTCGCGCTGATCAAATCCGCCGGCTTCATCATCGCCTCGACCCTCATGTTCGCCTTCACTGCCAAGGCTTTTGGCGCGCGACGTCTTTGGTTGTCGCTGGTCCTCGGCTTCGTGCTGGCGATTGTTACCTATTACGGCTTTGCCCAGATGCTTGATCTTCGCATCGGCGGCGGCCTTGTTGAGGATTTGTTCTGATGGGTAGCCTTTCCGGCCTCCTCGACGGTTTTGCGGCCGCACTTTCGCCGATGAACCTTCTCTGGGCGTTCTTCGGCGTAACACTTGGCACCTTCATCGGTGTACTGCCGGGCCTCGGACCGGCGCTCACCATCGCGCTTCTCCTGCCAATCACGTTCCAGGTCGATCCGGCTGCCGCCTTCATCGTCTTCGGCGGCATCTATTTCGGCTCGCAGTTCGGCGGCTCGACAACCTCGATCCTGATCAACACGCCCGGTGAAAGCGCCTCCATCGTCACGGCGCTGGAAGGCAACAAGATGGCCCGTAACGGGCGCGGCGGACCGGCACTGGCAACAGCTGCCATCGGCTCCTTCGTGGCCGGCACCATCGGCGTCGTCTGCCTCAGCCTGCTGGCTCCCGTCGTCGTCAAGCTCGCGCTTGCCTTCGCTCCGGCCGATTATTTCGCACTAATGGTCCTGTCTTTCATTACCGTTGCGGCCGTGCTTGGAAATTCGGTGGTTCGCGGCCTGACGAGCCTCAGCCTCGGTCTGCTTCTCGGCCTCGTCGGCGTCGATCTGCAATCGGGGCAAGCCCGTTTCACCTTCGGCTCGCTGGAGCTTCTCGACGGCATCGATGTCATCATCGTCGTCGTCGGCCTCTTTGCCGTTGGCGAAACCCTGCACCTCGCCTCGCGTCATCGCTCGACCCCGGAAGAGATAACGCCCGTCAAAGGCTCACTCTGGATGACAGCGCAGGACTGGGCACGGTCATGGAAAGCTTGGATCCGTGGCGCTCTGATCGGCTTCCCAATCGGCGCCATGCCGGCCGGCGGCGCGGAAATCCCGACCTTCCTGTCCTACTTCGTCGAAAAGAAGCTGTCGAAGCATCCCGAGGAATTTGGCCACGGCGCCATCGAAGGCGTGGCCGGACCGGAAGCCGCCAACAATGCCGCTGGTGCCGGCGTGTTCGTACCGCTGTTGACTCTCGGCATCCCGACCTCTGCGACCGCAGCCGTCATGCTGTCAGCCTTCCAGAGTTACGGCATCAATCCCGGCCCGCAGCTTTTAACCAGTCATGCAGACCTCGTCTGGACGCTGATCGCCAGCCTCTACATCGGCAATGTCATGCTGCTGATCCTCAACCTGCCGCTGGTCGGACTCTGGGTGCAGATCCTGCGCATTCCGACACCTTATCTCTACGGCGGCATCCTGCTCTTTGCCACCGTCGGAACCTACGGCATCAGCCGTTCTGTCTTCGATCTCGTGATGCTCTATGGCATCGGGATCGCCGGCTTCTTCATGCGCCGTTACGATTTCCCGACAAGCCCGGTCATCATCGGCATGATCCTCGGCCCGCTCGCGGAACAGCAGTTTCGAAGAGCTATGACGATGTCGCAGGGCGATCTGTCGGTTTTCCTGACACGGCCGATCTCCGCCACCCTTTTGACGATCGCGGTTCTGGCTCTCGTTCTGCCGATAGCGTTCAGCCTCCGCAAAAATCATCAAGCAAGCGCCGCCGCTTCCTAAGTCTCGAAAGTGAACCGAACAATGACAGATCATGTCGTCGTGAAAGCGGATGCATTGCGTTCGTTCGTCCAGGAAATCCTGCAGGCTGCCGGTATGCGCAGCGAACCGGCTGCGGTGGTCGCCGAAACATTGATCTATGCCGATCTGCGCGGCGTTGGCTCCCATGGCGTCGCCCGGTTGTCATCCTATCTCGACAGGATCAGGGCAAACGTCATGGAACTCGATCCCGACATGCCGGTCGTCAGCGACAGCTCTGCATCGGCGCTCATCGACGCCGGCAATGGTTTTGGCCAACTGGCGGGCGTACGAGCGATCGATCTTGCCATCGAGAAAGCCAAGGCAAGCGGCAGCGCCGTCGTCGGCGTGCGCAACTCCAATCACTTCGGCGTCGCCGCCTATTTTGCCGAACGCGCGATCGCCGCGGACATGCTCAGCATAGTCCTGACCAACTCATCCCCGGCGATGACTCCGTATAACACCCGCATACCGCTGGTCGGCACCAATCCGATAGCCTTCGGGGTTCCGGCCGGCCGGGAACTGCCCATCATTCTCGACATGTCGACCTCGGTCGTCGCGCGCGGCAAGATAAGGCTCGCCTCGCTTACCGGGCAGAAAATTCCGCTCGGCTGGGCCGTCGATGAAAACGGCCTTCCCACGGAAGATCCACACGCGGCGCTCAAGGGCAGCCTCGCGCCTATCGGCGGCGTCAAGGGTGCAGGCCTGTCACTGATCATCGACCTACTGACCGGTGTTCTGACGGGAACAGGCTTGACGGGAGAAGTGAAGAACATCACCGACATTTCAGGGCCTTCGAAGACCGGCCATTTGTTCGTGGCGATCGACGTCACCCGCTTCATGCCGATCGATCAGTTCAAGGCGCGGGTGGACAGCGTCATCGGCGGCATCAAGGCAATGCCCTCCGCCGACGGCGGCGATGTTTATCTGCCCGGCGAAATCGAGGTGCACAGCCAGCTATCGCGCCAGAACGAGGGCATAAAACTGCCTAACGACATCGTGAAAACCCTAAACCAACTTTCGAGTTTAAATGGGCTGCCGCCGCTGACGTCCATATAGCGCCTTGAACCTATTTGAACCCGAGACCCGCCCCATGGCGAGTCTATAGGTGGTTCCAAGGATTGACGACAGGGACTCCTGCCGCCTCAAAGGGGCTTGTATCGCGTGTCGCGATTGTAAATCCCTTGGAGGCTGCAATAGCCGCAATATATCCATCAGGTGTCGGGAATCCCTTCCCCCCTGCTCGCGCGGTGGCCGCAAGGCCGGCATAGTGCCGAGCCGCCGCAGTGTCGAATGACAACACGCGATCGTCGAACAGTTCGAGCAGGCCATCAAGCGTGTCGGCCAACGCTTTTTTGCGCCGGCCCTCCGGGAGCGCAGCGATGCCAAACAGCAGTTCCGCCAGCGTTACACTGGACAGATACAAGGTTTCGGCTACCTGGTCATTCAACCAATTGCGCACAGCCAAATCCGGGGCGGGCTTCATCGCCTCCGAGACGACATTCGTGTCCAGGACGATCATTCAAACCCCATTGGCTCTGCCGGCGCTTTGTCTCGCATCTGGTCGAACACTTCAAAATCATCATTGGTCAAGCCAATCCGCCCGCTCAACTCAGCCAAGGCATCCCCGATGCGAATACGCTGTTCGGGCTTTACCGCACGTTCCAGAATCTCGCGGACTTCCGCCTCTGTGCTACGGCCGTGATTTGCCGCCCGGACGCGCAAAGCGCGGTGCACTTCATCAGGTACATTTCGTACTGTCAGGATAGCCATAGTCAGACCCTCGCAGGCGCCTTCATTGACTGCAATATAGTTCCGATGCAGTCATTCCGCAAGTTTACCGCGGTCGAGTCAACGTGTATACGGCGATGCAGGGTGTGCGCGGAATTACCAACTCCCGCGTTCCCTCAATTCGATCCGGGCGGCCGCTTTCCGGGAAAGTCGAGGAGACGCCGAACTGAACGCGCAATCTCCTCGTAGACGTACACTGACGCTTTCGGGTTTTCACTTTCAATGTAGCTGAAGATCGCGTCTCGATCGTCAAGCGCATAGTGCGCCCAGACAAGACTCATCGGTCGCCAGCCGCGGCCTTGAAGCCTTCTCGGTCGGGAAGGGCGTCTACCGACCCTTCTGGCCGGGGCTGCCCAATACCCGCCAGCAAATGTTTGTTGGAGAAAACGTCAAACAGAAATCAGCTGGGAAATCACTCTTTCGGTTCCATTGCGTCGCGCAAACCGTCGCCAAGGAAATTGACGGCCAGCACGGTGCAGAGAATTAGCAGGCCGGGCGGTATAGCAAGCCATGGCGCAACACTGAGCCAGGGTGATGCACTGTTCAGCAAGTTTCCCCATGTGGGAACTGGTGGCTGAATGCCAAAGCCCAGAAACGAGAGCGCCGATTCAAGCATGATGGCGCTTCCAACGGCAAGCGTTGCCGCCACGGTGATCGGGCCGATGGCATTGGGCAAGATATGCCGGAACATCAGCCGTGCACCCCCTGCCCCAAGTGCGCGGGCGGCCTCTACGAATTCGCGTTCGCGCAACGCGAGGAACTGGCTGCGCACCAGTCGTGCAGTTCCCATCCAGATCAGCATGCCGACGATAGCCACAAGCAGAGGCGGGTTCGGGCGGAAAAGCCCTGAGAGCAGCAGGACAAGCGGCAGCGTCGGGATCGACAGCATCACATCCGTAAACCGCATTAGCAGCATATCGGACAAACCGCGATAGAAGCCCGATAGTGCACCAACCAGCGTGCCTGCGATGGTTGCAATAATCGCGCCAGCAAGGCCGACAGCAAGGGAAACCCGCCCTCCGTATATTAAGCGGGTCATGACATCGCGACCGAGTTCATCGGTTCCAAGCCAGTGCTCTGCAGTCATCGGGCCGGGTGAACCGATCAAGGTGAAATCCTGACCATCAAAACTGTAGGGCGACAGGAATGGCCCAATGACAATAACAATTGTCATCAACAACAGAAAGGCGAGACTGGCGACCGCCAGCCGACGTTTCAGAAAGCGCCTGACAACCCGGCGGCTGTAGCTCTGCGGCGGCGCCAAGTGAGCCAGTTGCATCGTTGCGTCAACCATAGCGAATCCTTGGGTCGAGAGCGGCATAGGTCACATCGGCGATGATATTGGCCACGACAATGCCGACAGACCCCATCATCATTAGGCCCATCAGCATGGGATAGTCGCGACCATCCATGCTTTCCATGAACAGACGTCCGATGCCCGGCCATGCAAACACTGTTTCGGTGATGACGGCGCCTGAAATGACGGTGGCGAAGTCCACCGCGATGACGGTGACGGCCGGGATCATCGCGTTGCGCAATGCGTGCAGGATGATGACGCCTCGCTCGGAACGCCCCTTCGCATAGGCGGTGCGGATGTAATCCTGGTTGAGCACGTCGATCATGCCGGAGCGGATGAACCGGCTCCAACTGGCGATGGTCGCAAGCGACAGCACGGTGGCCGGCATAATGATATGGGCGAGCCGATCGAGGAACGAGCCATCACCGATTGACTTGTAGCCGGCAGACGGGAGCCAGCCGAGTTGCACGGAGAAGAGAAGCTGAAGCAGCAGCGCCAACCAGAAGACCGGGGTGGAAATGCCGGCAAACGACAGCATCGTCAGCCCGCTGTCGAGCTTCGAGCCGCGCCGGGCAGCACTGATGATTCCAAGAGGGACGGCGAGCAACAGCGAAATCAGAAGGGCGAGACCGCCAAGTTCGAGGGTTGGCCCCAGCCGCAGGACAATTTCGGTCAGGACGGGACGTCCGGTGCGGATGGAGTAGCCCCAGTCGCCAACCAGCATCGATTTCAGCCACATGACGTATTGCACAGGCGCGGGCTTGTCGAGGCCGTAGGCGACCGCGATCTGTTGCAGCGCCTCTTTGCTGACAGCGGGATTCTCGGCGTACATGTCGAGCGGGCCGCCGGGGGCCAGATGCACGATAGCAAACAAAATCAGCGAAATGCCGAGGAGCAGCGGGATGGCGCCGAGCAGACGGCGTAAAATGTAACCGAAATTCATGCCGTCTCCTGGTCAAAAGGAACGAGGCGTCCGGCCATTGAGACCGGGCGCCTCCGTTCACGTTAGCCCATGTACCATTCGGCCGTATGCACGAAATTGGTCATGTTCGTCGGGTTCGGCACGAAGTTCTTGAGCGCCGCGGTCTTGGCAATCAAGGCGACGTTGGTGGTCAAGGGGATCGAAGGCAGGTCCTCGGCCAGAATTTTCTGGAATTCCGCCGCAGCCTGCTTGCGGGCGGCGGGGTCCAGCGTCGTTTCGAATTTCGACAGGGCCGCATCGAGAGCGGGGTTGGAATAGGACTGGCCGTTGTTGGCACCGCCGGTGCCCCAGAACACCGAGTAGACCGGATCGGCAGAGGTGATCCAGCGACCGTAGATCAGGTCGTAGCCACCTTTGTAGCGCGCTTCGCGATAGGCGACGCCGGTCTGGTTGTTGGCAACGGCTTCAATGCCAATCGCCTTGAGCTGGGCGATGATCACCTGTTGGGCCAGCTCGTCGTCCGCCCGGCCCGCCTGGACCATGAAGGCATAGGACAATCGCTCGCCGTTCTTTTCGCGCACGCCGTCGGAGCCCGGAGCATAGCCCGCCTCATCGAGGATCTTGTTGGCGGCTGCGACATTGTAGGCAATTTCCGGCGTGTTCGGATCATAGAATTCGAACACCGGCACCACCGGCGATTTGATCGGTTCCGGGAAGCCGCCCTGCGCCTTGCTTAGCACGGTGCGGTCGATAGCAGCCGCGATGGCCTTGCGAACATTGATGTCGGCCAGCGACGGGCGCTTGAAATTGAAATCGAGATGCTGCCAGGACAAGAGCGGCCCCTTGACCATTTCGATGCCGGAAATGCCCTCGACCTGCTTGGCCTGGCTGTAGGGTGTCGATACGACCAGGTTGACTTCGCCGGATTTCAGCTGGGTAATCAGCGTGTTGGTGTCCGGGATCATCTTGAAAATGATCTTGTCGAGATAAGGCAGCGCATCACCCTTCTCGCTCTTTGCCCAATAGTCATCGAAACGCTCGGTCACCACGTACTGGCCGCGCACGAACTCCGTCACCTTGAACGGGCCGGTGCCCACAGGAGTTTCGTTGTAGGAGGACGTGTTGAGATCGGTGCCTTCCAGCAGGTGCTTGGGGAAGATGCCGAAGGTGAAGAGAGTGGAGGCAAAGGTCGGCAGTATGGAGTTGTAGTGAACCACGACGGTCAGGTCGTCCGGGGTTTCGATGCTGGCCACCTCGGCGGAACCGTCCTTGGATTCAGCTTTGAACGCCGGGTCCTTGACCGCTTCCCAGGTGTATTTCACGTCGGCTGACGTAAAGGGTTTGCCGTCGTGCCACTTCACACCGGGACGGAGCTTGTAGGTCACCGTCATCGTCTTGCCGTCGGCCGCCACGACAATGCCGCCATTCTCGATGGTCGGCACTTCGGTTGCGAGCACCGGCACATATTTCGCATGCTGATCCGGCGCGAGAAGTCCCTCGACGACGGCCGCCTGTGCATCCCCCAGAAAGCCGGTCGAGTACACGTTCATCGTGTCGATCTCGTAGGTCAGGCCCACCGTCAACGTACCGCCCTTCTGCTGCGCGAAGGCCGGAAACGCATGCATCGTGGCAAGGGTCGCAGTACCAGCAAGTATCGCCTGAAGTGCTGCGCGTCGGGTCAGTTCAAATGTCATGGCATCGTCCTCTCTTTTGCCCTTGCGGGCGTTCCCTATTCGCCGGCCGTGTTAGATCGGCCGGTCGTTAAGTTTTCAGTAGCCCAGCGTGCGATCGACAATGTGTGGCAATTTTTCACCGCGTTCGAAGCGTCGGATGTTTTCGGCCATCTCCTTCACGGCAGCATCTGCATGCGTGGGAGCGGCGACGTGCGGCGAGAGCAGGACTTTCGGATGCCGCCACAGCGTGTCTTCAGCTGGCAGCGGCTCGATGCGGAAAACATCGAGAGCCGCGCCGCTGATATGTCCCCCGTCAAGGGCTCCGATCAGGTCCGCATCCACGACGTGGCCACCACGGGCACCGTTGATGAAGAACGCGCCCTTGGCCAACGCCGCCAGCACCTTTGCATCCACAACATCGGCGGTTTCAGCGGTCATCGGCAGGAGATTGACGAGAATATCGGCGCCGCTGACCGCATCCATGAGTTTTTCGCGGCCGGCGAAGCTCTGCGCTCCCTCGATCGCCCGGCCGGACCGGCTCCAGCTACGGGTCTTGAAGCCGAAACGAACGAAATGCCGGGCAACCTCGGAACCAAGTGCGCCCGCGCCCAGGATCGTCACCGTGCGCTCGCGGGCCAGTTTCTCCGCGCAGGGTGCCCATTCGCCCTTTGCCTGAAGATCCTTGTAGACCAACAAATTGCGATGCCATGCCAGCGCCTGCGCCAAAACCCATTCGCACATGCCCTCGGCAAGGCCATCATCGACCAGGCGAACGATTGGCAGATGCCCGGGCACTTCGCCGCTGGCCAGCAGGTGTTCGATCCCGGCATTGAGGCTTAACACCAGCTCAAGCCCCGGCACCGCAGCAATGACGCCCGGCAGGGGTCGTCCGACGACGATATAGGGCACGGGACCGTCGTCCGTCTTGGGTTGTTCGGTCGTGACGACGTGGCTCGGAAGCTCTTTCCGAAACAGGGTTGCCATGTGCTCAGGGTTGCCGCGAGAGGCGATAAATATCCGTTTCATGGGCCACAGCATGGTGCGTCATGAAGGCATCGTGCAATGCCCGAAAAAATCCACTTTGACCGCATTTTAACTCATGCATGAATTTGGGCGACAATGGGCAAAAAAATACCCCGAATTGCCAATTTCCTGAGCAATTACGGGGTAGGCTGGCTAAAAATAGCCGGAGGATCGGCGCGAAAAATAAGGCTGATCTATTCTCTCAAGTTAAGTTCGTCCGCTCGAAGGCAGGCCACCGAGTGGCGATCACCGCGCGCCTCCAGAGCCGGCACGGCCCCAGCGCATTTTTCGATGGCGAAAGGACATCGGGTGCGAAACACGCAGCCGGAGGGTGGGTTGATCGGACTGGGCAAGTCACCTTTCAGCGTGATGCGGCTTCGGCGCACGCGCGGGTCCGGCACCGGCGCCGCATCCAGCAACGCACGCGTATAGGGGTGGAGGGGTTTAGCATAGAGATCTGCGGCCGTCGCAGTTTCCATGATCTTGCCGAGGTACATGACGATGACGCGATCGCAGAGAAACTCGATGACGGACAGATCGTGGCCGATAAACAGGATCGACAGCCCAAGCTCTTGCCTCAGATCCTGCAGCAGGTTGATGATCTGCGCCTGGATCGAAACGTCAAGCGCGGAAACCGGTTCATCGGCGACGATGAATTGCGGATTGACGGCAAGCGCGCGCGCAATGCCGATACGCTGACGTTGCCCTCCGGAAAACTCATGCGGAAACCGTGCTGCCGCCGAACGAGGCAAGCCGACTTTTTCCAGCAGGTCGCCGACCCGGTCCGGACGCTCCTTCCGGGTGCCGATGTTGTGGAGCAGAAGCGCCTCGCCAATGATCTGGCCCACGCTCATGCGCGGATTGAGACTGGCATAGGGGTCCTGGAAAATGATCTGCATCTGACTGCGCAGCGCTTTGAGCTGTGCGGGCGCAAGACCCGTCACGTTGCCACCATCGAAGCTGACAGAACCGCCGGTCGGCTCGACCAGTCGCAGGATCGAACGGCCGAGCGTTGACTTTCCGGAGCCAGACTCTCCGACCAGCCCGACAACCTCTCCTTTGGCGACCTCGAAGCTGACGCCATCGACGGCGCGGATGACGACGCCCGGTTTGAACATCGACTTGCCGATCTCGAAATGCACTTTCAGATCGGAAACCTGGAGCAGGGCTTCAGCCATTCATTTCGCTCCATCTCAGACAGCGCGCGCCGTGATCCGGGCTCACCATGAAAACCGGAGGGACCGCGGCTCGGCACGCATCGAGCGCCCAGTGACAGCGCGGATTGAAATCGCAGCCGGTTGGTGGATTGCGCGGGTCGACGACACTGCCGGGAATGGCTTTCAAGCGGGCAACCTGCCCTGCCGCGCGTGCCGCGTGATCGACCTGCGGCATGCTGGCCAGCAGGCCTTTGGTGTAAGGGTGGCTCGGCCGGTCGAACAATTCGTTGACGTCGGCGCTTTCGACAATGCGTCCGCCATACATGACAGCGACGCGATCGGCGATTTCGGCGACGACGCCCAGATTGTGGGTGATGAACAGGATACCCATGCCAATCTCTCGCTGCAGGCGGCGCATCAGCTCCAGAATCTGCAGTTGAACGGTGACATCCAGCGCCGTGGTGGGCTCGTCCGCAATCAGCAGCGCCGGATTGCAAGCTAGCGCCATCGCGATCATCACACGCTGGCGCATGCCACCGGACATCTGGTGCGGATAGATGTCGGCCCGTCGCGCCGGTTCGGGAATTTCCACCAGCATCAGCATCTCTATCGCCAGCTTCCATGCCTGCGAACGGGTCAGTCCTTGATGCAGTAGCGCCGCCTCAGCGACCTGCGTTCCGACTTTTTGGGTCGGGTTGAGGCTGGTCATCGGCTCCTGAAAGATCATCGAAATTTCGTTGCCGCGAACGCCGCGCATGTTTTTTTCCGGCAGTTGGGCCAGATCGCGCACCACGCCGTCGCGCCCGCGGAACAGGATTTCGCCAGACGCGATGCCGCCGATCGCAGGCGGGATCAGCCGCATGACAGAGAGGCTGGTCACGGATTTTCCCGACCCGCTTTCGCCCACGACGGCAACGGTCTGCCCCTGCTCAATCTTCAGGTCGACGCCCTTGACCGCCTGCACGATGCCGCTCTCCGTGCGAAATTCGGTAACGAGGTTGCGTATCTCCAGCAGGGGTTCAGCCATCAGTTCAATTGCCCCGCGCGTTGCATCTCTTCAGCGATCCACGCAAGCGGCACATGGCCGTAGCTCAGCAGCGCATCATGAAAGCCAATCGTATCCCCTTTCCATCGGCCGCGCAGCGTTTTGATGCCTTCGACGCCGATCCAGTACATCAGCCGCGAGCCAGGCAGCATGGAATTACGAACCACCTCGCCCTCGACACGAGCCGGTGCGAAGCCCGCCTTGTCGCGGTAGAAGGCCATGGCCTCCGCCATGCTCCAGTCCCCGAGATGCAATTTGACATCGACAAGGACGCTCGCCGCGTTTCTGCGCTCGTACTGCTTGAGGAGCAAGATTTCGGCCGGTTCATAAAAGTCCGGCGCTTCCATCAAAAGGTCTTCAACGTAGCATGCCCATCCTTCAATCAGCGTACCGGAACCGAGAAACGCAAGCCCCAGAGCGCAATCGGTACCGGCAATGCGTGCGAGGTGCGACTGGGCGGAGCGGGCGCGGGTGTTCTGCGTGTGGTGGCCGACGCTGCCATGATGCACGGAGTGGATCGTCTTGACCATGGCCGTGTTGCTTCCGCGCAGAAAGGTGTCGACATCGTCACCTGGAGGCGTCACCCAATAGACGCTGCCCTGACCGGGGTTGAGGCCGGGCGGAGATCTGTAGAATAGGAAATAGAGGGACTGATTGATCTTGCGGAAGCACGGCGCCATCCAACGGTACTCGAGCCCATACTCCTGGGCCGGCGTCACCAGCGCTGCGCCATCTTTTCGCGCGGCGGCGTCGTGGTGCCGATAGCTTTCGATTACGGCTTCAGCGTCGGCTGGATGATCGTCGGACAGGCCGGCAATCAATTCCTGCCAGCTTTTTTCCGGATCGATGGACTTTGCCATTTCAACCAGTTCGTCGCCGATCCGATCGAAGGCCTCTTCGGCCCTTTTCACCGCTTCGCGCGGACCGAAATCGAGGCCATGGACCGTATTCATCAAAAGCGACAGATAGTCTCCGCCGCAAGCCGGATCGTCATCGACAATATCCGTGAGGCCAGATGCGAAGGTGTCGAACGCGGCTGCTGCGGTATCAGCGGGCGCGGCCCATTGTGCGGAAAATTCGTCGTGCAGTCGAATCTCAATACGCAGGAATTCCGCCATCGCGTGCGCCTCGCGCCGCGCGCGCGCCGTCCACCCAAATGGAGCAGTTTTTCCCTTCAGCCGTTCCAGGGCTGACGTCAGGAATGCCGGCAGAGAATTGAGGCGGGCAATCAGTCCATCCTGCCGGACCGGCGCCGACTGGGGAAGTAGCAGGGAAACAATCGCGAAAGCTGCCTCGCCGGAAAACCACGCCGGATTGGAAAAACGTGGACGAGATGTCGCGGCTGCCTTCTGCAAGGCGAGCTCCGCCAGGATCATTTTGCGGTCCAGACGATCGCCCAAGGCCTCAGGTTCGGCCGTGTCGGCAAGCCGGCGCTCAAGAGCGGCGATACCCGCCAATTCCTCAGTCAGCGTTTCCGGCCCACAGGGCGGCATACGGTCGTCATGGTCCCTATTGCCCATGAACGTCGCATCCACAGGGTGATAGGTCCAGTGGTGCCTAAGGAAGGCGTCGACCACCGACGGATCGTAACGACACTGCGTCATGCGCCGTTGCCCGGCAGATCAACCCAGCGGCGTTCAAAATGGGCCTGAATGATCGCGTCCACGATTTCCTGGCTCTTGGCGCCATCATAGAATGTGCATTCCTGAGGCCGATCTTCGAGGATTTCATCGACGAAGAAACGCACGAGGTTGCGATAGTAAAGCTCGGGCCACGGCGTACTGAGCGTGGTGCCGGGCGGTAGGGCCGAGGCGCCGACATCGTAGGGAATGAACTCGACGGCTTCTGCCTTAGCCAACTTCAGTGTCTCCGCCGTGCCGAACTCGGAGATCAACCGGGCGACGGCCGCCCCTTTCGAACCATAGACGCGCAGTTCCACGCCGGGATAATTGCCGACCGCGACATAGCTCGTCTGCAACAGACCCTGCGCACCGCTCGCATATTCGACAAGTGCGACAGCACCGTCTTCAACCTTGATCTTCTGCAGCCCCTCTTCTCCCCGTACGATACGTTCGGGAATGAAATTCTTCATGGTGGAGGCCACTGAGGCGAACTCGCCTCCCAACCAACGCATCAGATCGATAAGATGGGAACCGTATCCGACGATAGAGGCCGGAATGAGCGAGTTGCGATCGATACCCGGCGTGATCTGACGCAGTGGCTCGTGGGGATCCAGCCATTGGCTGTTCTGCTCGAAACCGTGGATATGAAAAATCTCGCCCAGCGTGCCGTCGTCGATCCATGCCTTGATCTGGCGAATCGCCGGCGAATAGCGGAAGGTAAAGCCGAGCTTGGTGCGCACACCAGCCGCATCGGCCTTGGCAGCAGCCTCGAACGCTGGAGCAGCAAGCGTATGGAGCGGCTTTTCCGAGAGCACATGCTTGCCGCCTGCGATGGCAGCGAGGCTCAGCGGCAGATGCGTATGCGTCGGTGTGCAGACGTCCACCATCTGCACGTCCGGATCGGCGATGAGCTTTTCAGGGTCGGTATAGATTTTCCGCGCCCCGTATTTTTCGGCCATCGCCTTGGCGCGGTCGCCATCCATGTCGCACACCGCGATCAGGTCGACGCGCTCATGCGCATTGTAACCGGGGAGATGGGCCTTGTCGGCCCAGGTATGTGCGCCGATCAGTCCGACGCCGAGCTTGGTGGTCATGGGAGGGTCTTTCCGATTGAGGCAATATAAGCTTCGAGTTCATCGAAATTGTGGAAACCAAGGTCTCGCTTGCCGTCCTCGATCTCGTAGATCATCGAAAACAGTTTCTCATTCAGCCTTGTGTCGGCGCCCGTCTTCTTGCCGAAGTCGATGAGCTTGCCGCTGGACGAGCGGGTTTCCGAAGGGCGTTTGCGATAGACAATGTCCCACCAGATGCCCGAACCCTTCTTCTTGAAGTTGTGTGCGGGCTTGGTGTCCTGATCCTTCTTCAACAGCCAGATGGCATGATTGATGTTGGCCAGAAGCCTCTGGGTATCCGCGGCCGTCTTCACCCGATAGTTTGACGGATCGAAGAAATCGAAGGCCTGTACATCGATGCCGTTGGCATCGGCAATCTCCAGCGCTTCCTTGACGACTGCGCCGGCAATGCGCGCATAGCGCTCGACGCCGAGTGTGTCCCGGATTTTCGCGTCAGCAAGGGCGGAGAACACCACCTGCGAGGCATAGACTTCCTTGGCCCAGATCTGACCCCAGATGCGGGTTGAATATTGCACCTCGGTCAAAGCACTCAACGCTTTGCCAAGAGCCTTGAGGCGCGGTGTCATCTCGCCATTCAGCTCACCGAGCTGGATAGGGCCCTCATGCACGAATTCCACATAACCGGGATCGACCAGCGCGCCGCCATAGTTCGGGATCGATCCCATGACGATCCTCTCCCCGGGCAATCCCGCCTCGTTGAGCGCGGCGATCATGTCCGGCTCGTTGAAGCCGTTCTGGAAGGAGACAACGCAGCTGTCGGCGTTGAGTAGAGGAATGATCTGCTTCAGCGCCTCAACAGCGTGCTGCGACTTGGTCGCAATCAACACTGTTCCGAGTTCGCCCGTCAGTTGGTCCGGCGTCGCAGCCTTGACGGGAACGGTCATCTCGCCGCGTACGCCGTCGATGAACAGGCCCTTCTCATCGAGTGCAGCAACATGTTCGACCCAACGATCGACCAGAAGCACCTCGTGCCCGGCCTTTGTCATATACGCTCCGGCAAGACCGCCGATGGCGCCGGATCCGAGAATGGTGATCTTCATGGATCAACCCTTTTCAATTACGGTTTGCGGAAACATTTCGAGGCTCTGTGGGCTGTTGGCATGGCTATAAAGCGCCTCCAGGAACAACGGCCACTGGTCCTTGCTGACCCGTTCGCGCACGCGGCGAACACTTTCGTTGCCGGCCCAATAGGATGCGATGAACGGTCCACGGAACGGGTGGGCCGCCATGCGCAGCCTTCCTTGAACCCAGGCTTCCTGCCCCATGGCGGTACTACGCAGATAACCCGCCACGTACTCACGCGGCAGCCCCTCGACCATCAGCATCCAGGCTGCATTCGTCTGGGCGGCGGAGCGGACGCGACGAAGCTCCATATGAATTTCGTCATCCTCGTCCTCGATGAAATCGATGAGGTGGATACCCTGATCGCCGATGCCTTCCTGCACGCAGCCGGTGATCGCATCGGTTGTGATCAGCAGCGCATCGGCCGGCGCTTTGCCGGCATCGAACGCTGCCTTGGTGGACAGCAATTGGGTCGAATGGCCCGGATAGACCTCATGGCAGACAAGATGCTTGAGGGCGGCCCGCGTGAAGCTCAAATCGAAATTGAGATCCATCTTCCCTTCGTTGAAAGAACAACGCGCCGTGTAGAACATGCCGCGCACGGGATTGAGCACCATGTCGTAGTCCCCAGTGTCGAAGACCAGGCTATCGGTTCGCGCTTTCGCTTCGGCCATCAGATCCCGAAACACCGTTTCGATCTGATCTGTCGGTACGGCGCGCGCCTCCTCCCAACTCTGGACCCGCGCAGCCAGCGAACCCCGGACGAATCCCGCCTTGCGCAGCAGCGCATCGGCCCTGGCACGGGCATCCTCGATCAACGCCGCGTCCTCGCGTCCGGCGGGCGCGCCGACCAGATCGGTAACCTTTTCCTCGAAGGATGGGCTCGCGCCTGACAGCATCTTTACGGCAACCCGCACCGACTTGAGCATGCCCTGCAGAAAGACCCTGCGTGGTCCAGCGGGCAAGGCGGCGACCTCCGGGTCGAGCCGGGCGAGGTCGGCGCGAATGGCTTCGCGGTCATCGTAGTGTCGGGCGTCAACTAGGCCATCGCCCAGATAGATAGGAACAAGGCCGTCGCCGCCGAGCAGGCTGCCCTGAGCGGGCATGCTACGTTCAAGCGCATCGATACCCATCGTGATCGCGGTCAGCTCTCTGCCGATTTCAAAAGAATTCATTTGTATCTCAATCTCAGTCACAGCCGCCGCGGCCGGGAATATCAGTGTTCAAAGATGGCGTCGGGGTTCTTGAAGGACTTGAACTCCAGGGCGTTGCCAGCCGGGTCCTTCAGAAAGAATGTTCCCTGCTCGCCCGGTTCGTCCTGGAAGCGCACTTTAGGCTCCATGACAAAGGGGTAGCCGTCCGTGCGTAAACGCGCGATCAGACCATTCCAGGTGTTCCAGGGAAGCACCGCGCCAAAATGATGCAACGGCACCATGTCATTGCCGACCTTGGACGTTGCCGTCGACTTGGGATCTCTGTTGAGATGCGCTGAAATCTGGTGCCCGAAAAAATCGAAATCGATCCAGTTTTCAGCTTCGCGGCCGACCTTGCAGCCAATGATTTCGCCGTAAAAGCGACGGGCGGCTTCCTTGTCGTCGATGGCGAATGCCATATGGAAAGGGATCATGCTGAACACCTTTTCGGTGATTGGCCTATGGGGTAGCCGATGCTCTTGCGGGCGGCTCTGGCAGAAAAGCTATCTTCTTGACCGGAGTCCGCAAGGCGCATAAAGATCGCAATTCCATGACTTGAAGGAATGTAAAATCGTGCGTGGCCGCCTTTTGCCTTCACTCAACGCTATAAGAACGTTTGAAGCCGTCGCCCGACACAATAGCTTCACCCGCGCCGCGGAGGAGTTGAACGTCACCCAGAGCGCCGCCAGCCGGCTCGTTCGCAGTCTTGAAGAATATCTGCAGGTGGCGCTGTTCACGCGCCAAAGCCGCCGGATCGAACTGACTGATCAGGGGCGCTTCTACAATACACTGCTGCGCGACGCGCTCGATCTGATCGAGGCGGGCACTGTCGAGCTGATCTCGTCGAAGGAGGGCAAGGGGACCCTGTCGATCGGCATGTTGCCGACCTTCGGCACCCGTTGGCTGTTGCCACGCCTACCTACCTTCCAGGAACAGCATCCAGAGATAGACCTGAACATCGTCTCCAGTGATGGCGAACTGGATTTCACAAAGGAGCGGATCGATGTCGCTATCCGCTTCGGCCACGGCAATTGGACGGACGCAATTATCGATCCTTTGATGAGCGAGGAGATACAGGTCGTCTGCAGTCCCAAGCTCATGGCCGGCAAACATCCTATCACCAGCTATGAGGCACTGCGCTTTCATCGCCTGATCCGTCACTCGACGCGACCCAACAGCTGGGAGCACTGGTTTCGCTCGGTCGGCGCACATCGCGAGGACCTGCAGTGGGGGCCAAGCATCGAGCATTTCTTCATGATCATTCAGGCAGCTATCGCGGGTCTCGGCGTCGCTCTCTTGCCAACCTTTTTGATTGAAGAGGATATTCGCACCGGCAACCTGATTGCGCCATTCAGTGACCGAATTTCTGGACCAGGAGCCTACTATCTCGTCACGTCCGCAGCCAAGAGCGAACTCCCGCGCGTTAAAACGTTCCGAAGCTGGTTGCTGAGCCAACTGGCATAGATTCCGCTGCCAGCCTGACATTCTCGTGCGAAATAGACGACTTAGGAGATCAGACGGCAACGGTTTAGGCACGCTAGGATTTGGCTTCTGATCGCCTTGACAGCTTGGCTTATCGCCCTGGCGTTAACGCCATAGGCTGGAGAACCAATGTTCCGAAAGCCCCCAATGGCGTTATACCTTTTCACTGAAAGGGTATAACCATGAAAACCATTGACCTGATGGGCAGAACACGAGTGAATTTTACGGTGGAGGCGCGTCGCGTTCATCTGTCCGCGAATATGCTCGTGACGCCGATCATGTCAATTCGGTCGAAGGTTTCAATGCCCGCGTCCGCCGCACCATTGCCGGTGTCTTTCATCATATCAGCCCGCAGCACGCCGACCTGTATTTCCACGACATCGGTTTCCGCTGGTCACAGCGCATTGTGACGGGCCAGGCTGTTCGGAAAACCCGAAATGGCAGGGTACGGATGAAAACCATGTGGTCGCGAGTGCCGCCGGCGCCGCAATTGCTGCAAATCTTTCGCGTCGCCACCGGCCGTCAGCTGCGCAGAAGTCTGGATGGTGGGATCATCGTCAAATCAGCCGTTGCTGTCTTTGGTTGATAAGGGCCCGATACATTATGCGATCCTACGAGCCCAGAAGGTACATTCTAATTTGAAATGCAACATGCCAATGGTTTCAATGGTTTCCCCTTGGAGGTTTTGGCATGTACCGACCCTATTCAATCCGGCCGATCGACCCCGCTTCTTCCACTTCGTCGAACGAAAACTGCCGATCAAAGAAATGGCGCGCGAACTTGGTCGTGATCGATCGACGATTTACCGTTTGATGACAGTACAATTTTGGACCGGAATATGTCGCCTTGATGGGCGAACCCGCGGCCCTTGCAGTTTTGGGGGCTAGGGTGCGCAATCGCTATACGCACGATGGCACTCACTCATCACGCGACAAACATGTCCCACGTTGCCGGCTTTGCACGTCCTACGCGGTATCAGAGTGGGGGCTGGGCGTAGATTTCATCACCAATTGGTGCTATTTGTAAGTACCAGAATCAGAAAACCAGACGATGCGATCGACTATCAACCTAGACGACACGCTCATGGAAAGGGCTAGATCCCTAACCGGCACGAAAGAAACCGCCGCTCTGGTCCGCCAAGCGTTGGAGACGCTTGTTCGTGTTGAGTCGGGAAAACGCCTCATCGCGCTCGGAGGAACTATGCCGGATGCGGAGGCAGCCCCTCGCCGCCGGAGAGCAGCGGCCAAGTGATACTTGCTGACACCTCCATCTGGATTGATCATTTTCGACATGGCGATGCGGAGTTGCGTGGGATTATTGAGGACGATCGTCTCCTCTGCCATCCGGCCGTGATTGGTGAATTGGCACTGGGTAGCCTTCGCGACCGGGGTGGCGTGATAGCTTTCCTGGCGGCTCAACGCGAAGCGCTCGTCGCAACGCACGACGAAGTCATGACGATGATTGGTCGCCACGCCATTTTCAGTATGAGCATTGGCTACACGGATGCCCACTTGTTGGCCTCAATTCTCCTTGATCCGCGAGCGGCCTTGTGGACCAGAGACAAGCGTCTGAGGGCAGCGGCAGAAAAGGCGGGGGCTTTACTGCATACCCCTGCCGATGCGCGGAACTAAATGCTGAGAGTTCCGCTCGATACGTTATGCGGTCTTGGCAGCCCAGAACGTGAACAAAACAGGGAGCGAGCTCGTTGATCACTGTTCTGTCAGCCCAAAAGTGACGTCGACGCTTAGCGCTGTTAACGGCAACATCGCGTCTCATCAGACCCGTCACACCTACACTGCTTGTTCTTGATAACCGCCGTTCGTTCAGGTGGCGTTCGCGAAGGAACCGAATTTCGGCCTAGGATTGAAATTCCCCGCTTCAACTGATTTGAAGTCGTGGTAACATCGCGCTGCTCCTACGAGCAACAGGCAAACCAATCAGATGAAGCTGCAGAGCACCGGAGAGATCGTGCCTGAACCGCGCCGGGTTTGTCGGAGGCTCCAACTTCTGAGAAAGTGGAGCCGATATGAGCAAGACAACCAACAAATTTTCACCGGAAGTCCGCGCCCGAGCAGTGCGGATGGTTTTGGATCACCAAGGCGAATATTCCTCGCGATGGGCAGCGGTTTCCTCGATCGCCGCCAAGATCGGCTGCACGGCGCAGACGCTCAATGAATGGGTGAAGAAGGCGGAAGTGGACGATGGTTCCCGGCCCGGACTCCCCAGCGAAGTGGCCGAGAAGATGAAGGCTCTGGAGCGGGAGAACCGCGAGCTTCGGCAGGCCAATGAGATACTGCGCAAAGCGTCCGCTTATTTCGCGATGGCGGAGCTCGACCGCCCATTGAAGCGATGATCTCCTTCATCGACGAACACCGGTCGGTATTCGGGGTCGAGCCGATCTGCAGACTGCTGCCGATTGCCCCATCAACCTACTACGAGAACGTTGCCAAACGCCTGGACGTGGACCGGTTGTCGGTCCGCGCCCGCAGCGACATTGCATTGAAGATCGAGATACGCCGTGTGTTCGAGGCGAACTTCCGCGTCTACGGCGTGCGCAAGGTCTGGCGGCAATTGAAGCGGGAAGGCTTCGATATAGCCCGCTGCACCGTCGCCCGGCTCATGCGATCGATGGGACTTCAGGGTATCATCCGGGGCAAGCCGATCCGCACGACGATCCCGGACAAGACGGCTCCCAGCCCGCTTGATCGGGTGAACCGCCAGTTCAAGGCTCCTGCGCCGAACAGGCTCTGGGTGTCGGATTTCACCTATGTCGCCACCTGGCAGGGTTTCGTCTACGTGGCGTTCGTCATCGACGCCTTCGCCCGCCGCATTGTCGGCTGGCGGGTGAGCCGGACGGCGCATGCCAGGTTTGTCCTCGATGCCCTGGAGCAGGCGCTTCATGAGCGGCGTCCCGTTCATGGCGGCGGCCTCGTCCATCACAGCGATCGCGGTGTCCAATACGTGTCGATCAAGTATTCGGAGCGACTGGCCGAGGCGGGAATCGAGCCTTCCGTCGGAAGCGTCGGCGACAGCTACGACAATGCGCTCGCCGAAACGATCAACGGTCTCTACAAGGCCGAGGTCATTCATCGGCGCGGACCATGGCGCACCTTCGAAGCGGTTGAATTCGCCACCCTAGAATGGGTCGACTGGTTCAACCATCGACGGCTTCTGGAGCCCATCGGCAACATTCCGCCAGCCGAAGCCGAGGAGCAGTATTACGCCATGCTGGACGAACCAGCCATGGCTGCATAACTTAAACCAAACGGCCTCCGGCAAACCCGGCGCGGTTCATGCCCTTCATCGATCGTTTCGATCCCGATGACAAATGGGACGTTGTCGCGGACTGAAGATTTGACGTCAGTACTTCGAAACGTCACCACCGCAATCCGCCCTCGGCTACGACGGCATGCCCTACGCCATCGGAAACACGCTGCTGACCATCTTCGGCCTCGTCATCGTCATCATGCTCGCCTGAGGCGAACGGGCGAAGCCGACCATCGTTCAAAATGCATAGATCACAGGGAGTGTGGACCATGTTGGACAGAAATTTCTACGACAGCCTATCCGATCTCAGCCCGTTCGAAATCAAGGACGAACTGATCAAGCTCGCCAAGTCGAGCTCACAGAAATCCGCCAAGGCTTTCCTCAATGCCGGCCGCGGCAACCCGAACTGGACGGCGACACGCGCTCGCGAGGCCTTCTTCCTGCTCGGCCAGTTTGCGCTGACGGAAGCCAAGCGCGCCTATTACGACCCGAAGGCCGGTGTGGCCGGCATGCCGCCGAAGGACGGCGCCCACGCGCGGTTCGAAAAGTGGACGAAGAAGCTGCTGCAAAACACGGCCGACTGGGACGAAGAGGATGAAGGCATCCCGCCGGCAAAGACGCTTTCCGACGCCGTCAACTACGCCATCACCACCTTCCGCTTCGATGCGGACGCCTTCGTGCACGAGCTCACGGACTCGATCATCGGCGACAACTATCCGGTTCCCGATCGGGCGCTGCACCACAACGAGATCATCACCCACGAATACCTGATGTGGGCGATGTGCGCCGGCCACCGACCGAAGGCAAAGTTCGACCTTTACCCGGTCGAAGGCGGCACCGCCGCCATGTGCTACATCTTCAAGGCACTGAAGAACGCCCGCCTACTTAACGCCGGCGACACGATCGCGCTCGGAACGCCGATCTTCACGCCCTATCTCGAAATGCCGGAGCTGGAGGACTACGATCTCAAGACCATCAACGTCAGCGCCGAGCAGGAGGACCGGTTCCAGTTCACCGACGAAGACATCAAGGCGCTGGAGAACCCCAAGGTGAAGGCGTTGTTCCTGGTCAACCCCGGCAACCCGTCCGCCGTGGCGATGGATCCGGATTCGATCAAGCGCCTTGTCGATCTCGTCAACAAGAAGCGCCCCGACCTGATCGTGCTGACGGACGACGTCTACGGCACCTTCGTTCCGGGCTTCCAGTCGCTGCTTGGGCATCTGCCGCGCAACACGATCGGCGTCTACTCCTATTCGAAGTACTTCGGCTGCACCGGCTGGCGCCTCGGCGTCATTGCCGTCGCCGAGGACAACATCTTCGACGAGAAGATCAAGGCCCATAGCGAACCGATCCAGAAGCTCCTCGAAAAACGCTACAAGGCGATGACGCCGAAGCCGCGCGAGGTGAAGTTCATCGACCGCATCGTCGCCGACAGCCGCGACGTGGCGCTGAACCACACCGCCGGCCTGTCGCTGCCCCAGCAGGTGATGATGACGCTCTTCGGCCTGGTCGAGCTGATGGACGTCGAGAAGGCTTACCAGAAGGCCTGCATCGCCATCTGCACCAAGCGCTTCTGGAACCTGATCGAGGGCATGGGGGTCGAGTCCAATCCGGGCATCTATTTCGACCACTATTACGGCATCATCGACTTCGAGTTCTGGCTGCGCAAATATGTCGGCGAGGATGTCGTCACCTGGGTGAAGGACAACATCCACCCGCTCGACATTCCCTTCCGGCTTGCCGAGGACCACGGCATCGTGCTGCTCAACGGCTCGGGTTTCGATGCGCCGAGCTGGTCGGCACGCGTCTCCTTCGCCAACCTCAATGACGAAGCCTATTCGCAGATCGGCCGCGCCGTGCGCTCGGTGGCGCGCGGTTACGTCCAGACCTACCAGGCCGCCAAAGGCCTGAAGATCAGCTAGCCGATCGGGCGGCCGGCAGCCATGCCGGCCGCTCGCTTACAGCCCGGAGCGGAACGTATGAAAGCCGTGGCGGAAGGCTTCTCGCGTCGATCTTGCAGGCTTCATAGCATGCGTTGTTGGCAAGGATTTACTTTGGCCAGTTGCCCTCAGCTTAAGGCAGTGGGCTAGTCACTGGCAGTCGTCAGCACTGCGTTGCGCGACCATTTCGCCTTTGCGGAGCCTCAAACAATCGATGGTAACGTCCGCGTTGAGAATGCGGATCCGATATGGATCGGACGCAATGCTGACTGTCGTCCCGCCGCTCGGCCGCTTGCATAGCTGCGCAGAACCTGTCCAGCCGCATTTCATCTCTTCGGCGCTCTCGAAGATATTGTAGCCATTTGCTCGAAGCGCACGCTGCACGTTTTCCCGCACGTTCAGTGTAACGGAGTTCTCATTGCCGTTGGTCGGCCCATTGTTTTCGTTTGAAGACGACTTCGCTTCTGCCCCTCTGCGGCGCTCCTCGTTGAGCATGGCTATCTCGGCCTTTGCTCGTTCTGCCGCCGCTTCTGCTGCGATTGCCCGTCGCTCCGCCAGGTCCGCCCGTTCGGAATCGCTTTCGGCACGGGCAACCGGGTCACGCTGTGCGCTCGCCGCAGCATCAAGCTCGTTGGCGCGACTTGCCTCCGCGCCATTGTGATGGCTTCAGTCGCCTCCGCGTGCACCAAGCACTCCTCTACAAGCGCCTGGACCCGCGACCGAGCCTCCATTGGGTTGTCTGAGATCTGCAGCGAACTCCTGCTTCGCAACCTGGGCGCTTTCGGCATTTGCGTTGGGACCAACTCGGCCGCGCATGAACTCGAGCGCGCGCCTCACAACTGAGCATCGTTACACCCTTCGACATAGCTTCCGTAGTCACTGCCTGCTTCCAATCGGGAAGCGCAAGATCGAAGCCTGGCGACCAGTTCCGCTTCTGAGGTGGAGGCCACGACGATTGTTGGAGCGAGTGCGGTCGCTAGGCGCATAGCGAAAGCGCGAGTGGACATGCACGTAGATTTCAAGTCGCTCACTTTCGATCTTCGCAGTTGCCTTGCCGGGCTTCGCGCCCGTTCGCGCCACGACGGCGGGAAGCGGTCCCCCGCTTCTTCGGTTACGTCTCATCCTTTTTTTTGGTGAGCATCGTTAGCACTTCCGCCTGCAAATCCAGGCAGATTTGATGATACTCATGTATCAAATCCTCACGCCTCGACATCTCTCGCTCGAGATTGTCGAGTGTCGTCGACGCCAAGGCGTAGGCCTCGAAAAGTTCACGGCTGTAATCATCCATAGCATTCCGCAATTGCTCGCGATGATGTGGCAACACCATAGCCAGCCGAGCCCGCCCCAATTCCAACAAGCTCATGCGCCCTCCAATGGCCACGCGGCCCCACGCAGGATTACTCATTGCGTTGCTAACGACGGAAGTCCTCGCCCCGCATGAGGCAGATGGCGCCAAACACACCGCCTCGAACCCGAAATCTTCTGCGACGTCGGCAAACATCATTGCTCGTCACGAGAAAAGGGGAAGTACGTAACAGTTAAATCTGGACTCGGGCGCTATTGCTTCCATTGTATGCGAGATCTTTCCTGACCTCAGAGGTATAAGGCCGACGGTGCTAAGCCGAGCCCACTTTTTCAAGAGCAATCTTCGAAACACGACATCGCATTGCTTGCATGGTTGGGCAAACGACCCCGCTCAACGGTTCGTACTCCACATATATCGGCCAACGCGCCGTCGGCGGTAATAACGTCACCTTCATTCTGACGCCCTTCGACCTAAGCTCGTCATCAAGGCCGGCCTGATAATAAACCTGATGTCGATGAGATGAGGTTGGCGAAGATCCGAATAACCGCTTACTTGGCGCGACTTCCCTTTAGCTGGGTGATTGGGGACATCCAGTTTTCCACTCCAGACGATCGGCGGCTGCACAAGGGACATGGTGGCAGGCCGACCGCGATTCCCTCGCCTTGATGAGTAGCGACGGCGCACGACCACATAATCCTCGGAGCCCGAACCAGTGAATTCGCCGTTTCCGTTTTCATTGATGGCGCTCGCAGTTCCCCGATGTCAGAGCCCGCGTTTCGAGATCGCGATAGGACGCGTTGTGTTTCACAGGGTCGGCCACAAGTACCGCCCCCAAATCTGCCCCGGTGTGGGTTTTGCTTTAACGCTTCAAACCGAAGATTGTCTTATCGCCGTTGGGTTTAAACGATAAACGCCGTACGATTTTCTGCTAACGATTTCAGTGAGCCACTTTTTGCCAGGCCATTGCAAGATCGAACATCAACGGACAGCTCCAGCAGTTCGCGACCACCGGTAGTCGACGGGTGTTCGTGCAAAAACCCGGGCGTGCCGGCGCCGCACAAATCACGGCGTCGGCCGCCGCTTCCGGCGCAATCTTCCCAGGCCACCCGGGCTTTGAAAGATCCTTCCCCCTGCTTGACGTGAAGTCGTTAGATCACGGTTCGGCGTCGGAATTACCGATTAGCGCCTCAATTGAAATCGAGAAGCGAAAGCCACGGTGTTTTCAGGTACGCGGTTCATTCACCATCTGAATACGTTTTAAACTTCTTCATCAGAAGCGAACTGGCTACCTGCTTCCGTCTTCAGGATGCTGATTTTTGCACTACATCGCTATCGAGAGGTTTCAGGTATCGATAGCGATGGATTTGATGGCGCAAATCACTAAATTCTGTATCCACAGCCACCTTGAGGGCCGTCGGAAAAGAACATTTTCGCCGACGTCCGTTAAAGCCCAACCCCTCGCATTGCCCGTGCAGAGCGGACTGTGCTATAGGTAGAATATAGAAATTTAGGAACCCTGGTCGAAAAAATGGCGCTGAGCATCAAAGACCACGACACTGAACAGCTGGCCCGCACCCTTTCCGAACGGACCGGCGAAAGCATAACACTGGCAACCAAGCGCGCGCTCGAAGAGCGCCTGCGACGGCTTGGCTCTGACTTGCGCAAAGCCGCTCTCCTCGAGGACCTCGAAGCGATCCAGCGACGCTGGAACGCTCGGCCCGTTCTCGACGGCCGCACTGCCGACGAAATTCTCGGTTACGACGACAACGGACTTCCATCCTGATGGTCATCGATACCTCCGTCCTCGCTGCCATCGCCTTCAATGAGCCGGAAGCGGCGGCTTTCCGCGAGCGCATTGCAGATGACCCCGTCAGGCTCATCTCCGCCGCGACCGTCCTAGAGACTGCTATGGTGATCGAAACTCGACTTGGGGAGGCCGCAGGCGCCGATCTCGACCTCTGGCTCTACAAGGCAGAAGTCGAAATCGTCCCAGTTACAGCCGAACATGCCGATCGTGCGCGGCGCGCCTGGCGGCGCTATGGCAAGGGACGTCATCCGGCCAGCCTCAACTACGGCGACTGCTTTTCCTATGCTCTTGCGGCGCTTTCGGGAGAACCGCTCCTCTACAAGGGCAACGATTTTTCGCAAACCGACATCGAGGCGGCGTGAGGACGAAGTCATGGCGGCTCGAAGCAGCCCAGCAAAAGCGCCCGCAGACGTGTCGGCGACCACACAGAGCGGCAAGCGGAGCCAGAGCGGAAAATCCTGCTTGATCGACGAGGTATGGCTGTGCGCCGTAGAAGGCATACCGGGTTCGGGGCGCCGCGTGATGTCGGCACACAGCGATCTCTATATCAACGGCCTGCCGAAATGAGCGAAGCCTCCTTAAAATCCGCCCCCAAACGCGCTGAAGAACTCGACGCGCTCGACGCCATCCTGCCCTTCGATCGTTGCGGCCAGCTTGCGACCCTCCTAAACAACGACGATGTCGCCACGCTCAAGCATCTGGCCAGCGAGGGCGAAGTCATTTCGTTTCGAGCCCTGCTTCTTGCACTTTTGGAGAGCGGGAACGGCTCGGCCTCCCACCGAGCGCCGGAGATTTGCGAAGCGCTTCGTCGCCCCTCAAGCTTGATTAATTCGTCCGCCGCCCTTGGAAGTAATCTGGCGGGACCTGTAGCTCGATGGTTAGAGCCCGCTCAATGGGTCGCAAGTTAGAGTCCTGCCGGGCTCACCATGCCCTTAGGAGCGAAGTCCGCCGTCCATGCTAGTTTGGGTCTCGCCCGATTGATCTCTCTTGGGCGTCAATCCGAAGTGCTGCAGAGTAGCCGCTTTCGGCCGAAAGAAGCCATCGCCGCGCTATTGGCCGCTGATTTCAACCAGTCTCGGGTGCTGATAAATAGTAGGACGGCCAGCGTGATCTCGCGGCAGCAACGTGACGTCAATCGGTCGCCCGACCCCGTTCTAAAAATAACGGCGATCGCGTCCTCGAGGACTTTTGACAGGCCGGGGACATTTAGTCCACCCAGACTCTGCCCGACTAGCACGACTCTTTTGTTCGCCGGGTTTTGAGCTCGGGACCTTGTCGCCAAACCACTTATTCAGGATGACGTGCACTGCGACTGACGCGCTGAGGCGCCAGTCGTAGAGGAATTGCAGGACCGAACTTAAATATGGGATGGCCTACCCAACGGTCGGAGCCCCACCGCGATGAATGATCAAGTCCGTCGGCCTGATTGCACTGAAACCGCCTGATCCGTTGCCGCTGGTCATCAGGTCGAGCGGCCATCGAAATCAGTAAGCCGGTTCGGCAATGCCGGGTCCAGACAAGTTGGGGACATTTGAACGTCCGCTATTCGCGGAGTATTCGAGCGACGCTGCGAACGGACGCGTGGCAGGTGTTCACTTCCAACGCTTATGACGCTCAGACAAATGTAGGTAAATTCTAATTTAAAGTGCGACATGCCAATGATTTCAATGGTTTCCCCTTGGATATTTTGGCATGTCTCGACGCTATTCACAGCTGAATCTGTTCCAGTGCCTGCAAGTTTAACGCGCTCGACTGTCAACGTGGATTTCACCTTGACAACCGCGCCATGAGACATCACTCTCGCAACTAAGATATCAGTTTGCGGAATGATATGTCTCAAATTGTCGAAATTCCTGCCTTACCCCTTGAAGAATTGCTTCGCTCCTTTCCGAAGGAGGGACCGGGCAACACCACGGCCAAGGTCTATCGGCTGCTTCGACAATTGATCGTCGAAGTCAGGCTTCTGCCCGGACGGGCGTTGCCGGAAAAGGAAGTGGCCGCGATCCTCAACGTCTCCAAGACCCCGGTTCGCGAGGCGATTATCCGGCTATCCGAGGAGGGCCTGGTCAAGGTCGTGCCACAGGGCGGCACCTTTGTCGCGACGATCGAGGTGCAGCGCTACATCGAGGCCTGCTTCATTCGTTTTCGCCTCGAGTCGGGCGCAGCGGCAGAGGCCGCCAAGCGGCATACGCTGGAAGATCTTGGCCGATTGGAGCTCTCTCTCAACCAGCAGATCGAGGCTGTCGCAAACGAGGACTACACGCGCTTCTTCGAGCTGGACGAGGACTTTCACCGGGTGATCTTTTCGACGGCGCGGCTGAGCGGCGTCTGGGCCTTTGTCAATCAGGCCAAAGGCGAGATTGACCGGATGCGCCATCTGAAGATGGTGTTCGGCGTGCGCAGGACCGGCGAGGTCATCCACGAACACCGCGACATCATCGATGCGATAAGGGCCGCATCTCCGGATGAAGCGGTGGCCGCTATGACCCGGCATCTTGGCTCTCTCGAAGCCAAGATCACAGAGCTTTCACGCGATCCGAAACTGTGGAGCTACATCGAATCGATCAATGCAACCACAACAGAAAAACGGAAACCACGGCGCAGCCTGACCTGAGGTAGGCGCCGTCGGGAGGAAAACTGAAATGTCTGCAGTGGAATTGAACGACGTAGTGAAACGCTACGGCGCACTCGAAGTCGTGCACTCTGTAAACCTGAATGTCGAACGCGGGGAGTTCGTCGTTCTCGTCGGGCCGTCGGGATGCGGCAAGTCAACGACCTTGCGGATGGTGGCGGGCCTGGAGGAGATTTCCGGCGGAACGGTCTCGATCGGCGGGCGGCTCGTCAATCGGGTCGCGCCAAAGGACCGCGACGTAGCGATGGTGTTCCAGAACTACGCGCTTTATCCCCACCTCAATGTCGCTGAAAACATCGCCTTCGGCCTGCGCGTAAGGCGTGAAAAGAAGGACGCAATCGAAGCGGCCGTCAAGGAAGCGGCGGCTATCCTCGACCTCACGCCCTACCTTGCACGCAAGCCCGCGGACCTGTCGGGTGGCCAGCGGCAGCGCGTTGCCATGGGGCGGGCGATCGTCCGCAAGCCGCAAGTCTTCCTGTTCGACGAACCTTTGTCGAACCTCGATGCCAAGCTTCGCACCCAGATGCGCGCGGAGATCAAGCGGCTTCACAAACGCATGGGCGTCACCAGCATCTACGTCACCCACGACCAGATCGAGGCGATGACGTTGGCAGACCGCATCGTCGTCATGAACGGCGGCCGCGTCGAACAGGTCGGCACACCGATGGAGCTTTTCCTCAAGCCGGCCAATGCCTTCGTTGCAAGCTTTCTCGGTTCACCACCCATGAACCTCCTGCGCGCAACAGTCGTCTCCGTGGACGGTGAACTGCAGGCGCGCATAGACGCTGCCGACGCGGAAGCCGCCCTCCTCAGATTACCGATGGCAATGGTTACATCCCTGCGCGCCGATCAACGTATCCTCGTCGGCCTCCGGCCCGAGCACGTCGCGGTCGGCAAGCAAGCGAGCGGGGACGTCCAGGAAATCGCCGCGACAGTCGAACTCGTGGAGCCGCTTGGGTCCGAGGCTCTTCTGCACACCAGGATTTCCGGCCAGCCGATCGTCGCCAAGATCGAAACGCCCGCCGATGTCGAGGCACTCTCGCATATCGGCAAGCTGCAGATACCGGTGAGCCGTCTCCATGTCTTCGACGCCGAGAGCGGCAAAGCCGTCAACGGTCATGCGTGAGGCGAGGATGACATCGATGATCGCCGGATATTTCAAGCGCCTTGGCGAGGACCTCCGGAAAGACTGGCAGCTTTACCTGCTTATCCTTCCGATGCTCCTTTGGTTTTTGCTCTTCCTCTACAAGCCCATGGAAGGACTGCAGATTGCGTTCAAGGATTTCAGCCCGTTCCGCGGTATCGCCGGAAGTCCCTGGGTGGGTCTTGAGAACTTTCGCACCCTTCTTGGCGACCAGATCTTCATCCGCGCATTCGTCAATACGATCACCATCAGCGGCCTCGGGCTGATTTTCGCCTTCCCCGTACCGATCGTGCTCGCCATCATGTTCAACGAGCTTCAGAGCGAGTTGGGCCGCAGGTTTTCCCAGACCATCGTCTATCTGCCCCACTTCATCTCGGTGGTGATCGTCGCGGGCATTGTGATCAACCTGCTGTCTCCCACGACAGGCGTGGTCAACCTCATCCTGTCGAGCCTCGGCCTTGACCGGGTCTACTTCCTCACCCAGCCGGAATGGTTCCGTACCGTTTTCATCGGATCGAACATCTGGAAGGAAGCAGGCTTCGAATCGATCGTCTATCTCGCGGCGATCGCCGGCATCAGCCCGACGCTCTATGAATCGGCCCGGGTCGATGGCGCATCGCGCTGGCAGATGATGTGGCGCATCACGCTTCCGTGCATCCTTCCGACGATCATCATCATGCTGATCATCCGCATCGGCAACCTCGTCGAGGTCGGGTTCGAATACATCATCCTGCTCTACCAGCCGGCAACCTACCGCACCGCCGACGTCGTCTCGACCTACGTCTACCGGACGGGTCTGCAGGGTACGCAGTACGACCTTGCCACCGCCGCCGGCCTCTTCAATGCGGTCATCGCCTTCGCTCTCGTCTTCGCAGCCAACCGGATCAGCCGGAAGGTTTCGACAACCTCGCTCTGGTGATCGTCATGGCTAGCTTCAATCTCTATTCTCGCGGCGACCGGATCTTCGGATATGCGAACGCGACCCTGATCGGGCTCTTCGTCCTTTCCACGCTCTACCCGTTCGGCTACATCCTGTCGGTATCGATCTCGTCGGGTGCCGCAGTCACCTCGGGTCAGGTCGTGCTGTTGCCGAAGGACCTGACACTTGCGGCCTACGAATTCGTTCTTTCGGATCGGCTCTTCTGGATCGCCTACGGCAATACCTTCATCTACACCTTCGGCGGCACGGCGGTCAGCCTCGCGATCATGATCCCCGGCGCCTATGCGCTTTCGCGTGCCCGCCTAAGGGGGCGCAAGATCCTCAACATGATGGTCGCGTTCACCCTGTGGTTCAACGCCGGCATGATCCCATTCTTCCTCAACATGCGGGATCTCGGGCTGCTCGACTCGCGGTTGGGCATCATCATCGGTTTCGCCTGCAACGCCTTCAACGTCATCTTGCTGCGCAACTTCTTCGAGGCCGTGCCGAAATCCTTCGAGGAGGCCGCCAAGATGGATGGCGCCAGCGAGTTCCAGCTGCTTTGGAAGGTTTTCATCCCCTTGTCCAAACCGGCGATCATCACGGTCGCGCTGTTCTGCATCGTTTCCAGGTGGAACAGCTACTTCTGGGCCATGGTGCTGTTGCGCGGCGAGGAGAAGATCCCGCTTCAGCTCTACCTCAAGCGGATCATCGTCGATCTTACCGCCAACGACGAGTTCGCAAGCAGCCTTTTGACGTCTCGTTATTCGTTCGAGACCGTCACCGCGGCGATCATGATCGCTTCGATCATTCCAGTGCTGCTCATTTATCCAAGCATCCAGAAATACTTCAACAAGGGCATCACCCTTGGCGGCGTGAAGGAATAACGGCCGTCTCAGTCAGTTCTGTTTAAGGAGGAGAATGGAATGAGATATATTCGAGACACGTTGGCGCTGCTTGCCACCTGTGCGTTGCTGCAATCGGGTCCTGTCTATGCGCAAGACGCTTCGACGAAGATTACGGACGACCCGCTCGAGCTGACGATCCATTTCCATTTCCGTGACAAATACGTCTACACGGAAGACTGGCCCGTCGAGAGGAAGGCGGCCGAATGGACCGGGATCCACGTGAAGAATGTCGCCTCGCTTGCGACCAGCAGCAGCCGGGATGCGTTCAACTTGCTGATGGCCTCGGGCAACCTGCCGGACATCGTTGGCGGCGACGTCACCGGCGGGCTGAAGGACGACTTCATTCGCTATGGCATGGAGGGCGCCTTCATGCCCCTGGATGACCTGATCGAGGAGAACGCCCCCAACCTCAAGAAGTTCTTTGACGAGCATCCGATCGTGCGCCAGGCCATCAGCGCACCTGACGGTCACATCTACTTCATCCCCTATGTGCCCGAGGGCGAGTTCTCGCGTGCCTGGTTCATCCGCCGGGACTGGCTCGACAAACTGGGCCTGAAGGTTCCGGAAAACGTCGACGAACTCTATGCCGTTCTCAAGGCTTTCCGCGAGAAAGACCCGAACGGCAACGGCAAGAAGGATGAAGTTCCCTACTTCGCACGCGAGCCGATCGAAGCAGTCCGACTGATCAACATGTGGGATGCCCGCGTGTCCGGCTCGGAACGCTACGGCGACTTCATGATCGAAGACGGCAAGGTCGTGCATCCCTGGACAACACCGAACTATAGGACCGGCATTTCCAAAGTTGCGCAGTGGTTCAAGGAGGGCTTGATCGATACGGAGGTGTTCACGCGTGGAGCTCGGGTGCGTGAATACATGCTCGGCAACAATATCGGGGGCATGACGCACGACTGGTTCGCAAGCACGTCCAACTACACCGACGCTCTGAAGGACAGCGTTCCAGGCATCGACTTCGCGCCGATGCTGCCGCCGAAGACCGTGTCCGGGAGGCGCTTCGAGGACAGCCGGCGTGCGACCGTTCAGCCGGCAGGCTGGGCGATCTCCTATTCGAACCAGCACCCGGTCGAGACGATCAAGTACTTCGACTTCTGGTTCTCCGAAAAGGGCCGGATTCTGTCGAACTGGGGCATCGAGGGCGAGACCTATGACATGGTCGACGGCAAGCCCGTCTACAAGCAGACCGTCCTTCACAACCCCAAGCCGGTGAACGCCCAGATGTGGGAAATCGGCGCCGGCGTGCCGCGTGGCTATTGGGCCGCCTATGCCTCCGAGGAGCAATGGACGAACAAGATGGCTCTCGACGGGATCGCCATGTACGAGAAGGAACCAGGGCTTCTGCAGCCTGAGTTTACCGGCGTCTCGATGAACAGCGACGAGCGTGCCGTTTACGACAAGTACTGGCCGAGCCTTCTCACCTACATGATGGAAATGCAGCAGACCTGGGTCCTCGGAGCCCAGGATGTCGATGCCTCCTGGGACGGCTACGTCGCCCGCCTCGACCAACTCGGCTACGCCAAGGTCACCGAGGTGATGCAGGCGGCCTATGACCGCCAATACGGAAAGAACTGACCCGATTATCGGGCGCGACCGGGTCGCGCCCGCCTCTATCACGTATTCAAAGGACGTCATTTCGATGCCCAAAACCGCTGAAGCACCCCGCCTGCAATATCTCGATGAGCCAAAACCGGGGACCCTGACGATCGGCTATCAGCCGGCCGGCGAAAGCTCTGTCGAAAATCCGCCCCGTTTCAGCTGGCTGCCGGCCCTGAACGACGATGCGCGGTATGTGGTGCGGATCTCCAGCGATGCAGGCTTTGCGCCCGAGCGGACGCTGGTCTTCGACAATATCGCCTGGAACTTCTTCACCCCGGATACAGCGCTCGAACCCGGTTCCTACTGCTGGTCATTTGCCCTTTGGAACGATGCCGAAAAGCGCGCGGCCTCCGATTGGAGCAGCGTGCGTGAATTTTCGCTCAAGCCGGGCCTTCCCGAGACGGCCTTGCCGCGCGCGGCAAAGCGGCGCGACATCATGGATCTTCGCCATCCCCGCCTGTGGCTCAATCCGGATGGCATCACCAACTTCCGCGGCCGGTTGCAGGAGGATCCTGATTGCTGCGGCTGGAAGACCTTCTACGTGAACTCGGTGGAGCCGTGGCTCTCGCGGAGCCTGATCGCCGAACCGCAACGTTACCCGGATAATGTGCGCACCGCCAAACTCTGGCGGCAGATGTACATCGACTGCCAGGAGGCGATCTACGCCATCCGGCACCTGGCGATTGCAGGTGTCATCCTGGATGACGCACACATGATTGCGCGGGCCAAGGACTGGCTGCTGTCGGTCGCGACCTGGGATCCGCAGGGAGCAACGGCCCGCTCCTACAATGACGAGGCGGCATTCCGCGTAGTGACCGCGCTCGCCTGGGGCTACGATTGGCTATACGACCATCTCGATGACGGTGAGCGAGAGCGCGTGCGTCGTGTGCTCCTTGCGCGGACACGCGAAGTCGCAGACCACGTGATCTGGCGTGCGCGCATCCATGTTTTCCCCTATGACAGTCACGCGGTGCGCTCGCTTTCGGCGGCCCTCACGGCGGCTTGTATCGCGCTGGCCGGTGAGGAAAAGGAAGCCGAGGGCTGGCTGGACTATACGGTCGAATTTCTTTTCACCCTCTATTCGCCATGGGGCGACAGCGACGGCGGGTGGGCGGAGGGTCCACACTACTGGATGACCGGCATCGCCTATCTGACGGAAGCCGCCAATCTCATCCGAAACTTCCTCAAGGTCGATCTCTATCGGCGGCCGTTCTTCCAGAAAACCGGTGATTTTCCGCTCTACACGAAGGCGCCGGGTACGAGGCGGGCATGCTTCGGAGACGACTCCACCCTCGGCGATCCGCCTGGTCTCAAGGTTGGCTACAATGTCCGCCAGTTTGCCGGCGTCACCGGCAACGCCCATTACCAGTGGTATTTCGAGCGGCTGAAGGCGGATGCCGCCGGTACCGCCATGGAATTCTATAACTACGGCTGGTGGGACCTCAATTTCGACGAGCTTGTCTATCGGCACGATTACCCGCAAGTCGAGGCAAAGGCGCCTGCCGACCTGCCGCCGGTCAAGTGGTTCAGGGAGATCGGCTGGGTTTCGATCCAGAAACACATGGACGATCCCGATCGCCACATCCAGTTCCTGTTCAAGAGCAGCCCCTTTGGTTCCTTGAGCCACAGTCACGGCGACCAGAACGCATTCCTGCTCTATGCCTTCGGCGAGGATCTGGCGATCCAGAGCGGTTACTATGTCGCCTTCAACTCGACCATGCATCGCAACTGGCGCCGGCAGACCATATCCAAGAACGCGGTCCTCATAGGCGGCAGCGGGCAATACGCCGAAGGCGACAAGGCGATCGGCAAGAAGGCGGGAGGTCGGATCACGGCGGTGCGCGAGGAGCCGACGCATGTCTTCATCAGCGGCGATGCCACGGCGGCCTATCGGGCGAACAATCCGCTGGTCCTCAGGGTCGAGCGAGACATCCATTTCGCCAGCAGCGACTTTCTCGTCATCGTCGATCGCGTCGAATGCGTCGAACCACAGCCCCTCAAATGGCTATTTCACTCCTCCCATCAAATGGACGTGGGCAGCAACAGTTTTCGTCTGACCGGCGAACGGGCGGGGCTCTACGGGCAGTTCGTGTTTTCAACCGCAGGGCCGCCGCAGATACGCATGATCGAAGGTTTCGAAGGCGTCGATCCAACCGAAATCGAGGGCCTGGCCACCCAATATCACATCGAGGCAACGCTTCCAGCGTCCACCAAGCAGACCCTGGTGACGCTTCTCGTTCCCTATGCCCTTAGCGAACCCCGGCGGGTCTTTCACTTCGTCGATGACCAGGGCTTCAGTGCCGACCTCTATTTCACCGATGTCGACGACAACCAGTTGCGCATCATCATCCCCAAGAACTTCTGATCGGAAAGGAAATGTCATGAACGGACTGAAGGACAAGGTCATTTTAGTAACTGGCGGCGGCCGCGACATCGGCAAGGCCTGCGCCGAGAGGCTTGCCCGCGACGGCGCGAAGGTCGCAATCACCTACCTTGGCTCGGCGGCTGGCGCCGAGGAGTGCGTGAGGGCGATAACGGCTTCCGGTGGCAAGGCGATCGCCATCAAGGCGGACATGACCGTGGCCGCCGATGCACAAGCGGCCGTCGACGGGGCAGTTGCCGCGTTCGGTCGGCTCGATGGGCTGGTGCATGTCGCCGGCGGACTTTTGGCGCGCAAGACCTTGCAGGACATGGACGAGGCGTTCTTCCGGCAGGTGATCGACGTCAATCTCACTTCACTCTTCAATGCATCCAAGGCGGCCGTTCCGGCGATGGCCGACGGTGGCGCGATCGTCACCTTTGCCTCACAGGCCGGCCGCGATGGCGGCGGCCCTGGTGCGTTGGCCTATGCCACCTCGAAGGGGGCGGTCATGACCTTCACGCGTGGTCTTGCAAAAGAACTCGGACCAAGGATCCGCGTCAATTCGGTTTGCCCGGGCATGATCTCTACGACCTTCCACGACACGTTCACCAAGCCGGAAGTGCGCGAGCGTGTCGCTGCCGCAACCCCGGTCAGGCGCGAGGGCCGATCGGACGAGGTCGCCAATCTGGTCGCCTTCCTTGTCTCCGATGAGGCGTCGTTCATCACCGGCGCCTGCTACGATGTAAACGGCGGCACGCTGTTTTCCTGATATGGTCATGACAGTGCGATTTCCGATCCATGGCAAGCGCGTCGCCCTCATCGGCACGTCGCTTGTCCAGCAGAACCACCACGCAGGCGACAGGCACATCCACTCCTGCGCCCGCGGGTGGACGACATGGGCGGAGGTTCTCTCCGCCGGCCAGCTCGACATTACGGTGTTTCACGATCCGCGCGTATTTCCCGGCTGGGAGCCAAGCGGCAGGATCGGCGTCACCCGTGGCTTCGGCGGACTGAACGCCGGCGTTTCGGGCCAGAAGGCCCGGGACATCGCACAGCGTCTCGAGGAGGTCTTGAAGCTCGATTTTGACCTGATCGTCGTCGATGCCGGCACGAACGACATGATGGTTGAGACAAAGGAAGTCATCCAGTCTATCCGCGAAGCGGTCGTTGATCGACTGATAGCGGCTGGAAAGACGGTGATCCTGCTGCCGATCCTGGCGCGTGGCACGCAGAAATGGGTCGCCGGCGGATCGGAACGGGCAAAAGCACACTGGATCAACCAGAAGAGCCTCGCCTTTGCAGCCATGAGACCGCACTGCCACGTCTTCGACTGGAATTCCGTCTGGGTGGACCCTTATTCTGCCGATGGGGCGCCACACGATGGTTTCTCCGACGACGGCACGCACTTTTCGGTTCCGGGCGGTTACGCGGTCGGCAAGGCGTTGGCAGCCTATCTTAGTGGCTTCCTCGCTCCACCTGCTCCTCGAACATGGGCGCAGGACGACCGTTTCGATGCAGTCAACAACCCGATCGGCAACATCCTGCCGAATCCCCTTCTTGCCGGGAACGGACCGTTGGCCGAGGGATTGGCCATTTCTCACGGTCGAACGACTGCAAGCCGGATCATCTGCCAGCCCGACCGCATGGCGAACTGGCAGGAGATCGGTGTGGCGACCGAGAGGTGCCGCGTGGATCTCCTGCCGGACGCTTTCGTTAGTCCGCTGCCGGCGGGCACCTGGGTGCAGGCAAGCGTCCAGGTGGAAGTGCCCGCGCACGGTGACTGGCGGGACATTTCGCTGATCCTGGAAGATGGTGCGGCGGAGGGCCTGGTGTCGCAGGCGCTCGCTCCGTTCGATCTCGGCGATGGAAACCTCGCACCCTTTCCAAGGGAGGCGTGGTCGGGCGTGTTGAGGACACCTCCGATCAAATTGAAGACGCCGATGCAAGATCTCCGGCTTGGGCTCAACCTGCAGGTTGGTCCGTCAAGACAACCATCAAGCATGCAGTTTTCAAGCCCCGAGTTGCGTCAGGTCATGCCTCCACAGAGCCAGCTGTTTTGACGTGAATGGCCATGGCTCGTCTCAACACGCGCTGAACGCGGCCCACAGAGGACCAAATCCGTAGGCGATACTCCAAAATCCCATGAGTTCCGATTATGCGGCAGGGCTTTTGGCTTGGCCTGGAATGCGTTCTCGTGGTCTTTCTGCCAACCTCGACGACCAGAACGCGCAGAAACTCGCGACCACGGCAAGCGCTGCAATGATCGCTCCAACCCACGGCAGGGCGTGGACTGAGAGGTTTGCAAGCGCGATCCCCCCAACTGCCGTCCCGAGCCCTACACCGATGTGCATTGTCGACAGGTTCAGGCTTATGCCGGTATCGGCCGTCTCCGGCCCGGCTGAGATCAAGAAGCTCTGTACCACCGGCGAGATCATCCAGCTGATGCAGGCCCAGATCATCAGCACGCTGAACATCACCCACGAGCTGCCCTCGACCAACGGTATTGTGACAAGGGCGAGCAGGTAGGCCGTCGGCGTGAGCAAAAGGACGTTGCGCGGCGAAAACCGGTCGGCAAGCCAACCACCGAGATAGCCACCGCTCACGCCGGCAATACCAAGCACCGCAAAGGCTATCGCGATGTTTTCCGCGGCAACGCTGGCAATCTCAACGAGGTAGGGGCCAAGAAAGGCGAACAGCACGAAGTGCCCGCCAATCATCAGAATGGAGACAAACTGGCCCGCAACGAGAGGCGGCTTTCGCAGGTGGTCCAGATACGTTGGAAGGGCGGCTTTACGGCGAGCGGAGACCGGAACATGCCGCCAGCTTGCCAACCACACCAAGCCGGCAAGCAGGGACAGTGCGATGAAGACGCCCCGCCAGCCGATAAGTCCGCAGATGAAAATTCCCGCGGGAACGCCGAGCACCAGCGAGCCACTGATCCCCATGAAAATGATGCCGATGGCTCGACCTTTCATGTCTTTCGCGACCAGCTCGGTCGCCAACATCGTTGCCAGAAGGCAGACGGTCGCGCTCGCCATGGCCATGCCGATGCGGGCGACGACAAGCGTTGCGAAATTGGGGCTCGCTGCCGCACAGAGATTGCTAACGACGAACAGGCCCAGAGCACAAAGAAGAAGGCGCCTGCGCTCGATCTTCATCGTAAGGACGAGCGCCAAGGGCGCCGTCAAGGCAAACACGATCGAAAAAACGGCCGTCAACTGCCCGGCAAACGCGATCGAAACGCCAAGCTCGCCGGCGACATCGGAGACGATGCCGACTATGATGTTTTCAGCGGTTCCTGTGGCAAATGTCGCAAATGCGAGCAAGACAACGATAGGGTTCATGCGCACGTTCTCCCTGCATGATGACCCATGCGGGCACGAACCAGCGATCGCCCCGACATGGAATGGACATGTCGGGTTTCGAGGCAGAGCTTCGGTTATCCCTATGGCAGCTTGACTAGCACGTCGGCGCCCGAGCCGGAAGCCCCTCTCGGCCACCTATGCGAGCACTGCGACGTCAGCCACCCGCTTGCCGTCGCGGCCGATTGCACCGCAGAGGCCAGGTCACGACATCTCCTGCAAAGACAGCGAGCCAGACGACGACCGGTTGCAGCGGCAGCCTGACGGCGTGATACAGCCACTGCCAAGGAGCGACTTCCGGCGCACTCAGGCTGTCCAGTGCATGCTTGATATTGGCCGGAAAGACGAGCACCGCATAAAGGGCGAGCGCAATGCCGGCATATTTGCGAAGAGCCGGGATCAGCAGACCGATCGCTCCTGCGATCTCGCAAAGTCCTGTCAGCAAGATCACCTCTGGCGCGTCAGGCACCCACGAAGGGGTGATGGCGACAAAGGGCGCTGGAAAGGCCACGTGCAGAACGCCCGCCGTTCCATAGAGCGCGACCATGCCGGCCCTGCACCTCAACCGCCAGAGATCAACGCTCGCCATCTGCCGCGATCCGCTCTTCGATCGTCCTTGCTACGGCGCTCAGATCGACTTTCCGGCCACTGATCTTTTCGATCGCCGCGACGGCCAGATCGCTTGCGACATAGTCCGACTTGTGCCCGAGATTGTGCACGACCATAAGCCTCGCGCCGCGGATATCCCGGGCTAGGTGCCGTGCATGCACATTGGGTGAGACAATCCTGTCGACGTCACCGGTGATGATGACCGTCGGCGCCTTGATCTTGCGGTATTTCCGACTTGCCGTCCGGGTCCAGTCGTTGAGTGCCGCCACTTCCTGGGCATTGTGCCGGAAGGCTGCGGGCCTGAGGGCCTGCAGGGTCCGGGCTCCACGCAGATAGTTTTTCGGCATTTTGTTCGGCGCAAATGTCGCGCGGGTCGCGCTGCCGATCGCAAGAAGGCCGATTGGCGGGGCGATCAGAGTGCTGAAGAGCGCACCCGACACAGGAACGGCTGCTGCGTCATAATACCAGGCGACGCCGCCGTTCCAGGGGTAGACGGCTGGCGACAGGAAGACGAGACCGACAACCCTTTCGGGATGACGCACGGCAAGGGCCGCTGCGATCGCGCCGCCAAAGGAGTGGCTGACAATGATCGCCTTCGGGATCCCGCGCCTTGCCATAAGACTTGCGATGGCGTCCGCCTGTCCGTCAGGCAGTATGTTTTCAGGTCCGCCGACATCCGAGCCGCCATGTCCCGGCCGATCGACGAACAAAAGCGTCGCTCTTCCTTCGAGCTTCCCGCGAAAGGCATACATCGGGTCGTAAAGACTGGCGCTGGCACCGTGGATGAAAACGATCGGCGGCAGGCTCGTCTGCTTGCCGGGTTTAAGAAGTACGCTGTTCAGACTGAAGCCGCCGACATCGATGCGAACCGGGCGCGCCTCGTCCGCGATCGCCCTGAGCGGCTCGAAAATGGTCCCGATCAAAATCAGCAGGCTTAGGACTACCTGAAATCTTGCGCGCGCTTTCATGTTGCTCCTGAAGAATAGCGACCTCCAGGAATATACGTGCGAGAAGCGCAATCGGTTTTGGTCTCTAGTCCGGTGTCGTTCGCGACAGCGTCGAACACTGTTCTCGGCGATGCGGAGCGTCAGGTGCGATGCCGAGTGACATGTCGCGAGCCCGCATTCCTACCGGCTCGCCGGCGCGCGACCATAGAGCAGAAGCATCAGGATAATCACCACACCGTAGATGATCTGGCGCCCGGCTTCAGGCATCTGCGTAACAGAAAGGATCGATTGCAGGAGCGTGATCAGAATGACGCCCGCCACCGTGCCGAGATAGGATCCCTTCCCGCCGAGGATTGACGTTCCTCCAAGGACGACCGCCGCAATGGCCGGAAGAAGATAGGCATCACCCATGGATTGCGCTGCCTTCGAGGCATAGCCCGCGAGCAGCACCCCGCCAAGCGCCGAAAGCCCGCCCGAGGCGGCAAAGGCAATCATGACGATGCGGCGGGTGTTGATGCCAGAGAGATAGGCCGCGCGCTCGCGATTGCCGATGCCGTAGACCGCGCGCCCGAAGCCCGTCCGACGCAGAAGAAAGACCATCGCCGCGCCGATCAGCGCCCAGATGAAAACCACGTTCGGAATACCGGGAACCAGAGCGCCGGTGGCGAGATAGCGCATGGCTGTAGTGGCGGAATCCTGTGGCGAGAACCCGCCCGTATAGACCACCATCACCCCTTGGGCGACGGCATTGGTCGCCAGCGTCACGATCATCGAGGGGATGCGCAGATAGGCAACCCCGACGCCGTTGATGAGCCCGATGCCGATGCCGCACAGGACGCCGAAGGGAATGGCAAGCGCTGTCCCGACCGGACCGTAGGCCGCGGCCGCACAGGCCATCATCGCGCCCGTGGCAACGGTCCACGGCACCGAAAGATCGATCTGGCCGAGCAGGATGACGAGCATCATGCCGGTGGCGATGATGCCGAGGAAGGACGCCACCTTCAATTGCTGCAGCAGATACTCCGGCGACAGGAAGCTGCGCGAATAGAGGCTGCCGAGCACAAGCAGCAGCAGGATGCAGCCGAACGCAGTGACCACCGCCGGGTCGAGATTGCGTATGAAGGTCGATTTGCGTCCGGTTGCGCCAGTCATTGCAGTCTCGCTCACAGGAACCACTCCAATCTATTGCGCACCCTGAAGAGCGCAAGGGCCCCGAGACTGATGGCCGCCATCAGGATCAGTCCCTGGAACAGCGGTTGCCAGAGTGGATCGAGATCGAAAACGAACAACAGGTCGCCGATCGTGCGGAATGCCAGCGCACCGAAGACCGCGCCGATGGCGCTGCCCTTGCCGCCGAACAGCGAAACGCCTCCCAGCACCACGGCTGCGATCGAAAACAGCGTGTAGGCGTTGCCGCTGGCGAGTGCTGCGTCGCCGGTATAGGTAAAAAAGGTGAGAAACAGCCCCCCGAGTGCGGCGACCAGGCCCGCAAGCGTGTAGGCGAGCAACTTGCCGCGGCGGATCGGCATGCCGGACATGTAGGCGGCCGTCTCGGAGGAGCCCACGGCATAGGCTGCACGCCCATAGACCGACCGGCTGAAGGGCACCCATATCACGACGACAACCGCTGCAAGCGCGACGAGGCTCGCTGGCACAACTGCGAAAATCCGGCCGGTCAGGGCATCCGCGAGCCCCTCGTTGACGGATCCGCCGGGAAAAGGCCGCAGCAACAGGGCAAAGCCGAAATAGACCGCCCCAGTTGCGATCGTCGCCACGATCGGCTGCAGCCGCCCATAGATGACAATGGCGCCATTGATCGCGCCGCAGGAGGCCCCAACACTCAGGACGACGAAGACGCCGAAGGCCGTCTCAAGCGGCGAGCCAACGACCAGCCACGAGGCCAGGCAGTTGGTGAGAAGGAAGATCATGCCGACCGAGAGATCGATGCCGGCGGTGATCACCACCATGGTTTGAGCCATCGCGACAAAGGCAAGCAGCACGCCCTTGTTGGCGGCCGTCTGGATAACGTTGGCGGTGAAGCCGGCCGGATGGTTCGCTGTGTAGATGATGAACATCACCACGAAGATCGCAACCGCCGCCAGCGTGCCCCGGTGTTCCGTCAGTCGATACCGCCAGTCGTTCATTGGATGGGCTCCCGGTGGCTTGGGTCTGCGGACGGAATGTTGAGTGCGCTCGCAATCAGCGCGCGCTCCGTTATCTCAGGGCCCGCCAACTCCCGTTTTACCGCCCCGTCATAGAGCACGAGGACCCGGTCGCAGCAGCCGATGAGTTCGGCATAGTCGGTCGAATAAAAGAGGATAGCCGCCCCTTCGTCCGCCAGACGCCGCAAGAGCTGGTAGATCTCCTGTTTGGTGCCGACGTCAATGCCGCGCGTGGGGTCGTTGAGAAGGACATGCGCGGCTGCCGCATCAGCCACTTCGCAATGACGACCTTTTGCTGGTTGCCGCCCGAAAGCGCCCCGACCGGCGCGTCAATGTTGCCCGCCTTGATGGACAGCAACGTCATCATCCGGTCGATAGCGCTCTCTTCTTTGGGGCGATCGATGATCCCGCCACGCGTCAGCCGGTCGAGAGAGGCGAGCGAGAGATTGTCACGCACCGTCATCGGCAGCATCAGCCCCTCGGTCTTGCGGTCCTCGGGAATGAGCGCCATGCCGATGCCGTGCCGGCGCGCCTGCGCAGGGCTGCCGATGCTGATCGCTCTGCCGTCGACGAGAACCGTGCCGCGCAGCCCGCGCAAGACCCCGAACAGCGCCAGGAGGAGGTCGCGCTGTCCCTGCCCGTCCAGCCCGCCGAGACCGACGATTTCGCCTGCACGCAATGAAAACGAGATGTCGTGAAGGCGGTTCGCCCAGGACAGATTTCGCGTCTCAAGGACGGGTGCCGCTGGTGCAAGCGGGCCCGGCTTGGGTGGATAGACGCTATGATATTCACGACCGATCATCATCTCGATGACCTCGCTGTCGCTCCTTGTTCCTGCCGGGTAGCTTGCAACCTTGCTGCCGTTTCGAAACACGGTGCAATCGTCTGCCAGTTCCGCAATCTCGTTCATCCGGTGCGAGATGTAGACAAGCGCCAGCCCCTCAGAGCGCAGCCGCTTCAACACGGCAAAGACCTTGGAAACATCGGCCGCCGTCAGTGCCGACGTTGCCTCGTCGAGAATGAGGATGCGTGGTTTGCGCGCGAGCGCCTTGGCGATCTCGACGATCTGCTGGCGCGACAGCGGCAGGTCCTTGACCAGCGCCAGAGGGTGGATGTCTGCCGCACCGGCACGCGCCAGCGCCTCTTCTGCCAGACGCCGCTGGGCCTTGCGGTCGATCATGCCGAACCGGGTCGGCGGATTGAAAATGACGATGTTGTCGGCGACGCTGAGTTCCGGGATCAGCGACAGCTCCTGGAAGACGCAGGCGATGCCGGCGGCGTTGGCGGCGGCCGGTGACGCAAACGTCACCGGCTGTCCATCGAGCGTCATCTGCCCCTCGTCGGCGGCGACAACGCCCGCCATGATCTTGATGAGCGTCGACTTTCCGGCACCGTTCTCGCCAAGAACGGCGTGAATGGCGCCGGTCCTGACGGACAGTTCGGCATTTTCAAGCGCCCGCACCCCCCCGTAGCGTTTCGATATGCCTTCCATGCGAAAGAGCGGTGCGCCGCTTTCCATTGCGCTCTCCGGAAAACCGTTGTTGACGACAGGTCACTGCACAGCTGTGCGGTGCCCTGATCCTGATCGAACTACTGGTTATCCTTGCTCTGCTTCATGATCTCCTGGGCGGAGAAATTGATCCCGCAGGTGGGGAACGAATTGCCGACGAAGAAATTGTCGGACTCCGCCTGGAAATAATCCTGGCCTTCCTTGAAGTTCGGATCTTCGACGATGGCCAAGGGCAATTTGACCGACTGCGGCACCACCTGACCCTCGAGCGCGGCAATCGCCGTCTTGATGGCGACGGCCACTTGCGCGGGTCCGGTTCCAGCCGACGAGCATTTCAGGCCGTCGGCGGCATGTGCCGCACAGAACTTGCGAAATCCGTTTTCGGTTTCGCCGCCGAAAGGCACGAAGGGGTGCTTTGCGTCGATCATCGCCTGAACGATGCCGGTGTCGCCGCCCTGCCCGGTAATGCCGTCGAAGGGGCCGCTGGTTGCGATTGCGTCCGCAGTCACCTTCTGGGCGACGCCGTCGTCCCATTTGCCCATGACCTCGACGACCTCGAACTTCTTGCCCGACGCCTGGAGCTTCTCATGGATGCCGTCGTGCCTGTCGGTATCGACAGACGTGCCGGCGACACCGCGCACCTCAAGCACCTTGCCGCCATCAGGCAGATGTTTGACGAGCCAGTCGCCCCACAATTGCCCGAGCCCCTTCTGGTCGACGTTGACGTTGATGGCGTCCTCGGTGTCGAGGATGTTGTCGAAGGCGACCAGCACCACGCCAGCTTCCTTCGCCCGCTTGATGACCGGCGCAAACGCCGTCGGATTCTGGGCATTGACGACGATCGCGTCATAGCCGGAGTCGATGAAGTTGTTGATCGCCGAGATCTGGGCCGGCACATCCTCGCCCGTCGAAACGACCTTGAACTCCTTCAGTTTGGCTGCGACGTCGGGTTGAGCGGCATAGGCCTTGGCGGTCTGCACCATCTGGATACGCCAGGTGTTGGCGATGTAGCCGTTGGCAAGTGCTATGCGATACGGGCCGTCCTTTTTCGGGAACTTGAAGAATTTCGTATCCGCCGACCACGGCGCGAAACATTCCGGCTCGGCTGCAGGCCCTGAAACGATTTCCGGATCTGCATAGGCAGCAGATCCCAGCATGAAAAAGGCAGTGGCGGCAACGATGCCGCCAGCGAGTGACTTCACCATCGACATTTCCTCCCATTGGCGCGCCACTTGTTTGTTCTCCAGCCCGGGGATGAAACTCACCCTCGAGCGGCACGAACTCCTGCGGCACCGGCACGCTGGATGCCTGCTTTCACCATTGACGAGGCGCTCTGGTCTCCTCCCGAAAACACCGCTGTCTCTTAATTAGGTAGCGCTACCACATGCGATTGTAAAGTAACATTTGCGGATTACGGAGGACCGAATATCACCGGTTTAAGATCGAAATCAGCGTGATTTCGACGTCTCGGAAGGAAGCCTATTTCCTTCCGCAATGATAGCGCTATCATATCGCGACGCTCAAGAATACGTTCTTTGCCGCATGAGGGAGCCCTATGGCCGAGGATTTCGAGATCGTAGACCCGCGCTTTGCCCGGCTGGTCAACCACAGCGCCCGCGTGGAGCAGCTTTATACGGGGTGTCGCTGGGCCGAGGGGCCGGCCTATTTCGCCGCCGGGCGCTATCTCGTCTGGTCGGACATCCCCAACGACCGGATGCTGCGCTATGACGAGACCGATGGGCATGTGAGCGTCTTCCGGCAGCCGTCGAACTTTTCAAACGGCAACACCACCGACCGGCAGGGCCGCCTGGTGACCTGCGAGCACGGCGGCCGCCGCGTGACCCGCACGAACCATGACGGCAGCATCACAACCATCGCCGATCGCTGGAACGGCAAGCGGCTCAACTCACCGAACGATGTCGTCGTGCGCTCCGACGGGTCGATCTGGTTTACCGATCCTGCCTACGGCATCGAGAGCGATTACGAAGGCCACAAGGCCGAAAGCGAAATCGGCGCCTGCCATGTCTATCGCGTCGACCCGGCGACGGGCGCGGTCACTGCCGTCATTAAAGACATGGTGCGGCCGAACGGCCTTGCCTTCTCCCTTGACGAAAGACGGCTCTACGTCGTCGACACCGGACGGACGCACGGCCCTGATCTTCCAGCGCATATGCGTGTATTCGATGTTGATGAAACTGGTACCGCGTCGGGTAGCGAGGTCTTTGCCGATTGCACCGCCGGGCTGTTTGACGGCTTCCGTCTGGATGACGAAGGCCGGATCTGGACAAGTGCCCGCGACGGCATCCACTGCTATCACCCGGACGGCACCCTGCTCGGCAAGGTCAGAGTGCCTGAAAACACCGCCAACTGCGTGTTCGGCGGGCCCAAGCGAAACATCCTCTACATCTGCGCAACCAGTTCGCTTTATGCCGTTCGGCTGATGGTCAACGGCGCACGTCTCTACTGAGGCAGGAGGTCAATCATGCCGTTCGTGCGGATCACCATCGTACGAGAGGTCCTCGGCGACGATCCTTCGGTCAAGAAAGCTGCGATCGCAAGCAAGGTCGTAACGGCGATTGCCGAAGCGACCGGGCTTGCCGAGCGTGAAATTTCCGTCGTCTTCGATGAGGTCGACGCAAGGAACTGGTATGTCGGCAACACCGATGTGGAGACCTTGCGCGCGCGCAACCGGCAGGGATCGACGTGACGGACGGCATCGTCTCCAAAGACCAGGGCCGCAAGGCAAGCCGGCGCGGCAGTGGCAGGCCGACGATCGCCGACGTCGCCAAATTGGCCGGCGTCGCGGCGATCACCGTCTCGCGCGCGCTGCGTGACCCATCGCTCGTTTCGGCCGAACTGCGCGCCGAGATCGATACGGCGGTGATCCAGCTTGGCTATGCGCCCGATCCCAATGCTCGCGCGCTCGCGTCCGCGCGAGCCGATGTGATCGGCGTTCTCGTGCCGTCGCTGACAAACATCGTCTTCGCCGACACCCTTCGAGGCATCTATGACGGGCTCGGCGACGGCCCGCTGCAGATCCAGATGGGCAACACCCACTACTCTCCACGGGAAGAGGAACGGCTGATCCGGATGTTTTTGGGCCAGCGGCCATCTGCGTTGATCGTGTCCGGTATCGACCAGACCGAAACGACCCGCAAACTGCTCGAGAGCGCGGATTGCCCCATCGTACAGATCATGGAATATGGCGAGGATCCGGTCGATATGCTGGTCGGCTTCTCCCACTTCGATGGCGGCAAGGTGGCCACCAATCATCTGATCGAGGCGGGATATCGCCGCATCGGCTTCATCGGCGCCCGAATGGATCCACGCTCGCAGCGCCGCCTCGCCGGCTACCGCTCGGCGCTCGAGGCCGCACAGCTCTTTGATCCCAAGCTTGTGACCACCACATTGACGCCGTCGCGCGTCTCGCTCGGCGGGCAGCTCCTGGCCGACGCATTGGCAAAGGTCGCCGATCTCGACGCCGTCTTCTGCAACAATGACGACTTGGCCATGGGCGTGCTGTTTGAATGCCAAAGGGCAGGCATCGCCGTGCCCCACCGCATGGCAATTTGCGGCTTCAACGACCTCGACATGATGCACGTCGCCTATCCGTCGCTCACCAGCATCCGCACGCCGCGCTATGAAATCGGCCGACAGGCTGTACAGATGGTGTTTGATCGACTGGCCGGCCGGCCAATCGCATCGCCAATCGTTGACCTCGGCTTCGAGCTCAAGATACGTGAAAGTACGATGCAATGACAAAGCACCGCGCTGGAACCGAGCGGATCGGAACATCCGGAAACTTGTCGCAGACACCTCATCGCCTCGTCAATACCTCTACTTCGAAGGCTGAGGTCTTGGTGGTATCGTCGGGCGCCTAGCTACCGCCCACTGAAGCGTCCGCAAATTGCCACCATGAACTGAGCTTTAGTGCCGATGTGCCGAATGTTCACCGAGCACGTCTACGGCAACGCCGAGCCACCTTTTCCCAGCCCTAGACGATCGCCGTCTTGTTGGCGGAAAGCTCGTCGACCGTTGGGAAGATCGTCTTTAGGCTTCAGCAGGCGGCAGCTTGTCGAGCAGCTCCTGCGGGAACTTGCCAGCCTTCAACATGGCATTGAAGCGCGCCGGGAGGCAGTAGCCCACCTCCCCGATAGCGAAACTAGCTGCCCAGATCGTCCTCGACGATCAGCGTCTCGCGGTCGGCCGCCCAATGTAGCAATTCCAGCTTCCGCTTCATCGGCATCGCAACCGTCATCGGCTGCTGTTTCGCGGGCGCGAGGCATTCCTCATAGATGCCGCAACCGTCGGCGTCCATGCGTGAGACCGGTTGCTTCTTTCGACAACGCAGACACGTCGCTGTCACTTGCGCGTCGCGATTGTCGCACGTGTGTGGAATGATTTCGCTCTCACGATCACAGGTTATGTTCGTTGCGACCTCATCCATCTCGAGGCTCCGTGTTGAGGATGGATTCTGAGATAAGAAGCATCACGGCGAGTGCAAGATCCTCTCGAGGACGGCCGACCTCCGTGAGGAATGAACCAGGCGAAACCCCAACCGTCTCGAAATTTGGAAAGCCTACACTGGCGAAAAGGCGTCACCGCAGGCTTGCGCGTCACACCTCTCCTGCCTTCCCGGGTTTGTCCCCGATGGATACTGTGCCTGTTATCTAGAAAACGGCCTGGACGACCGACCGGCTCGGCCCTCGTCGCCGTCGGCTGAATCCCGCGCACCACCCTACACCGCCCGCAATCTCAGACTGATTAAAATTTGTCTATACAATCCTGGGTTAAGATGGCTTTGCCTTCAAAGGTTGTATGTCGTGTTTTGCTCGACCAAGAGGAGCGTGTTTTGGAAGATGCAAGCCTCATCATCAAGATCATATTGGGTTTCAGCGTAGTTATAGCAGCGCTTCTAGCTCTCGTGATGCTAGCACCTGCCTGAGTCCCTTGCCTACCGAGACAACGCATATGCTTGGCGCGATGCGGTTCGGGTATGGGATCGATGTTCGACTCTGGGCACGATGTCTCATTTTGCCGCGCCGTAGGATCGAAGCTTGTACGCGCGGCGAGTGCCCCTGTCCTTTCAAGAGCTTTGGCGTCAAGGTTTAGCGACATTGGTGTAGCGGCGGCTAGAACGTCGAGAACGAAGCCGCCTTGATCGACATCCCGCTACAGCCAGTGCATCTCGGCCCCAATAGAGCTGACAGCCTCATCGAGGTGCCATTTGTCACCGAGCTGGCCGGCGATCGTCTGCGGATTTCGCTGGCAATGTGCCGATCGAATTTCTCCGCAATAGCCGCGGTCCGGTGTGAGACGATGATTCAACGCGCCGCCAGCAAATCTTCGACCAACCGAAAACTGAGTGGGAAACGAAGATAGTGCCAGGCGGCGTGTGCAATCACTTCAGCTGGAAACCGATGACGATGACTAAAGGGATCGCGGGCCGTTTGTGGCATCCCTCTTATTTCCACAGTTCAATCGCTCGCAGGTTAATTTTACAGTGCCGGAAATAGGCGATGGTCTAAGAAGCGTTAGGGCCCACCATGCAAACAGGCCCTCATTTAGGTTTCAGAGAAGCTGGTCGTGTGCCGTCTCACGGATTGTCAGTAATGCCGCACCGGTCAACAGTGCTGCCGCCATCACATAGTATGCCGGAGAAACCGATGAACCCGTTTGAGCAATGAGAATGGTGGAGAACGAAACCACCGAAAATCGTAATAGCGATTGCAGGAAGCGCCGACCAGCGTGGCGCGGTGACGGGTTGCGAAAAGTTCCGATATAAGCGCTGGACCAACACCAGCAACGAGCGCGGTAGGAACGGCAAGAGCGACTTGTAACAGAACAATCGTAGCAAAACCTGGCACACCGACAATTGCGCTATAAACGGGAATTGCCACCACGCTTGCCCAGATCACCGGTCGTCTTCCAACCCTGTCTGAGAGCGCCCCCGAAAGCGGGATTAGCAATACGGATGCCGTACCGGCAGGCAGCGACGGTGCTGGCCGAATTCCTGCCCGTCGAGCCGACAGAAACGCATGCCACCGTGCGCAAGCGGACCATCAGGATCGGCGAGCGGCTCGACGACCAGATTGCCCGGGAAGAACGGCGCGCAAGGTCTATAATCAAACGGAGGAACGCGCTTAGCTTGAAGTGCAGCTTCCTGGTGACCGACGCAAGGAGTTCGTCATCAGCATCGACACGGCTCATGTCCGCAGTGCCAATCCTAATTCAGCGCGAAATTTCGAGCTCGTTGTGGCCCGATGCGGCCGCGGCGGTCGGGGTGATGTCGGTGGCCGCTATTTCGCGACGAGCAGCACCGACCAAAGCGCAATCCGGGATCGAACTTTGCATGCCCTTCGGCAGGAAGGGTATCGTGGTTTCGGCGACGTCAGAGCCCGTCGTTGTAGTCGCACCAGTCTTGAAACTGAACCATACTGACCATCCCTGCGCGACCCGGCCGAGCGGTGGAGCTCGTAGCGTAGAAGTAATCAGCGGTAAAAGGCGCTATGCAGCTGTTGTCGGGTTTGAAAGCCTGCACTCGTTCGCTGCGACTAGAGAGTTCACGTTGAGATTGCCGCCAATGCTCATGGATATATGATCAAAGATGGGCATACTGATTATCTTTATATGTTCAATTAAGCTTACGTTGCTAATTTATTTGTGATCATTGTCTTCATTGTGGACATAAATTTATGAACAAGAAGCAGGCCGCGCTCGCGCGAAAACAATTGGAAAGACGTCTCGCGCCCGTGCGAGAACTCAAAATCATCTCGCCGCCTCGCGGTTGGATGAAGGCCATCCGCGAGGCTCTTGGTATGACCACCCGACAACTTGCCCACCGCATGGGAGCGGCTCCGTCTCGCATACCGGCCATCGAGAAGGCCGAGGTTTCCGGGGCGACAACCATCAAGACCCTTCGTGAGGCCGCTGCGGCAATGAACTGCACGTTCGTCTACGCTTTCGTGCCGATCAAACCGCTCGACGATATCCTCTACGAGCGTGCCGCCGAAAAGGTGGGCGAGGATATGACGAGGCTCGACCACACCATGCGGCTGGAGAATCAGGCGCTGCTTAAGTCGGACCTGGAGGCAGAACGTCGGCGGCTCGTCGAATCCCTGCTTACCGACTCTGCACGGCGCCTTTGGGATGAGGATTGAGATGGCTGAAGATCCTCTATTCGAGGACGACGACGAGGCAAACACCCCTCTACGCCCTGAGGAGCGGGAGCGGCTCATCCCTTCCTACATCACCTTGCGGCACGAGTTGAATGAGGCCGAGCAAGTCAATATCGGCGAGGGCCTGCGGTGGGCAACGTCGCGAAAAAGGGACGTGCTCGACCAGGCTTTTCTTTGTGAGCTGCATCGCCGCATGTTTGGGGACGTTTGGGACTGGGCTGGGGACTACAGAACCACGCCTCGCAATATCGGTATCGATGCCTATCGCATCTCAGTGGCAGTCAGGCAGGTGGTCGACGACGTACGCTACTGGGTCGAGCACGAAACTTTTCCGCCCGACGAGATCGCCGTGCGGTTCAGTCATACGCTCGTGGCCATTCATCCCTTTCCGAACGGGAACGGCAGATTTTCCCGGCTGGCTGGTGATCTGCTGGCACGTCGGCTTGGCCGGCCGCCCTTTACCTGGGGCAGAGCTAATCTGGTGGATGCGGGCGAGACCCTCGCTCGTTATGTTGCGGCCCTTCGGGCGGCTGATAACCACGACATAGGACCGTTGCTGGCGTTCGCCCGCTCTTGAGGTTCGAACGGGGAGTTAGCCAGCCAATAGCAAATGACATCAACCAGGCGAACGAAGGTCGATCCCGCGAGAATGTCCGCGATTTAGTGAAACGACTGTCCCCGATTTACCGGAATCGCTATCCTTTTGATCCGAAATCCGCCGCATTATCGACTTTCCTCCCCCTGACCAAATCGATGAGTAGGCTGGCGTGTCCCGTTCATTGTCGGCGGTCTCCTCGGTGTCGTTGCCCTCTACATGCGTCGTCATGTCGATGAGAGGCCGCGGTTCGAAAAAATGCCGGCAAGGTCGATCGCTTCGGCCCCTGCGGCATCGGGATCAATCGTGATTTCTATTCTTCAGTCGGCAGGTATCGTCACATTGTGGTCACTCACCGCATTTGCAACCATGGTCTATCTTACAACCTACACCCAGCGTTACGGCGGGCTCTCGTCGGCGCTATGGTCGACAGCTACCGCGACGATGCTGACTCATGCTTGCCAGCCGTGCCGTCAGTTCCATCAACTCGGGCGTCGCCCGATCGGGGCAGAGTTCTTTCAGCGGCGAAGGCGCCGGCCATGCCCGGGTGACAATCCCGACACAGCTCCCAGCGGGGATTGCGCACCTCGACTGTACCGAACACGGTTCGGATCCGGCGTGTCGTGTAGTCCTTGACCGGCCGGAACGTGTGGCAATCCTGGCAGACCCGACGAAAGAGGGAATAGGTCTCCGCCTCGTGGCTCACGACCGCGCCCTGAAGCGCCGCCATGATCTTCTTGCTCGCTTCGATCGAGACGCCGATCTCTCCGTCGAACAGACGCTCCCAACTCTTGTCAACGCGGACCTACCGACGGCAGACTTCGCCGAACTCGTTCTTCCCCTGGATCGTGATCGTCCACTCCACCGCCACGGTCGCCTCCTTGAGCAAAGCGATGTCTATGCAAATCCGTGCTCAACCCCGGAGAAGTTACCGGTCTCAAACTATTTCGGTCGGAGTCTTGCGGTTAAATGCAAAACGACACTACCCCTGGCTTCGCCGCCCACTCTCAAGCTGAACGGGGCCATCACAAGGTTGTCGATCAGCTCTCAGTCAGCCTTTTGCGTGCCCTAACGCGCTTGACGTCGACGGCCAGCAGCGGGCCGAAATCGAGCGCCACGGAGGCTTTCCAAGCGGCCGTTTGTCCTCGTAACCAGATCCATCTGCCATTGCACTCCCCCCGAAAGGGGCAGCTGCTTTAATGTGGCGCCGCGCCTTATTGGACACCGGTTGCCGCACGCAATTGCCTAATCAGCTCTGCAATCTGTGGATTGTCCGGTTGCAGACGGGCCAGTGCCTCGGCGTACTTCAGCGTTTCCGAGAAGCGTCTGAGTTTCAGTCCGTAGTTGATCGCAGTGCCGAGCAGATTGGCGTCAAGCTCTCCACGTCCTACTGCCCGACCCAGCAGGACGAGGGCCTCCTCCGTCCGGCCGAGCGAATCGAGCGCGATGGCAAGCGTCGTCTTGTAGGGAGCATTGCCCGGATCCAATCGTATCGCCTCATTGAGCTCGCGGATCGCTTCCGCCATCGCGTGCTCGCGAACGAGCGACAGCGCGTGTCCATAGCGCAAGTCGGCGTGATCGGGGGAGATCAGGATCGCTTCGGCATAGGCGCGCTCCGATTTGTCGTTTTGCCCGGTGGCACGGTAGAGTTCGGCGAGGTTGATATGCGGTCCAACAAGCGTCGGATCAAGCGCAATCGCCTGGCGGAACACCTTGTCCGCTTCTCCCGTGCGCCGCTGGCCGGACAGGAAAGTTCCGTAATTGCTCTGTGCCTCGGCGACGTCGACATTCGCTTCAACATAGGCACGTAGGTCTTCGACCGCGGCTTCGAACCTCTTTCGTTGGTCGCCAAGAAGATCCAGGGAGGGGATGGCGCCCAGGGCCATCACCGCAGCCACGCGCACGGCACGGGTTTCGTCGCCAAGCAGTCTCCCGCCTGCATCCAGCCTGAGCTCTGGTGGCAGGTTGCCAGCCGCCTCCGCCGCTCCCAGCCTGACCAGAGGATCGAGATCTCCGGCGGTTGCCTTTATGTCAGCGACGATGTCTGCCCCACCGATCCGGCTCATCTGGACGATCGCGCTGCCTCTGACGAGGCCAGCCTGTTCCCGGTCCAAAACAAGCTTGCGCAGAGCTTCGATCGAGGCCGGATCGGTTTTTGCGGCCGCGGCGAAAGCGTGCGCTATCGTGGGGCGTGCGCGCCAATCGGTACCGTACCACTTGTCCATGTTCTCTTCTGCCCAGGCATTGGTTTTGCCCTGATGGCACCCCGTACAGGCATTCGGCGTTCCGTAAGCGTTGGAGAGATCGGGGCGAGGGATCGTGAGGGAGTGGTCTCGGCGCGGATCGACCTTCATATAGGTGCGCTTCGGCATGTGACAGTTGGCGCACTGCGCGCCGGTCGAACCGACCGGATGGTGGGTGTGGGCCGGGGTGTCAAACATGCCGCCGGGGTTATACTTGGCGAACCGCTCCGGCGCGGTTTCGGTATGACATTGAGTGCACAAGGCATTGCCATCCGCCTTCAACATTGCCTCGTGTGGCCTGTGGCAATCGAGGCAGGTGACGCCCGCTCTTGCCATCTTGCTCTGCTGGAAGGAGCCATACTCGAACACCTCGTCGAAAATCTGCCCGTCCGGAAAGTAGAGATCGGGACGGAGCAGTGCCGGCGAAAAATAATCGAGAAAGTGTTTTCCCGCAGCATAGCCGTCGCCGAGCTTGATCCGTCTCGAATGGCAACCGAAGCAGATGTTCGCGTCGACCTGCGGCAACCCGAGATCTGAACCGATGGACGTAGTGGCGTCTTTGGATCTTGCCTCGGCCCATTCGACGTGCTTCGCACCAGCTCCGTGACAGGACTGGCAGCCGATACTGGTCGCGACATAGGTTGATTGATAGTGGTTCGTCTCCGGCTGAAAATTGCTTTGAGGATCGGTCGAATGACAGTCGATGCAGGTGCGGTTCCAGCGGTAGAACGGACCTGTCCAATGATATGTCGAGCCCGGTTTTGCTGGCGTGCCTTCGCCAAGCCAGAACCATTCCTGCTTGTCCGTATCCCAGGCGACATCGAGAGCCTGCAGCCTGCCGCCACCCAGATCGACCAGATACTGCTGCAGCGGCTCATAGGCGAAGGTGTATTTGACCTCGAATTCCCCCTGCTTGCCGTCCGGCCCTTCGGTCCGGACGAAGAAGCGGCCGTCGCGGCGGGAAAAGTTCGTGACGACGCCGTCGTGATCGAACTGGACGTTGTTGAAATTGCCCCGGACCGTGCTGTCGTCGGCAACTGCCATCGCTTTTACATGGTTGGATTTGGCGAAGGCGGCTACCTGGTCGCCATGGCAGGATGCACAAGCCTTCTCGTCCACGAATCCGTCGTGGATCGAGATCCGCGGATCGGCGGTGGACACCGGAGCGGTCTCGGCAGCAATCGTGGATGCGGCGAACACAAGCAGGAAACAAACCGAAAAAGCCACCCGAAGAATTGCTTTCCGTCCGATGGAAGAATGCGACCGCACGCTTCGCATCCAACGTCCTGGCAGGCCGCACGCATCGGCCGCCAGCGCGCGACCAGCGGCGTCGGGCGAAGAATTAGCCGACAAGCGCATCGCTTTCATCGAACCTACCTCTCCGATCATACCCTATAACGCAGCGCGCGGCCGATCCAACACAGCATCCCTATCGGTTCCGCTGGGCTGCTGCATCGTGGAGTCGCCGACCGAATCGAGTTTCAGTTGCGCTGAACTCGGCAGCGAAGAGGATAGTTCTATTCCCTCTCTGCGACAGGCCTCCAGGATACGCCACTTGGCGTCAGCGTCGATACCACTCGCGCTGTCGACGCGAATGACAAGTTTGAAACTAACGACGAGGGCGTTCTCGGTAATGTCGGAGATGCCTTTCAATTTGAGGGGCTCAAGGATGGCCTCCTTGTAGTCGGGACTGTCCATCAGCTCACGCCCCACGCTCTTGGTGATCTTCCGCAATCTCTCCAGGTCCGTGTGACGGGCGAAATTGAGCTGGAATTTGACCGTGGACCAGTCGCGGCTGAAATTGGTGATCTGGCCAAGCTGTCCGAACGGAACGGTATGGAGCTGACCGCTTTGATGCCGGAGACGAACCGAGCGCAACGTAAAGCCTTCGACTGTTCCCCGCACCTTGTTGCAATCAATATATTCTCCGACCCGGAATGCGTCGTCAGCAAGGTAGAAAATTCCTGAAACAACGTCGCGCACCAGCGATTGGCTGCCGAATGAGAGGGCAAGACCAAATATCGAAGCGCTCGCAATCAGAGGGGCGGTGTTAATCCCCAGTTCTGAAAGGATCATCAGCGCCGTGACAACGATGATCAACACACTCAGGCTCACCCGCACGACAGGCATAAGCGTCCGGATACGGGACGCCCTTGTTCGATCCGAAGCCGAAACGCTGGTGTCGGCTGTCTGAGGCGCAAACGTTGCCGTAGCCATATATTTGTCGATTGTGAACCTCATCGCCTCCCAGGCGATATATGCGCCGAGCGCGACGACCCCGGCCCTGACCAATACATTCTTCCAACTGTTCCACTGAGAAGTTGTAAATATGCCCAACGCTTCTCCGAGCCATATATGCAAGACATAGATTACCGCGCTGCTGATGATAACAAGACGCGTGACACGCATGACAATGCCGGAAAGGCGGGGTGACGGCGCCTCCCCGGAGTCAGCGGCCGCCCTCGCCGCGAGCCTGCGCTGGAAAAACTTGAAGAAGGACTCGGCAAGGATGACCCCGACGACCACATTGATGGCGGTCATCTCGACATGGTTGCCTTGCACGGCACCGTAGACATCCACGAGGGTGCGCAGGACGATCAGTGGCAGACCTACAATCAACCAGCCATCGACGATCCGTTCCTGCTCTTGGCCGCTTCCCCACCATCCAAGGCTCGTTGCGATCAATTTCCCGATCGCGCGGCGCCATTGAATGGCCGACCATGTGAGGATCGCTGCAAACAGCAGCGCGTTGATCAGAAGACCCGCCGCAATGGCGTCGGAAGAAACTCCCGCAGCCGCGGGAACCAAGATCCATTTCCGCAACGCGTTCGCCGAGATGTTTATAACCAAAAAGTAAGATGTCGCACGGTTCGTATCGTCATCGAGTTCAACGATCCGCAGGGCCGGCCTTCGTGGCCGGAACCAGATAGCGATCACCTGCACGAAGAAACTCAGTTCGAGCACCACATTGAGAAGCAGATTGCCAACGCTTGCCTGAGCTCCCGCTCCTGCAAACCAGGTGCCTTTCGCAAGGTCGCAGACGACCCATGCTGTCCCAAACGCCAGAACATTAACGAACGCCGCCAAGCCGACCGTCACGAGCGTCGGCGTCTCTTCCGCGGAAAGCCTGTGGCTTAAAGCCCGATCACCGAACTTGGTAGCCACGAATTGCAGGAGGATCGCGGTGCCTGCAGTGAACAAGACCAGCAGCAGGAAGTCCCCGGTATTCCGGCCACCTGACTTCGCCTCATAGAGTTGATCAAAAGTACTGGAAAAGACCTCAGGCAGTTGCGGAAGTGCGGTGACAGCGGCAACCAGGCGGTGGAAGAACCGACTTGTTCCTGTGCCCAATTCTTGCTCCAGAGTACTTGCAGATTTCGGCAGAGCAGATGCAGGGTGGGGTTCCGGTGCCCGAGCAACTGGTTTTTCTGCCAACTTGCGGATCACATCGCTGCTAACGTCGTCGACGAGCTGATCAAGCTGATCTTTCGAGAGTGTGATGGTTGAGGAAGGGGGGCTAGCGTGCACATCTTGTGCGTGGCTGCCTACGGGTGCAGCCAACAGCAACAAGTACAGGCAAAGCAACATCTTCTGCAGACTTGTCCTCATCGTGTCCTCCCCAGCCCTCCATCGCCGTTCCCGCTACCCGAGGCTTGAGTCGCACGGCTTAGCCGTTGGACTGGCGGTCCGCCGCCTCGCGGGCCGCCTTTGCGCTCGGCTAAGGTCACCGCCACTGGCGGTGACCGGTGTCGCAGGTCGTTGGCCTCCTTCATGGGCCCTCGAGCTCGGCTTTCTGGCGTTGGTCAGAATGGACCGCTCGATGTTCAGCTTGATCTTGCCTGTGAACGCGAGGCCACATGGTCGTCGTGGTCCTCGACGTCGGTGTCGTATCGATACCGCCCGTCGTCCGTTTCATAATTGCTCGCGGCCGATCTTGACGGTGAGCTTGTCAATGTTGCCGGTGAACTGGAAGGGCAGCGTGTAGCTGTCGTCCACGGGCGTGCGGGTATCCACTCCGACGTCCATTGATTCATCGAGTGACATCAGGAAGGGGATTGTGTGGTCCACGGTCTGCTTCGACACGACCTTGCCGTCGACCGAGAGTACGCCGGTGCCGCCCTTACCCAAACCCGGTCCGACGTATTTGAAATCGAACACGATGGTGTGCTTGCCCGGTTCGAGCGAGGAGCCCAGCCAGTCCTCAGCGCCGACGCCGCCTTCCCAGCGGTAACGCTTCAGGTTCAGCAGGTTGTAGACGAAAACCGGCTTCCCTTTGAGCAGGTACAGTCCATAGCCGCCGAAACGGCCGCCCATGGTGGCGATCATTCCCTCGGTGCCGGCTGTCGGGATCGTAATGTCGGCGGTGAACGTGTAGTCCCTGTTCAGGATGCTTGGAGCGTTGCCGACTGGAATTCCCATGTTCTCACCCGTGTAGGTGAACTCCGTCCGCCCGGCTGTACCGCTTGGTCGAGGCGTGAGGATACGCGGCAAAACCGAGTTGTCCAACGGCAGGACCTGGTGGTTCGCAGCTTCGGTGAGGAACAGCGCCTGCATTTCCTTGAGCTTCTTGGGGTTCTTTGCGGCGAGGTCGTTGGCCTGCGAAAAGTCCTCGTCGATGTTGTAGAGCTCCCATTTGTATTGCTCGACTGGCGGAAGCGGCTTCGTCCCCAAGAGCCAGGGCGCCGCGGGTGGGGTCGTGCAGGCATACCAGCCGTCGTGGTAGATTCCGCGATTTGCGAACATCTCGAAATACTGGGTGGCACGCTTCGTAGGTGCGTTGGCATTCGCCTTGTCGAAGGTGTACGCCATGCTGACGCCTTCGATCGGTTTCTGCTCGATGCCATCCACCATATCCGGCGCCTGGATTCCCGCCGCATCGAGGATCGTCGGCACGATGTCAATCACGTGGTGGAACTGGTTGCGGATGCCACCCACGTCGTTGATATGGCCAGGCCAGGAGATCGCCATGCCCTGCCGCGTGCCGCCGAAATGCGACGCGACCTGCTTGGTCCATTTGAAAGGTGTGTCGAATGCCCAGGCCCACGGTACTGCCATGTGCGGATATGTCTGGTCGGACCCCCATGACTCGTAGTAGCGCAGATACTCGGCCTCGGGCAATTCGAGCACGCCGTTGGCGGCGGCCATCCAGTTCGGCGTGCCCATCATAGTGCCCTCGGAACTCGTGCCGTTGTCACCGTTGATGTAGATGATCAGCGTGTTGTCTAGTTTGCCCATGTCGTCGACTGCCTGGATGACGCGGCCGATTTCATTGTCCACGTAGGCCGTATAGGCCGCGAAGACATTCGCCTCCCGGGTCACGATCTTCTTCTGCACGAGAGATAACGAATCCCACTTCGGCAACTCGTCGGGCCATGGGGTAAGTTGAGTGTTCGCCGGGATCACACCGAGCCGCTTCTGGTTGGCGAAGATCTGCTCGCGCAGCTTCTCCCAGCCTTGATCGAAGAGGTGCATTGCCCCGATCTTGTCGATCCATTCCTTGGTCGGCTGGTGCGGATCGTGCGTCGCGCCGGGGACGTAGTAGAGGAGGAACGGTTTATTAGGCGCCGAGGCATTGAGTTCCTTCATATAGCGGATTGCATCGTCCGCCATGTCGGTGATGAGGTTATAATCCTTCTTTCCGATCCACGGGTAAACGGGGGTGTGGTCCCGGAAGAGATAGGGAGTCCACTGGTCGGTCTCGCCGCCCATGAAGCCATAGAAATATTGGAAGCCCATGCCGCTCGGCCATTGGTCGAACGGCCCCGCCGCGCTGTACACGAACGAAGGTGTATTGTGGTTCTTGCCGAACCAAGATGTGGCGTAGCCATTGTCGCTCAGGATTCCGCCGATGGTGGCGTTGTCCGGACCAATGATGGAGTTATACCCCGGAAAGCCGGTAGCCATTTCGCTAATCTGGCCAAAACCCACCGAGTGGTGGTTGCGGCCGGTGATCAACGCTGCACGTGTTGGTGAGCAGAGTGCGGTCGAGTGAAACTGCGTGTATCGCAATCCCGCATTGGCGACGCGGTCGAGGGCAGGTGTCGGGATGACGCCGCCGAAGGTGCTCGGCACGCCGAAACCGGAGTCATCGGTCATGATCAGCAGTACGTTGGGTGCACCCTTGGGCGGCACAACCGTCGGGGGCCACCAAGGCTTTGAATCCTTGGCATCTTCTTTGATTACGCCGCCGAATTTCGGCGGCGTCGGAGGGAGCTGCTTCCCGTCGATGGTCGTCGTCGAGCTCGGCGAGCCGGGCTCGCCCGAGACCACCTCTTGTGCTGCCGACAGGGTCACGCCGGACAGGAGCGCCGCAACGGAAGCGACAAGCCCAAGCGCTACTTTCCGAGCAATTCTACACATGTCCATTTTCTCCTCCCGTGTGGTGCAAAAGACTGCGCAAGCTCAGCCTCTCCGACCTAGTAGCAGGGCGGATAGGGATAGTAGCCGCAGGCCGGAGGCGGGTATGGCGGGCGGTAGCCAGGGACAGCTCCGTAGGCGGCGCCGGCCGCCGCGCCCGCATACCAGGCGCCGCGCCAAGCTGTGCGCCGGGCCACGCCCGCGAACGATGCCGGAGTGCGCGGCAACCCGATGATGTCGATGAAGATCGACGCCGGGCCGTCCGCTTTCTCGATGTTGCTTTCAAGAACCTCGACGGTGAAGGTGAGCGTGTCGCCAGAGAGCTTCGGTTCCTTGAGGACTACCACCGCATCTTCAACGATCGACGCCTCTTCATCGAACACCGAAACCGTTGCGTTCGGCAGATCCTTCTCAAAACCGCCGCCCGGCGCCCACTCTTCCAAAAGGTGCGCGGTCAACCCGTGACCAGCCGACCGCACCGGACGATCAGCGAACATGATAGAGTTGGGCGAAATGCCATTGAGCGTCAGGGTCATTCCCTTGAGGCTTGCGCCTTCGGAGTTCATTACGATCAGGGACGGAACGATTTCCTGCTTGGCCGTGCCGATCGATTTTTGGGCGGGCGCTTTGATTGCGTTTTCGGCAACTGCCGGACCTGTCGCGCCGAGTGACCCGGCGACAGCGACGATCAGCGCGAGTCGCGATACACCTCCGATAACCATCTTTGTCCTCCCTTAATGTCCGCATCGACTGCGGCGACTATCGCGAGACTATGCTTTGGAAGCTGCTCTAGCTTTAGGCACAAATGCCGTTCGCGGCCGACAAAGTTTGGCCGGTCCACTGACGATCTCTTGTTCAGATGGGCATGAAGCATCGCGTTCCCCCAACACGCCACGGCGTCCCTCAAACACGGCGCGCTCCATTCTTGTCGCGTATTTTAGTCCCTTACGTTGATCTGGCGCAATTCAACGCAAATAAGTAGTGCTTGGCGGCCGTCGGTTGTGGCGTAATTCGCTGCAACGGTAGTCCGGACAGAGACTCACAGAGTTCCTTCAGGCTTGAAGAGCGTTCAACGTCCTGTTGCGGTCCCTTCGCAGTCCTGCAGCGCGGCCGCACTATCCACGTTCCGGCGAATGGTTCTCGGGCCGCTTAGAATTATGCCAGCCGCCTCTCGCCTTGTGGACGGCCTCCGGATAGTCGAAGGCGCCGCACCGCGTGGCTGCGCTTCACCAATTTCCACTCGACGTCACTCTGCTCGCCGACATCGTTGTTGCTCCAAGTGAGCCCGGTACCCCGCTCACCTCTTGAGCCAGCACTGACACGCAACCAATTGCCAGGAAACCCGCTCCCGCGAGCAAGCTGCGACCGATTCTCATTTTAAAGCCCCCAGTCCAAACCGGACTATTTTGGTTATTTTAGAATATACTGTTGTACAGAGCGCAGCAATGAGACAAGCTATGCTCGGGGGTACGGCTTCCGTTTAACCTGTTCCGCTGGGAGCTCGCTGCGTGTGGGGCTGTGACGGTACATATGCCACCAGATGCTGCGGGATTTTTCCGTCGCCCAACTTTACCGTTCACCGGATTGCAACGATCCACTCGGGAGGGCATGCATCGATGACCAGACCATCAGGAAGATCTCAGTATCGGTTCGCGATCGCACTCGCGGCCGGGGTGCTTGGCGTGATCGGGTCCGGATCGTTGTCAGCAACCCTTGCCGACGACGCCGACGCCAAGAAATTTATGAAGGCGATGTCCGACTATCTCGCCTCCCAGAAGGCCATCTCCTTCGCTTACGACACCAACTTGGAAGTTGTCACCACCGAGCATCAAAAGATCCTGCTCGCAAGTTCCGGCAAGGTAGAAATGGTCCGACCGGACAAGCTCCGCGTCACCCGGCACGGCGGCTTCACCAATGTCGAGATGGTCTTCGACGGCAAGACGGCGACCGTTTTCGGTAAGGACGCCAATCTGTATGCGCAGGCCGACGTGCCCGGAACGATCGCTCACCTGGTCGACGAGATGCGCGACAAGCTACATCGGCCTGTTCCCGGTGCCGACCTCCTGTCACCCGATGTCTACGGCACGTTGATGGACGGCGTGACGGACGTGAAGGATCTCGGCAGCGGCGTTATCGGCGGAACCGAATGCGACCACCTCGCCTTCCGCACCAAGGAGGTCGACTGGCAGATATGGATCGCGCAAGGCGAACATCCCTACCCCTGCAGGTATGTGATCACCGCGACGCAGATCGATCAGGGACCGCAATACAGCATCCAGATCAGCGACTGGAAGACGGGCACCGACGTTGTGGCGGCAGACTACATGTTCAAAAACACCACGGACGCCAAGAAGGTCGATCTGTCGAAGCTCAAGGACACCGACGAGCTTCCCGATCACCTCGCAAAAGGAGCTAAGCAATGACCCTTTTCGGACGCGTGAGAGTTCTCCTGATTGCCGCGGCCGTTGTCATTTCCGGGATTGAGGTCGCCGAGAAATTCTCAATCCCTTTGCCAGACGTCATCGTAACCCCGGCCGAAGCCCGGATCGGCCGGCCGCTGACACCGGTCAGCGTCGCCGGGGTGGCACGGCGCACGGTCAGGCGCTGCGCGGTGGGCGTCTACTACTGTTAGGACGAGGCGATCGAGGGGCTGTCTGTTGGCATATTTTTGTGAGGGCGATCTGTGGGCAGTCAAAGTAGCGTAGCGTCGACGCAAACGAGTTGGCTTCGTTGGCTTCCCGTATGTTTGATGATCATGACGCTCGCCGGATGTGGAGGCCATCCAAAGGATGTGCTGACGCCGGTCGCCGACACGTCTCCGCAGTCGCCAAAGGTAGACATGCTGATCGCGACGACACGCACACGGTCGACCGTTCCAGGCGAGATGTTCAACGGAGAACGTGCGCTGGCCCCGGCCTTCGCCGACATGACGATCTCGATTCCGCCTAGCAAGGTTCGCAAGGAAGGACAGGTCGCCTGGCCGAAGAGATTGCCATCCAATCCGGCGACCGACTTCGCGACCGTGAAGGCCGACGATCTCAACAAGGACCAGGCCAAGAAATGGCTGAGTGCGAGCGTCAGGAAGACGCCCGATGGTAGCGTCCTTGTCTTTATTCACGGTTTTAACAACCGGTTCGAGGATGCGGTCTACCGCTTCGCGCAGATCGTTCACGATTCCGGCGTCCATAGTGCGCCCATCCTGGTGACATGGCCGTCCCGCGGCAGCCTGCTTGCCTATGGCTATGACCGTGAGAGCACCAACTATACGCGCAACGCCCTGGAGACGCTTTTCCAGTATCTGGCGAAGGATCCGGAGGTGAAGGAGGTCTCGATCCTCGCGCACTCGATGGGCAACTGGCTGGCGCTGGAATCGTTGCGGCAGATGGCTATTCGCAATGGTCGGCTGCCTGAAAAGTTCAGAAACGTCATGCTGGCGGCTCCCGACGTCGACGTCGACGTGTTCCGCCAGCAGATCGCCGACATGGGAAAGCAACACCCGCAGTTCACGCTGTTTGTCTCCCGTGACGACAAGGCGCTGGCCTTCTCGCGCCGGGTCTGGGGCGACGTCTCCCGGCTTGGTGCCATCGATCCGGAGCAGGCCCCGTTCAAGAAGGAGCTCGAGGACAACAAGATCATGGTGATCGACCTCACCAAGATCAAATCCGGCGATCGCATGAACCACGGCAAGTTCGCGGAGTCGCCTGAGATCGTGCAACTTATTGGCCAGCGTATCTCCGAGGGGCAGACGTTGACCGACAGTCACGTCGGACTTGGCGACCAGATTTTGGTGGCGACCACCGGGGCTGCGGCGGCTGCTGGCAATGTCGCCGGCCTAGTCCTCGCCGCGCCTGTTGCGGTGGTCGATCAGGACACTCGCGACAACTACGCCACCCATGTCGGAACTCTGTCGGGGTCGAGAGGCACGCGGCCGGCCGCGACCAACGACTGCGACCAGACCAGACCGACGCCGAGCTGCAAACGTTGATGTAGCGGATAGAGGCTACTGTAACAGACATAGGCATGACCAGCTTTTACTGGCATTTTCGATCGGAAGAGTGAGAGAGACGGCGATTCCGTCTCAGGTATAGGAGGAATACATGCGGGTTTCAGTGTTACGGGCCGCCGTCGTGTGCGCCGGTCTTGGTGTCGCGTCTTCAGCATTTTCGGCGGACATCGCGCCGGTTGTTCCGCAAGCCAAGGTGGTCGAGACTGAAAGCGGCTGGACCTATACCGTTGCTCCCTACTTCTGGGCAGCCGGGCTTTCTGGCGACCTGGCGCAGTTCGGTCTTCCTGAAGTGCATATCGACTCCAGCTTCGACGACATATTGGAAAACCTCGATTTCGCCTTCATGGCGGCGGGTGAAGCGCGATACGACCGCTTCAGCATCTTCGCCGACATCATGTACACTAAGCTCGGAGCGGATGCGACGACGAGAAGGGGTATCCTGGCGGACAGCGTCGACGTGACCTCAAAGACCTTCGCCGGATTGCTCGGAGCCGGATATTCCGTACTTGAGAACCAGTCGGGTCGTCTCGATGTCGTCGGCGGCGTCCGCGTGTGGTCGGTCGACACCACCATCGCGTTCAATGGCGGCTTTCTCAGCGGGCGCGAAACGGACGATGGGGCGACGTGGGTCGACGCCCTCGCCGGGGTTAGAGGGAACTACTTCTTCACCCCGGAAATCTACTTAACAGGCTGGGGACTCGTCGGCGGCGGTGGTGCCGATCTCGACTGGGATGTCGCTCTAGCACTCGGTTACAAGTTCACCGACACGATCTCGGCGGTCGCCGGCTACCGCGCCGTGGGTGTGGACTACAGCAACGACGGGTTTGTCTTCGACGTCGTCGAGCAGGGGCCGATCATCGGCGTCGCGTTTCGCTTCTAGGCATTGTAATCCTCCCAGCACTTGGCCCGGCGCGGGATTTACACGCACCAAGTCGAGTGAGCACAGCGCACAGCATCTCGACCCATTTCACCACGAGACCGTAACTTCTCTGGGGTCAGGCGGCGCGCAGGAAGGGTGGCTTGGGTTTGAATATCGAAGGCACGTTCGGTTCTGGCTGTCGGAATGGTGCCCTCAAGCGATCGCGAAGTTCGCCGTTCAACGCGGCCGTCCGGACCTGCATGAGCATGTGAGCGCCGTGGAGCGACTATCACATCTGCTGCTTCTTGACCATCCGCTTTCCAACAAGCGAATTTACCGTCGACTCGGCAGGTGTCGTAGCGACGCGAAGCCCGGGGCAGGCGCTTGAGGATTTCGGCGCCGTCCGAGATCACGGTGACGTCGCCGAAACCGCGATACCCTTCCTGCCGAAGGGCATGCAAAGTTCGATCTCGGATTGCGGTTTCGTCGGTGCTGCTCGTCGCGAAAAGCGGCCACCGACATCACCCCGACGGCTGCGGCCGCATCGGGCCACAACGAGCTCGAAATTTTGCGCTGAATTAGGATCAGCACTTCGGACATGAACCGTGTCGATGCTGATGACGAACTCCTCGCGTCGGTCACCGGGAAGCTGCATTTCAAGCGAAGCGCGTTCCATCTTCGACAGCGTCACTGCTATCCTGCGCTACATAAAGTCGGTAGATGGAAGGGCTTTCGAGGAGTAGGGGCGGCCGGAACGCTGATGCGGGTCGTTTGCGCCGCCTTATGCGCAGCACTTGGAGCTGGCGGAGGAACCACAGCAAGAGACTTCTTTAGCAGCTTGTTCGGCCAACCAGCGGTCCCGAGGCTTGCAGCTCGCAGGCCGTGGCGTCAACGCGACCTGGAGAGTGCCGTCTTCCGCGACAGGAGTATTCGCGCAGAACAACTGCATCGGCCGGACGCCATCGCTCACCTCGAAGGTCAGCTTGGCGGACCCGTCGAGACGGACGTGTTCCGAAACCTTGCGGACGATGGCCGAGAACTTCCCGGCCGTCATATGGGTCCGCTCGCCCTCCTCGATGTCCCATAGCTGCACGAAAATCTCCGACCAGGCTTCCGGATTTGCCCCGCAATCAAGCGCGGAGAACTGGCCAGCCTTGACCTCGGTCACGTGATAGCCGGGCTTCACGGGCTTTCCGTCATACAGGAAGACCAAGGGCAGGTCCGGTGTCTCTGCGGCTCTGCCGAGCAACTCCCCAAGCGAGATATCGGTTTTGTCGGATTGGCTATTGTCGATCGCGCTCATTTGTGGCTATCCTCAATTTCAATGATTCAAGGATTATTGAAATATGGATGATCGTCAAGCCCTCTCCTCCTTCGCCGCGCTTTCACAGGAAACCCGACTTTCCATCGTGAGGACCCTGGTCATCGCCGGCCCTGAAGGTCTGGCCGCCGGCGCGATTGCCGAACGCATGGGCGTCTCTCCATCAAACGTCTCGTTCCACCTCAAGGAACTCGAACGATCAGGCCTCATCTCCCAACGCCGGGAGTCGCGCTCGATCGTCTATAACGCAAGTTACGACACGCTGGCCGATCTGGTGACTTTCCTGATGGAAGACTGCTGCGCGGGGCATCCCGGCATCCGCGGGTCCGTGGAGCGATCCGCCAGTTGCTGTTCAAGCGAAGCATAGCCCGTCAAGGAACACGTCATTGCATACGATCAAGGTTCCGGCGGGCATCGTCTCCGCTCTCGGTGTCACGCAGATCATCGGCTACGGCACTTTCTACTATTCCTTCAGCATCCTCGCACCCGGAATGGCCAAAGACCTTGGCATCAGCCTGGAGCGGGTCTTCGCCGTCTTCTCGGTCTCGCTGTTCATCGGCGGCCTGTCTGCTCCATTCATCGGCAGGCACATGGACAAGATCGGTGCGGCAACGGTGATGACGCTGGGGTCGGCCCTTGCGGCGTTAACGCTGGTGCTTTGTGCATGGTCGCCGTCTGTGTCGCTCTTTGTCCTTGCGATTGTCCTGCTCGAAGTGTCCTCCGGGATGGTCCAGTATCAGGCGGCCTTCGCAACACTGGTCGAAAGCGAACCTCGCACCGCGTCCCGCAGCATCACCTATCTGACACTCATCGGCGGCTTTGCCTCCACCATCTTCTGGCCGATCGCCGCGGCACTGACCGGATATCTGACCTGGCGGGAAATCTATCTGGTGTTCGCCGTCTTGAACCTTATCGTCTGCATGCCCCTACACTACTGGATCATGCGTGCCGGAAGGCTGAGTTCCAAAACGGACGAGACAAGAACCCGCGAGGTCGTTGTCGGCGCTCTCGAACCCCAGGCGCGTCGCCGTGGCATGCTGCTGGTCTCCTTTGCCTTCTCTCTTTCGGGCTTCACCCTCGCCGCGATCCTTGCCCACATGGTGCCGATGCTCGGCGCGATCGGACTTGGCAGTGCGGCGGTCGTGATCGGTTCCCTGTTTGGTCCGGCCCAGGTTATGAGCCGCCTGATCAACATGGTCTTCGGAAAGAGCCTGTCGCCGCCCGCGCTTGCGATTGTCTCTGCCGCTCTCATGGTCACTGGCGCGGTAATACTCGGGGTGTCAGGTGATTGGCTGCCAGGTGCGGTGGCTTTCGCCATCTGTCTTGGCCTTGGGTCAGGGATCAACAGCATCGCTCAGGGGAGCTTGCCCCTCTATCTCTTCGGGTCCGCTGGCTATGGCGCGATCACGGGCAAGATGGCTGCGGCAAGGTTGGCGACTGGCGCGGCCGCCCCGTTTGCGTTCGCGGCCGCTATGAACCACTTCGGGACAACCCTCTCGCTTTTCGTGATCGCCGCGCTGGGTACGCTTGGGATCCTGGCGTTCGTCGCTGTCGCCTCATCGGTGCGTCGCGACCGCGTTGCCTGATAATGGAAGAGCGTACATAAGAGTCCGCGGATCATCGCCATGAAAGCCGAGCCTCCGTGAACACTCCGATCAAATCGACGACGTCACGCAGTCGTCCGGCCGCTTTCGGCGGCGGCGCCATCATCGGCGCACTCGGCGGGTTGATAGGGCTTGGAGGGGCAGAATTCCGTCTGCCGCTGCTCATCGGCGCATTCAATTTCGCGGCCCTCGAGGCGGTGATCCTGAACAAGGCAATGAGCCTTGTCGTCGTGTCTTCCGCCCTGCCGTTTCGAGCCGGCACGATCCCTTTCAGTCAGATCGCATCGAATTGGCCGATCGTACTGAACCTTCTTGCAGGAAGCCTGATCGGTGCCTGGTTCAGCGCAGGATGGGCCACACGGTTGAAATCTGAGACCCTCTACAGGGTGATATCCGTTCTTCTTGTCGCGATCGCCGTCGTGCTGGTGCTTGGCCACGGCACCTCGGCGGGTCAACCGCTTCTGACCGGAAACTGGCAGATCGTCGCCGGAATATCCGCCGGCTTCGTGATCGGCATCGTTGCGTCGCTGCTGGGCGTCGCCGGGGGCGAGTTGCTCATTCCGACGTTGGCTCTGCTCTTCGGCGCGGACATCAAGCTCGCCGGTAGCCTCTCACTGGCGGTGAGCCTTCCCACAATACTGGTGGGCTTTACCCGCTACAGCCGCGACCAGAGCTTTTCGGCTCTGGGTCGCAACAGGGTGTTCGTCCTCATCATGGCCGCGGGATCGGTGGTGGGGACGTTTGTCGGCGGTCTACTCCTCGGCATTGTCCCGAATTCGATCCTCCTTCCCGCACTCGCCGTGATCTTGTTGCTGTCAGCCGTGAAGGTCTGGCGGCACGGCTGACAGGATTTCTTCCCTAGATCAATTTGACGCGCTTTTCGAGCTCGGCCCCGTGGCCTCAGGCGACGGACCATCCGCCGTCCACCAGCAGGTTCGCGCCGGTGATCAGGCTCGCAGCCGGCGATGCAAGGAAGACTACGGCACCCACCACATCATCGGTTTCCCCGATCCGGCCGAGTGGAATGTGATCGACCGTCGCTTTGCGATTTTCGGCATCGGATAAAAACGGTGCTGTACCATCCGTGTGGATGAATGTCGGCGATACGGTGTTTACGGTGACATTATAGCGTGCCCATTCGGCTGCAAGGCAGCGCGTGAGGTGATTAATTGCCGCCTTGCTCATGCAATAGATTGCCTCACCGCGCAGTGCGACCGTACCGGCTTGTGAGCTAATACTGATGATCCGGCCACCATTTCGCGCGATCATGTGACGGCCCACTGCCTGTGTCATCAGGAAGGTGCCCTTGATGTTGACATCGAGTATCTCGTCAAGGTCCTTCTCCTCAACGAGTTCCGCGAGATTGCCCGGGGCCACGCCGACATTGTTGACGAGGACGTCGATCCGACCGAATGCAGAAACCGCCGCGTCGACGGCTTGTGCGATATGGGCCTTCTTGGGAATGTCCAGTTCAACCGGGAGAACCTTTCGTCCCGCGCCCTCGAGTTCGGCGATCAGGCCCGCTGACGCTGCGACATCGCGGACCCCCAAGACAATATCTGAGCCTGCTGCAGCACAGGCAAGTGCGCAGGCACGTCCAATGCCACGGCTCGCGCCCGTCACCAAAGTCACCTTGCCCTCAAGGCTGAAATCCGGCGTACTCTTCCGCATCATTGCCTCCCTCGATGAAGCTCAATTATTGCAGCGTCGGCGTGCGGATGCCAGTTGTTCTGTTCATGTCGCGCACGTGAAGTCCGTCCGACCAACGTCACGCTCGTCGAGAAAGACCTTGGGGCAGTGGTGCGCGGGCTCTAGCCTTGGCTCGGTGGGGAGATAGAAGCTTCCGGCTCAGTGCGGGCGCGATGCCTGACCGATCTTGGTCTCATTGATGGGTATCGGCCTGGGCGTTTCGATCCATGCTTTCGCCAGACCTATGGAAGTTCGATCTCACCGTTCACCACGTGGTTGAGACCAGTGCCCTCCGCCGTCAGCGTCATGCGCACCTTCAGCTTCTCGCCGCCGAACTGCCCCCCGCGCACCGCCTCTTCGATCTTACGCTGCGAGGTGACACCGACTTCTTTCAGGAACTTGCGGATCGACATGTTGAAGGCGTCTTCGCTCATCGTGGAACTCCTCGGCGTCCGTGAGGGAGCAGCGTGGGCGCTTGTCTATCGCCCGGAATGCGCCGGCATAGCCCAATGGGATGTCAGCCTTGCCTCTCATCCCACGTTAGGAACCGACGCAACAACTTGCGGCTCCGTTGTTATGTTTGGCCTCCTGGATTGGCGGGCAAGGCACGTCGCCAAAGGAACAGAACACACAGCAGTCCCCGGATTTTGGCCGGAGCATCATACCGCATCCATTGCAATCATAGAAAAACTGACAGGCGTCGGTGGGCATCGTTTCCGTAGCCCGCTGGCCGCAATTGGGACAGGTGAGGGTTGATCGAAGCTGTATGGTCACACTTTGTGCCTCGGCAACGAATGCTTTCAGATGACGCCCGTCATCCATTGCTAAATAGCCTATTGGAAATATCGCCTCGTGCATAGTTTTGCGTCATGAGCGCTAGGTCAGTCTTTCGAAAGGCTGCAATGGGCCGCCATAAGCGGACAAGGCGTTGGTTCGCTTTGGCCAAACAGCGGCCATTGCGATTGCAAGATGGCCGCTATCGGAACATTGCCGATGGCCTTTGACTAAATCGATCTCAGTGACACCCGCTTCTCCAACTCGGCCGCGTGCTCCTTCCGCTCGCTGTAGCGGTCTGTAAGGTGGGCCGAGGCGTCCCGTGTCAGCAGCGTAAACTTCACCAGTTCCTCGCAGACATCCACGACGCGGTCGTAGTAGGACGACGGCTTCATGCGGCCGTCGGCGTCGAACTCCTGGTAGGCCTTGGCGACCGACGACTGGTTCGGGATCGTGATCATCCGCATCCAGCGGCCGAGCACGCGCATCTGGTTCAAGGCGTTGAAGGACTGGCTGCCGCCGGAGACTTCCATGATCGCCAGCGTCTTGCCTTGCGTCGGCCGGATCGATCCCAGCGACAGGGGAATCCAGTCGATCTGGGCCTTCATGATGCCCGTCATCGCGCCGTGGCGCTCGGGGCTAACCCAGACCTGGCCTTCCGACCATTGCGACAAGTCGCGCAGCTCCTGCACTTTCGGATGGCTGACCGGCGCCTCGTCGGGAAGCGGCAGCCCCCTCGGATCGAACATCCGCACCTCGCACCCAAACCGCTCGAGAAGGCGTCTGGCTTCGTGCGCGAGCAGCCGACTGTAGGAAACCTCCCGGAGCGAGCCGTAGAGGATCAGGATGCGCGGCTTGTGCGTCGAGAACGCCGGACGCAACGCGTCGATGTCAGGTTGGCGAAGATGCCGCTCCTGCAAGGCGGGAAAAGTCTCAGACAACGCGCTTGCCCTCCTGATCGAGGACCTGCTCGCCGTCTTCCTTGAAGAAGGCACCCTTGAAGGCATCCGGCAGGATGTCGAGCACGGCCTCGGAGGGTCGCGCAAGCCTGGTGCCGAGTGACGTGACGACGAACGGACGATTGATGAGGATCGGGTCCTTCAGCATCGCGTCGAGAAGCTGGTCGTCCGTCAGCTTCGGGTCGTCGAGACCCAGTACCGCGTAAGGCGTAGCCTTCTCGCGGATCGCCTGTCGGACGGTCAATCCGGCATCGGAGATCATCCTTGCCAACTCGTCGCGCGACGGCGGTGACTTGAGATACTCGATGATATCAGGTTCGATCCCGGCTGCGCGGATCATCTCCAGCGTGTTGCGGGACGTGCCGCAGGCGGGGTTGTGATAGATGGTGGCGTCCATTGTCATGTCCTTTCAGTGATGGTGTTCCGGGAGACAGCGGGAGCTGCCTCGTACCAGCCCTTGGTGCGGTTCACGGCCCAGACGACCGTGAGCATCACGGGAACTTCGATGAGCACGCCGACGACGGTTGCCAACGCAGCACCTGACTGGAAGCCGAACAGGCTGATGGCCGCGGCAACCGCAAGTTCGAAGAAGTTGCTGGCTCCGATCAGTGCTGAAGGCCCGGCGACGCAATGGCGCTCGCCCGACATCCGGTTCAGGAGATAGGCCAGGCCTGAGTTGAAGTAGACCTGGATCAGGATGGGCACGGCCAGCAGCGCGATGATCGTCGGCTGTGCGATGATCTGCTCGCCCTGGAAGCCGAAGAGGAGAACGAGCGTCGCGAGCAGGGCGAGGAGCGAAAGCGGCTGCAGTTTCGTCAGCATGGCGTCCAGCGCGTTCGCCGTGCCATCGGCGGTCAGCCGCGCTCTCAGGACCTGAGCGATGATGACCGGGACGACGATATAAAGGACGACCGACAGAACGAGCGTGTCCCACGGTACGGTGATAGCCGACAGTCCGAGAAGCAGTCCGACGATCGGCGCGAAGGCGACGATCATGATCGCATCGTTGAGTGCCACCTGAGACAGCGTGAACAGCGGCGCGCCGCGCGTCAGGTTGCTCCAGACGAACACCATCGCGGTACAGGGGGCGGCCGCGAGGATGATGAGGCCAGCGATATAGGAGTCGATCTGGTCGGCCGGCAGATAAGGACGGAACAGCCAGCCCACGAATAGCCAGCCGAGCAGCGCCATGGAGAACGGTTTGATGGCCCAGTTGATGAACAGGGTCACGCCGATGCCACGCCAATACGTGCTGACCTGCGCCAACGAGCGGAAGTCGATCTTGATGAGCATCGGGATGATCATCAGCCAGATCAGGATGGCGACGGGCAAGTTCACTTTCGCGACCTCTGCCGCACCGATGACCTGGAAAACCCCGGGCATCAGATGACCGAGGGCGACGCCGACGATGATACAAAGGAAGACCCAGATGGTGAGGTAGCGTTCGAACGTAGACATTTCACTCGACCTTTGCGGACTTGACGGAAGCGCCTTCGAGCGAACCGATCTGACGGACGTGCTGCTCGAGCGCCAGGCGGTCGATGGAGGCCAGAGGCAGATTGATGAAGGCCATGATGCGGTTCTTGAGGAAGCGAGCGGCCTGTGCAAAGGCGCGCTGGATTTCGACCTCGGAGCCGACAACCGCAGCCGGGTCTTCCACACCCCAATGGGCCGTCATCGGATGCCCGATCCATACCGGGCAGGCCTCGCCGTGCGCGCTGTCACAGACGGTAAAGATGAAGTCCATTTCGGGCGCGCCTGGCTGTGCGAAAACGTCCCAGCTCTTCGACGAGAAGCCGGTCGCCGGATAGCCGAGGACGTCCAGTTCCTTCAGGGCATGTGGATTGACTTCGCCCTTGGGCTGGCTGCCAGCGGAAAACGCCCGGAAGCGCCCGCCGCCTTCCTTGTTGAGAATGGATTCGGCGAGAATAGAACGTGCGGAATTGCCCGTGCACAAGAAGAGCACGTTGTAAGTCTTGTCGGTCATGGTTGTGTTCCGTGGTTAGGTCGGAGCTCTGTCGAGTTTCATGATCGTTGCCGATGCCGGGCAGATGCCCGACAGTTGACGGGTTGCCAGAACGGCGGGCGGCACATCGGCCCGCTCGACCACAACGAAGCCAAGGCTTTCAAAGAACGGTGCGGCGGAGGTTGTCGCCAGGAAGACTGCCGAGCTCACATGGACGGTCTTCAGGGTTTCCCTGGTCAGCGATTTTCCAAGCGCCTTGCCACGATGCTCGGGCAAGATGACTATCGACCTGAGAAGCACGTCGTCGCCGCACGCCTCGATGCCAGCATAGCCAACCGTGCCGCGATCTGAGGAAACTGCTTTGAAAAACGAGCGCCCAGTGTCTTCGAGGTCTTCGGTTGGAAGACCGGAAGCCGACAGCGCCAGTTTCAATTCGGGATCGCTCCCCGTGACTGGCTCCAGCCTGATGTCGCTCATGACAGCTTCACCTCGGGAGCACAGCAGGGTGTGAGTTCTGCGATGAGCGGCGCGCAGAGTTCCGCCGAGCCGCCGCAGCAGTCTTTCAGCAGGAAGAGGGTCAGGTTGCGCAGCCCCTGAAGGTCCGCCCGATAGATGATCGAACGGCTCTGCCGGTCGCTTGAAACCAGGCCCGCACGCGACAGCGTCGCAAGGTGCGCCGACATGGTGTTTTGCGGCACATCGAGAAGCCGAGCGAGTTCGCCGGCAGGAATGCCATCGGGTTCGTGTCGGACGAGAAGTCGAAACGTCTCGAGCCTGGTAGACTGGGCGAGTGCGGCAAGCGCCGCGATTGCTGTATTGCTATCCATATATCCAGAATAACGGATACTATTTTCGTGTCAACCTCCGTCGGCTTTGTTGAGTGCCAGAAAACTTGGCGGATCGAAATCCGCCAAGGCCCCCTCTCGATTTCACGCTGGCGCAGAACCGGCATCGGCTGGTTTTGAGCGAGGTCTGCCGGACGGCTCCTGTGTGGATGCTGAAGGCTTCATCTGGAATTGCCGCGTCGCCGGCGGCGGATGTGTGGTCCGATTTGCACCCGCCGACGGCTCCGCTGGAGAGCCTGTGGCTGGATCCCGGTGCTCAACGCCGTTTCACGCCGCCCGCCGTAAGCCGACTTTAGTCGGATATAGCGGCCACAGAACTCTTAGCATTTTGAGCCAGGCTTACCCGCCATCGGCGACGCTCTATTGCAATTCGCCGGGGCCCATCACCCGCGTTTTCCCGACATCAGGCGCCGGTGTTGTGATTTCAGTGTCGCCGACGCGAGGGGGCTTCAACACCCCATCGCAATCGTCCAGTTTTTCTGAGAGATTCTTCTGGTTCGTGTCGTCGCCCGAAGCAACGCGGCAACGATCCTTGTCCTCAGCGTTCGCCGGCTGGGTAAAGACCGCCGCCGAGACCAAAACGGTCACTGCTGAAAGTGCGTTAAGGACGGATCTAAAGGCGCCGATCGGATTCCCGCTGCTTCTGAAAGCGGGTGAAGTGTTGACACCCACAAATCAAACCTTCGGGTGGCCGGATTGGTTCCAATTTTTTCGGCAATGACCCCTGAGCTTGTCAGTCGTTTCCTAGTCGACCGGGATGGGCGATGTCTCTATGGCTGCGGTCCCGCAAAGCAGTATGGCATCCTTCAGAACGTAACGGGTGACCGCATCGACGCCGATCTTTTTCGTGGGCACTGTGACGACATCCTGCGCCTGATGACCTCTCTTGGCACCGCGCACCGTCAGCGCCTCGGAACACAATCTACACCGGCCGCGTCGTCCATAAACGCGGCAAGCTTTAGAAGTGCTCGGCGAACTTCGCCGAGCACACAATGCTACGGAAGCTGGCGAGCTCCAAACGAGCCGAACACGGATCGAGTTTGAAGAGCGTCTCTTCGATCAATTGGGGAGCGCGCCGCTCTTCTTGGCTGCCCATGTGGCGATCACATCCATCAGGACCGGGTTGAGGCAATCATAGGGTTCAAGTCTTAGCTCGCGCAGCCGCGCGCGCACACCGTCCATCTTCGCTGGATCGTAGCCGCTTTCGATGATCGAGGAGACGAAGGCGGCAAACCCGGGCTTCGCCCAGCCGCTTTCCTGGAAGCGCTCAGGAGGGCTGCGCGCCCCGGCCTCGAGCTCGTGCTACTGCGTCACGCGAAACGTTATATCGAGGCTCGCCTCGACGCCAGCACGCTGAACATCGATGCGATCTGCAACATTGTCGCCGTATCCCGCCGGACGCTTTATCGCTTGTTCGAAACGGAAGGTGGCGTTGTCCATTACATCCAGAGCCGTCGGCTCGAGCGGATTAGGTCTATTTTGGCCAATCCCAGGGATATGCGCCGCATCTCCGACATTGCGGCCGACTTCGGATTTTTGAGAGGCGATCATTTCGCCCGCGCCTTCAAACAGCAGTACAGGCAAAGCGCACGGGAGCTTAGGCAATCGGTGAAATCAGACGGACGACCGAATACGGGTCTGGCGGTACAGGCCCCACACGCTGGATTCGACGATTGGATAAGGCAACTTCCGTCATAGGAGGTTGACCGATTTGCTGCTTGGCACGTTTCTCAGCGTCTGCGAGACGATTCCCTCGCCTTGAAGGGAATCGAACCTGAGGCCTATTGGTTATCGAGACCTTGGAAGTCTCAAAAATGCTCGGGTCTGAATACTGAGCGAAATTCTCACGCGCTACCGCCACAACGCCGATATTGGCACAGCGGACAAACGTTCTCCGAAAGGGACCACTTTGTGGTGGTCATACAAGACCATGCCCGAAACAAACCGTTCTCCGGATGCTTCGGCCAAAATTCGCAATCCGGAAAAATCGGAATTCGAGACGGATGCTGCCGCCTTTATTTCGATACCGACGATCCGCCCCCTTGTATCTTCGATGACGATATCGACTTTGTTCTGCTGCTTGTCTCGAAAATGCGAAAACTCGAAGCGGGTTTGCCCGCCGCTGGCGAGTTTAAGGATCTCGGCAAAAACGAAAGTCTCCAGCAATGCCCCGAACTGACCCCTGTCGCCGTGGAGACGGTCGAGAGAGAGGTCACGAAGGGATGCGAGAAGACCAGAATCGAGGAAATGTATTTTCGGTGTTTTCGTGAGGCGTTTTAGTTTGTTCGAAAACCAGGGTTGTACGGTTCGAGCGAGGAACAGGCTCTCGAAGATGCCGACATATTTTTGCGTTGTAATGTGGTTCATCCCAATGGCCGCGCCAATTCCAGAATAGTTGACGAGCTGTCCCGAATGCTCTGCCAGGATGCGTAGGAGGCGCGGCATTTGAGCAATCTGCTCGATTTGCGCGACATCGCGAACGTCGCGTTGAACGATCGCCTGGATATAATCCGCATACCAGTCCTGTCTGCGGTTCAAGGTTTTGCGGGCCAGCGCCTCGGGATATCCACCGGCCAGAACCGCAGCCATGAGGTCGTCTCCGAAGAATGGCTCTCCGGCCTTGGCTTCGTTTTGGAAGGCGTCGCGCAGGAAGCTGCTGCCGGCGGTTCTGATCTCGCTTTGCGCAAGCGGCAGCAATCGAACAACCTCCATTCGCCCTGCGAGCGAGTCTGCCACGCGTGGCAACGTCATGAGATTGGCTGAACCGGTCAGAAGGAACCGCCCTGGGCGCTGGTCGGTATCCACGCTTTCCTTGATGGCCAACAGCAGTTCGGGCGCGCGCTGAATTTCATCGATGATGGCGCGATCCATACCTCTTACAAAGCCAACGGGATCCTGTCGCGCTGCGTCCAGGATGGTTGCATTATCCAGCGTGTAATACTCCATCCCCTCGGTGGCCATCTTCTTAGCCAACGTCGTTTTTCCTGATTGTCTGGGACCTACGATCAGTACGACTCGCGTGTCTGACAGGGCGTCGGCAACGCGTTGCTCAACGAGCCTTGGATACAGCGCCACAGCTTCCATCCTTTGATGACTGTTTGAAACTACGGCGATGACCAATTGAAAGTCAAGGAGTGACGATTTGAAATCTACGTGGCGACTGATTGAAACTCGAAACCAGAAGTGGGTGGCATGTCAGATTGCGGCATGAGGGAAGCCACAGGCCATGCAAGGGGAGTGGGAAAAAGGTGGGGGTAAGAAATTTCGGCTAAGCAGGAGCCTTTTCTGAAGGGGCTTTCGTTGGCGTACGACATCCACAAAGAGCGGCGGCAGCGCCTGAGGAAGCTTGTGCGGCACCCGCAATTGCGCGAGCTGGTGATCGAGCAGCTGAAGACACCTTGGTCACCGGAACAGATTGCCGGTCGTCTGCTCGCCGATGGCGTCAGCGCCGTGCGGGTCTGCAGCGAGACGATCTATCGCTTCATCTATGGCAAGGAAGATCAGGCGCTGGAACTCCATCAGCATCTGGCGGAAGGCCGCAGCAAACGCCGCCCCCCGCAGCTCGAGGAAACCCCGTGACGGCACTTTTCCGGCTGCCTGCAGGATATCGCAACGCCCTGATTTCATTGATGATCGTTCGCAGTTCGGGCATTGGGAGGGCGACTTGTTGATCTTCGAACGTGATTTCGGCAACGCCAACCTGATCTCGTTGGTCGAGCGCAAAAGCCTCTACACCGTGATGATCAAGAATCCGAGCCGGCGCTGGAGACCGATCATGGACGAGATCATCGAAACGTTCTCACCTTTGCCAGCCTTTGCCCGGCAGAGTTTCACCTTTGATCGCGGCACGGAGTTCGCCGCTTTAGGGCTTTGGAAGATGGCATCGGCGCGCGGAGCTGGTTCTGCGACCCCAGTGCGCCGTAGCGGAAAGGTGCGGTGGAAAAACGCCAACAAGCGCAGCCGCCGCTTCACGCCCAGCGATACCGATCTCACCGCCGTCACCCAGCAATAGCTCGGCGCGCTCGTCCACCATCTGAACGCGCTGCCACGCAAGTGCCTGGGTTACCGCACACCCGCCGAGGTCTTCATAGCGCATTTGCGAGAGTGCGCGTGATGCCCTACCCTTCACACGGAAATGTTGCACTTGGACTAGATTCTCCAGGGTTAACATTGGACCTGGAGGCATTGGCAACCAGAGCCGCTGTGATAACTGAGACCCTCGGATCTTATTCCGCACCGAGGCTATGTTCGACGAACAGAGAGCCGCTCGATGTTCTTCGTCTTGGCGGAACCACGGTCACGCCCAGCTCTCCTCCCCAACGAGCCTGGCTAAGGCTTTAATGCCGCAGTTCCTCGGGAGCGAGGTCTACGTACCGGCCAGTTGTATGGTCCTGACGGATAACAGCCAAACGACACCGTCAATCGACTACGATTGAAGGAAACATGGGTTAGTTATCGTCCGGTAATGCCCGGGAACGCGATCAACATGGAGACGGCGAGGATCTGTAACATGACGAACGGAACAAGAGCCCGGAAGATGATCCCCAGCGTAATGCCCGGAGGGGCCACTGACTTCAGGTAGAAGGCGGCCGGCCCAAAGGGCGGCGACAGGAACGACACCTGCATGTTCATGCAGAAGAGAACGCCGACCCAGACCGGGTCCATGCCGAGCGACTTGATGATCGGTACGAAGATCGGCATCGTGAGAAGGGCTATCCCGACCCAACCCAGAAAGGCGCCCAGCACGAACAGGATCAACATCATCACCAGCACGATCACAGTCGGATTATCGGAAATGCCGGTGATCATGCCAGAAACGAAATTCACGCCGCCCATCAAGTTGTAGACGCCCACGATGGCCGTGGCACCTATGCCGATCCAGACGATCATGCCCACAGTCGATAGCGTCTGCATCGCCGCATCGCGCAGCAGTCTATATGAGAACTCCCCCCGCAGAATGGTCGAAAGGATGACCCCACCGACTCCGATTGCGGAGGCTTCAGTTACGGACGCGATGCCGCCATATATCGAGCCGAGAACAACGAAGACGACAAGCACCGGCAGGGCAAGACCCTTAAGGATTATGGCCGCGATACTCGACCGCTCCGGCATCGCACGCGACCTCATCGATGCCATGAAGCTTTTTGCCAGCCGAATACGCGGCGGCGTTGCGGTTCAAACCGTCTTTGTGTCGGTGATCCTCGCTGCCATGAGCGGTATCATCGGCGGCGAGATCGTTCTTCTCGGCCTTATCGCTGCCGCAGATGCTGCGTCTCGGATATGATCGCAACCTGGCGATCGGCGTCGTCTGCGCGGGCGGTTCGCTCGGCACGATGATCCCGCCTTCCATCGTCCTGATCATCTATGGCCTGACGGCGAACGTTTCTATCGGTGATTTGTTCACGGCAGCCTTCTTGCCTGGCTTCATGCTGGCGATGTTCTATGTAGCCTATGTTCTCGTGTGCGCCTACTTTACGCCCGGCGTTGTGCCGCCGGTAGATATGACGCCGATCCCAACAGAAGAGAAACTCCGGCTAACTTCGTATTCGTTTCGGTGCCGATGTTCGTCCTACCCTGCGCCTGATTGACCGAGAATACGGAATAATCGGCCGCATCGACGACGCCCTTGTCGATCGACGTATAGACTTCGGAGGACGGCAGATTGACCGGGGCAGCGCCAAAGGCTGCAAACACGTTGGCAATCGGACCTTCCGGGGCGCGCATCTTCAGCCCCTTGAGATCATCGACACCATCAAGCGGCACACGCGAGACGAACGCTTCCAGCCCCGGAGTGGAAACGCCGATAAAATGCAGGCCGTAGGAGCCCAGCAATTCCTGCATGATCTCCTTGCCACCGCCGTTCTCCACGAAGTCGATCATCTGCGCCGGATCGGACCAGGCGCCGACCGGATTGGAGATCAGGCCGAAAGCCGGATCCTTGCCGGCCCAATAGGTCGAATCGCAGATCTGACCATCGAGAATGCCGCCTGCAACCGCATCAAGCGTTTCGTTATATTCCACGACCGAACCGACCGGCAGAAGCTCGATCTTCACCTTGCCGCCGGAGCGCTCGGCGACGAGGTCGGTCCAACCTTTCTGATATTCGAAGTTCGGGTTGCCCGCCGGGTCCGAAGACTGGAAGCGGAACGTGAATTCCTGCGCAAGCGCAGTGCCGGCAAGGCCGATGGCCGTGACGACGGCAAATGCACCAATAAGAAAACGCTTCATGCCTACCTCTACCCCTTCGGCGAAGCCCTTGCAGGTATCCTGATGATCGCTGGCGTATGGTTGTGGCTTGCAATTCCGGTTGCGTTCGTAATCGGCACCATTGGTGCCATTTCCGTTTTCAAGGCCGTTTACATTGACCGCCGTAAGCTGAAATGTGCTTGCGTCGGCGGCGACAGCAATGTCCCGTTGGGCCTTATCTCACTCACTGAAAACCTAATGTTGATTGCTATGGCGGTCTGGATGCTCATCAATCGAATAGAGGGATAGCATGTCCTATGTAACGGGGCTGGTAGGGCTCGGCCATGGGTTACGATGCGACGGCTACGAGGAGAAAATCAAGCTGGCAAGGAACCAATTTCAACCTCAGAGATTGAATAGGTGGGCTGGCGAGTTCCATCCTGCCGGCCCCGCAGAACCACGACACTCTCATGGCCCCTTAATCGCCTTTCGGGGCCATTCTTTTTCTGGCCTGCCCTTGGAAGCGAATTCTACGCCTCCTATATAAGCTAATGCGCATTTAGATCCCCGCCCTTCGGAGACTGAAGGCGCCTGACGGCTTCACCATTAGTGACGTCGTGTAGCCGGCCTCGTCGCCCCCCACGACGAGGCCGTTTCTTAGAGTCGCCTTTCCGAGCACACCCGTAGAATCTCTGAACCATTGGGCGCATAGTATAGCGCGTTAGAACTAGCGCGGGCCGCCTGCCGCCCCACGCGAAGGAGGCCGCTTGTCTTCCAAGGATCCAGATCTAGATATAGACGCCGAAGACATCAGCCTTTTGGTTGAAATACTAAAAGCCGCTGGTTATCTCGAAGCCAAAGAAAGAGATGAACGCGCCGAAAAGCTTGCTCTGGCGCGATTCCTGACGGCCGCCATTCAGCGGGGCGAACTGACAAAGGCGCAACTGACCGCCTTTCTTGGGAAGAGCGGCGCGCCAGGCGGACAAAATCAAATTGCAGCCCAAACGAAAACGGAAGCCATCAATCGGTGGGAGAATGAAGGTGGCGCAATCGCACGTTCACCTTTTGAGCTTCCTCCAAGTCCGGTTCGACGCGCACCCGCTTCATTCATAGGAGGTGTCAGTGCACATACCGCCCAAACTCGCAATTCAACATCTTGGTCCCCGAGATCTTGCCTTGATACGAAAAGTCTTCTAAACGGCCTGCGCCAAAACTCGCATTCCACATTTCAGCAAGCGCGCCGTCCGCCTAGCAAGCTTCATCGCTGATGAATACCGGCTTGGGAACAAGGATGAAACTTCCCTTCTAGAGTGCGCTATCTGGTTCGGCACCGCCCGCATTCCCTTAGCAACTGAGGACAGTTCACCTAGCGACACCCAAGTTGCGGCGACGCGAGAGGGTAGAGGTCGGGCGGGCTTGCGCAAAACCGGCGTGCCCAAAAGCCAGGGCTAGACACGCCCCGGAACATGCGCCATCGCCATCCACTTAGCCGCCGGATTGGCGATACCACCGCCCAGGACGCAGCGGTAGAGGAGCTTTTCCACGCAGGTGAAGAGAATGCTCAAAGTCTTTACAGCCGCGGGCGAATATCGAGAAGTTCAATGAACTGATTTCGAAGGAGGGGGCCCGCTAATGGCTTTCAGGCCTCACGTCTTTGCAGGGTCTATGCCCAATGCATCACAGATTTTCTGCCACGATTTTGCGCCCATTCCCTTCATCCGCAACGCGTCCGTCGTGGGAACGTGCTTCATGTCGTCGACGGTCTCAAACCCCCGTCGTTTGAGCTCGCCGAGGAGCTTTGGGTTTCTCAGCCTCAAGTCTGAAAGCTTCGTGGTCATGCCCGCACCAGATCAGGCTTTCGCCCGACGCGCAATTTGTAGGATTCTCCAAAAGGCTCGGAATTAGTCGCCGCACGTGATAGTCTTAGAATGAGCCCGAGTGGTCCTTTCGCCTGCCCGGGCTTCTTGGCACAGCACACTCTTCGGCCCCGTTGGTTGCACTTTGGGGCCATTTTTTTTGCGAAGGCAGGAACTCAATGACGCCGTCGGCGTTTCTCGCCTGTGGCAGCCCTGAGTCCCCCCATCAGGATGACGCCTTCACGATCCGCCCGGATCTGAAAGCAACGAAAGTGCCCCAATGGCCTTGCTCTCCCCGGCGAGGCCATACTTTTTGGCGGGGACCGCATTGCTCCTTTGAGGAAAAGCGTCTTTCCCGCCCACCCACAATCTGGCATTGTGCGCGGCCGAGAGGGGAAGCTCATGTCCTACGATTGGGAACGCGCCAGACGGCAACGGTTTAGGCACGCTCAGGTTTGGATTTTGATCGCCTTGACAGCTTGGCTTATCGCCCGCGCGTTAACGCCGTAGCTGGAACGAACCAATGTTCCGAAAGATCGCCGTCATCGCCTGCATTGTGGCTACTGGATTAGCTCTGGCGAGCTGTGCGGGTCGCTCTTGCCGCGATTGGCCGGGCACCTGCATTATTCAGTGATGGGGGTCCCAAAGATAGGATCCCCCGCGGCGGCATCAAAGCAGTTGCGCCCCCAAATTGATTACGCGACTACCCCTTTCGCATAGTTGCGATCGGTCCGCATTTTTTCGACGATACAACCGTGATCGCGCACTAGAAATAATCCATGGTTGTGCTTCTCATTGCCGTGCGATCACTGAATAATGTACGCATTGCGTTTTTTATGGTTTGACGACCTTCCACGATGAGGCCCCGCATCCCCTGCGGGGCTTCGTTCGTTTGAGTGCGCGCGAGTAGATGACGCACAACCTCTTTCGTGGCCCGTTGGCTGCAATTTTGGGGGCTTTTTTTTGCAGAGACGGAACTCAGAACCGCCGTTTGCGTTTCTGGCTTTGTGGAACCCTTCCCCGATCAGGGTGACACCTTCACAATCCCTCCGGAAGTGAGGTCTGCTCAGTGCCGATGGCCTCGTCGCCGCCCGACGGGGCCATTTCTTTTCAAGCCCCCAAAATTTCCGGGGAGTATTCTTGCTCCTGTCGGCCATGGCAGGTCTCGTCATAACCTCAACGGAGGACCTGACATGACGGAGAATGACCGCCGCCAAATGAACGCCAGCGAGATCCCCGCATTCGTCGTCGACGTGATCGAGGCCGGGTGCAACATCTGCGCAGTCGGGCATGAAAGCTACGTGCTCGGGGATATAGACGAGCAACATGCCGCGATCGAGGAGCTTGAGCGGATCAGGGAGAAGTACGGCGACCGTGATCCGCTGAAGCTGGAGATCGTCGCCTATCTCTGGTCGATCGGACGGTTCATAAACGTCGCCCCTGCGGGAACCAGTTATAAAGCCCCCGTGCAGGCTTCCCTACTCAATTTGGAGTAAGTGAAATCGAGCAGTGGTTGCGGTACGGTCACTACGAGAAGGGCATCCGTGGGGAGGGAGAGTTGCCGTTCAAGCCAACGTGGGCGTGCTGCCTCGGCCTACTATCCGGCGCAATTGTGGGTTATCTCACTGGCTTCGGCGCCGGCATGGGTATGCCCGAACTGGGAACGGAACTTGTCGGGCTGATTGGCGCTGTTGCCGGAGGCGTCGGTAGCTTGGTCGCCCTTGGCTGCTTTGAGCAGGAGTAACGGTGATGTCTCTTACAAACGCCCGAGTTCAGATTCTGCTGGGGTGGCTGCTGATGATTGTCGGCGGCATCGTGGGCTGGACCGCGAACTCCAGTGTCGGAACGGGTATATGGGGCGTTGGGGCCGCATTGCTCATCGTGGTCTCCGTTCTCTACATCATTTCAAAGTTTGGCGGTCGCCTGGGTGGGGCGTGAATCGTCATTGACCTCATGGCACGTTGAACCCACCCTTCATCATGAAGGCAACGACGCCCGCAACCATCGCGCTTAGAGCAGCGCCGATGACGATCTTCCCCAGCCAGCGGATATTCCCGCCGAGCTCATCGATCTTCTTGTTCAGGCTTGTGTCAACGGTATCGATCTTGCGATCCATCAGACCGAATTTCTCGAGCAGGTTTTTCCATTGCTCGTCCTTTCTGGCGTCGGTCAGGTCGGATTGAGCTATGACGGAAACTGGGTGATGACGGTTTGATGAGGGCGGCGTATCGAGGCGGGTGACAAGCCTGCCAGAACCTCATGAAAGAGCGATACGCCATGAAGACAGATAGCACTGTTGTTTCCTTTCCGCATCCCGAGACGCTCGATGATCCCCTGACATCGGTTCTACGCGAAGGCGCGCGCCGGCTTCTGGCACAGGCCGTGGAGGCGGAAGCCGAGGCGTTTCTTGCGGCCATGGCCAGCGAACGCCTAAGCGATGGGCGGGACCGGGTGGTGCGGCACGGCCATGGGCCTGAAAGAACGATCCAGACGGGGATCGGTCCGGTTGCGGTGCGCCGCGTCAAGCTGCGCGACCGGGCTTTGGAGACTTGCGGCGAGGATCGCATCACCTTCACGTCGGCGATCCTGCCGAAGTGGGCACGACGCACGAAGAGCCTCGACGCCCTGCTGCCGGTCCTTTACCTGCGCGGCATCTCGACCGGCGATTTCCAGGAGGCGCTTGCCGCGCTGCTCGGCAAGGACGCGCCGAACCTGTCACCCTCGGTGATTGGCCGGCTGAAGGAGGAGTGGCAGGCCGACTATGATCGCTGGCAACGCCGCGACCTGTCAGCCCGCCGCTACGTCTACATCTGGGCCGATGGGGTCTATCTTCAGGCACGCATGGAGGACGATGCCGCTTGCATGCTGGTCGTCATCGGCGCGACGCCGGAAGGCAAGAAGGAACTTGTCGGTTTTCAGGTCGGCGTGCGCGAAAGCACCCAGAGCTGGCGCGAGCTGCTCGTCGGGCTGAAGGCCCGCGGGCTTTCGATTGCGCCAGAAATTGCCGTGGGCGACGGCGCGCTCGGCTTCTGGAAGGCGCTGGAGGAGATATTCCCTTCGACCCGCCATCAACGGTGCTGGCAACACAAGCTCCTCAACATCCTCAACAAGGTGCCGAAGTCGGTGCAGCCGAACATGAAGGCCGATCTCAGGGAGGTCCGCGATGCCCCGGATCGGGCAACCGCCGAGGTCGCGATCGCCGTCTTCGTCGACAAATACAAGGCCAAATATCCCAAGGCCGTCAACTGCCTGACGAAGGACCACGAGGCATTGCTGACCTTCTTCGACTTCCCGGCCGAACACTGGGACCATCTGCGCACCTCGAACCCGATCGAAAGCGTCTTCGCCACCGTCAGGCACCGCACGGTGCGAACCAAGGGAGGCCTGTCCCACAACACAGCACGGCTCATGGTCTTCAAGCTCGTCATGAGCGCCGCCAAAACCTGGCGCCGGCTGAAGGGCGAAAATCAGTTGCCAAAGGTCATCGCCGGCGTCAAATTCACCGACGGTGTCGCCGAAACGACGACCCCTGACCATCGCGCCGCCTGATCGGCCTCGTCACCCATTTCCGACCATAGCTCGGTCGGATTGCTGCCGCCACTGTTCCTGGCAAGCCTGCGCTCCGTGTCCGAAGCCTTCTGTTCCAATGCAACCACTCGCGCGGGCAGGTCGGGTTCCATGTCGTCGATCCTGCCGGTCAAAATTTTGCCCCTCGTTGGTCTGCACAGCCGCACGTGATGAAATAGGCCGGCTCCCGAGGATGAGAGACGGCCGCGATGATGCTTACTGCTGGTTCTTCGGGCCAGATAGGTCAGGACCGCCGGCAGGCCGATCGTGAGCGCGTAGAGCGCCAGATAGCCGTACCAGGGCGTGCCCTCGGGCATGAACGGGACGCCGGCGCTGCCAGCAAACGCGCCGCCGACGCCGGCGCCAAGAGCTTTCGAGATGCTACCCATTATTGTGCTTCCTTCAGTGCGAGAGATATGGTCGCGTATGCGGTCGCAGCGACGACGAGCGCGTTGGCAGCCGTGACGCTTCCCGGATCGGCGCAGATGACGCGAACGCCGTCGTAGGCGGCCTTTTCCTTGGCGATGGTCGAAGCCTTGATGTTGCCCGAGACCGAGGCCGCGATGAACGCGGCGTGCGCCGTCTCGAGCAGAGCGCAGGTCTTCGGAAGGCTGGTCTTGATCGCGGTGTCGATCGAACCAGTGGCGGTGCAAGCGGACAGCACAAGGGCCGCCGCCGATACGATGATCAGCGAACGCATGTTCGTTTCCTTCGATGTTGGGAGGTTGGTTAGAGGCGTGCTTTGACGTCGGCGCGCATCTTATCGCCGCATGCTTTGGCGCCGATGACGTTCGTCGCGAACGGGAGCCGGGTGAAATCCCACTTCCCGGCCTGCTTGATGCCCAGATTCGTTTGAACCTCGGCATGGGAAAGGATCGTCTTCGAGGTGACCGGGATTTTGTAGAACTCGGCCAGGTGCGCGATGACGTCCATGGCGCGATGCCACTGCGTTTCCGTCATGGGATATTTGCCCGCATGGAATGGACTTTCGATCGCGCCGGCCATGCAGGCCAGCGAGACGCCGATCGAACCGGTGTTGCAGCCCCGCGTATGGGCGGCGTAGTCGTCATCGGCAGTGCTCACGTTGTCGGCGATCGTGTGATCACCGCGGACCACGTTGCCGGAGCCCTCGACGATGAAGTGGTAATGCTCCTTGTCGAGATCGGATGCTCGATAGGCGCCGGCGCTCCATTGCCGAAGCGAACCTGGGATCTGGATCTGGTATTGATCGTTGTCGTGAACAGTGGCGCGTTGCTGGCGCCTTGCTATTTTTCACGATTTGACAGTGAAGGGCCCGAATGCCGAAGACCCCGACAGACGCATACAGCTATCCACCGCGTGGGATGCGCCGAGAAGAAGCAGCCAGATACGTGGGCGTGAGTGTGACAAAGTTCGACCAGATGGTTTCGGACCGGCGAATGCCGAGGCCGAAGCGCATCGATGGTTGTGTGGTATGGGACCGGCTGATGATCGACGCGGCGTTCTCCGATTTGCACGACGAGAACCATAACCGTATTGATGAGCTTCTATCCGGAGCCGCCGATCGCCGAGCGAACGCGTTCGATAATGCTAAGAAGCGTTAGGGCATTGATGCCGTCGATTTGGCTCTGTTCAGGCGCTCACTAAAAGGCGCGCGCCTCGCATAGGCGAGCAACGTCGTTCTGTTCATCGGGTTTTCCTTCGGTTGGGAGAGTGATAAATAGTTGTGGTGTATGCGCGGAGGCAGCCGTGGATTGCTCAGACACCTTCGATATTCAGTGCCTGACGGGCAGTGGGCGGGAGAGGTTCACTTTCGCTCAGATGGAGACCAGGGAGCGGGTTCAGCGCACCCATTGCGGCGCTGCCCGCAGCATGCAAAAAGAAGACATTCTGGAAATCTGTCGTGACGCGGCGAATATGACGCGACAAAGGCTGTGACAAATGTCGTTGGTCAAGCTCGGACGGGCGCAGCTCTCCTTGGTATTGCCCTATCACCGTGAACAGTTGCGAGCAGCCAAGAACCCGACGCTGTACGATCTGTTCGAGTCCTACGCGTTGGCCGCGCAGACCCTCGACAATCTGCTGACGGAGCACCGCCGCCGCGAGGAATTGATCAACGAGTATCAGGCGCTGTGCCTGGACATGCAGGCCGAAGTCATCGCGCTGCTGAAGCAAATTGAGCTAGCGGCACCTCAATCCCGAACCTGAGATTTTGAAGGATAGCCAGCCCGCCTCCAGAGGTGCATACTCAGCCCATCGCCGGACTGTAAAACAGCCTCTGGCGACTGGGAGATCATAATCGGCCCGAGTGGAGGAGATTGCGCTATGATTAGCCATCCGCAATCTGGGTACATGCTTCCTGACGGCTTCCGTGTTGTCTCTTCTGTATTTGAGAAGATAGTGAACAGCCGACATATTTCTCGGCACAGTAAGGAAAGTGAGTGCCTGGCGCGATATGCGCTCAAGTTTTGCATGAACGGCACGGGGGATGCGTGGGAACTTGAACAGAAGCTCAAGAACGTTTGTGTGTTCGTCAATCGTCCGCCGCAACCTGCCCCTCGCGACGACGAGTTCTCGGCTTTTCTGCCTGAGCTACTGGCATGGGCGCGCAGCCTAACGACCTCACCGGTTGAGGCGGACGCTCTCGCCGAACAGACACTCGGTTACGCCATCGAGCATTTCGACGAGTTTCGCGAAAACACCGATCTACGAGAGTGGCTCGTCGGGCTGATGATGGAGCGTCGCTTTGGCCGCGGGAGTAACCGGCGCCCACATTGACGTGAAGCAGAGCCGAAAGGCGCTCGCGCTATGGTGATTTGCATGCGACCGGAGGCAGTTGATATGTTGTATTCACGATGCGATAAGCTGGACCTGTAGGGTGAAGCGAAAGAGTTCTGGGCGCTTCACCCTTTTTTTGTCTCGTAGCCTTGTCAGCGAAAGACGCGGCAACGGCTTGAAACGCCCCCATGATCACGTCCGTGTGGAAACACTAAATTAGCCCGCTCCCGCTCAATCTACGGTCGGTTGCCATTGTCCCTGCACGTTACAACTGGCACTCAGAACCGCAGCCACCGACCTCGGGGTTGCGGTTTTGCCGTTGGGCGCGGGGAAAAATCGGCAGGAGAGCTCGTCGCTTTAGCGAGGTCGCTCGCAATTGAAATTTCGATTTAACCCTTCCTTGGCTGCGCCATCTTAGATTGCCCTGAAATGGGGGAGAAAATGCAGAAACTCAGGGAACTAGGACGGCGCCGTTTATCGGTGAGACTACCGAAATTCCGACGGGCGCTCGAAGGTGATGTCTGTCCGGCGGAGCTGGATGACCTTTTCGAGGCGTATGCACTCGCAGCCGAACGGTTAGAAGAATTCCGAGAAGCAGAACAGCCAGATCAACGTCTTGTATTCGAGTACGAGGTGGCAAGCAGAGGGATACAAGAGGAGGTATCCCGCCTCCTGACTGCTATCCAGGGCAATGCCGCGAACACCACCATTCCTGTTGCATCGCTCCGAGACGCAAAAAGGCCCCAGAGTCCCACGAGGGTGATCCGGGGCCTTTCCGTCTGAGCGTTCGACTTCTACAGACACAACATTTTACGCCGCCAACCAGTTGGGACGCAATCGGTACGCTCGGTCAGTGTCAGGGGTTTGATCGCCCATAGACTGCAAGCTCAGGGTCAATCGTTAGATGCTCTTGCCGAGCGGCCTCAGGGGCCTGGTTCGTTCGGTATGCCTGAATGAGCAAATGCCGATCGTCGTTCAATTCAGGCGCCTGCTCTGTCGGACGCCAATAGAGCAAATCAAGAACGGCCTCGCCGAGATCTCGCATATGAATAGACATTTGATTCCTCACCGCTTGGTCGGGGGGATAACGCGCGAGCACGAATGGGGTTTCACGACATTCCGGTTGCCCGACGAGGCATCGCGAACCCGCTAGCGGCGATGGCGCTCATCGGATTTACCTCTTTGTCAGGAAAACGCGCCACCATCCACGCACGGCATGATGCCGGCTGGGGGAACATGATGGGCTATGATTGGGATGGCGCTCGCGGGCGCCGCATGAAGATCGCGCGAATTGGAACGGCCGTCGCGCTAGCGGCCCTGCTGGTGTCCGTCGCGACCGAGGTGGTGACCCGATCGCTGTAACCGTTATGCGGGTTGGCCCACGCCGCCCGGCGCTATGAGAGCCTCGAGGGCTTCAATCCGAGCGACGAGATCCGTCGTCTGCGTAGCAAGAGTTTCGATCTGCGCTCAGCAACTCTATCGGATGCCACGCTGCTGTCATGGCCGAGGAGCAGGTCAAGACCATCGCGATCGGACCCGACTGGGCAAGCAGGCGCTGGACTTTCCCTTGTCCTGTTTTGTCGCAGTGCCGTCGTTTGGCACGGTTGTAATTAATGCCCGCTCTTCACATTTACCGCTTGCCCAAGCCGCACGGCGGTAAGTCGGCTGCGGACTCTTCGCCTTGATGAGAATCGAGCGAACTTTTGTGCCCACCGTTCATTAAGCGAGTACGGTAATAAACAAAACTTCCGTTTCGTTTATTAAGAGACGGTGCGATTTAACTTCAGCGCAACAATCGACTCAGGAAGGCCATGGACAGCAACGATTCCAACACCAACGGGCGAGTGGACCGCTTTGTGGAAATCGCTGTCGGTGGTGAACGAGTCGCGGCCGAGATAAACACCGTGCTTTTTCAAAGCTGCGCCCGTTGAGGCTGCAACTGCCAGATCCCCGGTTACGGCCGATTCACTATGGCCCTTTACCTCAACCCGTCTTCGTCGCCGCCGGCAGAACCCACGATCCGTCGAGGATCGACGGGTTTCCTTCCTTCGGCCAGTACAGCCGCATCATCAGGATAAACTTACCCTTCGGGGAAGGCAGCCAGTTTGACTCCTTGTCTGCGCCAGGAGATTCGTGCTGGATGTAGATATCGGTCGTCCCGTCAGCATTGGCTTTGAGCTCCTGACGGGCGCTAATTGAATAGCGGTTCAGCGGGTTGTCCACGAAGAAGTACCCCGCGTCATACATCGTTATCGACCAGAACCCGTTTACCGGAGGCAGATGTCCCTTGGCAAAGTTGATTACATAGTTTTCCGAGCCGTTATAGTCGCGACTAAAAAGGCCACTGCCCGACTTCGTACTCGTTGGATAAATCGCATCCTGAGGGCGATTGGCGCCAAGTCCGATGGCGGTGATCAGAGCGCGTTGCAGATAATCCGTACCATAGAGACCGGTTTTTGTCGTGTATGCCCACCCGTTGATGTCCTCGACGTCGCCCCCGCTATCCTTGAAGTGCAACATAATTCGCGCGTACGCAATCTGTGGAAGCCGCTTCTGGAGGACGACATCGAGTTTGCTCTCGTCGAAATCCTTGCCAGGAACAATCCCTATGGTGGCCAACTGCTCCACCAATGGAGCATCGGCCGCGGCGGGGGGATTGCTCTTCAGCAGGTCGCAGAACAGTTTGAAGTAGGCGACCGCATCCAGCGCGTTGACCTGCTCACGAACTGCAGTCTTCATGTCGATAGCTGGATCGGTCTTGCCGGCAGGTGGGGTGTAGTCCGTCCCGTAGCCACTCAAGGGAACGAGCTTCACCTCATCCTGAAGCCTGTGGACTTCGGCATAGTCCTCAGGCGTTCCGGTGCAATAGATACGCCCGAGCAGCCACACCATGCTGGTGGGTGATTTGTATTCAGTCACGCCTTCAGGCAGCGCCCCCGTCCAGCCCGGGCCGGTGATCGCACATGTCTGCGCACCCGGTCCCGTAGTTCTCTTTCCGGGTACTTCAAAGACGTTGGTCCAACCATCGAGCATCGGGAAAAGCGCATAACGATCGCCAAGATCTGGAAGGCTCAAGACATAGGGTTCCTTGGCGACATCAAAGAAAGCATAGGTGTAGAGAGTATCGGCATTAGGAGCGGTCACGTCGCGAAACGATGCGTCGGGGTAGGCGCGCAGTCGACCAATCTGGCCCATCGGCGCCTTCGTGCCTTGGGGTTCGGCGACGTTCGTGATCACGCGCCGCGTGTACTCCATGGTGACTAACGGATAGGCATAAATGTAAGCTTCAAGTGCTGTCCAGAAGTCTGTCCGTCCTAGCAACTCGTCGCCAATCGATCCGTCCTGCGCAACAGCGGGTCCCGCAGTCATCCCCATGGCTACTCCCGCACAGGTCGATGTCGTAAATGCCCGACGCGAAATATTCATGTTCCCCTCCGAACAGGATGTGTATTAGCGGCGAGATGCTAACTCATAACGGGAGGGAAATCGAATCCGAAACTTAGCGTGGAAAATGACCTGGCTGGGCCAGAGATCCGCAAGCGTGCCATACACAGCGACTGCTGATTTGACGATGCTGCCACCATCCGACTCAACACCCTGACCTGATCATCGGCGGCGTGATTGTCGCCGTAATCATCGGCGCATACATCTATCGGGAGGAAACGAAGCCGGCCGATGCATTTTGGTTTCATAAAAATGGTGTGCCCGTTTAGGAAAACGGATGTTGGAGACAGAGGGAAGAATTGGCAGTTGAACCCGCGTTCATCAGGCGTTTCAATGGTCGCGACTTCACCCATGCCTTTAGTACTTCGGTGCCCACGGGTTCTGGCGATTACCATCCCAACGGCGCCACGCTGACTGTTTAAGATGAGTGCTCTTCGTGGTATTTTGCAATTCGAGCCTGCACCAGGGACCCGTGTGACCGGAAGAGATCGATGAGCGGTGACAATTCGCCAATCGTCTCCGAAGAGGAGATCGCTCTCTACGATGCCATCGAACGAGCGATCGCGAATGTTCGCGCGGCTCTTGTTGAAATCGATCGCGCTTGGGTTCGCATCACTGCGGAACGGCCCAATCCGACTGCCGCTGCTTTCGGCGCTCTGGATAGAGCAGACGAGATGCTGACCGTCGCCCGAGCAGATCTCGCCCGCGCCCGCGCTTCGCTGATGGCCTATCCACGGACGAGACCTCTGCAGTAATCGCTAAGAAATGCGGCGGTTTCGCCCGCCGCATGTCACGACCGTGAAGTCGATGTCAGCTCGCCTTCACCTCGATCTTCCTAACACGCGACAACGCTTCCTCCGTTTTTGGAAGCGTAACGGTCAGGACGCCGTTTTTGAACTGGGCGGCGACTTTGTCCTCGTCGACGCCCGACGGTAACGGGATCGAGCGGTAGAACGACCCGTAGGAGCGTTCCAACAAGTGATACCCCTTCTTGCTCTCTTCCTGCTCACTCTTCTTTTCTCCCTTGATCGTGAGCGCGCTGTTCGTCAGGGAGACATCGACGTCCTTCTGGTCGATTCCAGGGAGCTCCACCGAAACCTCAATCGCACTCTCGGTTTCGGTGACGTCCATTCGCGGCCCGCCGGTATCCCAGCGCCCGAAGGCACCGAACGGTTGATCGAGCCGCTTCCAGAAATCTTCGAAAATACGGTTCACGTCGCGCTGCAAGGAAAAGACGGGGTTTCCCTCGTCTGACTTCGCAATTTCGCTTCCCTTGTTACTGCCCCAGGGGATCAGATCTCTAATCTGCATGGTCAACCTCCTTTCTCCGCACGAATTACGCCATCTTCAGCTTGATCTTTCTCGCCTTTGCCAGCGCGACCTTCGGCAGGACCAACCGCAGGACGCCGTTCTTCTGCGATGCCTCGATACTGTCCCGATCGATATCTTCGGAGAGGGTGAAGACGCGCTCATAATTGCCCGCGCCGTATTCGGCATAGATTTGGCGATAGTTGTCGTGCTGTTCGTCCGTCGCGTAGCCCCGAATCGCCAGCGTCCGCTTCTCGAGCGTGATGTCGACACCCTCTGAAGCGACGCCCGGCATGTCCACGAGAACAACGACATTGTCCTCTGTCTCATAGATATCGGTGCGCGGGACAAACACCGGGCGCGAACGGGTCGGTTCGCCACCGTCAAGCTTGCTTGGAGCCCGGCGTTCAGTCGTTTTCAGTTCCTGAGCCATTTTGGCCTCCTATCCTTTGATCTGGATCTTCTTCGGTCGATCCGTCTCGGGCCGGTGTAGTTCGACTTCAAGAAGCCCGTTTGCGAAACGCGCCTCGACCTGTTCCGGATCGACGCGGAAAGGCAATTGCACCGTTCGAGAGAATTTTCCGTACACTCGTTCGCGCCGGTGCCAGACGGATCTCTCATCCTCCGTTGGGGATCCGCGTTCGCCCCTCAATGTCAACGTGTTCTCGCGAACCGTCAGATCGACCTCGTCAGGCGCGATCCCAGGCAATTCAGCAGTCACCGCTACGCTGCCCTCACCCATCCAGAGGTTGACGGGTGGAAACTCGTGGGCGGCGTTGGCAGTCATGTCGGACAAACGCTGATTCATTTCCTGCTGCATTCGCCGCATTTCCAGAAATGGGTCGAATCCCATGCGGCCAAAATCCGATATCAGCATGTGCATCCTCCTTCGTTTCATAATCAGCCGTTGTTGTTGCTTACAACGCGCCAAGTACGTGCATGCCGGAGGCCGCAGGATCGGAGACGGACGGAACTGACGATCAGAAAATCGAGACGGTCGATCGCACAACAGCTACGCAAGGGGGTCGGGCAGACGCCGGACCATATCCTCCTTGCGAAGAGATATGAACCGAACCAGTCCAACGCATAAATGGACCATCGTTCCCGTGCCAGGATCCGAGAGGGCATCCGGCAAAAATGAGGTAGGTGAGAAAAGCGCGCGTTTCAAGGGCCGACGTTGCTTGAGGTTGCGAACGACTATGGCCGTTCCTTGCCGCAGGACGACGCGGCGCTTGCTGCCAGGAGCGCGACCGACTCATTTGGCTACAAGGCCGAGGTGTGGCTTGTCCCGAAGTAATCAGTTGACGGGAAGAACAGGAAGGCGCGTGCCTGGTGATGACGGCAATCCCCGGAGTGCCGGCAGCAGATCTTTCAGGATTCGACTTGCTCAAGGCCTGACCGTCGATGGCGGAGCAACTTAACGCTGTTCACGGCCTGTCGCCAGAGGAATGCCCGTTTGAGCGTAGGTTGTCAGGAATGTTCGCACGCTCTGTCGATGTGGTTTCCCGCAATGCCGTTAGACCTGACTTCTTACCAGACGAGGACAAGCATACGCCGCAGCCCGATCTCTTAGCTCGGATCGAACGAGAGGTAACGGTACGTCTGGAGCAAGAAAGCACCGAATTGACGGTTTGCCATGGTGATCCCTGCATGCCGAATTTTATGGTAAGCGCCGAAACTCTGCAATGTACAGGTCTAATTAACCTTGGCCGGCTTGGAAAAGCGGACCGTTATGCAGATTTGACGCTGATGATCGCCAACGCTGACAAGAGCTGGACTTCCCCAGAGGAAGCAAAGAGCGCTTTGGATATCATGTTCACAAGTTTGGGGATCGACGCTCCTAGTCGTGAGCGCCTTGCCTTCTATCTGCGCTTGGATCCGCTTGCTTGGGGGTGATGCATATGCCACCTGAATTTCCTGTGATTGGAATGTCGCTCAACCAGTTCTCATGCAGGCACCTTTTCAAGCTGCGTTTGGAAAGCCCGATTGCCAAGTGGGACTCCCGCAATCGTCAAGGCATTAAAGCCAATAGAGGATATTGCTGATGAACTGCCGGGGGCAGACGATCTGGCGTGGCGCAAAGGTAGGGTGCAGTTCGTCTGCTTGGCCGAGAAAACCACCTGATGCTCCTCGAAGGCTAGACCTGGGCTATAGCCGAACTCATGGCGGATTTGTATGGCGCGTCGCAGGAACCACGGCCGTCGATACGCACCGATCTCATCAAGTCGCCGCAACGCCTGTAGCGTCCAACAAATACGCCTCCCACTCATGATTGGCGGGCAGACTTGACGTACTTCCTGACGACTTTTGCCACATCTTCATCGCTGGCGAACTCACCCCGGTCGGCCTCCGTCAACCCGGCTTCAATCTCAGCAAGTTGCCATTCTTGCTGCTCAATTAAAGCTTCGATGGCCTCTGCAGCCCTATAGGACGGCGACCGATCCAGCTTCTCAGCGAGCTGATCCAGTTTGCTCGCGGTTTCATCTTTTACACGCACGGTAAACGTGGCGGTCATGGGCATCTCACCTTTCTTGGTTCGCTTTGATATCGATGAACCGCACTGGTGCATTAAGGTCTAGACACTTCTTCAAAGCATCCTCGGTTTATCTGTGCTTAGAAACGTCCTGGTGGGGCCTGTAGCTCAATGGTCAGTGCCGTTGGCGCGTGTCCGACTGGTTGCAGGATCGCGTCCTGCCGCGCCCACCACATCCTGATCGCCAAACGCCTGGTGTCGGAGGTCTTGAAAACCAATCTCAGCATTCCCAGATGATTTTCCATCTTCTTTCATCCGGTTAGATAGGAAGGAGGGAAACATGTATCTTCCGGAGATGCCATGGTCTGTACCGTTGCAGGTAACGTTGCAGAACGGCAGCAATCGCACCTTTTCATCGGTCTTCGACGCGCTCGTTTTTCTGGAGAACGAGTGGCCGCGACGTCGCGGACGACCCTACGAGCAAGCCGTCGAAGTCTGTCGGCGCACCCTTAACCGAAAGATGCCGGTTGCGATCGCGCGTGAAGCTTTCGTCGCTGCTTGTCTGGAGGCCGGTCTCCCAGCGAACCCGCTAGCCCACCGCACCAGCTCGAGACGCGATGAAAGGCGCTCCGCCGCATAGGTCAGGATGGGAATGCTCCGATGTTTGACCCCGTGGAAAGTGCCTTGATAAGCCCGACCGAGTTGAACTTCATGCAAAGGATCTTCGACCGGGTTTGCATGTGGTGCCAGATTGATCGGCCCAGCAAGCGTGCCGACCAGCTCGCGACTTACCTGTTGCATGAATATCGGGCTGGTATCCGGGACGAGACAGCTCTTTTCGAAGCAGCAATGTGGCGCGAGGCGCGCCGTTCAAAGTCCGGCCCCATGTATGAGCATGACAAAGGGCTCGACGACACAATAATCAACTAGACATTTGGCGCGCCGTGCTCATGGCGCGCCATTCGTCTGAACCATTCGCCGTCGATGATACTCCAGTTCACGATGGGGCGCGATCGCCGACGATAGATTGCCGCGACAATCATTTCCGATCCCCGTGCTAGCGTACGGCCGACATTTACGCGGCTCGTTTTACTCCGAGATTTTCCAAGCTCACCCCGCATGGTGAGGTGCTTAAGCTTGGCGGAGATGGGAGAGCTGTTAACGATACGGCTGAAAGCGATAACCGAAACCAGCGCGCCAAGCCTCCTAGCGTCAATCCCGGACGTTCTGCACACCTGAAACCGTGCGTCAGGGGCTGACCGTGACTTCGTTGATTTCCGGGAGCCGTGCGGCATCGTCCGGCGGTCGGATGCTGACGACCCCGATACAATCTGCGCCGTAAAGAAGGAGCAGCAAAGTCGTCTTCTTCAACAACTTGTGCCGACCGTGCCTGTTCTTCGCGTAGCCATCCATCAGGGCCAAGGTGCTGGAAGAACGGATGCAGGCCGACCTTCCATTCATGTTCACCTTGCGTGAAAGGGAAGCAGCAGGCGATATTGTCTTTATTCCACGACCCACGTGCCGGCGGATTCATCCGCGCTTCTCAGTGCCATTCAGCTATGCCTTCGCTGAGCGAAGGCGTTAGTGACGCACAGCACCCGATCTCGGTGGCGGTTCGAGAGTCTCGTGACGTTCGAAGATTTAAGATGGCGTTCAGCTATATTAGCTAAGAGACACGAATTTGAATCGGGAGCGACACATGAGCGAATTTCAAAACAAAGCCGTTCGCTTGACGGCAGCTTGCGACGGCACGGCTGCCGCCGGCGATATCGTGGAACGTCGGAAAAGATTCTTGGGAGCCGCACTCGAGCTTACTCAGGCATTAGAAGCCCCAGCTCTTGGTGGCAAGAGCTTACCCGTTGGCGAAAACACCACTCGATCTCCAGACCTGATTATTGGCGACTTGATGAAAGAACTGGCAGTTATTGGCCACCTCTTGGATATCGACGTTATGCAAGCCGGTCATAATACCCTTGACCGTCGGATGAGAGAAATTAGGAAGGCTTTCAAGGCGGCGTCGGTGAGAACAAAACAATCCGCCTGAAGGCTACCGGGCAATGAACTTCGAAACGTGGTCGCCGGAAAGCGATACGCCTTACGGCCGCTCGATACGCATACGTTCCAGACGTCTTGTGGGTCCGTGTTGTCCGGGGGAATGTCCAGTGGCGAGCGGAGAGAGCGGAAGGGGTAGAGACTGCGCGTGCAGAAGCGCGCCTTCGAGGAGTCTTGCAACCTGCACCGATGCCAGAGGAAATTCGTCGCGCCCACGTTGTGCTGCTAACCGGAAATTAAGCATGGCCGAATATTCTCATCGTCAATCGCTTCAAGCGCAAAGCGGAGTTTACGATGACTATTCAGGCAAGCAATTCTGACCTGCAAGACCGCCTCGATTTTGTGGGCCTTGATGAACGCCAACGCCGCAGCTTGGCAAACGTGCAGCCCGTCATAGGTACGGCTATCGGTCATGCGCTCGACGCGTTTTACACGAAAGTGTCGAAACATCCGAAAACGGCAAAATTCTTCTCGAACAATGCTCATATTGCTCACGCCAAAGATCGCCAAGTCAAGCATTGGGAGATTATCGCCTCCGGCACATACCAGTCTGATTACGTCGAGGGGGTGACAACAGTCGGACGCGTTCACGCCCGGATCGGGCTCGAACCCCGCTGGTACATCGGCGGATACGCCATGATCCTGGACGGCATCATTCGCGCCGTTGTTAATCAAGAGCTTAAAGGTATCCTGCATGGCCGCAAAGCTCAAAAGGTCGGAGATGACCTAACGGCAGTAGTGAAAGCGGCCCTGGTCGACATGGACTATGCCATTTCGGTCTATCTCGATGCACTTGCCGATGAACGCGCCCGTCTGGAGGAGCAACGAGCGAGGGAAAAAGAGGAGCAGGATCAAGCGCTTTCCGCGCTGGAAACCGTTCTGACAAGACTGGCGGGTGGCGATCTGACATCCGAACTCAATCAGGCGCTTGCGCCGAGCTTCAGGGGACTAAAAGACAACTTCAACTCATCGGTCGCCGCGCTCGATCGCGCTATGCAGGAGATCGCTTCGTCAGTTGACCAGGTTCGCTGTGAAGCTGCCGGAATCGCTTCTGCCGCAAATGAGATTGCCAAGCGGACCGAGCACCAGGCCTCAGCGCTCGAGGAGAGCGCGGCGGCGCTCGAACAAATCACGACCATTGCCGGACAGTCAACTCAAAGAGCCCAGGAAGTCCAGACTGTGGTTCGGGAATCAACGGTCGAGACGAACCGGTCCGGAGAGGTGGTGAAACAAGCCGTCGCGGCCATGGGAGATATCGAAAGCTCTTCGCAGAAGATGACCCAGATCATCGGAGTCATCGATGAAATTGCGTTTCAGACAAATCTACTGGCATTAAACGCTGGTGTGGAAGCGGCTCGCGCCGGCGAGCAAGGCAAGGGGTTCGCTGTTGTCGCGCAGGAGGTGCGGGAACTCGCGCAACGTTCGGCTGGTGCCGCAAAAGAGATCAAAGAGTTGATCAACCGCTCGTCGTCAGACGTGCTTCGCGGCGTGCAGCTGGTCAACGAGACGGGTCATTCGTTATCACACATTGGAGATCGTGTGGCTTCGATCAACAGCAGCATCAGCTCTATGGCTCGGTCGGCCCAGGAACAGGCGTCCGGGATCGAGGAGATTAATTCTGCGGTCCGGAGTATGGATCAGATCACGCAACAAAACGCCACGATGATGGAGGAGACAAACGCATCTGCCCAAACGCTTTCACAGATCAGCGACAGGCTAGCGGTTTTGGTCGGCCGTTTCCGAACGAACGGTGCTGAGCACGGCCAAAAGGAACGAGCAAGGCATCTACCGGCTGCTTAGCGGCTTGCCCGACGGCCGGTGATCTCCCTCCAGTCCAACGATGGTTTTCTGAGCGACCGTCCCTGCAAATTCGTCCGCTCTGAAACGGAAAGGTGGTGGCTTGCCGCCACCTTTCTTGCGGGTTCACGCGGTCAAGCGGTGAACCCGGCTGAGTGCGAACCACCGCAGTCTCGATTCGAGCGCTCCAAAAGGGGCGAGATGCGAGAAAAGAAAGCAATTCGAAACTGATCAGGCTAGCGTTTGAGGCCGCCGGAATCCTGTTCCAGAAGAGGGCGACTGCTCAGCGGCGAACTGAGCGTTCGTTAGCCTCCGCCATCCGTCGCCGCCGGCTCACAAATTTGGTTTGTTGAGGATCGTTCGAGAGCGCGCTTAAAACAACGCGATGGCTAGGACCGCTGCAGATTAGGACCTTTGCGGCCAGATTACGGGACCAGAGTCCAATGGCCGTTCTTCCTCGAGTAGCTCGCGAAGACGTCCCTTCCCCGAAAGGAAGGGACGTGTCTTCAGTCATTCGATAACGCGAACGATCTTGCGAGTGCCTGGATCTACCAGCACGGTGCGATTATCGATGACCACATAGCGGTATTTGATATCCGGCGCATCAATGGTGTGCAATTCCACCGTCTCGGGGAGTGCGGAGCCCACATTAAGCTCAACGCCCGGAAGATTGATGGAAGCGAGGGGTTTCTTCTTCACGTATTCGCGAACGACCGTTTCCTGCTCTGGCGTGACTAGAACCGTTTGAGCAAAACCAAAGCCGGAGGCCCCGAGCAGAAACAAACCTACAAGGGCAGAACTGACAACCTTCTTCATGTACGTCTCCATCTGTTTTTAATTCCCTGCTCTCAAAGCGGGAATACTTTTGCAAACGTTCTTCGGGAATTACCGTTCCAGCGGTCAGACTTCAGTCGCACGTACTTCGACCTAGGTCTTGCCGTCAGCCCGGACCATAGTCTGGCGCGGATCGGCATACTGCGTCATCCGTCATTTAAGAGAGTCGGCGAGCGAAACGATAGGTACGACGTTTACCAGCTCAATTGATCTCTACCGCGGTCGACGCCCCAGGCGGAGCTCCACCATCAGACGCACCAACCATCTTCGGACATCCGAGGTCGCAATAAATTCTTCTACATGGTCGATGGCGTAGTCGAGCGTTTGTTCAGTCAGAGCAGTCGCCTCATTCGGAGAGGCAGTCAGGCTCCGCGCCCATGCCGACAAATCAGGCAACAAATCTACTACCCTGGAGTTGCCGCGGCCCCTCACCGGGAGGCTGAACTCCTCCAAACGCGTTTCGAGTTCCCGCGCATCACGCGTGCCCGTCATGAACAATTCGAGGGTGTATCGGGCCAGCCACTCTCCCTCGTCGCTTTGGCGGCTTATCGCGCGCGCACTCACGGCCTTCTCATAGACCGTGGAGATTACAGTGAAATCTTCAGGAAGTATGTATCCGGATTGCTGCGGAACGAACATGGCGCAATCTCCTCCAGTTAGGGCGAAAGCGCTTTCTGATCTTCCAGCCGCCGGAGCCCTTTTTAAAGTCCGGCGATAATCACATTGTGCGCCTCTGAAGGCGGAGTGGAAAGTAACTTTGACATATCGAGCGGAGACCGCTCTCGGATTTCAAATTCCGTTCAATCGTCCTGCCTTGGCAATGCCTGGTTGTTCGCGGCCGACCAGAAACCTGTGTAGATCCACAATCGCTTCCAGGCCTTGCCCAACCAGGTTCAACCTTGCCAGCGCGATCGATGCGCGCGGGGTAACAGCGATGATAATAGGTACGACCGGATCAATAAGGTAGTTCTAGACGCCGCCGCCAGCGGCCCCTTGCATCGGCGCTGGGTAAGGTCCTGCAGCAAAACACAGAGCACTCAGTAGTTTGGCTGCTTCGCTCGCCGCTCCCTTGGCGAGCTTTCGGATGGATGCGTTTTGTGGCGGCGTCAGCGACGAGCAGGAGTTATTTGAAGCAGCGGCGGCGCGTGAGAATGTTCGTCACGGCCGGCAACCGTCACTTGTCAAATCCCCGCAGTCGCTTGAGCTTGATCAACTAGAAGCAATAGCGCGCCACCCAAGCTTGGGGGTGGGTCTAAACAAGAGGACGTCACGATTGGCACTGTGCCAAAGCCATTCGTGTATCGCGTTGGTCTAACTTAGACCCCTGAGGACACTCTCGATCTCCACGGCGAGTTGTTGCTGACTGTAGGGCTTTGCGAGCCTCACCACGTCGAAATCGATGCCGGGTGGCAGCTCGGCATATCCCGATGCAATGAGAATCGGAAGATCCGGAAATAGGTCACGCGCGGCATTTGCGAGGTCTCCCCCCGTCATTTCCGGCATAGAATAATCCGTGATGAGCAGGTCGAAGCGGCCATCGTCCTTAAGATGAGCGAGTGCCTCCTTTCCAGAATGCGCCTCGACCACCTCGTGGCCCAGATCGACGAGCATGTCGACCGAACTCATGGCGATCAAGAAATCATCGTCCACCAGAAGAACGCGTAGCGGTTTCACCCTTTGGTCCGGTTCCGCCACCTCCGTGTCCTTTGACACGACTGGGCTTTCGTCCGAAACCGGAATCCAGAGCTCGGCTCTGGTGCCTTTCCCTGGCGTGCTGGTCAGCCGTAGCGCTCCTTGCAGCTGAAGCGCGAGGCCATGAATCATCGACAAGCCCAAACCCGTTCCCTTGCCAAGTTCCTTGGTCGAGAAGAACGGCTCTATCGCCTTTTGCAGCGTGTCGTCATCCATGCCGTGGCCCTCGTCGGCAACGGAGAGCACGCCGTACCGACCCGCCGCGAGTTCGCCCTCCGGCTTCGCCACATTCTCCACCTGAAGCGATATGCAGATCGTCCCGCCGTTCGGCATAGCATCCCGGGCATTCACCACGAGGTTGAGAAGGGCCAGCTCCAATTGGTTGGAGTCAGCAAGTACCGGATCCATTCGATCGGGAATGCGAATTTCGATCACAATGCCCGTGCCGACTGATCGATTAAGGAGATCCGTCATCTCCCTCACCAACTCGCCCAGATCTACTGGATCTACACTGAGGTCCTGCCGGCGCGCGAATGCCAAAAGCCGCTGTGTCAGCGACGCACCGCGCTTTGCGCCCTGAAGCGCACCATCGATCAAACGCTCGGCTCTCGCGTCACCACCAGTGTGTTTGCGCAGGAGCTCCAGGTTTCCTAGCACCGCCATCAAAAGGTTGTTGAAATCGTGAGCGACCCCACCTGTCAGCTGACCGATAGCTTCCATCTTCTGGGCCTGCCGAAGCTGCGCCTCGGCACGCTCGCGCTGGGCCACTTCCGCCATGACGGTCCCGTGAGCCTTGTGCAGTTCGGCCGTCCGCTCGGCGACACGCTCTTCAAGGATTTCGTTCAATCGCTTTTGCTGCTCTTCGGACGTTACCCTGGCGGTGATATCAGAAGAGACGCCAACCAACTTGACCGCGTTCCCACTCCGGTCGCGAGAAAGCTGCGCGCGCATTTCCGCCCAATGAATGGACCTATCGGGCCAGACGGTACGATATTCGATTGCATAGTCGGCCCCGTTCTCGATGGTGGCCTGCATCGCCGTTTTCATCCTCTCCACATCGTCAGGATGAGTAGCGGCAAGGAGGTCGCCATAGGTAAATGCCCCGCCAGCGCTCCTGCCAAACACCCCCCGACAGGTGATCGATGTCATCAAAGCATAGGTGGTGAGGTCAAGTTCCCACGCACCCAGATGGCCTGCCTCAAGCGCCGTCTTTAGCCGCCGTTCCCCCTCGTCCAGCGCCTCGATCCGGAGCCGAGCTTCGTACTGGCGTCGGCGGCCCCGCAGCGCCGACCTCGCAACGCTGATGAACGTCGTGGCATGAAATGGTCGTTCTACAAAGCTGACGTTCCCCAGCACCTCCAACAGGCGGCTAGCGGAAGGGTTACGCTCAGGCCCACCTCCTCGATGGGTCAAGATGATGAAGGGAAGGTCGGACCAGCTCGGTTGCGATTTGATCCACGCCGAAAGTGGGCGAAGGTCGGCCGAGCGCAAGGCCTCCTCCGTCACGACGGCAAAAGCGATGTCCTCATCCAGAGCCGAGACGAAAGCGGCAACGTCCTTGCCGATTTTCGGCCGGATCCCGGCTTCCGATAAAAGCGCGGCCGCGATCTGGGCGTCCCTTCCCAAAGGGGCATGGATCAGAGCAATGGCGTCTCTATTTGGAATCGTCCTCGCCCTCACTGGACTTCAGCAGCGGGTGGTTTTCACCGACAAAGGTCGGAACGCCGCGTAATACGCCCTGGAAATCCGAAAGCGGATCTCCAAGCGAAAGGCCGCCCTGGCCGATCGTAAACTCCCTTATCGTGTCTTCGTGTTTGCCCGTCCGCTTTTTCACGACGGAAATCGCCCTCCTGACCTTGCCGACCGCCTCGAAGTAGCGCAGCAGAACGACAGTGTCGGCGAGATAGGTCACGTCGACCGGCGACTTCATGTCACCGACCAACCCGTGCTGCGCCACCGTTACGAAGGTGTTCGCGCCCTGGCGGTTCAGGTATTGCAGCAGCTCGTGGACGTGGAGGACGAGCGCGCTTTCCTCGGGCATGGATGCCTGATAGCCGTTGATGCTATCGATGACGACCGTCTTTGCGTCAAATCTGGTAACGTGCTCGCGCACACGCTGGGCGAATTCGCCAGGTGAAACCTCAGCTGCATCCAACTGCTCGATGTGAATCGAACCGTCCCGCTGGTAGTTTTCCAAGTCAAAGCCAAGGTCTTTCATGCGCCGGAACAGCAGCCCCAGTTCTTCATCGAAGATGAAGAGGGCGGCCTTTTCGCCACGCTTGACGGCCGCTTCGACGAATTGAAGCGCAAAGAGACTTTTACCCATGCCCGCAGGACCGATCAGCAGCGTGTTCGATCCTCGCTCGATGCCGCCACCCAGCAACGCGTCAAGTTCAGCGATCCCGCTCTTTAGCGTACAGCGCTCAAACTCCGTGCGGTGCTCGATAGCTCGCAATCGCGGAAAGACGGAAACACCTCCAGTCTTGATGATGAAGTCGTGATAGCCACCGCGGAATGACTGGCCGCGGTACTTGGTAATCCTCAGGCGGCGTCTTTCCGAACCATAGCTCGGCGCCAGTTGTTCAAGATGAATAACCCCGTGCACTACGCTGTGAACCGTCTTGTCGAGACTGTCGGAGGTCATGTCGTCGAGAAGCAAGACCGTGGCGCCTGTAGACGAAAAGAAGTGCTTCAACGCCAGGATTTGCCGGCGATAGCGAAGGGAGCTTTGGGCAAGCAGCCTGATTTCCGAGAGGCTGTCGAGCACGACGCGGTTCGGCTGAATCTTTTCGAAAACCTCAAATATCATTTTGGTGGTCTCGCCGAGTTCCAGATCCGACGAGTAGAGCAAGCTCTGCTGTTGTTCAGCGTTCAACAAGCTCTCAGGCGGAACGAGCTCGAATATTTCGATATTTCTATGGATTTCCATCCCGTGCGACATCGCGCTGTCGCGTAGCTCATCCTCGGTCTCGGACAACGTGATATAGAGACACTTCTCACCGAGCACAGCGCCCTGCTGAACGAACTGCATGGCGATCGTGGTCTTCCCCGTGCCCGGCGCGCCCTCGAGAAGGAATACGTGGCGACGTGACAGACCGCCCGAAAGGATGTCGTCCAGCCCGTCTACACCTGTTTTGGCCTTCGACATAACGCTTGTGTCCATTTTCGCCCTCCGTTGATCACAGGTAACTAGCGTCGAGCGGTGCGAAGGCAACAGGCGAGCACAAAAGCAGCACGACTGAAAGGTCTTCCACTTGATAATGACCGGCACGAGAGTTCCATGGGATCAAGTTCTTCGGCCATCATGGCGATCTCAGATGATGTCGACGAGGCTCACGCGAAGATCGTTTATGACGGTGCAAGGCCTGATGCTCCAATCAATGCCACCACGCGTACCGCCGGCGTTTTTGAGATGGCGCTGTCAAAGATCGCGAGATTTGTATGTCCATTCAAGCGGGATGGATAAAATTCATGCCGGCCGGCGCGGATTGGTGCTCGCGGAAGGCGAGTGACCACGCCCGTGCAAACCTTTGGCGATAGGATTTCGCGACATCCGTCGCCACTCCCCATTCTAATCGCGTGGTCCTCGCGGAGATCAACAACACGGAGATTGTCGACCCCCGTAGATCGGGTGAGCAACACGCGCTCTCTTCGAGTGCAATTTCCAAGATTTTCGTCCGCTGAAATAATTACCCATCGCCTTGATCATGTCAGGCCGATTTGCGACTGACCGAGCCCCGGACGACCAAAGTGCATCCGAGCTTTTTTAGGCTGTGATGCGTTGAGCGCGGCTTCTTTGCAAGGTGCTCAATCGCCCAGGCGCCCATCGGCCGGTGCGGAAGCTCCAGGGTAGTCAGTTGCGGTCGCAGATGGCGCGACAGTTCGTCGTCATCGTAGCCGACGACAGAGATGTCCCGCGGAACGCGCAGACCTGCTTCGCCAATTGCCATTAGGCAGCCCATCGCCATCTTGTCGTTCTGGCAGAAGATCGCCGTAGGCGGCTCTCGAAGCGACAGGAGTTTTTGGGTAGCCTCGAAACCGGATGTCGGTGTCCAGTTTCCTTCGGCCACCAGGCCGTCATCATAGGGCAGCCCCGCCTCCGCCAGCGCCTCACGATAGCCCGCGAGGCGATCCTGCGCCGCCTCCATGAAGCTCTCGCCGACGATCGTTGCGATGCGTGTATGCCCCTTCCTGATAAGGGTCGCCGTCGCCATGCGCCCGCCGGTCACCTCATCAGGAACCACTGCGGGAAAACGGTTATCACTGGTATAGCAGTTGAGCAGCACGAGCGGAACGGGAAGGTCCTCGAAGACCGGGTCGAGCGATATGCGGCGGGTGAAAACGGACATGTAGACGATCCCCTGCGCACCGGCCTGCAGAAGGCTGGCCACCGCTTTGCGCTCGTGCGTGGCCCGTCCCTGCGTCTGCGCCACGAGAATTGTAACATCGTTCTCCCAGGAAGCGTGCCGTGCGCCCTCGATGGCGTTGACGGCTTCCGGGGTCGTCGCGAGCTGATCGACGATGAAGCCAATACAGCCGCCGCGAAGATCCTCAAGGCCCGCGCGACGGATGGGGCTTGCAAGCCCGTAGCCGAGCCTATGCGCGACATCCAGCACGCGCGCCCGAAGCTCAGGCGATATCTTGATGTCCGTGACATTGTTGAGAACCACCGAGACCGTCGCCTGCGAACAGCAGGCCGCCTTGGCCACATCCATCATGGTTACGCGCGTCTTCGTTTTTCCACCGCTCATGTCGCCCCCGTTTTGCCCTCTCTACACCAACTAATAAAAATCGGCCATTGACTAATATTTATTAGTCGCAGTAGCCTTGTTGAAAATTGGGAGGAGAACCGGATGAAAACGAAGCCAGCACCCGACTACGATATTGCTGCGCAGATGGCGCAGCTGGCGGCAGACGGCATCATCGGGCTGAAGGGTGCTTTTAGTCTGGCATGGGCCGACGATATGCACGAGGACATGATGACGGCCTTCTGGTCGGCCATTCAAAGGCCCGGCGGCGCGGTCAGCCGGGGACCGCGCCGCTGGTATGTCGAAATCCATCCCCAGGCCTTCCGCGGCTTCGTGGATCTCATCACCCATCCATGGGTGGTGGATGTCTGCACCAACGTGCTTGGATCGGACTACCAGATCGTGGAGATAGGCCTCGACGTGCCGTTCCAGGGCGCGAAATACCAGCCGTGGCACCGCGACTTCCCCTCGCCTGTAGATACCTATCGAGACCACCAGATTACCTCGCTTGCCTTCAACCTCACCGGCGTTGACGTCACCGAGGATATGGGGCCGTTCGAAGTGGCGCCGGGAACGCAATATGACGATGGCCGGGAATGGAAGCACGAAATGTTCCCGGACAAGGCGCTCTGGAGCCGGTTTCAAGAGCGTGCGACACGCAAGTATCCGCAGCGCGGCGACATTTCCTGCCGCTCGGCGCTGACGGTGCACCGAGGCACGGAGCATCAGTCCCCTATTGCACGACCCGTCATGGTGCTCGGTGTGGACAGGCCGGGCGCTGGGCATGCAGAGTTGCACGACATGATGGTCACGCGGGATTGGTATGATGCCCTGCCGGAAATCGGCAAGAAGCACCTCGTCTGCCGCGTGGTGGACGAGCTCGTGCCGATTACGCAAAAGCACGACATCGAGGGACTAGTCATGGGCGCCGATCCAAGTTGATCATTGGCCCAGCCGATTGCTCCGAAGAGGCCCTGACGCACGCCCGGATCGGGCACGAAGAAGGCGGCCCGCTGAAAGCCGCCTTCTGATCGTGGGGATGCTTCACGGTTTGCGATACAGCACCATGCCCGCATGATAGAGCACGCCATCGACAAAATCGCCATCCGCCGTGAACCCGGTATCATCCCAGTATTCGATATGGTCGCCGGTCACTACATAGCGCCCCTGATAGGCGCTTTCGCGCCGCCCGCGCGCCTCGTCGTAGCGGCCGTTCGGCATAAGCGCGTGCCGGATGTTGCCATCGGCCGTGACCCACATGCCGGCATAGGGGTGTGGTGAGGTTTTCCCGGTCATTGTGCCTTCCCCAGGAATTTTTCGATTGTTTTGGGCTCGACCGTCCAGGCGTAGTTCAGCTCATGGCGGATCTTCCATGCCCCCTTCACGCATTGCCAACCCAACTGCGAACGACCGTCGAAAGCAATCACTTTTCCGTCGAGGCGTTCGATCCGGCCGACAAAGCCCAGAGTGGTCGAGGCAACGCTGTCTCCGATGATCTCATCGTGCCCGTCGGTCAGGCCGTGGGCAACGGACCGTGCCGCATTCTGCAGGTCTTCCCAGTTTGCACCGTAGCGGGCCGCATTGCGGAAGAGCTGTTTCTCACCGGGCGCAAAATTATCGTAGAAAACGCCGGTGGTGTTCTCCAGGTCGTAATATGCGCGCATTTTCTCGGCGAATACGAAGCGGGGATCACCCTCATGCCGTTCCCATCCCGTCATGATCCAGCTCTTGTGGAGCGACAAGGGAGCTTTGTCGCCCTGCTGGGGGCAAGCGGCGTCCCGGGCGGCGGCCGGAGCTGTGAATGCGCCCGCAATGGCGGCTGCGGCCAGCATAAGCTTCAAAGAGGTCATCGTTCTTCCTTTCATCCTGGGTGGGTTTCGATCTCCACTCGCCTTGTGCGTTGTGGGATGAAAGAAGGATAGACGGCGTTGATTGTCGTCGGTATCCCATTATACATAACCATATTGGTTAGCAGGACGCGACAATGACAATCGACTTAAACCTGTTACCCCTCTTCCTCGCGGTGGCCGAGGAGGCGAACTTCGTGGCCGCCGCTGCTCGCCTCGGTGTTACGCGCTCGGCCGTCAGTCAGGGCATCCGGCGGTTGGAAGATGGCTGCGGGATCGCGCTCGTCACGCGCACGACGCGCAGCGTCAGGCTCACTGAAGCGGGCGAGCGCCTTCGCGACACGCTTTCTCACCCCCTGGCCGAGGTCCTGTCCGCGCTTGAAGACGTCGGCGGCAACGTCAACCCCCACGGCGTGCTTCGCATCGCGGCGACCTCGATTGCCGAAGAATTTCTCTCTGGCCCGCTCATTGCGTCGTTTGCCGAGGCTTACCCCAATATTGTCTTGGATGTGACGGTGACGGACGACACGTTTGACATCGTCTCCGCCGGTTTCGATGCGGGGGTACGTCTGGGGGACATCATTGAACAGGATATGGTGGCCATTCCGCTATCGGGCGAACAAAGGGAAGTCGTCGTGGCGAGCCCGGCCTATTTCGAAGCCAATGGATTGCCGACCCACCCAAGGGATTTGATTCATCATCGTTGCATCGGGTGGCGCCCAGCGCCGGACACTGCACCATATCGGTGGGAATTCGTTCAGGAGGGAGAAGCCTTCGATGTTTCCGTCGAACCCCAGATAACTACCAATGACCTGCGCCTGATGATGCGGACGGCGCTCTCCGGCGGCGGTATCACATTTGCGCTGGAGGAGACGTTTCGCCCCTATCTCGAACGGGGCGAATTGATTTCAGTGCTGAAGGATTTTCTGCCGCCCTTTCCGGGGCTCTTTCTCTATTTCCCCAGCCGGCGCAACATGGCGCCCAAGCTGCGGGCGCTTATCGCGCATGTTCAGCGCTTTCGACGGGAACACCGAACCAGAGCGGACACCACGTCTGTGGCGTGAGGCATAAGGTTTCCGGGGCCATCGGCAAATAGCTGCCGAAGGCCCCGAAATTGACGGACCACTACCAATTTTCGGGCAATGGCCCCTTCCTTACTTGATCTGGACGCTATAGCCGCCATCGGCCATCACGACGGAGCCAACGATGAAGCTTGCGCGGTCGGACGCGAGGAACGCCACAATTTCCGCGATCTCCGACGGCTGGGCGGCACGGCCGATCGGCGCACCCTTGCCATGCTCCGTGAGAAAGCCGGGACCGTCTTCCATGAAGCTGTTCAGCAAGTTGGTGACGACATCACCCGAGCCGATCGCATTGACGCGGATGCCATGCTCGGCAAGCTCCAGCGCCAACGTCCGGGTCAACTGTGCCAACGCGCCTTTGGACGACGTGTAGGCGGCGATTGTCGGAAAGGCGAAGTAGGAGGCATAGGACGCGATATCCGCTCTTCTGCTTGATCATCACCTTCGCCGCTTCGCGGGAGTGAAGGAAAGCACCGGTAACGTTCGTCTCCATCACATAATCCCAATCATGGCGAGTCATCTCCACGACTGGCTTGTAGACGATGCGGGCCGCATTATTGACCAGCAAGTCGAGCTTTCCGAAATGCTCCAGAGCAAGCGCGACAGCCTCCTCGGCGCTGCCATCCCTGGAAATATCGGCCACTAAAGGCACGATTCCGTCCGCTTTAAGCGATCTCACGTCGGGATCGACATCTTCGGCGATGACTTTCGCGCCGCGCGCACGCAGCAGTTCGACAGTTGCCTTGCCGATTCCGCTCGCGGCACCCGTTACGATAGCCACCTTGCCCTCGACTTCATTTACTTGATTCACAGTCATTTTCGCTCTCCTGGTTGGAATGTCCTTTCATCGGACACAGCCAGACTAGGCGCCTCGAACAAATGCTGCTCTCGCACGCTTGCTACCATCATCGGGCTCTTGCGCTTTTATGAGCGCGGTTCGCTTTAGGGGCACAAACGACTGGCTGACCGCTGAAATCCAAGCACGAATTGTTTTCTCCCGTCGTGGTAGCTCGAAGCAAATGTTCGGGAAGCACGAAGGACGACAGTTTTTCGCCCGCTGGGCGGATTGAGCAGGGATAGCTCGGCCCTTGTTGTGCTCCATTACCAGCCGCCCTTTCAAGGGTGGCACGGCGCGGCTGGCGCATTGGGTGCGCTCGCAGATGCGCCAGGAAATAGCGGTCGAATTTCAAACCGTGGAAACTGTCTGCGCAGGAAACCTCACAGCTGAGTGCCAGCACATAGTGTTGGCGACCGCCGCGCGAAACATGCGTGGAAAGGCAGAGTAACGCACACCGTCCGGCGTTTCGGCGAGCTGGCCGAAAATTCGGCCGGGATTTTCGAAGGCCTGGTGCCCGTTCCACAGCGGACAGGCGCCAAAGCGGACGAATTGAAACGCGTGCCGCTTTGGTGCTTGGTGCTGTTGTCGGCCTGGTCGACTTCGATCTCGCTACCCATCGCGGCTATGACTCGGATCATTCCCGCGTCGTCGGCCGGTGTCCGAAAAAGGCCTCATCCCTGATGCTCGGTACATATTGCCAGAAATCCGGCGGTTCGTTGGTCCCGGCACAAATGTCATCGATGCCGGCCGCGCCGTGCTCGACCTCGAGGGCCGTCTGAGGAATCGACGGGGGAAGCCCCTGCCGGAGCACTCAACCACATTGTTACCGTCCTTCCCAACATTGCCGCCGCCGCAACCCCTATGCATGTCTGCAGGCGATGATTAATGACCTCGTGATCGGGATTCGAGATCAGAGCCTGCCGGCGCGCGGCGTGCCGCTGAGTGCCATGTGCACGACATCATGTGCCACCTCGCGGAATGTGACGGCCAACGGGTTCGGTTCGTCGTCCTTCCAGGCGAGCAGCAGTTCATAGGGCGTGGAAAAATCCGCAAGATCGCGAAACACGACGCCTGGCTGGGGAAGATTCGCCACCCATTTCGGCACCAGCGTCACGCCAAGTCCGGCGCTGACGAGCGAGAGCAGCGTGTGCAATTGTCCGCCCTCTTGCGTCACGCGCGGGGCAAAACCCGCACCCGCACAGGCCGTCTTCAGCAGATCGAGAATGCGGCTGTTCATTTGCAGGGGAAAGGTCACGAAGGGTTCCGCTGCCAGCTCCGCCATCTCGACCTTGGGCCTCAATGCCAGCACGTTCGCGGATGGTAGCGCGACCATGAGCGGCGCGGATATCAGCACCTCCGTCTTGACGGCCGCAGCAAGATGGGAGGGGGCGGGAATGATGCCGATATCGACCGTACCGGCGGCGATTGCCTCCACTTGCACGTCCCGGTCCATTGGGATGAGCTTCAGATCGACATGCGGCCAGCGTTCACGAAAATCGCGGATGATCGGCGACAGCAGCGTCCACAGCACATTATCCACAAAGCCGATGGACAGGCGTCCGACAATGCCGCTCGCTGATGCCTTCAGCCGCCGCACCGCCTCCTCCGTGCGTTGCAGGATTTCGCGCGCCTCGGGTAGAAAAACCTCGCCCAGCAAAGTCAGGCTAACATCCTGGCGCGAACGCCGGATGAGGGTGAAACCGAGTTCGTCCTCCAAAAGCTTTAGCTGTTGGCTGATGGCCGATTGAACGACATGCGCCCGCTCGGCGGCCCTACCGAAATGAAGTTCCTCAGCCACGGCAACAAAGTAGCGAAGTCTGCGCAAATCCATGACCGCCTCCCTCGATCGCACCGCTTCTTGCGTCGTTGAGAAGGCTACACCTCTAAAAAATCGGCAACAGCGGCAAAGATTCGAAGGTTATGGTCGATTTAATAGAACGTCCGAACAAATGCAGCCATCGCTATATCGTTCGATTTTTTCGACCGTAACCAATCATTTTATTCGACTATTCCCCCAAGCGGTTCGATGCGAGTTTGTTCCCAAGCCGCAAGGGCGACTGCCTCAAATCAAAGGAGAACAAAAATGGCGAAGGTACTGGTCCTTTATTATTCGACCTACGGACATATCGAGGCGATGGCCTATGCCATCGCGGAAGGCGCCCGCAAGACTGGCGCTCAAGTCGATGTCAAGCGGGTCCCAGAGACTGTTCCGGAGGAGATTGCCCGCAACAACCATTTCAAGCTCGACCAGACAGCACCGATCGCCACCGTCGCGGAACTTGCGGATTACGACGCCATCGTCGTCGGTACCGGCACCCGTTTCGGTCGCATCTCTTCACAGATGGCAGCCTTCCTTGATCAAGCCGGCGGCCTCTGGGCGCGCGGTGCCCTGAACGGCAAAATCGGCGGCGCCTTCTCCTCCAGCGCCACCCAGCACGGCGGGCAGGAGACCACCCTGTTCTCGATCATTACCAATCTCCTGCACTTCGGCATGATGATCGTCGGCCTTCCCTATAGCCACCAGGGCCAGATGAGTGCCGAGGAGATCGTCGGCGGTGCCCCGTATGGTGCAACCACGGTGGCCGGCGGCGACGGATCGCGCCGGCCGACCGAAATTGACCTCGCCGGCGCCCGTCACCAGGGCGAACTGGTGGCTGCTGCGGCCATCAAGGTCTTCGGCTAAGCCGATCGGCGGGAGGTTCGCGCCTCCGGCCCCACTCCACACCAACAATCAACCGGAAACATCGTCCCGCACGGGCGGGCGAGGAGCGAAGACATGTCTGCGGATTTCGACGGCAAAGTGGTACTGGTCACCGGCGCAGGCTCGGGGATCGGCCGGGAGGCGGCACGGCTGTTTGCCGAGTCCGGCGCGCATGTTTTCGCGGCCGACCTCAACTTGGACGGCCTTGAGGAGACCAGGGACATCTCCGCAGCCGGGAAAATCGAGATCTTCGGTGTCGACGTTTCGAGCGAAGAGCAGGTGAGGGCCTTCCTTGCGCGCATCGAAAAGGATGCGGGACGGCTGGATGCAGCATTCAACAATGCCGGCATCACCGGCGGCACCTACCGCATCGAGGACTACCCGATCGAGGATTTCGACCGGGTGCTGACCGTCAATCTGCGCAGTGTCTTCCTCGGCATGAAATATGAGCTTCCGCTGATCGCCAAGACCGGCGCCGGCGCGATCACCAACACCGCCTCCGTTGCCGCGCTGACCGGACCTGGCGGCATGAGCGCCTATGCCGCCTCCAAACACGGCATCCACGGCCTCACCCGCGTCGTGGCGATGGAAAACGCCAGCCGCAATATCCGCGTCAATGCACTCGCGCCCGGCTGGACCGAAACGCCGATGGTCGTGTCCAACAGCGCCCAGAACCCGGCTTTCGCCGATCTTGCACGGAAAGCCATCCCCGCCAAGCGGGGCGGACAGCCGCGCGAGCTCGCCGAAGTGGCCGTGTGGCTGAGCTCCCCGGCCGCAAGCTACGTCTTCGGCCAGATGATCGTCGTCGATGGCGGCATGACCATCGGCGGCTTCGAACTTTGACCCCTGACATCGAAGGATAAGACCATGACCAGAAGTGCAGAAAGCGAAGCGGCGATCGCAGTGGTCCGCCGGAACACCGAAGAGGTGCAAGGAAAGGGCAATTTCGCCATCTTCGACGAAGTCTTTTCGGAGGATTTTCTCGATCACACGCCGCAGCCAAACATGGTGCCGGACAAGGAAGGCGTGCGCGGCCTCTATGCCGGCCTGCGCAAGGCTTTTCCGGATTTCCATGCGGTCATCCACTGGCAAACGGCCGACGGCAATCTCGTGACAACCTTCAAGACCTACTACGGCACCCACAAGGGAACCTTCCTCGGCATTGAACCAACCGGCAAGACGATCCAGTTCGAGACGGTGGATGCCATGCGCGTCGTCGACGGCAAGATCACCGAACACTGGGGCGTCGCCAATCTCTATTCGCTCGTCGGCCAGCTCGGCCTCCAGCTTCAGCCGAAGGGCTGAGCCATCCCATTTTTCTGAAGGAACAGTACCATGAGTGACATTCTGAAGAACAAGGTGGTCATCGTGACCGGCGCGTCAAGCGGCATCGGCCGCGCCATCGCCATCCGCGCCGCCGAACACGGGGCGAAGGCCGTGATCGTCGCCGACATCACCGAGGCCCCGCGCGAAGGCGGCCGGCCTACGGTCGAGGAGATCGAGGCGATCGGCTCGGCCGCCCGCTTCGTCAAGACCGACGTCAGCAAACGCGCCGACAACGATGCGCTCGTCGAAGCCTCGGCCGAGTTCGGCGGCGTCGACGTCATGGTCGCCAATGCGGGCATTACGCTCCGCACCGATGGCGCCGACGTGCCGGAAGACGACTACCACCGCCTGCTGTCGATCAATCTCGACGGCCCGCTGTTCGGCGCGCAGGCCGCTGCCAGGCAAATGAAGGCGAACGGCAAGGGCGGCGGCATTGTGCTGATGGCCAGCATGGGCGGCATATCCGGCGCCGGAATCACCGTGGCCTATTCCACCAGCAAGGGCGGCGTCGTGCTGATGGCAAAATCGCTTGCCGACGCGCTCGGCCCGGACGGTATCCGCGTCAACGCGGACGCTCCTGGCACGATCGAAACCGAGCTTTTGCGCACTAGCCCCGGCATTGCCGAGGCTTCAGAAGGCTTTCGCAAGCGCACCCCGCTTCGCCGCCTCGGCCAGCCCTCCGAAGTGGGCGACGCTGTGGCCTATCTCGGCTCGGACCTCTCCAGCTACGTCTCGGGCATCGCCCTCCTCGTAGATGGCGGCCTGCTGGCCGTCCTCTGACCCATAAGGGAATCGGCGATAAAACGCCGAACGTGCTGGTTCATCAGGACATTGCCGTCCGGTGCCAGGCTTGGGCCAGCTGGGCATTCGAGGGCTAGAACCCCGAGGCCGGCCGTCTCAGGCGACGGCAAACCCTCATCATTTGAATCCGCTTGGCGGCAGGTCATGCCTGCCTAATGGAGAAGACCATGTCCTACGTCGTCAAATACAGCCAGTGGGGCGGCCCGTCCGTCCTGCGCATCGAGCAGGAAAATGCCCGCGCCCCGGGCGTCGGCGAGGTTCTGATCAAACAGGAAGCCATCGGCGTGAACTTCGTCGATACCATGTTCCGGGATGGAACGTTCAAGGTCGCCCTGCCTGCCGTCGCCGGCGTGGAGGGTGCCGGCACTGTGGAAGCGGTCGGACCGGGCGTGACCCGCTTCGCCGCTGGCGACCGGGTCGCCTACTTCTTCGCCCCCGGCAGCTATGCCACCCAGCGCATTGTCAGCGAAGACGTCCTCGTGAAGGTGCCCGACGACATCTCCGCAGAGAAGGCAGCGACAATCCTTACGAAGGGCCTCACCGCGTGGATGGCGATCAATGCCATGGCGAAGCCCGACAAAGACGCCCGCGTGCTCGTTCAGGGCGCGACGGGCGGCGTCGGCAATCTGCTTGCCCGCTGGCTGAGGGCGCGCGGCATAGCGGTCATCGGAACCGGTTCGAGCCGCAAGCTCGCCGATCTGGAGCAGGCGGTCGACCATGCGTTTGCATATGAAACACTCGCGCTTAACGACCACATCCGCAGCCTCGCTCCCAATGGCGTCGATGTCGTTTATGAATTGGTGGGAGCAACGACTTTCGCATCGACGCTCGGCTCCATCCGTGACGGCGGGACGATCGCCGTGATCGGCGCCGCATCCGGTGGCGCCGCCATCGACGAGGCGGAACTCAGCCGTCGCGGCATCCGCCTCGTGCGCGGCAGCACCGGGCAGCATGTGACGAAGGCCAACCTGCAATCCGCTGCCGACGAGGTGTTCGATGCCTGGCGCACCGGTGTGTTCGGTAAGATCAGCGCGCGGAAATATCCGCTCTCCGAAGCGCAGCGCGCCCATGCCGACATTCTCGAACGCCGCAGCAGCGGTCCGATGGTGCTTATCCCTTGATGCTGACAAACTTCATCCCGCCTTCCGGAATCTCGAGACGATCGAGGAGGCCCACCGCCGGCGCCTCAGCCCGTCGCTGGTGGAAGCTGTGGCGATGGCTGTCGTCCTGCTGCTGTTGCTAGCGACCAACTTCGATCGGTGGACCGGCAGTGCCAATGCCCCCTCAAAGGTCGCCGTTATCCACGAGAATGCGCTTGAACTCGATGATTGCCGGGCCGCTTTCCTGCCCGGCGACTGCTAAAGACAGCGATGGCGTCGCCTCGGAACGTGACGCCATTTTACCATGCGCCCTCTAGACCGAGCACCTGCCTTCGGCCGCAAAGGCACGGTTGCCGCGGTGATGCAAGCTACGCCTTGCGCTCAGTCTCGATCCATAACCGCTCAGTATCCAGAATGAAGAGGTTATGGGCTTCACGGCATCGACTGCGCATTCCATGCTGGCAAGGCACTCCTCGATCAGCGGCACGGCCGGGCTTCGGCGTCAGGCCGAAACATTTGAACTTGTCGACTGCACAGCCCGTTCAATTGCCAACCAGGCATCTCTTCTGCTCATTGAGGACGTCGTTCCCCATATCGAGAATGACAGTACGCTCGTGCCCACGCCAAGCGGTCGAAGCCGGGAGAGCGCGTCTGCTAAGCAGCGGCGATGGGCTCATCCACATCCTGACTTCGGAAATGGTCAACCAGGAAACTGGCCGCAGGGCCAGGGGGCGCATCAGTGCGATACACTGCCTGAAGGCGATAGGGGCCGCCTTTGCAATCGGGAAGGTCAAGCTGCACCAAACGACCCGCCACGATGTCATCACGTACCATCGGCTCGGGCATGTTGCCCCAACCAATGCCCTCTTTGAGGAGCATATGCTTTGCGCCCAGGTCGGCCAGACGCCACGTGTGATTTCCGACAACAGCAAACTCATGTCCCTGGGTGAGCGGAGACCTGTCGGTCAGGACCAACTGAATGTGTCTTCGTGCGGCTCCGGGCGGATGTGAACCGCCCGCCAGCGGATGGTCACGCGAGGCCACCGGTATCAGTTTGACGAACCCCACGCCGATGCGTTCAAGCCCGGCGATTTCGACATCGAGCGGGCCGCTAATGCCGATCCCGGCGTTTCGGTTCAGCACCATCTGGGTGACCGCTCCGAGCGCCTCAACATACAAGCGAAGCGATACGCTCGGGAACTCCTTCCGAAACGCCTTCAGCGCATCCATGACGCGCGCGGCGGGCAGCATGACATCAAGTGCGAGGTGAACCTCCGGCTCCACGCCGCGAAGCATGCTCTTCACCTTGGCGCGGAGGTTATCGATGCCATGAGCAACGCTCTTCGCCTCAGCAAGGACTGTCCTGCCCTCCAAGGTTAGCTGCGGCTTCTTCGTCGATAGCCGATCGAACAGCGTCACGCCCAGTTGCGCTTCAAGATTGGCGATCGTGTAGCTGATGACCGAGGTGGCTCGGTTAAGCTTGCGGGATGCGGCCGCGAAACTCCCGGTTTCAACCACGGTGATGAACACTTTTAGCTGATCCAGCGTCGGCTGGCCGGGATCTGACATTTCGAATTCCTCGATCGTTTCCGCCGAAATTATCTGAGTTTTCCGAAACGTCTAGTGGACTTATTTTCAGCTCATCGAAATTCAACCGTCGGAGCTGACGATGTCCTATTTGTCGAACGCTGATATCGAACAGGTGATCTTGCCTTCGAGCCGAGACCTTGGAGGTTTCTCTGTCCGCCGCGCGCTTCCTTCGGCCATGCGCCAGATGGTTGGTCCGTTCATATTTCTCGACAGTTTCGGACCGGTTCGTTTTGGGGCCGGCGAGGGGATCGATACCCGCCCCCATCCGCACATTGGACTATCGACCCTCACCTATCTTCTCGAAGGCGAACTGCTGCATCGTGACAGTGAAAGCTACGTACAATCGATCAGCCCGGGCGAAGTCAATCTGATGGTGGCCGGCTCCGGCATTGTTCACTCTGAACGCACGCCGGAGCACATTCGCAAGGACGGAGGGAAGCTCGCAGGCCTGCAGAGCTGGATTGCTCTTCCGAAACAGTCCGAAGAGACGACACCACGTTTCCAGCACCTAAGCGTCAACGAATTGCCGACGGTCAGTGGCGAGGGCATCAACATGAAGCTTCTCGCCGGCACCCTGCACGGCCGGCGCGCACCCACCGCCACCTTCTCTGATCTGTTTTCCGCCGACATTCAGCTTCAGGCCGGCGCCCGCTACAGGATCGATGGCGAGCATATCGAGCGAGCGATCTTCGTTGTCGACGGTGCAATCGAGATTGGCGGTCAGGACGGGACCCACGGGCCTGACCGTCTGATCGTGTTCAAGCCCGGCGCAGAAATCGTAGTGAAGGCGAGGCAACCATCCCGGTTCCTTGCGTTTGGAGGAGAACCGCTTCCGGAAAAGCGTTTCATCCGCTGGAATTTCGTAGCCACCGATCAAGATCGCATCCGCCATGCCGCCAATCTATGGCGCGAACGGCAATTCCCCGGCGTGCCGGGAGACGACGAGTTCATTCCCCTCCCCGACAACTTCAACTGACAATCTCAGCATATCAAGGAGAACGACCATGACGACATATGCAATCATTGGTTCTGGCGCGATCGGCTCTGCACTGGCAGAACGTTTCCACGCCGCAGGCATCGATGCCGTTATCGCCAACACACGCGGTGCGGCTTCGCTTCAGACGATCACCGACAAGTTTGGCAGCACGGTGAAGGCTGCGGAACTGGAGCAAGCTCTTCATTCCGACGTCATTATTTTGGCAGTGCCGTATGATGCTGTACCGCAAGTCGCTAAGAGAAAATCGGACTGGGAAGGCCGCATCATTGTAGATGCGACGAACGCTATCGATTTTCCTGCGTTCAAGCCGCGCGATCTCGGCGGCCGCCTGTCTTCGGAACTTGTCGCCGAACTGTTCCCCGGTGCTGAGCTCGTGAAGGCGTTCAACACGCTCCCGGCCGCTGTTCTGGCTGCGGATCCGGTCAAGGAAAGCGGTAGACGCGTGTTGTTCCTTTCCGGAAACTTTCCGGAAGCGCGCACGAAGGTCGCTGACCTGATCGCTCGCCTTGGTTTTGCGCCTTCCGATCTCGGCAGCTTCAAAACTTCTGGCTCTCTGCAGCATTTCGGACAGCCGCTCGTCGCTCTAAACCTGCTGAAGGATTGACAAATGGAGCCGCCCGCTTGACGGGCGGCATCCCTATTAGGTCACACGACTTCGCCATGCCATTCGAACGAGTACGGTCGTCGAAAACCGCGGCTAGGATTGAGCCAGCGACCGAGTTCAAAATGGGTCGACGGGGCAACCCATCGGCGAGCGCGTATAAAGTGTGGACCTTTCAGACAATCACTCTGAGCGTGTTATCTTTTGGCGCGACGAGGCGTCTCTGTTGTAGACGTGGGGAAGGTTATTCCGTGCAACTCGCCGCAGCTCCCAGAGACTGCGCAAAAACACAAGAAGACCTTGCCTGCGAAGACTATCATGTGGCGGCTTTGTGCCGACCGCGGGAGACAACCCTGTTCCCGACGTACGGTTGCTCTCACGTCACTAAGAAGCGTTGCGCGAAGACTAAGAATAGGAACGTCCATAGGACCATTGCCGAAGCCGTGCCATAACTGGGATGCGGGCGTTCCGCCAGCGATCGCCATCATCGTTGCAACCGCAAATCAACGGGGCGGAGATGCCGCATACTCGTCGTTGTTCGAAATTATCGACGATAATGCGCGAGAATATCCGGCTTTTTAGTCCGATCTCTTAATGGCAGTTTCTCCCCATGACGCAGCCACGGCGGCTGCGGCCCCAACCCAGGAGAAACGTCGATGTCTTATCCCGATGCAATCGCTGAGCGCGCTGAAATTCTTTCCCGGTCGATCCTCGTCAACGGCGTGACCCCGCTGGCCGGCCGTGTTCTTCTTGCCGCCATCTTCCTGCTTTCCGGCATCAGCAAGATCTCGGACCCGGCCGGAACGATAAGCTATATCCATATGGTCGGCCTACCCTTCCCCTCGCTGTCCTATGGCGCGGCAGTCGTGACGGAGATCGGCGGCGGCGGCGCACTGATCCTCGGCTTTCAGACCCGCATCGTTGCCCTGGTCCTGGGCCTGTTCAGCGTTGCCACGGCACTGACGTTCCACAACAACCTCAGCGATCTGAACCAGTTCATCCACTTCTTCAAGAACATCGCGATGGCCGGCGGTCTGCTCCAGATAGTGGGGTTCGGGGCGGGCCGATACAGCCTCGACGCCCGCCGCTAATCGAAGCACGCGATCAAAGGGAAAAGCCCGGACAGTCGTCCGGGCTTTTCGTGCTTTCATTTGCCCCATTCCGGACCGCCATCTGTGCAAGTCTGGCCACCATCGACCGGCAGGACGATCCCGGTGATCCAGGTAGCTTCATCACTGGGAAGAAAAGCGACCGCCGAGGCAATCTCTTGAGGTTGGCCTGCCCGTCTCAACGGTATCCGGTCCCAGGCTTTTTCGAGAAGCGCGTCATCATCCATGATCGCTTCCACCATTCCCGTGACGGTAAGTCCGGGCGCCACAGTATTGGCTCTGACCCCGAACTTGCCGAGGTCACAGGCCGCTGATCGGGTTAAATTTGCAACCCAACCCTTTGCAGCATTGTAGGCTGCATGGCTCCAGCCGCCACCTAGGGACGAGACGGAGCCGATGTTGACGATCGAACCCTTGGTCTTCTTGAGATGCGGAACCGCGGCACGGCTCATGTAAAAAACCCCGGAAAGGTCCGAGGCTATGCATTCATCCCAATCGTGATCGCTGGTCTCTTCGATAGTGCCGACGAGATTCATACCTGCAGCATTGACGAGAGTGTCGATGCGGCCGAACCGTTCGACGGTCGCTGCGACAAGGGCGTCGCAGTCCGACCGTGAGGAAACATTTGCGACGAAGATGCCACTGCGGTCGGCCGGCATCTTAGAGGCAACGTCCGACAAACGTTTCTCGGTTCTGCCGGAGATCATCACGGACGCTCCTTCCTCAAGAAGCCGATTGGCAATGGCGGCGCCGATACCGGAACCACCGCCCGTTACGATTACTACTTTTCCATCAAATCGCTTTGACATGACACACTCCTTCATTCTCCGTGGCGAAGGCCGCGGCAGTGTTGGTTCGCATTGGGTTTGGCTGGATTGGTTCAGTTGGCCGGGAAGTCGGCGGAACGAGACAAAGCTTCCCACGCAATGACGTTTGCCTTGAGGTCCTCCGCCTTCTTCAGGGCTGCGTCCGCGGCGTCATTGCCGAGCGGAAGATGGTGGGGCGGCTGTTGCGCCAGCACGGCCTCCCGGATGGCCTTCGCCGCACGCGCGGGGTCGCCGGCCTGCTTTCCGACCGATGCGTGGTAAGCACGACGTGCCTCGCCCGCTGTCGCCTCGTAATCCTCAATGGACGCGGAGACCTCGTTCGACGAGCCTGCCCATTCCGTCCGGAAGGCGCTGGGCTCGACGGTCATGACATTGATCCCGAGAGGGGCGACTTCTTTCCGAAGCGTATCCGACAGGCCTTCCACCGCAAATTTGGTGGCGCAGTAGTAGCCCACGCCAGTGTAGCCGACCAGGCCGCCGATTGATGTCAGATTGACGATCGTACCACTGCGGCGGGCTCGCATATGCGGAAGCACCGAATGGATCGTGTTGGCGACACCAAAGAAATTGACATCAAACAGGCGACGGGCGTCGGCTTCGGCGGTTTCTTCAATAGCACCGAAGAAACCGATCCCGGCGTTGTTGATCAGAACGTCGATGCGTCCGAAGTGTGCTTCTGCTGCATCAACGACCTTTTGGCACTGATCCTGGTCGATGACGTCGAGCGGGAGGATCAGGGCATCGCCCTTCTGCTCAAGATCCGCGATTTTGTCAGTCTTGCGAGCCGTCACCACGACCTTTTCACCGGCTTCCAGCAGGTGTTCCGCGATGTAGCGACCGAAGCCTGTAGAGCATCCGGTTACAAGCCAGACTTTAGGGTTTTGCGTGCTCATTTCATATACTCCTTTCTGTTTCAGGCCCGCGGAGACCGTTGCTGGTAGCCGCAGATTTCCACGTCTTCGACGCACAGGTCCGGGACCTTCGCCATGAAAGCCTGGACGTAAGGCGTGCTCATATGCAGTTCGAAGTCGGATGCATGCCGCCAGTCTTCGAGCACCATCCACACGTCGGGAACGTCATTGGATTGGTGGATCTGATAGCGTAGGCAGCCTTCCTCGTTGCGGGATGGAGCGACGAGCTGAAGCAGTTCGTCACCCAGATCGCGTGAGCGGCCCGGCTTTGCAGTGAAGTAGGCCACGTTAGTCAGTTCAGCCATTTCCGGTCTCCTTCTTGGATGGAGCGGCACCCGCATAATTTACGGCATGAGCGGATAAGATCTCTCGCCCCTATGCGGGAGCTGTCGCGATCTTGCTCTTTTCAGACTCCGTCGAGTGCGATGATGCGCGATGCGGCCGCAGCCTGCCGCTGTGCGGCCAATGGCGCGTATTCGGGTGATGCGAAGAGCTGACGGATCGCATCCTTGTCGGGAAACTCGATGATGAGCACGTTGGTGGCTGTCCAGCCTTCTAACTTCAGAGGGCTTTCATCGATGGCGATGAGCTTCCCACCGGCTTCGGCGACGAGCGGCAATGCCTTCGACCGGTAGTCTTCGATAGACTTCATGTCGTGGATGTCGAGATCGACAACGAGATAAGCAGACATGGCACTCTTCCTTTCGTAAGGGGTTTTCAGGTGTATTCTGGGACGGAGCCTCTCAGGGGAGATGGCGCCACTTGACCATGCGGTCTTTGAGATCGAGTGTGCTGCCATCGACGGTGAACGTGCCGTCACCGCGGTGATGCATCAGTCGACGCTCTTTTCGGTTCTCGTTGATCCAGATCCTCGTGGCCTCAAGGATGAAGAGGTTGTAAGGCTCTAAGAGCCTGGTATCGACGACTCGACATTCTATGTTGGCCAAGCAGTCGGAGAGGAGCGGTGCGGACACGTCCTTGGCAGGTCGTGTCCTTAGACCGTACCTTTGGAACTTGTCCACCTGATCGCCCGAGCAGTTCCCGACGTCGACAACGGTTTCGGCGAGATCGAGAGCGGGTACAGCGATGACACACTCGCCGGTTTTTCGGAGAGCCTGGTAGCTGTGATCCCAAGGCCCGATGACACAACCGATCAGCGGCGGGACATGCTGCATCATCATATGGAAGCCCATGGTCATCACGTTGGGCTTGCCGTTATCACTCGTTGAGACCATGACGATCGGGCCAGGTTCCAGGACGCGGTAGGCTTGAGAGGCGGGTAATTCCTTCATGACAATCTCCCTTGAACGGTCCCTGCATTGAGGCAGGGACCCTTCAGGGCCGGTTTGTTACCAGCCCTGCTCAACCGGCAGGACAAACAGCTCAGCGACGTCGACATGCGCCGGAGCCTGGGCGGCGAAGACGATGGTGCCGCCAATGTCCTCGCCCTGAAGGAAAGTCATCTGGCTGGCCAGCTCATCCATCTGCTTGCGGTAGCCCGGATCGGTGATGTGGTCGTAGAGCTCGGTGGCAACAGCGCCTGGCTGAATGCAGGTCACGCGGATGTTGTGCTTCTGGCCGACTTCCATGCGCAGTCCGTCGGAGAAGGCCGTGATCGCATGTTTCGTAGCGCAGTAGACGGAAAGACCCTTGAAGACCTTGCGGCCCGCGATCGAGGACATGTTGAAGATGTGGCCCGAATGCTGCTTGATCATCTGAGGCAGAACGGCGGCCGTCGTGTTGAGCACGCCCTTTACGTTCACGTCCACCATCCGGTGCCACTCGTCGACCTTGAACTGGTCGACGTCCGACAGTGGCATCAGGCCCGCATTGTTGACCAGGATGTCGATCGAGCCGTAGGCTTCGACAAGCCTCCTGACGCCAGTTTCGATGGCGCTCGGATCAACGACATCCATCTCGATCACCAGAGCCTCGCCGCCCTTAGCTTCAATCCGCTTCTTCAGGTCTTCGAGTTTTTCGGTCCGGCGAGCCGCGATGCCGACTTTTGCGCCGGCTTCAGCGAGCTTTACGGCGGTAGCGGCGCCAATGCCGCTCGACGCGCCAGTTACCAATGCGATCTTTCCGTTGAGGTTGGCCATTGTCTTCACTCCTTGTCTTTGAAGTCCACCACCGCGGTGGGCGTTTCGTTTCGACAAGGAGGAACCTAAGCGTTTCACGCCGGCCCTTCTCACGGGGCCTTGCGCGACCTGTCGCGATCTTGCTCAAATCGCAGACGGATGAAAAATCATCCTCGACGATAGTGGCTCGGCGGCAGACCTGTCTCGCGGCGGAAGACCTGGGCAAAGTGACTTGGGCTCGAATAGCCAACGGCCAGGCCAATCTCGATGATGCTCGTATCCGTTTCCTGCAGGAGCTGCTGTGCCTTGGCGACGCGCTGGCGAATGAGGTAGCGGGAGGGCGAAAGGCCGGTTGCCTTCTTAAACAGTCGGCTGAAATGAAACTCGCTCATGCCCACCGCGACGGCGAGCTGCGCCAGGTTGAACGGGTCAGCCAGGTGCGCTTCGAGATAGGCCATGGCGCGCCGAAGCTTAAAGCCTGGCAAAGCCGTCTGCCGATTGTCTTGCCGATCCTCCGATACGTAGTTGCGGATCAGGTGCACCGTGAGACTTTGAGCCAATCCTTGCACGAACAATTGGCTGCCTTTGCCTTCAGCGGCAAGTTCCTGATGGATCAAGGCCAATAGATGCGAGAGCTGCTCATCTTTCCCGCCGGAGACGTCGAGCAGCACGGGCGGCCCATCGCCGCCAAGCACCTCTTTGGCGACGCGCTCAAACAGAGGAACCGATAAATACAGATGCATCACCTGAAAGGGCGCTGTCCCAGTCGAACGCCAGCGCATTTCGTAAGGCGTCGCGGAACGGGTCAGGAAGAAGTCTCCGACCGACACGATATTGGATACCCAATCGCCGCCGAGTTCGCGCTCTTCGACATTCGCTTCGCCCGACATAACCCAGACGATCAGCGGTTCCGCAACAGCTGGGACAAGAAACGCTTCCTGCTTGTCGCGGCGGGAATAGACCTGAACGAACAGGTCGTTCCACGCCGGGCCATCGCCACTGACAAGCGTCCTGCCCGCGATGTATTGCTCAAGGCCGAGCGGCGAGGTCCGCTCAGGTGGAGCAGCCGCTTCGTCCCGGTCTTGCGAGACCTGCAAGGTGGGGCCCTTCGATAACGCTCCTTTCGAAAGTGGACCGCGAGAGATTTCTTCCGGCTCTTCCAAATTCACGACCTCCTGGCGAGTGCTCGCGCCAGGTTCCGTTTAATCACATCCGGGTTGCCCCGTCGTCACCTCTTGATGACCCGATGCGCAATTTGCTTCTGGAGGGAAGCCAAACACGACGGTTTCCGGGCCATTGGCGAGAAGCGGGGTAGATATCCGGCTACTTCTCGCGTGGGAGGTCGGCCTGCGATCGCTGTAGATGACGTGCGTTTGGGCCAACGTTCAGTAGACGGCCCGGTATACCAACGGCACCCAGTCGTAATTGTTCTCATCGCGGCGAACATGTCCGATCCCCGGAAAAGCATGATGCGCACCGGCGACCAGATAGCGCCCGTCGGCCGCCTCAGCAAAAGCCGTCGCGCGGGTTGCTGCAGCGGCGTTCTGGTCGACGTCAAATGCGACCGTGACATCCGGATGATCATATTGCAGCACGTCCCCATGGGCGACATCGCCCCAAAACACGATCTTCTCGCCCTTGCTCTCGACAATGATACCACTGTGACCGGGCGTATGGCCGGAAAGCAGAACGGACGCAAAACCAGGAAGCGGTGCGCCATTGTCATCGAATGTTTCAAGCTTCTCGGCGTCGACATACGGCCCGAGGCACCTTTCGGCCTGGGCGATCTGTGGCCCAAGTACCTGGTCGGCCTTCGCTTTGGCTTTTGCCTTCAGCCAGAATTCAGCTTCCCGGCGGTTGACGTGCAGAATGGCGTTTTTGTAGACGGGATCATCGCCCGAAACCAGTCCGCCCGAGTGGTCGGCGTGGATGTGGGTTAAAATGACGTCGTCGATTTCCGCGGGCTTATAGCCCGATGCTTCGATATTCGACACAAGTTTGCCCAGCGCGGGACCCATCAGGTCGCCTGTGCCGGTATCCACCAGCACGAGGCGCTCACCCGTGTTGACAAGGTAGGCATTCACGGAAACTTCTGCCGCGCCCGATTGAAACCGGTCGGTCAAATAGGTGTCGATTTCGTTCTCGGCCATGCTCTGGTAGATCTTCGACATCGGCAGTTTCACCGTTCCGTCGGAAAGCGCCGTGATCTCGTAGTCGCCGAGCTTCATCCGATAAAACCCCGCCGCCTGCGTGCCGACCATGGGCGCCTTGGCGAAGCTGGTGGCAGGGAGTCCGATCCCGGTCCCTGCGGCCGCGCCAAATACAGCTGTATTGATGAGAAAAGAACGACGAGTTTGCATGAAAGGCTCCAGATGTACGCGAGGTGGCAAGAGCGGCCTTGAACTGACCTGGAGACTAAATATGTACCGTAAGATCAACGCGCAAATCGATGTGGGTCATGACAACTATCGATCATTTCAATCTTCGCTCTTTCGATCTCAATCTTCTTGTCGCCTTTGACGCATTGATGACTGAGGGGAACGTGACCAAGGCCGCACGACGTCTGAAAATCCAACAGCCGGCGATGAGCCATTCTCTTTCGACGCTGCGTGTGCTGTTGCAGGATGAGCTCTTTATACGCGTTGGCCAAACCATGCAGCCGACCGCGCGAGCGCAAAGCCTCGCGGTTCCGATAAGGAAGGCATTAAGGCAGGCGCAACTGGCGTTAACGGGAGGCGAGGAATTTAATCCCGCCACGGAAGAGCGAATATTCCGGATCGCCATGTCCCCGGAAATCGAACTGCTGCTCATTCCAGATCTGACCGCGCGGCTGCGGCGACTGGCTCCAGGGATCAAGCTCCTCGCGCGTGTTTTTCCACATGAGGCGATCGAGCCTTCTCTGGAGGATGGATCGATCGATCTCGCCGTTGGCTGCACCTACTCCATGACCAGCCGCAGGTCGTTTGAGAAGCTTTATGACACCGGGGTGTCGTGCTGTTTCAATGCGGATCTCATGACCCTCACCAATCCAGTCGGCCTGGCTGAGTATCTTTCAGCTGAGCATTCCACCATATCCCAGAACGAGACACTGCAGGGGTGCATCAAAGATGCCCTTCAAATCGCTGGTGTCGATATCAACGTCGTTGCTGCCGCCCCAGGATACATGTCTGTTCTTTCAGCAGCGCAACTCAGTCCCGTAATTGCCACCGTGCCGACAAGGATCGCAGAACGCTACGGTCCTCTGTTGGGTCTAGAGGTCAGCCCATTGCCTGTCTCATTGACCTTCCCTGCGGTGAACATGGTTTGGGCGAAACATGCCGACACTGATCCAGCGAATGGCTGGCTTCGCCAGCAGATACGCGAGAGTTTTGCCCGCACGGGCCTTACCGAAGCGATCGCCGAACAAGAACTAGGTTCGAGTCTGGTGTTCGCCTGACCACTGATCACGGTGGCGAAGTCCGGTACGGGTGTGTCTAACCCTTTTCCAAGCGCGGCTTGAGCATTCAAGCGTCTGGCGACTTGCCGGAAAGATGCAGCAACGGCTTCAAATCTTTCCAATAGAAAACCAATATACGTGAGGAAACGCTAAATTAACCAAAACGCTGCAATTTTTGGTTGGTCGCCATCGTTCGTTCACGCAAATCCCCGCTGGCACTCAGAGCCGCAGCCACGGAGCAAGTTTGCGGTTCTGCCAATTTATCTCATGGCACCAGCGCGGTTCTGGCGGGAGGATGACAATGATGGGAAAGGTAATACGCGCCGCAGCAATCGTGCTGCTGATCATCTCAGCCACCGTTCTGATCTGGGTGATTTTGTCGCTCACGTGAGCGGAGCTGATGACGGTAGTGATCTCGCTCGCAGACGGTCGCGATTAAACGATGTCCGTGACTGCGCGCGGCGGCGCAGAGGCGTGGACTGCGAAAGCGGCACCTTCCTTCGATACAAGGTCCCTATAAACCAAAGACCGCGACCGCTGATTTGACGATGATCCCACCATCCGGACTTCTGCGCATATGTGGACGGCCCGTCGCGGCGCGAAAGATTTGCAGCAATGGCAGCGCTGGGGGCACTTACGACCACATGGTTTTCATGCGTTCCCTGGACGCGATTTAATAGCCCGAAGCGGACAATCAATTCGTTACGCGGGGACGCGGTTTTGCGCGCCATGTCGGTTGTCCAGGCTACTCGAACGAGATCCTAGAAGCCGAGGGTCTGCTTTCCGCTCATTCCTTGCGGAATGGCAGATCAGTGACCGACTGGCCGCGAACCGGTCATTCACGCCTTGCAAATCTGTCCGCTTGGAGCGTTGAAGAGACAAGCAAGCTTCTCCACTGGCGGTTCAATTAGCTCACTCTCGCGAGCTCACGCGCAAGTTCCAAGAGCGCCCTGACCCCGGCTGACAGATGTCGGCGCCCAGGGTAGTAAAGGCAAAGCCCCGGATACGGTGGCGTCCAGTCTTCCAGTACACGGACGACGCGCCCCGCCTCAATGTCCGGGAAAATGTCTTGCTCGAAGATGTAGGCTATACCGGCGCTTTCCAGGACAGCGGTTCTCGTGAGGCTAGCCTCGTCCAGCGATATCGGGCCGCGTGCATCGATTTGCACCTGCTCCCCGTCCTTCTCGAAACGCCACCGAAACAGGGAGCCATCGGGGAGGCGAACGCGAATGCATCGATGGCTGAGGAGGTCGGGAGGGACCACCGGCTTCCCATGCCTCTCGAAGTATTCAGGAGACCCAACCACAGCATGTCGCTGAGGCCGGCCGAGCGAAACTGCAATCATGTCGCTGGGAACGAGGCCCGCAACCCTGACTCCCAGATCAAACCCGTCCTTGACGATATCGACCATCTTTCCTTCAGTTACAATATCGACATTCATGTCGGGATAGCGGCGCAGGAACTCAAGCACGAGCGGCGAGATGATTGCGCGCGCCGCGAAGGGCGCCGCGTTGATCCGTATTGTTCCGGAAGGTGTCTCACGTTGCGCCCGCACCGAATCCAAGGCGGCATAGAGATCTTGAAGCGAGGGCGCCACCTGCTGCACAAAGAGCCTGCCGGCATCCGTCAGCGACACGCTGCGTGTGGTGCGGTTGAATAATCGCACCCCAAGCTCCGCCTCAAGCCTGCCTATTGTGTGGCTCAACGCTGTCGTAGACATGCCAAGATCAATGGCCGCTGCGCGGAATGTGCCGCGCCGGGCAATAGCGATTACCGCTTCAAGTTCCTTCAGGTTGGCTTGTTCCATTGTCCCGATCTGTTCATTGCTGCATGCCGGTTTATCCCACTTATTTACGCAATGGTCGAGCGCTACTATCAGGTCAGCCAATGAGGAGAACCACAATGGATATGCCCGATATCGTGAACATGTACTTTGACGCTGACAGCGGCAGCAACGCGGATGCGCTGTCGGAGACCTTTGCGATCGAAGCCGTTGTCGAAGATGAGGGATCGCGCCATCAAGGCGTGGTCGCTATCCGTGAATGGTGGGTGGCTGCGAAGGAGGCGACGCAGTACGTTTCTGAACCGTTCGAATCCACCGTTGACGGCAACAAAGTGCTCGTCCGAGCCAAAGTTGGCGGCCAGTTTCCCGGCAGTCCGGTGACGCTCTCATATGCCTTCACCATCGAGGACGGCAAGATCGCCTGGCTGGAGATCCGGTGATGACAGACTTTCTCAACCTGAGAGGCAAGCGAGCCCTCATTACTGCTGGAACCAAGGGCGCCGGGGCTGCGACCGTCAGCCTGTTTCGGGACCTCGGCGCGCAGGTGTTGACGACCGCGCGGACGCGTCCTGAGAACCTGCCGGAAGAATTGTTTGTCGAGGCCGATCTCACGACTGAAGAGGGGTGCGCGGCCGTCGCGGACGTTACGCGTCAACGTCTCGGCAACGTCGATATCATCGTTCATATGCTGGGTGGTTCGGCAGCAGCTGGCGGTGGCTTTGGGGCGCTAACTGATGCCGAGTGGTACAACGAAATGTCTCTCAATCTTTTTCCCGCTGTTCGACTGGATCGCGAACTGGTTCCAGACATGGTCGAACGGGGAACCGGTGTGGTTGTGCATGTCACGTCCATCCAAAGATTGCTACCTCTCCCGGAAGCGACCACGGCTTATGCCGCAGCAAAGGCGGCACTCTCGACTTATAGCAAGGCCATGTCCAAGGAGGTATCGCCCAAGGGCGTCCGCGTCGTGCGAGTGTCTCCGGGTTGGATCGAAACGGAAGCGTCCGTTCACTTGGCCCAGCGCTTGGCGTACAAGGCGGGTACGGATCTTGAGGGTGGCAAGAAGATCATCATGGATAGTTTGGGCGGCATACCTCTCGGGCGCCCTGCCAAACCGACGGAAGTGGCAAATCTGATTGCCTTCCTGGCATCGGACCGCGCTGCATCGATCACAGGTACCGAATACACCATCGATGGAGGAACTGTGCCGACAGCCTAGATCGAGACGCCTTCGCAGATCAAGCGGGCGCGTCCCATCCGCCGATCTGTGAATAGATGGCGTCGCGGAGATGCCGGACATCGCGATTCAAGGATGCCAACTCCTGGGGCGTCTGTGTAGAGGCTGCGAGCAATGTGTCGCTGAGGCAGCCGGCCCGGTGCTGCAACGTGCGTCCCTCGTTCGTCAATGCAACGACAACCTGCCGCTCATTGCTCAGATTTCGTGTCCGTCGCAGCAAGCCTGATGCTTCCAGCCGCTTTAGAAGCGGCGTAAGCGTGCTGGATTCCAGGGCGAGGGTATGGGCGATGGCACCAACCGTCTGCTCGTCTTCGCGCCAGAGAACGTTGAGCACGAGGTACTGCGGATAGGTCAAACCCAACTCGTCAAGCACTTGCTTGTAGGCACGCTGGATAGCGATGCCAGCGGTGTAGATTGCGTAGCAGAGCTGATCGCTGAGCGGCGGCGGGTCGTTATGTCGTTTCGTCATTTTGAGCTCCTGTCGGCGCAGAATTAGCAAAAAGTACTGCAAAAAACAATATTGCGATAAATTTTGTTGACACGAAGAATGAAAACTGACAGGCATTATTTATCGCGATAACAGTTATCGCATGTATCAAGAGGAGAGAGCCATGACCACCAGGACCATATTGGCCACCGTCGCAGCCGTAGCCGCAATATCCGCCCCAGTGCCTGCGAACGCTGCGGACACGATCCCTGCTAACCAGGCCGTGAAGAACGTCGTACTCGTTCACGGTGCTTTCGCCGATGGTTCCGGCTGGAGGGCCGTCTACGACAATCTCACGAAGCGTGGATATCGTGTCACCATCGTCCAGAATCCGTTGACCTCCCTCGAAGACGACGTTGCCGCCACCAAGCGTGCACTTGAGCGGCAAGATGGACCGGCCATTCTGGTAGGCCATTCATGGGGTGGAACAGTCATTACGGAAGCCGGCATTGATACAAAGGTCGCGGGACTGGTTTACGTCTCCGCGCTCTCACCGGACGCAGGCGAGACGACGGCCCAGCAGTATGAAGGTTTTGCCCCGGCATCTGAATTCGTCATCGAAACCACGAAAGATGGATTTGGGTACGTTAACCCTGGGAAATTCAAGGCTGGATTTGCACATGACGCCAGCGACACCGACGTCGCGTTCATGCGGGATTCGCAGGTCCCAATCAACATGTCGGCGTTTGCCACGAAGCTGGAGAATGCTGCTTGGCGAACCAAGCCAAGCTGGGCCGTCATCGCCACAGAGGACAAAGCATTTGACCAAGCCATGCTGGTCCATATGGCAGAGCGGATTAAAGCCAAGATCACCAAGGTCGCAGCAAGCCACGCTCTGTTCATGACGCAGCCAACGGTGGTCGCGGACACCATCGACGAAGCGGCGAAAACTGTCTCGGCGCAGTAAGGATGGTCGTTCGAGCTTTATCATCGGCACAGGCATTCCTGTTCCGATGATCGGATGCTGGAACATCCTGACCTCCCATCACACTCGGCCCTACAGGCAGTATGTAAATCCGTCGATCTCCGATTGAGATCGATTGCATCTCCGATGCCAATAGCGCTCGCGGCCAACTTGCAATTTCAGCCCACCAATTCACAAAGGTAACCCCGTGGATCAGAATACGCATGACATAAACCGACGTGAAAATCTGGCACCACGACATCCTGAGGTTCCAGCCGATTTTGACTTCATAGTATGTGGAGCCGGATCCAGTGGTTCCGTCGTTGCCGCCCGACTGGCAGAATGTGGAAACGCCCGCGTCTTGCTTCTTGAGGCTGGCGGAGACGATACGGCCGAGTCCGTTGTAAACCCGTCGCAATGGCCACTCAATCTCGGTACGAACCGTGACTGGGGTTTCGTTGGAGAGCCGGCGCCTGAGCTCTACGGTAGGCGGCTTCCTCTCAGCATGGGGAAGGGACTGGGTGGTGGTTCGAGCATCAATGTCATGGTCTGGGCGCGAGGCCACAAGGAAGACTGGAATCATTTCGCGGCTGAAGCGGGCGATGAAGCCTGGGGTTATGAATCGGTTCTCGGCTACTATCGGCGGATTGAAGACTGGCGCGGCACACCGGATGCGGTACGCCGCGGGGCTGGAGGACCGGTATATGTCGCCCAGCCACGTTCGCCACAACCAATCGCAGCGGCTCTGCTGAACGCTGCATCGGCGATGGGCATTCCGGTTTTCGACACTCCGAACGGCGAACTGATGGAAAGTCCCGGAGGTGCATCGATCGCAGAACTGCGCATCCGGGATGGCAAGCGGGAGTCCGTATTCGGATCTTATGTTCGTCCGCTCATGTCGCTACCGAACCTTACGGTCGTAACCGAGGCGTTGGTCACGCGCCTCATCTTCGATGGCAAACGGGCGACAGGCGTTGAGGCTCTCGTCAACGGACAGCGGCGTGCGTTCACTGCGCGATGCGAAACGGTACTGTCGCTGGGTGCGATCAATACGCCAAAGGTGCTGATGCAGTCAGGGATTGGCCCGAAGGACGAACTCAAAGCTCACGGGATATCTGTCGTGCAGCATCTCCCGGGTGTGGGTCGAAATCATCAAGATCATCTCGCGTTCGGCTGCACCTGGGCATATAGAAAGCCGGAAGGCGTCGGCGGGGGAGGCTGCGAAGCAAAACTCTATTGGAAAAGCGACTCCCGCCTCTCTCAACCGGACATTCTGCAGTGCCAGTTGGAGTTCGCCGTTCCTTCGCCGACAGAAACAGGTCTGGAAACCCCGGCGCATGGTTGGACGATGTTTTCAGGGCTTGCGCAGCCGAAAAGCCGCGGCCGGCTGAGGCTCTCCGGCCCCAATACAAACGACCCTATCCTGATTGAACCAAATTCTCTCAGTCATCCGGAAGACATGGCTGCCGCCTTGGCGGCGGTTGAGCTGTGTCGCGAACTCGGAAATGGCGACGCCTTCACGCCGCTGGTCACGAGGGAGGCAGCTCCAGGCACACGCGACCGGGCAGGAATGATCGATTTCATCCGAAAGTCCGCCGTCACTTACTGGCACCAGTCCTGCACGGCCAAAATGGGACGCGACAGCATGTCCGTGGTCAATAACGAGCTCAAGGTCTACGGGATTGAAAGTCTTCGTATCGCAGATGCCTCGATCATGCCGCGTATCACCACGGGAAACACGATGGCACCGTGTGTCGTCATCGGAGAGCGCGCAGGCGATTTGATCAGGAAGACGCATGGTCTTGCTGACTTGAGTGGTGTGGCTCCATTCGCCTGAAGGTGCTTTAGAAGAGCTCGGCGGTCCGCACACAATGGCGGTCGAGCTCTTTGCCCCTCTTCGGTCAACCGTTCGGCGTATTTCAAGACCTTCTGCTAGCAGCAAGACCTGGTCCCCGGACATGGTTTCCGACCCCGTGCAGGACGCTCTCCTCGACATTATCGCGAAAAAGAAGAAGGGGCTGAGGCCCTTGAAGAAGGGCAAGGCCCAGGAAGAGACCGGCGCCGCTGGCAGCAACGTCATCAACATCATGGACGCTCTTCGCAAGAGTTTGGCGGCGAGCGGAAACGGAAAGCACTCATCCTGAAAACTTCACGGAAGGCACTTAAGTTCGTATTCTCTCTTGCGCATGATGGATCTCCATGAAAGCGAAGCGCTGATCGGCCATACCCTTGCTCGATGACTCCGGTACTGCGCTCCAGTCGCGGCCGGTCCGCCGACGCAATCGCGACCAGCTCACTTTGCCCTTCGATCCGATGCCCGACCGCATGGAGCCGTGCTTGGCGCTTCTGCGGCCGACGCCGCCGGAAGGACCGGAATGGCTCTACGAAATCAAATGGGACGGGTATCGCCTCGCCATCCACATCGAAGCGAAGGGTGTTAGGATCATCACGCGCGGAGGCCACGACTGGACCGATCGCTTTCCCCGGATCGCGGAAGCCGCGAAGAGGCTCGACGTCGGGACCGCCATCCTAGATGGCGAGGCCGTGGTTCTCAACAAGGAGGGCCATGCGGACTTCGGGGCGCTGCAACGCTCGCTCGGGGGCCGCGGCGGCAAGCGCGCCTCGACGGAGGCGGTCTTTGTCGCATTCGATCTTCTCTATTTTGATGGCCACGATCTGACGAAGACGGAACTTTCGGTTCGCCGGCATCTGCTTACGGATTTCCTCGACAGCGCAAGCGGCGCGGTGCAACTGTCGGAAGAAGCGCAGGGTGATGGCGTCGAGCTGCTGGCAAATGCATGTTCGATGGGGCTCGAAGGCATTGTTGCCAAGCACCGCGAGCGGCCATACAGGTCGGGACGAACAGGCGACTGGATCAAGGTCAAATGCGTCCAGAGTGAGAGCTTCATGATCGTCGGCTATGAGCAGTCCGCTGAAGCGCGTAGCGGGATCGACAGCCTTCTGCTTGCCGCCCGGCGGGGCGATAGCTGGGTGTCGGTGGGTTCTGTCGGAACCGGGTTCAAGGCGAAGGATGCCGAATACCTGCGCAAGACATTGGACAAGCTGAAGACGAAGAAACCGGTCGTGCCGGTCAAGGGCAAGAATTACGTGTTCGCGCTGCCGACGCTGATCGCCGAGATCGACTTCCGCGGCTGGACGATCGACGGAAATCTGCGCCATGCCTCCTATAAGGGCCTGTGCGAAATCCAGGACAATGCCGCGGTGTTCGATATCGCCACGCTTGGAGACCGCATCTGACCGGCGTTACCGATCGAGGTCAGCGTGGTCGAGGCCCAAGTGGTCCAGCACGAGTTGCAGATTGCGGCGGTTGGACTTGAAATAGATATCGAAGACGTCGCCGAGCACCGGCACGCTTCCTGCGACCGTGTCGAAGCCGACATTGACAAGCATCTTCACCAGCTTGTCATTCGGCAGGCCGAGACGGCGCGCCTCGTTTACAATGAAGAGGCTGATAGTCGCCGCTGCGAAATCGCCCACGCCTGGGATGAGGCCAAGAACCGAGTCCGCGCCCAGCGATACGCGCGTGCCGGGAATGCGAAGCGCCGTGTCCATCAACCGTACCAGGCCGCGGATGCGCCGAAGGCGGGTCAGGTGCTCGATGGGGACAGCGTGATTTTTCATATGTCCTATGTGGTCTTTGCGCCCTGCCGTTCAAAGATCATGCCGCAGCCTTGTGCTTGCCGAGCCGCTTGATGGCCTGTTCGAGCTCGCGCTGTCCGTCGCAATAGTCCTCCCACGCAATCGTCTTCGTTAGCAGCGCCGGTACGGTCCGCACGGTGAACCGCTTCGGATCGAGATCGGATTTGACCTGCGTCCAGGTCAGCGGCATCGACACGGTGGCGCCCGGACGCGCCCGTGGCGAGAGGGGGGCCACCGCCGTCGCCATGCGGTCGTTGCGCAGATAGTCGAGGAAGATGCGGCCTTCCCGTAGGCTTTTCGTCATCTTGATGAGATAAAGGTCTGGATTATCGCGGGCCATCTCCTGGCAGACGTCATGGGCGAAGCCCTTCGCCTGCGCCCATGAAAGTGGCGTACGCGCGTTCACGGCCAGCGGCGTCACCACATGCAGTCCCTTGCCGCCAGTCGTCTTGCAGAAGCTGACAAGTCCGAGATCATCAAGCCGGTCCCGCATTTCACGGGCGGCCGCAACCACAGCCGCGAACGGCACATCCGGACCGGGGTCGAGGTCGAAGACCAGCCGGCCCGGCACCTCCGGATTTCCTGGTTCGCAGTTCCATGGATGTAGTTCGATGCCGCCGATCTGGGCGACGGCGACGAGGCCTTCGACACGGTCGACTTGCAAATACGGCTTCTTGTCGCCGAACACCTTGACCAGCTCCAGCAGGTTTGACGTACCCGGCATGGCGTGGCGTTGGAAAAACTGTTCGCCGCCAATGCCGTCAGGCGCGCGGATGATCGAACACGGCCGGCCCCTGACATGTTCGATCAGCCAAGAGCCGACCGCTTCGTGATACCGGGCCAGCTCTTCTTTGGTGACGGCCTTGCCGTCGTCGGCGTCCGGCCATAACGGTTTGTCCGGATTGGAGATGAGCACGCCCATGACCTCGGCCTTCGCGCCCTTGCGGCGCGGGACATTGTTCACCATCGGCGCGGGCTTGGGCGTTTTGGTCGTCGCGGGGGATGCAGGCTTTTCCGCCTCCACCTCATCGGCCGGCTTGTCCTCACGCAGGCCCTTGAAGGCGGCCTGGCGGACTTGCCCGTCTGCGGTCCAGCCAGCGAATTCGATCTCGGCGACCAACTCGGGTCTCACCCAGACGACTTCCTTTTCGTTCTTCGGCGCGCCGATCCCCGCGAACGGCGACTTCGTCGTTTCCACAGCCTTCAACTTTGGCAGCAGTGTTTCGACCTTCTTGGCGCTGTAGCCTGTGCCGACGCGGCCGACATAAACGAAATGCTCACCGCGATTGACGCCGGCAAGTAGCGACCGGAACTTGCCATTCGTCTTGGCGTATCCGCCGATAACCACTTCATGTCCGGCGCGGCATTTCGATTTCGCCCAGGTGTCGGTACGGCCGGACTGGTAGGGCGCATCGGCATGCTTCGAGACAATGCCCTCGAGGGAAAGCTTGCACGCAGAACGCAGGACCGCATCGCCGCCCGTCTCGAAATGCTCGACGAAGCGAAGACGAGGATTGTCGGTCGCATCTGCTAGCAGCTCCTGCAAACGCGCCTTTCGATCGGTAAGCGGCCTCGGCCGCAAATCCTCGCCGCCGTCGAACAGGAGGTCGAACGCGAAATAGACCAGGTTGCCGGTGGTGCCTTCCGACAAGGCGGCCTGAAGCGCCGCGAAATCCGGAGCGCCATTGTCGTCGAGCGCGCAGATCTCGCCGTCGATAATGCAGTCGGGTAGTTGGGAGGAAGCTCTCGCTATCTCCGGATATTTGGCCGTCCAGTCCAGCCCTTTGCGGGTCTTCAGCCTGACCTCACCGTCTGCGACCCGCATTTGGATGCGGTATCCATCGAACTTGATCTCATGCAGCCAGTTCTTCCCGGCCGGCGGGCGCTCCACGGTTTCGCAGAGTTGCGGAGCAATGAAGTCCGGCAGGTCAACCCCGGTCGACGTCGCCACATCTTCCCGACCCCTCTCTTTGCGTCTATCGGCTGCGCGCCCTCGCTTGCTATCCCAGACTGCGTCGGCCTCGACCTCACCGCTCGGCATCATGAACGGCTTGGGCTTGCGCCCCTTGCCGCTGGCGATCTGCTCCATGGTTCGTCCAGATGCCACCGAGGTCATGTTCTCATCCAGTATTGCAGCGCCGTTCTGTTCAACGGAATGGTCATCATGGTGCTTGATCAGCAGCCAATTGGTGCGCTTACCGCCATCGCGGTCGTTGCGTATCCGCACGAGCACGAAGCTGCCATTTAGGCGCTTACCCTGCAGCACGAATTTGAAATCGCCCCTCTCCAGGGCTTCCTCCGGCGACTTGTTTCCTTCCGGCTCCCAATAGCCCCGGTCCCACAGCATGACCGTGCCACCGCCATACTGGCCTTTCGGGATGGTGCCCTCGAAATCGCCATAGTCGAGCGGATGATCCTCCACCTCGACCGCCAGCCGTTTGTCATGCGGATCAAGTGATGGCCCCTTCGTAACAGCCCAGGATTTGAACACGCCGTCGAGTTCGAGGCGAAGATCGTAATGAAGGCGCGTCGCGTCGTGTTTCTGGATGATGAAGCGAAGCCGATTGGCCGGTTTGACGGCGGCCGCGCCGCTCGGTTCCTGTGTCTGCTTGAAGTCCCGCTTCTTCTTGTAGGTTGAGAGCTTGTCAGCCGCCATGATCGACCTCAATCCATCCCATTAGGAAATTCCTTACACTGGAGTCGAAAACCCCCGCGCCGGATTGTTGTTCCCATACTCCAAGGATAGGTCCCGCCGGCCCGTCGCAGGTTTTTCGTGTGGAGAATATCCTCTGCCGGCGGCGCGGTGGTTAAGCACAGGCGATGCCATGGCCAAGCAACCTACCGAGCTGCCTTGTCCGTCAATGTGCTCGCAGCCGTCAAGGTGCTTGATGGGATCTGCCCAGTCACCGCCTTGAGGGACTTCGCCGCTCCATTTTGGCGGTCATACTTAATCACAAACTCTATGGCGTTTGGATCGGCCTGGTGGTCGCTACCGCAGGCGCTGCGTTGGCGGCGGCGCCGGCGATTTCCTTTCTAGCGGTAAATGTTGAGCGTCCGATTGCGGTGGTTCGGATGGGTGCTGTAGACGAAGATGCGATTGAGGTCGCGGTCCGTCAGCATGCGTAGGAACCGCGCCTCGATGACGTTGTTGGCATGCACCCGCTTCAACAGGCAGCCGACCATCTGGACGCGTGCGCTCGGGATATCCAGGTAGAAATTCTGTGGCAGCTGGTACTGCGTGAGGATGCTGATCAGCGCGCCGCTTTTCGAAAGCTTGATGATTTCGCAGCGACGAGAGCTCAGTTGCGTCATGCCCTTCTCAGTGTATTCGATGCGCGCCTCGTTTCGCGTGTCCTCCATCGGGAAGCTGGTCTCCCGATCGTACATGAAGGACTCTTCCTTGTTCAGGAAGTGCTGCAAGACAGGTGCCGCGCCGTTCATCGAAATGCCTTTCCATATCCCCTTTTGATACAGACTAGCGGCAGAGATTTAACAGACGGTTTGGCCCATCGATCCATGGAGCACTCAACCGGTCGGCTGCCAAAAGTAGCGCGGTAACCTTGCTCACCGCTGTCGACCACTGAATGGGCAAGAAAGCTGTTCGCCTTCGCCAAGCCAGCCTACATTCGTCTCCCATTTCACCGCGAGACTCTTTGGGGGAGGCGGCGCGCCCCGATCCGCGCATTGTCGCCGCGGACCCGGGCCGAGTTCCATCGACATTCCCCGGAATGGAGCCGATTGGCGGCGCCTCCTCAGGCCCCGCTGTTAGCTTGAAATGCCGGACTTGGGGCGAGAGGTCAGAAGTTGCCGCGACCGCGAAACGGAAGCGCGACGGATACTATTCGACGAAAAGTCGCCGTATCTCGTGATCTCCAAAGGGCCCATGAAAGCCCCGCAAATGCAATGGTTACAGCCGCGCCTACTAGTCGATACGTCCTTCGCCTCGGACGACTTGCCACTATGCCCATGTTCTCAACAAGCGTCTGCAAGCGACGCACCTGCTTTCTAAGTCGATTGATTTCCTTAGCAATGTTTCTCTGTTGTGGCGGAATACCCACGAAATCTTTAGTGGGATCCACGATCGCCTTGGGAATAGGCAGTCCGATGTCGGCCATGTTTGATCCTCTCGCATATTGTAGGTAAACAGTACCTCGGGGGTTTTGTTCCAACCGACGACGTGTCGGGTCCGTGGCCCACATATATTCGTGACCTATCGTCCTTCCGACGGCAATGAACCAGCTATCGACATGGGCAGCCGGCGCCTCAAGACAGACGCGTGACCGGCCCGGATACAAGCAGAGAAAGTCAGCCACAAAAGGACATTGACTGGGACTGCGTGTTGGTTGAAATTAACGTCTTAACACGCAAAAGATGCCACCCCGCGACACACGTGTCGTGAGCGGACCTGACGACCGGCCCAGGGTGTCTCTGCCTGAAGGTGCACAATATGATACTACTTGCGAAGATTATAATGGCTGCAGCAGCGCTGCTGGTGGAGCAAAGCCAGACGCCGAGCATCATTGTCGAACGCAAACCATGTCTCGGCGAGTGCCCAGTTTACCGTTTCCAGGTGAGCGCCAGCGGGGGTATGTTCGAGGGCCGGCGCTTTACGAACGTTCATGGCGAACAGCCTTTTTCGATCACGCCAAAGGAATGGTCCACCTTCCAGTCGGCACTCGCGCCGCATCGGCCGCAAGGAACGGAGACCATTACCGTGGGGCATGCGCGGTGCACACAGTTTGCCACGGACCATGCTTCAGTCTCGGTGACGTGGATCGGGGCCGGACGTACTGACCAGCTTGTCTTCAATTTCGGCTGCAGGGATCCGCGGAACGATGCTTTGGCGCGAACGCTTGCGGATGCGCCCGATTTGCTTCCGGTGGGGAAACTGATCGAAGATCGCCGTCTTGAGGATGGAGCCTGGGATCGTCCAGCAAAGTGAGGCTCTGAGAGCGACTTACGACCAGGGCCTCAGAGTTAATCGCTGGGACGCTTGTGGGTTGAAAGGCGAGACTGTCACCTTCCAACCTCTTTAGCGCGCTGCGCGGGTAATTGGGCTACCGCTGCAGATCACCCTGACGCCCTCGGACTGGCGTGTCGGCAGACCATTCCTCGCGCGATACCCCGACACATTCGGAGAGCACGACATCGCCGCGGCTGCTGCGGCGGCCCCGCGCCGGTGCAGGTTGACGCCTGCTGCGTCACAGACGCTGTCGCGAAATCCTCGGGCAAATCGGGCTGTGGCTGCGGTAGCTCACCGCTGCCCGAGACCGTCAGCGAAGGTGCCTGACGATGGAAAGCAAGCTGCCCGTGTGGACAGTCCGGGGTCTGGGTGTCACGCAGCTCATTGAATTCGGTCTACTATGCCTTCAGCATCCTCGCGCCGGTCATCGCTCGAGATATTGGTCGGTCACAGGAATGGGTGTTGCTCACGCCGAGGTCGGCGACGTCGTCGCGCACGGGGCTCGTCACAGCCCCAACAGCCTCGACATGCAATCGCATGGTAACGGTCGGATAGGCAGCACTGAATGCATTGAGGATTTCGGTGAGCGTGGGGATTGGCATCATCACATCAACGGCGAGGGAGACTTCGGCCTCTTCGCCTTGCAGGAGGCTTCTGATGCGGGTGAGCAAACCGCCCACCTCCCGTGTGACTGCCCGAGCGCCGGGCAGCAGTGCTCGGCCGGCCTCGGTGAGGCTCAGCCGTTTCGCGTCTGACGGTCAAACAGCGAGAGGTTTAACTGCGCTTCCAAGTTCGCGAGCTGGTAGCTCACAACGGATGTCGCGCGGTTGAGCTCTTGCAGCACCCGCAAAGCTTCTGGCGTCCGCAATGGCGAGGAACACGCGGAGCTGCTCGAGTGTGGGTGGATGCGGATTGTTCATCCCAACCGGCTAGCAGGAGGCGCTGTCTTGCGCGCCCTCAAGACCAACAGTCAATTCAAGACCCGTGCCCTCACTCGTTATCCAAGCGCACATAGCGATCTTGCCGACGAAATCGTTAAGGCTGATCTTGACCGACCGGAGACCCTCAAGCCGGCGCTCTCAGGTGCATATGGGCTCTTCTTCATGACGAACTTCTGGCAAGAGGGGGCCGACGAGATCAAGCAGGCAACAACTGCAAATCGATGCTGCTAGAGAGGCCGGTGTCGAGCACCTGATCTGGTCTACACTGCCGGATGTCGAAACGATTAGCGCCGGCCGATTTAACGTTCCGCCTTACACCGGTAAGGCCAAGGTGGATCACATTGTAAGCTCCGCCGGATTCGCGCATCACACGTTTGTAGTCCCGCCGTTCTATTATCAGAACCTGTTGACGGTGTCGGCGCCGCAGCAGCAACGAGGCGGCACCTATGGCTGGACTCTGCCGCTCAATCCTGACTCGCGCAGCTTTCACATGGCCGACATCATCGAACTCGGTGACATCGTCGCAGGGGCGTTCGCCCGCCCTGAAGTGGCCGGCACTGGTACTGGCCATTGGTGGGTGACTTCATGAGCTTCGCCGAGATAATTGAAACACTTCAGCAGTTCGGACACGAATTCACGTTCAATCGCGCTCCGCCGGGCGCCTTTTCGGCGGAAGTGAGGCGACTTTCAATTACTATGAGGCGCACACTTACATGGGCACACTAACGGCGGCTGAATTTGAGCTCGCAAACGTGGGCTCGGGAAAGCAGCCGACGAAACGTCTGCCGTGGGCTCGGGAGTACTTTCGGTATCAGGCCGACTGACAACAAAAGCCGTGAACGTGGCGGGTTCGGAGGCCCTAGATCATACCGAGCGCCGTACCATTCCAGTCATACGTTATGCGACCTTTCTACCACAAAACGAGAGCGTCTGTTAAACAGCAGACGTGCGGCCGCTGGGAGGAACACATTAGGATGTAATCCTCCCATTGACAGACGCACTCTTGTCGCGGTTTGATCAAGGTCAAGGCGAGACTTGCAGACATCACGCAATCTAGTTCGTGAATACAGCACGAGGTGTTGGACGAAAACATGATCGCCGTCAGCCAGACCGCCCGGAGACGCGCAACAGAATTGCTGGCCATCTTGGTCGCTTTTCTGTTTCTGGTCACGCCGATGGCTGAGGCGGCTCCCATCAAATGCGGGCCACATATCGCCGGCAGCGAACATGTCGTTTCACCGCCGGGCAAAAGCGATCTCCACGCAGAGAAAGAAACAGGCCGCCCGAAAGTGTGCTGCAAACGCATATGTAGCCTGTGCTACGCCTTGTTCCCCGCTCCGATATTCGGCGAAGTCACCCTGAAGTCCGGTGGTCGCCGGGATCTCAGCCCCCAGCCGCCCATCAACGGCATTATTTCGCGACCCGCCATCGGCCCTCCTCGATCCGCCGGACGAGCCAGACCAGCCGTCGTTTGACGGCGGTCGTCCACGGTCGCATCCTGTGGTGCGACCTTCGCCGGCATTAACCGGCACGGAACGAGAGGTCAATGAAGATGAAACGCCGTGAATTTCTGGGCGGACTGATGTCGGGCGTCGTGGTCGCCGCATCGGGCACCGGACTCCATCCAAACAAAAGCTGGGCTGAGGCCAAGGCAACATCAAGCGCGGGCACCCGCAACCTTGCGATCACGAAGCGCGTGATCGAGGTGAACGGCAAAGCCGCCGACGTGTTCGGGCTCCTCCAACCGGATGGCGCCGTCGGGCTTACGCTCGATGCGGAGGCTCTGTTCGACGTCACCCTTTCAAATCAAGGTGGCGAAGCAACGCTCATCCACTGGCATGGGCTTGCGCCGCCATGGAACATGGACGGGGTTCCGGACAATCCCGCAGCACTTTTGAAAGCGAAGGAAACCCGGCGCTACACGTTTCCGGTCGGCTCCGGCGGCACGCACTGGATGCATGCGCATACGCTCCAGGAGCAGAACCTGCTTGCCGCGCCCCTGATCGTGCGAACCGCCGATGACAGGCAGCGCGACGAGCAGGAAGTGGTCGTGCTGCTGCATGACTTCTCGTTCACGCCTGCCGAAGAACTGCTCGCCAAGCTCAAGGGAGCGACAGGCGGCCATGGGATGAACCACGGCGGTATGATGCAGGGCATGGCATCCAACATGCATGACGGCCACACGTCCGGAACGGCGATGGCGGGCATGACCGCCATGGACCTGAACGACATCGAGTACGATGCCTATCTCGCCAACGACCGCACGCTCGATGATCCGGAAGTGGTCACCGTCGAAAGCGGAGGGCGCGTCCGCCTGCGCATCATCAATGGCGCGACAGCCACTGCCTTCACGATCGACACAGGTACGATTGCCGGACAAGTCATCGCCGTCGACGGGCAGCCAATCCAACCGATTTCCGGAAGCCGCTTCCCGATCTCAATGGGTCAGCGGCTCGATATCCTGCTTGAGCTTCAGAAGTCGGCCGAAGCCCATCCAATCCTTGCACTGCGCGAGGGCACAGATCATCGCACAGGCATTGTTCTGGCGCCGTCCGGCGCAAAGATCGCCAAGATTGCCTCGCGCGGGACGGAATCCGGCCCGGTCGTGGGACTCGACCTCGAACAGCGGCTGGCAGCCGTCATACCGCTCCCTCCCCGTCCCGCCGACCGCAGGTTTGAGCTCACTCTGACGGGCAACATGAGCGGCTACGACTGGCGGATCGACGGCGGCGACGGCCTTGATGTCCGCGAAGGCGAAAGGGTCGAGATTGCCATGCGCAACATGTCGATGATGTCCCATCCGATGCATCTGCACGGTCACCACTTCCAGGTGGTCGACATCAACGGAACTGCAATCGGCGGCGCCGTGAGGGATACCGTTGTTGTGCCACCGATGGGAAGCGTGAGCGTCGTGTTCGACGCAAGCAATCCGGGCCGCTGGCCGCTCCACTGCCATCACCTCTATCACATGGCATCTGGAATGATGTCCTTCGTCGCCTATGCCTAAACAGGAGACGTCCGGCCCCCTTACTGGGTGGCTGGACGCTAGCTCTGTTGGAGGCGGGTACCGTTACGGAGAAACCCCATGGACGAGCATAAGCATCACCACGAACATGAAGGTCACGACCATCACCACTACGTCAATCAGAACGCGAGGACTGCCGAATCCCCAGGCAAGCAGGACTCACAGCAGGATGGCGTGATCTACACCTGCCCCATGCATCCCCAGATACGACAGCTCGGCCCCGGCAACTGCCCGATCTGCGGCATGACGCTCGAGCCCGCGGTCGTGACGGCCGACACTGGACCGAGCACGGAGCTCGTCGACATGCGGCGGCGGTTCTGGATCGGACTGGTTCTGATCTTGCCTGTCCTGGCGCTCGAGATGGGCGGCCACCTCACCAACTTGCACATGCTGCTCGGTCCGCAGATGTCGAACTGGATCCAGCTCGTTTTGGCGACCCCGGTCGTGCTTTGGGCTGGCGCGCCGTTCTTCGAACGGGCCTGGCAGTCGATCGTCACACGGCACCTGAACATGTTCACCCTGATCGCCATGGGTACGGGCGTTGCCTGGGTCTACAGCGTCGTCGCAACCGTTACTCCCGGTCTGTTTCCGACAACGTTCCGATCCAGCGAGGGGGTCGTTGCGATCTACTTTGAGGCGGCGGCGGTCATCACCGTGCTGGTGCTGCTCGGGCAGGTTCTCGAGCTGCAAGCGCGCGAGCAGACAGGTGGCGCGATCCGCGCCCTTCTCGATCTCGCGCCAAAGACCGCCCGCCGCATCGGTAGCGGTGGCACCGACGAGGACGTGCAGCTCGAGACCGTCGCCGTTGGTGACAAGCTGCGCGTCCGCCCTGGCGAGAAGGTTCCGGTCGACGGAACACTTCTGGAGGGCCGCAGCTCGGTCGATGAATCGATGATCACCGGCGAGTCGATGCCAGTCACCAAGGAGGCCGGAGCAAAGCTGATCGGCGGCACCATGAACAAGACGGGCGGCTTCGTCATGGAGGCTGGCAAGGTCGGTCGCGACACGATGCTCTCGCGGATCGTGCAGATGGTGGCGGAGGCCCAGCGCTCCCGCGCCCCGATCCAGCGGCTCGCCGACGAAGTTTCCGGCTGGTTCGTGCCGGTCGTCATCCTGATTGCCGTCATCGCCTTCGCAACGTGGATGATGATCGGACCAGAGCCGAGGTTCGCCCACGGACTGGTCGCAGCCGTGGCGGTGCTCATCATCGCCTGCCCCTGCGCCCTCGGTCTCGCCACGCCGATGTCGATCATGGTCGGTGTCGGCAAGGGCGCGGGTGTCGGCGTGCTGATTAAGAACGCCGAAGCGCTAGAACGCTTCGAGAAGGTCGACACACTGGTGGTCGACAAGACCGGAACCCTGACAGAGGGTAAGCCGAAGGTCACCGAAATCGTCGCCGTGAGCGGTGTATCTGAAGCCGAGTTGCTGCGATTGGCCGCAGCGCTGGAACGGCCGAGCGAACATCCGCTCGCAAGCGCCATCGTCGACGCCGCCAACGAGCGTGGCCTGGAAGTCGTGTCCGCGGAAAACTTCGACAGTCCGGTCGGTAAGGGCGTGACGGGCATCGTCGATGGCCGCAGGCTCATCATCGGCAGCCACCGCATCATGTCGGAGGAGAAAGTGGACGTCTCTGCGCTGTCTCAGAGGGCGGAAGAACTGCGTGGCGAGGGAGCAACGGTGATCTTCGCGGCGATCGACGGCCTCCTGGGCGGACTATTTGCTATCGCCGATCCGATCAAGGCCACGACACCGGCTGCGGTGGGGGCGCTGATCAGGGACGGGGTCCGCGTGGTGATGCTCACCGGGGACAACAAGACCACCGCCAGTGCGGTCGCCCGCAAGCTGGGGATCACGGAGGTCGAGGCGGAAGTCCTGCCCGAGCACAAGAGCGAGATCGTCGCCCGTCTGCGTAAGGAAGGCAGGACCGTCGCCATGGCGGGCGACGGCGTCAACGACGCCCCCGCCCTTGCCGCAGCCGACGTCGGCATCGCCATGGGAACCGGGACCGATGTCGCGATCGAAAGCGCGGGCGTCACGCTCCTCAAAGGCGATCTGCAGGGCATCGTTCGCGCGCGGCGCCTAAGCCACGCGACCATGACGAACATCCGGCAGAACCTATTCTTCGCCTTCATCTACAACGCCGCAGGCGTGCCCATCGCCGCCGGAGTGCTCTATCCGGCTTTCGGGCTGCTGCTGTCTCCGATCATCGCGGCGGCCGCCATGGCGCTTTCTTCCGTCAGCGTGATCGGCAATGCCCTGAGATTGAGGAGCGCGCGGATATGATGTGGGATCGCAGATGGATTTTATTTGCCGCTTCGCTGGCAGTGATTGCCGCATTCTTCGTACTTCGCGAGCACTGGCAGCACGTCTTGGGTCTCACACCCTATCTGCTGCTGCTTGCGTGCCCGTTGATGCATCTCTTCCATGGACATGGGCACGCCAGGCATCGCCATGACCGTGAAAGCCATCCGACGGAGCCGGGCGACATCACATGAGCTACGTTCGCTCGGCAGAAACCGTCACCGATATTGCGGCTTCCCCCGAGACGCTTTTCGACTTCCTCGATGACCAGGCGACCCTCGGTTCACATATGGGGAAGCCATCGATGATGATGCTCGGCGGACGGATGTCATACTCGACGATTCTGCCGGACGCGCTGTGGGATCCCGCATCTCGATGCGAGTGATACCAGCTTCTACGGCATCCTGCTCGGGGCAATCGGTGCAGGCGCGATAGGTGGGTCATGCCGAAGCTGCGCGAACGCCTAAGTTCCGACGGGCTGCTTCTCGGGGCCGGGTTCATCATGCACCGCGTGAAACTTCCTGCAGGCGACGCTGACATGGTGCCGTCCAATCACTGACCTGAGCCGGTTGTTGCGGAACCCGTTGCCCATGACCGTGTGCCGGTTTTGATCCTGATCGAGTACAAGGTCGAGAATCAGCACCACAGCGCATTCCTGCACGCCATCGATTATCTTTCAAACGAACGCCGCCGCGATGGTACCTATGGCTGGGGTGTCACCGAGGACTCGGCTGATCCGGAGAAGATGGTCGAATGGTTCATGGTGGAATCCTGGGCTGAACATCTTTGCCAGCACGGAGAAACCTGTTGCCAGTCACTTCCTGACGATCAACCGGCCTGGTGCCGTATGACGACGAATGGAGTATGGTGGCGGCTGCGGCCGCCCAGGCGCAATAAACTCTAGACAATCGATGCAATTGTTGAAGCCGTCATCAGATCACGCTGCTTTCGCCGGTCGGACTGCAAACGCGATCGTCGTGCAGCGGGAGCGCACGATACGTTGGCCGCCATAAAGCGCCGTTGGAATTGAGGCGGCTTGCGGAAAATCTGCGTTCCGATGAAAGTTTGCGCGGCATCAAATCTCAGCGGTCCTTTGAATGGTAAAATCAAAGTTTCGAGACCGGCGCGACCAGCCTCAAACACGCGCGTTAAGTATTTGCACATGGCAACGCGACTGCGGCTGGACGGTTTGCGTTACCCAGCTGTCCTTGTGAGCGACCGCGCGCGCTGAAGCAACGAGTTTATGAGCTTTGAGGAACGTAAAACATTGTTCTTGGCGTGGACCCAAGTAGGAGGCGCGAATGTCACGATGAGACTGGGGGCGGACCTTCGGCAAGGTGGACGCCGTCCTTTGCCTGGCCGCGACACATGCCAAGGCAGTATCCCCCCAACCCGCGGAAATACGCGATATCTCTGCGATTATGAAGCGTATGCACAGACTTTTGCGCAGAAAGGGCAGCCTTGCCAATCTTTTGAATTCGCGGTCGCAATCAAAGTAGTCGGTGCGGCTGAAGGCAGGCCAAACAGTGCCGCTGCATACCCAGTTTTGATCTATAGTGCGTCGCGTTTGATTGGCTTCCTATACGGAAGCCTTGATGCAGTTACGGCAGAGTGACACAGGAGAGGTTACAGATTGTCGAGTGGCTCGGAAATGGCGTCGAAGCTGTGGGCGACCTGTATTCGCGCGAGTGTCTCGAGGGTGGAGAAGCCTATCAGTTGAGATCGGGCCCAATAGCCGGGAGGAACAGAAGCGAGCACTCACCAAAATCATGATATCACCCGATCGTTCGATCCACGTTTCGAAGATGCAGCTGGAATGTTCAATCGCCGAGTGTTTGGGACGGTCTCGCAGAAGACGTTCAGAAAGCCACTTGTGATGCACTGTCACGATCGTGGGTTGAACAATCAGCAAAAGTTGCGGTTCTGTCGTATCCGGCTTCCGGAGCTGCGGCGATACCGCTTAACTGGAGAACGGTCGATGACAATATGCCTGCGGAAACCCACTGCGGAGCACGAAACATCACGCACTGATAGCAATCCTCGCTCGACTGAATTACTCCACAGATCCAAGCAGCGCCATTTTCGCGGTCCGAATGGTCTGATCACCACACTGATGGCGATCATGGTCAGCTTGCCAGTTCAGTCTCTCGCCCAAGTGCCAGTCAGTCAAGCATTGCCAGAGGCCGAGTTCGGCGCGAGAAAAGTATTCTTCATGCTCTTTCTGATGCTCGGTCCGATCAAAATCCTGGTACCGTTTGTGACGATTACCAAGAATTGGGAACGCGACTTTCAACGCCAGGTGGCCCGAAGAGCAATCCTTTTTTCCGCAGGCGCCCTGGCAGTGGCCGGCCTTCTTGGGCGCACCATGCTCGAGAACTTTCAGATTTCATTGCCGGTTCTGGCCATGACAGGCGGCATCATCCTGTTTCTGGTGGCGCTGCGAACCATATTGCAGCAGTCGGCAAATCCCACGGATCACACTCCGGCGCCTGATCGGGCACCAGACCTCAAACTAGCGTTCTCGCCACTGGCTTTTCCGACGATCGTCACACCTTACGGGATTGCCGCGGTAATCGTCTTTACGACGCTTGCAGGCGGTCACAAAGCGGAAGGCTTCACCGTGACTGCGATTGTGTTATTGATCCTCGCGCTCGATTGGCTCGCGATGCTTTTCGCAGATGTCATACTAAAATGGGTCGGAACGTTGCTCCAGGTCCTCGCGGTCGTGCTCGGTGTCACCCAGGCAGCACTTGGCCTTCAAATCATCTTACATAGCTACAGCATCATGAATTGGTGAGAATTCGCCTGCGCGACATGCTACGGCCGTCCTACGGCCGTCTGCTGCCGGCGGGCAAAAATGCTTCGACTGAGCCCCCCAGTCCTTGCGTATCAGCGATGCGCGCCAATGCAGCGTCTTCGGGCAGAAAGTACACCCTGTCGATCATTCGGTCGAGTAGATCGCGTTCAAGCCGCAGAGCCGGTTTGCGGATCTCGGGCAACACGTCTTCGAGATTGTCGATCATCGCGCGAAGCCTGCGCGCGACCTGAAGATTTTCTGCTCCGTAGATCCTGATCTCGCGGCAAGTCAGTTGTACGAAGTCTTCCCAGTCAGGTGTTGGATATACCACACGCAAGCGCCCGCAGTCATCGCAAAGATACTCGTTGCGCAGATCCCGCCCGCCAACGTTGCGCAGCAACCGATGCAACTGATCGATTGCCAGTACCGCAGTCGTTGCATCATTGATCGCCTTTGAAAGCGCTTTCGTAGCGATATCGACGATAACCCTAAAGGCGAAAGTTGGGTCCTGCTCGATGGTTCTCTCGCGCCCCAACGCGACGCTGCTATAGAGTTCAGTAGCAGGAATTTGCCCGGCACCACCATACAGGCGGAACAAAGGCTGACCCCAAGCGACAAAGTCACCGACACGCGCCGCAAGCTCAATTATCCCATCCGCGCGAGTTGCTCGCTTCAGCAGGGACCTCACGTCCACAGCAAGAATGATATCCGATGAACCCACATGCAAGACAACCCCGTCCGGCTTTCCAGGCGCGTCACTCGGTGGCAACTGCCTGACAGTCTCCTTCCAACGGTCAGGATAAACACTCTCAATAACCGCGAAGCCTTGTTCGGCGACGCTATGGATGATGCTAACGGGACGTAGCAAACGAGCTGAATAATCAATGAAATAAAGAAATGCTGCTAGGGAGATGACGCCGAGGATTCCCGAGATCCACACGATGGAGGTCGGAGCTGACGTATTCACGCGGCTTATCGAGCCGATGGCGAACAGCAGCGTAAAGATGAACAAGCCAACGGTAAACCGGATAACATTGTCTCGCAGTAACGTGGTCGCGATGATCCGGGGCGTAAGTTGTCCGCTTGCTATTTGTAACGCCACAAGCAATGAGCCGAACGTGAAAACAATGAACGAAAGGGCTAGGCTGATAATCGCCTGCATTGCGGCCACAGTGCCGTCCGCCCCTAGAGGCCAAGGGGGGATCCAGCCTATCCACTCCTCCGAGGCCAGCACTACGCGAAAAAGGGCCTGCTGCAAAACAAGTGCAAAAAACGGAACAATCCACAAGGAGGCTCGCACGTAGCTCTTGAGAGCATACAACCTGTTCCAACTCATTTTGGGTCTTGCTTTCTACTGGACCTGGCGCGCCTACGCGCGCCCTCAGGATGTTGACGCATTGAGCTGATCAAGGCACGGATTGCCCCATTGCTTCAGCGACGTTTGCCGCCTTCGCTGACCGCTGAATCTGATGGGCGGCCGCCGCCGCATGCTCACCGCTTCCTTCCACGTGTACGGTCGGCACGGCAATCTTGATGCCATTTTCGTCGAAGACTTTCTTGATCATCATCAAAGCTCGCCGTTTGATAGCAAACTGCGTGTTGGGCTTGGTCATGAGTTTGAGCCTCAGGACGATTGCGAAGTCCCCGAAACTATCAACGCCCTGCATTTTCAGAGGTTGTAGCGTGTCTGCCGCAAATTCTGGGTCCGCGGCCAATTCCTGACCGATCTTCTTTATGAGTTTGCGGGCCAATTCGATGTCGGAATCGTAGGTGACATTGATTGTCATTTTGTCGATCACCCAGTCTCGGCTCATGTTTTCGATCGCACCAAGTTGCCCAAACGGTACGGTGAAGATAGGTCCACGGTGATGCCTTAACCGCACCGACCGCAAGCTGAACGATTCAACAGTACCTTTATAGCTTCCGCTTTGGATGTACTCCCCGACGCGGAATGCGTCGTCCAACATGTAGAAGACGCCGCTGAGGACGTCCTTCACCAGGGTTTGCGACCCAAAGCCTATGGCAACACCAAATATGCCGGCGCCGGCGAGCAACGGCGCGATCTGAACGCCGAGTCCAGATAAGATCGTCAAGACGGCGATCGCACCGATGAGAACTGCCAATGCGTTGCGAAAAATAGGAAGCAAAGTTCGCAATCTGTCGCTTCGGTTCACCTGGTCTTCGGTACCGCTTGAATTCTCGGCCAGATCCATGCGGTAGGCGATGAGCGCCTTCGACGACTGCCAAAACAAGTCGGCCAAGAGCAGGATGACGATCGCGTTCGACACGCCGTTGACCACAACCTTGCCGACTTCGCTGCCGACCATTGCCGCAGCGCTGAACCTCCAGGCGTAGGCAAGCCCCGCTACAGCCGCGGCGATCACCAGAGCGCGAGCGCCCCTGACGACGATCACGTTCAATAGGACGCCGAAAGCGCCACTCAAATGCGCCCGGCTGCCTACGGCTTGCGCCAAACGACCGACGCTCCGAGTAAGACTTGGCAAAACCAGGGAATATATTCCGACAAACAGCAGCCCGATAAGACCGCCGACCCATGCGAGCCACAGAAGAACCATATAGAGTGTAAGCAGCGATCGGACAATGACGGACGCAGTCACCCTCGGTCGTCGCCAAACAACCTCGATCCCGATTGCAAGCACGGCCAAGCCGAGCGTGAATGCGGCAAGCCTCGTAACCTCCGCGGAAAAACTCAACGACGACATTAGGTTCACAATGACCCAGCCGATCAAGGTCAGGCCGGTGATGAGATCGATGCGGCGTAGCCAAAATCGACTTACGACATTGGCTTGAACATCGGATAAACGATTTGTTTCATCTTCGTCGAGTCCGCCAAAAACCAGCAGCAAACGGGCGATGCCATGGATCAATCGAAACAGGATGAACGCGAGAAGCAGCAGCAAAATTGTCTTGCGAAGCAGAGCGGGCCAATCGAATAATAGGTATAGACCAAAGGCTGCCAGCGAGAACGTCACAAGCGAAACACCTTCTAATACGGCAGCCTGCACCGGCTCTACGCTCGACTTGGAGGCGTTGCGCCTCGTCAGCAAGGCCAAGAGGAACCGCTCGGAGCCAAAGCCGGCCGCAAGCAAGGACCCAAAGATCATAACGACTAGGCCGGGTCTTCCTGAGTTTACATCACGCATAAATATCGCAGAAGAATTTGCGACCTCGTCTGGCACTCGATCGATTGCGCCCACGACAGCAGCAACTCGACCTTCAACGGCCGCTCCCCAGTTGGAAATCGCGTCCGCAATCGAAACATCCGCGGCCGGAGCTTGTGTAGTGACCTTATCCTCTAGCCAGGATCTGACCTCTGGGGTGTTTGCCAGTTCGAGAAATTGCCGCACTTTTTCGGGCGGAAGGTTCCCTGTCGAAACGGTTTCTGCCAACGAGATGACTGGCACGAGCAAAAGTACGAACACGGCAATAGGCGTGATCCAGATACTGCGGGGGGACGAAGAACTGGACATAATTCCCTTCTTGCTCAACGCACCAGAATTATATTTCGGTCCAATACGCAGTGCCTGTGTCGTTTGCTCTACGGCGACCGTTAGACAGGCTACAGCGCAGCTCCGCATCCGACGGTCAGGGCGACGAATGCACGCTCCATTCTCGACGCCGGCGACTACGCCAAATTTCTCCTTAAAAAAGCTATCCCTAAAATATCTGCCCAACATTGATGCGGATCAATTTAAACGGGCAACTGCGCAGGCATAATGAATTGATTAAGGTTCGAGGCTCGCAATGAACGATGAGAACGCTCATATAGCCGTCGATCCAATCGTAAGATCCGAAAGTGGACTGTCGTTTCGACGCGTGCTCGATCCGGTTGACCGCGCAGCTGAGATCCTTTTCGGATTAATCATCGTTATGACCTTCACCGGGTCCCTTGGTGTCGCCCAAGCAGGTAGCGCAGATGTCAAGGCGATGCTCCTTGGAGCGCTCAGCTGCAACTTGGCATGGGGCGTCTTGTTGGGCTCGACAGCCGAGCGCCGGCTTGCAAAGCAAACGGTTGAGGCCGTCCAGATGGCGCCCAGTGCTTCTCTGGCGCGATCAGTCATTGCCGGCGCGTTGCCACCTCTCGTCCTGCCCGCGCTGTCAGCAACCGACCTCGACCGCATTCGACATCATCTGATGAACCTGCCTGCTAAGACAATCCAAGTTCGGATTGAAGCGCATGACTTTGCCGGCGCGATCGCGGTGTTCCTTGTGGTCTTTTCGCTCACCTTTCCAATTGTTGCACCGTTCTTGTTCATAAACGATGCGACAATTGCTCTACGGGTTTCCAATGGGATTGCGGTCGGACTGCTGTTTGCGACCGGCTACACCTTTGGCCGACATGCCGGAGCGCCGCTACGTGTCGGCCTTTTGATGACCGTCGTGGGCCTGAGCATGGTGGCGATAGCCATAGCCCTGGGAGGATGAGTTCCGCGCGCGGGTCGAGTAGCTCCCTGTCATACCAATGCAGTTCGCCGCTTAAGCCGGCTGCTGCAGAAGGATGAACCAATGCAACGGAGGAAGTCGAACCATGTCAAAGAACGGCAAAGGGAAGGACAAAGACAAGTCGCCCAAGAACGGTAAGACTGCGCGCCCGAAACTTCAGAACGCAACCGGCGAAACGATCGGGTCCGAGGCCGATGCTGCCGACTATGGGAAGCAGCTACGTCGGCTACAGGTAGAGATCGCACATCTGCAAGCCTGGGTGAAGAAGTCGAAGGCTCGTGTCGTAGTCATTTTCGAGGGACGTGATGCCGCGGGAAAAGGAGGGGTAATCAAACGCATAACCGAACGTGTCAGCCCCCGCGTTTTCCGCGTCGTCGCCCTGCCCGCACCCACAGATCGGGAGAAAAGCCAGATTTACATGCAACGCTACATACCGCATCTGCCAGCCGGCGGTGAGGTGGTCATCTTCGATCGTTCTTGGTACAACCGACCTGGGGTCGAACGTGTCATGGGCTTTTGCAGCGACGAGATGGCTCGCCGCTTTCTTGAACTCGTACCACGTTTCGAAGCTGCCATTGTTGAAAGCGGCATCATACTGATCAAGTATTTCCTTGATGTCAGCGAGGACGAACAGGAACGGCGTTTCCGTCAACGCATTGGCGACCCGCTCCGACAATGGAAGCTCAGCCCGATGGACATCGAATCCTATCAACGATGGTGGGACTTCAGCGGTGCCTACGACGAGATGATCCGGATGACCGATACGGAATATTCTCCCTGGTGGATTATCCGATCCGATGACAAGAAGCGGGCGCGCATCAACTGTATCTCGCACATGCTCTCCGCGATACCCTACGAGAAAGTGAAGTTCGACGAACCGGAACTCGGGAAACGCCAGAAGCGACCCAGCGACTTCGTCGAAAGCCCACATGTGCGTCGGTATGTACCCAGCGCCTTATAAACAATCGTTACGCAAAATGCGACGCATCTGAAACCTGGGCAGTCGCGGCCGTAGGGGCGCGACTGCCGGACGACAGTTCAGTGCCTTTCAAGAGAACCATAGTGGAGCACGTTGACGGCGATCAAAGCGCCACTAAGCAGAATGTGTTCCCTTAGTGAGAGCTTGTCTGCGAAGTAGGCTTCGAGCTGGCTGTGCTTATCCATCTTGCGGCAGGTGAGGGAGATATGGCGGCGGAAATAGAGAGAAAATACCTCGTTGCTGACGATCGCTGGCGGCAATATGCCTCTGAAGGCTCGGCTCTGCGACAAGCCTATCTGCTGGCGACGCGGCGCCAAACCGTACGCATTCGGACGATAGATGGCAGTCGCGCTAAACTAACAGTCAAGATCCGAAGTGGTCGCAATCGACGCGAAGAGTACGAATACGATATCCCCTATTCGGACGCCGAGGAGATGCTCGAGCAGGCCCGAGGAGTTCTGCAAAAAACACGTTACGAGGTCAAACACGAGGGCTTCATCTGGGAAGTCGATGTCTATTCAGGTCAGCATCGTGGTCTCGTTGTTGCCGAAGTCGAGCTCGACAACGTCAACGATACGCCGTCGTTACCGGAATGGCTCGGGGCCGAAGTTACTGGGAATCCGCTCTACTCAAACAGGATTCTGGCAAAGCAACCACCGTACGCACCGAAAGGCACTCCGTCGAGCGCCAGCGAATTCAACACTCTTCGCACTTGAAGTGGATCAATGGGATGCCAAAGAAACTTGATATAGATGCTGTGACAAGCGCCCCAAGGCCGAGAAGCTTCGCTTGCGGGTGCTCCAACGGGAACTGGAGGAGTTGGACAAGGAGCAGAAGTTGAAGGCAATTGAGGAACAAAAGCGCGCCGATTTCGCTGCAGCGGCCCAAGACGGCAAGCCGGGCGATCTTCGTTCGCCATGTCGCACCCTATGATCGCCCCGTCCAGACAGGAGTAGCCAAGCGAGCAGTGAGCGCCGCGTTTCGCCGGTGCGGCTGGGATCGGTGCGACCCGCATGTTCTGCGTCATAGTGTGGCGAGCCGATTGCTACGCGAGGGCACGCCGATGAAGCACATTGCCGATATCCTACGCCATCGTAGCCTCGACACGTCAAAAATCTACCAAGATCGATTTCGTCCGGCTGGCGGCTGTCGCTCTTCCTTGGCCAGGGAGGGCGTGACGGCGATCAAGACAATGACGGAGCATGTCGCAGCCTATCTCGCTGCAAATGCGCCTCGTCGATATCTGCGCCGGTGGGCACGACAACCCTTCCGATGAGGATTTCAACGACGGGGCCCGCACCAGCCCCTGAGCTCTGCTTGACTTCGTTCGCCGCAATTTGGCCAGGCTCGCCAGCTTCCAGGAGCTCGCAACGCCAGCGATAGAGCTGCGACGGCATGATACCGATCCGCCGCGCGATCGCCGAGATGCTCACTCCCGGCTTGCAAGCTTCTTCTACCGCGCCAGCCTTAAACTCATCGGGAACACGTCGCTCTGCAGCGGCCGCGTAGGAAACTATCTCCCGTTGGAACGCTGTGTCAGGGAGCGGAAAGGTTTAGCTTCACAAACTATGCCCCTGAGACGCCACATCTTGTCTTGTGACTTCTCTTCTCTGCAGGTCGAGGAGTATCGCAAGCTGTCCCTTTAGTATTTTCGCCTTGGCAACCTCGATCGCAAACCATTGAGCTTTGTCGACCTCCGGAAATGACGCTATCTGACCTGATTTCGGCGGCCACTCCATCTGAAATGTCCCGCCGCGGATCGCGGTCATGTCCAATTTCTCCACCATGCGGACTGACCAGGCGAACACGACCTTACCGCTCGGTTGCCGATACTCGCCTAGCCACACAAAATCACCCTTTACCCGTAGCCCCAATTCTTGCTCAGTTTCGCGGATGGCCGCCGCCAGAGGCTCCTCGTTCTGCTCGATTAGCCCTTTGGGTATAGACCAAGCGCCGTCATCTCGGCTCGCCCAGAACGGACCGCCGGGATGGGCCAATAGGACTTCCAGCTCTTTCCCTATGCCGAAATGCAGGACTAGACCGGCGCTCCTTGGTGGCATTACTTGCTCCTTGGGCTCACGGCTTTCTTTTCCGGACGGAGGGGCGATACGCATTTCTATCGGGAGCCGCGATTCCCTTCGTTTGCATTGTTTACCGGCGGCGGCTGCAAATCAAGAAGTTAGGCTAACCATCGCCCGCCTGCGTGGCCCCTCGTTCCATACTACACCGCTGTGCTCTGGGCCGTAATTCTGGCGATCCTGTCCTTGTCGGTCCACAAGCGATTGGAAGGGTTCCTCGATGGGGTTGATGAACACCGCGCCGTAGGCATCGGCGTCCGGCGATATGGTCGCGACGCGCACAGGCTGCGGCAGCCCGCCGGTGCCCATGGCGGCGTTTTCGGCATGGGCTGCGGCTTCTGCCTTCTTCTTGCGCGAAAAGCCTCCGGCAAAGTCATCGCCTTTTGCTTCCGCCACGGCCACCTCGATGCCGTAGCGGTTGAGGCTTGAAATAATTCTCGGGGCGGTCGCCTCGAAGTATGGCGCGTGTCCAGCGGGCACGCGCAAGCTTATTGGCATGGATGAGGCCCCGACTGCGGCCATTGTGCTTGAACTCGACCGCGTTGCGGCGAAGGCCAGCAGGTCAAGCAGTTTCTCCTGCGTGCGCTCGAGGCCGCAGCCAACTTCGGGCGTTGATAACCAGCCTCCTCAGATGCTTGCGACCGCCTCTTCAAGAAGAGACCGAACCTGCCCGGCGACCTTCTTGAGTTCCTGGTTGTCGATCGCCTGCATGGAGGCAACGGGATCGATGGCGCTGACCATGATTGTGCCACTTCCCACTGATCGTACAATCACATTGCAGGGCAGCATGGCGCCGACCTTTGGTTCGATCTTCATAGCCTCGAAAGCCATCTTAGGATTGCACGCTCCCAGAATGAGATAGTCCGCAACATCGATGTTGAGCTTCTTCTTCATCGTCGCTCGGACGTCGATTTCAGTCAGCACACCGAACCCCTTCGCCAAGAGAGCCGTCTTTGTTGCCGCCACCACCTCGTCGAAGGGCATGTCGTTGGTCGTTTTGTCGAGCGTGTAGGTCATTGTCTGTCTCCAATGCGACCGGCACCTGTTGCCGGTGTGGGACCATCCCGAAGCACTCAATTTGTGCGCAGCGCGCCTAGACGGTGGTTCCGACCAAAGCGCCTATGCCTGCCGTCAGCGCCATGGCAAAGGCACCCCAGAAGGTGACACGGATCGTGGCTTTCAGCACGTTCGCTCCACCTGCCTTGGCACCGATTGCACCGAGCAGGGAGAGGAACAGCAACGACGCTGCGGAGACGAGCAGCACGAGCTGGTTCGCCGGCGCCAGCCACACCATGGCGAGTGGCATCATCGCACCGACAGCAAAAGTCAGAGCCGACGTCAGGGCCGCAACGATTGGTCTTGCGGTTGAAATTTCGGAAATGCCAAGCTCATCGCGTGCATGCACTTCGAGCGCGTCCTTCTGCATCAATTGCTCGGCGACGCGTCGGGCCAAGGCGATATCAACCCCGCGCTTGACATAGAGCTGCGCCAGTTCCTCACGCTCCGCATCGGGCTGGCTCTCGAGCTCCTGCCGTTCGCGTGCGAGGTCGGCCTGCTCGGTATCCGCCTGCGAGCTGACCGAAACATATTCCCCCGCTGCCATCGACATCGCACCGGCCACCAGCCCGGCAACACCGGCGATCAGGATTTCGGAGCTTCCCGCCGCCGACGCTGCAACACCGACGATCAGGCTCGCCGTCGAGACGATGCCGTCATTCGCTCCGAGGACGGCGGCCCGCAGCCATCCGATCCGAGACACGAGATGAGTTTCGCGCTGAAGACCCCTCATGACTTTCTCCGGATAACGCCATCGCGGCGTGCAGCGAGAGCGAGGTTGTTCGAGATCGTGCTGCATTTACGTACGTTGTTGTGCAGCAGTTCAAGACGCTGGTCCGTTTGATCAGTATCGACCTCGAGTTTGTAAGCGACGGAGAAGATATGTGGCGGTTCGTCTTGTCGAGCGGCATGCAGGATCACGTCGACACCATCGAGAGTGGAAGCGAGAATGGGCATGAAGCGTTCGATCCCCTTGATCATCCAGGCCGCGATTGCCGGGAGCAGCAGCTCGGCCCAATTTGAGGCGTAGCCAGGCCGGGAACGGTCGCTGCCGGACATTCATAAACATCCTACCACGTGACCAATCATCCCGTTTGACCAGCATCAAAGGAGACCAGCAAAGGCAACCAACATGGCTAAGCCGGCACTAACAGTTCGTGCGCCCCCCAAAAAATTACCTTTTGTCGATCAACTCGAGGAGAGGCGAGCGTGGGCTTTTCCGTGACAACTTAACGCGACGCACGATGGCAGTTGTCGACCGCCAAGCGGGGGCCCATCGCCGCTAGCGTACATGCAGCCAGTCAGGCTCGGTCGTAGGTAAAGGACGTCAGCAGGGTGGTTACGAAATTGCTCGCCCGTTCCTTGACGAGCACCTCGGTCCACTCATTGGTTCCTCGAAGTCTTAGATCGGTGTAGATGCTGTCGACGGCGGCCTCTTCGATGCGTTTGATGTGCGCTTTGAAATTTGCCTCGCCGCCGGCATGGTACATGTCCCGTATAACCATGCGCAGAATTTCCTGGATTGCGATTTGCCACGACGTGTTGATCGCCTGGAGTTCATTCGCATCCGGTGCCATCGGGGTTCCCTTTCGTATTGAGTGTCCCGAGCATGACATCGCCATGCTTTCGGGTAGCGGCGCAACGGAGAAATTTATCCTTGTCTTGCCTTGCGATTGGCATAGCGCCTGTCGCGATTGGCCTTTCGCACCGCCTCATCTTCGATCACCCGCGCTATACGCGCGTTTTCGGCGATCGCCCGCGCTTCGGTTTCGGCGACTGCTGCCGCCTCAACGGCTGCCTGCCGCGATGTCGCTTCGGTCTCGATACGCTTTTGTTCCTCAAGCTTCAGACGCTCGCGTTCAACGCGCCGCTCTTCACGGGCGGTAACAATGGCTGCGCGCTCGGCCTGCCTTGCCATCCTCCCTGGTTCTGCTGCAGTCCTTGCCGCTCGGTAGGCGTTCAAGAGAGCAGTTTTGGCGTCAGCCGATGCGGCTCGGCGGTCGGAGACTTCGTTTTTTCTGGCGTTCTTCATTCGTATCCCAATAGTAAGTGCAGCAGAGATCAGCGCGCGTTGGCGCGTTTGGCGATGAGGTTGCGTGTCGCCGACAAGCGGTCGGCCAACTCCTTTGCAAGGCGTTCCTCTCTAAGCCGCAGAGTCTTGGCATCCCGGGCCTGAGCAACGGATTCCACCTCTTCCATCGCGTTGTTTTTGGAGAAGAACTGCGTCTGGACTTGCATGAAGGCGATCTCCGCCTGCTGACGGGATTTGCTATGTGCTTGTATCATTGGACCTCAACCAGTTCGGCGTAGCGAACAAAAAAGGCCAGGCGAAACGCCTGGCCTTGTTGAAACTGCTTCCGGCAATGCCAGTACATCCGTGGTCAAAGGGAAGCAAATCTCAATTTTAGGCAGACTGCAAATTGGTAGCAGACATCTTGCCCGACTTATTGTCGCGCTCGAGCTCGAAGCCGATCTTTTGCCCTTCGACGAGTTCGCGCATTCCGGCGCGCTCGACAGCGGAGATGTGCACGAACGCGTCTGCGCCACCGTTATCAGGCTGAATGAAGCCGAAGCCCTTGGTGGAGTTGAACCATTTTACTGTGCCAGTGGTCATGATGAACCCTTTCAAAGCATAGAGTGAGGGACCGCTCAGCCTATGCTGAGCAGTTGGAAACCGACTGTTTTTGAAAGGGAAGTTCGCTTAAGGCGCGGTGCCAATCGCGCGGTAGACAAAGCTCGGCAAGCAAAAGATCGATGCCGCACCTATAAGGGACTTGGATTGCCGCGTCAACGATTAGTTTTCCAAGATGCAATATTCACCTTTTGGTTGTGGTCGCGTAAGAATTTGCGGGAGAAGCGACGACATCGCCAGCTTCCGCCGCGCCTCGAGGCGTTATCCTCGCGCGCAGGTTCTTGAGACCGCAAGAACGGAACTCCGACAAACTCGCATCCAATCAACAACCGGGTTCCGCGGGATCCCCGGCCGGACGTGACCGCCCTCGTCGCTCTGCCAAGATTTGTTACGCATTCAGGCAGCCTATGCCGTGTCGGCTCGACAGATTATTGCTGGTCTGCCGGACGTTATGGTGTAGTTTTAACAAGCCATCCGAGCTGGGCGCAGTCGACCGCGGAATTGGACGGAAACGGCATCGGCCCTCGTGGGAGACAAGCGCCGGGACGACCTTGAACGATTTGATGGCGCCGTCGTCATGTTACTACGCTTGTGGCGTTGATTTCCATTTGACGCTGGGGGCGCGATCTTTCGAGCGGGGGATGAGTTAGGGAATGCGCTTAACGATCTTCTCAGTGATTGCCGGCACCATCGCAGTGGCTTCGACAGTACAGGCACAGGACGTCCAGCAGGGGCGCCGGCTTGCGCTTGAGGTTTGCGCTGCCTGTCACGCCGTCCTCGCCGGCCAAATTCGTTCGCCCGTTGCGGAAGCTCCGAGCTTCGAGGCTGTTACTGCGACGCCGGGGATGACCTCAGCGGCGCTTAACGCTTGGCTCACCGCTCAGGACCATCCAACCATGCCGAACATCATGCTCTCGCAGACCGATGTGCAGGACGTGTCGGCCTATATTCTCAGTCTGAGGGAATAGAGACGAATCCCGATCCGGTGGTTGGGAAGGCCGAATTCGAAAGTTTTGGCGTCCATTTGAACGACAAATCAATTCCGCCCAGCTCAGGTGCTACATATGCGCGCTTTGCACCAGGATCTCGCGGAGTCACTACCGCCATAAAGGGCGTCATACTCGCGCATTGGCGGAGGCAGGACAACGCCAGGGCAATATCCGAAGCGCGGATTAAGACAGGAACACCCAGACGCAAAATCGGGAAGGCGGTAGCCAATCATCGTATCAGAGCTTGATCACCGACGTCTTTCGGTTCCGTCTCAATTTGGGAGACGTGACTATAGCTATCGCACTGCGATTACGAGAGAATGATGTCGGTGACGTCTTCGACGTGATGAAGCAAATAGACTAGTCTTCCCTCGCTGTCGAAGATCGGGCGATTGGCCGGCTTCCAGAATTTCGTGACGAAAACCCCATCCGGGCCACGCACGTCGTAGTGCTGCACTGGCATCGGATCGGAAGCGCCTGTTTCAATGATCCGCTTCAGTGAGGCGAATAGGTTGCTGACCCCATCGGCGGCCACGTTCGCCGGGTTATCGGACTGCCGGCGATCTTTGCGCAAGATGTCATGGTCGCCAGCCCGTAGGCGTCGTTAATGTCGACGATGTGCAGGCCCATGCGGGGGTCGAGAAGCAAGTAAGGCTCGGGCGAGACAACTCGTCGCGGAAAATCAACTGAAGAACGGCGGCCTGCATTAGGCCAACTTCAGGCAGCAGGCCTTCACGCCGCGATTAAGGAATGGCGTGGACGCGACAATGCCGAAACGGCCATACCCAGGCCTGGCTCGCTTGTCGCAGCACAGGCCGCTCTCGGAGCGCGCGAGATCAAAAGGCCCCAGGTTCGAACGGGGAAGAACCCGGGGCCATGCGTCTGAGCGTTCGACTTCACAGACGCGTCATCTTTGGCGGATATTTCTGAACAATCAAGTCTCGAATTCTCAGCAGATTGCGCTCGTCTATCGCTTGCCAAAGTTCGGTGCCCCTGCCAGGACTTCGCCTCCGACATCCTCGGGGTACTGCATGGTAACCCTGATCGTTTCGAAAAGCGTGCCGTCCACCATGGCACCCGAGATACCGGGCGACGCTCAAGACAGCGGGAAAGAGCACCGGTGACCATCGCCCGCTCTAAGCCGCCAACTCCCAGCCGACCAGCAGCACAACGAGAAGGCTCGACACGATCGCGAAAGACTGTAGAGGCAGTTGCTGTACGGCCTGTCGTCCTTGCAGCAAGCAAGACGAGCCAAGTGGGCGGCCCGGAGCACGCTGTTGGGTTCGTGATCAATTCCGTGATGGACATCATATCCCTTCCCCATAGGTTGACCTCAAAGTTCAAGCGAAATCTCCAATGGGCGCTTGTGCCTTGACGTCCCTCAAAGACTGATAGCCCGGAATAGCCAATAGTTGAGCCATCATTTTGTCCCGTGTGAAGAAGGAGACGATGATGAGCAACATTCGCCTGCGCCAGGACATCCTGGATGAGCTCGAATATGAACCCAGCATAGACGCCACGAACATCGGAGTGACGGTCGATGACGGCGTTGTCACCTTGACGGGCCATGTCCATAGCTTTGCGGAAAAACACACTGCAGAACGAGTTGCGCAACGGGTGAAGGGCGTGCGCGCAATTGCCGAGGAAATCGTCGTGCGGTTACCCGAGAACAAGAAGGCTGCCGATGACGAGATCGCCAGCCGCGTGGTAAAAATTCTGGGCTGGGGTTCCGCAATTGCCGACCTCAAGGACATCAAGGTCAAGGTTGAAAACGGTTACGTCACCCTGGACGGAACTGTCGAATTTCATTTCCTGCGCACCGCGGCCGAGAGTTTGGTGCGTCGCTTGACGGGCATCACGGGGATCGACAACCGCCTCAGAATTCGTCCCGTGACGGACGTACTCGACATCAGGCATGGCATCAGAGAGGCGCTCAAACGCAATGCTGAGATAGAAGCCGAAAACATCGACGTCGAAGTATCCGGCAGTCATGTTGCGTTGAATGGGAAGGTTCAAAGCCGGCACGAGAGAGCAGTCGCAGAACGAGCGGCCTGGTCAGCTCGAGGGGTCACGGCTGTTGAGGACCACTTGATAATCGAAGAACCCCTTGACCCGCGCAACACCTAAATGGAGCGCTTCAAATGACCTCCGCGGCACGCCCTGATCCTGCCCCGCTCGGAAGGGTTCACTGGTCGGCAGTGCGTGACTAGGCCATGAGGCTCGTCTCTGCTCGCGATCACGTTCCTGCGCCAGTTCCGCAGCCCGCTGATCTACATTCTCTCTGCCGCGGCACTGGTATCTCTCCTCTCAATCGACCTGAAGGATGCGCCGTTCATCGGTGTCGTGCTCATCGCCAACGGCATCATCGGGGCTCTGCCGGAACACACCGCCGGCAAAGCCGCATGGGCGTTACGCCGGCTGGAGCAGCCGAAGGCGAGTGTCATCCAAGATGGACGCTTGCAGGAAATCGACGCCCGGCTCTTAGTGCCGGGCGATATGGCGTCGCTCGAGGTGGGCGGACGCCAAACTGCGCCGACAAGACCCAGAAGGTACGCTGGCGCCACAGGCTCTGGTCGCGCTTAGGGGCGAAGTCGCGAAAAGAGGCAGCCCTGTAGCTGGCCCTGGGGCCTCATTCCGGCGATGCGACTGGCGATGATCGTCACTCTTTTGGTCACAGGGCGAGTGTGCGCGCAATCCAGGCCATCCCCTACCTCCAGATATCGCCGTTTTCACGGCGCATCAAGCGATTCGGTGCGAGTTTCTTCCGGGCGCGGATCGTCTTGGTAAGCGACGACGGCGTGATTGAATGCCTCGCGAAAGATGCCCTGTGCATGGCCTTGGAAGCGTAGGACATTGGCAGCACTCCACCTGTCATTTACGGCCTAAAATGTCGGTTCACGCTGCTCAGACGGGTCCTCACACTCACACGCCGAGGTCATCAGGCGGCTCGTGTTCGAGGAAGAGCTGTACCCGAGACTCCGCCGCCAACCAACAGGAATGATTGAACTTCTTGATGTTCGCTCTCGCTATAAAGACTTTGAACATCCTCTTCACCTGCGTGCTAAAGCTCGATCGCTGCGTCCAAACCGGCGGTATCGGCGATCCGGCCGCTAGCTGGAAGGACGGTGCGCATGGTTGAGAGCCGATCTAGCCTTGGCTTTTAGGCACGCCCGTCTTCCGCAGGCCTGCCCGATCTCTGCCCTCTCGCGTCGCAGCAACTTGGGTGTCGACAATCGAAGCTTCCCCGAGTGCTGATGGAATGCGGGCGGTACCGAACCACAGAGCGCATTCGAGAAGGGAGGCTTCATCCTTGTTCCCAAACCGATACTCATCGGTGATGAAACTTGCTAGTCGGTCGGCTTGTCTACTGAGACGCGGAATGCGAGCCTTGGCGCGGGCCGTTTCAAAGACCCTTCGTATCAAAGCAAGATCATGGGGACCAAGATGTTAAATCGCGAGTTTGGGCGGTATATGCACTGACACCTCCTACGAATGAAGCGGGGTGCACGCCATATCGGGCTTCGAGGAATGCTCAAAAGGTGAACGTGCGATTGCGCCACCTTCATTCTCCCACCGATTGATGGCTCCCGTTTTGGTCTCGGCAGGAGTCTGATTTTGCCCGCATGGCGCGTCGCCTCGCTTACGACGAGCGGCGGTCTGTTGCGCCTTGGTCAGGACGCCCCTCTGAATAGCATCCGTCAGGAAACGCGCCGCAGCCAGCCTTCCGCCACTTTTATCCTTCGCTGTTGCTTCGGAATGACCAGCTGCTTTTAGTATTTCGACCAAAAGGCTGATGTCTTCGGAATCTAGATACTGATCTGGATTTCTGGAAGACATGGAGTCCTCCTTCGCGTGGGGCGCAGGCGCTAAGCGCGGGCCAGAAGCCCTGCAATAGCTAGCAATAATGCTCGCAATGTTTTCCATGTTCCATAAGCTCCCGGTAGTAGATTGCCGGAGCTCGCAACTTTTCCGCAATGCCGGCGACCGGGTCGCAAACCGCCTACAGATCATTGCCAGCGTTCTCATGCAGAGCGCGCGCCGGGTTCAGTCGGACGAAGCGCGCGGCCACCTTCACAACGCCCATCACCGGGTCATGTCGATTGCGGCCGTGCAACGGCATCTTGTACGTCCGGCGCCGGCAGCGTCGAACTGCGCACCTACTTCACCCAGCTTTGCGAAAGCCTTGGCGCGTCGATGCTCGCCGACGGCCGCTCAACTGGATTTCGCTCTCCAGGGTCCTGGTAAGTGCTTCGACGATGCCGGTACCCAGGCCGGGGACAAGTTTGCCACTCGGCATGCCGATACGGCTTTGTTTGAGATCAAAGCGACTACTAATATGCAAGGATAGAATAGCCTCTTGCGCTTGCACCGCCTGAGGGAGGCCAAAATGAAGCCCGGGAGCAATGTGGCAGGCTCGAATGAGCGAGATGCCCCCCTTGGGGATGGGTGCGATGCGCCGTCAAGCAAGCCTTCGCCGGATTTAGAGCCCACCCAGTTCGTCGCCAGAACCTTGTTCGAACACTCCCCAGTGCCAATGATCATGGTCGACGCTGCGGGCGCAATAGAACACATTAACAAGGCGTCCGAGGAGTTCTTTGGCTACCCTAAGAAATTGCTGATCGGGCAGCCGGTGGAAGCCCTCGTACCCTCAGATAAGCGCCTGCATCATGAGCACCTACGCCAAGATTATATGACCCACCCGGTTTCGAGACCGATGGCGGAGGGTCGGCGGCTGGTCGCATGCAAGAAGGACGGCACGGAAGTGACCGTCCATATCGCGATGAACCCCGTGGTGCTCGAGACATCGAAGGTCGCGGTCATTCTGACCGTAATCGACATATCGGCCCGCGAACTGGCGGAGCGAACAGAGTTTTTCGTCAAGGAACTGACACATCGCGCTCGCAATGTATTCGCTATCATTTGCGCCATTTCTAGGCAGCTTGGTAAACACAGCGATTCTGTTTCGAATTTCCAGGACGCATTGGAAGATCGTCTCGAGGCACTTTCCGCGTCCTATCGCGTTTTTGAGAAAGAACGGTGGCAAGCAGCACCTGTCCGCGATCTTGTCCAGTCTCAGATCGCATTCCTCAAAACGGAGGGCATGTCCCGGATTGACATTCAAGGACCGGAGATTTGCCTAGAACCGGCTCCAGCGGAATACCTTGGCATGGCGGTTCACGAGCTTGCGACCAACGCCGTCAAACACGGCGCACTTTCCGTGCCCACCGGCATCGTCGATGTCCGATGGTCATTTGAACCGAGAGCGCAGCTTTTCGAGTTTCAATGGACGGAGCGTAACGGGCCACCCGCTCAGCTTCCAGAACGTCAAGGCTTCGGGTCAGTCATTCTTAAGTCGATCGTTCCGACCGCTTTCGGTGGCAAGGCGGATCTGACAGTCGCTCCAAAGGGGGTGTCGTGGACCCTGCAAGCTCCCTTGGCCACGGGGGTGATCCAGACGTGACAGGGGCGGCCAGGCGAATTGCCGCACTGAAGATGGACGTGCTCGTCGCGCTCGGTGGCGGCGAGTTGAAGGGTTTCTCTTTTCAGGAAGCGTACAGCCGTCGCCGCACCGGAGTGTAAGGATCACAACATTTCGCAAATGTCTGGATAGTTGGCCCAGTGGGCCGCGTGGCTCGGAGCGAACTCAAATGCGCAATCGTACGCACAAGAACAGAGCTTGGTGGTGGAATACGGGACGAGTTTCCGAGACCAAGCATGATGGACTGACACCAGATTGCCCATCGTTCGGGAGAGCCTATGATTGCGGGGATGGAGCCGCTGTCCCCGCGGGACCGAATCCGGTGCCCTTTGATGTCCCGGGGCTCGGCGCCGCGTCGAAGGAGCAAGCCATGGAATGGAAGATTCCTGAACCGCTCAAGATGGAGCACTCCGAACTTCACGGAGAACTGGTCGACGCGACAAAAGAAGGCGGCCGTGTTGGGGCAGCCGCACAAGAGGTAGCGAGACTATTGCACCCGCATTTTATCCGCGAAGAAGAATTCGCACTCCCTCCGCTGGGGCTGCTCGCAACCTTGGCGAAGGGGACCTTAATGCCCGAGATGGCCGATGTCCTCGCTCTAACGGACAGATTGGAGGCCGAACTGGATGGAATGCTAGCCGAGCACAAGCAAATCGTGGCAGCGCTTGGCGGACTGATTGCGGCGGCGAAGGCCGAGAACAAGCCGAAATATACGGACTTCGCCGAGAAGCTGATCCTGCATGCCAGGACTGAAGAGGAAGTCCTCTATCCGGCCGCGCTTATCATCGGGCGCTACATCAGGTTGTCGCTTGGCAAATAGCTTCGGGTGGCAGCTGCTTGCGTCTGAGCGGACCCACCTCTCTCCGCTGGTCAAGTGGCATGCGGATATCGAAAGTGTGGAATGACAGTCTTGCGCGACATCAATATCGACAAGTCATATGACGGCTAAGGAATGGAGCGTCATCGTTGCGTGTGGCGGAAGGTCTCCCTAATGAGCAAATCAGAAACGAAACCCGACGTCGCGACCGGAGCCTATCATCACCCGCCCCGCACCTGGTTTCGGAGCGCTATGGATAAGCAGCTCGGTTTGCCGTATCGCAGCGCGCTTGCCGAAACCGCCGATTGCCGGGCAGCGCCTTTATCCTGAAAGAGACGGCCATGCGTTTAAAGCCGATTACAGCGCGTACGCACGGACAGCATCATTGCTTTTGGATGAGATGACGGTGAGGGCCGCCCAGCCTGTCGACTAGTCGGCGTTGATGAAGCAACGTGACATCGCCCATCGCCGCTAGCGTACATGCAGCCAGTCAGGCTCGGTCGTAGGTAAAGGACGTCAGCAGGGTGGTTACGAAATTGCTCGCCCGTTCCTTGACGAGCACCTCGGTCCACTCATTGGTTCCTCGAAGTCTTAGATCGGTGTAGATGCTGTCGACGGCGGCCTCTTCGATGCGTTTGATGTGCGCTTTGAAATTTGCCTCACCGCCGGCATGGTACATGTCCCGTATAACCATGCGCAGAATTTCCTGGATTGCGATTTGCCACGACGTGTTGATCGCCTGGAGTTCATTCGCATCCGGTGCCATCGGGGTTCCCTTTCGTATTGAGTGTCCCGAGCATGACATCGCCATGCTTTCGGGTAGCGGCGCAACGGAGAAATTTATCCTTGTCTTGCCTTGCGATTGGCATAGCGCCTGTCGCGATTGGCCTTTCGCACCGCCTCATCTTCGATCACCCGCGCTATACGCGCGTTTTCGGCGATCGCCCGCGCTTCGGTTTCGACCACTGCTGCCGCCTCAACGGCTGCCTGCCGCGATGTCGCTTCGGTCTCGATACGCTTTTGTTCCTCAAGCTTCAGACGCTCGCGTTCAACGCGCCGCTCTTCACGGGCGGTGGCAATGGCTGCGCGCTCGGCCTGCCTTGCCATCCTCCCTGGTTCTGCTGCAGTCCTTGCCGCTCGGTAGGCGTTCAAGAGAGCAGTTTTGGCGTCAGCCGATGCGGCTCGGCGGTCGGAGACTTCGTTTTTTCTGGCGTTCTTCATTCGTATCCCAATAGTAAGTGCAGCAGAGATCAGCGCGCGTTGGCGCGTTTGGCGATGAGGTTGCGTGTAGCCGACAAGCGGTCGGCCAACTCCTTTGCAAGGCGTTCCTCTCTAAGCCGCAGAGTCTTGGCATCCCGGGCCTGAGCAACGGATTCCACCTCTTCCATCGCGTTGTTTTTGGAGAAGAACTGCGTCTGGACTTTCATGAAGGCGATCTCCGCCTGCTGACGGGATTTGCTATGTGCTTGTATCATTGGACCTCAACCAGTTCGGCGTAGCGAACAAAAAAGGCCAGGCGAAACGCCTGGCCTTGTTGAAACTGCTTCCGGCAATGCCAGTACATCCGTGGTCAAAGGGAAGCAAATCTCAATTTTAGGCAGACTGCAGATTGGTAGCAGACATCTTGCCCGACTTATTGTCGCGCTCGAGCTCGAAGCCGATCTTTTGCCCTTCGACGAGTTCGCGCATTCCGGCGCGCTCGACAGCGGAGATGTGCACGAACGCGTCTGCGCCACCGTTATCAGGCTGAATGAAGCCGAAGCCCTTGGTGGAGTTGAACCATTTTACTGTGCCTGTGGTCATGATGAACCCTTTCAAAGCATAGAGTGAGGGACCGCTCAGCCTATGCTGAGCAGTTGGAAACCGACTGTTTTTGAAAGGGAAGTTCGCTTAAGGCGCGGTGCCAATCGCGCGGTAGACAAAGCTCGGCAAGCAAAAGATCGATGCCGCACCTATAAGGGACTTGGATTGCCGCGTCAACGATTAGTTTTCCAAGATGCAATATTCACCTTTTGGTTGTGGTCATCTTATTGTCGCAGGAGCGAAGGCACGCTTGCACCGGCTGTGCGACAGCGTTTGCGGTCACGGTGCGGGAGCGATCAAAGTCATCCGTCTTGCCGTTCCCAACGACGGAAAGCGACTTCGCCGCCTTACGCGGCATCCGCGACGAATTCATGCGCGAGCACAACAGCGACTATTTCCAGAACAGTCGCCACGCGACCTTCGTCCAGCAGGAATTGCCATCCGCAACCCGGTGAATTTCGTCGGCTACGGCGAACATGGTGGGGCTTTATCGCAAACGACAGGCGCCGATGCGCGCCTGTGGTCACCGGCCTGAGGCGAGCGGGGTTCTCCGGCGGCTGGCTCTGAGGGTACCGCATAGCTGCCCGATGCCGGTATCGACATTCTGCCGAAAGGAAACGGCCATGAACAAGGGATTCTTCTCTAATAGCATGCCAGGCTATACAGAAATGGTGCTGGCAGGAACTGCAGCACTCGCAAGCTATAGCCGAAGGGCAATAGCGGCACTTGGCGGAGACACCATCAGGATTGAGACGGTCAGGCACCGCGAGGACGTGTTTTTCTATGTCAGCACGGTGAAAGGCGGCTTTGACCTAAAAACCTAGGGTCAAGGACAGGCGACGCTGAAGGTGCACCTCCCTCGGCCCTGTGGGCGGCTCGTCCCCCATGGCACGGATGACCGCATCGAACAGCAAGGATAGCTGAACAGGCTTGATCAGCACATCCGAATTCCCGCCCTTCTCGCCGCCTTGACTACGTCCTCACGGCCATGGGCCGTCACAATGATGAGGCACGGTTTGTCGGTCATCCCAAGCGAGCGGAGCGCCATTGGAGCCTCTAATCCATCCATCTGCCAGCCGATAAGAACGACATCATAACGTGTTTGCGGAGGCGCGTTCCGAATGACGTCGATTGTGTCCGTTGCGGACGGCACGGCGCGAGTATCGAAAGAAATCGCTGTCAAAATGTCGGTGAGTACCGTTCGGGCGCTCTAGTGCGCTAGCGGATCATACGTGGACTGACGGCACTCAGCATTCTCAGGATGTCGTCCTCCAACTTCCCGCACAGGTCTTCATATTCTTTCAGCCGTGCTGGGTCAGGAGCCGCCTGCTCGCGCAGTTCGTCACGGGTCATGGCGGCTTTACCGTAAGCTTCGAGCAGATCGGTTATCGCAAGGAAGTTTGCGTCAGCAATTTGTTTCCGATGTCGTGGCAGGCGCATCATCATCCGGGCTCTACCGACCTTTTGGAAGTCCATTTTACACCCCCTAAAGGCAAGGCTGAACGCAGTCTCCTCGAACACGACCTCGTTAGCAAGTTGCCTAGCAACTTTGCCTGCCCCATGCATATCAGAACAGGAGTAACCGGTGAGCGCCATCACCGCGCGGCAGGTCCACGATAACTCGACGGACAGGCCGCCAGAGCGACGACCGCTCGCCCTCGATGGTCCAGCCGACGAAGCAAAACAAATCGTTTGATTGCATTCCTCGAGTGAATGCGCTCTCAATTGCGTCATCTGCCGAAATCGAAGGCCCAGATGGAAGGCAACACCTTTACCTACGATCAGCGCGATCACCCCCAAGTAGGCCTCACCTTCCCTCCCTAAAGAGCTCGCCTCACCCAGCAAACCCTTCACATCCCGTCGTCAAACTCCGCTGCTTGCCCTTGAGCCAGGGACTGCGCAAGCTGTACCGGTCAAGCTGAAGCTCGATCGTCGTACCAGCCGCAGTTGATAGTTCGCCCCCCAGGAGCGGCTCAATGGACGCGATAGAAAAAGAACCCAGAACTTCGCCCTGGACCGTTGTGCTGCCAAGCCCCACGGATTCCTCCTGTAGAGTAGGAAAGACATCACTAAAATAATCGCTTTTGATCGATCCGCAAAGCCGGCGCCGGGTTCGCGATGGTTGAGGGGGTGGATTGAACGAGTGCAATCACTCAGAGCCAGAAAATCATGGAGACACCGATGAAGAACGCGGCTCCAGGCCAAGCCGGCAGGGACCCCAGCCAGTCAAGGAGTCGGTCCCAGGCGGCGATTTTGCTCGATGGGAAGGTTTCGACCCTTGGTTGAGGTTGCGCACGAGGCCCCCAGCTAGTGTTCTTCTGGTCAGCCAGAACAGCCCTGCGATCAGCACGGTCACCCCCAAAGCATCCATCGTCTATTCCCCTCTAGATAGCTCGCGTCACAACCTCGGTCGCGACGGACACCAGCAAGGCGGCCAGCGCGACGGCCGTTCCAATTCGTGCGATCTTCATCCGGCGCCCGCGAGCACCATTCCAGTCATAGCCCATGATCTGTTCCTCAGCCGGCTTCATGCCGTTCGTGAACGGTGGCTGGTGTTCCTAACAAAGAGGTAAAACCCGATGATTGCCCCTCCGGGCCTACGTTCGATGTTGGCCTCGTCTTCGGCCAAGTCGGAGGTCCAACATCACACGCACCAGCCATCTCCTGACATCTGATGTCGCCACGAATTCATCGATGTTTTCGATGGCGTATTCGAGTGTTTTTTCGGTGAGCGCGGTTGCCGCACGCTGTGAGGCGGTCAAGCTCCGCGCCCATGCCGTCAGCTCTGGCAGCAGATCCACGACCATGCCAACGCCTCCCGATGGCGGTGGATGGTCGAGCGGGCGGCGAGCATCCTTAAGTCGGCGTTCCAGTTCCCAGGCGTCTCGTACGCCACTCATGAACAGGCGGAGCGCGTCGCGAGCCAGCCATTCGCCTTCTTCACTTTGTCGGGGGATATTCCGTGCGTTCACGATCTTATTAAAGACCGTGGAAATGACGGTGAGCCCCTCGGGAAGAATGTATCCGGATTGCAGTCGATCAAACATAACCTCCTCCATTTAAGGCGAAAGTGATGATGGTCCGTCAGTCGCTGGAGCCCGTGTCATGGTCCAGCGATCAGACAAAATATGGCCTTCAAAACGGGCTGTGACTAGCCCTTAACAGCGCCGGCACCAACTTCGGCCGGCGATTTTTATCTCATTTCTTCATCTCACTAAAGGAAAACTCGATGAACAGAACGACGTTCCTCGCCTATGCGAGGCGCGCCTTTTTTGGCGGCCGCCTGATGCGTCTCAGGTCGGCGCCATGAGTGTCATCCTATCGGCCCCAATCGGCCGGCAAGGTAATCGACGACCGGTGGCTCGCCTACATGCTCGCGACCGTCTTTCACGAGACCGGCGGCACGATGCAGCGGGTGATCGAGAAGCTCAATTACTCGGCCCGCGCGCCTGGCCGAGCTCTGGCCGTCAAGACGATGCGACGACTAGCCGGCAAGTGGTTCATTGCCGCATGAACCAGCTTGTCGACCGCGTTGGCCATCTGGAGGCGTCCGCGATAACGATTGGGGAGGAGGTCTCCGAGATGAAGCTGGTGACCGATGACGTGAGGCGATGGAAGCTGAGGGATCGGTGGCTTGGCGTCACTGGAATTGCGGTCAGGGCGCTCGGGATGAGTCACGCCGAGGCGATACGCCGGATCATCTTCGTGGTCATGGGGAAAGGTGGTAAGCAGAAAGAAGAACCCCACCTCCGACGGCACGACGATGGGGCTCTCTACGTTTGATCCGGAGGGATCCGGGATCATCAGCAATGAACAAACCAATAGGTCCCGGATAGGTTCCTGCTGCCGTTGAATAAAGATGGCTCCGTAAGGTCGCGCAGGCTGCGCTAGTGGATGGTCTGGGGCCATGTCACGTCCACGAACCGACCAATGGACCGAAGGTAGGCGATGATCTCGGACCTGAGAGCTGCGCGGTCGCCATACCTCTCGCCGATCCGACTAAGTTCCTCCTTGGCTTCTTCCTGCTCATCGACATCGCCAAGCACATACATATCGTGTCCCACGGCGTTGATATCGCAACCCGCCGCGATCACTTCGGCCACAAAACTCGGGATCTCATTTGCGTTCATTTCGCGCTTGCTCTCAATCATGACATCCTCGCTTTGAAACGAGAAACTACTGTGAGGTCGAGCGGTTCCCACACGGACAAAAACGCTCACCGGAATTCGGGGAAAACGGAAGAATGGCCCCGATGGGGTGTCGGGGCCAGTTGGTATCGTTGGCGCTTCTACGCGGGGAATGGGAGTACCCCATGAAGCGGGCTGTGATCCCGGAAAGGATCATTGCCTATCCTCTAACTGCCGCGTGTCAAAGTGGTTCCCAGTTGGGTTGGATAAGAGACGGCCCCGTCCGGGGAGAGCGGGGCCTCGGCACGGAGGTGCCATGGTCTCCATGCTGGGCTATTAGATGGAGCCTAGCCTTAGCCTAGATCCCGCGGGGGATGGTGGATCGTCGGCAGAGCTAGAAACGCGTAAGTTTGACAGAGGTTCCAGCACCGAAGAAAAAAGGGGCCCCGAAAGCCGATAACGGGGCCCTAGGAGGTACGTGCCAAAATCATCCTGGTGTAAGAGAGCCAGGACGATATCCAAACCTACGACGTCAGGATTGGTTCCGGCTCGATCTGAAAGCCGGGAGGGGAAGAAAAATGGCCGCGAACGGCGACGACCGGGCCAAAGCGAACGATCCGGTCTAAAGTACCAGAGTCCTTGGCCTTGGTGCGCACGGCTTTCAGTGTCGTCCATTCGCGGAGATCGGTCCATACAGCGTGGGCGGAGAGGACGGTGTGTGTGAACGGTCATCAGGGAAATCATGAGGTTGCGATATACTGCAGGCAGCAGGATCTGCCAGGCGGCCCCGCAATCAACCGCAAGCGCCCCGACCTTTTCGTATCCTCAGCAATGGCATTGCTCGAAAGCCATCCATTGGAACATGACCGAGCTGCTGTAAGAATGCTCAGACACACTCTGCCACGGCGTAGCCGCCGGTAGGGCTGGATGAAAAGTGCCAGTTACGCCACTATGAAATCGTAGCGGCCGAATTTTCCGTCGCTCGTCGTTTTGATGTCGAGCGACAGGTCTGCATTGAATATGCGGTCACGCTTATTGTCCGGCTCATCGGCAAAATACAGCTGCGTCGTCAGCACGTTCCCGCCCGGCCTTTGGACCTTCACGTGGTAATGCCGGGTGCGACCAGGATAGAGCCCGGGCACGATCGTCTCGAACCACCATTTGCCTTCTGCGTCCGTGAATTGATGTCCGCGGAGTTTGTATCCGCTGTTGTCGTAGGTGCCGGTCTCATCGGCATGCCACAACTCGATCAACGCTTTTTCTACCGGCTGGCAGTCCTTGGTTAACACGTAGCCAACAAGTGTCATTCTTTCACCGCCCGGTGAATCGCTGGCGAAGTCCTTTTTTTCAGGGCTCTCCGGTGTGAAATACGGGCCTTCGGTCTGTGCCGGCGTCAGATCGTGGTCATCACCGCAATTGGCCGTAAGCGGCAACTCCGCGGAAGCGCCGGCTGCATGGCCGAGTCTCGGCAGCACAATCGGCGCGGCGACGAAGCTGATAAGGAAATGTCGCCGGGTCGGCATGGCGCTGTATCTCCAAACATGGAAGCCAAGATCGTTGCGGGCCCATTGGGCAGAAGTGGGGCGGATACTACCAGATTTCGCGACCAACAACGTCATCAGGCGAGTGCCGCTGCTGAAGCGTCGCCGGTCTACACGGTTTGCACGTCAGCATCTGGTGTCTGACTTGAATTGAACCCGTCTGCTTTCTAGCGGAAGTAAGCTTCGTCGCTTTGTCTTGGCGAAGCTGAAGCATCCTGTCTTCATCATTTTGAGCTACAGGCACCGCGAGTTGCTCGAGGCCACGGCAGCCGCGCGCCGTGAGGCCGCGATGGTCAGGATCATTGCGAAAATGCAGCTGGTGGGGGGTGACCGGCGTCCCGCTGATGGTTATCCATGTTTCCAGCGGAGATCAGATCGAAATCATCGCAGCTGCCCGACGCCGCGGCGTGACCTAAATCGACGCTTGTTAAGTTAAAGCTTCGCCTTCGTCGACCGCGGCGTGGAAAAAGAACGTTCGTTTCGCTGCCCATAATGCCGTGCCGGGCACGAGACGAATTCTGCGCAGCACAGCATCAAAGTTGGCCAGGCTAGATGCGTTGAGTTCCACCAGCAGATCCCACCGGCCGTTCTTCGTGTGAATCTGCGAGATTTCAGGAAAGCCGCCACGCGATTGATCTATCGGTTCTGCTGTCCTTAGAAAAGTGATGGTGGACAGCTCAATGCTCCCCGCCGGCTTAGCCGCCAAGAAGCCCACGGCGCGGTGACCGACTGACTTTCGGGGTTGGAAAGATACCAGAACGCAGCGCGGGCAGTGTCAACGATAGCCTGGCTCGACTTGCTCCAGCTTTCGACGAACCATCATCGCCAGTTTGTAACTAATCGCCTCAGCCAATCTATTGGCGCAGATACGATACAAACTCCTGCTCATCGAGAAACAATCCATACACAAGCAGCGGGTCAACTGAACGCGGTAATGGAAACGGATTTCGTAAGGACTGAGGTCCCGCCGCAAAAGCGCGATTGCATCCCCGGCAGCACGCTCCAACTTCGACAACTGGTCACCATTGGAAAGGGTTTCAAATGAAAATTATGCATAGCATCGCGATCGCTGCCGCGGCGGCTTCGATCAGTTTCGCGCTGGGCGACGTTGCCCAGGCGCAGGAACTCAAACGGACTGGTCTGGTTCAAAGCGATATCAGCGTGCCGGGCAAGGAAGCGCTTCAGGTCCGGGTAGATTTCCCACCAAAGGCTGCATCTATCAATCATAAACATCCCGGCGAAGAAACAGCATATGTGCTCAAAGGTACGCTTGAGTACTCGCTCGAGGGTCAGAAGCCGGTAACGCTGAAGGCCGGTGAAGCCCTCTTCATTCCGGCGGGTGTTGCGCACATCGCCAAGAACGTTGGCAATGGCGAGGCGTCGGAGCTTGCGACATACATCGTCGCGAAGGACGCACCGCTTGCTGCCCCGGCGAAATGAGTTCGCAGCGATGGGGGAGCGATCCACTAAGTCTGTTCGTGGCGACCTGGGTCGACAGGCGCCGCGGCTACAAGAAATGCCGCGACAACCGATCCGCAACGGCTTCGATCATAGAGTGCAGACGAAGAGGCCCGCTGGCTTGCTATAGCCAGGTGGGGTCTATGCACCGCTTACTCAGATGGAAGCACCCCACCGCAAGAACTGCTTGGCGGGGCAACTACACAGACCATGACTGCCGCTCTGATGCAGCCGGGGGCGCGGGCGTTCCCCGTAAAAACAAGTCATAGAGTTCGGCGACACGCGCAAGAGGATAAACGCTGTCGACCCGGCGCTTGGCCGCTGCGGCGAGCACTGCATATTCGGATGGACGGAGACCCTGCATACGATCCATCGCATCGGCCAATGCGGTGACGTCGCCAGGCGGAACGATGAAACCACTGTCGCCGACTATGACTGCCGCGTCGCCCACGTCCGTCGAAATCACAGGTCTGGCAAAACTCATCGCCTCGGCCACCACATTGGGGAAACCTTCTGTGCGTGACGAAAGTACAAGAGCGTCGATGTCGTGATAAAAACCTGCCATGTCTGAAACATTTCCGCGTAGTTCGATGGCGCTCAAAGGCAGTCCTGCATCAGCGATCATCTGGCGAACGATGGCGCTATCGAGGGTCAGGCCAGATCCAGCAGCGACGAAGCGGATCTCCGGGTGGCACCGGTGGGCATGTGAAGCGGCAGCGAAAAAGGTCGCGTAGTCCTTCTGCGGATGTAACCGACCGGCAATGCCGAATACCAAAGGCCGGCGGGCGTTCACTGGTACTTCCTCTACGAAATCGAAACCATTCGGGATCGTGACAAGGTTCGGATTGCGGAAGCCGAATTGTCGATGCAAATGGAGGGCGCGCGAGGAGTTAAAGACAATCCCCGTTGGCCGGCTCGACAGAAGACGCGTCAATTGTAGCGCCGTACGGGTGCTCGCGCTGAACGAACTCATGTCGTCCAACGACTGCCTGACGTTCCAGTAAACCGGCACCTCGTGAGCAACCCGCCAGGCAGCCACCTGTCCGACGACCATGGCGTGGTACAGCCAGCACATTAATGCATCCGGCCGCTCATTGCGGATGAGCTGGCGAACCGTGAGCACCGATTTCATCATTCCGGCGGTCGACCGCACCTTCAAGGGACGAACATCGAGATCATGCTCCGCAATCAGCTGCCTATGTCGTTCGGAGACATCCATGAGAGACACGATAATTGGACGTTCGCCTCCGATCGCGCTCGCAAGTCGCAGCAGCATCACCTCCGCACCGCCAGTCCCCATCATGTTGGTTATAATATGCATCACGCGCATTCTTGCCGTTTCCCGCCGTGCTAATTCGGTGCGCCCATTTCGTGCCCGTCCGCTGGTCCGATCATCTCGTGATCTCCGCGGCTACCGGAGGGTTTGATGGGTCTTTCCACATGCCTGACCGTCGGATCGGCACGCTGATCGAATACCGCGCGATCCTTCGTCAGGACCGCCTCCGCTGCGAGCAGACCCGCGAGCGTAGCCCAGTCGGACCCCGGCCTGTTGACGTGGTAGAGCGTTGGATATCTTGCCAAGCTTCGCAGAAGTGACAGACGTCGCTCCGTCTGCTGCTCGCGCCAACTTGCTGCGGCGTTTGTGCGTTGCAGGCGGCGAACAGAAGAGCCGATCAGTCTTGCCGGATCGACCAGCCCGGCGGAAGCAAGTTCGTTGAGAGTGCGCTCAGTAAGGGCCTGTTCGCCTATTTGCATAATTGGATCGTCGGCCTGACAAAAGTATTCAATGCAGAGGCTCGCATGCCCTGGTGGAACCATTGCCCCGCCAAATGCCGCGTAATTGGTAACGCGCCCGATCGATGTCAGGGGATCGTTGACCTCCAACCAAGCGTGTGGGAACTGTGGTGGTTCGTCAAAAAAAAGATAAACGAGGATAACGCTCCGCCGTGCTTCGCGGCAATCCACATCGTTCGGACCGGCGCCAAGCAACTCCGTAAGCTTCTCAATAGGCAGGCTGGAAATCACATGGCGGCTCGCTCTACTATGAACAACGCCGGACTCCAAATAGTCGACTTCGAATGAACCGTCCGCCTGGGGTCGGATCGCCCGGACCTCTGCTTGGAACCGTATCCTGCCACCACGGGCATCAATCTCGCTGCGCAGCGCTTCGAAAATCTGGCCGGTACCGTGCGTGGGGTGACGCCAGGCGGCTTGAGTTTGTACACCTCCGCGTTGGGCAAGTCGTAAGGCCTGTCGCGCGATTTCGAATGATCGGGAGCGTTTCGAGGGGACTTCGTCGTCCATTTGTGGCACGGGCATTTCCACCCAGCGCCGGCCGCGGAATTTCTCCCAGTAGCCCTGCGCCAGCAACTCTGCAAAAACCCGTCCGACGCGACCATGCCAATAGGCCTCGTAGGATTTCGGGGAGCGGATCGCTGCGCGGGCCCAGCCTCCCAGCATCGACAGTCCTCCACGGACCAGCCATGGAACAGGGATGCCACGCAGAATTCCGCGATATTTTCCAGACAACTCAAGGATGCGTCCGCGATAAAGGCTACCGACACGATGAGGATACGGACCGTACGCACCGCCAAGCGCCTCGTTCCAAAGTGCATCGACTTCGGGAAACCGGGTGTAAAGTTCCTTGCGGCCCAGATCGACAATGAACTGACGCCACCTGAATGAACGCATCAATCCACCGACATCGTCATCGCGTTCCAGCACAAGCGGCTGCAACCCGCCGCGACAAAGCGCGAGTGATGCTGCAAGGCCAGATGGGCCTGCCCCGAGCACAATGACGTGTTCATCATTCCTACGAGGACGGACATCGGACATATTGGCTCTTTACGTAGAGGAACAGCCCAAACATGCCGACACCAATGCTGCCGTCGGTGGGCAGACTAATAATCGCTCTTGCCGATTTTGCACCATTACAATACCCTGTCAATAAATGCCAAGTTTAATTTAGTTCATTGGGAATGATAGCACATTAAGATGCGAAAATGACAAGCATCGCTCGAATTATGTAAACAGAAATACTTACGGGTAAGTCGAATGGGCGACGGGGGAGGCTTTGTCCTGTCTCTGGATTTTGAGCTTATGTGGGGTGTCAATGATTCCCGCACGGTTGCCAATTATGGCCGCAACATCCTTGGAGTGCGCCACATGGTTCCGCGGATGCTTGACCTGCTCGATCATTACGAACTTGGCTGCACCTGGGCGACAGTCGGATTCCTCTTCTGCGACGGTCGTGACGAACTCCTTGCTCGCCTGCCCGCGATCCGCCCTTCCTATCGCAATCCGCGTCTTTCGAACTACTCCTATCTGAACACCGTAGGCGCGGATGAAAGCAAGGATCCCTACCATTTCGCCCCAAGCCTTATTCGCGACATCAGCAGGCGACCGCATCAGGAAATCGCCACGCATACATTCTCCCACTACTATTGCCTTGAAGAGGGCCAAACACACGAGGCTCTCGCTGCCGACATCGATGCGGCGCTCGATGTCGCTGCTGCCAAAGGATACTCTATCCGCACGATCGTCTTTCCACGCAACCAGGTCAGCGCCGCGGCGCTGGCGGTCTGCCGGAAGGCCGGAATTACGGTCTACCGGGGAACGGGACGCGCAGCTGGCGGCGGAGGTGTCGCTCGCGAAAGAGAAGGCGTTCTTCGGCGGGCCGTTCGGTTTGCCGACAGCTATCTTGAAATGGGGGCACGACGAGAACTTGGGATCGAGAGGCATGATGGGATGTGCAACGTCCCGGCAAGCCTTTTCCTGAGACCCTTTTCGCATCGCCTGGCCGCTGGCGAGGGTCTGAAGTTACAACGGATCTTGAACGCCATGCGCCGTGCCGCTCAACGAGGCGGCGTGTTTCATCTGTGGTTTCATCCAGAAAATTTCGGCGTCGACCACGACGAGAATTTCGCGACGATGTCAGCTATCGCCGCAGAAGCCGCGCGCCTGCGCGAGCGTTACGGCTGGCCGACACTCAACATGGCCGAGGCCGCCGCTTCTGCCGTGCGGCAAGACACGACAATTGAGGCGGAAGGCAGTTAGCACTTTGGCACTTCGCAAGCAGCTCGCCGACGTACCTTGGGGGATCGACGCAGTGACAGCAACGGCTCGTGGCAGATCAGAGGTGGACATCCGTTCTCCCCGGATCGCCGTGATTGCGAGCCTCACTTCGTCACTGGTGAATTTTCGGTTGGAGCTGCTGCGTGGCCTTCGTCAACGTGGCTGCGATGTTTATGCACTGGGACCAGACGACGACGCGGAGACCACCGCTGTTCTTGAAAGCCTCGGCGTTCACTACATCCGCATACCGCTGGCCCGAACGTCGACCGGACCAATCGGCGATCTAACGACCTTCGCAGCACTCGTGCGCATCTTTCGGAAAATCCGCCCAGACATTATTCTGCCCTACACCATGAAACCGATCATCTACGGCGGGCTCGCCGCCAAGCTCACGCGCGTACCGCACCGCTTCGCGCTGGTAACGGGCCTCGGCTACGTCTTTGTTGACCGGGTACACACGCTGCGCACGATTGCGTTGCGGTGGTTGAGCGTCAAATTGTATCGCATGGCTCTGAAGGGCGTGGAGCGCGTCTTTGTCTACAACGAAACGGACGCGGCTGAACTGAAGGCGCGCGCGATCGTCGCAGAAGACGTTCTGACGCTGGTACCCGGATCTGGCGTCGACACTGAACGGTTTGCTGCATGCCCGCCGCCTATCGGGACGCCGGTCTTCCTGATGATCGCGCGTCTCTTGCATGACAAGGGTGTGAATGAATTCGTGGCGGCAGCAAAGATCCTTCGGATGCGCCATCCGCAAGCCCGCTTCAGACTGCTTGGACCGTTCGATTCCAATCCCGCAGCGATCTCGCGCGACGAAGTCGATCGCTGGGTCGCTGAGGGTGCGATAGAATATCTCGGGCAGACGAAGGACGTACGGCCCCATCTTGCCGATTGCTCGGTTTTCGTCTTGCCTTCCTATAGGGAGGGACTATCACGCACTATTCTCGAGGCTATGGCAACAGGCCGAGCGGTGGTGACTAGCGATGCACCCGGCTGCGCAGAGCCGGTCCAGCACGGCGTCACCGGCTACGTCACCCCGGTCAGAAACATTGATGCTCTCGCGCTTGCGATGGAGAGATTCATCGCCGACCCCCCGTTGATCGAAACCATGGGCGCTGAAGCTCGTCGCCGCGCGGAGGAGCGCTACGACGTACATGCGGTCAATGAGACGCTTTTTGCCGGCCTTGGGTTGGACCCGGTGGTTCCTGGGTCGCGGGACAGAAGTCTTCCACTACAGGGAGCAGGTGCCCCGTGAGCGATTTCCTGGTTCAGGAGCGTATCGCAGTCGTAGGGCTCGGCTATGTCGGACTACCGGTGGCCGTTGCATTCGCACGTGTGGCAGAGCACGTCGTGGGTTACGACATTTCGCGCCGGCGAGTGGAGGCACTGGGAACCGGACGCGATGGCACCGGCGAAATTTCGAGCTCCGAACTGTCCGCTACGCGACTGACGATTTCGAATGACCCCAAATGCCTGGCGAATGCCACTCTATACATTCTGACTGTGCCAACGCCGGTCGACAAGGCGCAACGCCCGGATTTTACGCCCCTGCTCTCCGCCTGTCGCGCTGTTGCTCCTCATCTGACGGCAGGGGCGATCGTCGTGCTTGAAAGCACGGTTTTTCCGGGCGCAACCGAAGAGATCTGCGGTCCAGAGTTAGAGCACGCCTCCGGCCTGACGTGTGGTCGGGATTTTTTCCTCGGATACTCGCCGGAGCGGATCAACCCGGGCGACCACGTTCACCGGCTAGAGACGATCGTCAAGGTTGTCGCAGGACAGAACATGACGACCCTGGAAAGGATCGCAACCGCATATGGCGCCATCATCCATGCAGGCATCCACCGCGCCAGCTCCATTCGGGTGGCCGAGGCGGCGAAAGTTATCGAGAATACCCAACGCGACATCAACATTGCGCTGATGAACGAATTGGCGATGATTTTTGAAAGACTTGCCATTTCGACGGGCGAGGTTCTCGCTGCAGCCGCGACCAAGTGGAATTTCCTGCCCTTCACGCCCGGGCTGGTCGGCGGACACTGTATCGGTGTCGATCCGTACTATCTGACGGCAAAAGCCGAGGAAGTCGGCTACCGTCCCGAAATCATCCTTGCGGGCCGCAGGATCAACGATGGAATGGGGCGATTTGTAGCGCAGAAAGCGGTGAAACTCATGGTCGAAATGGGCATTGCGCTCAGCACTGCCCGGGTTGGTGTTCTTGGGCTCACCTTCAAGGAGAATGTGCCAGACCTGCGCAACTCTCGAGTACCCGATATTGTCGACGAGTTGCGCAGCTTCGGGATTCGGGCCCTCGTTCACGACCCGCATTGTTCGGCGCATGAAGCGAAACACGAATATGGCATCGCTCTTGATGACCTTTCACACTTCAAAAAATTGCAGGCGCTGATCCTCGCCGTGCCGCACGACACCTATCTCGCCAAAGATGGGGAGATCGGCCGGATGCTTGATCGCGGTGGTGTGCTTGTCGATGTCAAGAGGGCGCTGACTGGCGCACAGATCCCTGACGATATTAGGCACTGGAGCCTTTGAGGCAGCGGACCAGGCAGATATTTGCAACAGCCATTCGTGTTGCGCGCCCGCAACGATCCGACATCAGGAGAGACACAGCGACGCGTCGGCTGACTACAGACCCCACAATTGCAGCCTTAACAACGACCAACTACATGACATTTTTCTAATAATAAACTACACTTGGAGCGCCTTTGAGGCACGACCTCAAATTGAATTTCTGTTTTCATCTTAAACCATTGTAACGTATGCAATTTTTTGGCGGGCGTGCCATGGTTGAATTAAGACGTTTTCGCAAATCGCTTTGGCTGTTGATGACTCTCTCGGCGATTTCGGTCGCAATACTGAATTCGCGGTTCATCTTGGTGGATATTCACACCATATTTCATCGAGCCATTGATCACCTCGAGAATGAAAAGTTCGAGCTGTATTTGCATCTTTTTACGGCGCCGGTGCTTCTTGTCGGCGGGGCACTTCTTTTCTTTGACCGGCTCCCGCAACGGTTCCCCACTGTTCACCGCTGGGGCGGCCGCGCGTACATCTTGACAGTGCTTGTCACCTCGATCGCAACGCTGAAGATGAGCCTGAACGAAACCGAGGGGCCTTTGACGGTTTTCGGCTTTGCCGTTCTTTCGGTCCTATGGTTCGTCACGGCCGCTCTTGCCTGGTTGCGGGCTGTTCAAGGACGATATGCTCGTCATGCTGAATGGATGATCCGGAATTACGCCCTGACCCTTACAAATGTGACTTTCCGCGCTGAACTGCATCTATCCCTTTGGCTTGGGGCAGACTTCGACCTTATCTATGAGCCCCTGCGATCGCTGCAGTTTGTTCCAAACCTTCTGTTTGCCGAATTGCTGATTCAAACTGCATTTTTCACAAGCCCGAATTGGCGGGATCTGCTTCGCTCCCATGCCTACCGCCGGCGACGAGACAGGCAACTTACGTCTCAGCCGGTGCGAGAGTTCTCAGTTCAAATACCGCCTGGTGACTCGTCATCACCTTAGTCTGCGTTGCGTGCAGCTAACCGAATTGACGTATCTGAACCTCGGTGGCCAGGATCTCAAGACCGGAAAAACGAGAGCCGAGAACTTCAGGGTCTGTCCGAGCCGCCCCATCACCAGTCAGAGCAGCCCTGCCCTCCAGTCAGACCTGCATCATTTCAGCGTTTCGAGGACTTGGCGATGCAAGGCTTCGTTGGCGGCTGCGAGGCACAGATTGCCGGAAGTCAGCGTGAGCGGCCGACCCTGCCAGTCGGTGATACAGCCGCCCGCACCCGTCACCACCGGGACAAGGGCGCAATAGTCGTAGGGATCGAGCCCTCCATCGATGCTGATGTGGATGCTGCCGTCCGCGACGCGGCCATAGGCCATGCAGCTCCCCCCATAGACGCACCAGCGCGTAGATAGGCGCAGGCGCTCAACGCTATCCTTCTCGTTTTGCTGGAACGGCTCCGGATTGCCGTTGGCCATGAACGCCTCAGAAAGGAGAGCAGTCGATGCTGTCCGGATGGCGACACCGTTGAGGGTCGTCGCGCGCCCTGACAATCCCAGCCAGCGGCGCCGGTGACAGGATTGTCAATCAGTCCAAGGACCGGCGTTCCGCCCTGCGTCAATGAAATCATGTGCCATAGACAGCAAGTCCGCCGACGAAAGCCTTGGTGCCGTCAATAGGATCAATGACCCAGACGAGTACACGATCAGGATGACCAACAGTTCCGGTGTACCTCGCATCACCAGACTGAAGCCACGGCCAAGGGATGCCACGGCCCGGTCGGTGACATCTGCGCCAACGCGCCCAGCATGCCCCAGCACAGGCCGACGAGCAGCGAGAGGATTGCCACTTTCATGGTCAAAAGGGTGCCGTGGGCGATCTCGTCACCCCATCCCTGCAATAGATCCATGGTCGTCTCCAAAGAAAGACGGAGCCGTCAAACGCATCCGTCAGGTTGTGGTCGCGGATTATTTTGCGGCGGCCGGAAGGACGCTGAACGACCAGAATTTGTCGTTGATCGCCTTGAAGTTGCCATCCTTGAACATGGCGGTCAGCGCACCATCGACGTTCTTCAGAAGATCCTCGTCGGCCTTGCGGATGCCGATACCGATACCGATACCGGGACCGAAGTAGGACGCGTCGTCGATTTCCGGACCGACGAAACCGTAGTCCTTGCCTTCCGGCTTGCTGAGGAAGTCGTTGTCGAGCTTGATGGGGCCAGCAAAAATGAGATCGACGCGGCCAGCCTGAAGATCGAGGATCATGTTGTCGACCTTGTCATACTCGGACACGGTCGCCTGCGGATACTTCTCTGCGATGTACTTCGCATAGGTCGACGAGCGCTGGAGGCCGATGGTCTTACCGGCAACGCCTTCCGGGTTCGGCTCGCCTGCATCCGTCACCGGCTTGGCATCCAAGGTCTTTAGTCCGACGAACCGGGCGGCCGACGAGCGGTAGGGAACGGAGAAATTGATGCTCTGCAGCCGCTCCTCGGTGATGGACATCGATGCGGAGATCAGGTCGCATTTTCCGGCGAGCAGGCCAGATAAGCAAGCCGCAGCCCGGGGGCGAGCACACGATTGAAGGAGCTGACATGGATGACCCGCTCGCCACCCTTACGCGCGGCGAGCGGCACGAGCGGCGTCTCGCGCCATCTGATCTCGCTGTTGAAGTCGTCCTCGAATATCCAGCGCTGCGACTTACTGGCCCAGGCGAGAAGCCGTTCAATCGCAGCTTCCGACATGGTTGCACCCGCGGCAAACTGGCCGACCGGTGAAGCCAGGATCATCCGGGCATCCGCGGCACGATGCGCGATGTCGTCAGCGTTCAGTCCGTCACGAGAAACGGGCACGGGTGAGAGCCGAAGCCCAGCCGAACGCTGAGTGGACAAGAGCGTCGCGTAGGCCGGGTCCTCGACGCCGACAACGTCACCGGCGTCGAGAAGAACATGCGCGACGAGATTGGCAGCCTGAAGCGTGCTTCCCACGACGATAATTTGGTCAGCCTCGCATCGGATACCGCGCGCCTCGCTAAGATAGATGGCGAGTTGTTGGCGAAGCGCCGCCAGGCCGCCGCCGTCGCCATACCCGAGGTCAGAAACCGTGAAGCGTCGCCAATAGTTGGCGGCGATCTTGCCGAACTGCTTGTAGGGGAAGATATCCAGCGCCGGCATGCCAGGACTGAGATCGAACTTGTCCTGGCGCGACCAACTCCAATGCCGTATCGACGCCTCTCTCCCCCGTGCAGACAGCGCAACCGGTAAGCTCGAAGGCGGCGGGCCTCGTTCTCCTCCAGGCCGAACCGAGTCTTCCGGAAGGCTCTCTTCCACGTAGAAGCCGGAACTCGGGCGACGCTTGATATAGCCCTCGGCCGCCAAGCGATCATAGGCCATGTTGACCGTGTTTCTCGATATCGCGAGATCGGTCGCCATCGACCGGCTGGCCGGAAATCGGGCGCCGCGCGCAAGCTGTCCGTTGACGATCAGCCGGCGCAACTGGATGAAGAGCTGCCCCTGCAACGTCGGCCCACCGGACTTTTCTCGAACGACCATGGTCCAAACGGGATAGTTGAACTGTTTCGCTGAAGCCATCCGGGAAATCCCTGTGCGGGGCCGCGCACTATCTCCCTGCCGGGCGGTATTTCGACCTACGAGACGACGTTGCGAATGAAGCGGACGGTCTTCTTTCCGACGTTGCAGTACGAATAATGCTGGGCCGTGCTGTAAGTGACAAACTCGCCCGTGGCATAGTCCTGCGCCTCGCCCGATTGGATCAAACGCAGCGCTCCTTCGACAACGAAAAGCATCTCGTGCCATCCTTCGGGGTCTGGCTCGGCCACGTAGCTGTCGCCCGGGCCGAGGGTCCACAGCCACATCTGTGTTTCCCGCGAGGCGGGCGCCGAACAAAGCAGCATCGCGGCGCTCGCCGGTTGACTTCCGCGCCAGGTGACCTCGTTTATCTCGGCGCGCGTCTCCCTCGATGGATCGCGCACCAACTCGACGAAGTCTACGCCCATCGCGGTCGCCAATTTATCGAGGCTGGAAAGGCTGATGTTCGCGTCGCCGCTCTCGACCGCCGCGATCATCCGCCGGCTGATACCGGATGCATCTGCCAGCGCCGTTTGGCTCAGGCCCGTGGCGAGCCTTAAACGGCGGAGGTTTCCGGAAACGTGGGCCAACACATCGGCCCGGTCTTGACTGTGCAATATATTGCTCATATGGTCCTTCTAGACTACCGGCTTTCACAGCTCAACACATTTCTGTGCGTCTTGCCCTGCATGGGGCGCCAAGGCTTTGGCGTCCATGCAGCGTGACTTCGCACGCCTTTTGGGATCGTCACAATGCAGAAATTGGTCGTACTCAACGACGAAGATATCACCCGATTGTTGCCCCGCACAGATGTTCGCGCAGCCCTGGAGCGTATGTTCATCGCGCTTGCCGATGGACGGGCTGTGCAGCCGCCACAGACGTTGAGCCTGTTCCCGGCCGGCAGCGGAGACTTCATCACCTATCCAGGCGTTCTTGGAAGCGATGGTGTCTTTGGCACGAAGCTTTCGCCCTATATCCCCGGCACGAATGGGGCGACCGTTACCGCCTGGACGCTTCTGATGTCGATGGAGACCGGGAAGCCGCTGCTCCTGTGTGATTCCAAACGCCTGACGACCGAACGAACGGCCGCGACCACCGCGATTGCCGCCGATCTGCTCGCCTCGAAAGAGGCAAAGATCCTGACGATCATCGGCACAGGCGAAATCGGCCTCGCGCATCTTCGGCATGCTGCATCGATCCGTCCGTGGCAGGAAATTCGTCTGTGCTCTCCGGATATTACCAACCGGCACGGTCTTCCGGTGCAGCTCGAATTTGGCTGCCCGGTGACGACATCCACCTATACCGATACGGCCGCGGCCGGCGCCGACGTGGTCATGCTATGCACCTCGTCCGGCACACCGGTCATCGACGCGTCGAGGCTCGGCGCGGGCGTACTCGTCACATCCATCAGCACCAATGTCGCCAACGCCCACGAGATCGCCCCCGACACGCTCAATCGGTTCGATGTCTATTGCGACTATCGGGCCACCACGCCGGCTGCGGCCGGCGAAATGAAACTTGCCGCGGAACGTGGCCAGTGGAGCACAGATCGCCTTGTTGGCGACCTGCCCGAGCTATTGTCGGGCCGAGCAACTGCCCGGGACACTGGCCGTCCAGCTTTCTTCCGTTCGATCGGGCTCGGGCTCGAAGACATAGCAACCGCCAGCGCCCTGCTTTCCGCAGCACGCAGCTAACCCTTCCAAGACAGCACAGGAGATAGGCAATGAAGATTCGTAATTTCGGCGTCGAGATCTGGATGAACCGCTACGAAAACAGATGCGACTGGAACATCGCCGAGACCTGCGTCGAGTCGCTGACAGTCGCCGAACTTTTGGAGATGGCGGGCAAGACCGACACGATCCTCTCCGAGCTTCTGCCGATGAAGCTAACCTACGGCGCCATCGAAGGCAGCGAACGCCTCCGCAAGCTGATTGCCGGCCTCTACGAAAAGCAAACTGCAGAAAATGTCGTGGTCACGCACGGCGCCATCGGCGCGAATGCCCTGGTGCACGCAACGCTGGTCGAGCCGGGTGACCGTGTGGTCTCGGTCCGGCCGACCTACCAGCAGCACTATTCCATCCCGGAAAGCTACGGCGCCGACCTACAAATCCTCAATCTCACGGAAGAGACTGGCTTCCTGCCAGACCTGGAGAAGCTGAAGCGCCTTGCAACACCGGGCACGAAACTCATCGCCATCAACAATCCGAACAATCCGACGGGCTCGCTGATGGACCGCGCCTATCTGGAGAAAATCGTCGAGATTGCCCGCGCCTGCGGCGCGTGGATCCTGTGTGACGAGGTCTATCGCGGTACGGACCAGGAAGGCGACGGAATGACCGCGTCGATCGCCGACCTCTATGAGAAAGGCATCAGCACCGCGAGCATGTCCAAGACTTTCGCGCTTGCCGGCCTGCGCCTTGGATGGATCGTCGCTCCCGTAGAATTGATCCATGCTGTCTCCGTCCATCGCGACTACAACACGATCAGCGTCGGCATGCTGGACGATCATTTCGCAGCAATTGCACTGGAGAACCGCGACAAGATTCTTGCGCGCAGCCAGGCGATCACGCGCACCAACCTCGCCTTGCTTTCCGACTGGGTTGAGAACGAGCCGTTGATCTCGTGGATCAAACCGAAATCCGGCACCACGGCACTCCTCAGGTACGATCTGCCAATTTCCTCGGAAGAGTTCTGCATCCGGCTTCTGGAACGTACCGGCGTCATGCTGACGCCTGGCAGCGCGATGGACATGGAAGGGTATGTCCGGATCGGCTTCACCAACAACGGCACCACCCTTCAGGAAGGGCTGAAGCGCATGTCCGAATTTCTTAAGGGCTATCAAACCGCGGCCCCGTGATCAGGGCGGTGGAGATGCAATGTCTCATAACGAAAGGGGAGTGAACATGAAGAAATTGCTTGCCGTGATGACGATTTCGCTGGCAGCGAGTGTCGCCAGTGCGCAAGATCTGCGGGTCGGCACGAGCGCAGATTATCCGCCGTGGGAGTCCGTCGATGCCGCCGGCGAGGTCGTCGGTTTCGACCGCGACGTCGGTGACGAAATCTGCAAGCGCATCGAGGCGAATTGTACATGGCAGAACCAGGCCTATGACGGTCTGCTACCCGGCCTGCAGGTCGGTAAGTTCAACCTGGTGATCTCGGGCGTGTCAATCAACGAGGAACGGGCGCAGAAGGTCGACTTTTCCGTCGCCTACGCGGACGCCCCAAACGCAATGGTCGTTGCCGCGGGCAGCCTGTTTGCCGAGGCGAAGTCCGCCAAGGATCTGCAGGACAAGCTTGCGAAGGTCGCGATCGGCGTGCAGACCGGCACAACCCATGAGCAGGTGGTTCGCGCCCATTTCCCAGATGCGGACGTGCGCGTCTATGACCGCCCGGACCAGATTGCCGACGACGTTGTCGCCGGACGCATCGATGCCGGCCTGATGGAGCGATCCGCACTGGAGCCGCTTGTGAAGGATCGTGGCGCTGACAAGCTGGTCTATGCCGGCCCGCTCCTGACCAGCGCGGACTTCCCCGAATTCGGCAAGGGACAGGGCGTCGCCATCGCCAAAGGCAACACGGAACTCGCCGCCAAGGTTGACAAGGCCGTGGCGGAGATGCTCGCCGACGGCACGATCAAGACGATCTCCGAAAAGTGGTTCGGATACGACATTTCCAAGAAATGACGAACACATGAACCACGCGAGGGGGCGAGCAAGCCCGCCTCCTCGCGAAAGGAATTGGACGATGACACTTCCAGATCACATCAAGATCGAAGCGACGCGAGACCTGACGGACCTCGTCGCGATCCCTTCCGTCAGCGCCCGCTTTGAAGGCCTCGATGCGTGCGCCGATAAGGTTGCCGCTCTTCTCGCCGACGCCGGCTTCCAAACTGCAATCGAGCCAGGGGACGTCGGTCCGTTCGTAACCGGAGAAATCGGTGATGGCCCCTTCACACTGGTGATCTACAACCACTACGACGTTCAGCCTGAAGAGCCTGTCAATCTTTGGACGGCACCGCCCTTCAGCCTGACGGAGCGCCACGGCGCGCTCTTCGGCCGCGGTGCGGCAGACGACAAGGGCGAATTCGTCAGCCGCATTGCCGGATGGCGCCTGTTCCGGGAACGACACCCCGGCCCCTTACCCTTCCGCCTGATCTGGATCGTCGAGGGCGAAGAGGAAATCGGAAGTCCTTCGCTCGTACGCTTCCTTGAGAAACGTTATCCAGGCCTTCAAGCTGACCTCTGCTGGTGGGAATTCGGGGAGGTCGATACACGCGGCCGACCGGTGGTCCTCATGGGCTTCAAGGGCGTGTTGGCGATCGAGCTGAGCGTTCGCACCGCACGCGCTGATCTGCATTCCAGCCTCGGCGCCATATTCGATAATCCCCTATGGCGGCTGGCCTCTGCTGTCGCTTCCATGCGCGATGCAGCCGGCCGTGTCCTGATCAAAGGCTTCTACGAAGGCATCGAGCCCGATCGAGCGACGAGAGAACTTGCCGCTTCCCCCCCGTTTGCACTGGAAGACTTAATGGCGGCAACCGGGGGGCAAAAGCTTCTTGGCGCCGTGACTCCATCCAACTTCTACGAGCAGCTCAACTTCGAACCCTGCCTGAACGTCAACGGTATCCATGGCGGATACGAGGGCGCTGGCACGAAGACGGTCCTGCCGGCGGCCGCGACCGCCAAGCTCGATTTTCGTCTCGTCCCTGGACAGAACCCCAAAGCCGTCGCTGACCTGGTACGCCTGCACCTGGACGACAACGGCTTTGACGATATCGAGCTGATCGTTCACGACGCCGAGGTCTTGGGTGTTCGCAGCGATCCGTCGCATTGGGCCGTCAAGCTCGGAGCGAAGTTGCTGGAAAAGTGGTTCGGCCAGCCTGCCATCCTTCAGCCGAGTTCGGCAGCCTCGGGTCTTGCGCACCCCTTCGTGCATCAGCTCGGCGCCACGCTTTTCGGTGCGGGCATCACGCACCATGGCGCAATGTTGCACTCTCCCGATGAGAACATCCTCATCGACCAGTTCCACCAGATGATCGGCTTCTCCGCAGACTTCTTCTCCGCGCTCGCCAGCCAGTGCGGATCGGCGGCAGACGTTGGTTACCAGCAACGCGAGACCGGGTCATGATCGAAGCGGTTGTCCAGTATTTTCCCCAGCTCCTGCAGGGCTTCCTCGTCACGCTCTCCGTCGCCGTCGGAAGCTTTGTCCTTGGACTGATCTTCGCGGTCGTGCTTGCACCGGCCGTGGTCTACGGATCCGCCCCGGTTCGCAAGGTCATCGCCGGTTACGTCAGCCTCATTCGGGGTCTGCCGGAACTGCTGGTCATCTTCCTGATCTTCTACGGCGGCACGGTTCTATTGACCGGTCTTTTCGGCGTCTATGTCGAAGTGGATGCTCTCACCGCCGGCATCGCAGCGCTGACTGTCGTCTCAACCGCCTATCTGACGGAGATCGTCCGCGGCGCACTGGTCGGGGTGTCGTCAGGTCAATGGGAGGCGGCACTCGCTCTCGGCCTTCGCAGGCCCGGAGCGTTCCGGCTCATCGTCCTACCGCAGATGATGGTCCGAGCCCTGCCCGGGCTCGGCAATCAGTGGCTCGTGATCCTGAAGGAGAGCGCCTTGGTCTCGATCATCGGACTCGAGGAACTGATGCGCAAATCCGTCGTCGCGGCCGGCGCAACCCACAAGCCCCTCGCCTTCTACCTTACGGCTGCGGCGCTGTATGTGCTGGTGACCGGCGTCTCGACGCTCTTCATCAATGCCTACAATCAGCGCCTGACCACTCATCTGCGGTAGTCCCATGTCATTGGATCTCTTTCTTCCCGCTTTCATCACGATCAAGAACGGCTTCGTTCTGACACTGATCATCACCCTGGCGAGCTTCCTCGCGGGACAGGTGCTCGCGCTGCCGGTCGCCCTGGCTCTGTCCTCTCCCTCAAGGTGCTTGCGGCTTCCGGCGTCTGCCTACACATTCGTCATCCGTGGCAGCCCGCTTCTCGTGCAGCTTTTCATTGTCTACTACGGCTTAGGACAGCTCGAGGCCGTTCGTGAAAGCATCCTCTGGCCCATCCTCCGCAGCCCGGTCTACTGCGCCGTCCTGACGATCGCCCTCAACTCGGCCGCCTATTCGGCTGAGGTCCTGACCGGTGCAATCCGGCAGGTGCCCAAAGGGCAGTGGGAAGCCGGGAAAGCCCTCGGGTTGGCAAAATACGTCCTGTTGATCAAGGTCGTCCTGCCGCAGATCTACCGCGCCGTGTTGCCAAGCATCGGCAACGAACTGATCCTCGTCATGAAGGGGTCGACCCTCGCCAGCGCGGTCACGGTCATGGAAATGACCGGTGCAGCCCGCGTATCCGTCGCCAAGACCTATGCACCATTCGAAACGTTCCTGATCGCGGGTGCCATCTATCTCTTGATCGGTGCCGCCTTCGGTCGGGTCTTCAAGGGGCTCGAAACAAGGTTCGCCATCCCAGGCCGATAAGCCAACACGATCGACAGTCGCGAGAACTGCAAGCGGAGAACGTCTTCCGCGCGGCGCAGCCAATGCACACTTCTGGAGGAGAAAAATGTCAAAGTCAGCAGTCAAGATCGCCGGCATGAACAAGTGGTACGGCGCTTTCCACGTCTTGAAGGACATCGATCTGGATGTTCAGCAGGGCGAGCGCATCGTCATTGCCGGCCCGTCTGGCTCCGGCAAGTCGACGATGATCCGATGCATCAATCGCCTCGAAGAGCACCAGAAGGGCAAGATCGTCGTCGACGGCATCGAGCTCACCAACGATCTGAAGAAGATCGACGAAGTGCGCCGCGAAGTCGGCATGGTGTTCCAGCACTTCAACCTCTTCCCGCACCTGACGATCCTCGAAAACTGCACGCTTGCGCCGATCTGGGTGCGCAAGATGCCGAAGAAGCAGGCCGAAGAAATCGCGATGCACTTCCTGAAGCGCGTCAAGATCCCCGAGCAGGCGAACAAGTATCCGGGTCAGCTTTCGGGCGGCCAGCAGCAGCGCGTGGCGATCGCCCGTTCGCTGTGCATGAAGCCGAAGATCCTGCTGTTCGATGAGCCGACCTCGGCGCTCGACCCGGAAATGGTCAAGGAAGTGCTCGACACCATGGTGTCGCTCGCCGAAGAAGGCATGACCATGCTGTGCGTGACCCACGAAATGGGCTTCGCCCGCCAGGTCGCCAACCGCGTCATCTTCATGGACCAGGGCCAGATCGTCGAGCAGAACTCGCCGGCCGAGTTCTTTGACAATCCGCAGCACGAGCGCACCAAGCTGTTCCTCAGCCAGATTCTGCACTGACCGAAGGCATTGCACCATTGCGCGCGTCCGCGCCCGTCCTTGTCTAGCCCCGCTCGATGTCATAATTACCCCGGCCGATCATTCGTCGGCCGAGGCCCGGCCGCGACCAGATGCGCCGCTATCGACAAAGCCGTCGCAATCCTCAAGGCCCGAAAGCGCTCGATGATTGTCGCCGGCGCTTGTGCCGCCGGTGCGCCAACCCATTGCGGGAAAACGCGGCGCGCGCCAGCCGCAGTGACACCCGTCGAAGTGATTTTCCAGGTCGACGCTCGTCAGGTTAGAGCTTCGCCCTCGTCGACCGCGGCGTGGACAAAAGAAGGCTCGTCTCGCTGCCCATAATGCCGGGCACGAGACGGATCTTGCGCAGCACGGCATCGAAGTTGGCCAGGCTCGCTGCGCTGAGTTCCACCAGCAAATCCCACCGGCCGTTCGTCGTGTGAATCTGCGAGATTTCAGGAAAGCCGCCGAGCGTGCGGATCACCCGATCGGTCACATGGCCCTCGATCTCAACCATCATCACGCCACGAACGACATCTTCAAGCGCATCGGCACGCAGCATCACCGTGTAGCCGAGGATGGTCCCGTCCTGCTCCATCCGCTCGATGCGCGCCCGCACGGTCGCCCGCGAGGCGCCCGTTTCCAGCGCGAGGTCCGAGACACTTCGACGCCCATTGCCGCGCAACAGCATCACGATCTTCTGGTCGAGAGCATCCATGCCCGATTTGGATTCCGTTCTTATCAATTTGGTCAAACTAGCATCTCGATATGCCAAAATTCAATGTTCAATCCGCCATCGATGACTTTTATAATCATGAAAACAAACGGGAGTACACTATGGACTGCACGCTCATCGGCGCGCCCCTGCAAATCGGGGCAGGGCAGCTTGGCTGCGAGATGGGGCCGAGCGCCCTGCGCATCGCTGGCCTTCGTACGGCACTGGAAGAACTGGGCCATTCGGTCAAGGACAATGGCAATCTCAGCCCGCGTGCGTTCGACGAGATGCCCCATCCGAACAAGGCCGTCCATCACCTCGGCGAAACGGTCGCCTGGGTCGAAGCGCTGTCTGCTGCTGCCTACGAACACAGCAAGGCAGGCATGCCCATCTTCCTCGGCGGCGACCACGCCATCTCCGCGGGCACCGTTCCCGGTCTCGCACGCCGAGCCGCCGAACTCGGGCGGCCGCTGTTCGTGCTCTGGCTGGACGCCCATACCGACTTCCATACTCTCGAAACGACGGTCAGCGGCAACCTGCACGGCACGCCCGTCGCTTACTATACCGGCCAGACCGGTTTCGATGGCTTCTTCCCTGCGCTTGCCCATCCCGTTGCCGCACAAAACGTCTGCATGATCGGCATCCGCAGCGTTGACGCCGCCGAAAAGGCCGCCATTCGCACCACCGGCATCACGGTGCACGACATGCGCGTAATCGATGAGCATGGCGTGGCCGTCCTCGTCCGCAATTTCATCGAACGGGTCCGGGCCGCAAACGGCCTCCTGCATGTCAGCTTCGATGTCGACTTCCTCGAGCCGGACATCGCGCCGGCCGTTGGCACCACGGTACCGGGAGGAGCAACTTTCCGCGAGGCGCACCTGATCATGGAAATGCTGCATGACAGCGGGCTGGTGACCAGCCTCGACATTGTCGAACTCAATCCGTTCCTCGACGAGCGCGGCAAGACCGCTCGGCTGCTCGTCGATCTCGTCGCCAGCCTGATGGGCAAGCGGGTGATGGATCGCCCGACTGTCACTGGCTGATTTCGATTGTTCTTTGGTTGGAGGAAAAATGAATACTGATCCGAAACTGAACGTGGTTCCGTTCGTAAGCGTCGACCACATGATGAAACTGGTTCTGAAGGTCGGCATCGACCGGTTCCTGACGGACCTGGCGGCCACGATCGAGGAGGACTTCCGCCGCTGGCCGGTCTTCGACAAGACCCCGCGCGTCGCTTCCCATTCGCAGGAAGGCGTCATCGAGCTGATGCCCACCAGCGACGGAACGCTTTACGGCTTCAAATACGTCAATGGTCACCCGAAGAACACGCGCGATGGCCGCCAGACCGTGACGGCCTTCGGCGTGCTCTCGGATGTCGGCAACGGCTACCCGATGCTGCTCACCGAAATGACGATCCTGACCGCGCTACGCACTGCGGCAACGTCCGCGGTCGCGGCGAAGTACCTCGCCCGGCCGAATGCCCGGACCATGGCCATCATCGGCAATGGTGCGCAGAGCGAATTCCAGGCTCGCGCCTTCAAGTCGCTGCTCGGCATCGACAAGCTTCGCCTCTACGATATCGACGCCTCCGCCACCCGGAAATGCGCACGCAACCTCGCAGGCCTCGGCTTCACCATTGAAGAATGCACCTCGGTCGAAGAGGCGGTCGAAGGCGCAGACATCATCACCACGGTCACCGCCGACAAGCAGTACGCGACGATCCTATCGGACAACCATGTCGGCCCCGGTGTCCACATCAACGCGGTGGGCGGTGACTGCCCCGGCAAGACCGAACTCAGCAAGGACATTCTGCTGCGCTCGGACATCTTCGTCGAATATCCGCCGCAGACACGCATCGAAGGCGAAATCCAGCAGCTGCCGGCCGAGCACCCCGTCATCGAACTCTGGCAGGTCATGACCGGCGAGACAGAGGGCCGCAAGAGCCCGGATCAGATCACGCTCTTCGACAGTGTCGGTTTTGCGATCGAGGACTTCTCCGCCCTCCGCTACGTCCGGGACCAGATTGCCGAACACGGTATGTTCACAGAACTCGACCTCCTCGCTGATCCCGACGAGCCACGTGACCTCTACGGCATGCTTCTGCGGTGTGAGAAGAAACTCGAAGCGGCATAGACTGACGCGAAGTAATCACGTTCCCCGGTTTGTCGACGGTCAAGCCGGGGAACGCTAGGCGTCAGTCGCCAAGCAGTCTGAAGAGGCCAATTGAGCGCCTTGATGGGAATCGAACTTACTATCCAATTCCTTGAAAACCGCGGCACAAAAAGTAATACCTTGGATAAATCATTCCTTACACGGGTCCGGCCATGACGACGACAGTTACATCCAAGGGACAAATTACTATTCCCAAGCCTGTGCGCGATCTCTTGGGTATCGTGCCTGGAAGCAAGATAGACTTCCGACGCACTTCAGATGGAAGCGTTGTCCTCGTCCATGCTGCGAAAAAGCAGCCGCCCAGCCGCTTCGCGAAACTACGAGGGCATGCGGGCAAGGGCCCCGACACTGACGCGATCATGGCGCTTACGCGTGGCGAACCGTGATACTCGTAGACACGAAAGTCCTTCTCGACGTCGTTACCGATGATCCAACTTGGGCCGATTGGTCGATAGCGCAGCTGGAAGCTGCAAGCCTCGGGGGAGCAATCTGGATCAACGACATCGTCTACGCCGAACTCGCCGTCCGCTACGATCGGATCGAAGACGTTGACGGCTTCCTTGATCAAGCGGGGTTGGAGCTGACGGCGATACCGCGTGAGGCCCTTTTTCTGGCGAGCAAGGTTTTCACACGATATCGCAAAGCAGGCGGAACGCGGACAGGGGCGCTCCCTGATTTCTTCATCGGTGCGCACGCAGCGGTTAGCGGATATTCGCTGCTCACACGCGACGTCGGCCGTTATCGCACCTATTTCCCAACGTTGACGCTGATTGCGCCGAACTTGCCGACCTGATGAAGCTGCTCATGGGAGGCTCAGTTCCCGTCGATACGTTATGCGATCAAAAATGCACAGAACCGGAAGATACGCGTTGCGCAAACGCGGGAGGAATACTGTGCGTTGCCGCACTTCAGCAGAGAGTCAGGGACAGGCGGCGACCCCACTCCCCGTTGCTGGAACATTCTCGCAGCTCAACGGTTTTGCGTTCACAAACCAGGAGGTGGAAGATGATTGGTGTGAACCAGCAATCGATTGAAGATCAAATCGCCGAATTGCGATCGCAGATCGCGGAGGTGAAGCAAGCTGTGAGTGAGGGGATCAATTCTGCGGCTGAAGGCGCCTCTGGAATAGCTAGGAACGCAGCCCAGACGGTCCGACAGCAAGGACAGGGCGCAATAGAGGCCGCGCGGGAAAATCCCGGAACAGCAACGACAATCGTCAGTACGGCCGCGCTTATCGGATTTTGCATCGGCCTATACCTGGGCCTTTCTTCGACTAGTGGCGTTCGGGCGCGCTGGTAGGCAGGAGCCCCTTATCTTTCGAAGCCCAATCGAACATCCCTAGCATTTCTAACCGAGCAAGTGATCCGCAGCCGGATGGCATCTGTTAGTCGGCAAAGGGCGTGTTAGGTAAAGACTCCTTTGCCGATTTGTCGGTGCCGCCGCCCGCCAGCGATCCCGGTCAGCCGGCTCTTGCGGTCGAAAGCTGACGACGAATTTGGACGCGCGCGGCTCGAAAGGCGAGGCGCAAGGGTGAGCTTCCCTCCACTCAAGCCAAAGGCAACCGAAGTGTTGCCGACAGAGTTCGCCTCGACGAACGGGGCGCGACGCTCGACGTAGTTGCCGCTGGAGTTACCAGCGACCTGCACGCCGATTGGCCGACTGATGCCGGGGGTGCCATGTTCACAGAACTCGACCTCCTCGCTGATCCCGACGAACCGCGCCACCTCTACGGCAGCTGCTTCGCTGCGCGAAGAAGCTCGAAGCGGCATAGACTGACGCGAAGCAATCACGTTCCCCGGTTTGTCGACGCTCAATTGGGGGCCAAAGGATCAGTTGATCCGGGCTCCTTGGGCGCAGAACAGATGGATCTTCTGGTTCTTCGGCGCGAGATAAATCTGCTCCTCAGGTTTCAGGTCCACGCGGCGATGCAACACGATCCCCGCCGTTTGCGTACCCACGCGCACCAGAAGGTGGGTTTCGGCGCCGGTTGGCTCGACCGTCAGCACGGTTGCCGGTATGCCCGTTTCGGCTATCTCCAGATCTTCCGGGCGGATGCCGTAGGTGCGTGCTTCACCGTGACCCAGCGACGCCGGCAGCGGCAGGGAAACACCGCCGTCAATGAAAAAGCCGCCATCACCGACGTTGCCCTCAAAGAGGTTCATCGACGGCGAGCCGATGAAGGTGGCGACAAAGGTATTGCCCGGGCGATCGTAGAGGTCGAGCGGCTTGCCGATCTGCTCCACGCGGCCGGCGCGCATGACGACGATCTTGTCGGCCATGGTCATGGCTTCGATCTGGTCGTGGGTAACGTAGACGATGGTCGTGCCGAGCCGCTGGTGCAATTCCTTGATCTCGCTGCGCATGGTCACGCGCAGCTTAGCATCGAGATTGGACAGCGGCTCGTCGAAGAGGAACACCTTGGGGTGACGAACAATAGCGCGGCCCATGGCGACACGCTGGCGCTGGCCACCGGAGAGCTGCTTGGGCAGACGGTCGAGCAGCGGCCCAAGCGCGAGAATTCCGGCGGCCTCCTTCACCAGCTTATCGATCGTCGCCTTGTCTCGACCCTGGAGCTTCAGGGAGAAGCCCATGTTCTCCTTGACCGTCATGTGCGGATAGAGTGCGTAGCTCTGGAACACCATGGCGATGTCGCGCTCCTTGGGTGCGACGTCGTTGACGACGCGCCCATCGATGCGGATTTCGCCGCCGCTGATGTCCTCGAGCCCCGCAAGCATGCGCAGGAGCGTGGACTTGCCGCAGCCGGACGGTCCGACGAGCGTGACGAATTCTCCATCCTCAATGTCCACGGAAACGCCGTGGATGACGGAGGCTGCGCCGTACTGTTTCAGAACGCGGTCGATCGCTACCGATGCCATTTTTCTTCCTCCCTCAAAGCTTGAGTTGCCAGATTTTCGCGCCCGTGACGGCGCCGGTCAGCCTTGCCGATCGCGCGGCGGCAAATCCCGGAATGCGCTTGGTGCCTGTCCAGCGGCCGTTGTCGGCAAAGACCTCGATCGAGCCCGCATCGAGGAAGATGCGCAGCTGCGAAGGTCTGGCGCCTGACGCCAGATATCGCGGTGGCGGCTTGCCGGTACCGGCATCGAAGAGGATTGCAAGGCCCTCGTCATCGAGCCTGACGCCAAACGCGACATCCGGGTGATCGAGGACGAGCTCGAAAGCCGCGCCGGCCTCGGGCAGTGCAAGCACGATCTCAACCGCACCGCTTTCGAGTGGAACCGTTTCGCCCGCAGCAAGGGCTGTTTCATCGAGCAGCCTGTGGCGCAGGCTTTCCACTGCCGCGACCGGCGGCGTCAACACGGCACCCCCATCGAGAAGCAAGCGACGCGGCAAGGTCATCGCCGTCGGGAAATCGTCCTTCTTGGAAAAGTCTGTCCAGTTGGCAAGCCAGGCGATGCCGACCGGTTCGTCGCCGTCGACGAAGGCCTGGAAGGCGTACGCGTCGGAGCCGAAATCCAGTTCCTGTTCGAATTCGGCCGTGAACGCCCGGCCGTCGAAGCGGCCGACGGTGACGGATGTGAGGTTGCGCCGGCCGGTGGCCGGGTCACGGCTTGTGAGCAGGCCAAAGATCAGCGCCCAGCGGGTCTCCGGATCATCCGCCATGCCGCCGACCGGCAGCATGCACGGGCACTCCGCTGCGGTCATGCCGAAACCGTCCTCGCGATGGATGATGTCGAGGAAGGTCCAGCCCGTGGCACCCTGCAGATCCGCCGTCTCGTAAAGCAGGACGACACCGCCCGATCGGTCGCGACTGCCAAGCAGCATCTTCCAGCGGCCGTCCGGGCCCTTGAACACATAGGGATCGCGGAAATCAGCGGTGAGGTTCAGGCCCTCGGGACGGATAGGCAGGATCACCTCGGACGGGCCGGCAACGATGCCGTCTCGGCTGACGGCCGAGAGCTGGATCTGCTCCTCCGGCTCTCGATCTCGCACATGTTCGGTGTAGAAGACCCGGATGTCATCCCCCTCCGTCCCGGAGACGGGGACGGCCGAGCCGGAAAAGGCGCCGCCACGGCCATCGTCCTTTTCCGACAGGTGGTCCGCCGGAAACAGGAACATCGGCAGGTGCGTCCAGCGGATCCAATCTTTGGAGACCGCATGGCCCCAGTGCATAGTGTTCCAACGCAAGCCATGCGGATAGTGCTGGTAGAAGAGATGGCCGAGGCCCTTGAACCGGCCGAAGCCGTTCGGGTCGTTCATCCAGCCGAAGGGCGGGCGGAAGTGGTAGCTGCCGGGAACCTCCGGCGGCGCCGTGCGGACGTCGCAATGGAGGACGCGGATCCCCTCCTCCATTACCGTCTGCGGGTGGAACGCATAGGCGACGGAGAGCGCGGTTGTTTCCGCATCATAGGCAAGCACCGTGCGGCCACCCGCCTCGAGCGTCACCGCGAAGAATTCGAACTCCCCGGCGCGGCACGTGGACGGACCGGCAATCTCCCTGCGGTCTAAGGTGACGGACAGTATTGCCTCGTCGCCAATTTTGCGCGCCTTCAGCCAGAGATGCAGCACGGTCCCGGCCGGGAGTTCGGCCTCGACGATTTCAAGCACGGGGCTCGCGGGTTTTGTCTGCGAAGTCATAATCAACCTTTCACGGCGGAGCCGACGAACGAACTTACGAACCAGCGCTGGAAGGCGAGGTAAAGGATGAGGACAGGGATCATCATCAGCACGGACGCGGCCATGGCGCGGTCCCAGTAAATGCTGTCCTGTCCGAAGAAGGTGGCGATCGCGACGGAGATCGGCCGGGCATAGTCGGTCTGGGTGACCAGCGTCGGCCACAGATACTGGTTCCAGCTCTCGATCCCCATCAGGATCGAGACCGTCGCAAGCGCCGGCAGGCTGAGCGGCATGTAGATCGACCGGTAGATGCGAAACGCCGACGCGCCATCCATCTCCGCAGCTTCGTAGAGTTCCTTCGGTAGCTGGGCGAAGAACTGGTAGAACAGGAAGACATAGAGCGGGCTTGCCACCCAGGGCAGGATCTGCACGGCAAACGTATCCGTCAGGCCCACCCGCGACATCATCACGACGAGCGGCATGATGATGCTTTCCTGCGGGATGACGTAGAGCGCGACCACGAGGGCAAGCAGGATCGCCTTGCCGCGAAGCGACCCCCAGGCAAGGACGAAGCCCGCCATGGAATTGATGATCAGCCCGGACACGACGGTGACGACGAGGATCACCAGCGAGTTGACGAGGTAGCGACCATAGGCAAGTTCACCCGAAAAGTTGGCGATCTCGCGGTAGTTCGACAGGGTCGGATCGCTGACCCAGAAGGCGCGGAAGCTGCCCATGTCCGCAAGGATGCGGAAACGGTCATCCTTGAGGCTGGCGATCAGCAGCATGAAGAGCGGCGAGATCATCACCAGAGCGATGATGAAGATGCAGGCGGTCTGGACGATACGCAGGCCCGTCTTGCTGTTGCCGCGGGGGATCGCCAGCGGGGCTGGCTGGCTGAGCACGAGATCAGACATCGAAGCGCCTCAGGAGTTTGCGCTGGAGAAGCGCGATCAGAAGAACGATGACGAAGAGAATGACGGAGACGGCGGATGCGTATCCGAGCTTCTGTTCCTCGAAGCCCGCACGCACCATGTAGTGCACAACGGTCTCCGTGCTTTCCTTCGGGCCGCCCTGGGTCAGGATCGCAACCTGCGTGTAGAGCTTGAAGGCCTGGATCGTGGTGATGACCAGAACGAAGACATGGGTTGGACGCAGGCCTGGCATGGTGACATGCCAGAAACGGCGCAGCGCACTCGCCCCGTCGATGCGGGCGGCATCGTAAAGTTCGTCCGGAATGCCCTGCAGGCCGGCGAGGTAAATGATCATCTGGAAGCCATAGGCCTGCCAGGCTGACAGCAGCACGATCGAGAACATCGCCCAGTTCGGGTCGCCGAGCCAGTCGATCGGCTGGATCATGCCACCGGACAAGAAACCGACGATCTGGTTGAGCGGACCGCTCGGATACTGAAAGAGCGTGCCCCAGATCACGCAGACCACGACCATCGAGGTAATCGCCGGCAGGAAGAACATGCCGCGCAAAAGGTTCTGCATCGGCAACTTCTGGTGCAGCAGCAACGCCGTCAGGAAGGCAAGGCCGCACTGGACCGGCAGCACCCACACCGTGAAGCGCGTGACGTTCCAGAGTGACGTCCAGAAAAGCGGATCGGTGAAGACCCGCTGGAAATTCAGGAGGCCGACGAAGCGTACCGGCGTCGGCCGCGGCACGAGCGGCTGGTTGGTCATCGCCGTCCAGAAGGACAGAAGAAACGGCGTGATCAGGAAGATGGCGAGCAGCAGCACGGCCGGTGCGATCATCGCGACCTCCTGCCAGAACCGCTGCCGGTCGCGCCGCCTGGCGGGGCGTGGCAGCGCGGCCGTGGACGTCTGTTGCAAGGTCATGGTCTCCTCCTCATCGCTCATCCTCCCAAGATGGCGCAGGGCCGGCCAGCGGGACGGCCCTGCAAAATACGCCCTATTACTGCTCGTCGAAGGGCGGGTAGCCGGCGTTGTCCTCGATGTCCTGATCGATCTTCTTGGCCGCAGCCGTCAGTGCCTCCTGCGCATCACCGCCATTGAAGATCTTGTCGACCGCCTGCATGAAGGCCGAGGTGATCGTCGGATAGGCCGGGTGGGGCGGACGGGCGACGGCGGTTTTCGAGGCCTGCTCGAAGGCGACGGCAAGCGGCCCGCCTTCAGCGTAGAGCGGGGATTCTGCGGCAAAGCTCTTCAGGCCCGGATAGGCCGACTGGGTCTTTGCATAGTCGCGATAGTCCTTGTCCTTCAGAAGGAAGCTCAGGAATTTTCCGGCGGCCTCAGGGTTTTCGGAGCTCGCCGAGATACCCCAGATCCAGGTGCCGTTCGGGCTGACGCCCTTTTCGCCGATCTTCGGCAGCGGCATGACGACGATGTTGTCCTTCATCGCAGCGGCAGCTTCGGCGTAGAACCAGTGCCCACCCATGGCAAGCGCTGCCGGCTGCCCCTCTGCATAGAACTGGTTGGTGCCGGACGAGGTCGGAACAACCCAGCCGTTTTTCACCCAGGTCTGCATCATCGTCAGCGCCTTGACGCAGGCTTGGCTGTCGAGCGTGCCGCTCGACTTCCAAGCCTTGCGATCGATCAGGTCGCAGCCCGCACTTTCGAGCAGCGGGCCGTAGGCATAGGTGATCCACTCGGTCTTGATCCCGTAACCGCGGAACGTGTCGATCGGCCACTTCACGCCTTCGAGTTTGGAGAGCTTTTCGAGATAGCCTTCGAATTCCTCGCGCGTCCAGGCATCGTCGACGGATTTCGGAATGCGTGCGCCGATGGCTTCGAGATACTTTTTGTTGCCGTAGAGAACGACCGAGGAGTCAGTGAGACCGATTGCATAGAGGTCCTTGTCGATCGGGTAGGTTCCCTGAGCGATGTTCGAGCCGGTCATGTCGTCGAGGACATCCTTGTCGACGAGTGGCTTGATGGGCTGCAGGTAGCCCGACCAGACGTAGTTAGCGAGAAACGGCGCGTCGAGTTCCATCACGTCGGGCAACTGCTTTGCCATGACGGCGGCGCTGAACTTCTCGTTATAGGCGTCGTGCGGCGCGTAGATCATCTCGACGTCGATGTCGGGATTGGCTTCCTCGAAGCGCTTGGCGACGTCGCCATAGGCCTTCACCCAACCCGGATCGCCCTGGTGCATCACATGGATGACGGATTTTGCCTCTGCAAAACCGGCGGTCCACAAGAGTGCGGACGACGCGAAAAGCGCGCTAAGTAAACGATTACCCAGATAAGTTGTCATTGATCTTCTCCTCCTATTCAGTTCGACGAAAATGCCGATTGTCAGACCGATGCCCGCTCCACGAGATGAAACGGCAGCTTGCGCAGATGCGGCGGCTGAGGTTCCCCGGCGAGCAGTATCTCCATGGCCAGGCGGCCCATCGCGCGGTGCGGCAGGGCCATCGTCGTCAACGGCGGATCCAGCCGCGAGGCAAGCTCGACCTGGTTATCGAAGCTGGCCACCGCAATGTCGTCCGGGATTTTAAGGCCGGCGCGCGCAAGGGCTGCATAGACTTCCATTGCGACACGGTCGTTGCCGCACAGGATCGCGTCCGGCCGCTGACCGGTGGCCAGCAATGTCTCGACATGCGAGGCGACGAGACTCGGAGCGCGGTCGCTATAAACGCTGCGGCGCACGGCCGGAAGCACACCAATCGGTTCGATGCCCGCCTCTTCAAGGGCTGCGCGAAAACCTTTTTCCCGTAGCGCCCCGGCAAGGATACCCGGCAGGTTGATGAAGGCGATGCGGCGGCGGCCAGAGGCCAGCAGGTAACGCACGATCTCGCTCGCCCCACCTTCTTCGTCGGGGACCAGTGATGTGACGCGCCCGGATGCCTCACGGCAATTGATCATCACGCCGACGGAGCCCGCGAGTGCCGGCGGCAGATCGACGTCCTTGTGGTACATGGCGGCGTAGGCAACGGCACGCGGCCGGAACTGCTGCACCTCGTCGACCACCGAGCCGATTGACTGTCCACTGCTGTGGTTGACGGCAAACACTGCCATGCCTGCACTGCGCGCAGCACCATCGAGCCCGCGCACGATTTCGGTGGCGAACGGCGAAGTGATGAGGCCATCAGAAACGACGCCGACCAGCGGTAGCCATCCCTGACGCACACCGCGCGCGGCGAGATTGGTCACGTAACCCAGTTCCTCGGCGATCGCCTTCACCTTCTGGCGGGTATCGTCCGACATGCGCGCGGAGCCGCCGTGCAATGCGCCGGAGACCGTCTTCACCGAGACGCCTGCACGCTCCGCAATGTCAGAAAGCGAGATTGCCACGATGCTCCTGAACTCCGCTGGGTTATCGATTACCCTATAGTTTAAACCGCGGTCTTTTGTCAAGCGCAGCCGACGGGTCCTTGCGACTTCGCCGACAAACCGCTGGTTCGTCGCAGGCGCCCATCTGACCCAAGTGACCCCTCTGCCCTTCGTTGCCCGTGGCCAAGGCGTCACGGCAGTCTTCCCTGGGGACCAAGCGACGGCGGCGATCTTCGACGTGCCCGGCAACGCCGTCGAATGCAAGAGCAAGGTGGAATATGACCTTCTCGCCGCAGCCAGCGCCTTGATGGCCACCTATTTCGGCATCATACACCGCACGACAGAATGGCTCGCCCAAAATGGCCTGCCGGAAGAAAAGGGCCGCGCCTATCTCGTGCCCCTGTTTGCCGATCGTTCCGAATCGGCACTTCACGCAAGGCAAGGATGTCGATTTCGTCAAGTTGAGCCGCGAGTTTGCCACCAAGAGCGGCCCCAACGAACAGGTGTTCCGGGACTTCGACGAAAGGGGCGGAACCCAAGCGCTGACGCGAGCGCTCGACAGAGTGTTCGAGCGGATCAACAACCGCTAACAGGTGACACTCGCCGCCATTTCGCCCCATGCGGTTGATTAGATCACGAATTCCTCCTCATAGGCCTGCGGCTCGGGAACGACCGTAACCTCCACCGGTACGATCCAATTGGCCGCGTAGCTCTCGAAGTCGGAACGCTGCTGGTCGGGCTGCACGCGCCCCGCCGCATCGATCGCGCGACATCGCAGTTTGTATTGCCCCACCTTTTCAGGGGTCCACATGTACTCCCACAAGCGCCATGCAAAGGGACTTTCTTTCTCGAGGAGGTTTGCCTCGCGCCAGCCACTACCATCTTCGCTGCAGACCTGAACCTGCCGGATAGCAGCCTCGCCGCCCCAGGCGGCTCCGAAAATTCGATAGGGTTGGCCGGCGATGAGACGCGCGCCCTGCACGGGTCGCGCGATCTGCGCTTTGACCTCCATCTCCGTGAGGGGGACTAGGGTCAGGACCTATTAATTTCGTTTGAGATGTGATTCAGAGTCTCCGTTGAAGGAGGTTCTGATGGGTGATTTGTTTCTGCTAAGCGAGCGCCAAATGGCTCGCATCTCTCCACATTTTCCTCTTTCACACGGGGTTGCGCGTGTCGATGACCAGCGCGTTGTCAGTGGTATCGTCTATGTGATCCGCAATGGTCTGCAGTGGAAGGATGCACCTTCGCAGTACGGGCCACATAAGACGCTCTACAACCGCTTCATTCGCTGGAGCCGGCTCGGCGTGTTCGACAGGATTTTCGCCGCTTTGGCCGGCGAAGGTCCTCAGCCTGAGCGCATCATGATCGACGCGACACATCTGAAGGCCCACCGCACCGCGGCAAGCCTTCTAAAAAAGGGGATGTTCCCCGCCGTATCGGGCGAACCAAGGGCGGACTGAACTCGAAGCTCCATGCCGTTTGCGATGATGACGGTAGACCGATCATCATGCTGCTCTCCGAGGGTCAGATGAGCGACCACAGGGGCGCCCGGATGGTGCTCGACGCGTTACCCAAGGCCGATTGCCTCATCGCCGATAAGGGCTACGACAGCACCTGGTTCCGCGAAGAGCTCCTCGCCAGGGGCATCGAGCCCTGCATTCCGTCCTCTAAAAGCCGGACGAAACCGTACGCCTACGACAAAGCTCTCTATCGCCGCAGACACAAGGTCGAGAACCTATTCGCCAAACTCAAGGATTGGAGACGCATCGCAACTCGCTACGACCGATGCGCCCACACCTTCTTTTCAGCAATCTGCATCGCAGCTTCCGTCATCTTCTGGCTGTAATTAACGAGTCCTGACCCTAGGCTCGGTTCCCCGAGGTTGCGCTCCCAACGGAAGTACTCACGCGCCTGCCAGTATCCAAGGAATGGTTGTTCCAAAACCGTGATATGGGTGATCCACTTGACCCAAGCCATGCCGAACCAGCCACCCACAACCGCGCGCAGCGGGTAGCCGTGATCGCGCGTCAACGGCTCCTCGTTCATCGAATGGGCAAGGATCGTGCTGTGCGCCATGGCCTTCTCAAGCGGTAGACTGCGCGCAAAAGCGATGGGGCCAGGAGAAGCCGTTTTTTTGTTCGTGTCGACGACGCCGCTGTCTGCGCCCACAAGCAGGACCTCACGCGCGTTAGGCTTAACGCCCGCCATTTCCAGTATCTCGCTGAGAAGAACTCCTGTCCACGCAGCATTGCCGACGGCTCCGTTCTGCCACTGCAACCCCTCCTTCGGTGGCACATAGTAGACGCGGCCATTCCCGGCGCATTCGACGACGGCAGTCAAGGTAGTGCTCCGCATCGCCTTGATGCTGTCGAGGTCAAGTTCGAGCGGCCGCGCCACCGCCCCGTCAACGCGCAATCTCCAGTCTCGCGCATCGAGGTCCGGCGAGGGGAAATGGTTTCTCACGAAGAACAGCTCGGTTGGGATCAGCAAATCGGAGAGCGACGCAAATGGAAACTCGGTATTCTGTGGGGATTTTTGTCGAACTATCAGGCTGGGTTGCTCTGGTGTCGGCATCGTTCTCGTCTCTCCTTCCAAAAGCACAACCTCGGTATCCATCCCCGCGGGTTCCGGTTAGATCACACCCCGCGCAGTGCGCCTGTCGCGTTCCGCCTTCGGCTGCATTCTCGCCTATACCGCACGTTTCGAGCATCGACCTCGGACGGCAGCTTACTGCATGGTCACATCTCTTTCGCGCCGGCTTGTCGTTGAGACAGTACCTCTGCAGAAGACCAGCAACATGTTGTTGGCAGGCATCTCGATCGTCTCGCGGAGAACAAGTCCAGCGGCCTCACCCAATTGTTCAAGGTCAGCGATATCACGCACACCCCAGGATGGGTTGCGCTCCTTTAGAGCGGCGTCGAAAGCAGCATTCGAGGGGGCGTTGTGTACGCCGTCGCGCGTAAAGGGACCGTAGAGAAGGAGAAGCCCACCATCGTGAAGCAAACGGCCAGCTCCTTCGAACAATCCTGAGCTTGCCGTCCATGGCGCGATGTGGATCATATTGATCGATAAGATGGCGTCAAAATGCCCCGTTTGTTCGACGATCCATTGTCCTGAGCACACATCAATATCCCGCGGTGCCAGCACATTCTTCAGCCTTGAGAATTTGATCCAGCTAGACGTACTGGCGCGGGCGTCGGCATCCGGATCGCTCGGCTGCCAGGTGATGTCTGGCATTGCCCCCGCAAAACACACGGCGTGCTCACCGGTCCCGCATCCAATCTCCAGCACGGTGCCACGTGTTGGAAGGACACGTTGTAGGACCGCGAGGATCGGCGCCGAATTTCGCGCAGCGGAAGGTGAGAACATGCGCTGGTCGGCGCTGACGTCGCGCTGTTCCAGCGCAACAGGCGAACGGTCCTTCTTCTCTGGGAGCATTGGCCTGTAATCCCCTTTGGGCAATGCCTCCACCTTATAGCTGAAATGACTGAAATCAAGGATTGCGGACTTACAAAGGGTCGTCGGTGCTGCGTTCGGGATCGTGTCCCAGGGAGTGGTGTAAGTGGCGGCTTTGGTCGCCGCGTTCTCCGGCATGGGCCGGGATGATCAGCGCGCCACGGCTGGCAGGCTGATGAGCGGATCATCGCTCATCTGGCTGATGGTTTCCAGCGTCATGTATCTGGCGCGTTGGACAGCCCATTCGTCGTTCTGCTCGAGCAGGGTCGCGCCGGCGAGGCGGACGATGGCGTCAGAAGGCATCGAGGCAATCATCAGCAAGACACTGCGCGAGCAATGGCTGACGCTCGAGGCGCCTCCTCTCGCACCGGTCGTCGCCGAAATCCGTGCGCGCTGTGAAGAGGCTGGTCTTGCCCTGCCGTCCTATGTCACCATTGCCCGGCGCATCCCGGCGCTGTTTTCGCCTGAAGAGATCGCCAGAAAGCGGTCGGCCAATCCAAAGCACCTGCTGCGGTTAAAACCGCGACCAGGCTATATCCACGCACCGCACCCACTCGACGTCTGCCAGATCGACCATACGCCGACCGATTTGAGCGAAAACAAGGTCGCGCGGCCCGGCTGATCACCTGAAAGCGCCGGTCATACCGGCGGGTTCCGGCCAAGAGGCACCGCTGGAGCAGAGCAAACACTGCATGCAGTAAGCTGCAGAATCGCAATGCGCTCAGGCCTGGAGGTTGTCCGCCGACATCTTGCCGGACTTGCGGTCTTTCACCAGCTCATAGGTAATCTTTTGGCCGTCGTTGAGTCCGCGTAGACCAGCTCGCTCTACCGCGGAAATGTGGACGAACACATCGGCAGTTCCGTCATCCGGCTGGATGAAACCGAAGCCTTTTGTTGTGTTGAACCATTTTACTGTACCGGTTGCCAAAGTATCCTCCTTTGATCATCGTCGTGTCGGACCGATAGGCTCGAATGATACTGATACGCTCACATTAGTAGACGGTTCCGGCGTCAACGAAAAGCATGCGAGCTGTCGCGTCTATCGCACCGGACCAAAATTCCGGATCTTGGTTGCTTACCTTTGCTGTAAGCACGGTAGAGCGGGCGTAATATGGCTGCAAGATCAAGACGCAGTCGTAAAGGGCCTGAACGCGTTAATTGCGCCGATGCGCCTAATCCCAGGACAGTTGATCCTTCGGAAGCTGACCACTTGGGTCGTGTACCTGCACTTTATGCGGCAGGTTGGGGCCCCAGTTCCAAAGCACCAGATTTCGATCTCCCTCTTCGGCGCCGGGCGCAAAGCTGGGTACTATGATGCCTGCCGTGCCCCTCGCCTTGAGTCGATCGTATATCGACCAGGATGGGGGTCTCCTTCCTTCGGAAAGCGTGGTGGCCCAACTGCAGGCCATTTCCTCCACCGAAACGGAATTCGAGGCCCGACCAACTTCAGAAGTAAGATCCGCAATGTCATCACAGTCGACATCGTAGGAACAAAGTACACAAGGGTCGATGCGATGGGCAAACCCTTGATTGGCTTCCTTTACCGCCGTCATCACACTGAGGGCGAGATAGAGAGCTGGCACGCCTTTTGGGTTGAACCGCGCGCCTCTTATAGCCGCGCCATCTCCTGAAACCGGTTTGAAAGCCCAGCGTGGATCGTGCGCACGGTAACAATTGCCCACAAACCTCAAGCGAAGCCCCCGAGGGCCATATGATCGAGGTAATCTCGCACCGCCGCGGCCTTGCCGTCTTTTACGAGAGCCTCGGGCGTACGCCCGCCAAAAGCTGGCAGAGGTTGGGCCCGGTACCAAGCCATTGCCTGCTCCTTACCACCGGCCCAATCTGAGACACGACTGATAATCTCCAGCATTTCCCGAAGGCGGCTCTGCGTTTTCGCGCCCAGGCTACGTTCACTTCTATACAGTGTTTCGCGGGCTAGCCCCGCCGTCTCGGCCAACTGGCTCTTAGACATGCCGAAGCCGGTTGCGACCCGTTCCACAGCGATCTTTCCCGAGCGATCCATATAGGACAGCACCAAGGGACCGCTGTGCTCTAAAGATTTCAGAACCTGAGGCATGATCATTCCGCCATATCCAGCAACTCATTTATTGTGCGAAATATATGACTCTATTGACGGTAACGCAAGCGACTACGACAGATTCGCCGGGGTAGCGAGAAGTTTCAAGCCACTGCCACCCCCAAAGAGCCGTTCGCTAGGCGCTTCGAGCAGCCACTGGATTCGCCCGCAACAGAGCCATCAACACCGGACCGAGCGAAAACTCCCCTCGCCGCGCCTTGTCCGTCAGATTGCGCAGATATCCGCCGGCCGAGTTGATGTGCCCTGCCCCTTCGAGAATACAGGCCATTGTCGCAGCCGCATTTTCCGGCCTCATCGCCTCGCAGGCGTCCTGGTAGGCGCTTGGACTGACGCCCAGCATCGATCGGACCACCACTCGCCTACTCATCCCACCTACCTGAAGGTCCGGCTGCGGCAGGTGTTTGGTGAAGATCTGTTGCTGAACTCAGTTATCATAAAGCGCCCGTTTCGGCGCGTTGCTACCTATCAAGGCCAGTGGCTCTATCCCGCGACGTCCAGGCACTGGAGCCCGCCCTTGATCAGGCTTTCAGGAAGACCAGCGCTCGCAGGATCTCCGCAAAATCCGCATGCTTGAAGGCGACGGCGCGAGGACCGTGCGCATATGCACCGGGATACCAGCCGGCACGATAGGCATCTGTCGGATTGTTGAACTCGATCACCACTTCGTAGCGCTCGGCCCTGGACGGCAGCACCTGAGCGAAATCGCCGGACAGCGCTTCTGCCACGCCTTCACGAATAAGCCGGCGCGACCAAGCAGGCGAGATCGACGTCGTCGAACGACCTTTACCCTCCAGTGTTTCCACGGACTTCAGCCCCGGCACCATCGCCCGCGCCTCAGAGCAAATACCGGCATCGCCGGCAAGGAAGACCGACGGTACACCGTAACCGGCGGCACAGAGCGCGTTGACGGTAAATTCCGAGGCGACCTCTCCGTTCAAAAGCAGGCGCGAGATGCGCATCGTGGAGGTATGGGCGAGCGGATTTGCCTCGCTGCCCGCTTTGGAGTGATAGCCCGTATAGAGCGCGGCCGCGAAGCCGGCATCGAGGCCGAACATCATCGCATCCGGATGGCCGGACCAGCCGCGCACAATGCGGACATAGTCCGGCAGGCGGTCGAGGATGAGGTTGCGACCGCTGTCATGGGCGTCTTTCACCACGACTTCCGTCGCACCGGCGGCACGCGCGCCCTCGCAGGCAGCGACCACCTCGGCGGTCATCAGGGCGCGAAATTCGGTCCAGTCGGAATGGGTGCGCTCGGCTTCGTCCCATTGCGCGATGCCTGCGGTGCCTTCGATGTCAGCGGAGATGAAAACTTTCATGGGTGGGTTCCTCTATCGGTCAAATCGGGAAGAGCGGGATAGATGCGGTCGTTTCAGGCAGGCATCGCGAAGGCCAACCAACGCGATGGGCGCCGCCAACCGCGGGGGCTTCAGCGGCCACTTTGGCAGACTTGGTTATCGGCGAGGCACGTCTGACCGGTGATCGGCGATTTGCATGTCGTTTAACGGAACATTGGTGCAGCTCGCCGCCACAGGCCAATTCAATTTGGGCAAAACTCCATGCAAGAATCGCCTAACTCACGAGATTTCAATCGGTTATGGATAACTCCCTCACGAGCAGGCGTGCGTGCACGGTCGCTAGCGCGGAGTTCTCGCCGACGCCAACGTCGGTGAGAACTCCACACGCAGGTCTAGAGAAGTTCGCCCATCGACCGCAGGAGCCGTTCGATCTGATCGGCCGTGTGCTCGGAAAACACCGCAAGCCGCATGGTCGCAACATCTGACGCGTCGGAATAACCACCAGGCTGCTGCACCCTGACGATGATGTCGCGCTCCGCCAGACGATCGCGCAGCTGTTCGAGGTCGGTGACGCCCTTGATGGTGACGATCGGTACCGGCGTGTCGGCAACGTCGAACCCGAGGGTCCGCAACCCGCTGCGCATATGCTTGACGTTGCGAACGAGGTTGGCGCGTTTTTCCGGTGTCGCCTGCAGAACGCGCAACGATGCGGCTGCAGCGGCTGCAAGACCCGGTGGCGCCGGCGAGGCACCACGCATGATCATCGCATTGCCCGCGATCTTGGCGGCCAGATCCGCACTACCGGGAACGATGCCGCCGAGCGCGCCGAACGCCTTGCTCATCGTGCCGGCGAGATAGTTGCCCTCGCCTTCGAGCCCCGCGTGCTGCAGCGATCCGCGGCCGGTCTCACCAAGAACGCCGACACCGTGGGAATCGTCGATGCAGAGCAGCGCACCATCATAGGGGGCCATGGCCTGCCGGTAATCCCCAAGTGGCGCCAACCGTCCGGATGACGGAAAGACGCCGTCGGTCAGCACCGCCGGCCGCTCGCCCGCCTTCACATGCAACGACAGTTGCGCAGCAAGATCCTCCGGATCGGCATGCCGAAATTCGTGAACCCGCTTGCCGAGCGTCGGGCTCGCGTCACGGGTGCTGTAATGCGTTGCGCAATCCATAAAGATGACATCGAATTCGTCGCGCAGCCCCTGCAGCAACACCATGGGGCTGGTGTATCCGGAAATTATGTAGACGACCTCGTCTGTGCCGAACCAGTCGCGCAACCGCTCCTGCAAGTCGGCATAGACTTGCATATGGGCGAGCGTCCCCGGCCCCATGCCGTAGCGCCTGGTCGCTTCGCAGGCCGCCTCGATCACTTCGGAGTGGCCATGCAGGCAGAAGTACGACGTGCCGCAATAATAGTCGACCTCGCGCCCGCCGATGAACATGCGGGCGCCAAGAGGTGACTCCATCTTGATTGGAGCGGTCATGTTTGGGTCACGCCGCTTCGGTCGGGGACGGGCTGCGCCGCTCCAGGAACATCGGCCCGACCCGAATGCCGCGCTTGCCGTTGTCGTCGACGGCATCAAGTTCGAGGATCTCGTCTTCGTAAAGCCGCCCATGCATGCGGAAGCGTCCCTCCTCCACCGGCTCACATGTGTGCGTGCAGAAGTACTCGATTAGGCATTTCAGGTCGCCATGGCTGTAGGTCAGGTAGGTGATGTTGAAGTCCGGCCCGTATTCGCCGAGATGCGGCGCAATGGCGTCGGGCACAGTCTCGTCTTCAGGCGTCTCTATGCGCGTCCAGCTTGTATCCCGCCAGACGAGCTTGCCGGCTCCCGGGAAGGAGAGGTTCATATGGGCATAGTCCGCGCCGCGCCCGTAGATGCGACCGTCGATGACGAAATCGTTGCCGGCAACGGGACGGATCCGGTGCGGAACGCCCTCGCCCATCAGGTAGATCTTGCCGTCCTTGGATTTGACCTCGACGATCTCCTGCGTGGCGTCGTCGCGGTAATAGCCCGGCAGGGTCTTGAACTGCGCTTCGGGGATCTCCGGCGGACGCTGTGTCCGCTCGGGCATCTTGCCCATCTTGCGCTCGGCAAGAACGATGCGCACGCCGTCGACGCCGAGCCGCGAGGCGATCTGGTTGGCGAAATCAAGGGTCGCAAAGATCAGCACGCCGACGCCGGCGGCAGGCAACAGCATCATCTGCGAAGCATAACCATAGACGGCGCCACCATGGCCGACCGAGGTCCAGCCGTCGACGTCGCCGGCACCGAAGCACAGGCCATACCCGTTGAGCGTCTTGTCGTGGCCGGCCGGACGTTTGCCGAACGGTGTCCACATCTCACGCAGCGACGCCGGCGAGATGATCGAATTGCCCTCAGCGTCAAAGCCGCCGCGCAGCAGGCACTGGGCGTAGCGTGCCATATCGCCCGTGGTGGAAAAGATGTTGCCGGCCGGCGAGCCGCCCAGGCTGAACACCGGCGCCGGCGTATCGCCGTCGAGCGTCCACATGTCGGCCGGCGCAAGCCGCTCGCGAATGCCCGGCGCCATGCCGCAGGAGGAACTGTCCATGCCGAGCGGTTTCAGAATGTTGGCAGCGACATAGTTGGAATAGCTCTGGCCGGTGACGACCTCGATCACCCGACCGACGACGGCGATGCCGGCGTTGGAGTAATGCATCACCCCGAGGCTCGGATCCTGCTTCAAGGTCGAGCTGGCGAGCTCGTCGACCGTGTCTTCCAGCGGAGGACGGGTCGCGTCGAGATAGTGGCCACTCTTGGGTTCGCGCACGAGCCCGGCCGTATGGGTCATCAGCTTGCGCAGGCTGATGACCGAGCCGTGAGGCCCGCCCTCGGCGCCAGCGAACGGGTTCGCCGGCTTGAATCCGGGCAGGTAGGTCGCGACGTCGACATCGATATCGACAAGGCCCTTTTCGACCAGTTGCATGATCGCCAGCGAGGTGAAGGTCTTGGTGATCGAGCCGATACGGAAGCACGTGTCCTTGCCCATGTCGAAATGGCGGTCATGGCGCTGGACATGGCCTTCGGCAAGCACACCGTCTCGATCGACGAGGGCGTAGGAGATCGACGGGATCGCCTTGTCCTCGACCTCGTACCGGATCAGATCCTCGAACAGCTCGATGGAAGCAGCAGACAGAGGGGACATGGAAAATGCTCCTTGGTCGTAAAGGGATTGGGTCTCAATGGGCGTGGCGTGGGTCGAGCATGTCGCGCAGCGCATCGCCGACCAGGTTCCACGAGAGTACAAAGAGGAAGACGGCCGCGCCGGGGAAGGCCAGCGTGTACCAGAACTGGAAGGGATTGCCGGGCTGACCGACGATCCAGTTGCGTGAATAGGCGATGAACTGGCCCCAGTCGGCATACCCTTCTTCGGTGCCGACGCCGAGGAAGCTGAGCGCTGAGGCCGACAGCACCATGGAACCGGTCGCCATCGTCGCGAGAACCAGCACCGGGAACATGGCGTTGGGCAGGATATGCAGGACGATCAGCCTGAGATCGCTGGCGCCGTAGCTCCTGGCTGCGTGGATGTAATCCATCTCGCGGATCCTCAGGATCTCGCTTCGAACGATACGGGCATAACTCATCCAGCCGAACGTCGTCAGCGCGATCGTGATGGGCACGATGCCTTTGCCGAGCAACGCCGTCAGCACCATGGCGGCGATCAGGAAGGGCACGGCCATGAACACGTCGACGATGCGCATCAGCACTTCCTCGACGACGCCGCCGTAATAGGCCGCGACAGCGCCGACGACCGTGCCGATCAGCACGGAGATCGCCACGACCCCGAGCCCGATCTTGAACGCCGTGCGCGTACCCCAGACGACGCCATAGAAGATGTCGTACTGACCTTGCGTGGTGCCGAATATGGCCTCCGGCGAAGGCGGTTGCGGCGTTGCCAGGAAGCCGGCTCGCGGTGTGTCGTAGGGAGAAAGCTGGAAGCTTTGCGGCGGCGCCAGAACGGGCGCGAAGACGGCGATCAGCACGAAGGCGAGGAGGATCACGACACCGAACAGCGACACCGGATTTCGTGCGAGGTAACGAAGAAACTTCATTGCGTCTTCACCCTCGGGTCAAGCAACGGATAGATGAGATCGACGACCAGGTTCATCAGCACCAGGACGACCGCGAAATAGAGGCCGAAGCCGAGAACTGCGGGAAAGTCGAGATTGGCAGCGGTCTTGGCGGCGAACTGGCCGAGCCCGGCGTAGTCAAAGATGGTCTCGGTGATGACCACGCCACCCATCATCACGGCGAGTTCCATGCCGGCGATGGTTGCAAGCGGCAAAAGCGCGTTGCGCCTGGCGTGATGCAATTCGACGACGCGGCGCGGCAGGCCCTTGGCGCGGGCGGTGCGTACGTAGTCCTGGCGAAGCGTTTCCAGCATCGAGGTGCGCATCACCCGCGTCATGCTGGCGACGTTGACATAGGTCAGCGTGATGACGGGCGCGGCAAGGTGACGAAGTGCATCGCCGAAGATCGCCAGGTTGCCGTTGAGCAGCGCGTCGACGGTGTTGGCGCCGGTGTAGCGCACGAAATCGCCGGAACTGACGATGGTCTGAGCCCACTGGCTGAGCCGGCCGGGCGGAAACCAGTCAAGCGCCGAATAGAAGATCAGCAGCATCAAGAGGCCAAAGACGTAAACCGGAAAAGACCAGCCGAGAATGGTGAAGATGCGGATGACGTGGTCGGGCCAGCGGTTGAGATAGATGCCGGCACGCGAACCGAGGTAGATGGCGAGTAGCAGACAGGGCACGAAGGCGAGCACGACCAGCTCCAGCGTCGCCGGAAACAGCGACATCAGCGCCGTCGACACCGGCTGGCGCGCGGTCTCGGACCAGCCGAGATTGCCGCTGAGAACGCCGCCGATCCAGCGGCCATATTGGAGATAGAAGGGATCGTTCAGCCCGTACTGCTCGATCATCCGGCGAATGCTTTCCTGACCGCCCTTGAGATAATCGGGCGACGGTGCGTAGGCCGCCAGTCTCTGTGTCGGCGAAAGCGACATCTGCAGCGCGAAGATCATCAACGACAGCGCGAAGAGAACGATCGGCAGCATCATCAATCGTCTGAGTGCGTAGTTCAGCACGGTTCACACGTTCCGATTTCAGGGAAAATGAAACAAGGGCTGCCGGGCGGGATTGCCACCGGCAGCCCTGGCCAGTCAATCGTTGGCCTTGGTGACCGGGTAGAAGTCCCATGCGCCGTAGAGGATCATGTTGTCGACATAACCATCGATATTGCTGCGTGTGACGACGTAGCCGAAGTCCTCCCAGAGGAACTGGGTGGTGGCGTATTCGTACGACATCTCCTGCAGCTTGGCGTAGATCGGCTCGCGAACCGCCGGATCGACCGATGCCCAGGCTTCATCCAGGAGCGGCTTGAACTTCTCCGCCATCAGGTCGCGATAGCCCTGGCCGACCATGCCGCCGACGAGGCCGGTGGGCGAGAGATAGTAGCTGGCGGCACCGAGCGGACCGCCCGGGTCGGAATAGTCAGGACCCCAACCCATCACCGTCAAGGGTGCTGCCGGCTTTTCGCGGTTGTTGAGCTTGTCCGATACCGATGCCCAAGGCAGCGCCTGGATCTGCATCTTGAACTTCGGGTTGATGCGTGACAGGCCCTGCTGCAGCGCCGAGAGTGCCGCCGTCAGCTGCGGGTTGCCTTCAGTCACATAGGCGGTGAAGGCAAAGCCGGTATCCCAGAGCTTGCCGTCAAATGCCTTCTTGAAGTGTTCTTCGGCCTTGGCGGGATCGTAGCTGTAGACAGGTGAATCCGGGCGGTAACCCATGATGCCGCGAACCGTCGGCCCACGAGACTGCACGGTCTTGTTGAGCAGCACCTGGGTGAGCAGCGCGTCGTAATTCTGGGCGTAGTTGAAGCCCTTGCGCACATCGATATCGGCGAAGAAGTCCGGCGGAATACCGGCGCCATCCAGCTTGCCGCTGCCGATCGCCGGATTGTCGTTGTCATCGAGCGGCCAGGCGAAGAAGATGCCGCGCGAGAACACTTTCTGCAGGCCGTCGATGACCTTGACGCCTTCGGTCTTGCTGAGTTCGTCGATGAACTCGACGGGTGCCGTGACGAAATCGGCGTCACCGGACAGAAGCTGCAGGCGCCGCGTCGTCCATTCCGGCACCGTGCGCATGACCACGCGCTCAAGCTTGGCGGGGCCCATGAAGTAATTGTCGAAGCGCTTCAACGTGATGCGCCGGTCGGTCCGGTCCCACTCCTCGAGCATGAACGGCCCGGTGCCATTTTCTTCCGCAAACAGCGGATTGGCACCGAGTTCCGGACGGTAGTGGGCCTTCCAGGTGTCGCCCGAGCCATCCCAGCCGCCGACCGATGCAACCCATTCCTTGTCGACGACCGAAGTGCCGAAGGGCAGCGCGATCACCCCAAGCGTGGCCGGAAACGACTTGGGCAGCTTGAGCGTAACATTATCGCCATCGACGACGATCTGCGAGGCGAGTTGGTCATAGACCTTGCGCAGGATCTCGGGGCTGGCGTCGTTGATGGATTTCACCTCGCCTTCGGCCTCAACCCACTTGGCGATGTCGGTATATTTGCCGGCAGTGATCACCTCGGTGATCGCGTTCGACATCCACGACTGCCCCTGAAGGATGGCGCGCAACAGCGAATAGCGCACGTCCTCCGGCGTGATCTGGCCGTAGCCAGGCTCGATCGTCGCCTTCTGGGCGTCCGTCAGCTTGTCGTAGTACTCCCAGGTGACTTTACCGTCGGCACCCTTGATCCCGACCTTGTGGGCTGAAACGCCTTTGCGGATCGGGAAAGTGTAGCTGACCGAGCCATCCGCCGCCTGCTTGATGAGGCCATTTTCGAGCGAAGGTACTTCGGTCGAGAGCGACGGCACGAACTCGGAGATCTTCGAGCCGTTGAAGTTCAACAAGCGGCTGTAGATGTTGAGCGTGCCGTAGGAGCTCGGCGTGTTGGCGATATAGGCCGGATCGAACGACTGGATGTCATCGGTCCACATGAAGACGAAAGTGCCGGGGTTCTTGGTCTCGGCCATAGCGGGCGCAGCCGCGATGCCGAGCCCCAGGCAGAGAGCGAGGGCTAAGGTGCGTTTCATCGTTGTTCCCATTTGGTGGAGGCGGAATTTTCTTCTCGTTATAGGGGAGGCTAGAAGAGCGCTTGCAGGTCTGTCCAATGTGTAATTAGGATAGACTATGCAAATCACGCATGAGGGCCGGCATGGAACTGCAATGGCTTGAAGATTTTCTGGAAATTGCCGCGACCAGAAATTTCTCGACGGCAGCGACGGCGCGCAACATCTCCCAACCGGCCTTTAGCCGGCGCATCAAATCCCTCGAGAACTGGATCGGCGCCGACCTGATCGACCGCAGCACCTATCCGGTACAGTTGACAAGGGCAGGCACGATGTTCCTGCCGGGTTGCCAGCGGCTCGTGCGCGAAGCCTACAGGCTGCGCACCGATTGCCGCAATGTCGCCGGCGAGAGCTCGGCCATGCTCACCTTCACCTCGCTGCATACGCTGGCGATGTACTTCTTCCCAAAATGGATCGGCTCGCCGCTGATCTCGCGCCTGCCGCTGCGCACCAGCATGCACGCCGCCGACTTCCTCGAAAGCATCGACCATCTGTGTTCGGGCCAATGCGATTTCGCCATCACCTATGTGCATCCCGATGGACCGCCGGTGCTGGAAGGCGGGCCGTTCGAATCGTTGCAGATCGGCAAGGACAGGCTGATCCTGGTGTCGGGAGCCGACGAGAGCGGCCGACCGCTGTTCGACATCGACGGGCCCGAAAGCACGGAGATCCCCTATCTCGCCTATTCCTGGAGCGACGGCTACATCGGCAAGCTGGCGACCTTGATCCAGTCGCGCTGGCGCCGGCCGCTCAATCTCAGCATCGTCTACCAGTCGGGCCTCGCCGATGGCCTGAAGCACATGGCCGTCGCCGGGCGCGGCGTCGCCTGGCTGCCGCAGATCTGTGTGGCGGAAGCCCTGCGCCAAGGCCGCCTCGTCCAGATCGGCGGACCACAGATGTCGCTCGAAATGGAGATCCGTATCTTCAGGCGCGCCGGCCCTGGTAGCGCCGACAGCGATGGGTTGTGGCAGCATCTCAAGCAGTGTGCGGCATTGCCACAGTACAAGAACGGATTCGATTCCGGCATCGACGCCGCCTGAGGCACCGTCATACCCCAAATCGCCCGACCGAGGCCATATGCGAAGACAGGCGACACGATGCAGAAAGCGCATAGTTTCGATTGCCACATTCGTGACACATTGATTTTACTCGGTTTTGCGGCACGGACAAAAGCCGATTGCGTGCCGCCCGGGCACTGACGGCCTGCCTCGCGGGGAGTTCTCCGCCATCCGAGCATATTGACAGGAGGCAACCCCGTTGCGAGACCTGATAGGGCAACGTCCCCTCGAAATCGGGTCCATGTGCTGATGTTCCTGTCTAAATCCGCGCCCCCTGAACTGCCCGAGGATGTCATCCTATCCGTGGAAGACCTTGAGGTTTCCTTCGCGGCCGGCACCCGCTCACAGCTGCGCGCGGTGCGGGGCGTCTCCTTCCGCATCGCGCGCGGCGAGACAGTTGCACTGGTCGGCGAGTCTGGATCCGGCAAATCGGTGACCGCCATGACGATCATGCGTTTAACCGAGTATGATGGCGCGGCGATTACCGGCGGGCGGGTGCTGATGCGCTTGAAGGACGGCAAGGTCGCCGACCTCGCGACATTGTCGGAAAAGCGGGTCGAAGCCCTTCGTGGCGCGGACATCTCGATCGTTTTCCAGGACCCGATGTCGAGCCTGAACCCGGTCTTTACCGTCGGCGACCAGATTGCCGAAGCGGTGATCCATCACCAGAACAAGGCACCCGAGGAAGCGCGCCAGATCGCGCTCAACACCCTCAAGCTGGTACGTGTGCCCGATGCGGAACGCAGGCTCGACCAGTATCCTCACCAGCTCTCCGGCGGCATGCGCCAGCGCGTCATGATCGCTATTGCGCTCGCCTGCCGCCCGTCGCTGATGATCCTCGACGAGCCGACGACCGCGCTCGACGTGACCATTCAGGCGCAGATCCTCGATCTGGTTCGCGCCCTGCAGCACGAAATCGGCATGTCGGTGCTGTTCATTACCCACGACATGGGCGTCGTCGCGGAAGTCGCAGACCGGGTCTGTGTGATGCTCAAGGGTGAGATCGTCGAGACGGGTTCGGTTTACGACATCTTCGCCAAGCCGAAGCATGCCTATACACGCGCCCTGATTTCCGCCGTGCCGCGCCTCGGCAGCATGGCCGACAAGGATGCGCCGGAGAAATTTCCGCTGCTGGTGTTCGAACCGGAGCGGCAGCCCGCGGAGGCGACAGAATGAACGCGCCGGCTCATATGACGCAATCCCCTCGCCCACTTGTCGAGGTGCGAAACCTGGTGACGCGCTTCGATCTGAAGGCCGGGCTGTTCGGCCACGTCTCCGGCCGGGTGCACGCGGTGGAGAACGTCTCCTTCGACATTTTTCCCGGTGAGACACTGGCGCTGGTCGGTGAATCCGGCTGCGGCAAGTCGACGGTCGCCCGCTCGCTCATGCAGCTCGATCGACCGCGCTCTGGCTCCATCCGCTTTGATGGAACCGAACTGATCGGCGCGCCGCGCCCTGTCCTCGCGCGATTTCGGCGCGAAGCGCAGATGGTCTTTCAGGATCCGTTTTCTTCGCTCAACCCGCGCATGACGATCGAGCAATCGCTGATGGATCCGATGCGGGTCCACAAGCTGGGTTCGACCGGGGACATGCGCGCCCGCGCTGCCGAACTTCTGGCAAAGGTCGAGCTTTCGCCTGAGCATCTCGAGCGCTATCCGCATGCATTTTCCGGCGGGCAGCGCCAGCGCATCTGTATCGCCCGGGCGCTTGCGCTCAACCCGCGTCTCATCGTCGCCGACGAAGCAGTCGCTTCGCTCGACGTGACGATCCAGGCGCAGGTGATCAACCTACTCATGGACCTGCAGCGCGAGATGCAGATCGCTCTTGTGTTCATCAGCCACGATATGGCGGTGGTCGAGCGCATCGCTCACCGCGTTGCGGTCATGTATCTCGGCGAAATCGTCGAGATCGGCGATCGCCGCTCGGTGTTTAGCAATCCGCAGCACCCCTATACCCGCAAGCTGCTATCGACCGTGCCGATTGCCGATCCGACGCGCCGTCCGGAAGGGCGCCAGCCGATGTCCGACGAAATTCCAAGCGCGGTGCGTGCGCCGGACTTCGTGCCTCGCGAACTGCCGATGCGGCAGATCTCATCGACCCACTACGTGCGCCAGGTCGCAACCGCCTGACAGTAGCCGCTATACCCCGTTCCAGATCAGAGTATCCCAACATGAGCACTTTCGAAGTGACGCAACCGGCTGCGAGCGCTGCCGGCATGGCGTCGACAGATATCCGCGACAGCGCAAGCGGGACCACGGCCGCAATGTTCCTGCGTCCAGCGACCGCCGAGCGACCGACACCCTATATCGAGGTCGACGAGAAACGGCTCACCCGCAATATCAAGGCCATGCAGCAGCGCGCCGATGCAGCCGGCGTGGCGATGTTTCCGCATGTGAAGACGCACAAGAGCCTCCACATCGCCCGGCAGCAGCTTGCCGCAGGTGCGCGCGGTATCACCGCCTCCAAGCCCAGCGAAGCGCTGGTCTTTGCCGAAGCCGGTATTCCGTCGATCATCCTGGCCTATCCCATCGTCCACGCGGCGTCGCTCGATCGCCTTCTGCCTGCGGTCAAGGCGCGGGGCGTGGAACTGCGCACGATTGCGGCGAGCCAAACAGGTGTCGATGCGCTGTCGCAGGCCGCCAGCCGGCACGGGGTCGAGATCGGCGTGTTCCTCAAGGTCGACGTTGGCCTCGGCCGCGTCGGCCTCAAACCCGATGACCCGGCAGCGCCTGAACTGTGCGCAAGCATCGCCGGCACCCCTGGATTGCGATTTGCCGGACTGCTTTCGCACGCCGGACATGCCTACGCGGCTCCTGAGCCCGATGCCCTGGCCAAGATCGCCCACGACGAGGCCGAGGCCCTCGCCGGCCTCGCCGAGCGGCTTCGGCAACGCGGAATTGCCGTTGATTGCATTTCCGTCGGCGCAACGCCGACTTGCCTCGGTGCACCGCTGCCCCGGGAAGTCGATTGCATCCGTCCCGGAAACTACGTCTTTCTGGACGGCACCGCCCTTCGGCTTGGCATTTGTACCGCCGACCACCTCGCGCTTTCAGTCGTCGCCCGCGTCGTTGCGTCGAACGAGGCGCACTTCATCATCGACGCTGGCTCGAAGTCCATGAGCTCCGATCGCGGCGCACATGGCATGGGTGGCGCAGGGTTCGGCACGGTCGTCAGCGCCGAAGGCGATGGCGAAACCGGCCTGTGGACGCTCGAGAGAATGTCCGAGGAACACGGGTTCGTCCCCCACTCCGGACGCCCCCTGCCGCTGGGCAGCCGCGTGCGCGTGTTCCCCAACCATTCCTGCGCCTCGATCGCCAACTTCGACAATTTCGTCCTGGCGCGCGCGGATGGCACCGCAGCCGGCCTGTCGGTCGACGCCCGCAACGGTCAGACCTGAAGAGCGCACCGGCCTTCGGCCACCTGGGCGGCGATTTATCGCCCCCCATCAACGCGTTGAAGTTCTCGCTCCTTCGTCCATCATCGAGATGGAAAGCTGGATTGTGAGACCTAGATCTCCCAAATATCATTGCGACGCCAATATCAGTGCATCGAGAAGCCGACGCGGCTGATCGGACTTCAAATCTACGCCTCCAGTGTAAAGGATATGATCCATGAAAGTCCTAATGGTCCTCACTTCGCACGACACCCTCGGTAACACCGGCAAGAAGACAGGGTTCTGGCTCGAAGAGCTGGCGGCTCCCTATTACGTCTTTAGGGATGCCAGAGCCGAAATCACCCTTGCATCGCCCAAGGGCGGCCAACCGCCGCTCGACCCGAAGAGCGATGAACCGATGTTTGAGACCGACCTCACTCGGCGCTTCAAGGCAGACCGGGAAGCCAAGGCCCAGCTCGCCGAGACGGTTCGCCTCGACAGCGTCAACCAAAGGGACTTCGACACCGTCTTCTATCCCGGCGGTCATGGTCCGATGTGGGATCTCGCCGAGGACGGAAACTCGATCAAGCTGCTCGAAGCCTTCATCGCGGCGGGCAAGTCAATTGCCCTTGTATGCCACGCACCCGGCGTTCTGCACCGCGTCAAGAACCCGGACGGAACACCTTTCGTAAACGGGCGAAAGGTCACCGGCTTTACGAATTCCGAGGAAGCGGCCGTCGGTTTGACGGAGGTCGTGCCCTTCCTGGTGGAAGATGAGTTGCTCGGTCTCGGCGCCGTTTTCTCGAAGGTGAAAGACTGGGGCGTCCACACGGTCGTGGATGGACGGCTCATCACCGGCCAGAATCCCGCCTCATCTGGCGAAACGGCAAAAGCCCTCCTGGCCGCCTTGAAACCGTGATCGAAGATTGGATCGGGGCGCGTCGCCAGAATGAGCGTCCGCCTTCGGCGGAGCGTGTCTTGCTGCTCGCGTTTCCGCAGATTTTTTTATGTGTTCAATCCGCTTTCCACCTATTTCGCTTAGGACGCGCAAGGAAAGAAGGTCGCGGTCATCTATGCCGTGCGCAATACCTTCGACGAACGGCACAGCTATGTCGCATCGGTGTTGCCCGGCGAAGTGAGCGCGGCGGGCATTCGAGAGAGCCGCACGAAAATCTTTCATGTTTCGCCCTTCATGGACATGCGGTGCGCTACCATTTCCGGGTGTTTCCGGGAAAAACAGTGCGGCTGCGCATCCACGAGACCGCGGGAAACACGCCGGTTCCGGCCGCAACCGACATCATCATAACCGTCACGGCCGACAAGCAGTCCGTGACGGTCCTCGCGGACAACCATGTCGGCCCCAGTGGCCACATCAACGCGGTTACCGGCGACTGCCCCGCCGCGCGACGCCTCTCTCAAACGCGAAAGAACGCGTGATGTCGCAGTCTTTTGCGCTCAACCGTAATGCTGTAAGAGTACGGCAATAGACCTAAGCGGGAATCATCGGGGAGCACAACGAATGGAATTTCTGACGCTTCAAAATTTTGCAAGTTGCGTCGGCCAGGCCTTCGATCTTTCGCTTGGCGAGAGTACCGTGCCACTGACCTTGGCGGAAGCCACTCCGGGAGGACCGCAGATCATGGCCGGCATGAGGCGTGCTCCGTTTTCCCTGTTGTTCCGCAGTCATTCGGCAATAGTTCTGCCGCAGCAGATCTATCGCATGAAGAATGCGTCACTCGGCGCGTTGGAAATTTTCCTCGTGCCGGTCGCCCGCGATAAGCACGGTATAGTCTACCAAGCTGTCTTCAATTGATTGTCGGTCAGCGCTGCGTCGCGTTGGAGACAATACTGCAAGGCCATTCCATCCGGATATGCGAACTGCCACTCTCTACGTCAAAAAAGCCAAGTCGGCGATAAAGCGCCTGTGCTGCGATATTGTGGTGCTCGACATGCAGTGTCAGTGCCTGGACGCCTGATCTGGTCGCCTCACGCTGAATGGCAGACAGGAGAGCGCCACCTCTGCCCATGCTGCGCCACTCCGGTATCAGGCCTATATCTACGATAAGCCAATGCTCTGGGCTAAAATTCAGGTAAAGGCGGCCGATCGGCATTCCGTCGAGTTCGATAATGAGGAATTCGGCTTCGGGGAAAGCCGCCATATAGTGGCGGTGTTGAAAAATAAACTGCTGCTCCAGAAAGGCGTGCTTCTGCTCCGTCGGCCATCGTATGCCCGCCAGCTCGTCCGTCCGAAAAGATCGGTAAAGCAGCTGGAGAAACGGCATGTCATCAGACGTGGCATAGCGTAAGCCCATATCTGCCACCGTCAACCGGGGTGGATTGCGGCGTGTCGGAAATCCTGTGGCGGCAATGTCGAGTGGCGACATCACCCGAACGTCGGGTAGTTGCCGTAAAGGGCGATGCAGAAGTTCACGGCGAGATAAGGTTGCCTGTTTTCATGCGGCAGGTTGTTGCCGGCCAAGCCTATCATGTTTGACGCGAACGGCGCGTTGGGCTGAGCGTCCTTTGCGGTGACCGAGGTCTCGATGGGAAGTGTCAACGCGTTGCCGGCAGAAGGTGCGCTTGCCCGTTTTGCCGTGTCGGTCTGGTTGTAGATCGTAAACCCGTGCGAATGCGCCGGCATTTCAGAATTGCTCAGCGTCACGCTGTTTTCGCCCACAACCTCGCCGATCGTGCGTTGCGAAAGGCCCGGTGCAATGCCCTGATTGAAGGCGGCGCGGCCAGTAAAGTTTGGCAACTGGAAAGTGGTACTGCCATTGCCGCCGTACGCTACGCCCAGCAATGAGAACAAAGCCGTGTTCTGCCGAACTGCAAGCGTCGCGCCATTACAAAACGCCCAATTGAGGGGCGCGAAATTGAATCCGAATAGCTGGATTTCACCAATGAAAGGCTCTGACATTTCTATTCCCTTATCGTGCAATGGGGGGCATCAGCTTTGCGACGGAAACACACCGTATAGCGAGATGCAGAATTGCACCGTCAACGTCGGCATCATGTTGTCGTGGGGTTGGGTTTGTCCGGTGGGCCCGGTCGAGTTCGGGGACGTATTAAACCCATTAAGGCCAGTGACATCAGTGGCATACATCGTGTTGCCCGAGAGTGCGCCGAGTTCGGCGTTCGTTCCGATCGCGGTCGCGCTGGCTGCTGTCGTCGTCGCAAACATCGGATGGTTGTGCGGCGGCAGCTGGGTCCCGACAAGCGTCACGGTTTCGGAGCCGCCAAGTTGGCCGGGTAAGCGCGTGCTCAGGCCTTGGCCGGTGCCCTGATGCAGGGGCACGCGACCGCGAAGGTCGGGCACGCCGAACGTATTCTGGCCGTCGCCGCCATAAGTGGTGCCAAGCAGCATGTACAGTGTGTCATATTCCGCGATTGACAGCAGCGAACCATCGCAGGCTTGCCAGCCGGTCGGCACGCGGGAAAAGCCGAACATCCGAATTTCCCCGATATAGGGATTGCTCATTAGTTATCCTCCGGCGGCTGGGTTCAATTGCGGGGCGGGTAGACGCCCTGTAGCGCAATGCAGAAACTGATGACGTTGAATGGCTGCATATTGGAGTGCGGCTGTCCGCCGCCCGCTGCCGCGACGCTCTGGGGCGCCAGCACAACTTGGGCTTCGCCTGACGGCGCATAGATCGGCAGGGAGGTGGTGCCGTAAAGCGTGTTCGTCGGGTTGCGCTGATTGGCCTCCGCGGTCGTCCCGTTGCCCTGATGTTGGTGGGCAGGAATCTGCTGCTGTGTGAGCGTTACAGCTTCAATGCCACCGACCTCTCCGAGTTCATAGGGTGTCGGGTTCCAGCTGGGGTCGGCGGACGGACCGGTCGCTGCAGGCGTTCGCCCCTGCAGATTCGGCAGGGCAAAGGTGGTCGAGCCGTTGCCGCCGTAGTACGTCCCCAATAAGGAGAACAGGGCCTGGTTCTGATTAATCCCCAAAATCTGGCCGTTGCACAGTGCAAAACCGCGCGGCGCAAAGCCGAACCCGCTCATCATGATCTGCCCCACAAAAGGTTCGCTCATGGTTGCCCCCATCCCGATAAAATTCGACGACTCTGGATTTATCCTGCGGCGCACTCTCTCTCATAACGAGCACATTGAGAAGGGGGGCCTTGCAGACTTTTTGTCAGGATTCCCGCAAAAGTCGCACGATTCTGGGTTGTGTGGCTCAAAAATACATGGCAATCACTGGGTGAGGCGATGAACGGACTAATCGTAACGGTGGACTTGCGTCCATGTGGCGTGCCGTGCGCACAAGGGCGGAACAATGGCGCAGAAATCGTTTGGTTGGGCAAACCTGGTGTGCGGATATCGCACGAACGTGGCCTACCTCCTTGCTTTGCTTATGCTGGCCTGCCTGGCAGCGCTGTGGCCGACATCAGCGGCTCAGGCGGCCTGTAGTTCACCGCAGACGGCAACTATAAGCTCGGGCGGTACGGCAACCTTTACCTGCGCGGACTTCGGCTTTATTTCGCCCGCCAACGTATCCCCGTCCCACGGCAGCCTGACCTTCGGAATGCCGTCGAACACATCGGCGCTCATCTACACCAACAACGGCGACGGTGCGACATCCGACACGTTCATCGTCAAGGATGATTTTGGCATTCCCATTACTTTCAACATTACGATCGCGCCTTCATCCTCGCCGCTAACGGTCACGCCTTTGAGCGTTGCTACGCCGGTGATCGGCACGTCCTATAATCAGGCGCTCAACACGAGTGGCGGAACCAGCCCCTATTCCTATTCGCTCGTCGCAGGCAGCAATCTGCCGCCCGGCCTTTCTCTTTCCTCCTCCGGCGTCATCTCCGGTACGCCGACCGGCTCGGGTCCCTACAATTTTACAATCCGTGTTGTCGATTCGACGATGCCGACGGCCAATACGCTCGATAAAGCCTACAGCGTCCTCATCGCCCCGCCTGCCATCGACGTAACACCGGATACTCCGCCGCACGGCGGTGTCGGTACGGCCTACAGCGTCCAGTTCTCTGCAAGCGGAGGCACCCCGGGCTACACTTATACCCGCGACAGCGGCAGCCTACCCGCCGGGCTTACGCTCTCGGCCAGCGGCCTCCTGTCCGGCACGCCATCTGCGGTTGGCAGTTCGACCTTCAACCTGAAGGTCCAGGACAGCACCACCATCTCGACCGGCGGGGTTCACTTCATCACGCAGAACGTTACCGTCACCATCAATGCCTTCCCGCCGGTGTCGCTGACCCCGGCAAGCGGCACGGCGCTTTCGGCCGGCGTGGTGGGAACCTCCTATTCCAACGCATCGATCTCGGCGAGTGGGGGGTCCGGTGCAATCACCTACGCGGTCACCGCCGGCGCACTGCCGGCAGGCCTCGGCATCAATGGATCGACTGGCGCGATCACTGGCACGCCCACAGTGGGCGCGATTGGAACCGCGAATTTCACTGTGACGGCGACGGCTGCGACTTCCGGTTCGGCTTCGGCCAGCTACTCGATAACGGTGTCAGCTCCGCCGGTGGTGCTGACGCCGGCGAGCGGCGCTTTGACCGGCGGTACCGTGGGGGTATCCTACTCTAACACCTCGATCTCGGCGAGCGGCGGTGTGGGGACGATCACTTACGCGATAACGTCCGGCTCGCTGCCGGCGGGTCTTTCCATGAGTACATCGACCGGTGCGATCAGCGGGACGCCGACGGCGGGTGGGTTCGGCACGGCGCACTTCACGGTGATGGCGACGGCCGCGACAACGGGCTCGGCTTCGGCGAGCTACTCGCTCGCGATCGCAGCACCACCGGTTGTCCTGACGCCAGCGAGCGGCGCCTTGGTGGGCGGCACGGTTGGCGCGATCTATACTGGTGCATCAATCTCGGCGAGCGGTGGACTCGGAACGATCAGCTACGCGGTCACATCGGGTGCTCTTCCTGCAGGCCTCGCCCTGGACCCGTCAACCGGTTCGATCAGTGGTACGCCGTCGGCCGGCGGGATCGGCACGTCCAATTTCACGGTTACGGCGACAGGCGCAACCGCGGGCTCAGCTTCGGCCAGCTATTCGATCACGGTGGCCGCGACGCCGGTGGTGCTGATACCGGCAGACGGAACAACGCTTACGGCAGGAACGGTTGGCGTAGCCTATTCAGACGCATCTATTTCGGCGACCGGAGGCGCGGGCCCAATCTCCTATTCGGTGACCGCCGGCGGGCTGCCGGCCGGCCTCACCCTAAATGCATCGACCGGTGCGATCAGCGGCACGCCGACAGCTGGCGGGTTCGGTACGGCGAATTTCGCGGTGACTGCCACGGCCGCGACCAGCGGCTCGGCTACCGCCAACTATACGATCGTGATCGGAGCACAACCGGTGGCGTTGACACCGGCCACAGGCACGGCTCTGACGGCCGGCACGGTCGGTTCTGCCTACTCGCAGACGATTTCGGCGAGCGGCGGTGTGGGTGCGTTCACGTATGTGGTTAGCAGCGGAGCGGTGCCCGATGGCCTCTCTTTGAATGCGACGACCGGTACGATCAGCGGCACGCCGACAGCGAGTGCATTCGGCACGGCGAACTTCACGGTGACGGCCACAGCGGCCACCTCGGGTTCTGCTTCGGCGACCTACTCGATTGAAGTCGGAGCTCCGCCCTTGGTCATGACGCCGGCCAACGGTACGGCGCTTTCGGCCGGTACAGTTGGTGCGTCCTATCCGGGTGCGTCGATTTCTGCAACCGGCGGCCTGGGGAGCCTCAGCTTTTCGGTGACATCCGGTGCACTTCCCGGCGGCCTTACGATCGACCCGGCAAGCGGTGCGATAACGGGCACGCCGACTGCAGCCGCGCTCGGCACTTCGACTTTCACCGTGACGGCTGTCGCGGCCACAAGCGGCACCACTTCGGCAAGCTATACGATCACGGTGGGGGCGCCACCGGTGGTACTGACACCGGCAGCCGGTACGACCCTTACGGGCGGCATGGTCGGATCGCCCTATTCGGAGACGTCGATCTCGGCGAGCGGCGGTGTGGGTGTTATCAGCTATGCCGTGACATCGGGCGCTCTCCCGTCGGGCCTTGCCATTGATCCGGCAACCGGCGAGATATCAGGAACGCCAACGGCGGCCGGCTTTGGCACGGCGAACTTTGGCGTGACGGCCACGGCGGCCACGGCAGGTTCTGCTACGGCAAACTACACGATCGTAGTCGGGGCACCGCCGGTGGTAATAACGCCGGCAAGCGGCACGGCTCTTGCTGCCGGCACGGTCAATTCGTCCTACTCCGACACATCAGTCTCGGCGAGCGGCGGTGCAGGGGCGATCACCTTTGCGGTGACCGCCGGATCCCTGCCTACCGGCCTCACGCTCAACGGATCGACCGGCGCGATCGCCGGCACGCCCACTGAGGCCGCGCTCGGCACGGCGAGTTTCACACTGACAGCGACAGCGGCGACCAGCGGCAGCAGTTCTGCAAGCTATACGATTGTCGTGGGTGCGCCGGCCGTCGTATTGACACCTGCAACCGGTACGGCGCTTTCGGGCGGCACGGTGGGTGCCGTCTATTCGGGCGCCACGATTTCTGCCAGTGGCGGTGTTGGAACATTCAGTTATGCGGTGACATCAGGCGCTCTGCCGACCGGCCTGAGCCTCGATGCGTCGACCGGGGCAATTACCGGCACGCCGACCGTTCCAGCGCTCGGAACGGCGAGTTTCACAGTGACGGCAACGGCGGCGACCAGCGGCTCGGCTGCGGCCAACTACTCGATAACCATCGCGGCCCCGCCGGTGGTGCTGACGCCGCCGGGCGGCGCACTGGCGACTGGCGTCGTCGGCGCGTTCTATTCGGATGCCTCGATCTCGGCGAGCGGCGGCGTGGGGACGATCACCTATGCCGTCACGGCGGGGACGTTGCCAGCGGGTCTGACCATCGATGCGACAACCGGGGCCATCACCGGCACGCCGACTGCGACCGGGTTTGGCACGACAAACTTCACGGTCACCGCGACGGCCGCAACTGCGGGCTCCACCTCGGCAGTCTACGCGATCACCGTAGGTGCTCCGCCCGTGGTGCTGACGCCGGCAACCGGCACAGCGCTTTCCCCTGGAATGGTGGGCGCGTCCTACTCGGACACGTCAATCGTCGCAAGCGGCGGCGTGGGTGCGATCAGCTATGCCGTGACGGGCGGTACATTGCCGGCGGGCCTGACCATCGATGCTGCAACCGGTGCCATCACCGGGACGCCGACCGCTGCCGGGTTCGGTACGACAAACCTCACGGTCACGGCGACGGCCGCCACCGCTGGCTCCGCCTCGGCCACCTATTCGATCACCATTGGAGCGCCGGCACTGGTGCTGACGCCAGCAACCGGCACTGCACTGACGGCCGGCACCGTCGGCTCGTCCTATTCGGATGCGTCGATCTCGGCGAGCGGTGGCGCTGGTGCGGTCAGCTATGGGGTGACGGCTGGAGCGCTGCCGGCAGGACTTAGTCTCAATGCATCGAATGGTGCGATTTCCGGCACGCCGACGGACGGCGCGCTCGGAACGGCGACCTTCACCGTGACAGCAACGGCCGCTATCAGCGGCTCTGCCTCTGCAGCCTACTCCATCACGATCGGGGCGCCGACCCTGGTGCTCGCTCCGGCCACCGGCACGGCGCTTTCCGGCGGGATGGTTGGCTCGTCCTATTCGGATACGTCAATCTCAGCAACGGGCGGTGTTGGTACGATTAGCTATGCGGTAACGGCCGGTTCGCTGCCGGCGGGCCTGAGCCTGAATTCATCGAACGCTGCGATATCAGGCGCGCCGACAGTCGCAGCGCTCGGCACTGCCAACTTCACAGTGACGGCGACTGCGGCAACCAGTGGATCCACTTCTGCGAACTATTCGATCACAGTTGCCGCTTTACCGGTCGTGCTGACGCCGGCCACAGGCGCGACGCTTCCATCCGGTACACTTGGCGTCGCCTACTCGGACACGTCGATTTCCGCAAGCGGCGGTGTTGGTGGTGGTTATACTTACGCTGTGACATCAGGCGCCTTGCCAGGAGGTTTGATGCTAGATGGGGCCACCGCCCGCATCTCCGGAAGGCCGACCGCTGACGGCGACTTCCGCTTCACCGTAACAGCAACGGATGCGAGCGGTGCCACAGGGCAGGCGAACTATACGCTCTCCGTCCTTTCCACCAATTTCGTCTTCAGCCCATCTGCCGGTGCGCTGCCGGACGCCATGGTCGGCGAAGACTATTCATCGCGCATTTCGGTAACCGGAGGCGCCGGCGAGCTCGTTTACAGCGTTAAGAGCGGCGACTTGCCGAAGGGCATGGTCCTAAACATATCCACCGGAGAACTGACAGGGCCAGTCGCCGGCGATGCGACGCCCGATGATTACCGCTTCACGATTGCCGTCGTCGACAGCCGCGGCGCAAGTGGGTTGGCGGTCTATACGCTGAGACTGAAGGGGCGAGCGGTGACCGTACCCGACATCGTCGTCGACGTTCCCGCCGGGTCGACACCGAAGAATGTCTACCTCAACAGTGGCGCAACTGGTGGTCCATTCGTCAGCGCCGCGATTGCTTCCGTTACACCGCCCAACGCGGGTAAGGCGGAGATCATCGAAGGTGAACTCGCGGCTGCGGGCAGCTTCACGCCGGTCGGCTATTACCTCAGGTTCACGCCCAATCCGTCCTATTCTGGCTCTGCCGTCATCGGTTACACTCTCCAGAGCGCGCTCGGGACTTCGAATGTCGGCCGCGTTACCTACAGGGTTGCCCTAGACCGAGTGGCGGCGGGCGAGGAAATCGACGGTCTTGTGCGTGATTTCGTCCGCACACGGCAGAACTTGTTGTCATCGACAGTCAAGGTTCCAGGCCTGCTCGACCGACGCAAGGCTGCGGTGAGCACCGATCCGGTAACGACGGCCGTCACGCCGTCCGAAAGAGGCGCAAGGCTCGGCTTCTCATCCAGCCTCGCCCAGATCCAGGCGGCACGCGATGCCGCCGATGCGGCCGCAGCCGGCGAAACCTTCGTGATGACCAATCGCCCCTTCGACATCTGGATGAACGGCAGCTTCCTGTTCCATAAAGACGAACACGACAAAAGCGACAAATGGGGCAGCTTCGGGCTGTTCTCCGTCGGCGCCGATTATCTCGTTAATGACGGCATGCTCGTCGGCCTGTCGTTCCACTACGACTACATGACGGACCCGACCGACGAGGACGCCGAACTGAAGGGCAATGGCTGGGTTGCCGGACCCTATGCCTCGTTCGAAATCGGCAAGGGAGTCTTTCTCGATGCCAACTTGCTCTATGGCGGCTCATCGAACGACATCGATACCGGCATCTTCCATGGCAGCTTCGACACGCGCCGCTGGATGGCGGATGTGAAGCTCACGGGCGAATGGCAACTGGACGAAATGACCGTGCTCACGCCGAAGCTCCGCGCGGTCTATTTCACCGAGGAGACTGAGGACTATTCCGTCTCCAATTCCCTTGGCGAAACAATCGATCTCAAGGGCTTCATAGAGGAACAGGCCCGCTTCAGCGTCGGGTTCGATGTCGAGAGAACGCTGGGGCTCGAAAACGGACTAACGCTATCACCGTCGATCGGCGCGGATATCGGCTTTGCCTCGCTTGATGGCGAAGGCCTGTTCGGGAGGATCTCCGCCGGGCTCGCTCTCTCCAACAACGACAACTGGAATATCGACTTTTCACTGCTGTTTAACGTCGAGGGCGATGGTTCGCGCTCAGCCGGCGGGAAGATTGGCGCTCGCGTGAGCTTTTGACCGAACGATCACACGCCAGACGGCTCTGCGTTTCGCAAAGGCATATTGGAGCCGAGGATGACAAACTGCTCAGCCGGTGCAGCGGGCCGGCTGGGCTGACCGAACACTCAGTTGGGATGAAAAGAGCGAAAGTAGTGGGCGTGTGAAAGCTAGACGCGGTGTCATTAGACATCGGTGCAACGGCCGCAGGATGTCCCCGCGCATATCCGACACTTACTCGCAGATGAAGCGAACGACGATTTTGAAGCTCACTGCTTTGACGATCAACTCCGTTATGGGGGCGGACACGCTGGAGCCTTGATCGGACACGCAAACCGCAGGCCCGTTTGTCCTGTGCCGAACGTCCTCCGGGTGCAGGCCGGCTCGAGGACAAAATGGCAAGAAACGGGTTCGTCGGGTTACATGGAAGGGAAGGCGCGCGAAGCGACCCCTCCACCCACTTCGAGTGCGCTTAGCAGGTCTTGGGAAGCCGAGATAGAAGTGTGGCTAGACATGTGGCACCTGCGCTCTCTTCGGCAATTTTCCTGGCGTTTCGGGCGCTCGCTTCTGTTCGCCACCAAATAGGCTGAACGTCCTGCAGCCCAAGGTGCGTACGAAGTCGCAAGGTGTGTCCCTAAAGCCCCAGGGGCGGCGCCCGGTAGACGGCCCTCAGGAGCACGGTAACGTCGCCATTACCGCAATACCCCTCCCGTCGAAGCGCATGCCAGGTTCGATTGCGGATTGCCTTCTGCTCGGTGCTGGCGGTGATGAAATAGTGGCCGGCGGCGTCGCCCCTACCACCGCGAACGCATCGGGGCCACAACAAGCTCGAAGCTTCGCGCTAAATTAGGTTCGGCGCTACATTTTGAGCTGATGCCGCTCCTCCATCATCCTTGTCGCGAGCCATTCTTCATGTGCAACCTGGTCGTCGATCGGCTCGCCGACCCTGATGGTACGCTTGCGCACGGTCCCGTGCACCTCAATTGGCTCAAAAGGAAGAAACTTCGTGAGCTGCCTGCCTGTAGGACATAACTTTTCCCAGCTGTGCCGTCCGTTCCATCAGCTCAGACGTCGCCCGATCGGGAATTCATGATCACTTTTCGGGTTAGGACGAACGTACCGGAAACGGGCACGATCACCTCTGTCGCGAACAACTCCACGGCTAAACGATGTTGACCTTGCCAGCCGCATATTGGGTATCTACGGGCCCGGCGCAGACGCCACTGTGGCAGCCGCTGACATGTCCGCAGCCGCTTCGAAGGAAATAGTCAACGAGCTCACTCCGGTGGAAGCAACCTTTCGTGCATGAGGTCTTCGAAGAACCACGCCATGAACTGCTCGCGTCCGGAAACACCCGCCTTGGCATAGACTCGTGTCAGTTGGGCACGAACGGTGCCGGGCGCTGCGTTTCGGATGCGAGCAATCGCGGGCGCATCGAGCCCTTTTAGGGCGAGCCGACCAACATCGCTTTCGGCGGAGGTCAGTCCCCAAGCAACAAACTGCATGTCGACAATGCGGGCAAGCTCGCCGCGTGCCGTCTCCAGGAAGCGCTCCTGTTCGCGCATCGATTCCAGCGCCAAGCGAAGCTGCCATCCTCCGATCACGATGCCAAGAACAAGTGCCGCGGCGACCATTGCCTCAACCATGGCATGGGCGGTGCCGGGAAATGCGATCAAATCCGTAACGGCGTCGCCCACGAAGAAGGCCGCAGCAATCGTCTGGCTCATCACCAGAACGGCAAGGGCGGCGGACTGGCGCCGCCCTTTAGACCATCTCGACATTCCTGTTAACTCCGCCGGCGCTTTCCGGCGATCATCGGCCGGATGAGATTTCGACCGAGCGCTCGACTTTCGACGAACACACCTCCCACATGAACAAAAGCTAGGATCAACAAGAGATTAGCGGCCAACTCATGAACCTCCCCGGCGACGCGGATGTAGAACCTGCTGGTGCCATCATTGCTTTCAGAAACCGGCTTGGCAAGAACCGACCAGTCGCCGGCTGCGATGGCAGCGCGCTCCTCAGCAAGGGTGACCGGACTCTTGCCGCCGGTCATGAAGAGGCCGGTTACTATCACCAGCGTAAGACACGCCCATAGCGCATAGATCATAATCGCACCCGCGGGATTGTGCGAAGGATATTCACGTGCCCCGCCGCGCCACAGATGACCGATATGCCGTAGCGCCGCAGCCGGGGACGGAGGAAAGGCGTTGAAGCGAGCCTCAGCCGGCCCAACGAACCCCCAAATCAACCGGCTCGCCAACACACCGATCACCGCCCAACCAACCCAGACATGGGTCGCGCTGCCGGACTTGGTGATGAGCCCGTTTGCTATTACAGCCGCTGCTATTGCCCAATGGCTAATGCGAACAAGCGGATCCCAGGGATTGGGGGGCCGAACCGCCCCCTCAGTTGCCTTCTTTTCAGCGGCGCCCATGATCAGTCACCGTCCTTTATCTGACTGACCTTGCCGGACTTGGGGTCGATGTAAACTTCCCATGCTTTGCCGCCTGCGTCTGAACATTTCGCTTCGATCTGGCCGCCCTCGGGCTCAAAGTCTGAAACTTTGCATCCAGCCTTCTCTAGTGCAGCCGTTGCATCGGTGGGATTGGTCCCCACGACATCGCCGACAGCCGGCATCGCGTGCACGGTGAGCGGCAAGGCTGAAAGCGCCAGAGCGAGTGCGATCGATTTCATCATCATGTATTCCTTTCTTGGATGTGCCAGGGCCAGGTGTCGCGGCCCAGGTCAGAAGGAACGATCAGAACGATTCACGTCGATTGACGATCTGCTTATTGAGAGCTGAATAAGCAGGTGCTTACGCCCCCTTCTCGTTGCAAGCGCTTCGGAGCAGCACATCAGCGTGCGAGCTTTCGCTCACCGGATTTCCAATTTACATTACATATTACTCATTCATTATTCCTAGAGGCTTGGGTGCCAATCGATATTTCCATCCGCGCGGCGTTCAAAAACACCAGCGCAACTCTGTGTCGAGGTATCCTGCTCGATCGACCAATGCACCGAAGTAACCTAGTCGGCTCGGCTACGGGCACGCGGCGGCGGGCCGCCGCGAAAGCCCATACCGCGTGATTAGGGTTGAGAGCGTCAGCTCCGGGGCAGCGCTGTTCGAATCTCGCCCCTTGAAGGGATTCAAACCGGAAATCAAATAGCTGCGGCACGGCTTTGCCGCTCCTTAGGGAGTTCCCTACGAAGATTCCGGTGTCTCCATGGTTCCTTTTCTGAAAATTTTCTGATTGTCGCGGCTGGGCCTCCACCCGAGCGATCGACAGAGCTCTTCAGCCGCCCTAACCCCGTCTCTCCGGCTCGCAAACGGACCCTCAAGATAATACGGGTTTCCTCGAAATTCGACAAAAACTGCCTTCTTCACAACATCGTAGATGATTGTGAGTTCGCGCTCTTCAGCCATTCTCAAAAATCCTTACCTGTTTCTTCAATGGGTGATGGCAAACCATTTGCCGCGCTTTATCGTCGGACTCTCCTGCGGATAACCACCCGGCAAGCTCCCGGCGCACGACGTGTTCGAGCACGGCCATGCCTTCGGCGCTGTCGTTCAGGCAGGGGATGTGGGTGAACTTCTCGCCGCCATTGTGATGGAAGCTTTCGGCCGCCTGCTCTGCGATCTCTTCCAACGTTTCCAGACAGTCGGAGACGAAGCCCGGGTTGAGGACGGCAATGCGCTTGACACCGTCCTGCGCAAGTTTTTCGACCGTCTTGTCGGTATAGGGCTGCAGCCATTCCTCAGGCCCGAAGCGCGACTGGAAGGTGACCTGCAGCTTCTCCTTCGACCAGCCGAGCTTTTCGCGCAAAAGCCGCGCGGTCTTCTGGCACTGGCAGTAGTAGGGATCGCCCTTGTCGAAATAGCTCTTCGGAATGCCGTGGAAGGAGGTCAGAACCACCTCCGGCTCCCAGTCGAGCGTCGCCAGGTGACGCTCGATCGAGGTTGCCAGAGCGTCGATGTAGACGGGATCGTCGTGGTAGGGCGGAACGGTGCGCAGTGCCGGCTGCCAGCGCATCTTCACAAGCGCCTCGAAGGCCTTGTCATTAACGGTGGCGGTGGTGGCGGCGGCATATTGCGGATAGAGCGGGAAGACGAGAATGCGTTCACAGCCGGCCTTCTGCAGTGCGTCCATGCGCGAGGCGATCGACGGCTGGCCGTAGCGCATGCCCCAGTCGACGATGACGTTCGGCTGGTCGGCGAAGGACTTCGCCATCAGTTCGGACTGGTTGCGGGTGTAGGTCCGCAGGTAGCTTTCGTTCAAGTCCTTGTTCCAGATCGTCTCATAGGCCTTGCCGACCTTGCCGGGGCGGGTGTTGAGCACGATGCCGAACAGGATCGGGTACCAGAACAGTCGCGACCACTCGATCACCCGGCGGTCGGTCAGAAACTCCTTCAGGTAGCGGCGCATCGAGGTGTAGTCGGTGCCATCAGGCGTGCCGAGATTGACCAGGAGAACTCCGATGCCGCCGCGTTTGATGATCGGATGGTCGGCAAGTTTGTCCACCATCAAACGCACTCCTTTTAATTGATTTCCCGCTCCAGTACGTTTCTCGCGCGGTTTGGATCAGTCGTCCGCCCCGGCCGCCGGTTAATAGTCGATCTCGTCAGCGGAGTTAGAACAAACCGCTGATAAACTCCCAGCGCCGACGGTGGAAGTCGGGCAAACCCAGCTTAAAGTAGATAACTCGCAACCCGCAAATTTCCGACACATCTAAAATGAACGGATTTGTTGTGATCCGAACGGAGTGAACGGCAAAACGATTTCCAAGGTTTCCACCACGACGAACGTCAGAAGGAGTGAAGGAGTGAAGGAGTGCGTCATGAACCACTTCATTTGGCCACGGACCGAATTCTGATCAAAAAATATGTGGTCCGTCCTTGTGCCCGATTTGATCCAATCGAAGGCAATAAGCGTAATGGCGTGGTTGACAAAATAGGGAGAGTCTTCGATGGACGCGATTGTGACGGACAGCGATCTTTTGTTCGCATCAAATGTTCCGACCCAGGCGGAAGCGGAGTCAGCCGTGCGGACCTTGATACGTTGGGCCGGCGATGATCCGTCGCGCGAAGGCCTCCTCGATACACCCAAGCGGGTGGCAAAAGCATATCGTGAGCTTTTTGCGGGATACGATGCGACGCCGGAAGACATTTTGGCGACGACATTTTCCGACGTCGCCGGCTATAGCGATATGGTCATCGTTAAGGACATCGAGTTCCATTCTCATTGCGAGCACCACATGGTGCCCTTCCATGGCGTTGCCCACATTGCCTATATCCCCGAGGGCGGGGTTCTTGGTCTCTCCAAGATGGCCCGTCTGGTTGACCTTTATGCGCGCCGGCTGCAGACCCAGGAAACGATGACATCCCAGATCGCCAAAGCTCTCGACGAAAGCTTGAGGCCGAAAGGTGTTGCGGTGATGCTCGAAGCCGAGCACATGTGCATGGCAATGCGCGGCATTCAGAAACAAGATGCCAAGACAATCACGACGACGTTCGTTGGAAAGTTCGAACGATCGGCCAGAGACCAGACAAGATTCATCCAATTCGTGCGCGGTTAGGAAACATGAGCCGACCCCACCATCGCTGAAAGAATCGTAAATGGCCGAATACTCGATGAAATCGCTGAAAGCGGGATACTCCGCTGTTATAATCGGAGCGAGTGGCGGGATCGGTGGCGCCATCAGTGCGGCCTTGAAATCTGATCCCAATTGTTTCGCGGCAGTTCCTCTTTCTCGTAGTTCCGATGGTTTTGACATATCCGACGAGGCAAGCATCAAGAGGGCTGCCGACGCGCTTGAGCCCGGTGCGTACGATTTGATCCTCTGTGCGACAGGCGCGCTCACCATCGATGGGGTCGGCCCGGAACGATCCATCCGGCAAATCTCGCAGACAGCGATGATGGCGCAGTTCGCCTTGAATGCTGTAGGACCCGCCCTCACCCTCAAGCATTTCACCCCGCTCCTTGCTCGCAAGGAGAGGACGATCTTCGCATTCCTATCGGCTCGGGTAGGATCCATCGGCGATAATGCACTCGGTGGATGGATTTCTTACCGTTCCTCGAAAGCTGCGCTCAACCAGATTGTTCGCACCGGTGCGATTGAACTTGGCAGGATCAATCCTCAATCGGTTGTCGTCTCGATACATCCAGGAAGCGTTAAGACAACCCTTTCAGAGCCTTTTGCATCGGGACACGAGCGAATGGAGCCCGTGGACGTCGCGCAAAAAATACTAGCGGTGCTTGATGAGCTTCAACCATCGGACACAGGCGGCTTTTTCGCGTATGACGGTAGTCCTATCCCTTGGTAGCCGACCGTTCGAAGCTGTTTTTCGTCACGTTCGGGTGACCAATGCCGGATGTTCCTGCAGGTAAGATTCGAAATCTGGTTCTCATACTCGGCGATCAACTCTCCAGATCAGTTTCGAGCATGGAGAATTTTGATCCCGGACAGGACATCGTGATGATGTGCGAGGTGATGGAAGAGGCCACCTACGTTAGTCATCACAAGCTGAAAATCGCCTTCATATTTTCTGCGATGCGACATTTTGCAGCTGAACTTCGTGAACTTGGATTTGATGTTCATTACACAACGCTCGACGATCCAGAAAACAGTGGTTCGTTCATCGGAGAGCTCGCGCGCCAGGTCGCTAAAGCCAAGCCCCGGCGAGTGGTCGTATGCGAGGCCTCAGAGTGGCGGGTTCTTGAGGCTATGAAAGAATGGGAGACGTTGCTTCGTCTGCCTGTCGATATAAGGCCAGACACGCGCTTCCTCTGCTCCAAAAGTGAGTTTCAAGACTGGGCCCAGGGCCGCAAAACTTTGACGATGGAATATTTTTATCGCGATATGCGGCGTCGCACCGGTCTATTGATGAACGGAAATGACCCTGAGGGGGGGCGATGGAACTTCGATGCCGAGAACCGTAGGCCAGCGCAGCCTGATCTTTTCCAACCCAGGCATCGTCGGTTCAGTCCGGACACTATCACGAGAGAAGTTGTTCGGCTTGTAGAACGAAAGTTCCCCGAAAACATGGGCTCCACCAGCGATTTTGGGTTTGCAGTCACTCGCGCCCAAGCCGAAGCGGCGGCTGATGATTTCATCGATCAGTTCCTCCCGAATTTTGGCGAAACGCAGGATGCGATGTTGAGAGAGCGACCGTTCCTCAACCATGCCCTGCTCTCATTCTACATCAACATCGGGCTCCTCGATCCCCTGGAAATCTGCCGCGCGGCCGAGCGCGCTTACATGGAAGGCCATGCGCCACTCAACAGCGTCGAAGGCTTCATCCGCCAGATTATCGGATGGCGCGAATATATCCGCGGCATCTACTGGCTGAAAATGCCAGGCTATGAAAACTCAAACGCTTTTAACGCGCATAGGTCGCTTCCCGAATTCTTTTGGAGCTGCGAAACGGATATGGCCTGCGTGTCATCTGTCATTACTCAAACGATCAATTACGCATACGCCCACCATATCCAGCGCCTAATGGTGGTTGGAAACTTTTCGATGCTGGCGGGGCTCGACCCTCATGCTGTTCATCTCTGGTATCTCTCCGTATATGCAGACGCCTTCGAATGGGTGGAATTGCCGAACGTCATCGGCATGAGCCAATTCGCGGATGGCGGATTCATGGCCTCAAAACCCTATGCCGCAAGCGGCGCCTACATTTCCCGGATGTCGGACTACTGCGAAGGATGTCGGTACAATGTCGAGAAGAAGACAGGTACGGACGCCTGCCCCTTCAATGCTCTTTACTGGGACTTCCTCGATCGAAACGCTGACACGCTTTCTAACAATCATCGCCTCGGCCAGACGTACTCTTCGTGGAAGCGAATGTCTGCCGACAAACAGCAGCTCTACCGCCAAAGTGCACGGGCATTTCTTGCAGATCTTGATGCTGGTAAACGCGTGTGATCTCGCGCAACACACAAGATAGTGGCGGAGCTTAACTTGGCCAGGATGATCAAGAAGGCGGATTTGCCCAAGAAGATCTGCCCAAGCTGTGGGCTTGCCTTCGAATGGCGTCGAAAGTGGGCAAAGGATTGGAACCGGGTCAAATTTTGCTCGGAACGCTGCCGCCGACCGAAAGGGTCAACACCCACCAAGGTCATCAGCATGTGATCGTATCGGCCGATATCTGCCACATCTGCGAAAAGGCTGTGATGCCGCGTCCCTAAAGCGGCTGGAACCTAATGACGATCTCTTAGTTTATGAGACCCGCACTGCTCGCCTACAGCCATGAAGCTGGCCAGATACAATATGATACCCGTCGCTGCCGCCTCTATTGGGAAGATGCGCAAGTCGGAAGCCGTACCTGCTTTGGGTCAGGCGGCCACCGCGGCAAAAGCACCGGGTATTTCGCCAATCTGCAACTTCTCTGCCAAGAGCACCACCGGAACGCCCGTGACGGGTGCAGATTTGATACTCAGATATTTGATCTAAATTTTGCGAGCATCGTATAACGCGAAGCCAGGAGATACAACATGTCACTGATGTCATTAAATGCATTGCCCGACGACAAGGGTTTCTTCGGAAAGTTTGGCGGCCGATTTGTAGCCGAAACGCTCATGCCGTTGCTTATCGCGGTGACCAAGGAATGGCAGGCCGCTAAGACGGATCAGTGCTTTTGGGAAGAACTCGACGAGTTGTCTCGACATTATGTCGGCAGACCCAGTCCGCTCTATTTTGCGGAAAGACTGACGGCCCACTTAGGCGGCGCGCGGATCTATTTGAAACGGGACGAACTGAATCACACCGGTTCTCACAAGATAAACAACTGCCTGGGCCAGATCCTGATCGCCCGTCGCATGGGTAAGACCCGTATCATTGCCGAGACAGGGGCGGGTCAACACGGGGTTGCGACAGCGACGATGGCCGCGCGGTTCGGGCTGGACTGCGTGATTTACATGGGAGCGACCGATATCGAACGGCAGGCTCCTAACGTCTTCCGCATGAAGTTACTGGGAGCGGAAGTCCGCGCCGTTAGCTCAGGAAACGGCACTCTTAAGGACGCCATGAACGAAGCGCTTCGCGACTGGGTCTCAAATGTTGAAGATACCTACTACCTCATTGGAACCGCAGCGGGGCCCCACCCCTATCCGGAGATGGTGAGAACTTTGCAGTCTGTGATTGGCCGTGAGGCGCGAGAACAGATAGTCCAGCATGAGAACCGCCTTCCTGACCTTCTTGTCGCAGCCGTCGGTGGCGGCTCGAACGCGATAGGTCTATTTCACCCGTTTCTGTCCGATAGCGAAGTCGCGATGGTCGGTGTCGAGCCTGCCGGAAAGGGTCTGGACACACCAGAACACTGTGCCTCTCTCACAGCTGGCACTCCGGGGGTCCTACACGGCAACAGAACGTATCTACTGCAAGACGGTAACGGTCAGATCAATGAGGGCCACTCGATTTCCGCGGGTCTCGACTATCCTGGCGTCGGCCCTGAGCACTCTTGGCTGAAGGATAGTGGACGCGTCCTCTATTCCTCAGCCACAGACGTCGAGGCCCTGCACGCGTTTCGGTTATTATCGACCGTTGAGGGCATCATCCCCGCTTTGGAGCCGTCGCATGCCATCGCCGAGGTCATGAAGAGCGCTCCGCTTATGGAGCCGGATAAAGTCATTATCGTCAACCTCTGCGGCCGCGGAGATAAGGACATCTTTACCGTGTCCAACCTTATGAAATTGGATGAGACTGATAGCTAGTTGCGCACGAAGTGTGAGTGACGGGGGAGCGGCTTTATGATGGTGACCTCGGTCTGTCGATCGAGGGCGGCCAGAAAATTAACGAAGTAGTCGTGGGGCTGACACTCTGTTAATCCCAGAAATGAAGAACAACCCGTTTAACTGCCAAACGACACGGCGTCAAAAAATAGTGCACGCCAATGACTCAACGCGCGTTCGCGACCATTCCAGAACTCCGCCCCTAGGCCGCCAGTGGCTGGCGTAGCGAGGAACATACAAACCTTTGTAGCCGACGACGAGGCAACATTAGAACTCGTCTTCCCCTCCCGCCGAAACCGCGTTATTCATCCCATCCCTTGAAGGCCATGGTGAACGGGACATTGGCAACGCTTGATCTCTGGGACAGCCGGCACGTCCGGTAAGTACTTGACCGTCTTTCACGCATCGACGGAGCCGGCTGCAAATACCCCGTCACATACGAAGGGAACGAAGGTCACAATCAGAGGTGGAATTTTGCTGCAGCGAACGGTGGCCTGTATGTAATATCACGTTCATCTGGCCTGGTCCTAACTATCGCCCATGACGAAAACTTAATTGGCTCACGCGTGATACAGGACACTCCGGATGCCAGACAAGGTCAACGCTGGCTTTTGATTCCGTAAACACTGGATGCGCGGTTCGTGAAAAAGTTAAGCCTCGGCTTTGATTCGGATGTGCACCTGGCTGCGGCTGTAAAGGCGCGGTGAAAACGAGGGATATTGCCTCGCTCTGAGCGCCCGATCTTGCCGAGTGGGAACAGGCCCAACCAAGTAACTCCTAAGCCTCATCCAATCCGTGCGTGTTGCGCTCCCCCAGCGACTGAGCACCTAACTCGGACAGCGACGAAATTCGCAGACCTCTGTCTGGCGTTCCACCATTGCGCACTAAGCAGTGGGATGGCCCTGAGCGAGATGAAGCTACGGCTCTATGAGCTACGTCTCAGAGCGACTCCGCCGAAACATCTGAAGGCGCATCCAGGCGGCGCATTATCCACTGCGCGACGGCACCGCGCCACGCCTCTCAGTGGCAACATGATCGTGAGCGTCCGGTGAGCGGATTTTGGTCCGGCGGGGAATTGGCGCAAGTTGCGTCACAGATGATTCATTTGTGACGTAACAGGGTATGAATGGCCAAGGTTGAGATCCTGACGGGTGCCGAGCGACAACGTCGATGGTCCACGGAACTGAAGCTTTCGATCTTGCAAGAAGCGTTCAGCGCGGATGGCAGCGTTTCGGATGTAGCGCGCCGGCACGACGTTCTTCCGCAACAAATATACGCCTGGCGAAAGAAGTTCTCGCCATCCGAATTGAAACCTCCACAGACCCCATCGTTCATCCCGGTTTCGCTTATCGGAGCGTCGGAGAGCGTGAGTGACGGTTCCAAGAGGATCGGTGCTCGGTCGAGATGCAAGGACGTTGAAATCGTCTTGAGGAATGGCCGTCTACTGAGAATTGCAGCGGATATGGATCTCGAAGTGCTATCGTCGCTTGTCGCTTGTGTGGAGGCAGCATGATCGGGCCTTCGGGAAATGTGCGGGTTTATCTGGCCTGCGGAGTGACCGACATGCGGCGTGGCATTGATGGACTCTCCACGCTCGTTGAGACGGTCCTCAAGGAGGCGCCAGGATCCGGCGCAATCTTCGGCTTCCGTGGAAAGCGCGCCGACCGGATCAAGCTTCTATGGTGGGATGGCCAAGGGTTCTGCCTATTCTACAAGATTCTCGAGCGCGGATACTTTCCCTGGCCCACGGCGAAAGATGGTGTTGCGCATCTTACGCAGGCCCAGTTGTCGATGCTTGTCGAAGGGATTGACTGGCGCCGACCAGCGTGGACTTCCGCCCCTGGCCGCACGGGTTAAAAGCTATATTTTACAGGCACATCCGGGGCAAAACGCTAGTGCTTTCGCTGCAAATCGGCTATGTTTTTGGGCATGAAAGCACCGCCGCTGGACAGTCAGGACGAGCTATTGGCATTGCGCGCGCTCGTCGCTGAACAGGCGGCGAAACTCAGCGCACAAGAAGCCGAAGTCATCAAACGCGACTCGATCATCGGTCTTCTGCGCGCGCAGCTGGAACTGCTCCGACATCGGCAGCACGGCGCATCCTCGGAAAAGATCGATCGGAAGATTGAGCAATTCGAACTGATGCTCGAGGAGATCGAAGCCTCTCGCGCCGAGGCTGATGCTCGTTCCGGAAAAGGCCTGCTGCCAGATCTGGATGATACCCCCGACAAGCCGAAACGCAGGCCTCTGCCGGATGGTCTTCCAACCGAAGAGCGGGTGTACACAGCGCCCTGCAGTTGCCCGACGTGTGGTGGCAAGTCCTTCCTGAAGGCGGCCGACAAGGTGGTGCAGGTGATGGAGCATGTGCCGGCTTCTGTGAAGATCGTCCGGCATATCGAGAAGCGCATGGTCTGTAAGGACTGCGATACAACGGTATCGGGTGAGATGCCGAGCTTGCCGATCGAGCGAGGCAAACCTGGACCAGGACTGCTCGCACACATCATGGTCGCCAAGTTTGACGATCATATCCCACTCTACCGTTTGTCCGAGATGTACGACCGGCTGGGGATCGACATCTCCCGGTCTGTCATGGCGGACTGGGTTGGCCGTGTGTCCGTTCTGCTCTCGCCCCTCATCTTGCTGATCAGAGCCCATATCGCCGCGGTCGACCGAATACACACGGACGATACGCCGGTCGATGTTCTCGACCCAGGACGAGGAAAGACGAAGACCGGCAGGGTCTGGGTCTATGTCTTCGACGGCAGCGGCTACCAGGATCCCACGCCCGGAGCGATCGCCTATTACTATAGCCCCGACCGAAAGGGCGTGCATCCGGCTGAACACCTCGCTCACTTCAGCGGCGTAATGCATGCGGATGGCTATGCTGGCTATAGCAAGCTTTACGGCAACCAGATCATCGAAGCCGCCTGCATGGCGCATGTGCGCCGCAAGTTCCATGATGTGATCAAGCTCAAGCCATCTCCGATCGCCGACGAGGCTCTGTCGCGCATCGGTGCACTCTACGATATCGAGGATCGTATCCGCGGCATGTCTTCCGACGAGAGGCGAACACTGCGCCAGCAACACGCCAGACCCATTCTGGCGGACCTCAAGGCTTGGATTGAAACGACGCTTTCGACGCTGCCGCAGAAACAGAAGCTTGCCGAAGCGATGCGATACGCTCTCTCGCGATGGGCAGCTTTGAGCGTCTACATTGACGATGGCCGTGTCGAAATCGATAACAACATAGCTGAGCGCGCTATGAGGCCACTCGGAATTGGAAGAAAAAATTGGCTCTTTGCTGGGTCAGACAAGGGCGGCGAGCGCATCGCCAATATCCTGACCATCATCGAAACAGCTAAACTCCATGGCCACAATCCAGAGACCTATCTGGCAGACGTCCTGACCAGGATCCAGAGCCATCCGAAGGATCGACTTGAGGAACTGCTCCCGTGGCAGTGGACTCCGGCAAACGACCGGTACGAGGCTGCGTGATGGCGCGCTCAAGGATCATCTATACCCTCAAAGAGGTCGCTGAGATGATCGGCGAGAACCTCGAGTTGATCGAAGAGGTGACCGCCAACTCGGATAATATCAGCGAAGGCGAATTGCTTTATGTCCGCGACGGCAGCGAACACGGCACAAAGGGCCTGACCGAGAACGGCGTGGACGAGCTCCAAAATCTCCTCGCCGACATACGGACATGGGATGGTGGAATCCGCCAGTTTCTCGTCGATGAACAATGCGATCCGGATGTGGTCGAACGCGTTATGGCAGACGAGATGAAACGCGACCTATAATCTCGGCCTCTCAACCAAGCGAAAATGCCTTCGCCGGACGCTCACACATGATCCGAGGCTATTCGGCACACAGCCTTCGGCGAGCGGCGATATCGTCGCCAGCGTCCCTTCGGCTCCCGTCGCAATGCTACGGTTCATCACTCCAACCGGGCCGGAAAGCCCGGTGCGCGCAGGTCGGTCTTGAGCAGGTCTTCCAGAAGCTTGGCGATCATCGGCGATTCAGCGTTGCCGCCATAGGCCGCCTTGGCGGCGACGTAGGTTTGCTCGGTAACCCCCGCAAGGTCGAGTGGGACGCCGAATTCACGGCCAAACGCCATGGCAAATCCAAGGTCCTTCAGCGCGAGATCAATGTTAAAGGCGACATCGTACGATCCGTTGAGAATGAGCGCGCCCTCCGTCTCGTGGACAAAGGAGTTGCCAGATGAAGCCTTGATGGCGTGCCAGGCCTGACCGAGATCAAGGCCACCGCGCCGGGCAAGCATTAGCGCTTCGCTGCATGCCTTGAGGTGGATGAAGGCCAGCATGTTGGTGATCACCTTGATAATCGCAGCATTGCCAAGCGTACCCATGTGGAAAATCTTGTTGCCCATGGCTTCGATCGCCGGCAAATGGGTGTCAAAGAGGTCCTTGTCGCCGCCGGCAAGCATGGTGATCTTTCCGTGCGCGGCAAGATGCACGCCGCCCGTCACCGGCAGCTCCATCGCTCGCACGCCATGCCTCGCCGCAACAGCAGCGAGACGAAGAATTTCATCACGGCTGAGCGTCGACATCTCAATCCAGGTCGATCCGGGTCTCAGGCCGGAAAGTAACTGGGTAAGAACCAGCTCGGAAACAGATGGTGAGGGTAGGCAGGTGATCACTGCATCGCACTGCCGCGCCATCTCTTCCGGAGAATCCGCCCAGGTCGCCCCATCTGCAACGAGGCGATCTGAAAGATATTTGTGGCGATCATGCACAACTACCTTGAAGCCGGCCTTGAGCAGGCTGGCAACGAGGTGCCCTCCGAGATTTCCTAGCCCGATATAGCCATAAATCATTGGGCATTCGATCCCTGTTAAACCGAAAAGTGAAATCATAAGCGGAGGCGAAACGGCCACTTAGCAGAGCCGGAATTTGCTCCACCCGCAGCCTTACTATTCCGCGGCCACCGTGGTTGATATTTGCGCCGCCGCTTTAATTTTCGTCCGAGACTTGAGACAACCTATGGCAATCAGACCAAAGATACCCGACGCGGCGATGAAGCCGAAGTACAGCTGATAAACTGCGAGTCCCGTATAGTGATCTGCAAGGTACCCATTCAGTTTAGGGAGATAAATGTCAGGTGTATATGCGATTAGGGAAATCACGCCGATGGCGAGCCCTGTCACCCGGTTCGGGATATTGCGACTTTCAAGGATCGACCAATATAAGCCTCGAGTGGCGTAGGTCATCACCCCGATCAGCAATACGACAAACAGCAGTACGAAACTGCCAGCCGTCGATGGCAGAAACAGCAGCGCCAGCAGCCCGAGAATGCTCAATGTCATTGTGATCGCCAGTACATTTTCCCGGCCGATCTTGTCGCCCAGAAAACCAGCCCCCAGACCACCGATGGGGCGCATCCACAATTTTGCTACGGTCATAAACGCGGCGGCGCTTGCCGTCATCGTGTATTTTTCCTGTAGGAAAGCGGAGAAGGAATAGGTTGCCCAAAACAACTGGTAGCCACAAAGAATGATAATGGCGATAAGCCAAAGCTCGGGCACTGCCAGGAGGAACCTGAGATCAGCCAGAAGATTGTTCTTGCTTGCAGCGGTCTTGACCGGGGTGTCGTCCTTCAAACGCAGAAACAGGAAACACAAGACCCCTACTGCGAAGCTGTTGTAGACATAAAGCATGATGACCGATGGCAGGGTCTCTGCCGCAGCGCGGCCTTTACCATCAACGTAGTAGCTAAATAGCGCAACCGCGGCGGTAGCCAGGATAGCTTCCACAAGGCCGCGCATCCCTTCTAGCCCGCCAAAGAATCGTCCCTGTTCATGGGGTCGAGCCAGGATTTTAACGCCCTTCAGGAGCGCCGCCCAAAAAGTCAGGCCGGATGAGATGCCCCAGCCAAGAAATATCCAATACAAGGCCGACTTATCTGGAATGCTGGCATACCAAAGACCCAGCATGCCGGTGGCCATCATCGAGACGGTCAAGAGCAGGCGCGGCGATACGCGGTCCGCCAACCAGCCGCTTGGCAGATAGGTGAGCAGAAACATCGTGCCGAGCATCGAGTAATAGGTGCCAAGTTCGGAACTGGAGATGTGGAAGGTTTCGAGAATTGTCGTTTCGAAGTTCTGGCGAAGATAAATCAGCGGATAGATCGAGCCCGCCGCGAGCAGCAGGATGAAAAACTGAAAATAGCGCCGGAGGCCAGACTGATGCGGTTGCGCATTGCCGATGCCTGTGGCCGGACTGAATTTTGCCATCGCCTTAAACTCCTCCCAAGAGTGTGAAGCCGTGAAACCGTGCGGTTAGTGAGATAGGGTGAAATAGTAGGTCGCCCGCCAAGGCGGGCTTAGGCTTAAACGCGGATGGAGCTACGAACCTTGAGCTCCTGGTAATCCTCGAGCCCGAAGATCCCACCTTCGCGGCCATTGCCCGATTGCTTGTAGCCGCCAAAGGGAGAGCCGTAGTTCGTGGCCTGGCCATTTACTGTCACGGTGCCCGCGCGAAGGGCGTCAGCAACGCGCTCAGCCCGAGCCACGTTCCCGGTTTGCAGATAAGCGGCTAGGCCAAAATCGCTGTCGTTTGCGATGGCGATAGCCTCGGCTTCGGTGTCGAAGGGAATGATAACTAGAACCGGACCGAAGATTTCTTCGCGCGCAATCCGCATCTCGTTGGTTACGTCTGCAAAGACTGTGGGTTTCACAAAGCACCCCTTTTCCAGCCCTTCGGGCTTGCCATTCCCCCCCCGCCAAAAGGCGCGCACCTTCGTCGATGCCCATCTTGATCATGGTCTGCACACGGTCGAACTGCAGTTGGTTGAATAAGGGGCCAATATGGTCGCCGGGCTTGGCGGGATCGTCGACCATTTGCGTCTCTGCAACCTTTTTTGCAATTTCGAGGACACGATCGTAGACGCTTCGTTCGACCAGCATCCGAGTGGGTGCGTTGCACGACTGTCCCGTATTATGGAAACAATGGGCAACCGATGCGGCAACACGGGTTTCCAAATCGGCGTCGGCAAAGACCAAGTTCGGGGATTTGCCGCCCAGTTCCAGCGTTACTCGCTTGACCGTATCGGCGGCGTCCTTTGAAACCGAGATGCCCGCGCGTGTGGATCCCGTGAATGACATCATCGCGATATCACGATGGCGCGACATCGCACTGCCCACCTCTTGTCCATCGCCGAAGACGAGATTGAACGCGCCCGCCGGATAGCCAGCCTCGTGCACGATCTCCGCGAACAGCGCCGCTGACAGGGGCGCATATTCTGACGGCTTAAGCACACAGGTCGCCCCCGTGGCAAAGGCGGGTACGACTTTCAGCGCTATTTGGCTGATCGGCCAGTTCCATGGAGTAATCAGCCCGCAAACCCCGATTGGTTCACGAAGCAGCGTATCACCATTGGCTAAGATCTCGCGCTCGGCCTGGCCTTTCAGTGCGGCGATAAACGCCTCGATATGTTCGACGCCGCAAAAAGCCTGTTGTTCTCGCGCCATGCTAATCGGCGCGCCCATTTCCGTGCTTATCGCCTGCGCCACTTCCTCCACCCGAGAGGAAAATACCGCTTTCAACCGCTCCAGCAGAGCAATCCGTTCTTCTTTGTTTGTCTTCGAAAAAGTGTCGAACGCAAGCTTTGCCGCTGCCACTGCTGCGTCGACATCGCGGCTGTCGCCTAAAATCACCTGACCAACAACTTCGCTGTTGGCGGGGTTTGTGATGTCAAGCGGTGTGCCTGATACGGGCGCGACCCAGGCGCCGCCAATATAGAACTTGTCCAGCTTCTTCATAGATCTCTCATTCCGTTTGGATGCAGGTCAGGGCGCGACCGGTTCGGTGATTAGGTTGAGGTGCAGTTCGGACCCCGCATAGGGACTTTGGGCGATCGCCTCGTCGTTCAGCGTCACGCCGAGACCCGGAGCCGTGGGCGGAATAACGAAGCCGTTTTCCCAAACGATCGGCTCGTTTAGAAACCGCATGAAAGGACCGTCGAAGCGGCCGATCGATTCCAGGATCAGGAAATTCGGGCTGCATGTCGCGATCTGGATGTTGGCCGCCGCCACAACCGGCCCGCAGTAAAGATGCGGCGCGATCTGCGCCGATCGCGTCTCCGCCATCCCGGCGATCTTTTTCGCTTCCAGCATGCCGCCGACACGACCGAGGTTCATTTGCAGGATCGAGGCAGCGCCCGCCTCGAGCAGGCGCGCAAATTCGTGCTTCGTCGTCAACCGCTCTCCTGCTGCGACGGGGATCGAGGTAAAGCGTGCCACCTCGGCCATGTCGGCGGGATTTTCCGGCGGAATGGGTTCCTCGAACCAGAGCGGATCGTAGGTTTCCAGTCGCCGTGCCAGGCGTTTGGCGCCGGAAACGGTGAACTGCCCATGGGTGCCGAATAGAAGGTCGGCACTGTTGCCGACGGCTTGCCGGATGCGTTTGCAGAAAGCTTCCGACCGCCACAAATCTTCCATGCGGGGCTGATGACCGTCATAGATCGTATAAGGGCCGGCCGGATCGAACTTGACGGCCGTGAAGCCCTCTTCAACGGCGGAAGCGGCCACTTCGGCGGCGATATCCGGATCGTTATAGACGTTGGGAAGGCTCGGATCGGGATAGACGTCACCATGGGGGGGATAAAGATAGGTGTAGCTGCGCAGCCGCTCGTGAACCTTGCCGCCAAGCAATTGATAGACAGGCTGGTCGGCGGCCTTGCCTACGATATCCCAGCAGGCCATTTCGAGGCCACTCAGGACGCCCATCACAGTCACGTCGGGGCGCATCGTGAAGCCGGCGCCATAGCATCTGCGCCACATCCGCTCGATATGATGCGGATCGCTGCCTTCGAACTGGCGGGTGAACATGTCGACGGCCATCGCGGCGCAAAGGCCCGGTCCGAAGGTGGCATTGTAAATTTCGCCAACCCCAGTGATACCACAGGCGGTCGTCAGGCGGACGAAGATGAAATACCGGCCGCCGTGTCGCGGTGGCGGGTTGGCGACAACGAAAGTCTCTATCCGATCAAGCTTCATGAACTGGGCCCTTTGCGATCACGCATCTTGTAAAATCAGCTCGGCAGCTCGCGCAGCCAACATGATGGTTGGACCGTTGGTGTTGCCGGACGTGACATTGGGAAAGGCCGACGCATCGACAACGCGAAGCCCCTTCATTCCATGAACACGCAAGCGTGCGTCCAACACGGAATCGCTCGCATCCTGACCCATCCGGCAAGTGCAACTTGGATGGAAAACTGTACCCGCGCGACTACGAAAGTTCTCCAGTAGCGCAGCATCGTCCATGGTGGAGATGTCGGGCTGAAGTGGCGCCTCGGTCACTGCACGGATAGCTTTTGTCTGAGCCAATTTTTTAAGAAGTCGGCTGGCCTTGATCACTGTTTCGCAATCCTCAGAGGTAGCGAGCGAATTGGGCTGGATCAGCGGCGGGTCCGCGGGATTGGCCGAGGCAATTGTCACTTGACCCCGGCTGGTTGGGCGGCTGGGTTGGACGCACAGGAGAAATCCCGGAGCAGGATCCACGGCCACCGCGCCTGAAGTGTGTGTAATGTAAGACATTGGATTGCAGTACACCTGCACATCGGGAACTTCCGATTCCGGCGATGAGCGGACGTACCCGCTAATTTGATTTACAGGTATGCTAAGCGGTCCCTTGCGCGTCAGGATATAGCGGAGCCCTGCCAAAACCCTGCCAAGACCGGTTCCCAAGGTGCTGTTCAATGTAGGCTCATTCGCGCGATAGTATTGTGAAACCGCCAAATGATCTTGCAAGCCTTTGCCGACTTCGGGCAGGTGATTCAAAACCTTAATGCCATGCGCCTCCAGCAGTGCCGCCGGGCCAATTCCTGACAATTGAAGAATCTGGGGAGAGTTAATGGCGCCCGCGGATAAGATTACTTCCTTGTTCGCCCCGACGATATGTTGGACCCCGCCTGAGCGGAACTGGACGCCGACTGCGCGCCCCTTTTCAACGATGAGCTTTTCAACGAATGCCCGCGAGATGACGCGCAGGTTTGATCGCTTCATTGCAGGCCGAAGGAATGCGTCCGCAGCCGACCAACGTCGACCGTTGCGAACTGTGCTGCGCATGCGCATGAGCCCTTCGGGATCCTCACCGTTCAAGTTGCGGGCGACCGTCCAACCCATTTCACCAGCAGCATCCAGGAAGTTCTGCACAAAAGGGTGCATCTCCGCACTGACGTCGCTCACCACCAAAGGCCCGCTACCCTTTTCGATAGCACCCTCGACCTGACATTCTAGCGCTTCATAGGTTTTGCGGACGGCCTCCCAGTTCCATCCGGTCGCACCTGCGCGCTCCCAATCGTCAAAGTCATGTGGCAAGCCCCGCAAATAGGCCATCGCATTGATTGAGCTTGACCCCCCGATCACCCGGCCACGTGGCCAATATGCCTGCCGCCCATTCAGGCCGGGGTCGGACTCGGTCTTGTAAGCCCAGTTCACGGCCCGATCGGCAAAGGTCTTCGCATATCCCAACGGGACCTTGATCCAAAATCGCGCGTCGCTGCCTCCAGCTTCGATCAGCAACACCTTGTGACGAGGGTTTTCACTCAGCTTGTTCGCCAAGACGCAGCCCGCGGATCCAGCGCCTACGATGATGTAGTCAAATGGAGCTTCATTCATCGCCGGATCAGCCTCCCAACTGACATGTGGACATTCGCGGTTATGAGGGAGGTCTATCGCAGGCCTAGACTTACAACACAAACAATGCTTTCGTAAGCAAAGGCATCATTTTCATTGTAGGTATAGTATGGGTAGGCTGCCCCATGTCACGTGGCTCCAGAGTTTCGAAGCGGCGGCTCGACATGCCAGCTTCTCGGCAGCAGCAGAAGAGTTGGGGATGACCCCTGCAGCAGTCAGCCAGCAAATACGACTTTTGGAGCGCAAGCTCGGCACAGAATTGTTCGTGAGGCTTCCGCGAGGGGTGACCCTGACGGACACTGGCAAAGCATACGCCCAGCCCATCCGGCGATCGTTTGCAGACATGATGTCGGCCACTAACAGCTTGTTTCGAAATTCAACGATGCGAACAGTGCGCGTGCGCGCTTCCATCTCGTTTGCAGGGCTGGTAATTGCGCCGCGTATCGCCGAATTCTACGCGTTGCATCCAGACATTTCAGTCCAGTTGACGTCCTTTGTCTGGGCGGACAAGTTCCACGATGATCCCGCCGACATCGATATTCGTTATGGCACAGGGGATTGGGACGATGGCACCGTGCAGCATCTCGGCCATGAATACGCAATCCCGGTTTGCCATCCAGAGTATGCTGCATCCTTTCCGCAGCCGCTCACCATACAAGCATTGGCTGCGGGAAGGATTGTCAGCATCATGGGGTCTGAATCCGACTGGGTTCAATTGTCCGAACAGCACGGATTGAATCTTCGGACAACCGGTGACTGGTTCAAGGTAGACTCCTCATTTATTGCTCTGCAATCGGCGATCGCTCGCGCTGGTTCCGTGATGGTGCTGAAGCGCTTCGCGGACCATTACCTCGAGCAGGGTCTTCTAATTGCTCCCTTCGATTATCGGCTTCCGATCAGATTGGCCCATTTCTTAGTGCGCAGCGGCAAGTCTAACCCCGGCGAAGAGGTTCAGATTTTCTGCGACTGGCTCATGTCGTCTTTACCGTGAAAGAATTTCGGGAGGCAGATATATTCAGTCCTCGGATGCCCGTCCGTCCCTCAAAACGCGAGATCCGCAGATCCGCGCGGTGGTCTCAACCAAAGGCGGTGTGGCAGCGCAGGTGCGGACTGCGATGTCACCTCTTCAAGAACTTGTTGCACCTACGGCACGCCCGCATAGCCTCAGCCCTGGAGGTCGGCAGGATGTGGGTCGGTGATGCCAGATTACCAAGAAGGTCCGACCTGTCCTAAGAGGGGTAGTTATGACGGGATTAGTACGAACTTTCCGATGTGTCGCTTCTCCTGAAAATCCTTCTGCGCCGTGATAATCTGACCGAGGGGGTAGGCTCTCGCCAGAAATGACCTGATTTCATCACTCTCAACATAGCCAATGAGATTTCGAACACGGCTCGTCCGACGGTTTTCTCATTTGACTTGCCAACTCGACGGGGCCGGCATGTACTTCAGTGCCATATAATAGACGCGAATCGCATGAACGATAGAACCTGGCAATTGACAACTTCCGGGCTGCTGCTAGTCCTCCGATATGGGCAAGATGTATCGAATCACATTTTCAAAGATGCTGGTTCTGCTCCGCGTGGTGATCGTCATGTCACTGGCGGGATACTCTTTGCCGACCGCGTCGGCAGCCATGCACGCGTCATGGTCCGGGTCGGAGGTCTTGCAGCCTCACGATCATCATGGCCAGGTGGATGACCATAACGAAGGAGCGGGCAGCCACCATTCGGACGGCGACCACGCGTCCTCGTCCGATGACGCTGCATTGAAAATTGCCAAGCAGGAATGCTGCGGCAGCTTCTGTGCGAGCATGGCCATCGTAGCCAGCAGCATCCCCGTCGGCGGTGAGCGTCTGGCCATCATCCGGGAATTTATCGATGACGCCCATGTCATGGGCGAGTTCCCGTCGCTTCACCGTCCCCCGAATATCTGAACAGACTGCACCCGTTCTTCGGGCCTAACCGCGCGTACGCGAGCGTCATGCTTCGCAACGCCGATGCCATCTCCTGTTCGGAAAAGATCATGAAACGCTTATTTCTGGTGGCTGCCTTGCCGCTTATTGCAAGCGGATGCGCGACCACACTGCCTCCCGACGTCATTGCTTCGGGCAACCTCGCGGCATCGCCGGCTGAAGCCCGCCCTCTCAGATATATAAGCCCGGTGTCGGGCTACACTCACCGCGCGCCCGTGGATCCCAAACCATGGCGCAACCAGAATGACGCGCAGGCTCCGGAAGGAGACGCGTCATGACCTCACGCACGTTGAAGCTGGCTGTGACGCTCGCCCTGCCCTTGGTCATCGGAGGCTGCGTGTCGGCCACCGAATATGCTGCCAAGGACGCGGGTTTTCCTTCGGTCGAAGCCAGGACCTCCGAGGCGACGGGCAAACAAACCGTCTGGGTCCAGAACCAGCAGCAGGCGCGGGTCGTCTCCGACCGCGTCAAGACGCTGATCGCCAAGAAGACCCTCGACGTGGACACGGCGGTCCAGGTCGCGCTCCTGAACAACAAGGGCCTGCAGGCCGCCTATGCGAATCTCGGGGGTTCGGCCGCCGACGCATGGCAGTCGACGATGTTCGTCAACCCAACGGTCTCCGTCGGCTTCAACGGCGTTGGCGCGCCTGGCATCGAAGCATTCAGGTCGATTGAGGGAGCGATCACCTCCAACATCCTGGCGCTCGCCACGCGCGACCGGGACATCGCCATCGCCGACACCCGGTTCCGGCAGGCACAGTTGAACGCGGCACTGCGGACCCTTCAGCTCGCTGCGGACACCCGCCGCGCCTGGATCAACGCCGTTGCCGCGTGGGAGACCGTCGCGCAGCTCAATCAGGCCCAGGCCGCGGCCGATGCCGCGTCCGAGCTTGCCCAGAAACTTGGCGAGACAGGCGCGATGACGAAGGGCTCGCAGGCCCGCGAACACGTCTTCTACGCGGAGCTGGTCGGGCAATCGGCGAAGGCCCGGCTGGAGGCCCGGCTCGCCAAGGAGGAGCTGACGCGGCTGATGGGACTCTGGGGGTCGGATGTCGACTACCAGGTGCCGAACCGCCTGCCCTCCCTGCCGAAGGGCGTGATGAAGCGCGACCTCATCGAGGCGGAAGCCTTGCAGCGCCGCGTCGACCTGCAGATGGCCAAGCTGGACCTCGACGCAACGGCGAAATCCTACAAGCTGACCGAAGCGACCCGCTATGTCACCGACCTCGAACTCCTGACCGGCTTCGAGACGGAGCGGGAAAAGGAGGATGGCGACGTCCAGACCGAGACGACAGGGATCGCTGAGCTCGAGTTCGTGATTCCGATCTTCGACAGCGGCAAGGCCCGCATGCGCAAGGCGGAACTCGCCTACATGCGCTCAGCCAACCTGCTCGCCGAGAAGGCCGTCAACGTCCGCTCCGAGGCGCGCTCCGCCTACCAGGCCTACCGCTCAAACTACGACATCGCCCGGCACTACAGGAACAGTGTCGTGCCGTTGCGCACCAAGATCGAAGAGGAGTCCCTCCTCACCTACAACGGCATGATCACCAACACATTCGAACTGCTCGCCGACAGCCGGGAAAAGGTCAGTTCCATCCTCCTCGCGGTCAATGCGAAGCGCGACTTCTGGCTGGCCGAGGCCAACCTCGCGCCGGCGATCTACGGCGGCGGTGCGGGAGCCGCCTCAGAAGAAACCGAAGTCGCCGCGGCCGCCGAAAGCGGCGGCGGCGGGCACTGAGAGAGGAACAGGCTATGTTCAACAGAAGACAATTGCTCGGCGCGAGCGCCGCACTGGTGTCAACCGCCGCCTGGGCGAAAACCAACAACATGGGCTTGCCCGAGGCTGCGGTGATGGAAACGGCCGAGACCCAGACCCCGGTCAGACCGACCTCCGGCCCCGACTACAATCCGGTCGTCACCCTCAACGGCTGGACGCTGCCCTACCGGATGAACAACGGCGTCAAGGAATTCCACCTTGTCGCCGAGCCGGTCGAGCGGGAAATGGCCGAAGGCATGACCGCCTATCTCTGGGGGTACAACGGCCAGTCGCCGGGACCGACGATCGAAGCGGTCGAGGGCGACCGGGTTAGGATCTTCGTCACCAACAAGTTGCCGGAGCACACGACCATCCACTGGCACGGCATGATCCTGCCGTCGGGCATGGATGGCGTCGGCGGTCTGTCGCAGCCGCACATCCCGGTCGGCAAGACCTTTGTCTACGAGTTCGACCTCGTGAAGTCGGGCACCTTCATGTACCACCCGCATTCCGACGAGATGGTGCAGATGGCCATGGGCATGATGGGCTTCTTCGTGGTGCACCCGAAGGATCCGAACTTCATGCGTGTCGATCGGGATTTCGTGTTCCTGCTCAACGCCTACGACATCGACCCCGGCTCCTACGTGCCGCGGATCATGGAGATGACCGACTTCAACATGTGGTGCTGGAACAGCCGCGTGTTTCCGGACATCACCCCGCTGGTGGTTTCCAAGGACGACCGCGTTCGGGTGCGGGTCGGCAACCTCACGATGACCAACCACCCGATCCACATGCACGGCTACGACTTCGAGGTCACCTGCACCGATGGCGGCTGGGTGCGTCCGGAAGCCCGCTGGCCCGAGGTCTCGATCGACATTCCGGTCGGTGCGATGCGGGCCTACGAGTTCGACGCCAAGTACGTCGGCGACTGGGCGATCCATTGCCACAAGTCGCACCATACGATGAACGCCATGGGTCACGACATCCCGACCTTCATCGGCGTGGACAAGAAGACGGTGGCCGAGAAGATCAAGAAGATCCGCCCCGAGTACATGCCGATGGGCACCAAAGGCATGGCCGACATGGGCGAGATGGAAATGGAGATCCCCGAAAACACCGTGCCGATGATGACCGGCTGGGGACCACACGGCCCGATCGAGATGGGTGGCATGTTCTCGGTCGTCAAGGTGCGCGAAGGCATCTCGGCCGGCGATTACGCCGACCCCGGCTGGTACGAGAACCCGCCGGGAACCCAGGCCTGGGAGTGGACGGGCGAGCTCCCCGACGCGACCAAGGCCAATGACGCGAAAACCCAGATCACGCCGAAGCATGGAAATCACGGCTGATCCCGCATGCCCATGTTCAACCAACCAAAGGACCTGACAATGAAAGCTGCGATCTTCGGAATCCTCGTCGCCGCACTCGCCTCCCCGGCGCTCGCCTCCGGCAACCACGCAGGCGGCCACGGCGGAGCCATGGCGGTCGGCGAGCCGGGCAAGAAGGCAAACGCCACCCAGACGATCAGGGTCACCATGAAGGAGACGGACGACGGCAAGATGATCTTCACGCCGTCGACCTTCAAGGTTCGCAAGGGCCAGACCGTAGTCTTCGCGATCAAGAACGACGGCGAACTCGACCACGAGTTCGTGCTCGACCAGAAAGACAAGATCATCGAGCACAAGGCGGCGATGGAGAAGTTTCCGGAGATGGAACACGACGACCCGAACGCCATCCGGCTCGAGCCGGGCAAGTCCGGAGAGATCATTTGGAAGTTCACCAACGATGGCACCTTCAAGATCGCGTGCCTCGTCCCCGGCCACTACGACGCTGGTATGCACGGTGACGTCACTGTCGCCAAGTAGTAATCAAGCTCGGAAAGGAAAGTTCACATGAAAACGCTGATCAGACTCACCCTCGCTTCGGTCCTCGCCCTCGGGACTGCCTATGGGGCGCTGGCCGCCGAGTTCACCAAGGGAACCGTTAAGAAGATCGATGCCAAGGCCAAGAAGGTCACGCTCATCCACGAGGAGCTGAAGAGCCTCGACATGCCGGCGATGACCATGGTCTTCCGGGTCAAGGACGACGCGGTGATGGAGAAGCTCAAGGAAGGCGCGAGCGTCGAATTCGTCGCCGAGCGGGTCGACGGCAAGCTGACGGTGACCGAGGTCAAGTAGGCCGAAGTCCGCAGCCGCTAGGCCCGGTCCCCGCCCTCGAAATGGCTCCGCCTGTAGAGCGAAGTCATGGCGCGGCGCTGTTTCCCGAGGGCGGGATCACTGCTACGACACCGGAACGATGCATACGGCTCGCCAAAGATCGTCCTTCCAGTCGGCGCCCCCGGTCGACGTTGGAATGGGATAGCTGACCCCTTTCACCGCGACCACTTCGGGAGCATGGCAGCGGACCGACGCCTTGTGCCTGCTTGGATCGCTGTAGAAGCCGTATCCGTCGGTGCTCACGGTCGAAAGCGAAATGTAAACATCGTAGTCATATTCGATGCTTGCGGCCGTCTGGTTCCCGACCAGGCTCAGGCTGACGATGGTGTGATCAGGGAAACTAGCGGTGTGGAAAGGCTCGGTAGCGGCGGCAGGCGTTGCCAGCGCAATTCCGGTTACAAGGGCTGAAACAAGAGTACGCATTCATCCCTCCCCTGGGTTTCTAGGATGCCTGGACTATACCACGAGGACCGGATGTAGGAGGAGTGAAATACCCGGGGCGCAGTGCGCTTCGTCTTCGCCTGTGTGCCCCGATATCATTCGCTGTCGAGACCTGTGCGGGCTGGCAGAGTAGCCTCAGAACTGAGTCCCGCACCGGGTTCGACAACGAGACTGCACGGCCTCCTGGTGCAAGTTGTTCGATTGAGAGCGCTAGTCCGAGGGCGACGGCGTTCAGCAGATGCCAGATGAAGTGCGTTCCCACACTTCAATGGTTAGTAGAGACAGAAGCGACCGTGTGAACAGAGATGCTAAGATGAAACGTGACGGTTCGAAAAATATTCGCGACGGGTTGACCGACGCAGGCCGTCAGGCCCGAGATCGTTCGCCCGGCGGTCCAACGGAGCAAGACCATTTTTTCCCAAACCGCAATGGATCGTGACCTTGCCCAGAAAGAGATGGCCCCAAAAGTGACTGACGCGGCCGACGACAGTGTGCTTTGTGTTGGGCCAGGAGGATGGAAACACGCCGGGCCCGGGTTGTTAACTTCTGGGAGATCGGTTCGTTCCTTGCCAGCTTGATTCTCCCTTCGTCGCCGCCTCATTCTAAGCCAGGGCCGAGCGGTCAGTGGCGTCGCACGGCACTTCAATGGTCAAAGCCCGCCCCAGGTCTCCCGAGGGCGGTGTGAAGATAATTGCCGGCTAGAAGTTAAAGTAGACTGTCACGCCTTGCCGCCGCTGATAGTAGTCTCGATAGCCGTATCGGTAATGGTCACGATAGCCGTAATACCGGGAATAGCGGGGGTAGCACCTGTCGTAGTAGCCGCAGTGACGATGGGCGTACTTCCGTTTCCAGTGGCGATCCGCATGCTCATGGCGATGTTTGCGGTGCTTTACCTGTTCGACATCGCCGGTCTGCACTTGTTCCGGCTTCAGAACGAAGATTGGCGCGGCGTTTAGCGGTAGCGCGAAGGATGCCGCCAGAACGACGGCGCCAAGGGTGGATATTAGCATTTTCATTTGACTCATCCTTTCTAGGATCAACTTGGCCCCTCAAGCCTGAACCTGAGCTGAACCGCCTTGGCTCGACGCTTGCGGAGCCGCGCTCGGTGATCTCTGGCTGCAACGCGGCGGCTTCTGCTTAACCGGCAATTGGCGGAGCAATAGGTTTCGGCAACGCAGCCCGGACCTTTGCGCGACCACGTCGGACCTAAGTCCGAGGCGCAGCCGCTCAAAGAAAACGGCCCCGTGTCCGGAGAGAGCGGGGCCTGAAGGAAGGGCATAGTGCCAATCGGCTCCATTCCGGGGACTAGGGATCGTTGGCGCCCAACACACAGGGCCGGCGGAGGGTTCGCCTTCCATTATTGTAGATTCTTGTAATTGCGCGCGGCGAGCAGACCTGCTCAATATCAGAGTATGGGCACGAAACTTTCAGACTTGGCATTGAGAAATCCAAAGCTTCTCGCTGAACTCGAGCGGCGAGGGTACGAGTCCGTAGACGACATGAAGCACGTTCCCACGACAGACGCGTTGCGGATGAAGGGCATGGGAACAAAATCGTGGCAGAAAATCTGTGACGCATTGGGCAGAGACCCAGCCCAGACGTGAGTTTCGGGAGCCATTCTCCGTGATCATTGGTGCAACTTTTTTCTTGCTAGTCTCCTACCCGAAGAATTGCGATCTGGGGACAAAGGCTTCGCCGTATGCGCGCAACGACGCCAGCGGGCTTCACTAATGATGAAGCCCGGGCGCGCTTTCAATCCCCGGGATACAGCACTGTTGATTGGCGTCAACGTCGGCGCTAGTACTCGGCGCAAGCTCTATCTATCGGCCCATTGACCAGAGGCAGGCCGAGAAGGGTATCCAAAACTGGTTATCGCCGAGTGAGATTGCCCGCCTACTGCTGATGCGGCGCGTTCCAAAGTCGTTCCCCGATCGCTACGAACCGTCAAGCTGCAGAGTGCTCGGCGTCGTCATTCCTGATCTCGATCACGTCCTAAAGATCAAAACGACTACCGAGCCCAGCAATGCCGATTTTGCAGTTGCACTTGCGGCCAGCTCATTTAGCCGGTGTGGCGATTTTCCAGGAACAAGCAGCATCAGCTTGGGGCAAGGATTCAGGCAGGAAATGCTCTGTTCGAAGAATGCTCAGATCGCATGATGGCGCATTCTTGGGGTGTCTTAGCGGGTGCCGAAAGCAGCGCGTAGTTCGAAGAGTGATCGTTTCTCATTAACCACCTCGCTTTCGCCACTCTTAACCGACCCGGTGATATCTACTCGTCGTTCTATAGCAGGTTCAAGCATGTCCAGGCATTCACAGTGGTTGTTTAAATGGCTGATCCCGGCGGGCATATCGGCTTTAATAGGTCTAGTGTTGGTGAGTACGCTGCACTGGGCGGCATCCAAGACCGATGAAGTTGCGAGGGAACGGCAGCAGGATCTGATCTCTTTGATAGTGTCTCAGTTGCAAGCGAAGATCGCACACGATCAAGAGAGCGCAACTGTTTGGGACGACGCTGTACTCAAGGTCGCCGAAGGTGATGTTTCCTGGCTTCAGGCCAATCTCGGCGAATGGATGAACACCTACTTCGGCCATGACGCCGCAATCGTGCTCACGTCGAACGATGAACCGGTTTACGAGTTTATTGTCCCGTTGAAATCCACGTCGCTGCACGATGATCTGCGAACGAGCTACATGCCACTCGTCGAGCGCCTTCGAGCGCGGCTTCGCGTGGGCGATCGCGAAGGTATATCTGGCCGCGTCCTTTCCATTGGCGAGAGCGATTTAAAGATCGTTGGCTCGCGGCCGGCAGTGGTCAGCGTAAAGCCGATTGTCTCCGATACCGGTGAAATCACCCAGCCGGCGGGCAAAGAAAGCCTGCACGTTGCCGTACGGTTTCTGGACACGGACTTTCAGCGCTCAATCGAAGCGGAATACCAATTTGCAAACATCCGGTTCACGCCCGAGGATCATGTTGAAGCAGGTCAATCGCACATCGTCTTGAAGTCCGACACGGGGGAGGTCATTGGATACCTCAGGTGGAATCAGTTTATGCCGGGCCTCAATGTTCTGAACGCGACGCTCCCGACGATTGGATTGGCGGTGGTGGGAATCTTCCTCACCGCATGCGCAACTGGACATTTGCTTTGCCGGCGCTCTGTGCGGCTTGCGTCAAGTCGGGCGCAGCTTCAGCATCTCGCGATGCACGACACACTGACCGGATTGGCCAATAGAGGCTACTTCGAACGCGAAGTTGCAGCGCGTCTAAGGGGTGCTTTTTCCAGTAAAGATTGTGGCGTGCTGTTTCTCGACCTCGACCGATTCAAGGCTGTCAACGACACCTATGGCCATCCGACCGGCGACAAGCTCATCCGCATCGCAGCCGAGCGTATGAGGAGCCTCTTGCCAGACGCGCTCGTCGGCCGGATAGGTGGCGATGAATTCACCGTATTTCTGGAAGGTCGCGACCGGGATGCGATTGAATCGATCGCGAAGGATCTGGTCGGTTGTATGCGTGAACCATTCGACATCGAGGGTCTGAAAATATCGATCGGCGCGAGTGTTGGTGCAGCAGTTGGAAATGCGCACATGGACGCATTTGAGCTGACGCGGCAAGCGGATATCGCGCTCTATCACGCGAAATCTGCGGGGCGGAACACTTATGCCGTGTTTGGCGCTCATATGGACGAACTTCTTCGAACCCGGAGACAGCTCGAGGTAGATCTACGCGCGGCAGTCGAAACTCCGATACAGATCGAAACCGTTTATCAACCTGTTTTCAGCGCAGATGGAGGTACCGTGCGTTCCATAGAGGCTTTGTCCCGCTGGCGCCATCCGCAAATGGGTCTGGTCGCACCCGACGTCTTCATCCCACTCGCGGAAGAGATCGGGGTGATCCATCAAATTGGGGCAATCGTAATTGAGAACGCCTGTCGTCTGGCCGCCAATTGCAAAGCGGTCGACGTTGCCATAAACGCCTCAGCGGTTGAGTTGGATTCCTCTGGCTACTGCTTAAGAGTATTGACAATGCTTTCGAAGTGGGGCGTCGCGCCTACTCGCCTCGAAATCGAGATTACAGAAACCGCAGCAATCAAAGGCGAAGAGCAGACGGATCGAAACATTGCGATGCTTAGGGCCGCAGGGGTTCGTTTCGCGATCGATGATTTCGGGACCGGGCACTCGTCGTTCGCGCGCATTCAAAAGATGGCGGTCGATAGGATTAAGATCGATAAGTCCTTCGTGCAAGCCATTCATCATGACCGAAGCCGCTCGCTGGTAGAGGCGATGATCGCCATGGCTCGGGCTCAAGGTCTGAGCACTACGGCCGAGGGGGTCGAAACCGTAGATCAACTCAACGCTCTCAAGGTTCTCGGCTGCGACAATGTCCAGGGCTTCCTCATGTCGAAACCGATACCTCCAGACGAGTTGATCTCCCTGCTTGAGAGCGGCAGCGTTGTGGAAAGCGTCATCTTTCGCGCGTGACAATCCCCGGATGGCGTAGATCCTTGAAAAGCAGCCGGGAAAGCTTTCGGATTGCCGTCCACAATTGAATGGGTTTAAAGTCGCTCCGGCGCAAGCCGAAGAGGCGACTCCGAGACCACTGCCTTCGCCGATACGGAGCTCCGTAACGACAAGTCGGTTCCGAGCGCAATGATGGCGGTATCCAAGGTCGTGCAGATCTCAATGGCCGACCCGTGGTGCGCGAATTCGCTGGTAAGCCTTTCGGCGATCTTTATCTCATCGTCGACGAGAAGCGCTGTCAGCAACGACCGCTTTCCCTCGGGCGACACTTTCGTAGAAACCAGGCCAGGAGTTCGGTTCATCTCCTTCTCCATTGCGCGCTTAGGTTGCAGTCGCATAAAGGCGTCAACAAAAAGTGCAGGCTTTAAGCACTTTGGAGTTGGTTCGATCACAGCTCGCGGAATCGGGAGGCAATGCTTTTTCGGCAACACTCCGTCCCTCGTCGGTACACCTTCGCCGTGGTACCGAGAGAAGCTCGAAATGAAAGCTCAAAAGAACGGAATTTCTTTCGGGCTTGAACATCCTGCACGATGGCGATTTCAGCCGCGCGTATCGAGAACGATACCGACTCGTGTGGCCGCACCGCACGCCAGACAACGTCGGCGAAGCTGCCGTCAACCCGATCGCCCAATCGGTTTCGTCTGCCGCCCTCAAACAAGCACGCCCAGGGGAGAGGTGCAGCTTTCATGTGACAGCAGCGTTATCAAGATGATAAGCGTCAATTCGCTTTCAATTGGGAATGCGGAAGAGATGATGCTCAGTGGTCGGACCAGCTTAATGCGCGGCATTTCGGATCGCGTGCTCCTCGGAAATTCGTCTCCCGCCAAAGCGCACGGATTTGCGGCCACTACGGTCTTGATTGCCTTTCTCCTTCGCTATTTCCTAATGGGTGTTCTAGATGATCGGGCAATCTACATTCTTTTCGTGCCCCCCGTCCTCCTTGCAGCCGCAATCGGGGGCATCGGTCCCGGGATCCTTGCTGTCATCGCTTCAATCGGTTCGGCAGCCTATCTTCGGTCACTTACTCCTGGCGGGGTACAGATACCGGAATTGGTCGTGTTCACCACCGTGGGGGTAGCAATTTCCTTATTGGGAGAAATGCTCCGACGCGCTCAACATGAGTTAACAACTGCTGACGAGGCCTTGCGTACCAGAGAGGCGCATCTCCGGTCGATCCTGGACACTGTTTTAGACGCCACCATCGTCAGCGAGCAGGACGGCACGATCGTATCGTTCAATGCTGCGGCCGTCAGACAGTTTGGCTACGGCGAAGATGAGGTGATCGGCCAAAATCTGCGGATGCTGATGCCGCAGCCCTATCGTAAGGAACACGACGGCTATCTCGAGCGGTACCTCTCGACAGGTGAAAAGCGTATTATCGGAATCGACCGCGTGGTCGTCGGTCAAAGGAAGGACGGGTCGACCTTTCCCATGAAACTTGCCGTCGGGGAGATGCAATCCGGTGGTCGAAGGTTTTTCACAGGTTTTGTACGCGACCTGACTGAGCGCGAAGAATCGGCCGCTCGTCTGCAAGAGGTTCAGACAGAGCTGGCTCGCCTCGCCCGTCTCAACGAAATGGGCGAAATGGCCTCGACGCTCGCCCACGAATTGAACCAGCCACTCTCCGCTATAGCCAATTATGTCCACGGTTGCGGGCGGCTGCTCCAACAAGCCGAAAGTCCACGCGACATCCAGATACGCGATGCGCTGAAGGAAGCCGGCGAACAGAGCCTGCGTGCGGGACAAATCATCAAACACTTGCGGGAATTCGTCACCAAGGGAGAGACGGATAAGTCTCCCCACAACCTGCGGCAACTGGTCGAAGAAGCCGGCGCGCTTGCTTTGGTCGGGTCGCGCGAGAAAGGCGTGCGAACGGTCTTCGATTTCGAATCAGGCGCAGACCAGGTCCTGGTTGACCGAATCCAGATACAGCAGGTGCTGACAAACCTCATGCGCAACGCCGTAGAGGCGATGAAAAATACGCCCAAGAAGGAACTTTTGGTCACCATTCGGCGCTTGGGCACTACAGAGGTGATGATCGCTGTCGAAGACTCCGGCCCGGGCATACCTGAGGAAGTTGCGGCCGACCTGTTCAAGCCGTTCACAACGACCAAGGCTGGCGGAATGGGCATTGGATTATCGATCTCTAAGCGCATCGTCGAGGCGCATGGGGGCGATCTCATCGTTTCCACCGGGAGCTTGGGCGGCGCACGCTTCGGCTTTACCCTGCCGCAATACAACGAGGAAGAAAATGCCGATTGACGACTTCACCGTGCATATTGTCGATGACGAAGAGGCGGTCAGGAAATCGCTAGCCTTTATGCTGACGATGCATGGACTGGGTGTCCGCATGCACGAATCCGCCAGCGCGTTCCTCTCTGTCGCTCTAAATCTCCGGCAAGCCGTGCTCATTACCGACATGCGCATGCCCGATCTTAGCGGACTGGACCTCATTCGCCGACTGGCCGCGCTCAAGACAACGATCCCGTCGATCATGATAACGGGGCATGGAGATGTGCCGATGGCCGTGGAAGCGATGAAAGCAGGAGCCGTCGACTTCATTGAAAAGCCGTTTGACGACAACACCATTGTTGAAGCGATCCGACGCGCCTCTGAGCGCCTGAGCGATGCCTCGTCGCCAATCGAGAGTGCTGAAGACATTCGGACGCGCATCAGCACCCTCAGCGACCGCGAGCGTCAGGTTCTAACCGCGGTTGTCGCCGGACAACCGAATAAGGCGATCGCCTTTGCTCTCGACATTAGCCCGCGCACCGTTGAAGTTCACCGGGCGAACGTCATGGCGAAGATGCAGGCCCGCAGCCTCCCAGAACTGGTAAGAATGTCACTCGCGGCGGAAACCGAAGGCTAACCACGGCATCGTCTTGATCTGGAACAAAGCCCGGGCTGTCCGGCTATGCAAAGTTTGAGGAATTATTGCGCCTCGAACCCACGGAACCGTATTGTCCAGCCCGCCACCCGTCGTCACGATTGCGAAAGACGAAGCCTTGCTCCGCTCCTTGGTCTTCGCGATGGAGGCGCACGGATATCAGGTCGAGCAGTTCCAGTCATGGGTTGCAGCAAGAGAACGAAGCTCCATGGCCGAGATCCTTGTCCTTGACGGATCTCTTCCGGCGTTGGATATCGAAGCATGTTTGGCGCTGGCGACCGGCAAGAGGGTCGTATTGCTTGCTGATGACGACGTAGACCATGTGAGGCGCCAGAACATTCTCGTCCTTCACAAACCTCTCTCTGGCTCTGATGTCATCGCCGCCTTGGCCGCACTACGTAGTAACGCGTAGTGGAACGAACGAATTTCGCACGCAGCCATGCTTCGTCATGATCTGACCGTCAACAAAGGGTCGGTCCCATGCACGCTTCTACCGCTTCTATCCCCTCCTTCAGCTTCAATGCCGCCGTAGCCCTTGATGGTCGTCGTTCATTCGCTCGGCCGCGCGCGATCTCATTCTACGGGGCGGGAACCGAAATCTACGCCCAGGGCGAGCTGGCGGGTGCGCTCTATCGGATCGAGTATGGAGCTGTTCGGATCTTCCGTCTGCTCGCCGACGGCCGCAGACAGGTGGTTGCGTTTCACGTTGCCGGAGAGACCTTCGGTTTCGAAGCGCGGACCATGCGCAGCTTCTTCGCTGAAAGCATCGTCCCTACGGGTTTGACAACCCTAACGATCGAAGAAAGCGGCCGCGCTTCCTCCGAATTGATGGCGCTGGCGCTAGAAAGCATGGTGCGGGCGCAGGAACATCTTTTGGTCGTCGGAAAGCAGAGCGCCCTTGAAAAAGTGGCCGTCTTCCTCGTTGACCTTTACGAACGCCAAGGCGCAAACGGTTTGATCGACCTTCCAATGACCCGTACAGACATCGGCGACTATCTTGGCTTGACGATCGAGACGGTCTCACGGAGCTTCTCTAAGCTGCGCTCGATGGGGGTCATTCGACTCAAAAGCGCACGCGCGGTCGAGGTGTTGAACCTAACGAAGCTACGACTGACGAGCATATAGGCAGTTCGCCGGACTCGTGGCCACGATACAGTTTCCCACACGCGCCCACACGAGCAAGCGCAACATTGGGGCGCCCGTCGCGGTCGATCGATTTCTTTGAGGAATGGTCCAAAGGTAACCGTGACATCATTCACGACGCAACCCTGAAGACGTGCTACCTCGCCCACGACGGACATAAACCCCTTCAGGTGGCGCGAGACGCACTGCGCGCCTTCGCGAAGAAGAAGGGTATACTCGTGAAAACTCCCGCGGTTGCGCCGTGGATGATCAAAGCAAAGTCCGGCGGCGGGCGACTCTCGCCTTAAACCAACCTTCCCGCGAGAGGCTGCGATTGCGGCCTCTTTTCGCTACGATGCGCTAGCATCGGCGCAGTATGCTGGGCGAGCATCAGTCGCACCAAACACCGCCAATTCCACAGTTTAGGGAACAAGCGCAGGATGCGCCGAGACGCTTTGTCTCCCGCTCGATAAATACGGCGTGCTCGCCCCGACGGCGTTACGACTTTTCCTTCCTCAGCGCGAGCATCGTCACCACTTCCCCCTGCAAGTCCAGGCAGATCTGGCGATACTCATATATTAAGTCCTCACGCCTCGTCATCTCTCGCTCGAGATTGTCAAGTGTCGTCGAAGCCAATGCGTAGGCCTCGAAAAGCTCACAGATGCGTTCCTCCATCGCGCCCCGCAATTGCTCGCGATGGCGTGGCAGCACCATGGCCAGCCGAGCCCGCCCCAGTTCTAACAAGCTCATGCGCCTTCCAATGTTGCGCGGCCCGCGTTTTCCAACGGCACGAGGGTCTGGACCGTACGGATTGCTCCCCACACGCCTTCACATATCGCGCCATTCGCGACGTCCGGCAAACATCATTGCTGGTTACGAGCGGAGGGGAAGTACGTAACGGTTAAACGGGCCTGACCCGGGGTACGGCTTGCGAAACCGAAGTGTTACGTTGAGAGATTATTCGATTCTGGAAGCCCAAAACGGGCCATCAAAGCAATACACCGTTCTCGTGGGAACAGGCTCTGTCCATCCACGCTTAGGAAGCAATGTGCCCGATTTCGGTCCTGAATCGGGTCGCTAGTAAGCCAGCTGCCGGCGTAGGCTTGGGACGATCCAGTCGAGGAAGCACCGCACCTTCAGCGGCAGGGGATCGGCTGGTCCATGGATAACGTTCACAGGTAGCGGTTCCGGTGCAAAGTCCGTCAGCAATTCGTGCAGAGCACCGGAGCGCAACTGTTCGGAAATCTGGTAAGACAGCACCCGGATAATGCCGATACCGGCTATTGCAGCCTGAATGGCAGCCTCCGTCGTATTGACCGCGAATTTAGGGCGCGGCTCGATGGTAAAGGCCGCGCCGTCCCGGCGGTAGCGCCATTCCGGCGCGGTCGCAAAGCCCTGAAAGCTTATGCCGTCATGGTGGCTGAGGTCTTCCGGCTGACGCGGAACGCCTCGGCGGGCAAGATAGTCGGGGCTCGCGCAGATCACCCGTCGGACGGCCCCGACGCGCGTTGCGATAAGCGCGCTGTCCGCCAAGTGTCCGATGCGCAGGGCCACATCGACGTGCTCATCTGCCAGACTTAGCTGCCGATCGGCGAGGGTCAGGCGCAGGTTGATGTCGGGTTGCTGCTTCAGGAACTCCAGAGCTATTGGCAGCAGATGGCGCTCACCGAAGGCAATCGGGGCAGTCACGTGGAGCCCTCCACGCAGCGCGCCATAGTCGCCGCTGGCCTGCCGCTCTGCCGCATCCAGCTCCTCCAGAATACGACGTGACGCGGCGACGAAGCTGCGCCCCTCATCCGTCAAGGAGAGACCGCGGCGGGTGCGCAGGACCAGGCGCACGCCAAGGTGTTTTTCAAGATCCGCGACCCTGCGGCTAACCGTGGCGAGCGGTGCATGCAATCGCCGCGATCCAGCCGAGAGGCTGCCGGCGTCCACCACCGCCAGCAGCACCGACATCGCTTCAAACCGATCCATCGTACCCTTCCGGAAACTGAGAGGAAAGTTCCTGAAATGGCAGGATACCCTATTGGTTTCGGATATCCTAGCTTTTGCGTCGATCCGGGGGACGCCGGCCGGCTACCTGTATTGCCAATGACGAGGAGAAAGAAGTCATGCCTCAACTTTCACGTCGTGCCTTTGCCAGCGCTCTTCCTCTCGGCCTCCTCGGGGGAGGACTTATCAGTGGCGCACCGGCCCCTGCCGCCGCGCAGAATACCAAATCGCCGATCAGCGTTACGCCGCTGGCGCAGATCCGCATCGGTCGCTTCACGGTGACGGCGCTGACAGACGGGTACGCCGATATGCCCTTCTACTATTTTCCGGGACGCGCTGCGGCCCAGGTGGAGCAGGCGGCAGTCGCTCAGTTCACCGCCCGGCCGAGTGGGGTGCGGTTCCTCTTCAACCAGTATCTCATCGATGATGGCGAGCGCCGCATTCTGATCGATGCCGGTGCAGCGGGCTCAATCGGGCAGACCGGCAAACTGCCGCAGGCGCTCGGTGCGCTTGGCCTGCAGCTTGACCAGATCGACGCGGTGATCGTAACCCATATGCATCAGGACCACATGGGCGGTCTGATCGCCGGAGGCAAGAACAACTACCCAAAGGCGGAGCTCTACATCGATCGTCGCGACGTCACCCATTGGACCGACCAGGCCAAGCGCAGCGGCGCGCCCGACTATCTGCAAACCAGCTTTAAGATGGCGGAGGAGGTGGTGCGCCTCTACCCGAAACTCCAGGCGATTGACGGAGAACGCGAAATTGTGCGCGGCGTCTCAATTGTCGACCTGACCGGCCATACACCCGGCCATATCGGCGTGCGGGTCGAGGATGACGGGAAGAGCCTCATCATGGTCTCGGACATGATCTTTCCGGTCGTGCATCCGGGGGCGACCGACGTGTTCTTCCTGTTCGAGCAGGACCGTGCAGCGGCCAAGGCAATGCGCGACCGCTTTTTCCCTCGCGCCGCTTCGGAAGGCGCACTCATCGCCGCCACGCACATGCCCTTTCCAGGGCTCGGCCGTGTCGTCGCCGACCGTGGCCAGATGCGCTGGGAGGTGGCCGACTGGGCCTTACAGGATTGAAGTTAGCTCCGGCGGTCTAGAAAGTTAGGAACGGAATGAGCAGCAGATATCTCAGTATCGCCACGACGCCCTCCTTAGCGGCCGCACAGCAGCACTATGGCAGCGCGGAGCAGTGGGCGCGGATCGGCGCGCGGCGCTCAAGCAGCCGAAACTGCGCAGAGCCGGCGTCTCGGTCCGGCAAAAACGGCTTTCATCGGCCCGCGCGACGGTTTTCTGCCACGCGCGTAACCGCCGAAGGTCTGGCCGCATGCCCAACCGGCCATGCGGCCGGCCGGGGCATGCGAGCTCACGTGTTGAGCGATCTCACGAATGGCATGACGCGGATCCGCTTGCCGAGCGCCCGATAGGCGGCGTTGGCGACTGCGGGGCCGATGGGCGGAACGCCGGGCTCGCCTATGCCGGAGGGCGGATTGGCGGAGGCGACGATGTGAACTTCGACCTTTGGCATCGCATCAATTCTGAGGGGCGTGTAAAGGTCGAAATTGCTCTGATCGACCTTGCCGTCCGTCAGCGTGATCTCCTCGCCGAGTATCGCACCCAACCCAAAGCCGATTCCGCCCTCCACCTGGGCGCGGACCTGGTCCGGATTGATCGCCAGACCGCAATCGACAGCGACTACGACGCGCTCGACCTTAATCTGGCTATTTGCGTCAGTCGAAACCTCGGCGATCTCGGCCACAACGGAGCCGAAGCTCTCGGCGATGGCAACGCCTCGGAAGCGCCCCTCCGGCAAGGGCTTCTGCCAATCCGCCTTTTCCGCCGCCAGCTTGAGGACGGTCGCGTGACGCGACTGCGGCTCAAGCATCGAAAGACGGAATTCGATCGGATCTCGTCCCGCCGTCTCGGCGACCTCGTCCAGGAAGGTTTCAGCTGCGAAGGCCGTATGGGTCGAGCCGACGGAGCGCCACCACAGAACCGGAACGCCGGCCTCAGTGGTGGTCAAACCCACCGTCTGGTTTGGAATGGCATAGGGCAGATTGTTGGCCCCTTCGACCGAGGTCGGGTCGACCCCATTCTTGACCATTCCATCGAACGCAGTCTTCGCCATGATGGACTGACCGACGATGTGGTTGCTCCATGCAACGAGCTTTCCGTTCTCGTCGATGCCGGCCTTGAGGCTATGCACATACGCGGGTCGATAGCGACCCGCGCGCATGTCGTCCTCCCGAGTCCACTGCACCTTTACCGGCGCGCGGAAACCGAGGGCCTTGGCCACATGCACCGCCTCGACGACGACGTCACCGTCGAACACGGCCCGCCGGCCAAAACTGCCGCCGGTCTTCATTACATTGAGGCGTACCTTTTCGGGGGCAATCCCGGCCACCTGGCCGACAAGCATCTGGTATACGTCCGGGAACTGATGCCCACCCCAAACCTCGAGCGTGCCGTTCTCGTTCATGCGCGCCACTGCATTCAGCGGTTCCATCGCGGCATGCGCGAGATAGGGGAACTCAAAATTTGTCTCAATGACCTTCGTTGCGCCGGCGAAGGCTGTCCCAGCATCGCCATCGTTGCGAGCGAGCGCGGCCGGCGTCTTCTTCGCAAGGTTCCGATAGGCAGACATGAGCTCGGCCGTGCCGCGCTTTTCCGCCGCCGTTTCGTCCCAACTGACGGTGACCTCCTCACGGCCCTTGATCGCCGCCCACATGTTTTCGCCGACGACGGCAACGCCCCGAGGCGTTTCGACGACGTCCACCACCCCCTTGACGGTGCGCGCGGACGATGCGTCGAAGGACTTTACCTTCGCTCCAAACAGCGGCGGATGGATCATCACGGCGGTCAGCATGCCGGGAAGCTTGATGTCGATCGTGTACTGCTCCGTCCCGTTTGCCTTACGGGCGCTGTCGAAGCGCTTCAGTCTGGCATTGCCGATCAGCTTCCAGTCGCTCGGTTGCTTAAGTACCACGTCCGTGGGCACCGGCATTGTCGCCGCCTTTGCGGCGAAGACACCGAAACCGGTGCTCTTGCCTGACGGATGGGCAAGAACGCCGTTCTCGACGGTGATCTCTGCCGCGGCAACGCCCCATTCGGAGGCAGCGGCGGCGACCAGCATGGAGCGGGCCGCGGCACCCGCCTTGCGATAGCGCTCCCAGGAGGACGCCATCGACGTGGACCCGCCGGTGCCCTGAAAGGCACCTCCAAAGGCGATGTTGCCATAGGCCTTCACATCGCCGGCGGCCCCCTTCACTTCGATCGTCGACCAGTCGGCATCGAGTTCTTCCGCCACCAATGTGGCAATACCGTTATAGGAGCCCTGGCCCATCTCGAACTGCGACGAAAGTACGGTCACTTTTCCATCGCCGTCGATTGTCACGTAGGGGGAAAAGGCATGTGAAGCGCTGGCCGTCGCTGTCTCGCCCGCTTCCGCCGGGGACGCGGACAGGAGGCGAAAGCCGACGGCCATACCAGTACCTGCAGCAAGGGCACCAATGAGAAACTGTCGCCGCGATGCCTGCGCTTTGGCGGCGGGGAGGAAAACCGATTGCATGAGTTTGGGCAGCATGGCTCAAGCCTCCAGACGCTTTGCGGCTTCGTGAATGCCGGCTCGGATTCGCTGATAGGTGGCGCAACGACACAGGTTGCCCGACATGGCCGTGTCGATGTCCCCATCGCTCGGCTTCGGATTGTTCGCCAGCAGGTCCGTCGCCGACATGATCTGCCCGGATTGGCAGTAGCCGCACTGCGGGACGTCGAGATCGGCCCAGACAGCCTGAACCGTTTCCGCGACCTTTCCCTCGAGGCCCTCGATGGTCGTCACTTTTGCGCCTTCGATGTCACCGACCAAGGTCTGACAAGACCGAACCGGCGAACCGTCGACATAGACCGTGCAGGCACCACACTGCGCCATGCCACAGCCGAACTTCGTCCCTGTTAGTCCAACCAGATCACGGATCACCCAAAGAAGCGGCATATCCGCCTCGGCCTCGACCGTGTGTTCGACGCCGTTGATCGTTACGATTGCCATGATACTCTCCTCGCGTTCGGGCGCGTGGTCTCGGGATGCTTATCCGGAAACCCCGCTTCACGCGCCGCGGCCCTTCGCCAGACCACGGCTGCACCTTAGAAGACCATCCTACATGCTGGTAGGTTCGATCCTGCCAGATTATTGCCTATTCCTCTTGTCCTGACGAAATTGTGATCATGACAAAAGATGCGCCAGCGCACCAACGGTGCGCTCCACTTCTATTCGGCAGCCCGTCAACCGATAGAGTCGCGTCTTTTCGGGTCGCTGGCGCTGAGGATTGCCTTGATGTCTCTGAGCGGCGGATGACCGAAGGCGCGTCGATATTCCCTGTTGAACTGTGTCTGGCTTTGGTAGCCGACGCGCAGCGCGGCTGTAGCGGCGTCAAGCGATTCCGAAAGCATCAGTTCCCGCGCATGATGCAGCCGTAAGTGCTTCTGGAACTGCAGTGGGCTCATGGCTGTCATGGCGCGGAAATGGTGGTGCAACGTGGATATCCCCATGTTGGCAATCTCCGCGAGTTCTTCTACACGAAGCGGCCGGGCATAGTTTTCTTTCAGCCATGCGACGGCCTTTGCCACCCGGTTACTGTTCGTGCCAGCGAGCGCGAAACGCCTGAGCCGCGCACCTTGCTCGCCGGTGAGCAGCCGATAGAGTATCTCGCTCTGGATTTGATTGGCCAGGAACGGGATGTCCGCTGGCGTGTTCGCGAGCGAGATCAGTCGCAATAAGGCGTCGAACAGCTCCGGTGTGGCGGCGCCAACCGCGACGCCGAGATCGCGTCCGGCTGCATCAAGTGGCTGGATGTCGTAATTGGCAATGATTCGACGCAGCTTTTCGAGATCAAGGCGTAGCGTGGCTGCCACATAGGGCTCGCTCTCGCTCGCCTCGCAGATCTGGCCGGTCATCGGCAAGCCGATGGCGGTCATGAAGAAGCAGGATTCATCGTAAACGAGCATTTCGTTACCGACATGGATACGCTTGCTTCCCTTAATGATGAGCGCCACGCTTGGTTCGGAGACGCTGGAAAACGGGCCCGCTGGCTCGATGATGCGATAGAGCGAAAGCTCCGGAACAGGGTGGCCGTAGCGAACGCCGTCCCATGGCAGTTGCGAGAGCATGTCGAGAATTCGCGCCCGAATGGGCGCGGTTTCCTCGCGCAGGTCGCGTTGCTGCATAATCGTCTTGCTCGCCATGCCTTGACTGTCCTCCGACCCGCCCGTCAAGTTGGCTTCTTATCATATTACGTTGATCTCAACAGGATTAGACAACCACAGTGCCGGAACACGCGGCGAAGCATCCGCGCCAGAAGGGGCATCAACCAGCAGATCAGCGATCGAGCGCGTGTCAGTTCGATCGCGGCATGCGCCCGCGAGCTGCTCGGATCACTGGGGACCTCTCAACCTCTCCGCGATCGCGAGGAGGTAGCGGCAAAGGCGCGCGCGAGAACAGCATCCCGGTTCGCGTAAGAGAGTCCGTTACGTACAGGAGATCTCAGCCAGGTCTCAAGTTGGCGCATGTCAGCCTTGGCCATCTTCTGCAGTCGGCCCGTTCGAGACGATCGGCCTTTGCCGCTGCGACGCAGCGGAAGCCGACTACGCATCCCTCGCCTTGATGCGATATGAACCTCGGTTCGTCAAAACGGAACGAACACTCTCAGTCACCTGAGTTCGACATCCCATTGAACGGCGCTAATCTTCACACTGTTAGCAAGAATGTACATAGTACTCCTCGCCGACTAAAAGTAGAACAACATTACCTTCACTGTCTGCAGGCCGCCCGTGGATCAAATACTAGCTATTCGAACATTTGTGCGCGTCGCCGAAGCCGGCTCCTTCGCCAAGGCGGCTGACACGTTGAACCTGCCCCGGTCCTCGGTCAGCAAGCTCGTGCAGGATCTTGAGGCGCATCTCGGGACGAAGCTGGTGGAACGCACCACACGGTCCGTCACGAAGACCACCGAGGGTGTCGCCTATCACGAACGCGCGCTGAAGCTGCTCGCCGATCTCGATGACATGGACGGCACCGTTGCCGGTTCCCGCAGCGCGCCCAAGGGAAAGCTGCGCGTTGACATCGGCTCCGTGCTGGCAAACCAGATCCTCATCCCTGCGCTTGCCGACTTTCAGCACCAGTATCCTGATATCGACCTTATGCTCGGTGTCAGCGATCGCCCCGCCGACCTCATCAGTGAAGGGATCGATTGCGTTATTCGCGGCGGAGCCCTCGGCGACTCGTCGATGAAGGCGCGCAAGCTATGCGAACTGGATTACGTCATTTGCGCATCGCCCGCCTATCTGGATGGACTCCGATTGCCGGAGCGGCCTGATGATATCGAGAGTCATCGTATCGTCAGCTACTTCTCCGCGTCATCTGGAAAGAGATTTCCATTGCGGTTTCAGCGCGGCGAAGAGCGAACCGATTATGTCCCAACCTCCAATGGCATTTCGGTCAATGAAAGCACCGCGCATCTAAACGCGCTGCTCGCCGGGCTGGGGATCGGACAGAGCTTCGGGTTCCTCGCAAGACCGCATTTCGAGAGCGGGACGCTGGTCGAACTTCTGCCTGACTGGAGGCCGGACAATCATCCGCTGCACCTCGTCTACCCGGCCGATCGATTTCCAAACCCGCGGCTGCGCGCCTTCACAGAGTGGGCGGCGAAGGTATTCGAAGCCGTCGACGCTAGGCGCGATGTGACGACGAAGACCATCCATACACATGAATAATGTCTCCACCTTGAGCGGCTTCTTGCCGCTAGCCTGACGAACTAACTTCTCCTCATCGGACGGCGACGAGACCAACAGCCCACGCACCTCCCGAACAGTTTCAGAATTTCAACAGGCCGCGCATCCGGGCTGACCCCTTTCGTGCGCCCAGCATCAGGAAAGCAAAATGACCAAGAGACTTGAAAACAAGATCGCCGTCGTCACCGGAGCAACCAGCGGCATCGGCCTTTCGACTGCCAAGCTTTTCGCCGCCGAGGGCGCACGCGTCTATATCACCGGCAGGCGCATCGATGCGCTCGACAACGCAGTCGCTGAGATCGGCCATGGCGCGGTCGGCGTACAGGCCGACTCCTCGAGCAACGAAGATCTCGACAAGCTGTTCGCCCAGGTAAAGACGGAACAGGGGCGCCTTGACGCCCTCGTCGTCAACGCCGGTGGCGGCAGCATGCTTCCGCTGGGCCAGATCACAGAGGAACAGGTCGAAGACACCTTCGGCCGCAATGTGAAGGCCGTTATCTTCACGGTCCAGAAGGCGCTTCCGCTTTTGGGCAGGGGCTCGTCGGTCGTGCTGACCGGCTCGACCGCCGGCACCGAAGGTACGGCTGCCTTCTCCGTCTACTCCGCTTCCAAGGCCGCCGTCCGCAACCTGGCGCGCTCCTGGGCGCTTGACCTGAAAGGTACCGGCATCCGCGTCAACGTCGTCTCGCCCGGCGCGACACGCACCCCGGGCCTCGTCGAGCTCGCCGGTGAAGACAAGGAACAGCAGCAGGGCCTGCTCGACTATCTCGCCTCGCGCATCCCGCTCGGCCGCGTCGGCGAATCCGAGGAGATCGCCAAGGCGACCCTTTTCCTGACTTCCGATGATGCGAGCTTCGTCAACGGCGCCGAGCTCTTCGCCGACGGCGGCCAGGCCCAAGTCTAAAGCCCGAGCTCTTTCCGGTCGAGCAGCCGTTCGACCTCGCGAATGTTGGCAAGGCTGCCGCACTTGTCGAGAAGCCCGGCAAGATGGGGCGGTCCTGCTTTCCTCCTGCGAGCAAGTGACCCGTTGAAGCACGAGAGCTGAAATCCAGAAGATCCAGGCTGAGCAAATCCAGACATCGCCGCTCGCTTGCCCCGGATTCTCCTCTCGATGTCGTGAAGCTTGCCCTGAATGAGCTTGCGGGCAGTAAGCAGCGCACGCACCTCCTGGGCGGCCAGGGATTTGCAGTGGAGCGGTCTGAATCAGCCAAGCCGCATCAACTGCGCAATACCCCGGGCGTCCTTCTTGTTGATCTTGACCGGCGTTGTCTTGAAGGCGGCACGCACTTGGCGTGTCGCGATCAGCTCGATGAAAGACCTGCTTTCACCATCCCGGAATGCAGCCCCAGCGGCAGGGGGACGGGCTCCAGACGAATGCTCTCCATCGTGAGCGCCGAACTAGGCGATCAGCGCTTCGGATTCGCTGAGGATCTTCGCTTCCCGGACGATCCGGCCATCCGCATCCACCACACACACGCTGGAGTATTCCCGACCACCGGCCCTTCAAACCTGCAGGGACGGTTTCCGCCCATTACACTACTTTAGAAGCGCATAACGAGAGCAACGATTGCTCGATAGAAGGTCACCTCGCCGCCGCTCTTGTCAGGCTGCTGTTCGCGTCATGCGCGAGCCGACGAGCCGGCGCACCAACTCCTCCTCTGACGTGAAGCAGCCGTCCTGGATTGCGCCGAAAGCGGCCGCGGCAGCCCAGATCTTGGCGGATGCGCCCAGATCTGCATCGGGGCCCTCGAGCCGGAATGAGACCGGTGACAGCGGCCCGAACAAAAGCGGGCGCTGGAGTTCCGGCCACGCGGCGAGATCTGGCTCGACGCCTGCATTGCGCGCGAACATCAAGGCGGCGACGTGCATCGGCAGGCTCGGCTGGCCGGAGCGCACCGCTCGGACCTTCTCGACGCCCGCCCACATCGTCTCTATTGAGGGCAAGGGCTGTCGCCCTGCAAAGCAATAGGCGATCCAACGCGCCTGCAGTTCGAGGACCGGAAAATAGGGGCCGATGAGGTCGTAAAGACCGAGGAAGGCGAGCCTCGGAAGGTCCGGGTGGAACGTGTGGTCATGGAGGTCGAGATGGTTACCATCGTGGCCGATCGTCTCGGAGATCTCCCTGCTTAGCCAGGGGAGGGACAGACGATAGCCGGTACCGAACAGCAGGCCATCCGCCTCGAAGGCCGAACCGTCCGAGAAGCGGACCGTTCGGCCTTCGAGGCTTTCGATCCAGGGGCGCACCGCGATCCGACCCTCCGCCACCGCCGGAAGAAAGTTCTGCGATTGTGAAATGCCGGCCGCGAAGATGCTCTCGGCTGCCGCCGGTGCACCGAACTGGTCCGGCCGACCGGCGGCCTTCACGACGGTGGACTTCATGCCCGCCCCCAGTTCTTCCGGGGGGAGGACCTCCCCAAGAAGGGCTGCCGCGCGGGTGAACATCACATGGTCGGTCGGGACCCCCGCAATTATCTTCGGCAGGACGTAGCGTTGACGATGGTTGGTCGAAACCACTTCCGTCGCGCCGCCGAATGCTAGGTCAGAGGCAATTTCGAGCGCGCTGATGGAGCAACCGGCCACGACGACCTTTCGTCCGCGATATCGCTCCGCACCGGCATATTGTGCGGTGTGCGCAACCCCGAGCGCGCCGTCAAAGGACTTGAGACCGGCGAGTTCCGGCACGTGCGGAAGATTGTGGCGGCCGGTCGCCACGATTACCTGCCGGAAGATCTCAGCCCGCGTCGTTTCATCGGAAGCCGAGCGGATGAGCCAGCCCCCTTCCGCCGACCGCTCGAGCCGCTCCACCCGGTTGCCGAGGCGCAGATGCGGCAGCAGGCCGAAAGTAAAGGCGTAGCGTTCCAGGTAATTCAGCATCTCCTCCTGCCGGACATAGGCGGGAGTGCCCGGCGCATGGTTCAAGTCGGAAAACGCCGTCGTAATGCGGCTTGTGTTCGTTCGCATGCCAGGCCAGGTTGCGCTGGTGGCGGATGCGGAATTCCACTGGCCGCCGAGGCGTGGGGCCGCTTCAATGATTGTCGGCACCAGGCCGTGGGCGCTGAGCCACCGGCTCGCGACAAGGCCACCGGGACCGCCGCCGATCACGGCGACGGCGTTTTCGGGCATTCTTACTGGGCGATTGTCTTGCATGTCGGGCCTCCTGCTTGCTGCCGCTTTCTTTAGCCGGCTCGCGGGAGGTCGTTTCCTAAAAGCTTCTTAAGCGGCGAAGCGGGAATCCTAAAACTTGCCTAATTGCTGTAAGGGTCAAGCCAAGGGAGACCAATACCGATGATCGACGAAAACTTGGCCCGCTTCATAGAAAGCCCGGTGATGCAGATCGTCGGGACGGCCGATGAGGCGTTGAAACCCGAAATCGGGCGCGGGGCGGGGGCCTGGGCGTCTGACGACCGACGCGTGATCCACCTGGTGCTGTCGGGCTGGCAATGGCCGGGAACCGTGGCCAATCTCAAGACAAACGGACGTGTTGCCATCACTTTTTCGCGGCCGGCGGATTACGTCTCCTATCAGATCAAGGGCGAGGCGACACTCCGCGCCGCGCAAGCCGAGGAGATCGAACGCTCCAGCCGTTATCTCGTCGATATGGAATCCACGCTGATGCGGCTAGGAGTTGCCGCAGAGATCATCGCCCCGTGGCTGTCCAACCGCGACCCGCTTCTTGTTAGCATCGCGGTGGCAGAGATCTTCCTGCAGACGCCCGGCGCCCTTGCCGGCACCAGGGTTTGGAGCGCGGCTACGTGACGCTCGGCCTTCTCAATCTCGAGGCTTGCTTCGAAGGAGTCGTGCCGTCGATCATTGCTACCGCCGACGGCAATGGCGTTCCGAACATCTCCTATCTTTCGCATGTCGCCATGGTGGACGGCGATCATGTCGCGCTCTCGAACCAGTTCTTCGCCAAGACATCGGCAAACATCCGACTCAACCCGCAGGCGGCGCTGGTTGCCGTGGATGCGCGAAACGGAGCCCAGTTCCGCCTGGACCTTGCCTTTGCCTATTCGCTCGACGACGGGCCGCTGTTTGAGCAACTGTCGCGGCACCTCGACGCCACTAGTGCCCAGGTCGGCATGGCGGGCATCATGCGGCTGCGCGGCCTCGATGTCTTCCGAGTGCTCAGGATTGAAAGCATCCGATCGACGATTGAGCCCGAACGGAACCCCTCGCCCGCGCGCGATCGCCTGCTGGCGACGGCCCGCGTCATCGAAATGATCGCCGCTGAAAGCGATGCCGCCGGCATCGTCGATGCGACGCTCGGCGGCATCCGATCCTGGCTCGGCTTCGAGCACGGCCTGTTCCTCCAGCTCTACGAGGAGCGGCGCCAGCTCGTCACGATCGGCAGCCTGGGCTATGCGCCATCCGGTATCGGCTCGGACGTTGAACTCGGCCAAAGTGTCATCGGTGCGGCGGCAAAAAGCAGCAGCATCGTCAAAGTCAGCGACATGAGCCGCGTTCGTCGCCTCAACGCAGCGGTGCGCAACTCATCGAGCGATGAGAACCGCACCCGGTCGATCGTGCTGCCCGGAATGCCGGATGCGATGAGCCAGATCGCAGTGCCGCTCATCGTCGCCGGCGTCGTTCGTGGTGCCTTGTTCTTCGAAAGCCGCGCGCGACTTGCATTCACTAGGGCCGACGAGGCGGCACTGTCGATCATCGCCCGGCAGGCGGCGCTGGCGCTCGCCTTCAGCGAGCGGAATTCCGAGGAGGTGGAAGTGGGCCGTCGTGCGGCGCAGCTTTCGCCGGCTACCGACAGGACCATTCACGTCGTACATCACCGCTTCGACGACAGTATCTTCATCGACGGGAACTATGTCATCAAAGGCGTGGCCGGGCGCTTGCTCGCTTTCATGCTGGACCAACATCTCACGAGCGGACGCAACGAATTTACGAACAGGGAAATTCGCCTGGACAGTGGGCTGCGCCTGCCGGATTTCAAAGACAACCTCGAAACACGGCTACTGCTCTTGCGGCGCCGGCTCGAAGAAAAGCGGCTGCCGATCCGTCTCATCCGCCTCGGACGCGGGCGGATTGGGTTTGGGGTAGAGGGGCGTGTGCGCCTGAGCCGGGAAGGCGCATGAGGCTCTTCGCGACGTTTTTCGACATGCCCTTCCCCGGTCCCCACAAGAAACAAACCTTGAAACCCCTCCTCGCGTTGAACAGGTTCGAACCTTAGTACCGGTGATTGCCGGGACTTCATGTCACTACTTGACCCGGTCGTAGCCTGAAGTTGCAAAGTACCAGTTTTCATCAAGTGTTTCCGCTGAAACCGATTTTCACGAGCGGGTATTGAAACTCACGGCATTGCAGACCGCGCGGAGCTGGAGCGCCTGCAACGCATAGTCATCGGCGACGCGCATTACGTGTATTTGGGACCGCGAACCGAGGCGGGTCGTCGGCGAGCTCGACCGCAATTCTGGGACCGCCATACCTGATCATGGCAGCGCGCGGCATGAGGATCTGCCGGAGCTGATTGACGGGCTGACTAGCTCAGGAACTCGATCCGGTGCTTGCTGCCGCCGCCCTAGCCATCGGGTTCGTGCCCGAGCGTGAACAACCTAGCAACAGGCCAAGGCTCGTGATGAGCGGTTACGTTCGGCACGAAGCGGACTGTCAATTCGTTGCGCGGAGACGGCAGGCTTGCGGCTTATGTCCGTCGTAGAGGTCGCCATCACGCTAGCCCTTAAGCAGACTAGCTCCGCATCGGCGTCATGTCTCCTGCGCGCCACTAGCGGTCATGCCTGTTGCGGACGCGCACGGATCCCGTGTCACAGAGTATGGTGTGCGAAAGAGCTAAGCCTCAGTCATATTGATTGAGGTCGATCAAGGATGGTTCGGCCTCTATCTCTTAAGCTCGTCTGAAAGTGAGATCATCATGACCCAGACCCTGCAAATGTTGACCAACCCGACGCGGTACCTGTTTTTCACGGGTAAGGGCGGGGTCGGCAAGACGTCTCTAAGCTGTGCGAGCGCGATCACGCTCTGCGACGGCGGAAAGCGGGTGCTGCTGGTCAGCACTGACCCCGCCTCCAATCTGGACGAGATGCTGGCGACGCCGCTGCGTGATATCCCCACCCCAGTCCCATCCGTGCCCGGCCTCTACGCCATGAACATCAATCCGGAAGCCGCCGCTGAAGACTATCGCGATCGTGTATTGGCACAGATGGCAGCCAACGCCTCCGAGAGAGAAAGGAACACGGTCCGGGAACAACTTTCCGGAGCCTGCACAACGGAGATAGCCGCCTTCGACGCCTTCGTCGGGCTCCTTGCAGACGACATGTCGACGGTGGACCATATCATTTTCGACACCGCCCCCACGGGTCACACGTTGCGGCTTCTCAGTCTTCCGAAGGCATGGACGGGTTTTCTCGAGGAAAATGATCGCGGCGCATCGTGCCTGGGTCCGCATTCCGGCCTGAAGATGCAGGAGGCGCGGTTCCAGAAAGCACTCGCATGCCTGGGAGATGAGAAGCGCACCCGGATAGTCTTGGTCGCCCGTCCGGACAGGAGTGCCCTTCGGGAGGCTTCACGCACATCAGGAGAACTGGCGGCCCTTGGGCTGAAAAACCAATTGCTTGCGATCAATGGGCGGTTCCGCGCTACGAAAAGAGACGATCCAATCGCAGTCGGGATTGAGCGAGCACAAAGTGGCGCGCTCTCGACGATGCCGGTTGAACTGTCCCGGCTGCCGAGCGACGAGTTTCCGATGCTTCCCTTCGACACGGTGGGTCTCGATGCACTGCGTGCCTTGTTCGCACCTCAGTCACAGGCGTCGACCGTCCAGAAACCGGTGGCAGCCGCCCAGACCACCCTGCCGTCGCTTGCGAAATTGATTGACGAGATCGCCGGTGGCCGCAAGGGCCTGGTGATGGTGATGGGAAAGGGCGGCGTCGGGAAGACGACGGTCGCTGCGGCCCTTGCGGTCGGCCTGGTCGAACGCGGCCATGCCGTGCATTTGACGACCACTGATCCGGCGGCTCACCTGTCGTTCGTTGTCGAGGGGCATATGTGCGGTCTGACGGTCGACAGGATTGATCCGGCTGCCGAGACCAAACGCTATATCGAGAAGATCATGTCCTCACGCGGACGCGATCTCGACGAGGAAGGCAAGGCGCTGCTCCGGGAAGACCTTGAATCTCCCTGCACGGAGGAAGTCGCTGTCTTCCGCGCCTTCTCACGGATCGTGGCAGAGGCCCGCGACGCCTTTGTGGTCATCGACACCGCTCCGACGGGGCACACGCTTCTCCTGCTGGATGCGACGGGAGCCTATCATCGCCAGATGACGCGACAGATGGAGGCAGTCGGGCCTGGCCGGATAGTCACGCCACTGATGCGCCTTCAGGACCCGGACTATACCCGCGTCATCCTCGTTTCCCTTGCGGAAACGACGCCAGTCTCCGAAGCGGCGATGCTGCAGGAAGACCTGCGGCGTGCAAAGATTGAGCCTTACGGCTGGGTGATCAACAGGACCATGGCGGCCAGTGGCACGCAAGATCCGGTTCTGCAGTCGCGCCTTGCGGGGGAACAGGTCCAAATCGACCGGATCAGACGCAACCTGGCGAAACGAGCCTATATTCTGCCGTTCCAGGCTGTTCCCCCGGTTGGCATCGAAGCCTTGAAACGGCTCTCTCCGCCATGCCCATAGCCGTCAAAGCGGCCTGAGAGGCCTCCCGCCGAACAAGACGAGAAGAATAATGAGGATTAAGCCAATCGACCTAGCCTGCCCTTTCCAAACTCAACAACCACTTTCTGTTGCAAGGCGGAAGCGATTTCCGATTGCGTCTTTGGCTGATCCCAAGCCCCAAACCCGTTCCATGGGCAGACCCATTTCGCTTGATACCGCCAATTGCCCAAGTCATTCGAGTCGATCTGGATCATAATTTAAGTCTGTCCGACTGATATGGTGGCACTCGGCTGAGGAGACCCGCTATGCCCTATACGCTCGACAAATCGCTGTCAGGTGCCAGTTTCGAAGACGCTGTCAGCCGGACAAAATCCGCACTCTCCAAGCACGGTTTTGGGATCCTGACCGAAATCGATGTCAAGTCGACGATGAAGAACAAGCTCGACGCCGACGTCGAGGACTACCTCATACTTGGAGCCTGTAATCCGCAGATGGCCCACGAGGCGATGAAGCTGGAACCGAGAATCGGGGCCATGTTGCCGTGCAATGTGATTGTGCGGGCCATCAATGGGGGAAGCATCATGGTGAGCGCTATCGATCCAGTCGCCTCGATGCAAGCAATCGATAACGACACGCTGAAGGGTCTGGCCGGCAAGGTTCGGTCGATGCTCGAAGATGTCGTCGCGGATATTTGAGAGCGGACAGAATCCGTATTTGCCGTAACAATGGTGACCCTGCCGAGCTAATAGGTCTGGGCAGAGGCCGCTACCTAAGACCGCAGTCCCCACCAGTGCCCCGATGCCTGCGGTCAACGCCATCGCGAATGCCCCCCCAGAAGGTGACGCGAGCAGTGGCTTTGAGGACATGTGCGCCGCCTGGCTTCGCGCCAACTTCGCAAAGCAGCGCGAGAAACAGCAACGAAGCTATCGAGACCTCGAAGATCAGCATCGAAGCGGGCGAAAGGTCGACCATGAGCAGGGGCATTGCGGCTCCGATCGCGAAGGTGGCAGCCGAAGTCACTGCCGCCTCGATCGGTCGGGCAGCCATGTGCTCGACGATGCCGAGTTCGTCGCGGGAATGCGCGTCGAGGGCGTCGTTGGCAGTTAATTGCACCGCAACCTGTCCTGCCAGTTCGTGGGTGAGGCCACGCTTCACGTATAGTTGTGTCAGTTCCTCAAGCTCGGCTTCTGGTGTTGTCTGCAGTTCAATCCGTTCCCGCGCCAGATCGGCCTGCTCGGTGTCCGCCTTCGAACTCACCGAAACGCATTCCCCGGCTGCCATGGACATTGCGCCGGCGACGAGACCGGCGACACCAGCCACCAGGATTTGCTGGGTATCGGCAGATGCCGTGGCGACGCCCATGATCAGGCTTGCGGTCACGAGTTCGTAGTCGACCGCGACTATCCGGGCAGGACAGATCTGACGATAGCACACTACCACGCCATGCCTGGACCGGATTGACTCTGATCAAGACACATGCCCGGTGGGAGTCGATTCTTTTTGAAGCCGTGCGACGAACTCTCAATCACTAACGAGGCCCAGTCCATGCTGGTGAAATGCGAGCCCTGGTCCGAGTGGATCAGCACCTTTTCCTTCGGCTTGCGTCGCCACATGGCCATAAGCAGAGCCTGTAGAACGACATTGGTGGTTTGGCGGCTCGTTAAGATTTGGACCCACTCCGCAGATCACCACACCGGCCGGCGGCCATTGCAAGCGTGAAAGGCCTGACAGAAGACCGCACTCGATCACACGGCAAGAAAGGTCAGGAACTCCTCTCCAAACGGGCGGCAACCACAGAGGTGCCAAACGACATCAAGGGGAGCGGCAAGGGGCGCGAGACAACATAGCGATTGACCATCCGTGCTAGCTCGGAATGACTACATGCCAAATTGCTCCATTCGCTGTAAATTAGCGTGATCTAAAATTCAGGAGGAGCTTGACATGCCGAGATTCTTGCTCGCGCTGATCGTGCTGGTTCTCTCCACGTGCGCCATCGCCCGTGCAGAGACGGATGCTGGCCAGGTTGCGAGACATGAATTCGAAACGACAAAGAATTGCGCGCGCGAGGCGCCGATCGGCGAGTTTGATCGAAAGTGCGACATTCCAGCTGTCGGATGGCGTGGAGCCGAGGGGCTTTGGCTGCCAAGTGTGTCCCAAGGTGCCGGCTGAGTAGAACGGCAAAACGAGCAGATCGTTGCGCCAAGCGAGCCGGCCACCATGACAGCGTCGAGGTAGACGGCGACCATTAGCGCCCTGCGGTCCGACGTTCGTCTAATGCCAAGATGAGATAGTGACTGTTCGGCAGATCACGCGATCTGCCCATATCGCGGGAGGATGTTCTATGCCAACGTTTGTAACCACAGGGTGCTATACAGCCACGTCGGCGAAAGGATTGATTGACAATCCATCGAACCGAGAAGAGGCGGCACGCGACATCATGGAAGCAGCGGGTGGGAAACTGCATTCTTTCTACCTCACGACCGGCGAAACCGACTGGATGGCGATCACGGAATTCGAGGATGACGCTGACCTGATCCCCGCACTTCTCGTCGTGAGCGCATCGGGAGCCGTATCGAATGTCAAAACTGTGCGAGCCTACACGGGCGCGGAATTCAAGGCTGCGCAAGAGAAGGCGCACACAATCTCATCTTCGTACAAGCCCCCGGCAAAATAGGCAGATCTGGCCGCGGATCGAACTTCCACTGCCAGAGGCACGCAGTGGGGCCGTGTTCGAGCGCGCGGTGGGTTCGATCGCGACATGCGCTGACTGTGATGGTCTCTCTCGACGGGGGCCATCGCCCGTACAGAGACGGATGCTGCCCAGATTGCGGGGTATGAATTCGAAACGGTGAATATTGTGTACGCCAGGCGCCGGTCGGTGAGCCCCGAGGGACTATGGCAGCCAAGTGTGTCCCAAGGTGCCGGCTGAACAATTATCAAACCGGTTATCAATTGCGTAAGCAGAGTTCTCGCACTTGACCCCTCAGGGCTTCTCACAACGGCAGAAGCTCAATCCAACACACGCTAGTCGTGTCGATGCGCGTTCGCCTGGGAAGTAGATTTGGACACCAAGACCATCGAACCAGATGAAGCGAAGCACGATTGCCGCGCTGTAAGGCTGAGGTCACGACAGTGGGACGGTTTAAGCGACCGCATGCTGTGGCCTGCCTTGAGCTGCCTATTGAGAGCCTGCTGCACCGTTAGCGGATCTATAAATGGCAACCTATTTGATAACCGGCGCAACCGGTAGCATCGGTGAGGCGATCTGCCGAAGATTGGCGCCGCTTCATTCGCTAATCCTTGTGGCACGTGATCAGGCCAAACTTGATGCTTTAGCGGTGACGCTTGGTGGCGGGCACCGTGCGTGGGCGACCGACATGGGCGAGGATCGCGCCATCAATGCTTTCACTGCGAGAATGGAAAGCGAGCAAGTCTCTCTCGATGGGGTGGTGCTGATGCCCCCCCAGCCGCATTCTAACGACGACCCCATGCCGACCCCTGACGTATGGCGCCATCTGTTTGAGGTGAGCTTCATCGGCCCGCTGGCCCTGCTAAAGGGAGCGGTGGCGCGCATGAACCCGAACCCTGCCCAGGGCCACCGAGCCAAAATTGTCATCATCTCGGGCATATCGTTGGCACAAGTATTGAGCCATTACGCAACCGCCAACGTCATCAGGACAGCTTGGATCGGCGGAGCGAAGACACTCGCCTTTGCGCTCGGGAACCGCGGGATTCACGTCAACACCCTGTCCCTGGGCGGTACACTCTCGCCGTGGTACCGAGACAAGCTCGAAGCGCGGGCGCAAAAGAATGGCATTTCTTTTGAGTCGCAACTCGCCATCGAGACGGACAATGTTCCACTCAGGAAATATGGCGAGCCGGCGGAGGTTGCGAATGTGGTCGAGGGCTTGCTTTCGCAATTCTCGGACCACATGACAGGTTTGAACATCTTGCACGATGGCGGCTTTACGCGCGCGTACTAAGACTTGCGCGCTCACATCGATCGTACACAGCGCCTTTCGGTTTTCCCTGAGTGCAGACGGTCTGCTCAAGTCGACGCGATATGACTTAGAGCTGACGCTGCTCCATTTCGAACGGCGGGCGCCGGCCTATCAGTCTGAGGACGATTGCGAGGATTCGTACACACAGTACTTCAAGCTCGGTGCGTCGAGCGAGCGTCAGCATTCGCCCGAATTGCCACTCGTGTTTAGAAAGTCTGGCGCCTGGCGCTCAAGCACCCTCCGGATGCTTTGCAGATGCATCCTAGCACTTTCCGGATCCCCTTCCCGCATTTGCCGGGCTGCCTCGGCGGCGACATCAGGCAAAACCGGCAGAAGTTTGCGGCCCGAGCCCATCGCCTTCAGCTGAACTTCGGCGGCGCGCTCAAGGTAGTAGAGATCGTCCCAAGCCTCAGCGATGTTGGGTGCACAAACCATGACGCCATGATTTCTCATGAACAGGATGTCGCTGTCACCCAGGGCCGAGGCGATCCTGTCGCCTTCGCTTTCGTCCAGCGCGAGACCGTTATAGTTCTCATCGACTGCAACACGGCCGTAGAACTTAAGCGCCGTTTGCCCGGCCCAGACAAATGGCTCACCTTCAAGCATGCTCAGGGCGGTGGCGTTCGGCATATGGGTATGAAACGCGGCACCCACCCGCGGCGACATCTTGTGAAGCCGCGCATGGATGTAGAAGGCAGTCGCCTCTGGGACGCCGTCACCGACGACCACATTCCCATCGAAATCACAAATCAACAGCGATGAAGCCGTCGCCTCCTGAAACGCCCAGCCGAGCCGGTTGACGATGAAGAGATCGGGATGGCCGGGCACAACGGCCGAGAAATGATTGCAGATGCCCTCTTCAAGACCTAGACGAGCAGCCATGCGAAGGCAGGCAGCAAGATCGACCCTCGCCTGCCAGATTTCCTCGCTATCCAGCGGGAGCCTCTGCCGAAGAGCGTGGTTTGGCTTCGAGATATTCAGCTCATGCGCCATTCGTGTCTCCTCAGGGTTACATCCAGCCTGCTGCGGCAAGGATGGCAGGTACCTTGTCGAGTGTCGGGACTATTGCATCCGGGTTGTAATCGGGAAGTGGTTTGCGGCCGGTGCCACGGTCAACCCAAACTGCGCGGAATCCAAGCTCACGCGCCGCGGCAAGGTCCAGATGTGGGCTAGCGCAGATGTGCACCAGATCTTTCATTTCAACACCAAGGCTTTTCCAGGCGTGACGAAAAATCTGGCTGGAAGGCTTGTAGGCACCAGCCTGCTCAGCCGTGACAACGCGGTCGATTGAGCCGCCCAGTTGAGCGACATTTCCGGCAATGATGGCGTCGTCGGTGTTCGAGACGATCGCAAGGTGGAAACCAGCAGCCTTCAATGTCTCCAGCGTTGCGACGACCTCCGGAAACGGCGGCAACTCGCCGATGGACGAGGTCAGGATGTCGGCATCAGCCGCCTCAAACGGAATGCCGAATTCGACCATCGCCCTTTCCAGAGCAAGGGCGCTGACCTCGGTAAAAGTTCGGTGGGGACGCTCCGCTTCGAGTGCGTGTTCATGTCGGTCATAGACTGCGATGAAGGTTTTCTGAGCGATATCGCCACCTTTTGCGAACAGTATCCTGTTTATCGCCGCCAGCAGCCCCTCGTCCCACTGGATCAGGGTTCCGTAGCAATCAAAGGTCAACCATGTTGGTCTGGCTCCGGGCAATGTCACATCTTCTCCTCATTGTTCAGCCCGACATTGACAAACACATCAATCATTGGAAAATTAAATATAACCATGTAGGCAATCGATGAATCAAATGACCTTAGGCTTCGATCTAGACCTTCTGAACACCTTCGTTGCCGTCGTCGATTGCGGCGGCTTCACTAAGGCCGCCGAGCGGGTGCACCGGACGCAATCGACAGTGAGCCAGCAGATCAAGAAGCTTGAGCTCAACATCGGTTCTATCCTGCTGCGTCGGGACAAATCGTCCGGAACCGTCGAGACGACTGAGGCTGGGGAATTACTGCTGAGCTATGCCCGCAGGATACTTGCGACCGCAGCGGAAGCCGCCGAAGTCATGCGGAAACCTTTGGCACCCCGAACCGTGCGCCTTGGGGTGCCGGAGGATTTTGCCGGACGACGCCTGATCGACCTCTTGTCAGGATTTTCAGCGGCATCGCCCCATATCAGACTCGACACTGTCAGCGGCTGGAGCACAGAGCTTCGACGCCAATTGGACGCTGGCGAAATCGACCTCGCGCTGATCAAGCGCGAACCCGGTAATGGGCAATGTCTTGCCAGTTGGAAGGAAAAACTGGTTTGGGTACGATGCGCCACGCGTTTCGTCGAGACCGACCCCGTGCCACTTGCGGTGTTTCCCGTCGGATGCATCTACCGGGATCGGGCCATCCGCGCTATCGAGCAAAGCGGTCGCCGTTGGAGGATCGCCTATACGAGCCAAGGCTTGATGGGTGTGCAGGCAGCGGTCGCTTCGGGCCTCGGGATCAGTCTGTTGCCATCCGATGCCGTGCTTTCCGACCACCGGCAGCTCGGTCCTGCTGATGGCTTCGATGATCAGCCAGCGTCTGAGATAGCACTTGTGAAAGGTCGGGCAAGTTTGTCCAACGAGGCAAAATCGCTCGGAGGTTTTCTGGCGGATAACCTGAGGTAGTCGCTCTCAGAATTGAGCTCCCAATTTCGGCATCGACAAAATTCATGCAGCGCCGGATCACAGACACGCATCCGACGCACTACTCTATCGAATATTGAACGAATTGAATTCGCCATATCGTCGTTGCATCGTTTGTGCTTGTTCACCAACAAACTGAATAAAAGCCCGCAGCCGTGGAAGGCGCCGGAGATCCTGGTGGTACCCCATCCACGTGTCCCTTCCAGGAGGAGGCTCTAACACATCGATGCGTTTCAAGACGTCCATCGAATCCCCCAACGGCCTCGGAAGAACCGCCATGCCTGCACCACCCGCGCATAACCTCGCCTGAACATCGCGATTATTGCTTCGCATCGAAACGTTGGCATTGGGGAACCGGCCCTTGAGCCAGCCTACGTCCGGCATGCTTCCAAAAGCCTCGTCCATAATGATCATACTGAATCCTTCTCCAGTGCCAGGCGAAGGGTCGTCCGATCCTTTGGCTACATACAGGCCATAGGGAATGTGAAGCAACTTGCGTGAGATGACTTCCGGCTCCGTGAAGGGCTTGATGCGGAAGACCAGATCCGCTTCGCGACGCGCAAGGTTCAAAAGCCTGGAATCCGTGAGGATCTCGACGATTACGTTGGTATGCACACGTCTGAAATCTGCAAGGATGGGGGCGAGAATATGAATGCCGAACCAGTCAGAGCACGAGATCCGCAAGGTTCCGGACAACGTGTTCTCGGTGCCCGCAAGCTGGCGCTGGAGTGCCAGCGCCTCCTCCTCCATCCGTTCCGCGTGCCCCATCACGACGGTGCCCTCATCTGTCAGAACAAACCCGTCCGGTGTGCGCTGGAACAGCGAGTGGCCGACCGCGGCCTCAAGACTCTTTAGTCGTCTTCCCATTGTTGGCTGCGTCAGACCCAACTTCCTCGCGGCCGCACCCAGCGTTCCCTCCCTCGCGATCGCAAGGAAAAGACGGACATCGCTCCATTCCATCATAACTTACGACCATTCAAAAGTGCATGATCAACATGCAATCTATATGATTTCCATGCGGATAACTCCATAGCAAAGTGCTGACATCAACTGAAAGGGATCAATCCTATGGGCACGATGAAAGCATTAGTTCTCGACAATCACGGCACCGAATTCCGCGTCGCGCAGATCGCACGACCAACTGCGGCCGAAGGTCAGGTACTCGTCCGCGTAAAGGCGAGCGGCGTGAATCCCCTGGACACGAAAATCCGGGCAGGAGCAGCCGCTCATGCCCGGCACCCTCTCCCCGCAATCCTGGGTATCGACCTTGCTGGGGTCGTCGAGGAAGTCGGCGCAGGCGTGACCGGATTTCGCCGCGGTGACGAGGTCTACGGCATGACAGGCGGAGTGGGCGGCGTTCAAGGTTCGCTGGCAGAATTTGCGGCCATCGATGCACGGTTGCTGGCCATCAAGCCATCTCACCTTTCCATGCGTGAGGCGGCCGCTCTACCCCTCATATTCATCACTGCGTGGGAAGGCCTTGTGGATCGCGTCGGCATCCGGGCTGGCCAGAAGGTGCTCGTTCTCGGTGGCGGTGGCGGGGTCGGACACGTAGCAGTCCAGATTGCCAAATCGTTTGGCGCGGATGTTTACGCAGTCGATGGCGCGCGCAAGGCTGACTACATCAAGAGCCTCGATGCGACGCCGATCGATTACGCCACAGAGACCGTCGAGGATTATGTCGCCAAGTACACACAAGGACGAGGTTTCGACATCGTCTACGACACCATTGGCGGCGCTGGCCTGGACACCGCGTTCAAGGCGGTCGCCCGCTTTGGGCACGTGGTTAGCTGCCTCGGCTGGGGCACACACGCTCTCGCCCCACTATCATTCAAGGCCGCGACATATTCCGGCGTATTCACATTGCTACCGCTGCTCACTGGCGAAGGCCGTGAACATCACGGAGACATCATGAAGGAAGCGACGCGCCTCGCGGAAAAGGGCCAGTTGATGCCGCGGCTCGACAGTCGGTCCTTCACCCTCGAAAGTGTGATGACGGCTCACGAGCTGATTGAAGGTGGCAAGGTTGACGGAAAGCTCGTCGTCGACATCGCGTGATAGCCGGGGTCCCGCGTGTTCATGCGCGGGACCCGTTTCAATGCAATTGCTTTATATTTTGCATACCGGACGCCGGGGCGTCCTCCCCGTCTTGTTACTCGCGAGTGATCACACGACATGGGCGGAAGTCCGGTATTAGGTAGCAAATGCCATCAGCGGCCTCTTCCGGTCCGAAGTCGACACGGAGGCGCGATTTTCTAGGGGCAGCTTCGCGCCTCCAAATCGGTCGTTCAGACCGCCTCTCGGATTCCCTAAATCCAGACGGTCTGCTCGAGTGGACGCGATGGCGATTCAGGGGTGGGAAGCGGACAGGCCGCTTTGTGGCCTTAGATGGCGTTAGCCGACCTGCCAGAACGAAAATAGCGGCACCAGAAATTCGTTGCCGAACCACATGAGGCCTCCAATACAGGCTGCCGCGAGCATTGCAGCGACGAAGGCAATGATCAAAGCCAGTCCGTCCTTCAGGATGAGCGCCAGTGCAATCATCGCAATCGCCAGCACAGGCGGATATGGCCCAGGAATAGGCAGACGTGCCGGCAGGACCAGCATGAGCACCGATACCGCAAGGCCTGAGCTGCCCAACCGGTTGATTACTTCCCCGACCGAGACCCGGTCTCGATCGGAGCAGTAGGCCAAAATATCCTCGACGATGGCCGTCGCCATCGGTTCGAGCGCGGCGGCGTGGGCGCGCTCGTGGTTTTGATCAGAATCCGCGCTGGTGTTGGTCATGCATTACGGTCATGCGTTGTCGCCACCGGAGGCCGCGTCTTGACGAGGCTCCAGATCACGCCCGAGGCGATGATCGCGAAAGTGATGCCGAGGGACAGCGCCGCGGGGAACTTCTCAAGCCCTACGAGGTCGGCGATGAAGGTCTTCGAGCCGATGAAGATCAGGACGATCGCCAGTGCCGGCTTCAGGTACTGGAACCGGTGGATCATGGCGGCGAGAGTAAAATAGAGCGCGCGCAAGCCGAGGATCGCGAAGATGTTCGACGTGTAGACGATGAACGGATCCGTCGTGATGGCGAAGATCGCCGGCACCGAGTCCACCGCAAAGATCACGTCTGCGATCTCGACCATAACCAGCGCCATGAAGAGCGGCGTCATAAACCAGACGATCTTGCCAGTGCTGGGGTCGGGCTTCTTGACGAAGAAGTCCTGGCCGTGGTGTTCGTCCGTCACGTTGAAACGCCTCCGCAAGAATCCGACGACTGGATTCTTGCCGATCTCCGGCTCCTTGTCGCCGATCCAAAGCATCTTGAGGCCGGTGATCACGAGGAACGCGGCGAAGACGTAGAGCACCCACGAGAACTGGGAGACGAGCGTCGCACCGAGACCGATCATGATGGCGCGCAGCACGATCACACCCAGGATGCCCCAGAAGAGAACGCGGTGCTGATATTTGCGCGGAACCGCAAAGAACGAAAAGATCAGCGCGATGACGAAGACGTTGTCGAGGGCCAACGTCTTTTGGACGACGAAACCGGTCAGATAGTTCATGCCTGATTCCGTGCCAAGCTGCCACCAGACCCAGCCGCCGAAGGCGAGACCGAGAGTGATGTACATCGACGACAGGATGAGGCTTTCGCGAACCTCTATCTCATGGTTGTCGCGATGAAGGACGCCGAGGTCGAAGACCAGGAGCGCAATGACTATAGTGATGAAGCCGAGCCACATCCAGGTTTGCCGAGCCAGTCGGCGAACAAGAATGCGAGTTCCACGATAAGTCTCCAGCCGGCCCTTTGCCAAAAATGTTGGCGTCCGACATCGCGAGAGGACCGGCATCTCTCGCCAGAGGGGCCCGGACTACAGGAATTAGTGACCGTGGCTACCGTCAAAGGCGTGCCACGGTTTCGACGTTTATTGAAGTCGCCGGGTCATTCGCGACAGCAGGAGCGCCAGAGCGCCCAGCAAAACAACCCCGATCAGCCAGATAATGGCGATCGCCGGCCCGTCGACCGGGGCCGACAATTGGACGATAGAAGCCAGCCAACAGTCAGCCGCCCATTCGCTAACCCATGCGACCGCCGCCTCGATGCCCGCATCGGCCGCGAGCGACGTCACGACCAACGCCACGGCGGTATACCCAATGATGCGACTGAACTTCGCGGGTTGATGCGGTCAAATGTGCATGGCCATCAGTCGCGCAGGCGAGCGGACGCCGGCGCAAAGCGTCGGCGCACGACGACGGGTATCGTCATCACCTCGCCTCGGCGATTGAGCCGCTCGATAAACTCGATTTGCTCGCGAAACCGCAGTCTAAGCTTTGGCCCCTATTTCCTGCCGTCCTTCCTTCCACCCATCCATCGCGCATATCCGGATCTTGTTGTCAGCACCGCCGAAGACGTACGCTCGAAAATCTGAACTCCGAGATTGTCTTCCACCAGACCTATCTGGACCGACAGCGTCGGCTGCGAAACATGGCAGCGTTTGGCGGCTATGCTGAAATGGCCGCACTCCGCCACCGCGATGATGTAATCCAATTGACGCAGTGTAGGATCGGCGGCGTACCGATCCTGATCAGCCCGCCAAGCGACTGCCTGTCGCGCGCGACGACATCCATCAGATCATTCATCGTCGCCAGCGTCAGGCGCGCTCCATGGACGAAGGTTTCGCCTACGGGTAGACGCGGCCTCGTCCCGACAGTCTCAAGCTGCATGCACTCAAGAAGCTTTTCGAGACGTCCCTCAACGACCGCGGTTTCAATGGCCGCGGGGCGGTCCTCGACGATGTAGATCTTGGCTCTTCCTCGATACGTTGCTGAATCGCGGCGCGACGATGACGAAGCGATTTCAAGAACTGGTCCATCAGAAACCTCCATGGTTTGGACGACAGAGAGGTGGGAGGTCCCGGCCGATAGCGCCAATTGATTGTTGCAATCATCTCATTAGGCTTTATCTATTACGCATGTCGTTTCGGGATCGGACCGACCTGCGAGGATCCAGGACTAGCTTTCATCGAGATCGGCACGGAACGGCTCTATCTCGGCGTCCCGACTGATCATCGAATCGCAGAAGGCGCAGTCGCGGCTCTTGGCGATCTGAGCGGGGAACGGCTGCTGGCCCTCGGCAGCGGCAATCGGCTACTCGAAAATGTTCGTGATCTCGCGCAAGTTAGCGGCGGCATTGTCGTCAACGACTACGAGGGCACCAGTCTCGATGCCATTCGACAGATGGTGTCCATCGGCATGGGGTGTTCGTTATTTCCCGAACTCTACGCTCGAGCGGAACTCCAAAACGTGGAGGATGTCAGGCTGCTGGAGATCATGGGCTGGACGGAAACGCGGGCCGTCGGCCTGTACTTCCGCCAATCGAGCGGGCGCCGAGAGCATTTCGCGGCACTGGCGGCCGAAGCTAAGCGGTCTGCTACGACCCTTGGAATTAGGCCGATAGGAAGTGGGTAATCGGACGGTTCAGCGGGCCCATAGCCTGCCATTGTCCGCTTCTAGGCGATACACGAACTCAGTCGAACGTTTCCATTGGGGTCGGAAGCAGCCATGGAGGCCGCCGCACTTATGGCAGCTATTTCATTCTCCACGTCCAAGACCGGAGGGTCAGTTCCCGGCCCCCCACAGCAGCCATTGCTGCGGGTCCCCAGCCAGTTTTCCTAGCCGTCTTCGAACACGACGGATGGCCGAAGAAACTACGGCAGAGATTGCCCACGTTGTTGGAAAGACGTCACTTTTCGTGCGGGAGCTGGTCGCCAGGTTGAATCGAAAAATTGGTCCAAAATGGCTTGCTTAGGAGGCCTTAATTCGCACATGAATTCAATAGCTTGTCGAAAAATGGGGACGCGCATTTTCCGGCAGCGGCATGGGTGACAACGCATTTTCCGCGCGCCCGTGTCGCCTTTCGGGCGAACGACCACTTCGCTCAATCCGTCGCCGCACGGTCCGGAGCGGGGCTGACGCTCCTACCTCACTATATTGGTCGCAGCGACGCTGCGATCTCGGTCCGCTTCCCCCAAACAGGGAGGTGTTCCTGCTCACACGCAGGTGCGACAAGAGAGACCCTTTGATCCGCCTGGTCTCGGACGAGGTCGTGGCAATGCTCGAGGAGGCCCGCATTCATTTCTCGTGATCATTGATCGCTCGCAATCTTTAGCGGGAGCGGATAGTTCTGGTTCCAGGGGTGCAAAACTTCACGGGCCGTCGCTGGAGACGGCCCGTTCTTTATGAACTGTCAGACTGAGGCTCGTCCTACAGAGCCGCCACCATCCGCGAAGAGGATCTGTCCGGAAATGTAGGATGCGTCCTCCGAGAGCAGAAAGGCGATCGCGGCGGCGATCTCCTCCGGCTTACCCAGGCGCCTCATCGGAATCATCGAAAGAAAGCGAGCTTCGGCCTCGCTACCAGAGGGGGTGTTTCGCCGAAACATCTCGGTCTCGGTCGGACCGGGCGCAACGGCGTTGACGGTCACGCCGGTCTCGGCGAGTTCCATCGCCCATGTTCGCGTGAGACTGTTGACCGCGGCCTTCGCAGCCGCGTATCCGCTCCTGAGCGGTGTCCCGGTCGTCACAAGGCTTGTCACGTTAACGATCCTTCCCCATCTCTTCTCCATGAGACTTGGCAGGACGGCCTGGGTGGTCTGGATTGTCGAGTGGATATTCAAGCGGAGCATGTCGTCGACGTCGGCCAGATCGATCTCCCCGAGACGGTGGAGCTTGGCCATCCCGACATTGTTCACCACTCCGTCGAAGGAGTACTTCTTCGCCATGTCTGCCAATGCCTCGGCGGCAGCGCTGTCGTCATCGAGATCGATAGCGGCCAGCTCCCCAGGGAAGGTCGAGTCCTTCCCACGTGCGATGCCGACAACCAGATGGCCGGATTCGGCAAGGCGATGTGACAGCGCTCTGCCAATGCCTCTGCTCGCACCAGTGACGAGAAACGTTCGTGTCTTCATGGTCGTATTTTTCCTCTTATCGAGTGCGCAGGGGCTCGGCAATCCAACATCCGCAGTAGCGAGCAGAGGTGAACGTCGGCAGACCCGGAAATTCTCATTTGCTCAATGAGCGTGATCGCAAGCGTTTCCGCAGCGGCGAGGCTCGACTTTCCATCGGGAGCTGAATATCGCCTTGCAGATGTCGACCCGCTCGAACGTTGGATCCTTGAACGCGAGGACGTCGTCGTTGAATGTACCGAACGTGCTCTTAGGACGATGCTTCATTCCATGATAGAAGGCTTCAATGATGCCGTCTGCGAAGGCGTCCTCGCGAGGATATGCTGCGACGACAGCCTCGCGTTCCGCGGGGGAAAACTCGTCGAAACCACGTCCGACCACGTCCATTCCGGCGCCCGCCTGAACCAGTGCGACCTCCGTGCGCATGAATTCCGGAATGCCGGGAGTGGTGTGAAGCGCGACAGCGTTCCAGACGATCTCGATCTGCCCTGGCGCGATCCCACGGCTTCGGAGGAAGTCGGCTGCCGCAGTCGCGCCGTCGACCTCGAAGCGGAGTTGGCTGTCGCCATACTGCTCCGTCAGTCCGAGGTCGTGGAACATGCAAGCCGTGTAAAGCAGTTCAGGGTCGAAGATCATTCGCTTTCTGTTTCCGGTCATCGCTCCCCAGAAGTAGACCCGAACGGAGTGATGAAAGAGCAAGTCGCTCTCGGTGTCACGGATGAACTCGGTGACCTCGCGGGCAATCTGGCTGTCAGGGATTCGTACTCCCTCTGGTATTTTCGACATGGGAAAACCTCTTAACTAGAGCTGCAATCGTCGCATGCCCACGGGGAATTCCGCATCAGGCAGCAGAAGTTGCGGCGATGGAAATGAGCGTTCTTGTCCGCCATCACGTCGGCGAGACCTGTTCCCTGAGTGACGTCCGGTCGGTGCTCCAGGCCATCGTAAAGTGCCTGGAGTAGGCCTTCAGCGAAGCCGGCTCCGCGCGGATATGCTGCTTCGACGGCAGCTCGCTGGTCTTCGTCGAACCGGTCATAGTCGGCGCCGACGAGGTCCATCATGACGCCTTCGGCGGTCAGGCAAGCAATAGGGTCCAGATGTGCCGAAATCCCCGGTGTCGTGTGCAGCGCGATCGCGAGCCAGACCTTCTGCATGTCCTCTTCCGAGATGCCGTGGCCGCGAAGGAAGTCACGGGCGGCGTTCGCGCCGTCGACTTCGAAGCGCAGTCTGCTCTCCTTGAAGCCGGCTGTCAGGCCGACGTCGTGGAACATGGCCGCCGCGAAGAGCAGTTCCCGATCGAATTTCAGGCCCCTCCGCTGCCCGGCCAGCGCGCCCCAGAAATAGACACGCGTGGAGTGCTCGAATAGCAACGTGCTTTCCATCTCTCGGACGAACTCGCTCGCTTCGCGGGCCAGCCTGCTGTCCGGAATCCTAATGCCGGAAATTTCAACGACAGCCATGTTCTGTCCTCCGTCAGGTCTCGAGGACCGCTTGAGGCGTGTTGCGGAAGCTGATCGCCATGCGATTGTAGCTGTTCATCAGGCTGATGGCGATCGTAAGATCGACAAGCTGCTTCTCGTCGAAGACCTGGCGTGCCGCCTCGTATGCGCCGTCCGGTACGCCTGTCTCCGCAACAAGAGTCACGGTTTCGGCCCAGGAAAGCGCAGCGCGCTCGGCCTCGCTGAAGAGGTTGCCGCCTTCCTCCCATGCCTGAACCAGCGCGAGCTTTTCGATCTTCACGCCGCGCTTCAGGAGCTCGCGAGTATGCATGTCGAGGCAGTAGGCGCAGTTGTTGATCTGGGATACTCGCAGATACACGAGGTCTACCAGTTCACCCGGCAGACCGCTCTGGAGCACGTAGCCGTAGACGCCGCCGAGCGCCTTGGCGCCGTTTGGAGCAACCTGATTGTAGTCGAGCCTTCTTGTCATCGTTCGAGTTCCTTTTATTCCTTGACAGGGGTGGTGAGTTTCGTCTCGTCGGTATCGACGACGAAGACGGCAAGCAGTCTTGCCGGCACCGTGTCGCTGGCATTGCGGCTGATCGAGTGAACGGCGCCGGGCGCCTCGAACCAGCTTTCGCCCGCCTTGTACCTACGGGTTTCGCCGTCGTTGACCTTCGACTCCACCTCGCCCGAGAGGACGTAGGCGTAGATGAAGGCGGACGGAGCGCGCGTGTGCGGGAGCGAGGAAGCGCCGGGCGCGTAGTCAACCTCGACGACGCGCATGGACTTACCGGGAATGTTGGCGAGCGCGTGGGCGAACTTCGGCGTGACGCTTTCCCGCTCGGCGTCGTGGGCCGGCACTGGTCCCGCAATCGAAATTGCAGCCGTAAGTGCAGTTGCAGCGCGATTTATCGATCGTTTCATGGGTCATTCTCCTTCAGAGAAGCATTCAAAATGCCCTCATCATGATCCAGAAAAAAGAACCAAGAACGCGAAGAATTAGTGTACCATGGCCAGATGAACACGCTGCTGAAGTTGACCGTGGACCGGGCGGAATCACGCTCCCTGTCCGAGCAGATCCGCAATGGGATCGCCAGAGCCATAGAGGATGGGGTACTTGAACCGGGTGCACGGCTTCCCTCGTGGCAGGACCTTGCAGTCCAGCTCGGTGTCGCACGGGGAACGGTACGGACCGCCTACGAGAAGCTCGCCGCCGCGCAGTTGATCGAAGCTTCGGGGGCCGCGGGAACGCGGGTGGCGGATCGTCCCCGCTCCGGTTCCAAAAGGGGCACGTCGCCGACGGCAGGCTCATTTATTGAGGCGTATCTTGAGATGACTCAAGGGCCAGCACTGTTTCAGATGGGCGTTCCGGCGTCTCATACGATCCCGTCCAAATTGCTCGCCCGGCTGCGTGCAAGTGCCGTTCGCGCCGAGCTGAGTGCGCCGCCTCTGTACCCGGATCCTCGCGGAGAGCTCGAGTTGAGACGTGAGATCGCAGCGTATCTGGCCGTGGCCAGAGGGATCAACTGCTCGGCTTCTCAGGTCATCATCACCGGCGGCTTCGCAGGCGGATTTGGACTGACCCTCAACGTCCTCGGACTGCACGGCCACAGCGCGTGGTTCGAGGATCCCGGATTTCCTTGGACCCGGCGGGCACTTGAACTTGCTCATGTGCTTCCGGTCCCGGTCCCCGTCGACGGCGAAGGCCTTAACGTCGACCACGGAACACGCAATTACCCCGAAGCGAAGCTCGCGGTGCTGACGCCGGGCCAGCAAGCACCACTTGGCGCGACACTTTCTCTGCAGAGACGGCTGCAACTTCTCGCGTGGGCGGAGCGCACCGGAGCCTGGATCGTCGAGGACGACTATCTGAGCGAACTCCAGTTAAGCGGGCGGGCTGCGCCGGCGCTCGCCTCGATCGATAACGGCGGCCGTGTCATTCACATCGGTTCGTTCAGCAAGACGATCAGTCCGGCCCTCCGGCTCGGTTTCGTTATCGCTCCTGCCGAACTCGCAGGCCGGTTCGCCGAAGTGGCGGCCTGCCTGTCTCCGCCTCCCGGTCCGTCGGTTCAGTTGGCGATTTCCGAGTTCATACGAGAAGGGCACTACATGCGGCATCTGAGAAGGATCAAACGTGCCTACGCGGCGGCTCGGCAGCCGGTTCTCGACTATTTCAGCGACGCCCTAGGCCCGGATTCGGTCTCGACTCCGGGCCTGTCGGTCCTCCTTAAACTGCCTAAGGGCGCGCCCGACGTTGCGATCGCCAGGGATGCATTGACCTTCGGCACGTTTCCCGCACCGCTTTCGCCCTGGTACGCGTCCGCTGAAATGGCGGAGGCAGGGCTGCTGCTCGGCGTCGCGACCGCACCTATCAAGAACGTGGTGCGGACGTGCGAGCGCCTGATCGAGACAATCATGCGATGTTCGTAGGGTGCAGCCAAATCGTTTTATTGGACGGTTCTTCGATGTCGGGTCGATCCCGATTGAACAAAGGGTTGGCTATGGTGCTCAGTGAGGAATTCCACGGCGGGAGCTTCGCATGCGCTCAGTAGCTGTTGTCGTCTTTCCCGGCGTCCAAGCAATCGACGTTTCCGGTCCGATGGACGTATTCGAGGAAGCGAATGCACTTCTGCCGGAGGGCGACAGATATCTGGTCGAGGTTGTCGGACCGCAGGGCATTTTCGCGGCCTCAAACGGAATGAGGATGGAAGCGCACCGAACATACGACGAAGCCACCGCCGGCTACGATCTTGTACTCGTAGCCGGCGGCCCGAAACTTCCCGATGACCTCCCGGACACGGGCATGTTGGAATGCATCCGGCGCTTGTCGAAGATTTCGGTCCGAACGGGATCGGTTTGCACGGGCGCGTTCGTCCTTGGACATGCAGGTCTTCTTGGTGGAAAGCGGGTGACGACGCATTGGCAAAATGCCGACGCGCTGGCGGAGCGCTTCCCAGACGCCGTCGTGGACCGCGACCGTATCTACGTCAAGGACGGCGGTCTGCTGACCTCGGCCGGAGTGACAGCCGGCATCGATCTTGCGCTCGCCATCGTGAGGGAGGATCACGGAACGGAGATCGCTCTGACAGTCGCAAAGCGTCTTGTAGTCGTCGCCCAGCGCCAGGGCGGACAGTCGCAGTTTAGTCCATATGTGGTGGCGCCGGCGGATCCCAAGTCTCCGCTGGCGGCGATCTCGGAGTTTGTCATGGCGAACCTGAGGTCCCGCCTGACGGTGGGCGAGCTTGCCGACCACATCCACATGAGCCGCAGGAGCTTCGCACGTCTGTTTGCGGAGCAGGCGCGAACGACGCCGGCCGAGTTCGTAGAGAACGCCCGGCTGGACGCCGCCCGCAACCTATTGGAAGGAAGCCGTCTGGCACTCAAGGAGATCGCGTTCGAATGCGGGTTTGGTACACCACACCGTATGCGGCAGGTCTTCCTACGAAGGCTGAGCGTCACCCCCGGTCAGTACAGAGCGAGCTTTCAACAGATGGAAGAGTAGCTCACCCAATAGGACAGTGTAGTTGCCGCCTAGCTCTCCCACATCGACTGGAGAATGAGATCCGCGAAGTCCACACGTCGGTAGGTCGGATCCATCTTTGAGAGCACGTCCGCCTTCACGTTGCCAAATGTGGTCTCAGGCTTCCGGATCGTTCCCATACAGAAGGATGACAGGATGCCGTGCTTGAACTTCAGGCCGCGCGGGTGGCATGCGCAGACTTCCTCACGCTGTTCATCTGTGAAGTCGTCGTAGCCGATGCCGAGCACGTCCATCTCGACCCCGGCAGTCACGAGCGCGACGGTCGGTCGCTTATACTGAGGGATGCCCGGCGTCGTGTGAAGCGCGATCGAGTCCCAAACGTCGTCGACGTCGCGCTCCGATATGTCGTAGGCGCTCAGGAATTCCCGTGCCGCGTTCGCACCGTCGACCTCGAAGCGTTCCGTCTCGCTCGCGTGCGAATCCATGAGGCCCATATCGTGAAACATGGCGCCGATGTAGAGTAGTTCGGCGTCGTAGCTCAGGCCCTTGCGATCACCCGTCAGGGCGCCGAACAGGAAGACCCGTCGCGAGTGGTGGTAAAGCAGGTCCGTTTCCGTATCTCGAACTAGCTCCGTTGCTGCCTTCGCCATGGAGCTATCGGGAATTTTGACACCTGCAATGATGATGGGGATGTCGGTCATGTCTTTTCCTTAAAGGTTAAAGTTGATGGTGCCGACAGTCGCTCCTTACGAACCCTAGTTCAAACATGATGAGGATGCTGTTTGTGCCAAACAGCATCCAAAAAAGGCCAGCCGCAGCACTCTATAGCGCAGCCTTTCCAATCGAGCGGCGCCGCCATAGAAGTGAAGCGTCTGGCCGGTGACGAAGGCAACTTATTGCAGGCCAGCCAGGTTCCCAGCCAGTTTTCGTAGCCGTCTTCGAACATGGCGGATAGCCCAAGAAACCGCGGCCGAGATCGCCCAACTTATTGATAAGACGCCACCTTTCCGTGCGGGAGATGGTCGCCAACATTGATCGAAAAATCGTTCAAAAACGACTTTCCTGGGAGACCCGGATTCTCACATGATTTCAATGGCTTAGAAGAAAAGCCTTGAAAATCCCTCTGTTTTCCCATCGCGAGCGACCGTGGATGCCACCTTTGTGCCTGGCTTTGGGCATCAGTCAACCGGCGGCGTTAGCGGAAACAATTTCCGCTTTCGCGAAGAAGGTTACATCGCCGGGTATGGCCGCTTTGCGCCAAGGCAGACATCGCGCTACCTCCCCGCCATAAGCTACTAAGGCGGAGACAATGTCTCGCCCCCGCCCTCCTTGAGCACGCATAATAGAGGCTAGATCCCGGAAAGAACTCCGATGTCGCCGGAGCGCCAGATATTGTCGACCGTGTTGCGGGTGATGACCCAGACGTCGACGCTCCTCTTCAGCTCGACGTCGTAGCGGTTCTTCATCAGGTAGTGACGCGAGGGATCGCTGCGGGGAACGTGCTGTGCTTCGACCAGAACATCCATTCGTGCAGTGTCGCCATCGATCGTCACCCGCGGATTGCTGACGGAATGCGTAGTGTCCAGAGTGGCCAGCGATGTTGTCAGCGCCGAGACTATGACATCCCGGCCCTCGATGACCGGATAGTCGAAGCCGGCCTTGGCGGCAGCCGGCCGAAAATCGGAGACGGCATTCTCCGCCAGCGAGGAGGCGAGGAGATTGTTGTCGCGAAGATCGATGCCGGCGGCGAAGCGATAGAGGGCCTCGACGACGGCGAGCCGGTCGGCTGCGTCCCGTGTGATCGATGGCGATATGGTCATGAACGTGCTCCTTGTCGTGCCGGAGGCCTGCGGAACGCAGACCTTCCCCGGCATCGGCGCGCTGGGCGCCAATGGGTGTGGTCCTAAGAACTGCTGTTAAGCCGGTTATTCGAGATCGGCGTCGATGCGCTCGATCAGGCCGGTGGCATTGATCGCGATATTCAGGATGCCGGTCTCGTGTCCGAAATCGCCGGTGAAATCGAGCCGGACGCTCGAATGGAAGGTGTCCAGATCTTCCATGGACAGCAGCTTGCTTCTGGTGTTGTAGCAGACAAAAAAAGCTCGAGGTATTGGCGGACACCAGCGTGGCCAACGAAGGCGTCGCCGACCGAAACATCGCTAATGACGGCGTCGGTTGCGAACAGGGACAATGCCCCTTCGACGTCGAAGGCATTGGCGGTCGCGATGAAGGAGTCGACGAGTTTTTGCATGGTGCCGGGTACCTCAGAAATCATTGATCGAGGTGTCGGCAATGGTTTGCGCGAAGCCGCTGCCGAACAGGGCCGCGGGCGTCTGGAAGCCGGGACGGACTTCGCCCCGCAGAACGCGTCGGCCGGCCTCGGCTGCCGCCATCGCCGTGAACGTGTAGCCGTTGACCGTATCGAGGACGGAATGTGTGACCTCGCCATCCGCGCCCGTGACTTCGACGGACGCCTGATAACTGTTCGCTAGCCTCTCGTCTTCACTCGGGCCATCCGGGAGTGTCGAAAGGTCACCCTGAGGAAAACCGTCGCCGGTAACATGCACGAAGGTCTCGACGTTGGGAACGCCCGTCGCCCGCGAGATGGTGATGAGGTCGGGCAGCGTCACCGGGAAGCAATCGACCGCACCCTTGCCGAAATCGAATTTCCGAATGCCGTCGGCGGCGATGGCGAAAAGCTCGCCGTCCACCCGCGCCAGGGTCTCGACGGTGACGTTCTCGCTGGCGCTGATCGCCGATCCGCGTGACAGTCCGCCCGCCACCTGCAGCGCGATCCTGATCTTGCGAGGTTCGTTCATACGCAACACCGCGTGTCCCGCGAGACTGCCGAGCATGGCGACACTGCCGCCGCCGCCCGGCATAAGCATGACACCTGCAGTCTTCGCGTCGTCGTCCAAAGTTTCGGCCAGACGATAGCTGTCGAGTTCGGCGGCCGTGTCGAGATAGTGGATACTGTTGCGGATCGACGCCTTCATCAGGGCGTTTGCTGTGCGCATAAACGGCCCAGCGCAGTTCAGGAGGACGGAGATGCCGACCAGACCGGTATCGATCGCTGCAGCATCGTCGAGACCAAAGACGCGGTATTCGACGCCGAGTTCCGCGGAAAGCGTCGAGAGGCTCGCTGCGTTGCGGCCGGCGAGAACAAGCGGCGTGCCTGCTTTCTTCGCATGCTCGGCTGCCATGCGGCCGGTATAGCCGGTCGCGCCGTAGATCATCAGTTTGGTCATGTCAGTGCTGCCATTCCTTGTAGACGAATTCGAGGCTGTAGCCGTCCGGATCACGGACCTGGGCGGCGTAATAATGGGGGTCGTAGTGAAGCTGTGCTCCCGGTGGATGGATTTCCGAAGCGCCTGCCGTCATGGCGGCGGCGAAGGCTGCGTCGACCTGGGAGATGCCATCGGCGACGAAGCCGACATGGGCCGCGCGGCCTTCGACCACACCTTCGCGGAGCCAGAAGAACACCCGGCCGTTCGCGCCGAACCCTTTCAGATCGGGATGACCGGGAGGGCCGTCCGTTCCCTCGTAGTCATGGGCGTGAACGATGCCGAGTGGAGCCAGCGCCGCCTCGTAGAAGGCGATCGAGCGATCGATGTCGCTGACGGAAATGAAGACATGGTCGAGCATGTTGCTCTCCTTCGTTCAGATGATGTAGCCGCCCGCGACCTCGATGTTCTGGGCGTTGATCCAGCGGTTCTCGGAAGACAGAAGGCTGGCGACGACGCCACCGATCTCTTCAGGCTCGCCAACGCGGCCGAGTGCCGTCTGGCCTGCAAGCATCGCCTCGAACTCGTCGTTCAGGCCGCCGCCGAGTTCGGTGCGGATTGCGCCGGGCGCGATAGAGTTTGCTCGGATGCCCCGCTCGCCGAACTCCTTGGCCATGTAGCGGGTCAAAACTTCCAGGCCACCCTTGAAGGAGGCATAGGGCGCGACGCCTGCGGTTGCCACGCGCGTGGTCGCACTGGTGATGTTGATGATCTGGCCGCCGTCCGCCATCAGCGGCAGCAGGATCTGGGTCAGGAAGAACGGCCCCTTGAGATGGACATTAAAGAGGCCGTCGAACTGATCTTCCGTCACCGTGGCTATCGGATTGAAGAGGCCGTATCCGGCATTGTTGACGAGATAATCGAAGTCGCCCCGGCCGAAGACGGAACGCAGTTTCGATGCAACAGCGTCGCGAAACGCCGGAAACGCGCCGACATCGCCGACGTCGAGTTTTAGGGCAAGGGCCTGACCGCCGTTCCCCACGATTGCCTTCACGACATCCTCCGCCTTTGCAGGGTTGCTATTGTAGGTCACGACGACGCCCATTCCCTTAGCCGCGCATTCGATGGCTGCGCTGGCTCCGAGACCCCGACTTCCCCCGGTGACGATGACGATCTTCATGGCTGTTTCCTTGGCTGTTTGCTGTGCCCTGAAGCTAGGCCTACGCCGTCTCGCTCGCTCACCTATTCCTCTCCGAAGCTTGCCTATTTCTGCTTCCCTGTTGCGGAGGCGATCCTGACCTGTCACGGTCGCCTCCATGGAAAAACAACTTCAGGAACTGCGCGCTCTGGCATCGACGGCGGAAAACCGCCGCACGGAAACGGGAATCCCACGCGTCGCGATGGTCCAGGGGGAAATCCCGGAGCATCGGCTTTCAGCCGTCTACGAGCCGATGATCAACCTGATCCTGACTGGGTCGAAGACGATGACGGTCGGCGAGCAGACATTCGCCTACGACCCGGCGACGTATTTCGTCATGTCGGTCGATCTTCCCGCGGTGGGGTCGGTTCACCCTTCGGTGGCGGGAGAACCCTATCTCGCGGTCAGCCTGACACTCCACCCGCCAACTGTCGCGACCCTTATCAGCGATCTGCCTGTGCAGGTCTGCAGCAAGCTGTTCGGCTCCGGTTTCTCCGTGGCGCCGGTCAACGACGAGTTCCTCGATGCCTGGGTGCGGATGCTCCGGCTGATGGACCGTCCGGACGAAATCGCAGTGCTTGCGCCTGCCTACGAGCGGGAAATCCTGTTCCGGGTGCTGCAGGGGCCGCTGGGCTGGATGCTGCGGGACATCGCCGCTCCTGACGCTGCGCTCTCTCGCATCGGCGTTGCGATCCAATGGATTCGCGAAAACTTTGCCAAGCCCCTGAGGGTCGAGGCTCTCGCGGAGATGGCGGCGCTCAGCGTCTCGGCGTTCCATCGACACTTCAAGGCAATCACGGCACTCAGCCCGATCCAGTACCAGAAGCAAGTCCGGCTGCTGCATGCGCGCAGACTTTTGATGGCTGGGGAAGGAACGGCAACGTCGGTCGCCTTCGGCGTTGGCTATGAAAGCCCGAACCAGTTCAGCAGGGAATACGCAAGGCAGTTCGGACTACCGCCCTCGAAGGATGTCGTCCGGCTTCGGGGCGACGCCGTGTGACGGGTTGCTTTCCTTCAACGGCCGCTTCGGGTCGAATTCGGACAACGGCACCAGATCCTCTGATGTCCGCACCGCGCCGGGCAAGCATTAGCGCTTCGCTGCATGCCTTGAGGTGGATGAAGGCCAGCATGTTGGTGATCACCTTGATAATCGCAGCATTGCCAAGCGTACCCATGTGGAAAATCTTGTTGCCCATGGCTTCGATCGCCGGCAAATGGGTGTCAAAGAGGTCCTTGTCGCCGCCGGCAAGCATGGTGATCTTTCCGTGCGCGGCAAGATGCACGCCGCCCGTCACCGGCAGCTCCATCGCTCGCACGCCATGCCTCGCCGCAACAGCAGCGAGACGAAGAATTTCATCACGGCTGAGCGTCGACATCTCAATCCAGGTCGATCCGGGTCTCAGGCCGGAAAGTAACTGGGTAAGAACCAGCTCGGAAACAGATGGTGAGGGTAGGCAGGTGATCACTGCATCGCACTGCCGCGCCATCTCTTCCGGAGAATCCGCCCAGGTCGCCCCATCTGCAACGAGGCGATCTGAAAGATATTTGTGGCGATCATGCACAACTACCTTGAAGCCGGCCTTGAGCAGGCTGGCAACGAGGTGCCCTCCGAGATTTCCTAGCCCGATATAGCCATAAATCATTGGGCATTCGATCCCTGTTAAACCGAAAAGTGAAATCATAAGCGGAGGCGAAACGGCCACTTAGCAGAGCCGGAATTTGCTCCACCCGCAGCCTTACTATTCCGCGGCCACCGTGGTTGATATTTGCGCCGCCGCTTTAATTTTCGTCCGAGACTTGAGACAACCTATGGCAATCAGACCAAAGATACCCGACGCGGCGATGAAGCCGAAGTAGAACCCAGATATTTCTCTACTTAGAGTTTTCTCGGGCTTTATGATCGAGGAGATTTTGATGAAGACGAGCAGATTCAGCGAACCGCAAATCCTTGCAATCCTGCGCCAGGCGGAGGGCGGCGTTCCCGTGCCTGATCTATGCCGGGAGCACGGGATGAGCACGGCGTCGTTTTATATCTATGGACTGTTCCCCCGTTGCAAGCTTGATGTTGAAGCGGTTTGAAGCACCCAAATGGGTATCCGCACACATACGCCTCAACAAATGGGAGGCCTTGTCGGCCACTATAAAAGACATGTTCCGTATGTGCCGGTCCGACCGTTCATTCCATTTCAACCGCCAGCCTGCAATTCGCATGCTTGCCCTCAGGAATTGGCTCGGTATTCGCCACCGTGGTGAAGCAAGGCCCAGATTACCCTTGCGTTTTTGTTGGCGACGGCAACCGCTGCCCGGTTGTAACCACGCCTCTCCCTAAGCTCGTTGACCCATTCGCTGGCAGGGTCAGATTTTCGTTACGCAGTACGCACCACAGATCGCCCGCCGTGGACCAGACGTGTTCGCAGATGTTGGTTGCCCCGCTTGCTGATGCAACCCGTCTATCGCCGCTGGAATGTTGTCGCGGTACCAGCCCCATCCAGGCAGCCAGATGCCGGCCATTTTTGAAGTCTCCACCATCACCAACAGCGGCGACAACTGCCGTCGCAGTCTTGGGCCCAGCGCCACGTATGCTGGCAATGCGCTGGCAAACGTCACTCTCGCGGAAGACGGCTTCGATCTGCTTGTCGAAGTATCTGATTTTTTCGTTGAGCTGCAGAAGTAAGGCGTGGAGCGTGCCGATGATTTCGCGCGTCAGCTCGGTGATATCGATCCTCGGATTGTTGATGATCTCTGGTATCGTTCGCTGGGCGATCGAAGCTGACTTTGCAATTGCGACTCCGCGCTCGAGAAGCAAGCCTCGCATCTGGGAGATCAGGGCGACACGTCGTCGCCATTGTGCAGCGATGTGGCAGTCTATCAATTGACTAGTTCAGCGTCTTCGCGCCGGTGGCCATGCAGCAATCGGGTATCCGCGCGCCAAATACAAGTGGCGATCAAGGTTTTCGTTCTTATTGATGTTTTTTAGTTCGATGGTAATGCTGATGATGTGATTTCTCATACATTATTTGAATGCCCGATGATCACCGCCGCCCAGCTTCGTGCCGCCCGTGCTCTTCTCGACATCGACCAGAAAACCATGGCTGCGATGGCGGACGTCTCCGTGCCGACCATCCAGCTCATGGAGGGCAGCACCGGGAATGTGCGTGGCGTGATCGATACCTTGGTCAAGGTTGTCGAGGCGCTCGACCACGCAGCCATCGAGCTGATTGGCGAGCCCGCCGTCAGCGGCGACGGCGGGCGCGGTGTTCGTCTCAAAGACCCCGTGAATACGGGCTAGTTTCAGGAATTCCGCGAACGCGGCGCCGACCGGCTGACCGGCCGACGATCCACAAGAAGGGATGGTCATGGTCGCCCGAACTGCTGAGCCCGGCTTTCTTGAGTTGTTCACCCCCAAACTTGTCACGGTTCTGCGCGAACGCTACGGCCTCGCGGACCTGAAAGCTGATGCCATTGCCGGCGTGACAGTTGCCATTGTGGCGCTACCACTGTCGATGGCCATCGCGATCGCCTCCGGCCTCACGCCCGACCGCGGGCTTTACACGTCAATCGTCGGAGGCTTCATCGTTTCCGCACTTGGTGGCAGCCGCTTTCAAATTGCTGGGCCGGCCGGTGCGTTCATCGTGCTCGTGTCGGCGACCGTGGCGCAGCACGGGCTCGACGGCCTGCTCCTGGCGACGATGATATCCGGGGCGATCCTGATGGCGGTCGGCCTGCTGCGGCTCGGGACCTTCATTAAGTACATCCCCTATCCCGTAACGGTCGGGTTTACCTCTGGCATCGCGGTCATCATCTTTGCCAGCCAGCTCAAGGAGCTGCTTGGCCTGACGCTCGACAAGGAGCCGGGGCCATTGTTACCGAAGCTCCAGGCGATTGGCGGCGCCATGGCGACGGTCAATATGTCGGCGATCTCCGTCTCAGCCCTGACGATCGGCGTGATCGTCGTCGTCCGCCGCTTCCGTCCACACTGGCCAGCTTTAATTATCGCAGTGGCGGCCGCAGCCAGCGCCACTGCGCTGCTCGGATTGCCGGTCGCAACGGTCGGCACCCGCTTCGGCGGCGTTCCGCAGTCAATTCCGATGCCGCAGATGCCAGTACTCTCCTGGGCGAAGGTGGCCGAAGTCCTGCCGTCCGCGCTTTCCTTTGCGCTCCTCGGCTGCATCGAGAGCCTGCTCTCGGCGGTTGTGGCGGACTCGATGACCGGCCGGCGGCATCGCTCGAACTGCGAACTGGTGGCCCAGGGCGTGGCCAACATCATCGCTCCGCTCTACGGCGGTTTCTGCGTAACCGGCAACATCGCCCGCACGGCAACCAACGTCCGCTCCGGCGCCCGCGGCCCAGTCGCGGGCATGTTGCATTCTGTCTTTCTGCTGCTGTTCATGCTCATCGCCGCGCCGCTTGCCGCGTACGTCCCGTTGTCGGCACTGGCTGGTGTGCTGGCTGTCGTAGCCTGGAACATGGCGGAAAAGCACGAGTTCGCGACGCTCGTGCGCGCCTCGCGAGGCGATGCCATTGTGCTGCTGACCACCTTCTTGCTTGTCGTGTTTCGTGACCTAACCGAGGGGATCTTGGTGGGCTTTGCGCTGGGGACGCTGCTTTTCCTGCACCGTATGGCCGAGGCTGTCCAAGTCGAGCACACATGGTCGGTGGCGGAACTGGATAAGCCCGACACGATCAATGGCAACGGACGCAAGCCGTACGAGGCGGATTTGGCAACCGATCCGGACATCGTCGTTTGCCGGATTTCGGGGGCGTTCTTCTTCGGTGCGGCAGCGGGGGTCGGTGCCGCGCTGGATCGTATCGGTGAGCACCCCAAGGCCTATGTCATTGACTTCTCGAATGTGCCGATTCTTGACTCGACCGGCGCCGCGACCATTGAAGGCTTTGTACGTAAGGCTCATCATCAAGGCGCCACCGTTCACATTGGCGGCGCGTCATCGTCGGTCCGGCGCGTGCTTCTCGTGCACGGCATGCGACCACCGCGGGTGCGCTTCAAGAGAACGCTGGCCGACGCAGTGACGGCCGCGCGTGCTGGAATAAGGCAAGGGACGCAGAAGACAGAGAACCAACAGGATGGCTGACCTTATCCAATTAGGGTGACTTTTCGGGGGCAACGGCTACCCAATTGTCCCCGCGTGGCCGGTGCATTAGATGGCAACTCGCTCCGGCGTTTTTAAATATTAGGAATTTATTATATATCCATTAGTGCGGGCATGGCCCGAGGTTTTTGGATCACCTTTCCGCCGCAACTTGCAGGAAAGAGCCGATGAAGACCATCACTTTGACAGACGAGCAATATGCTGTGCTGCGGGCGCTCCTTGAATGGACTTGTGGCCATGCATCTGACGATGACGGCTATCTCAACGATGAAGACGATCGTGGGCATAGCGCGGCTGCGCAAATCGTCTTAAGCGATGCAGCACTCTCAGCGCTTGGATACAGGGATCCAGATGCACGAGACGACCCAAGAATCGACGAAGAAGTGACCGACCTCGTGTTCAGCCTCTATGACGTGATTGTGGAAGCGGCCTTAGCCGAAACAAAAGCTCAGGGATCAGTTGCGCCATCCGTCGACGGCTGTTTCGACCCTTAGCTGTCGAGTTGGTCTTCGTTCAGACGATTGAGGTGGGGTCGCTTGAAGCCCACGGTTCGATTTTGATCCTCCAACTTCGGCGGAAAGCTCCTCCCCTCGCCATCTCGGAGACCTTACTGCTCGCGTGAACGCCGGTAAAAGCGCTGCCTCGCGGAACCTAGCCGTGGTGCGGCATCGTAACGTTAAGCGGCCATTGGTGAAAATGTGGCATCTGGCGGCATGACGAGACTCGCCCGTGATCCGCTTTATCGACGTCATCGATTTCCCGCAGAGGTGATTGTCCCTGCGGTGTGACACTGCTTCCGGTTTCCGCTCAGTCTGCGCATGGTCGAGCATATGTTGGCAGCGCGTGGCGTCATCCTCCCTCACCAGACCATGTGGCTCTGGGGGAGAAGTTCGGAAGGCATTTCGCCAACAATATCGCCGTAAAGCTTGTCGCTACGAGAATCTGGTCTCAAAGTTTGTGAGTCCACAGCCTAACACAGGATAGGCGTTGGGGCTTTGATCACGGACAATGTGAGCGCGGCTTCCATATGACAGGGTGGTAAAGATTTTCGTCGCAATCCGAAGGTGTCGTTATGAAGCATGCAGTTCTGTTGCTTTTGGCAATCGCCGTAGCGGGATGCACCCAGACCGACCGCCACGTTATTGTGCCTGGCTATGCCTACAAAACCGATCCGGCCTGCAAGCGCACCAAACCGCCCGAACAATTTGACGAGCGATGCGATTGCCCAAAGCTCGGGTTCAAAGGCTTCACGCCACCGACATCTTGTGGCGAGTGAAGCTTGGCGGACCTGTGGCGTCGGAACTTTACTCAGACGGCATCCCGCGACGTCGTCGTGGTGGCTAGGCACGCAAGCGACTAGCGAGTTGGCCGAAGCTATGTTGCACATCTTAGCGTTTGAAAAGAGGGCCCGCCGCCGATGCCAAATCGGCAGCGGGCCAGGGTACCCGGCAATGCGGGGGAGGAGGTCCGCATCGCTAACTCCGCTTATAAAACATAGATGCCTAAAAAACAAGCAAATTCGAATTCCGTTTAATTTTTGATCAGTTGACCCCACTGAGACTACAAGCAGCAAAATTGATGACGGTCAAACCGGTAACTGACAAAGCGTTGTATTCTTAAAAAATCGGAAACGTGGAGGCGGAGATGGTGGACTTGATCCTCAGTCAGGCGCAAATAATTTCAGCACCGCCGGAAGTGAAGGAGTGGTTGAAAACCCTTCTTCTGGAAGAACTGGAGATAGGGCTGCTGCCGCCAGGGGTCTCCGAAAAGGAAAGAGAAATAGCCTTGACCGAATGCGGTTTCAAAGAGGCCGGCCTCCTGCTCGAGCAAATACGAAATGACTATGTCACCTGCCAAGTCTTCTTTGAGTTAGGGCGTGACAATCCGATCAACCGCTTGGGTCAAGGCACGCTTCACAGGATATCGATTGCCGACATCCTTCGACATACGCGCCTGGCGGACGCAGAGCACCTCTACGCTTCGCTCGCGAAGATAAGGGATGCCTTTCAAACAATCTTGGGCAACGCAAACGCAGAGCTCTTCGCGTTTGATCATATGGGCGGTCTATATATTCATGCCACCACGAGAAAAAGTGTCAAAACGTTGTGGCAAACGCTCATTACCCAGCGAACATTCGATCTCTCCGAGTTACCTGGAATGGCCTCACCATCTGGCCCGGCCATACCTCTTAACTCGCGGATTGCGACCTGAAACTCTTGACTGGGCGTGCTCTGGTGGCGACGAGCAAACTTGTCGCACCACCAGGTCCGGGCTTCAGACTGCTATGACGGGGTATCGTCTCGGAGCCCGCGAGCGGATTCGGCTTACCGTCCTTAGAAACTTTCTCGTGGGGCCTGTAGCTCTATGGTTAGAGCCCTCGGCTCATAACCGATTGGTTGCAGGGTTCGAGTCCTGCCGGGCCCACCAACAAGCGTTCTGCTCCTGGTAGTTTACCAATCGTCTGAACAGCCAGCAGATCGCGCCGCTTGCTGCTGGTAAACCCTCGTGGGAGTCTTGAACGGACTCTGCCGCACCACTGCAACTATGACTGGCGGCTATCGCGTCGGCTTTTAGGGAAGCCAGCTTGCGGTCACCGCCCATTCAGTTCCAGCGTGGTGGAGCCCCGATATGACTTTTCAGCGCCTCTGTGAATGCCCTGACTTTGGCAGATGGCACTTGGAGCGCGCGCAGGAGGTAGATCCCCGAAGGCCTCTCATTCCACCCTTCGCCCGATAGCGAAAGGCGCACAAGGTCACCCACCTGGACTGAAGGTCCTGAGACCCAGCTCGGCAGGAATGCCACACCCATTCCCTCGATCGCGGCCCCGTTCAACGCTTCAAAATCGTCGGACCGGAAGACGACTTGCTCACAAGTTTCTGGAGTCGGCGCCCCGAGAATATGCGACCAGCCAAGAAGATCATTGCCATGGAGCTTGTCGAGGACACGATGTTGGCGGAGCGCGTCCTCACTGTCCGGCACGCCATAGTGCTCAAGATAAGTAGGGCTCGCCACGACGATGCGATCGTGGGGTGCCAGTTTGGTCGCGATCAGCGTGCTGTCCGATAGCTCCCCCATTCTCACCACCAAATCGAGCCGCTCTGCAACCGGGTCGGCCAGCCGCTCGGTCAGATCCAGCTCGACATGCAAGCTCGGGTGTTGCTGCGCAAGCGACGCCAGAACAGGAATGACATAGCGTTTTCCGAAGGTCGGGAAGCAAGCGATCCGCAGCGTGCCGCTGACCGAACTGTCAAACGCTGCAACCTCGGCATGGGTATCGGCGAGATCGTCAAGCAAGCGCTGCGCCCGTTCAAAAAGGTGACGTCCCGCGTCCGTCAAAGATAGCGCCCGTGTAGAGCGCACAAGGAGCGGGACTCCCAGGTCCTGCTCAAGCGCATCGACCTGACGGACGATAGCCGAGGGAGTGACAGCCCGACGCCGGGACGCGGCCGAAAAGCTGCCCGCGCGGACGACGTCGACATAAACCGCCAGATGTTCGGCGAAGCGTGGGTCCCTCATCTTTGCCTACGACGCAAAACCGTTCCGACCATTCAGTTGGTTATCATTCGGGGGCATCAGGAGCACATTCCTTCTCGTCAACGGGCAGTTGCACTCACCAAACAGAAGGAACACTCCCATGGTCAAGGTCCTCGATACAATTCTCTCACAATCCGCCTATTCCGCACAGATTGACGTTCCGCTCGAAAAGATCGACATCGCCGATTGGCTCTTCAACCTGCCCGAAGCCGAATATCTCCGCTGCTGTCCGCCCGACCACATCGCAGGCGGCGTCACCTGGACCGACGACGGCCGTCGCATGTCGATCAATGTCGAGCAGATCGGCTCGGGCCTCGTCGTGCAGCACTATGTCGCCGAGGTTGCTGAACCAGCCTATTGCCGCATGAACTCGATTTCGGATGTCTTCACCGCCAGCGGACGCACCCAGGTCAATGTCGTCTGGGAGCTCATTGCAGAGAAGATCGACGACCGCAGGACGCGCTACACCAACAAGGTCACTGCCCATCCGACGGATGCGTTCATGACCTTCATCCAAGACCGTGGCGTCACTTATGAAGACGCTGCGGCAGCCCGCCAGGCTGCAGGCGGAGACCATAACCGGCGCGAAACTCCGCTATTTGCCGCCAGCATCGCCCGGCGCGCGCTTTCGAAGTAAGGACCCATGCGATGAAAGCGATCATCTTCGATGACTTCGGAGGCGCAGATGTCATGCGGCTCGGCGAAGCTCCAATGCCTGAGGTGCGTCCCGACGACCTCCTGGTTAAGGTCATGGCGGCAGGTGTAAACCGCGCTGACCTTCTTCAACGAGAAGGCGTCTACGGTTCTCAGACTTACGGCGATAGCAACATTCTGGGCCTTGAGGTCGCAGGAGAAGTGATAGCCGTCGGCAAGGCAGCCAGCGGCTTTGCCGTTGGCGACCGTGTCATGGGCATTGTGGGTGGTGGCGCCTATGCCCAGTATGCGCGTCTCGACAGCGGCATGGCCGCGGTCATTCCGGCCGGCCTGTCCTTCATCGACGCAGCCGCGGTCATGGAAAGTTTCGTGACTGCTTGGGAGGCGCTTTCGCACCTCGGCAAAGCTGCGCAAGGTGAGACAGTTCTCGTTCATGCTGCCGCGGGCGGAGTCGGATCGGCTGCCGTTCAACTCGCAAAGGCTGTCGGAGCTACGGTGTTGGCCACGGCATCCACAAGCAACATCGAAAATGTGCTATCGCTCGGTGCAGATGCTGCGTTCGACTACAAGGAGGCCGACTTCGAGGCTGAGAGCATTGACGCGACAGCTTCTCGCGGTGTGGATCTGATCATCGACTTCGTCGGCGGGTCCTATCTGGCGCGCAACATCAGAAGCCTCGCGCCGGGCGGTCGCCTCGTTCAGGTCGGCCTGCTGGGGCGCGATGACAATGCCATTATTCCTCTCGATATCTTACTTCACAACCACATACAATTGATGGGCACGGTCATGAAATCCAGGTCGCGGTTGGAGAAGAGAGCGATGATCCGCCGCTTCCGCGACGAGATGCTGCCGATGATGGGAAAGGAGCTACGGCCAGTCATTGGCGCGGTATATCCAATCACGGCTACATCGGACGCCCATCGACGAATGGAGGCCGGCGGGCTATTTGGGAAGGTCATTCTGACTGGTTTTCATGAATGACGCAGGCAGGTGTGGCCCACCATGCCTCGAAGGGATGGGAACTGCAGCTCCGTCATTGTTTAGGCGGGCGCCTTGATGGGAATCGAACCGGCCGTCAAGCAGATCGATCCGACGGGAAAAACGTACCCGCTACCGTTACCGACCGGAGTCAGAAGGCAAAAAATAGTAGGGCGGCCAGCGTCATCTCGCGGCGCAACGTGACGTCAATCGGTCGCCCGACCCCGTTCTATAAGATAACGGCAATCGCGTCCTCAAGGCCTTTTGGCAGACTGCCGCTGGCGAGGTCGTTCATTTCGGTTAGCAGTACCTTGTAGCCGCGGCTGGCCGCGTCACGCGCGACGCCGCAGCCATTGATGCCGCCGCCGATGACGAGAATGTCGTAGTCGAAGGCCCACCTTCACAGTCCGGCAACACAGACATACTTCAACTCGAGGAAGCCCTCGATGCCGTACCTCGAACCCTCGCGCCCGAGACCTGACTGTTTGATGCCGCCGAACGGCGCCATCTCGTTTGCGATCATGCCCGTATTGACGCCGACCATTCCGGCCTCCAGCGCCTCGGCGACACGGAAGACACGCGCCATGTCCTTGGCGTAGAAATAGGAGGCGAGGCCAAACTCGCTGTCGTTCGCCATGGAGATCACATCGGCTTCATCCTTGAAGGCGATGATGGGCGCGAGCGGAGCGAAGGTTTCTTCGCTGGCAACTTTCATCGACTGGGTGACGCCAGCAATGACGGTTGGCTCGTAGAAGCTACCGCCGAGTGCGCTGCGCTTGCCGCCTGCGAGCAGCCGCCCGCCCTTTTCGAGCGCGTCGGCCACATGCTCCTCCATCTTTGCGACGGCCTTGTCGTCGATCAGCGGGCCCAGGCTAACGCCGGCCTCCGTGCCTCGGCCCAGCGTCAGTGTCGCGACCTTGGCCAGCAGCTTTTCCGTGAAAGCTTCGACAACGCTTTCCTGCGCATAGATGCGGTTGGCGCAGACACAGGTTTGCCCTGCATTGCGGAACTTCGAGATCATGGCGCCTTCCACGGCCGCATCGAGATCGGCGTCGTCGAAGATAATGAACGGCGCGTTGCCACCAAGCTCCAGGGAAAGGCGCTTGATGCCGTCGGCGGCTTCCTTCATCAGCCAGCGCCCGACGCCGGTCGAGCCGGTGAAGGTGATCTTGGCGACCTTCGGGTTGTGGCAAAATTCCGCGCCGATCGGCCGCGCCTCGCCGGTGACGACCGAGAAGACACCCGCCGGCACCCCTGCCCGCTCGGCGAGCACGCCGAGTGCCAGCGCTGAAAGGGGCGTCTGCGAGGCGGGCTTCAGGATCATGCTGCAACCGGCAGCAAGTGCCGGGCCGGCTTTGCGGGTGATCATCCCGTTCGGAAAATTCCACGGAGTGATGGCGGCGCAGACGCCGACTGGCTGCTTCAGGACCATAATGCGCTGACCCGCATTGGCTCCGGGAATAATGTCGCCGTCAATGCGCTTGGTCTCTTCGGCGAACCATTCGAGGTAGGCAGCGTTGGAGATCACCTCGCCCCTGGCCTCTGCAAGCGGTTTGCCCTGTTCCGAAGTTAGGATTAGCGCCAGATCATCGGCATTCTCGAGGATGAGTTGGAACCAGGTGTTCAGCACCTTGGCGCGTTCTTTGGCGGTGCGCTTGGCCCAGAGTTTCTGTGCGGTCTCGGCGGCGTCGATGGCGATGGCGACTTCCTCGCGCGAGAGCGACGGAACGTCTACGATCACCGAACCGTCGAAGGGATCGGTAACGGCGAAAGTGCGCCCATCGGCGGCCGAAACCCACTGACCGCCGACGAAGGCCTTGTGGATGAGCAGGCTTGCATCCTTGAGTGCTGACTTGAGCGGGTGCGTCATGAAAGATCTCCAAAAAGCTTGAGGAAGGCGGGAGCGGCAAGCGAAATGCCGGACAGGAACAGCAGGCAGAAGGCGACGCAGCGCAGGCCCGTCGGGGTCAGCGGCGGCGGATAGCGGCGGGCGAGCGCGGTGAAAACCATCACGACCGGAACGCACAATAGGCCCCACCAGAACGAGGCCGACGGCATGGCACCAGCTCCGGCGACGAGCAGGAGGCGAAGCACCGCATTTACGGCGAAGACGGCGACGAGCGTCTCTCGAATGGCGGCCGGGCGTAGCGGCTGGCGATAGAAATGGTAGACGAGCGGCGGCCCAGCGGTGGAAAAGAGCCCGCCCATTACGCCGGCAATGGCTCCGAAAATGGCGAAGGACGCCGGGCCCGAGGGCTTCCGGAGCGGTGCGGGACGCAAGAGAAGTTGAATGCTCGACAGGACGATGATCGCGCCGAGCACCAACTTCAGCCAGTCGAGCGAGGACGAAACCAAAAGCCCAAGGAGCCAATAGCCGATAACGAGGAAGCCGAGGCTGACGAAGATCACCAGAAGGAACTCTCGCCGTGCGATATCGCGCCAGCCCTTGGCCAACACCTGCGCGGCATTGACGATGGCCAGCACACCGACGAGCACGGCGGCATCCGGCAGTGGCACGACACCCGTCAGCCCGACGCCGCCCATGAACAGCAGACCGAGCGCGAAGCCCGTCAGCGTCTGTACATAAGAGGCGCCCGCCGCCAGTAGCAATAGCACGGCAAGGCTCAACATGCCCATCGTCAGAGCGTCCCGATGCCCGCGAAAAGTTCTGCGCGCGCCGCGCCGACGCGGTAGAACACGGCCGGCTGACCGAGCGGCGCAGCCACGGTCACCTCCCGGCCGCCTTCGTGCTTCTTGCCGCTCCACACATGCACCCAGCGGGTACCCTTCGGCAGATAGACGGTGCGCTCCTCTTCGCCCGCCTTCCAGACAGGGGCGACGAGTAGGTCCGCACCGTAGAGATAGACGTCCTGGATGGTATAGGTGGCGCGGTCGTCCTCATAGTGCAGGAAGAGCGGGCGCTGAACGGGGAGGCCCGTCTCCGCCGCTTCGGCCGACAGTGCCTTCAGGTAAGGCGCAAGATGCACGTAGATCGCGGTCATGCGTGCGAAATGGGCAAGCACCGCCTCGTCCTGGTCGATCTGGAGATTGTCCCGCGGGCGGTTGCCCTCATGGGTCCGCATGACCGGCGTGAAGGCGGCCATCTCGGCCCAGCGCATCAGCAGTTCGGCCGTGCGCACATTGCCGAACAGGCTTGTATAACCGCCGACATCGGAATGATGATAGGCATTGCCCAGAAGACCTGAGGACAGAGCAGCGCACATCACCGTGACGAGGCCGTCATGGCGGGAGAAATCAACCGACTGGTCGCCGCCCCAGAGAAGCGGGCAGTAGGCCTGTACGCCGGTATAGCCCGCGCGCATGAAGAACAGCGCCTCGCCCGTCTTGCCACGGCTTTCCACTGCGCGGGCATTGACCTCTCCCCAAAGAGTCGGCCAGGCATTGTGCATCAGCTTGGCATCGACGCCGTTGGCGAGCTTGACGTCGATTGGCAGGTATTCACCGAAATCCGCCATCCAGCCGGAAAGACCGTAGTCCAGCATATTCTGGCCGATCACCCGTTCGGCGAACCAGGCGCTCGCATCGGGATTGGTAAAATCGACTACGCCGCAGTCGAACTCGCCGAAATCGACCAGCGCCGTTTTGCCCTCGTCGTTCGTGGCGAAGTAGCCCTTCGCTTCGGCTTCCGGAAAGAGCGAGCCGTCAACGCACAGATAGGGGTTGACGTAGCCGAGGAAACGAATGTTGTCATTGGCAAGCTCGGCGATCTTCTGGCGTAGGTGCGGGTAACGCTCCTCATTGCCTACCCAGTCCCAAAAGAGACGCGCGCCAAAGGAGGTGTGGCGTAGCCCCACCCAATCCTCGCACCAAAGACCGGACACCTTCACCCCGGCAGCGCGGATCTTCTCCAGCCGCTCGAAGGAGGTCTTGCCGTCCTTAAGCCCGATTATCGCGCCTTGATAGACCCAGTCGGGTAGCTGCGGCTGGCGGCCGAAGCGCAGGGAAAGCTTTCCGACGAGCTCGCGGAAACTTTCGGCGGCAAAGAACTCGATCCGCTCCGGTACAGCCCATACCTCCACCTCGTGGAAGAGTTCGCGGCGGAAATCGAAGACGGCATAGGCGGTGGTGTCGACATGCAGGGCATAACGCTTCGACGAGACAAAGGTCGGCTGCGGATAGTTGGTATTGTAGTAATCCCCGCCCGCCTTGCCCGTGACGTCAGACTTGAAGGTGATTTCTGTCGTCTTGTCGCGGCCGACGCCGGGCTCGGACGTCCAGAGCGGGAAACGGCGGCGACGCATGTCGAAGTAAGACATCTGCTCGCCGCCGCCCCAGACATGCTCGTCCTTTTCGGCCACGGTGCGCAGCCAGAGACGGTTGATGCTGGCGTCCTCGGCGCGAAGCGCCAGCGTATCGCCCTCGACCGTCATCACAAGGCGCACCGGCTGGCCGCACATAGTGGAGAGGCGGATCGTGGTGCCATCCACCTCCGCATGGGCGAGCGGGGTTCGCTCGATCACATAGTCTTCAATGTCAAAGTTGCCGCGGTACATGTCCTTTCGCTCCTCTCCGCGGCCGACGAAAACGGCGGGGCTACTCGTCGAGTGGCGCAGAATTTCAAGGCCGCAGAGGGATAGCGTGAAGCCGGCGGTAGTCTTTTCGAGAAGCATGACGAAACCTTCAGTTCTGGGTAAGGCCGGCATCGACGAAGAAATTGGCGCCGGTGCAGCCGCTACTCTCATCGGAGCCTAGAAAAAGCGCGAGGCGCGCGACATGGGCGGCGTCGAGGCGGAATTTTAGCGATTGCAGGTCAATGAACTTCTGGCTCTCCTCCGGTCCCGCCCATAGCGCCTTCTGCCGCTCAGTGACGATCGCGCCTGGCACGATGCAATTGACGCGAATGCCGTCGGGACCGAGGTCGCGGGCCAGCGTGCGCGTCATCCCGTTGATCGCAGCTTTGGCCGTCGTGTAACCAACCATGACCGGATTGCCGCGCATCCACGAGACCGACCCCATCATGACTATGGAGCCGCCGCCCTTAGTCCGCATACCTTTTGAAACGGCCTGCGTTGCGAAGAATTGGTGGTCGAGATTGAGCGCCAACATACGTCGCCAATAGTCCGGCTCAACATCGTCCATGCGGTGGCGGTCATCCTTGCCGGCATTGTTGACAAGCACGTCTACCGCGCCGTTTCGCTCTTCTACCTTGGCCACCGCCTCTCGTAGGGCAGGAATGTCCGTCAGGTCGCAGCCGTAGAAATCCGCGCCCGTTTTCGCTGCAGTCGCCTTGCCGGCGTCCTCATCAATGTCGAGGAAGGACACGCGCGAACCCTGACTGCGGAACGCCGCCACCATGGCCTCTCCGATACCCGAAGCGCCGCCCGTAATCAGGACATTTCGACCTTCGAGCGAACGATATCGAACTGTTTCATAGGTCATTGCAGATCTCAGCAGCTTGGATTGAACAGAGGCCGGGCAAGGCCGGCAACGTCGGTGCGCATAGCAAAGAGCGCCCCAGAGAGCGGATAGGCAGCGAGTTCTGCCTCCGACCGGCCAACGCTCGCGCTGGTGCAGTAGAGCGTCCTCAGATCCGGCCCGCCGAAGGCAACCATGGTCGGACACTTGGCGGGAACCGGATACTCGGCAAGCAGCCGGCCATCGGGCGCGTAGCGCTGCACACGACCACCTTCGAAAAGAGCCGTCCAGTAGCAGCCTTCGGAGTCGACGGCGCCACCGTCCGGGCGGCCCTTGTCCTTATCCGAGCCGAAGCGGGCGAAGACCTGTCGGTTTGTCGCCGCACCTGTCGCCGGGTCGTAGTCATAGGTATAGAGCGTGTAGCGCAGCGTGTCGGAATGATAGAGCCGTCGGCCGTCCGGCGAAAACGCGACGCCGTTCGACGTTAGCAACCCTTCGGCAAGGCTGGTGAGGCCGCTTGCATCGCAACGGTAGAGGCTCGCAACGCCTTTCTCCCGCGTTTCGTCCACAGTTCCGGCGACAAAGCGACCGACCGGATCCACGCTGCCATCGTTGAACCGACTGATCTCCTGGTCTTCGGGATTTGCGGCAAGCATTCTGCGCGGCGTGCCGTCGGCTCCGAGCATCCAGAGGCCGGAGCGCAATCCGGCGATGAAGCCGCCGCCTTCGACCAGACCGATGCACCCAACCTCCTCCGGAAGCTCCATTGTCGCAAGCGCCCCCGTCGCCGGTTCGAAGCGGTGGATGCGGCAGCGCTTGATGTCGACGAAGTAAAGCATTTGGTCAGCAACCGACCAAAGCGGGCATTCACCAAGCGCCGCCTGGAAATCGAGAACCGGGGAAAACACGTATTCCACAGCCCCGCCCTCAGTAAGCCGCCGCTGGTGTCGCGGGCGCTTCGGTCGTGCCTTTCAGCTGCGCAAGCCATTCGTTTGCGCGGCCAGTCATCATGGCGATGTCGGAGGCTATGGCCGCGAAATCGTAACCGTAACCGATAAAGCGCTTCACCATGTCAGGGTTGGGACCGACGATGCCGAGCGGCTTACCGACCGCATGCGCGTCCTTCGCCGCCTTCTCGATCAGGGCCTGGACCTCCGGGTGGGCGATATTGCCGATATGCCCCATCGCGGCGGAAAGATCGCCCGGCCCCACAAAGAGCGCGTCGATCCCCTCGACCGCGGCGATCTCAGGCAGACGCTCGATCGCTTCTGGAGTTTCGAGCTGCACGATGGTGCAGATGTCGTCGTTTGCGCATTTCAGGTAGTTCGGGATCGTGCCGAAGCGTGACCCGCGATGCACGGCGGCAACACCACGGATGCCAAGCGGCGGATAGCGGGTATAGGCAGCGGCCGCCTTCGCCTCCTCCGCATTCTGCACGAAGGGCAGCATAACGGTGCGTGCACCGGCATCGAGCGCGCGCTTGATAAGCACCTGATCGTTCCAGGCAAGCCGCACCACCGCGTCCGCGGGTGTGCAGCCGATGGCGCGCAAGATATGGGCCAGATCGGTGAATTCGACCGGCACGTGCTCCATGTCGACGACGAGGAAATCGAAACCACCATAACCAAGCGCTTCGGCCGTCGCGGGTGCGGCAGCCATCAGCCAGGTGCCGAGCGGGGTGGCGCGCGCCTTGTCGCTCAGCCAGGACTTGAAGGGATTGTTGCTGCTCATGGGATCGTCCCTCAATAGATCGGCGGTTCGGGCACAGCTTGCGTGCCGGTCAGGAAATCGAAGTCGCAGCCCTCATGCGCCTGGCTGACGTGGCGTTGATAGAGAGCGGCAAAGGAGCGCTCGTAAACCGGCGCTGACGGCCTCCATTCAGCCCTGCGCCGAACAAGCTCGTCCTCGGAGACGCGCATGTTGATCGTTCCGGCGGCAACATCGAGTTCGATGAGGTCGCCGGTCTGGACCAAAGCGAGAGGGCCGCCGATCGCGGCCTCCGGCGAGACATGCAGAACGCAGGTGCCATAGTGGGTGCCGCTCATGCGCCCGTCGCAGACGCGCACCATGTCGCGCACGCCCTTCATCAAGAGCTTCTTCGGGATTGGCAGGTTGCCCCATTCCGGCATGCCGGGCGCCCCGACCGGCCCGGCATTGCGCAGCACGATCACGGTATCCTCGGTAATGTCGAGGTCAGGATCATCGAGCGTTTTGTTCATCGTACGGGGATCGTCAAAGACGATTGCCGGACCGACATGTTTCAGGAATTTCGGATTAGCGGCGGACGATTTCATGACCGCGCCGTTCGGGGCGAGATTGCCACGCAGCACTTCGAGCGTCTTGCCACGGGCGAGCGGCACGACGGGATCATCCTCGCCGCGGATGACGTCATCGTTCCAGCAGTCCGCAGTGGCAATGTTCTCGCCGAGAGTGCGTCCGTTGACGGTCGGGCGATCGAGCGTCAAGTGGCGCGACAGCTTCTTCAAAAGCGCATTGATGCCGCCGGCGAAGTAAAAGTCCTCCATCAGGTATTCGCCGGAGGGAAAGACGTTGGCAACGACCGGCACCTTGCCGGCCATCGCCGCCATATCGTCCAACGTCAGATCGACGCCCACGCGCTTGGCCATTGCAATGAGATGCACGGCGGCGTTGGTCGAGCCGCCGAGCGCCATATAAGCGACAAGGCCGTTGAGGAAGCTATCGCGGTTGACAATTATCGACGGCTTCAGATCTTCCCAGACCATCTCGACGATGCGTGAGCCGCAAGCCGACGCCATGCGGGTATGGCCGGAGTCGACGGCGGGGATGGAAGACGCCCCGGACAGCGTCATGCCCATGGCATCCGCGATAGAGGTCATGGTCGAGGCTGTGCCGATCGTGTTGCAGGTGCCCGGCGAGCGAGTCATACGGCTTTCGAGATCCACCCAGTCGTCGCGGGTGATGTTACCTGCTCGCAGCTCGTCCCAGTACTTCTTGGTGTGCGTGCCGGCACCTGTCTTAACACCGCGCCACTGGCCGTTCGACATCGGTCCAGCCGGGCAGAAGATGACCGGAATATCCATCGAGAAGGCGCCCATCAGCAGCGCCGGGGTCGACTTGTCGCAGCCACCGAGCAGCACTGCGCCGTCGATCGGGTGGCAGCGCAACAGTTCTTCGCATTCCATCGCGAGGAAGTTGCGGTAGAGCATAGTGGTCGGCTTCACCATGACCTCGCCAACGGATATCGCCGGCAGCTCGACGGGATAGCCACCCATCTGCCAAACGCCGCGCTTCACAGCTTCGGCCCGGTCGCGCAGATGCGCATGGCAGGGGCTCATCTCACTCCAGGTGTTGATGATGCCGATAACGGGCCGCCCCATGAATTCCTCGCGCCGCATGCCCATCTGCTGAGTGCGTTGGCGGTGCGCGAAGGCGCGCATATCGTCGGTGGCGAACCAGCGCTGGCTACGCAGTTCTTTAATGTCGAGCTTCCTGGTCATCCCTTGATACCTCCGGCGGTGAGGCCCGAGACGACGCGCTCCTGGAAGATGACGATCAGCACGGCGACGGGCACGATGCCGACAACCAGTGCAGCCGAGATGACCGGCCAAGGGAAGGCGAACTCGCCTTGATAAAGCTGAATGCCGACCGGGAGTGTGCGCAAAGCCGGATTCGAATTGAAGGACAACGCCAGCAGGAACTCGTCCCAAGCATTGACGAAGGCAAGGATTCCGGCGGTGAACACACCCGGCGCACAGAGCGGTACGACCACCTTGAAAAGCGCCCCCAAACGCGTGCAACCGTCGATCATCGCCGCGTTTTCAAGGTCCCGTGGAATGCCTTCGAAGAAGGAGACGAGCATCAATGTGCAGACCGGCAGAGACAGGACAGTATAAGGTAGCACCAGCGCGACCCATGTGTTGAGGAGGTTCAGCGTGCGCATGATCTCGAAGAGAGGCACGAGCAGCGTGACCAGCGGAAAGGTCGAAACCGCGATGATCAACGAGAGGATAAGGCCGCGATAGCGCAGATTGAGCCGTGCCAGCGCATAGGCTGCGAGCACCGAGACGAGCAACGTAAGGCAGGTGGACAGCAGCGCGACCATGAAGCTGTTGAAGAGGAACAGATGCAGCGGTTGATCCGAGAAAGCCTGCATGTAGTTCGCCAGCGTCGGAGCGTGTGGAACCCAGGTGATAGGCTTGGCAGTGAGCTCCGCCTCCGTCTTCAGCGAGGTGAAGAGAATCCAGAGCGCCGGGAACATACCGTTGACGATCAGCACGGCCCCGGCGAGGAAGCGCAGCGGGCGGCCGGATAGAAGCCCGGAAATTCCGGGGGCGGCGACGGCACTCATGGCTTACTCCTTGGTCCGGATGGCACGCAGATAGACGGCGGTCACGCACATCGACAGGGCAAACATCACGACGGCAAGCGCCGAGCCGTAGCCGAGATCGAGGAAAGAGACCGTGTTCTGGTGGATGTACATGGCGAGCGTCGAGGTCGACGTGCCGGGGCCGCCTCCCGTCATCATATAGGGGATGTCGAAGGTCTGCAGCGCCGTGATGGTGCGGAAAATCAGCGCGACGACGATCGATGGCTTCAAGAGCGGTAGTGTGATCTCGAAGAACTGGCGGATCCGGCCGGCGCCGTCGACGTCGGCGGCCTCATAGAGCGAGCGCGGTATCGTCTGCAGACCGGCAAGAATGATCAGCGCCATGAAGGACGAGGTCTTCCATACGATGGTCAGACAGATCGCGGCAAAGGCCCAGTTCGGCGAGTTGAACCAGATGATACCCTCGAACCCCAGGCGGATTAGCACGTCGTTGACGACGCCGTATTCCGAATGGAAGAACCAGGCAAAGATCAGGCCGGCGAACGAGAGTGGCAGCGCCCAGGGGATCAGCAGAGAAAGGCGCACTGGCCACTGCACGCCGAAAGGGAGATTGGCAAGCAGGGCAAGTGCAAGCCCCACCAGCAGGGCGCCAGGCACAGTGATGAGGGTGATGAGGACGGTATTCCACGTCGTTTCCCAAAAGACCGGATCCTCCAGCATAAGGCTGTAGTTTTCCAGGCCCACGAACTCCGCGGGTAGACCCGACGTCAGCGACAGACTGAAAAAGCTGGTGTAGCCAAGGCGCAGCACCGGATAGACGATGATCAACGCAAGAAGGATCGCCGCTGGGGCAAGCAGAACCACGGCAAGCGCCCGGTCGCCGAGATCAAGCCAGCGCGTCCAGGCTGGCGGTCCGCGGTCAGCACTGCCTGCCGCATTGAGGATGGAGGTCGTCGTCACCGGTGCAACTCCCGACAATTCAGGTTGGGTAGCCGAAAGGGAAGATCCCTTCCGGCGCTTGCGATCAACGCAGGATGCGCTTCAGGCGGGCTTCGATCTGACTGGCACCGTCTTCCGGTGTCGTGACGCCCGCGAGTACCGCGTTGACGGTGGTGCGGATGACCTCGCTAACCTCGTTGTATCGCGGCGTCACCGGGCGTGGCTTGGCGGTCTCGACCACCTGCAGGGCATCAGCGAACCAAGGCACGGCTTTCAGCACTTCGCTATTGCCATAGGCGGCGGCATATGTGGGCAGGAGCGAACCGTTGGCGGCCATGAACACCGAGACGTCCTGGCTCGAGAGATATTCGACCAGCTTCTTTGCTTCGTCCTGATGGGTGGAGTAGGCCGAAACGCCCCACTCCCAGCCGCCAAGGCAGCTCGCCTGCTCGCCGTCGCCGAGTGCCGGCAGGCGCGTGACACCAACCTTGCCGGTTACCGCCGATTCAGGGCCCTGGAAATGCGTCCAGGCATAGGACCAGTTGACCGCGAACACGGCGCTGCCAGCCTGGAACTCCTTGCGCGTGTCGTCGGTGGCAACTTCCGCAATGTTCTTCTTGGCCACGCCTGTATCGACGAAATCCTTCCAAAGCTTCAGCGCCGTCACGGCCGCATCGTGGTCAAAGGTGAGCTTCCCGTTTTCAACGAGATTCTTCCCTTGGCTCCAATAGGGCAGCAGAAAGGTGCAAACCGCACCTTCGATGGCCTTGCCCTGAAAGGAGAGACCCTGGAGATCGGGATTCTGCTCGCCTTCCGCCACCTTTTTGGCGGCGGCGGCCAACTCGTCCCAAGTCTTTGGAGGAGTGATTCCGTACTTTTCGAGCAGATCCTTGCGGTAATAGAGGAACATCGCGTCCGCGAAGGCCGGCAGCGCGACGACCTTGCCATCAACCGTATTAGCCCCGGCATAGGCCGGGAGGTAGACGGACATATCCTTGTTCTCGAAGGCAGAGGTCCAGCCAGCGGCGGCATATTGCGCAGGGCGGATGACGTCGAGCATCAGCACGTCGAGGTTGGTGTCCTTTGCAGACATGACGGTGTTGAGATATTGCGCCTGCGCTTCGGAGGTGTTGCCGCCGGTCTCGATCGCCACCTTGACGCCCGGATTGGCCGCCTCGTATTTGTCGAGCACCTTGCGCCAGACATCCGGCTGGTGTTGACTGGAAACGAAGATTTTAAGATCCGTGTCCGCAAAGGCCGGCATGGAAAATGCAAGCACGCTGGTCGCGGCGATCACGCTCGCCATGGTTTTGATGTTCATTCTATCCTCCCGTTGATTAGCGACGCAAAACGCCTGGCGCTCAGTTGATGACGCGTTCGCTGGCGGCATCGAAAAGATGGATTTTCGACGGATCGACTGCGATGCGGATTTCAGCGCCCGGCTCGGGCCGCGTCTCGGGCGGCATGCGGGCGGTCAGCACATCGCCGCCAACCGAAAAATGCACCAGGGTGTCGGAACCGAGCGGCTCGACGACCTGTACGCGAGCTGAGAGCGTCGCCGCCGGATCCGGGGCCACACCGAAATGCTCCGGTCTGATGCCGACGATAACATCGCGGCCCTCAGAACCGTCTCACGTCCCGCCCGAACAGCGGATAGCGCCAGCGTGTTGCCGTCGGCAAAGGCGAGACACCCAGATTGGATTTTCGCCTTCGCAAAATTCATGGCCGGCGACCCGACAAACCCACCGACGAAAACGCTCCGCGGGCGATTGTAGACCTCGTCAGGCGTGCCGACCTGCTCGATGTCGCCACCCTTGAGAATGACGATACGGTCGGCTAGCGTCATGGCTTCGACCTGGTCGTGCGTAACATAGATGATCGTTGTCCCGATCTGGTGATGCAGGCGCTTGATCTCGGTGCGAACCTGACCGCGCAGCTTAGCGTCGAGATTGGACAGCGGTTCGTCGAACAGAAAGACCTTCGGGCGGCGCACAATGGCACGCCCCATGGCGACGCGCTGGCGCTGGCCGCCTGAGAGCTGGCCCGGACGACGCTCAAGCAGATGGCCGATGCCAAGCATCTCAGCCGCCTCATTGACACGCTGATCAGCCTCGCGCGGCGCAACACCGTGCACCTTCAGACTGAATCCCATATTCTCGCGCACCGTCTTGTGCGGATAGAGGGCGTAATCCTGGAAGACCATTGCGATATCACGCTCGCGCGGCGGGAGGCGATTGACCACCGTTTCACCGATGCGGATTTCGCCGCCAGTGATGGTTTCGAGCCCGGCGACCATGCGCAATGTGGTGGACTTCCCACAACCCGACGGACCGACGAACACGACGAATTCGCCATCGGCGATTTCAAGGTCAACGCCTTTGACGATGCGCAGCGAACCGTAACTTTTCTCCAACTTTCGCAGGCTGACAGAAGCCATTCTTTCCTCCCAACAGCGGCCGGGCATCCGGCTTAACTGCACCCGATAATAGCGCTACGATTTTTGCGAAACAAGATACGCTGGAAAAAATGTTTGCGAGGTTGCCAACTCTGACGAAGATGACTCTGACGAACCAAATAATGCTATCTTTTCAGCGAATTACATCTTATCACAGTCGCGATTGTTGTTGAGGTCGGATAAAAAGCATGCTAAGATTAAGATAATAGCGCTATGGAGATAGTCATGGACGACAGGATGCGAAAGCCACCACGCAATCGCCGAAAGATGCAGTCCGTCACCATGTCCGACGTGGCCGAACTCGCCAACGTCTCCCCCTCCACGGTGTCGCTCTTCTTGCGCAAGCCCGAGGCGGTTTCGGGTACGGCGAGCCAAGCGATCAGTCGGGCGATCGAGAAACTCAATTACGTGCCTAACCTGATGGCGGGGGGGCTTGCTGCGGCGTCTTCCCGCGCTGTTAGCATCCTTGTCCCTTCAGTGCGCAACGCGTTCTTTGCCGAGACGGTCGCGTCCATGCAGACAGCACTCAAGAAGCAGCGCCTGCAACTCATCCTCGGCCACACCGAATATGACGAGCAAGAAGAGGAGGAACTGGTGCGCATGGCTTTGTCATGGGCACCGGCAGCCATTGTCCTAACCGGACTGTCGCATAGTCCCGCAACGCGTCGCCTGCTCGCCAACGTCACCATTCCCGTTATCGAAATCTGGGAGCTCGGCGGTCCGCAGATCGACGCAGCCATCGGGTTTCATCACGATCAGGTCGGCGTTGCGGTGGCAGAACACCTTATCCAACAGGGTCGCCGCAATCTTGTCTTCCTCGGCGCCCGCATGCATCAGGACCGACGCGCCAAACAACGCTGTGACGGCTTCCTGCAAGCTGCGCACGCCGCCGGCGCCGTCGCCAAGGTCGTCGAACATCCAGATACGGCCTCCGCTGAAATCGGCTCAATGCTTTTGGCGGAAGCCTTGCGGCTCCATCCCGACACCGACGGTATCGCTTGCTCGAACGATCACATCGCGCTCGGCGCACTGTTCGCGTGCGAACGGCTGAAAATCGCTGTGCCGGACCGGCTGGCCGTGGTCGGCTTCGGCGATCTCAGCTTCAGCGCCGCATGCAATCCGCCCCTCACCACGATTCGCCCCTCCGGCGATCTAATCGGCCGTGAAGCCGCGCGGTTGATCGAAGACCACCTCAACGGCGAGAAGCCTACCGGCTCGCGCATGATCGATACCCGGTTCACGTTGCAACATCGCCGCAGTAGCTAGATTTGAAAGCCACCCCGCTCCGCCCCCGCAGGCAGCCACGGATCACCGGCCCCGCACGTCCGTCAGCTCAAAGTCAGCTATCGACCGTGACGACGCGCCGCTCCTCGGCGGATAGGTCCCGATTGACCCTCCCGCCCCCTACCTCGACATGGGCGTTGGCCAGAATCGCCTCTCATTGGAATTTTGTATGCCAGTAGAAGGTTGCAGGGGCGTGCTTCGTGCAGCACAGGTATCTAGTGGTTTGATTCCAACCCTTGGTGCCCACGTCTGACGGCTGCGATTATGTCGTCAGGGTCTGCTTTCCAGATGAACGGCTTCGGCTGTTCGTTGTGCTCTTTGATAAAGCGGTTGATGGCTGCCTGAAGATCAACGACGGAATGAAAGACACCATTCTTCAGTCTTCGTCGAGTGAGCTTTGCGAAGAAACCCTCGACGGCATTCAACCAGGAACAGGATGTCGGAACGAAGTGGAAGGTCCAGCGCGGGTGCCGCGCCAACCAGGCTCGGACTTTGGGCTGTTTGTGTGTGGCGTAGTTGTCCAGGATGACGTGAACCGCCTTATCCTTGGGCAACTGAGCCTCAATCGTGTTGAGGAAGCGGATGAACTCCTGATGCCGGTGACGCTGCATGTTGCGGCCGATGACGGAGCCGTCGAGAACATTCAGAGCCGCCAAAAGTGTCGTGGTGCCGTGGCGCTTGTAATCATGGGTCATCGTGCCGGCACGACCCTTCTTCATGGGAAGACCCGGCTGCGTCCTATCCAGCGCCTGGATCTGACTTTTCTCATCGACGGAAAGGACAATCGCATGGGCCGGCGGCGAGACGTAGAGACCGACCACATCGTGAAGCTTCTCGGCGAAAGCCTTGTCGTTCGATAGTTTGAAGCTGCGCCACCGATGGGGTGCAAGACCATGCTCATGCCAGATCTTGACGACTGAGGATGCCGCAATCCCCACAGCCTTTGCCATGGCACGAACCGTCCAGTGTGTGGCTTCCTGGGTGGGCGGCTCCTGCGTCAGAGCAACAACACGCTCGACAAGGTCAACCTCAAGCGGCGCAGTGCCGGGCGGCCGGCTCTTGTCGCGCAAAAGGCCGTCTACGCCTTCGGTCATGAAGCGCTCCTGCCAACGCCAGACGCAGGTCTTTGACTTAGACGTGGCCTCCATGATCGCGACGGTTCCGAGACCCGCTCGACAATCGCGACATTCCGACGAGTTTCATCCATCGCTCCGGTATGGCCACGAGAAAGGACTTCGCCTTTATCGAGATGCCAGGCGAAAAATCGCAGCATGGCCTGATGGTCGATAGATTCGCCGATCTGATCCGCAATGACGAAGATGCCGCGCGCGAGACCTAGCTGTCAGCGACCAAGGCTTCCTCGACGCGATCTGGCGGCAAATCCGGTCGCAGGGTTGAGCCCACTCCCGAGCTGAACCTGAAACACAACAAGAGATTAAATCCATGAACAGCCCGTTCGAACGCTACGAGCTGGCGGGGCGCAACCTGCACAACCGCTTCGTCATGGCCCCATGACCCGCGCCCGCGCCAAAGACGGCATCGCCGACGCTGAAACCGCCCTTTACTCCGTCAGCGTGCAAGTGCTGACCTCATCGTGACAAAAGGAACGCCGATCTCGCGGGAACTCAGAACGTTCCCGGCCAAAACAAAAAAGCCTGCCGCGGGAGGAGATGCGGCAGGCTTTCCAACACAACGGAACGTCGCCGTTCCCGCAGGCGTCCTTGGGAGGAGTAGGCCGCCTGCATCACGAAGCCATGCGGGAGGAGATGCATTGCTTCGACATTTGAAATGATACACCAATCCTCGACAGTTCCCACGCCCTATAATGCACTGCAGCTATACCGAAAATGCATTCCTGAAATCTCACTGCGCGCAAGCAATAACGCCCGCGTCGTCGGCGGGCGTTAAGCAAGTCTAAGACCAGGTGCTGTGCGTTAACGGGCGACCGCGGCGCTGGCCACGTTACGAATCTCCGCGCGGTCAATGCCGACGTCCTGAAGTTCACGGTTCGACATCCGATCAAGCTCGTACACAGTCTGACGATACTTGCGCCAGTTATTGAAGGAGCGGGCTACGTTCATGACATTCCCCTTTCCTGAGGGTTTGCGACGTCAGCAACCTCTTGGCCCCTGCGTCATTTCGATATTCCGAATATAGTGATTTAAATCGTTTCAAAGCAGTGACGACTTCTCATCGCACCCATGCACAAATCGCATGGGTGAGCATAGATAACGATGAAAAAATAAGCAAAATGACTTGTAATCGGGCGACTTGGCGCCAAACCGGTGCTTGAGGCTTTTCAGATGCAACCGTGCGCGTTCCGAATCGCCCTCCCGCATCTGTTTGGCGGTCGCGAGATGTCGGGATCGACTGGCAGAAGCGGCCGCCGTGCGCATCGCCTTCAATTGCACCTTCGCCGCTCGCTCGAGATGATAAAGTTCGTCCCGGGCTTCCGCGATGATCTATGCGTAGACCATGACGCCATGGTTTCTCATGTAGAGAATATCCGTGTTACCCAGGACACTCGCCAGACGGTCCCCCTCACGTTCATCGAGGCCAGGCCGTTATAGTCCTCGTCGACCACCGTGCGACCATAAAACTTCAGCGCGGTCTGCCCGGCCCAGTCGATTTCTCCTGCCTACCGGAGCCGACGAAGCTTGAAGCTCCAGGCATCCACCCTGCCGATCTGTGATTTCGACGGCAACGTGCTGTCGGGCGACGGCGAGCCGGAGTCGACGGCCTTCTACATCCATGCGCGTCTAAATTAAGATGGCGTGTTCATATGAAGGACGGGGAGCCTAGGTCTTCACTTCTGTCAACGACGTGCTCGATTTCATCGAAGGGGATTGGGCCATCTATCGCGACAGAAAATACAATCGGGCGGTTCAAACGTGCCGCCGCGCTCTAAACCGAATGACGCCAGTCGCCATCGCGCGCGAAGCGTTTATTGACACCTGCCGAGACGCGGGCATGTCGACAGGCGCGGATGGACCACCCGGGGCGAAGACAGGCGCCGGCGGTCAACGCTCGCTTGCCTAGAATGGCTGGGCTGGGGCACTTCTAGTGCCCCAACCTTTCGAGCATTCGCTTCGGCGCATCGGAGCAATTTGCTATCACCCTTAAAGCGTTTTGATAGAGTCGCCAGACGCGATGTCCGGGCATTTCGGTTGATCATGCTAGGCCCATGTTCGCATTTATGGCCCCTGGGCCACCGTGCGGGCGGAGGGTGCGGGGCGTACATCTCGTCACCCATAGTTGGCTGCCCCATCAAAGAGACCATCGGGCTCTTGAAGATCAGCGCAAAACTACGTCGTTTCGACGCCGCCCTCGACGGGCGCTGCCTACCTGTCTGCCGTGCGACCACCTGGGTCCGCTCGTTATCACCTCCACTATCCGAGCCGCCGCTTGGCATCGCCTGCCTTCGCGCTACTGGTTGATGCCCTGCGCTACCGATGGTTTCTATGGGAGGAAAGCGGATTCGGGGGCAGGCTCACTGCCGCCCGCGCCACCCTACCTTGAAAACCACGCAACAAACGCTGCTTACCGCGCTAGCTAGTGCCCGTCCATAAACGGCAAGCCGCTGATATTGTTGGGTTATCTCGATTTTTCCGCGGGCAAAGCCCGGCGGCTTCAGGTAAACTTTAGGTTCAAGCGACTGATTCTAAAGGGAAACCCGCAACCGCCGGAGCCGACAATGCGCCAAGAACGCACCGTCCAGGCCAGCTTATTCGATCTCTTCGCCGAACACGAGATTGGCCGTGAACTGAAAGCGATGTCGGACTGGCTGGTCGAGCAGCGCGATCTGCTCGACCTAGTGGCGCGAGACCTGTGTCGCGACGGCATCAGGGCCACCGGACGGCAAGGGCTGCCGGCTTCCTGATAGCTTAGCTGCCGGTATTGCTTGAGCAGCGCACAGCGTAGCACCGCTTCAGGGCGCTGCTGTCGAACGCTCGGCAGGCGAAGCGCGAAGATGGCACCGTCGTGCGGCTGGACAGCACCGTGACCTCAGCGCTCATGCACGAACCGAGCGACAGTGGCCTGCTGTGGGATGCTGTGCGGGTAATGGTGCGCCTGCTGAAGCAGGCTGATGCGGTGGTCGGCAACGCCGGTCTGGCGTGGCGCGATCATCGCCGCGCGGCCAAGAAGCGCGCGCGCCGCATCCAGTTCACACGTGGTCGGCCCAATCGTGTCCAGCTCTACCGCGCAGGTAAACTGGTCGGTCAAACATCTTCGTGTGCATTTCTACCTCACTGAAATCGTTGGTTTTCAACAAGGAAAGCGCTTTTGGATGGCGCCCTTCGAAGATTTATTTTCGCGGCTTGGCGGTTCAAGAGGTAGAGCGCGCATTATGCATCCACGCTTCAGCGTGTCCAACACTGGAACGAATCCGGCCTTCCGGGTGACAAGAGCTCGATACGCCTCCTGGATAGCGGCCGTCAGAGCTTTCTCTGCCATGCGGCGCGGTTCGAGGAAGGTCGGAAAGTAGCTGCCCTTGCGCAGCTTCGGAATGCGAAGCTCGGCCGTGCCAGCTCGCGTCTCCCAATTGCGGTCACGGTAGCCGTTGCGCTGTGCAAGCCGTATCGGGTTCTTCTCCCCGAACCCTGCACCCGTAACTGAGCCGACCTCCAGCTCCATCAGCCGTTCAGCGGCAGAGCCGATCATCTCGCGCAACAAATCGGCATCAGCGCTCTTCTCAACGAGCGAGCGCACGTTCATCATGTCAGTGGTCATCAGTGATCTTTCCGTCAGGTTGCGTCTTGAACAACCCGACCCTAGCGGAAAACACTGATGGCCGCCCGCACAGCCCCTCATTCGCTACAGCGCGATTTGGGGGCGCGCTCGCGAGCGGCTGTGCTACCGCCGAACTACACCACTCGGTGGGACACGATCATCGCCCGCCCTAGTCGTGGTTCATGCAGCCCAACGAGATAATCGGGCTCTTGAAGATCGTATTTCGCAAAATTACATCGTTTCGCGCAGCGTGCACAGCACGCGAAAACACCGCCGATCAAGCTTCATTCGTGGAGGTTGTCATGGAAAATGGACTGATGGAAAGCAAGAAGGCACAGGATTGGCTCAATCTGGTTCTCGCAGTCGCCCTGTTCGTTTCACCTTGGGTGCTCGGCTTCGCCAGCGAAACCATACCGGCGTGGAACGCATGGATTGTAGGAATCTTACTCGCCGCTCTGGCGGTTGCCGCGCTGTCGGCGTTTGCTGAGTGGGAAGAGTGGTCGAGCCTGGTGCTCGGGGTCTGGCTGATCGTCTCGCCCTGGCTGCTTCAATTCGCGGCGAACGTGAACGCGATGTGGACCCACGTGGTCCTTGGAGCGCTCGTCGCCGCCGTGTCGGCCTGGGCGCTTTGGGACAATCGGCAGAACCCGCATGCTCATGCATGATGGAGAACTGGAGTATGGCCCGCCCCCTCAGCGGCGGGCTTAAACTGTTGACTAGCCCGTCGAAATTTTCGGCGGGTTTTTGTTTTGGGGTTTGCGCTGTCGAGTGGATTGCGGCGGCTTGTACGTGTTGTCACGGCGGCGGGCCTTGGGTTAGCGGCCCTGGTCAGGACCATAGCGATGATCGTGACGCTGCTTGGCGTCGGCAAACGAGCGCTCGACAGTCTCCTTGCGGCGTTGTAGATCGCCTTGCCCCAGGACGTCAGGCGGTTGGCATCGGTGCGCTCGCGGGCATCGGCCCAGACATAACGGGTGACCGCGCGGGTCGCAGCGGCATTTGATGTGCAGGCGGCCAACAACGAGCAGTCGCCACGGATCGCCGGGTCGGAGCGATAGTGGCGATAGCCGGTGCTATGGGAATGGTGGCCGGCTTCGACTCCACCGGAATGCGCAATGAGGACCACCGAAGGTTCGACACTTCGACCGCAACACGGCCATCATACGAGATTGGCAAGCTTTCGAAGCATCGGATGTGGGCCGGAAATAAGATTTTGCCGATCTGAGCCTTCTGCCGCTAACACTGACTGCCTACTAGAAATCTGGCAAGTCAATCTCGACGGCCCGCTGCATTCCGTTCGCTATACGCATCAGTGCCTGATCCGGCGTTCAAGCTGCACTGAGATTTGCGAAAATTCTCCAAGGCGGCACTTGAAGCCGCATTTCACAAATACCAGATCATTTGCCGCCAGCCGCTGACAACAGGGCTGGCAATGCTGGAAGCGCCGTCTTTCGGCGCTCCATACCCATGTTGCTTTCAGGAGGATATGGCTATGGCAACATCTTACGACTACACGCCTCTCTTCCGATCCACGGTCGGCTTCGATCGGCTCTTCAATCTGCTGGAAAACGCCCAGCGCGACCGTTCGACCAGCGATTGGCCTCCCTATGACATTGTCAAGACGGGTGACGACAGCTACCGCATCTCGATTGCGGTTGCCGGCTTCGCCGAAGGCGACCTGGACCTGACGTTCCAGACCAACCTTCTCACCGTTATTGGCAAGAAGCAGGATCCTCCGTCCGAAGCCTATCTGCACCGAGGCATCGCCGGCCGCCCGTTCGAGCATCGTTTCGAGCTCGCCGACCATGTCACGGTGCGTGGAGCGGGATTGAGCAATGGTCTGCTGACCATCGATCTCGTCCGGGAAATTCCTGAGGCATTGAAACCGCGCAAGGTCAGCATTGAAAGCGGTTCCGCCCTTGGACGGCCGGACGCCGCGCCGCAGATCGAAGTCCAGAGCGCCGCCTAAACGACAACATCGGATATGGGCGCCGTTTCGATGGCGCCCATGGGCACACCGGGCTGGAAAGGAGCGAGTTATGAAACCGGATATGTTCGAGAACCCTGTGCGTATTCTCGTCGGCCTTGGATTTCCGACGGAAGTGAGAAGCGTGATGGACGCTTACCACTATCTGGTCGAGTGGCCGATATCGCTCAGGGATGGTCCGCATTCGGTTGCGCTTAAGGCATGCCACGCTGCCTTGTGCGGCGAGATCGAAGCTGAGACCGCACGCGGCCTCTTTGCTGCCTTCGCAGAAAAGCACGATCTGCTGGCGCCGGAAACCGACCTCGTCATGCCGACTAATGGGAGGTGGAGTCGGGATCCGCACGTAAGCTGAGGTGAACCGAGATGGACGATATGTTTAAGCAGATTGCCGCAACTGCCGTGAACATCGGACCAGAAGTTCTGGCATCTCACTGGTCGCCGTTTCGACGTCCAATGGATGTGGTGAATGCTCCTGCACTTTCTGTCGATGATAAACGGACCATCCTCGCCGCATGGGCTTCGGACTTTTACGCGATAGATTCGAGGCCGGCTCTCCGTCATATGCCAGGAACGCCGGAGCCGGTTTCAATCGATGAGGTTCGGTCTGCCTTGCAAGAGCTCGATTCGCGGTACGATATCTGACGGAGCTATCTGGCGCCTGCTTAAAAGCCTCGCCAGCTTTCCGACGGGCGGTTCTCATATGAGGCGGCCCGTCAAAGATATACGGACTGGGAATTCAGTTCACATTGAAAGAATGCCTTCTTCAGACGGCGCGGTGCCAGCTTTCGCTCTTCATTGTTGTTCCGGCGGCCACTTCTAGCCCTGGAGGAGCGGTAGGCTGCGGTGCGGTTGAGTCGCATCTTCTCCTGGCTGATGGTCTCGCCGTGGGAATATGTTTGCAGGCGGATTCCAGAGGCTGAGTGGCTGGTCGGAATGAATGACTGGGTGGGTCACGAGTTCCGACGTTCCAATATTCACGATGACGATGTAAAATTGTGAGCCATTCATCTGGGCACCTCGGAGGTTGCCGGGAGAACTGCTTGTCTCCCCTATCCCCCAGGGCGAGCAGGGCTTGGCAGGGCCGCATCATGATGGTTATGGATGAGACGCGAGAACCCACCCGACGCGATTTTCTCTATCTGGTGACAGCCATGGCAGGGGTAGTGGGTGTTGGGGCCGCCTCCTGGCCGTTCATCGATCAGATGCGTCCTGACGCGTCGACGCGCGCGATGGCCTCTATCGAGGTGGACGTATCCTCGCTCGTCGAGGGTATGTCACTGACCGTCAAATGGCGCGGTCGCCCGGTTTTCATTCGCAACCGCACCCAGAAGGAGGTCGAGGTGGCAAGGGCGACCGCGCTTGACGATCTCAAGGACCCCTTGGCTCGGAATGCCAACCTTGCCGATGATCAGCACGCGACCGCCGTTGCCCGCTCTGCCGGGGAGGGGAAGGAGGAGTGGATCGTGATGATCGGGGTTTGCACGCATCTCGGCTGCGTGCCTTTAGGGCAGGCGGGTGACTTCGGAGGCTGGTTCTGCCCGTGCCACGGATCGCACTATGATACTGCCGGTCGCGTCCGCAAGGGGCCCGCACCGGAGAACCTCGCGATCCCCCGCTTCGAGTTCATCTCCGAATCTGTTGTCCGGATCGGATAAGCCGCGCAAGTGCACCAATCGCGGCCACCACGTTTGCCGTGTCGCCGATCGGGTTATTCCACTCTCTGTGAATTGATGGGCTTCATGCCGATGGACATGATTTTCGAAACCGCTCCCCACCTGTGGGGCAAGACACCGGAAGAGGCAGAGGATCGCCGGACGCTAACCAGGCTCATTGAACGCTTACCGCATGATACCATGCGTGATCTGATCGGGCTCCTGAAGCGCATGACGCCGGCGGAACCGTCGGCGGACACTGTGGCTACGAGCAGGGGTGAAGGCCGCTAAGCATCCTGGTTGCTTCCTGCTCTTGGATATAGCCATCACGGCATCAGCTAAGACCGCGAGCGCGGGTACAATTGGGCCCGACCTCTAGAATCGGCTGGAATGGCGGCGATATTCCTTTCAAATTTACTCGACTTTTTGTTGTGGTATCCACGATCGGAACTACCGGCATGGTTGCGCCTTCGTTCTGACCCCCGGCTACTTTTGTTCCCTTTAATTTTAGGGGTTTCTCATTATCCATAACCGAGAGCGGATCGAAGTTCACCCGTTTGCGTGATTGCAGTGAGCCAAGTGGGTGAATAGGCTTCGCACGGCTGCAGAGCCACTACAGTGAATGAGGATGATGATGGCAATCGGTACTGTTAAGTTTTTCAATCAAGACAAGGGTTACGGCTTCATCTCACCTGAGAACGGTGGAACGGACGTGTTTGTCCATGTGTCCGCGGTTGAAGGTGGCAGTCCGCTTCGAGACGGCCAAAAGGTCAGCTACGACATTGGCCAGGACCGTAAGACAGGAAAATCGCGAGCCGAAAACGTCAGGTCAGCCTGAGTTGCCAACTGTACGACAGTGACAACGACGAAAGTCGCGAGCTGTGGTCCAATGAAGGACTCGCTGGCCTTCGAAGCGAAGGTCAGCAAGCCACAATTCAGTTCGTTTCGAACCGTTCAAGCATTTTTTGAAGCAGGATGTTTTCCTGCCGAAGGCGTTCAGCGAGCATTGCTTTCAGGCGGCGGTTTTCTTCCTGAAGCGCGGCAAGGTCGTCAATTGCTTCGGGAGCAACGATAACCGTCCGGATGCCACTAGGACGACCCCGACGCGAGCCTTGGCGCTTCGGCGTCATTTTTTGTGAGTTAGCCTTCGGGCGATCCACTTCCAAGGGCGGGATTAGAGAAGGACCGGAAGTATCCTCGCTACCAGCGCCGCCTTCTGTCGGGTTCGCCGGATCTGCGATTGGCGCAGCAGCCTCGATTGCGGCGTCCTCGTTTGGCAAAACTTCTGCAGTGGTCTCTGGAGAAGGCAGGTCAATGCGCTGAGCCGGTTCGAACAGATGCGGTGCTTCTGTCTCCGCCGCGCGCACGAGGGCTTTGAGGTCCGTATCGCCCCAAATTGAAGACTGGCTGGTAGTCGACCGCCGGCGAGCCGATTTGACTTCGACGATAAACTTGCGCTGCTGCGGTTTCATGCGGCTCCAACGTTAAAGGGTGCGATATCAGTTTACGGCGTATCATACCGACCGAGCATTTGTTTGAGCTGCGTATTCTGCAACCGCAACTTTTCTGCAAGCCGGCGTCTTAGTTGCCTGATGTCCTCGTCCAGTGCCTTCATCTCATCGACAAAGGTCGTCGGCGGCTGTGGGGCACCGGAACGGCGATCTCCATACTCGACGACTTCGGCCACTGCAACATCGCCGGCGCTCGTTTTCTGGCTGCGCCTCCGCCTTTTCGTCGGCGGTGGCTGTGGTGGCCCGTCGAGTTCCGAAAGCATCACCTGAGCGTCGGCAGGTGACCGGTCGACGATTGTAGCAAGCGTCCCGTCATTTTGGTCAACCGCAGCAACTTCGGTGTCGATGTTCGCAGCGTCCAGACTGCTTGGCTCCTCGTTCGAGGCTTCCACGATCGGGTCGGCAACTTTGTCTGCCGGGTCCTCGGCTTCGATTTCAGAAGTGTTCTCCGGCGCCTTGACCGTTCGTCCCAGGGACGCCAGCTGGACCAGATATTTCCATGGTGCTTTCATAGTGTGCCGCCAACCCGATCAAATGGCACCGGCATCCTCGGCAGCAGCCCTCAAAGGAACTTATAGCGCGGCGATCAGGATGAGACGGCGGCGACAATCTGGATGAGACTCTTATGTCGCGGTCGGGATGAAAGTATCATGCTGATTGTCGCTGGCAAGAGTCTCGTCGTGTTCTGATTGCCGCTCCGCGACAATCTGGGAAGCACTTTTAATTGTCGCGAAGGCGGCAGGTCTGCCGCGCTGGCGTTTGGCTTCCATGGCGGAACGTCGCCGATAGCTTTCGACGTTCATTTCGAAGATCGTTGCGTGATGAACAAGTCGGTCCACCGCCGCAAGCGTCATGGCCGGGTCCGGAAAGACGCGGTTCCATTCCCCGAAGGGCTGATTGGCGGTGATCATGATGGAACGCCGCTCATATCTTGCGGAGATGAGTTCGAAGAGCACGCTGGTTTCGGCCTGGTCCTTGGTGACGTAGGCCAGATCGTCGAGGATGAGCAGATCGAACTTATCGAGCTTGGCGATGGCGGATTCGAGCTGGAGCTCACGCCGTGCGACCTGCAGCTTCTGAACGAGGTCGGTCGTGCGCGTGAACAGCACTCGCCAACCGTTCTCGATCAGCGCGAGGCCGATGGCGGCGGCGAGATGGCTCTTTCCGCCGCCGGGCGGGCCGAACAACAGGATATTGGCACCCTTGGCGAGCCAGCTATCGCCGGCGGCAATGGCCATAACCTGGGCCTTGGAGACCATGGGCACGGCGTCGAAGGCGAAGCTCTCGAGCGTCTTTCCGGGCGGCAGATGCGCCTCGGCGAGGTGACGTTCGATCCTGCGATGCGCCCGTTCAGCCAGTTCATGCTCGGCGATGGCCGAAAGGAAACGCGCCGCAGGCCACCCTTCACGATCGGCCTGTTCGGCAAATTGCGGCCACAGCGTTTTGATCGTCGGCAGCCTCAGGTCATTGAGCATGATGCCGAGGCGGGCTTCGTCGATGGTGTTGTGGACATTTTTCATGCGGCCTCTCCCGCATAAGCAGGCCCCATCAGGGCTTCATAGCTATTGAGCGATGCGAGCTGCACATGAACGGTCGGCAACTGGTCCGGGTCCGGGCCGAAGATGGCTCTCAAGGCCATCAGGTCGGGCAGTTTGCGGGCGTCGAGCGTTCTGGCAAGCTCCTCGGCCAGTTCACGCTCGCAACCACGATCATGAGCCAGGGCCAGCAGTTCGACGGTGACCTTGCAAGCCTGCCGGTCAGGCAGTTGCTCGATGAGAGTGTCGAAAGCCCTTCGGTATTCCGGCCGAGGGAAGAGCTTGTCGCGATAGACCAGGTTGAGAAGCGCCATCGGCTTTTTGCGCAGGGAATGAATGACGTGGTGATAGTTGACGACCTGATCGTGCTTGCCGCTCGCATGGGCGCGACCTCGCGGCAACGTCAGCAGATGCGTGCCGCCGATGAAGACGTCGAGGCGATCGTCGAACAAACGCACACGCAGCCGGTGGCCGATCAAACGGGAGGGGACGGTGTAGAAGACCTTGCGCAAGGCGAAGCCGCCGGTGCGCGACACGGTGACGACCACCTCCTCGAAGTCGGTGGTGCGGCGAGCGGGAAGTGCCTGCAGATGCGGGCGCTCGGCATCGATGCGCTTGCCATGCGCGGCATTGCGGCGGCTGACGATCTCGTCGATGAAGGCGCGGTAGGAGCGGAGATCGTTGAAGTCTCGGGTGCCGCGCATCAGGAGTGCATCGCGGACGGCGTTCTTGAGATGGCCGTGGGAACTTTCGATCGAACCGTTCTCGTGGGCGATGCCCTTGTTGTTACGGGTTGGCGTCATCCGGTAATGAGCGCACAGGTCCTCATAGCGGTTGGTGAGATCGACCTGGGCATCGGCATCGAGGTTGCGGAAGGCGGCCGACAGGCTGTCGCTGCGGTGATAGAGCGGCGAACCGCCGACCGACCACAGGGCGTTCTGCAGGCCCTCCGCCAAGGCGACGAAGCTTTCGCCGCCAAGGATGACATGGGCGTGTTCGAAGCCCGACCAAACCAGCCGGAAGTGATAAAGCAGATGGTCGAGCGGCTGGCCGGCGATCGTCACGCTGAGGCTGCCCATGTCGGTAAAATCCGACAGCCCCAACCGGCCGGGTTCGTGCGTCTGGCGAAAGATCACCTCCTGTGCCTCACCGTGAACGGCCCGCCATGACCGAATGCGCCGCTCAAGTGTGCGGCGAATGCTTTCGGGCAGTTCCGGATGACGCCGCAGCATCTCGTCATAAACGGCGACCGCACGAATGCCGGGAGCGGCTTTGAGGAGCGGAACGACCTCCGCATCAAAGATATGCGCAAGCGGATCGGGGCGACGCCGACCGCGCGGCGGCTTGTTTTGCGACGGAAGCCGTTGCTCTTTCTCCACACGGAACGCCGTCGCCCGGCTGATCGACGCCTTCGCGGCGGCGACCTCAACAGAATGCGTTTGTCGATACTTCATGAATAATCTCATCTGATGATCGGTTACATGGCGACCCGGCACAAAGGTGGTTCTCCATTCCAGAAAACCGCCACCGTAGCGGGCCGACCGCGATCATGAGACGCCTAAAAATTGCGCCGCGGCGGGAGTGTAACTCCGGTCGGGCTACGCCCTCCCTTCGTCACACCCCCGCCGCCGAGTCTCATCCTGATTGACGCTGAATCTCACCTTGATTGCCGCCGCGCAGGAACTCCAGCCAGAACGCGATGACAAGGGCCAATCAGGCTATCCGATCGGCCCTCTATCAATTGATCAGGCAAGGCCCAACCGCTTACGCAGGTCGGCGTTCTCGGCCCGCAGTTTTTTGGCCAGCGCCTTGCGCAGCCGCGAATTCTCTTCTTCGAGCTGGAGAAGGTCTGCAATATCGTCGAGGACTGGAGCGTGAGCCGTCGTCACTGTTGACGGCTTTGCCCCACGGGTTTCGCCGGCGCTCTTGGCGACCTTCTTTGCCCTGGTCTTGCGAACGGCCGGCGTCTCCACCGAGAGCGTCCCGTCTACAGACTTATCTGCGCGCTTCCTGCCCGCCTTCGCCGGCTGGGCAGCAGCTGCCTCCGGTGATTCAGCAGTCGCGTCCGCAGCGACATTCTTGGGCCGCGGTCCCCGACGCTTCTTGGGCGGCGCGACTTCCGCCGGCGGCGCGGTCTCCACGATTTCGGTATTACCCGTATTACTCTCGTCTGCCATGGGTGTTTCCCCTCTCGAACCGATCATCCTTTTCCATTGGGCGGAAAGCAGAGTCAACAAGCGCACTTCGCAACACCATCTGTGCCTTGGCGATGCAGCTGTGCCGGCAGCGATTTGAGGACAGAAGGCTACCAGGCGCCGGCCGCGCTGTTCACGCTGCAACGCTGGCGACCGAGTTTTTTGTAAAGGCGTCCCGGAATCAAGGAAACCGACCTTCTCTCCCCTGAGCTATTTCCGGCACGTGAGTTCCTGTCGCTAGCGCCAGGCATGAGAAATCTCCGAGAGGCACTTCAGGAATGTCGCTAGAATATCCCGCTCTCCGGCCCGACGGCGCCGTGGTGGAGATCGAGCTGAAACAGGAAATCGCCGCCACGCTCGCGCGGCTTCCGGATGACCCGTCGCTTTACTTCAATCTTGGCTTCCGATGCTTTACGCCTGGGCACCGATCGTCCCGAAGCTCGCAGCAATCGGGCTCATATGGGGCTTTCCGATCGATCGTGTGGCCCAACGAAAGCTTATTGGCCGGACTTGACGGTATTGCGCTCGTCTACGGCTTGCTGCGTACAAAGTTCATACCCTCTAATTGTTTCCCGAATTGGAAACTATCTTGACGCCCTTTCCTGATCTGATAGTTTCTCAAGCAGGAAACTTTTGGTGAGCTGATGATCGCCCAGTCCGTAGAACGAATCTTTCACGCGCTGGCGGATCCCGGACGGCTTGGGATGGTCGAGCGACTGAGCGCCGGACCCGCTACGGTCAAGCAGCTTGCGGCGCCGTCCGGCATGCGGCTGCCGTCGGCGGTCAAGCATCTCCAGATACTGGAGGCAGGGGGTATTGTGGTGTCCAGGAAGCAGGGCCGGACACGGACCTACTACCTGGAACCAGCAGCGCTACGCGCCATTAGCGACTGGTCGCGCAGCCGAGAGGCCGCTTGGAACAAATCATTTGACAAGCTTGCAGCAGCGATGCTGGCAATTCCTGAAGTGGAGAGCGAGAATGACATCTGAATTCATCGAACACACTACATTTGTGATCGAGCGGGAGCTGCCCGGTTCGCCCCGTCATGCCTTCAGGTTCTGGAGTGACCGCGCATTGAAGGAACTTTGGAACGCATGTCACCCCGAGTGGACCGTTCTTGAAGAAGCCTTCGATTTCCGCACGGGTGGCGGGGAAATCAAGCGGTGGCGGACGCCCGATGGCGAGGAGCTAGCCTATCACGCCTACTTTCTCGATATCGTGCCCGAGCAACGCATCATCTACGCCTACGAGATGACCTTCGCAGGCCGAAGGATGTCCGCGTCGCTCGCCACCGTCGAGTTTTCGCCGCTCGGAACACAAACGCAGATGAAGTTTACCGAACAGGCTGCCTTCTTGGGAGACAAAGGGGCAAGGCGTCGTCGCGTCGGAGGAACTGAAGAAGGTTTCGACCGGCTTGCCTCAGCAATCGCGGAGGCCAGCGATGCAGCCGCCTAGTCTTAGAAGGGCCTTCCTTATGATCGCGATTTCGTTGCTTTCCGGTCTAGGGTTCGCTCCTGGTTTGGCAGCCCCTTTGACAGGAGCAGGACATGCGAAGATCGGCCCGCTCTCGATGTATTACGAGGTTCACGGCGCTGGAAAGCCGCTCCTTATCCTACACGGCGGTGGCTCGACGATCCAGACGACCTTTGGTGCGGTTCTTCCCACCTTTGCGGCGCAACGTCTTGTAATTGCGCCAGAGCAGCAGGCGCACGGCCATACAGCGGACGCCGATCGTCCGCTGTCCTTCGGCCAGATGGCCGACGACACTGCCGCGCTACTGCGCCAGCTTCATGTCGGCAAGGTTGACGTTCTCGGTTTCAGCAATGGTGCGGGCGTCGCCATCGAACTTTCTCTAAGGCATCCAGAGCTGGTCGACCGTCTTGTCCTCGGTTCGATCTACTTCAGAAGAGATGCGATCAGGCCCGAACTTCTCGCTGCCTTCCGTCAAGCCACTCCGGACAGCATGCCGGAAACCTATCGCACGGCCTATCTTGATGTCGCCCCCAATCCTGGTGATCTGGCCAACCTCACACCGAAGCTCATCGACAACCTCCTGACGTTCGAAGGATGGAGCGACGCCCAGCTCGGCTCCATCACGGCGCCGACGATGATCGTGCAGGCCCATTACGACGTCGCCCCACTAGAGCACGTGGTTGCAATGACACGCGCCATTCCGAATGCCCAGCTACTTGCCCTGCCAGGCGGCCACGGATCCTATCTTGGCGAGGCGATGGCTGCCATTCCAGGCAGCAGGCTGCCGACCTACGCTACGGGGATCATGCTGGATTTTCTAAATGCGAAGTGAGACATATCCAATGTGATGGTTTTGCTGAGCGATGACCTCGGACGTCTTTGAAGGCGGGATTTCAATCGGCCTCTTAACGGGACACCTTATCGGCTGGCGGCTTTCGCTGCTGCGCTCCGATGCTGGTGCCGAACACTGGGCGACCATTTCGCTCATCGAAACGGCCAAGCTCAATAAGAGTCGCACGACTGCGCTACCCTTACCGATGTGCTAATCAAGATTGCGAAATGACATCTTTACGGTGTCAAACGTTACGAAACTGGATGAAAATGATAGCTAGGTGCGCACGTAACGTTAGTGCCAGGAAGAGCGGTTGTACGATGTGACCTCGGCCTTTCGATCGAGGGCAGCCAGAACACAGAAGCAGTCGTGGCGCTCAGATTCTGATAACCCCAGAAATTGAAGAAGATCCCGTTTAACTGCCAAACGACACGGCGTCACTAAATTTTGCACACCAGTGACTCAACGCGCGTCCGGGACCAATCCAGAACTCCGAGCCCGCAGGCTGCCAACGTCTACTTTCCTCGACTTCTACGGGCCCGACACCGTCGTCGGCTTGTCCCGGGTCTTTGCGAGGCTCCAGACGATGCCAGCAACAATGATCGAGAATGTCACCCCGAGCGAGATTGCCGCGGGAAACTTCTCCAGGTTCAACACATCGGCGACGAAGATCTTTGAGCCAATGAAGATGAGTACGATGGCAAGTGCCGGCTTCAAGTAGTGGAACCGGTGGATCATTGCGGCCAAGGCAAAATAGAGTGCTCGCAGCCCGAGGATCGCAAAAACGTTCGACGTATAGACGATGAACGGATCGGTCGTGATCGTGAAGATTGCCGGCACAGAGTCGACCGCAAAAACGATGTCCGCAATCTCGACCATGATGAGCGCCAGAAAGAGGGGCGTCATGAACCAAGTCATCCGTCCGTTTCGCGCGTTCGGCTTCTTCACGAAAAACGCCTGTCCATGATGCTCGTCCGTGACGTTGAAACGCCGGCGCAAGAAGTTTACCACCGGGTTGTTCCCAAGCTCAGGCTCCTTTTCGCCTACCCAGAGCATCTTGATGCCCGTAAGGATGAGGAAGATGGCGAAGAGGTAAAGCACCCAGGAAAACTGGGAAACGAGCGTTGCGCCGAGGCCGATCATGATCGCGCGTAGGACGATAACGCCGAGAATGCCCCAGAACAGTACGCGATGCTGATACTTCCGAGGCACAGCAAAGAACGAGAATATAAGCGCGATGACAAACACATTGTCGAGCGCCAGCGTTTTCTCGACAACGAAACCGGTGAGGTAGTTCATGCCCGACTCGGCGCCCAGCTGCCACCAGACGAACGCGCCAAACGCCAAGCCAAGTGAGATGTAGAGGCTGGAAAGCGCCAGACTTTCACGCACCTCGATCTCATGATTGTCGCGATGAAGAACACCAAGATCGAAGACAAGCAGGGCAAGCACGATCGCCAGGAAGGCCAACCACATCCACATCGGCTTGCCCAGCCAGTCGACAAAAAGAAGAGCTACGTCCATCCCAAATACTCCCGCCGACCTTCTTTATGGTGTCCGAAACCGCGAAAAAAACAGCGCCCTTTGCCCGAGGGGTCCCGGACCGGGGTTAAGAATTACGGCGTTGTCAGCGGCAGCTTGCGCGAATGACTTGCTTTTCGTTCGCGAGCGTCCGAGAGGGCTTGTTTCGCTCCTTTGCGCCTCAAAAGCTCGTCTCTGACCTTCTGGCGGAACCGAGCGAGCTCCTGTGACAGCGCAGTGAGCCTCGAATAGTCCCGATCCTCGCGCGCAAGGGCGTTGTCGAGCTTGCGCTTGAGCAAGCGGTAACGCACCACCAGCTGCCGCACAAAGCTTGCCCCCGTATCCTTGGCCGCGCCTGCCACGATTTTTGATCTGATCTTCATCACGTCTTGAGCCCTTCTCAAAGCAGCCGGATTGATTGCCGTTTAACGACTGGGATGAGTACCGTTTCCCTTTGCCGGTTTTGACGCTCTATAAAATCGATCTGTTCGCGAAAGCGCAGCTTGAGTTTCTTCAGCGCATTGAGACGAAGAGCGTCGGGGGCAGGGCGGGACTGCTCCTCATCGATGCGGGCCTGGACGTTAGCTTTGCGACCGCGCAGTGACTTTAGAAACTGGTCCATGGTGTGGCTCCGTTGTTGTACGCCACAGATATTGGCAAGCCGTTTTGATAGTTCCAATTCATTGTTGAAATTGACGCCATAGTTATTATTAATAGCGGATGGCCTATCGACCTACTCTGCGACAGCTGGAATACATCGTTGCACTTGATGACTTGCGGCATTTCGGCAGGGCGGCAAAGCGTTGCCACGTCTCCCAACCCACATTGTCCGTGCAGATCGGCCTTGTTGAAAGGTCGCTTGGTGTCACCCTGTTCGAACGCACTTCCACAAGCGTCATCACGACGCCTATCGGGTCCCATGTCGCCCGAGGCGCCCGGCTCGCGCTCGCCACTGTCGATGATATGGTGGAAGGCACTCTGAGCGATACCAAAGCGTTGGGTGGTATCATTCGCTTGGCAACGGCGCCAACATTTGGCCCGTACTTTCTTCCTCGATTTTTGCCGGGCATCCATCGCACGTTCCCTACCCTCAAGATTTACATTCGCGAGGATCGGCCCTCGGCGATTGAGGCCGGGGTTCTCGATGGCGCGTTTGATAGCGGCCTGGGCCCTGCTCCTGAACGGCAAGGCCTGAAGTTTCGCGCGATCGGCAACGAGAGACTTTTTCTTGGCGTACCCGCCGATCATCATTTTGCGAGCCGCGATACGGTGAGGGTCGGCGAACTGAAAGGCGAAAAACTCCTCGCCCTTGGCAGTGGGCATCGATTATTGGAAAACGTACGCCACCTGGCTGCCGCTTCAGGCGCTGCGGTCAATGACGACTATGAGGGAACCAGCCTCGACTCAATCCGTCAGATGGTCTCGATCGGCATGGGCTGTTCGCTATTCCCCGAGCTCTACGCGCATGCCGAGTTTCGCAAGGATGACGACGTGAAGCTGCTCTCAATCACCGGCTGGGAGGAAAGGCGCGAGGTGGGCTTCTACTGGCGAGAAGGCAGCGGCCGTCAGAAGCATTATGAAATGCTCGTCGCGGAAGCTGAGCCGATCGCCCGCGCAATCGGGATCTTGTAAGACCAAGATGCAGAACTCGACGGACCGTTTGCCTTCGCGGTTGTGCAGTTCATTGATTGAAGATCGCCCGCACAAAGGTCGGGCCATGTCTCTGTTCCGGCCGGGACGAGGCGGCAGCCCCAGGAGGCTCGCCTGATCTTCAAGCCGTTAATTGATCGGGTTCGGTACACGGCGCTGGGGCATCTTAAAAGTGCGCTAACCGGTACTACCATTAGTGGTTGACGATAATATGCGCCCCTGCCCAGAGTTGAGCGTGACCGCGTTTTGAAGGAATTGGTTATGCTTTACCCCGACAATGCTTTACGCGCAGGACGCGTACAGGAACTTGCAAATGAAACCACGACGTATTTCCTCGAAGCCGGGAATTATTGGTCGGCCTTCACAGGCAGACTCAAGGACGCGAACGCCGCTGTGGCACGATCTTACCGAGCAATTGGCGCCACTCCACCGCCAGTTACACGAGTCCAAATCGAAGCCGCCGAAGGCATCTCCGAATGGGTTGAGTGGGCAATAGCGATCCCCTCCGGCATCGCCATTGAGGAACTCTTATTGGGGCGCCAATTCCGCAACGCCATAATCTCGCGTTGGTCGAAGAGCCCCGGCTTCAAAACCTGGGCTGAGGTCAAGTTCAGGGGAAAGTTCACACGCGGAAAGATACTCGGGGGGGTGCTATCCAGCGGTATCGCGTTCGCAGCAACTTTCGGGATCCAAGTTGCCATTGAGGCAATAGCCGAGTCGAGGCGAAAGGAAGAGCTTCTTGCTTCCATCCAAGACCTCCTCCCGATCCGCGCAGATTTTTGGGTTGCGCGCGAGCAATCTAAACTGATGGCCGACACCATCGACCAGGTTCTGCTCACTGTCGAGATGCTGGAGGGGCTCGAAATCTCCGAACGCGAGCTGGGCGAACGCATCCAGCGCTCCGTCGCGAACATTGGTAACCGCATGCAGGCCATCACCATTGACGTGGCCTATGCACGGTTAGCGCAATCTGATCACTCACGGGGTTCTTACCTGATGGGGGACTTCCCAGTAATTGACCATCCCGTTCGCTTGCAGGCTATCGTGAATGGGACTTTGGCAACACTTGATCTATGGGACAGCCGGCACGAAAATGAAGCTGCCGTAAAGGTAGACACGCGAATTCACGGCGGATACAATCAAAAGTGGGTCCTTGAAGCTGACGACAAAACAAAGTCGTTTCGGGTCAGGTCTGTTGAGTCCGGTAAGTACTTGACCGTCTTTCACGCATCAACGGAGCCAGGGGTGAATATTGTCACCTATGAAGGAAATGAGGGAGACAATCAAAGGTGGAACTTCGCTGCAGCGAACGGCGGCCTCTACCTAGTGTCACGTTCATCTGGCCTGGTCCTCACAATCGCCGATGAGGCAAACTTAATTGGCTCACGCGTAACTCAGGACACTCCCGATACCAGACAAGGTCAACGCTGGCTTATGGTTCCGTAAGCACTGGATGCTTGGTTCGACAAAAGGTTGGGCCCTCATGGCGCTCACATACTCATCCCGCGTTCGGGCAGCCGAATTCAATGGTAAGCTTCGCGATCGATGGTGGGATAACGGGACGCTCACGTTTTCTTTCTTGCCTTAGAAGCTCACGTTCAAGCAGCCGAGCCACTTAAGGCTGTTATCGAGCCTTAAAACGCCCTGCAGTTTCTCGACGAGATAGTCGATGAAACTTTCCTTAGAAACTTTTCTGGTGGGGCCTGTAGCTCATTGGTTAGAGCCGTCGGCTCATAACCGACTGGTTGCAGGTTAGAGTCCTGCCGGGCCCACCATTTCAACATCCCAATCGATACGTTACGCGATCGCCTTAGAAATGGACTCCCTCCGTGTACGGAGGGCTGAATTTACTGCATTATGACGGCTTGTCTTACTTGTCCGACAGGCGGACAAGAAGCTCAATGAAAGCCGTCCCAGACACGCTGGGCGTCTCCCGTTCCAACCTAGTGGGGCGGTTGAAAGGCAGATCAAAGCCACGCGGGCCCTATCGGAAGGCTGAGCATGCAGAGCTTCTGCCCGTCATTCGCAGGCTGGTGGATCAGAGGCCAACCTACGGCTATCGGCGGATCGCCGCGCTCCTCAATCGCGAAAGGCGAGCCGCCGATAAGCCTGTCGTCAACGCCAAGCGGGTTCACCGCATCATGGGCAACCACGCCATGTTGCTGGAGAAGCATACGGCAGCTCGCAAGGGCCGCATCCATGACGGCAAGGTCATGGTCTTGCGCTCCAATCTGCGCTGGTGCTCCGACGGTCTGGAGTTCACCTGCTGGAACGGCGAGGTCATCCGTCTCGCCTTCATCATCGAAGCTTTCGACCGCGAGATCATCGCATGGACGGTTGTTGCCAATGCAGGCATCTCCGGCTCGGACGTGCGCGACATCATGCTGGAGGCAGTCGAGAAGCGGTTCGCAGCAACCCGCGCCCCGCATGTTATCGAGCATCTCTCGGACAATGGCTCGGCTTATACGGCAAGAGAGACCGGGCTGTTTGCCCAGGCGCTCAATCTGACACCCTGCTTCACCCCCGTCGCCAGCCCCCAGTCGAACGGCATGTCCGAGGCATTGGTGAAAACTCTGAAATGGGATTACATCCGCATCTCGGCCCTACCGGACGCCGCAACAGCGCTCCGACTTATCGACGGATCACCGACCGCACTCTGGCCTCGGCCGGCTGACACCCGCCGAGTTCGCTCAGTCCACCAACCCGCGACGTGATGCGGTGCTGCGCAGCCGAAATGGCTCTGCACCGCAACCCGCCGCTACCGCCCCAAACACAGCAACCCAAAACCGCTGGAGCGAACTCAAAGCTGGATAAAACTTGGGGCAAGGTCACCACCTCGGCGAGCAGCGCGTTGGTAAGCGTGGTCTTGCCCGTGGAGGTGCGGCCCGCGACGAGGATATTGGCGCGGGCCGCGACTTTCACCCGCCCGCTTTATCAATTTGTGACATAGGTGCGAAGCTGCGCAATGATCCACTCAAAGCTATTTAGCATCTGCACTGTCCGCAGGTCGAAGGGCTTCGAAGCTGATGATTTCGTCGTCTTTTTGCGGCGCTTGTCCATGCTGGTAGTTACCCGACACTACCACATCCGTGAAACCGGCGGCGTGTAAAGCGAGCAAGAACTCATTGACACCCCACCACCTTAGTTTGAACAAATCAAGTTCGGTCGCCAACAACTTCCCCCCTTGCCAGTGTTCATAGCGAAGGTGGGAAAGAGTTGTTTGCGCGACATAATTGGTTTCAACTCGATGATCGGTCAACGTTAGCAGGTCGCCGCCGTCGGTTGTCCAGGTGCGAATAGCGCCTGAAGAACCAAGAAAACTCCCGATCGGATCGAGGTCGATGATCAATTTGCCATTGGGAAGCAGATATTCATAGAAGCGTCTTAACACAGCGTTGGCAGAGGTTACATCCGTAACCAACTGGAACGACCCTGCTGGAATGATGATGGCTGCAAAGCGCTTATCATAGGTGAATGCTTCGAATGTCTGCCGTGTCAGAGTCGTGATGACGCTGCGTTTCCGGCATTCATCTTGGCAATATTCCAGCATCTCTGTGGACGGATCAAAGCCCTCAACAGCGAAACCAGCCTCCAGAAGGGGTACGAGAAGGCGGCCATTGCCAACCGCCGGCTCCAAAATGGGGCCGTCGCCGCAGTGTTGGAGGCGCTGTCGATAATACTCCTGATCCCCAAATGAGCGACCGACCGGTTTGTCGAGGTCATAGACCCAAGAAGCCAGTTTTCCGTATCGATTTAGCATCTAATTCCTATTCCATATCAGGCCCGCTAGTCGAAGGCCGGTGCAGATCATCGACCTCCAAAGCAGCCTTTAGCCTAATCATCCGGCCGAAATGTCCGAATTGTCCACATCATGCCGAACAAATGTCTTAGTGTGCCTGTTCCGCAACATTCCGCTCTCTGTTTGCGGTTGTGCTGCGTAAGAGATTTATGTATAGCAATGCTGAATAAGCCTATTGTCAGGGAGGTGCGCTATGCTTAAAATTTCTGCTGTATTCGCGCTCGCTGGTTTCAGGCTTTATTCCAAGCATTAAGTCCTGCTGCGGCGAGCATAGCCAGAAATCGTGTCATCAACATTTGCGCCACAGAGCGCCTCTTTTGGGCACGGTAATCCACTCAACAAGTGTGTCTAGAGATTGGTGCGACCTGTCGCGCCAGCAGGAAAATTATATCATGAAAGAAGAAGTGCAATCTCACGTTGCCGAGGTATTGACGATTGCTGTTGATAGAATCAAGCTCGCGGATCATGCCGATATTCGGTCGTTGCGCGTGGGCAAAGGTCAAGAATCATTTGTAGCTAGCAACGAGGACTCGTTGGAGGAGGCAGAAGATAATCCTGCCTGTGTCCCGCTCATAATTCGCGCGCAAGGTAATCCTGTTGGATTTGCTATGTATGCGCTCGATGAGGATGACGGAAACTACTGGATCTATCGTCTAATGATCGATTCCCGTTTCCAGGGCAAAGGATATGGGCGTGCTGCTCTTTTGCAGATCATCAATAAGCTGTCAGGGATTCCGGACTGCTCATGCATCATGCTGGGTGTAAAACCCGGAAATGATCAGGCCATCAGAATTTATGAACGGGTCGGCTTTCGGCTGACCGGCGATACTCTGGATGGTGAATTCGTCATGAAATACGAAATCTAACGTGATGCGGCCTGGGGCGCGAAATTCGCTACCCAGGCCGTCCTGTGTCGCCCACGGAGCGAGCTTAACACCTTACCCATACCGCAAACTATCCGGCGATCGCAGCGGGTCGTCGACGAAGTGACCTTGAAAAATGCAGATAGAAAATCTCCTCGTTGATCTCGCCACACGCCTTCTGCCCGCAGTTCCCATAGAGGGGCGTATCCAGCCAATGAGCCTTCATGAGCGCATGGCATATCATAATGTGCCCGGTGTTTCGCTAGCGCTCTCAGATGGTGCGAGCATCGCGACGACCGCACTAGGCAGTGCCGATAGTGGCTGTCAGATGACGGAAGGAACGATATTGCAGGCGGCTTCGGCCAGCAAAGCCATCACCGCCTTTCTATCGCTGATGATGGTGGAGCGGGGTCTCCTGCCACTCGATTCCGACCTTCGCCCGCTGCTTAAAAGCTGGATGCCTGAAGATGCCAGTCCGTTCACACTGCTTCAGCTAGCCAGTCATACGGCAGGCTTCAATGTCCACGGATTTGACGGTTATGCGCGGGATTACGGGCTGCCGACGCTAACTCAGATCCTTGGCGGTGAGGCGCCGGCGAAGAATGCGGCAATCAAGCAGATCGCCAAGCCCGGTACACAATTCAAATACTCGGGCGGCGGGTACACCCTTTTGGAGCTGCTGCTGGAAGATGTCTGCGGCCGCTCGTTCGAAGAGTTGGTCAAGGAATACGTCTTCGCTCCCTTGTCAATGGAGGCCTCAGACTTCCAGCCGGCGCCACCGCACCCCCTCGCTGCTGGCTTCGATGCGAACGGAGAGCGGGTGCAAGGCGGGCATCTGGTTTATCCGGAGCGCGCGGCGGCTGGCCTGTGGACTACCCCTGGTGACCTGGTGAAATTTTGTAACGGTGTTCGCAAGGCACTTTCTGGGGATGGGATTCTTTCAGGAGAACTCGCCGGGCTATTCACCAAGCCGCAGGATGACCTTGGTGTCATGAATTTCGGTTTCTTCAATGGCCCTGGCGGGTGGATTGAGCATGGCGGGGCCAATGCAGGCTTTCGGGTCCAGATGTGGCTTTGCGATCATCACGCCCTTGCCATCATTAGTAATGGTGATGGCGGTTCGCTGCTCAACAGGGAAATTCTGCATGGATTAGCGCAGATGGCGGGATGGGATGAGATTATGCCCACGCCGGCAATCCCCTGCCATTTGGAAAGACGGAGCGCCGAATCATTTTGCGGTGGCTACGTATTTGCAGGCGACAGCGGTATTGGGGTCCCCGTATGTGAAATCTTCATGCGCAATGGGGCGCTTCACTTTTCCGTCGAGGATGAGTGGTTCGAACTCGTCCACGTTGGTGATGGAGCCTTTATCGTGCCGACCCGGCCTGGGTTTCGCGTTGTGATGGACGGGGAGCAACTCGCCCTCCTTATTTACGAGGATGTTTTCCGCGCTTCTCGACAAAATTGTGCAGGAGTGGACGCACAATCGTGATGATTCTGACGTATTCAAACAGGTATCTGGCGGGTCACCTCGATCCTTGGTAACCGCGCCACCTACGAGACGACTTCTACCTGGCAGGCCAGTGACGGGCCGAGCGCGGATAAGATTTCTTCAAGTCGAGGGCCGCTGCCGCCATCCCCCACCACGATGTTTTCCTTAGTGAGATCGACCCATATCACCATATCTTGTTCCGCCAGATGACGCTCTTGCCGTAGCGCTGCCACCAGGCGGTCATTCCGGACAACCTTGGCATGAAGATGATGGTCCGTAAGCGTAGCAGTGAAGGCGACATCCAGCCTGCCTTAGAGCAACCTCGTTTGCGCACGTTCTCCCGTGAGAAAGATAAGGACCGCACAGCCCAAGCTATTCAAAATATGCGCGCTTCAGAAAACGCTGATGGCTCAATCTAGTTAGCTATCTGCTTACAAAATATGACTACGTTCAGTGGATTTCAGGAGGCAATTGTCGCCGACGACCATAGCTGAAATGACTTGAAGCAAATGGTCGGTCCGATCATTTGCCTCAGTCTTCAAAACGTGTGATTCCAATGATCCGAGAGTTTCAAACTGTCGGTAAAGTGAGGTGATCACCTCCGGATCGGCGAGCGTATCGCCGCCGCGCCGCTGACAGCGGTCGATGGCCACGCGCAACGGCGGCCGAAGAATTACGTAGTGGACGGGAACCGTCAGACCTTCGAACGCCGGCAGGAACCATGGCCCGATGATCCCGTCGAGAATGACGAAATACCCACCCTCGGCATAGGCGGACACGGTTCGAGAAAGCGCATCCATCACCACCCGATTCTGAGCGTCGGATTCTGGCAGGTAGGGAGCGATGGCGCCGTTCTTAATGAAATGCCAGAAGTCGTCGGAGTGGAGATGGACCTTCGCCGACCCCGCTGTCTGCGCAAGTGCTGCCGCGACCGTCGTCTTTCCGGACCCCGGTGGCCCGGTCAAGATGAGGACTTCTCCTTTGCATTCGAGCATGATCAGTTCCTTGATTTCAGCACTCGTTTCCTGTGCTTGCCCGATTTAGTTAGCGGCCTTCCTTTGCGCGGAATATTTGTCGACTCTCAGTCCCGTTATATCTCGCAACCACAACTGGCCGCACGCTGCGGAGATGTCACGTCCTTGCGTATCGCGAACGACAACGGGGACATGCGCGCGCTCTAGTTCGCTTCGGAACATGCGAAGGCTTCGGTCCGGTGTGCGGTCGATAGCGATGCCGTCCACGGGGTTCCAGCGCGTTAGATTCACCCGTGCCCTCTGACCCGCCAGCATTCGGGCAAGGCGCGTTGGGTCAGTCGGCGTATCATTGATGCCCGGTAGGATTAGATATACGAAGGTTACGGTGCGGTTATGTCGCGCCGCCCAGGACAGGGCTCGAGAGATGACTTCGGCGATGTCATGCTTGCGAGCGCCGGGAATCAGGCGGTCCCGGATTTCCTGCGTGGTGGCATGCAGAGATATCGTCAGGTTCATACCCAAGTGCTCCTCGCGTAGCTGCTTCAGCGCCTTGGGAATGCCGATCGTCGAGATCGTGATACCAGTCGTCGGAAAATCGCAGCCTCGCCTATCCCGCAGGATGCGGATCGCTTTCATGACCTGATCATAGTTGTTGAGGGGTTCGCCGATACCCATGAAGACGATGCGATTGACCTTCGGGCCAAGCTGCACAACCTGCTCGACGATCTCGCCTGCCAAGAGGTTCCGCCTAAGGCCGGCCTGTCCGGAAGCGCAGAACTGACAGGCAAAGGCACAGCCCACCTGCGATGAGATACAGGCGGTATGTCCATCACGACGGCGGATAAGGACACTCTCGACCGCATAGCCGTCTGGCAGACCAAAGAGCAATTTCCGCGACAGGCCGCCACGTTTAAGCGTGATGCGGTTCAAGCCCCTTAACCGAAGTCCGGACGTGTCTGCCCAGTTTCGCAGCGCACGCGGCAGTTCGGCATGTGGCCAGAAGAGGTCCCGATAGGAAACCCCGGCGTCTTCACCTGCATTCAACGCGTCGAACTCAGCCGCCGTGAGATCGAGGGCAAGGCGCGCTTCAGGTTCAAATATGGCTGGCGTAGCCAGCCGCGTTTGCTCATGGCTAACAGGCATCGTCGCGATTCCAAAGACAGAAACGCCCGACGCGAGAGGTGAGCCAGGTCGCTTGGATATATATAACCGACGCGACTGTTATAAACAATCCCTTTGCTGGGAGAGCTTGAATCAGACGATTAGTCGAAAACGTGATTGGAATAGAGATGTGCGAGAAGATCTCGTACTCGCGTGGTCATGTAGATCGAAAGCTCGCCCTGAGGCTCGACGAGCCATTGCATGCAAGAACCCTGTATGACCGTCTGAATGAGGCTAGCGGTCCTAGCGGGATCATGGGGGCGGTCGGGCAACAACCGCTCGATGGCGCTCACGACCAGCCGGTTGCGTTCGGCAGCCAGTTTCTGGAGCGTTGGCTCAGCGAGGTCGGCTGATAGAAGAAGCAGATAGCGCTCCGTGCCGCCGCCACTTCCCATGCCGGCGATGAGATCCTTCAACATCATCCACAACACCTCTAGGCCGGTCTCAGGAGACTGTTCCGCAAAATAATCGCGGACATCCTGCGTCATCCGCTCCATGACCTTTCGGTGGAGAGTCGCCTTATCAGTGAAACGCTGGATAAGGGCGGCTCGTGATATGTCGACAGCGATAGCGACATCGGACAGAGTGAACGAGGCCGGTCCTTTTTCCAGGAGCACCTTGCGGGCGGTGTCGAGGACGAATTCGTCGCTATAGCGTTTGGGGCGTGGCATGGGAGGTGGTCTCGTTCTGGTGGAAATCGATGAAGCGTGTTCAAAGCCTCGCGACCGTTTGCCTTGTCATCCGGTCCTATGGATTGAAATTCTTTCGAGTAGGTTAGCACCCTCATCATCGCCTGCATGAAAGTTATGATCGCTCATGCCTAGATTACAGCCTTTCTACCAGGTTGGAAAAAGATTGTCGCTGCCAGGTAGGTGGCACCGGGCGGCGGCGGCGCATGCTAGGAAAACAGCACCTGGCATGCTGCAATTATCGCTTCTTCTCCGGTGGGCGGATGCTCGTCGTTAGTCAGGCGCTACAAAGGCGCAAATCGCTGCAATGCCCGACAATGCCCTACCGAGAGCCGTGCAAAGAACCCTTCTTTCGTCGCGTGACTGTGGTCCGTTGAAGAACGACCGCCGGCCATGGGATCACCCCGGGTTCATTAAGGGCGCCGGTGTCGATGGCGACAGCGGGCTATGGCGAACAATGGCGAGGGATCGGCGACGGGTAGCGTGCCGCATTTGCGCCTATGCGCTGACGGCACCCCTCCGGTTGCTCTGGCTGGCATCGCTATTTGGAGCCGCGCGGCAGCGTAATCCGCGTCATCGGGATGAGATAAGCCGATTATTTCGGCGCGCTGGCCTTCTTCAGCAACTCGCCGGGCTCGACCTCAAGCGCATCCGCGGTCTGGCCAAGGACCATGACACTGACGGACAACGTCGACACGCTCGATGGCACCGACTACCGGCGTATTCTGGAACAGGTAGTCGCGGCGGCGGACTTGCGTAGGCTATGTGCCCTGTGACTTGATCGGTCCTCCACAATGTCGATGGTCGGGACATAGACATAAACGCTCGGAACGGCTGTCGTGCGCCTCGCGGGCGAAAATCGACGGGGCGCGACGATAAAGCGTTTCATTGTCAAGGGCTTCACGCCCGCTGATCTGGTGGGAGTTGCGCCGCACCGGGTTGGCAAGCTGGTGGTTCATAATCTTGATCCTCATTGGCTTGGCTTGCAGCGCAGCGCTGCGCTGCAAGCCTGGCCGTCGCCGAGACCGGGGGTGGAAAGAGCAAGGGCGGCCGGGACGAGGGGGATTACCCAGCCTGCACGGAACGAGGTACGACGTGGAGGAAGGCCGGGGAACCGCCCTGCCGAGCAGCAGGGATCCCTTGCGCCGCGCCGGGGGGGCAGCGCCCCCAAGCAACCCTTCTCGGCGTGAGCGGAAGCGGGAGTCCGGTATAAAGCCGGATCAGAAAGCCGCCGAACCTGGAATCCGCACATCCTGATCGCCGTATCGTTCTGGAATGCGGGGTACCGGCATGACGAAGCCCCGCGCGTGGCGGGGCTTCGGAAGTGTTTGGCCTCAGTCCCCGTTGCGACGGGATCAGATCAGATTGTGGCTTTCGCCGCGCTCGTCTTCAACCAGGCTGGATTAAATCGGGGCTGGAAAGCTCGGATCGTCCAGCTTGACCGAGAGATATTCGCGCTGCGTTTCGCGGGCGGCCGTCTTCCAGGCCGAACTCGACGTTGGTGCCTGCGATGCGGCGGAAGTCGGGGCCGCGCTCACTTTCGCCTCGGAGGGAACGAACTTGGTCTTGACGTTGAGGGTCGGAAAGGGACCCGATGGCGTTGTGTGGGCGGAAGTCATTGTAAAAAGAGGCAACACGACACGCGCGGGAAAATCCGCCACTAGACATCAAGGCATTTTGCCAGGATAGTTACTCTGAAGCTTATTTGACCTGCAAAGGAGACGCCTGATGATTGTCGCCCTTTCCCAACCGACTGGCGAAGCCGGATAGTGGTTTATAGAGCATGCCCTCAGACCTGAGTTTCTGAACAGGAAAACTTCAACCCTACCCTTTCGACCAGCTCCAAAAGCCCCGAAACCTCGGCCACCCGGCGAGGTATACTTAATTGTGTCCGCTCATGCGGCACCAGCTGGTACGAAAAATATGACATCCCAGAATATCACACTGGCCGATCTTGGCTGGAATAGCTTTTTTGCCGGACAGCTAAAGATTGAAGAGAATGGTCTGCCCGTGCGCGTAATGGCAGTGCACCGCGACAGGTTGCATGTAGTAGGCCCCGAAATTGACACGCTTGTTTCCCCTTTCAGGGAAAGCGGGGAGGGCAATATGGCCGTAGCAACCGTCGGCGATTGGCTGCTACTCGATGCGCAAACGGCGCGGCCCAGTCGATTGTTGCGTCGCCGTAGCCTCTTCAAACGCCGGGCTGCGGGCACCGCCCGCAATCTTCAGCTGATCGCAGCCAATGTCGACACTCTTTTCATCGTGTCGTCTTGTAACCAGGAATTCAATCCAGCGCGGCTCGAGCGGTATCTGGCAGTCGCGAGAGAAGCCGAAGTAACCCCGGTGATCGTGCTGACGAAAGCCGACGCTACTGACAATACCGGCGAATTCGTCCGCAAGGCCCAGAAGCTCCTACCAGGACTACTGGTTGAGGCTGTCGATGCGCGCGAGGCGCAAAGTGTTACTTGCTTGACGCCGTGGTGCTCGCGCGGCCAAACGATTGCGCTGCTCGGCTCGTCTGGTGTCGGGAAGTCAACACTTGTCAACACACTGGCAGGCCATCATCTGGCACAAACGCAAGATATCCGCGAAGACGACGCCAAGGGACGACACACAACCACCGGGCGCACACTATGCCGGCTCCCTGCTGGTGGCTGGTTGATAGACACGCCCGGCATGCGCGAACTGCAACTGACAGATGTGGCTGCGGGGGTTGATGAGGTGTTCGCGGATATTGTGTCGCTTGCTCGAAATTGCCGCTTCAATGATTGTAGACACCAGACAGAGCCTGGCTGCGCGATCCAGTCGGCAGTTGAGTTGGGTAAAATCGAGGCGTCGCGGATCAAGCGCTGGCATAAACTCGCCGCAGAAGAGGCTTTCAATGGCGCAAGACTTGCCGAACGAAATGCCCACGGCCGTGACTTCGCAAAATTGACAAACAAGGCAAGGAAGGCAAAAAAGCGGGCGCGCTGCGACGAGTAGTGCGCCACGGGCGCTCCCTGGCTGAACTCGCGACTCGCGATCGCCGCAATGCAAGCTGGCGAGGGCTACGGCCCCTTGGTCCTTGCCAACCGTTACGACGGCATCGATCTAGCGTGATTGATTCCAACACTTGGTGCCCGCGTTTGACGGCGGCAATGATGTCGTCTAGGTCTGCGTTATGTTCTTTGATGAACCGGTTGATGGCCTCCTGCAGGTCGACGACGGAGTGAAAGACGCCGTGCTTCAACCGTCGGCGTGTCAGTTTTGCGAAGAAGCCCTCGACGGCGTTCAGCCATGAACATGATGTTGGAACGAAGTGGAAGGTCCATCGCGGATGCCTTGCCAGCCATGCGCGGACCTTCGGCTGTTTGTAGGTCGCGTAGTGTCGCGAATGACGTGGACGGCCTTATCCTTCGGCAGTTCCGCCTCAATCGACTTGAGGAAACGGGTTAACTGCTGATGCCGGTGACGCTGCATGTTGCGGCCGATCGCCGAGCCGTCGAGTCCTCAAAGAATCTCTATCTTCGAACCCAACCGTAGGGCCGACGCCCGCCACTCACACACTAGGAATTTTTCCAGCCCCCGCAGCCGGCCGGGACCTGGCGCTCGATCGTTCCTCGATGCGTTCGAGAAGAGCGGCAAAGCCCTCGCGAAGAGGTGCTGCTATCTGCGCGTCCCTCCGATGACCCGATTGTGCGTTTGTGGGCGCCGTTCACCTCTGTACCAGGTTGACCATAGTCGATGGACTGCACCGGACTTCTGATCTCGTCGATCGTCATGGGCCGTTTGACGTTGCGCCGCACCGGATCCGGTACGGGGACTGCTGCCAACAGTTTTCGCGTATAGGAATGCTGAGGGTTTTCAAACACGGCCTGGCGTGGGCCGATTTCGACGATCTCGCCTAGATACATCACCGCGACCCGGTGGCTTACCCGCTCCACAACGGCCATGTCGTGGCTGATGAACAGATAGGCGAGATTGAAGCTCTGCTGAAGGTCGAGCAGAAGATTGCATACTTGTGCCTTGATCGACACATCGAGCGCCGACGCCGCCTCGTCGGCAACGATTAACTTCGGATCGAGCATGAGGGAGCGCGCGATGGCGATGCGCTGTCGCTGACCTCCGGAAAACTCATGCGGATAGCGCCGCATCAGGTCGGGGTTGAGCCCGACGCGTTTCAGAAGATCCGCCGCCTTGTCGCGTGCTTGCAGCCTTGTGCCGAGACCGTGCTCGATGAAAGGCTCCATCACCGCCGAACCAATTGTCATGCGGGGGTCGAGACTGGCGAACGGATCCTGGAAAACCATTTGAACGGTGCGCCGCATCTTGCGCAATTGCGCTCGATTAAGGCTCATCGCATCATAGCCGTCGATCAGGATCGTTCCGGCAGACGGTTCGACCAGCCGGATGATCGAACGCCCCGTCGTCGACTTGCCGCAGCCGGATTCGCCGACAAGCGACAAAGTCTCACCCGGCGTGAGTTCGAATGACACATCCTCGACCGCATGCACCGCACCGCTCTTGCGGCCGAGCAGCCCGGAACGGATGTCGAAGGTCAGATTTTTGACCTCGAGCACAGGGCGTTGACCGGCCGCCGGCAACATTGCCTCACCTTCCTCTTGGGTCGCCCGACCGGTGACGATGTCGATCACCGGAAAACGCATGGGCCGCTCACGTCCCGCCATGGATCCAAGCCTGGGAACCGTCGACAACAGCGCCCTTGTATAGGGGTGTTTGCCGCGATTGAAGATATCGTCGGTAGCACCTGTTTCCACTGCATCGCCGCGGAACATGACAATCGTGCGGTCGGCGACTTCCGCCACGACGCCCATGTCGTGCGTTATGAAAAGAACCGCCATGCCCTCCTCTTCCTGAAGCGCCTTGATCAGATCGAGGATCTGGCCCGGGATTGTCACATCGAGCGCTGTCGTCGGCTCGTCCGCGATCAGAAGTTTGGGCTTAGAAGCAAGCGCCATGGCGATCATCACGCGCTGGCGCATGCCGCCGGAGAACTGACGCGGATACTCTTCGAAGCGTCCCTTGGCGTTCGGAATGCGCACTTTCTCCAGAAGCCTGATCACCTCCGCCCTCGCCTCGGCCCCTGCTCCATTGACCTATTCGCCCTGGATCCGTCGCAGGCACCAATCCCAATAGGTCTTGACCATCTCGGTGGCCTCTCGCGCAGTATCGCGATAGCCTAGGTTCGGCGTGGGTGGCGATCCTTTAAAGGTGCGGGGGACAGACCCGGCCCAGTTCCAGCGGCCAGCCAGTGCGTCGCCATTGATAGCGGGGCTGTTAGGGCTCGGTCATGGGTTACGATGCGACGGCTACGAGGAGAAAATCAAGCTGCAAGGAACCAATTTCAACCTCATAGATTGAATAGGTGGGCTGGCGAGTTCCATCCTGCCGGCCCGGCAGAAGCACGACACTCTCATGGCCCCTTAATCGCCTTTCGGGGCCATTCTTTTTCTGGCCTGCCCCCTGGAAGCGAATTCTACGCCTCCTATATAAGCTAATGCGCATTTAGATCACCGCCCTTCGGAGACTGAAGGCGCCTGACGGCTTCACCATTAGTGAAGTCGTGTAGCCGGCCTCGTCGCCCCCCACGACGAGGCCGTTTCTTAGAGTCGCCTTTCCGAGCACACCCGTAGAATCTCTGAACCATTGGGCGCATAGTATAGCGCGTTAGAACTAGCGCGGGCCGCCTGCCGCCCCACGCGAAGGGGACCGCATGTCTTCCAAGGATCCAGATCTAGATATAGACGCCGAAGACATCAGCCTTTTGGTTGAAATACTAAAAGCCGCTGGTTATCTCGAAGCCAAAGAAAGAGATGAACGCGCCGAAAAGTTCCTGACGGCCGCCATTCAGCGGGGCGAACTGACAAAGGCGCAACTGACCGCCTTTCTTGGGAAGCGCGGCGCGCCAGGCGGAAAAAATCAAACTGCAGCCCAAACGAAAACGGAAGCCATCAATCGGTGGGAGAATGAAGGTGGCGCAATCGCACGTTCACCTTTTGAGCTTCCTCCAAGTCCGGTTCGACGCGCACCCGCTTCATTCATAGGAGGTGTCAGTGCACATACCGCCCAAACTCGCAATTCAACATCTTGGTCCCCGAGATCTTGCCTTGATACGAAAAGTCTTCTAAACGGCCTGCGCCAAAACTCGCATTCCACATTTCAGCAAGCGCGCCGTCCGCCTAGCAAGCTTCATCGCTGATGAATACCGGCTTGGGAACAAGGATGAAACTTCCCTTCTAGAGTGCGCTATCTGGTTCGGTACCGCCCGCATTCCCTTAGCAACTGAGGACAGTTCACCTAGCGACACCCAAGTTGCGGCGACGCGAGAGGGTAGAGGTCGGGCAGGCTTGCGCAAAACCGGCGTGCCTAAAAGCCAAGGCTAGAGACTTCTCCACACTACCGAGTGCCGGATTGCACAAGCAAGACGTGGAGCGCAAGATAACGTGTTTACAGTGAATGAACGCGGACGCTGTCGCAGCGGACTTTCAAGTCTGCGGCCCCCTGAAGGACAAGCTACCGTCCCAGAATCCGAAGACATACGTCAAATCAACCGGCTTAAGGGTTCCATGAGTTGCCAACGTTTCCGCCTCCAAAATGAAGAGTGAGGCACTTCAATGTTCGAGATCTTCATAGCGAAAGCGAACATCGAGAACTTCAGAGGTTTTATCTCCAGGGAGAATGACCCCTCGAAGAAAGAAATACTGAAGGAACTGCTAACAGTAGAGCAAGACAAATTGGCTGCAGCCCTTATTGCAATGTCGCAAACCGGGACCGCTGATGAGGCCTAAGCGTCTTGAGATCCGCTCCTGTGGTTTCCGTTAGAAAGACTCTTTTCCCGGCGGCTGCAATAGTGCATTGTTCGCCGCCGAAAGGAGGCCCTCATGTCTTACGATTGGGAAAGCACCAGACGGCAACGGTTTAGGCACGCTCGGGTTTGGCTTCTGATCGCCTTGACAGCTTGGTTTGTCGCCCTCGCGTTGATGCCATAGCGACAAAACCGAGATCTGGCGAGCAGTCATGGTGATCCGAAAAAACGGATCCTTGCTACCCAAATGGATTACGCAACTACCCCCTCGGCATGATTGCGATCAGCCATCAATTTTGCGACGATACAACCGTGGTCGCGCAACACAACCAATCCATGATTGTGTCTTTCGTTGCCGTGCCGCCACTGCATTGATGTACGTATTGCGTTTTTTATGGTTTGACGACCTCAAAAGATGAGGCCCCGTTCCCCGGCGCGGCTTCATTTTGGATGCAGCCCGTTTTGGCGGAACCAGCCGCCAGGATGGCAGCTAAAACAAAGAGCTCTCCAGTTTGGGCTCTTTTGCAACGACACCTCCATCTCGGCCCCTTAGTCGCCTTCGGGGCCGCTTTTTTTTGCAAGGTAGGAACCCATCCATGGCTGCCGCGTTTCTGGCTTTGTGAAGCCCTTTCCCCGATCAGGGCGACACCTTCACAATCCCTCCGGAAGTGAAGTCTGCTTGGTGCCCATGGCCTCGTCGCCGCCCGACGGGGCCATTCCTTTTCATACCCATAGATTTCGCAGGAGCATTTTTGCTCTCCCTAGTCTTCGGTATCGAAACCGAGGACGCGATATGGACGACGATTTAGACCTCACCGAGACGATGACGAATTCCTTATGCTCTATCTGGCCGCAGCCGCTCTCTCGGCTGACGGCCGACGAACGGAAGACGCAATCTGGCTCAAGATCGAACAGGCGCGCCGACGTGGATGCTCCGACGCGCCACTGCATTGAGGGTTGCTATCGTTCGATCACCCCTTCCCGATAATCACGAACACAATTCTTCTGATGGCTTCGGCGAAGCTTACGCCAAGAGCCATCGCTGCAATGCCGGTCACGCCGAGCGCGCCGATGCCCATCAGCTTCCACCGTTTCACATCGTCGGTGACCGGCTTCATTTCGGCCACGTTCGAATCGATGGTCGATACCGATGCCTCTAGGTCGCCGACGCGATCGACGAGCTGATCCATGCGTTGATGCACGGCAGCCCGGCTCGTCGCTGCCTTATCCTCTGCCCGCAGAGACCCCTCATCCAATCGCCGGATCGATTCCTGCGGCCCCGCATGCCCGCGACCAGTTCCCCAAGCTGGCGGTGAACCGCTGCATCAATTTCCATTGGTGCCATCCCCTAGCGCCCTTCCCCGTGTCGCTCGCATTCCGCCTTTGTCCAGATCGCCGCCGCGCAGATGCCCACCGCGGTCCGATCTATCTTCCGCTGATCTTCAGCCGTCGCCCCTCGCGCGCCGATCAGATCAGTACCGACCACGCGCCTGAGACCGTCGGCACTTGCCGGCGCCGTGATCCCACACGCCGCCCCAATCGAGGCATAGGTCAAAATCACTGCGAGCATTGCTCGCTGCATCACCGCTCGCATCGTTCTGCCTTTCAATCTTGGTGATGACCGACCGGGCACCGTCCTCGCGGATCTCGGCAACCAGCCAGACGACACCGGCGAGCACGAGCCCGGCAGCGATGATACGCGGCCACATGTCAGCGAGCCGCGGCGCGGTTCACCGACCAGCGGCCGGTAAGGAACATGAAAGCCGCGACCGAGCCGATGACGATTAGCAGCGCAGCGATACCGAAGGCATAGGGATTGTTGACGCCGAGCACCGCCGAGAGGCCAGCGCCGCCGAAGAGCCCGCCAACTGTCGTGACGGCAGTGCCACTCCTCTCGGCCGGCATATCGTCAGCCTTCGCCGCTTCCGGCTTCACATCCGGCAGATCGGCCGGCACTCGCGACGCCTCGAGCGCGTCGAGGAGATTGCGATAATAGCCGGCGATCAGCTTCGGCTTGTCGGTTCCGTTGACGATCTTGCGCGCGCCGATCGGATCGTTGTCGACCTGGTTGAAATAGTCGGCGAGCTTCACCCCCGGTGAAGAGGCCGCCGATCATGCCATCAAAGAGAATGCGGATGGCGGTTGCCATCTCGGCCGCCTTCTCCGGCGCTTTGGCAAGGCCGAATTTGTCATAGTTCTGCTTGCCGGTGATCTGCGGCAAGCCCCGGCCGCGATGGAGCCAGCGTCATCGGGCGCGGTGTTGCCCATCCGGCCGCCATAGACCTTGTTCGCCAGCTTGCGCGGGTTTCGGGCGAAGGGCTTGGCGCTGGCGATCGTCGGGAAGCGGGACGGCCAGACCTGGGTGAGCCGCTCGGCCGAGTAATACAGGTTCTCGGTCACCGGCTGCATGGTTCCGACGGGCGCGGCTTTCCTTGGTCTTCCCTCACCACCGTGAACAGTTGCGAGCAGCCAGGAACCCGACGCTTTACGATCTCTTCGAGTCCTACGCGTTGGCCGCGCAGACCGTCGACAATCTGCTGAAGGAGCACCCCCGCCGCGAGGAATTGATAAACGAGTATCAGGCGCTGTGCCTGGACTTGGAGTCCGAAGTCGTATCACTCCTGGACCGGATTGAATTGCAAAGTCACTAAGGAACTCTACTCGTTGTAATCGTTATGCGGGTTGGCCCCCGCCGCCGGGTGCTATCGCAGCCTCAAGGGCTTTAATCCGAGCAACAAGATCACCTAATGCGCCATGAAGTGCAGCGAGCCGGCGTTCCTGAAATTCCTTGAGGAGCGCCACAGCCTTCAGCGCCCCCTGACACAGGAGCGAGCTGCGACGAAGGTCCGTTCCATCCTTAGTATTCGTCGCGCCGCGAGCTGGACAGCAACCAGGACGCTGCGGCCCGCTGGCGCAGCCTGGTCAATGCTTTCGACGCTTGGAGGCAGCACGGATGATGATGAGCCGCCGCGACGAGATCCGCGAGAAGATCATGGCGAGGGTCGTCGTCGACCCCGTAACCGGCTGCTGGATTTGGCAAGGCCCCACCTCCGGCAGCAAGGGCCGCGGCAAAAACTATCCGCGGATGAACCTCAGCGGCCAGACCGTCGCCGTGCATCTCGTCATGTGGACCAACGAGCACGGCCACATTCCCGGTAAGAAGCAGCTCGACCACAAATGCCGCACCCGCCTTTGCGTCAATCCGGACCCAAAGCATACGGAGCTGGTGACTCACAAGGAGAATCAGAAGCGCCGCGACCGGGCGCGCGCCGGCATGATCGGCCACAATGGCGGCCGTCGACACGCGCGCGCGCCGGTCCGCCGTGCTTCCTCCAGGCCTTCCGCCCTTTGGCGTTACTCGCGAGCAGGCCGCTCTGCTTTTGAGCATCAGCGTGTCTCTGTTTGACAGCGCCGTTGAAGTTGGCAAGATGCCACAACCGAGAGTGCATTTCGGGCGAAACATATGGGATGTCGACGAGCTTTGGGCGAGCTTCCGCGCGCCACCACACAAAGCAGGGATGAGCCGAGACCCCGACGAGCTGCGACCCCAAGGGAACGCTTTCGACAATGCCAAAAAGGCTTGATGACAAACTGCCGAAGGGCGTGAGCCTCGATCGCGACTGGCGCACCAGAGAAGCGCGCTACTACTTTCGCGCGCCGGGCCGGAAGAAGGTCCGCCTCAAAGAGACACCCGGGACGGATGCTTTCGACAAGGAAGTTGCCTTCGCCCGCCTGGGAATACCGTACGTGCCTGAAGGCGCAGAGCCGCCGCATGCCGGTGTGACGCTGAAACGAGATCCCGCCGAAGGGACCGTCGATTGGCTCTATGCGGAGTACAAGCGGCGCGCAACAATCAGCGCCGGCGTCATGGCGCGACGGGCGACCATCTTGGAGGAGGTCTGCGATTACAAGTTCGGCTCAGCTCGATGTGGCGACCTACCATACGCTGACATGCGCAAGCGCCATGTCGTCGAGATCCGCGATGCCGTCCGAGACAAACCGGGTTCGCGCAACGATGTGAAGAAAGCAATCTCCGCATTGTTCGCGTGGGCCGTCGAAAGCGACCTCGCGCGATGAACCCAGCAGCGAAGATCAAACTCTTACACTCCGGCGACGGCTTCCACACTTGGACGGTCGACGAGGTGCGCCAGTACGAGGCCAAACACGGCGCAGGCACGAAGGCGCGCCTCATGCTGCACCTAGCGCTCTACACCGGCTTGCGCCTCGATAGTCTCTCCATCGTCGGCCTCCAGCACATTCGCAATGGCCAATTGACCATCCGTCCGGAGAAGACGCGCAAGTCGAGCGGCGTCATCGTCGACATTCCAATGCTGCCTGAGTTGCAAAAAGACGATCGACGAGCCCCCGACTGGAAAAAACCTGACCTTCCTCGTTACCGAGTTTGGCAAACCTAACCATTCACAACGAACGGCCTCGGCAACAAGACGCGGGATTGGTGCGACCAGGCCGGATTACTCCATTGCACCACTCACGGCCTGCGGAAAGCCGGCGCCACGATCGCCGCCGAGAACGGTGCCACGGACGAAGAGCTGATGGCAATTTTCGGCTGGACCACGAAGAACCAGACGACGACCTACACCAAGAAAGCCCGCCGCAAACAGATGCGGCAAGTGCGATGCACAAGCTCGTTCCGGGAGAGGGCTAGCGGTCAAAGTCTGAAGCGATCGCGCCCGTCGTCTAAAAGAGATCTGACCCAAATGGAACACCTTCAGCGGATACTAATCTTCGGCAATGCCGGGACAGGCAAGACTTGGCTGGCCCGCGAGATCGGCGAGATCCTTAGACGTCCTGCAATCCATCTTGACGATCTCCGCTGGGCTTCCGGCCAGTACGGTGTCGCGCGAGACAATCAACTGGTTTTCGATGAAGTCGTCGAACCCGGTAAGGCCGAGAGTTGGCTGATGGAAGGCGTATATGGATGGCTTGCCAATGCTGTTCTGCATCGGGTAACAAGCTTGATCTGGATCGATTTGCCCGAAGAAGATTGTGTCGCCAATATTCTTGCCCGAGGCATCCAAGGCGGAGGCAGTGAGGAAGATTTCCAAGAACTGATTAAGTGGGTACGCGAGTATCGGAAGCGCGAGAACTCTTCAACCAGCTATGCCGGCCATGAGAAGCTGTTCGAAGCCTGCGCTGGGTCAAAGGTTCTTTTGAAGAGCCGTTCGGAGGTAATCAATCATGCGGAGATCATTCGGGCTATCGCCGCTTAGGGCCGAAGCGCGCCTCAACCCGCCTTACAAGCTCACCAATAGCCGACAAGGGGGCAATCTGACGCACGGATCAGGAACAAATTTGTCCCACACATTTTGACATTGGAAAATGTGGGACAAAAACAGCAAAAAAAGACAACAAAAACAATAGGTGTTATGTGTAGGTGGTGCCCCATACCGGGGTCCTGGGGCAGGTGCTGTTGATCGCGCCGGTCTCCTCGGCGATCGAAGTCGCAGCAAAGCTTCACTGCCTGATCGTTACACAAGATCCGGGCCTCAAACTCGAGGGTGCCCCCTGGCCACAGCTGCGAACCCTGTTGAAGGACCTCATCCGGATCAATGGTGCGCGAGACGATCAGTACCGTCACGAACGACTGCCGACGCGGTCGGAACCCAGCCCGCAGTTTCACTCTGAGCGGGAGATCTAGCAACATGGACCTCGGCAAATCAACGGGCGTGCAAGACGTTTTGGACCTGGCGACGCAATACAAAGCCGCCGCCGTCAAGCTGGGTGAGAACCCATCCAGTCCAAACCATCTTCCGCAAAGGCTGCTGGCTCTTCATGCCATCGAGCTTTATCTCGATGCTCTTCTTCAGGCGAGAGGCCTCGATGACGAGCCGATCCACAACTTCCAACATGACCTTGGCGAGCCGGCCCGAAGAGCGGGGGCCGCAGGACTTGTCTTGCGCAAGCGCACGCTGGCGCACGTGGCAACGCTCTCCTCAGCTCAAGAGTATCTCCTTGTCCGATATGCTCCTGAGCTGACGTCCACGCTCTCGCAGGTGAACCGGGTTATGACGACGCTTGAGGAGGTTTCGCGGAAGGTCCCAAAGATGGTGAAGGCGACCAAGCCCCATAAGTGAACTTGATCGCTGGCGGCCAAAGGGATGGCGCGTTTCCGGGTTGGACCCGCACTCCAAGGTATGTCAGACAGTGCTGCCCGAGATTTGCATTCTGCGTTGACTGGATCTTATCAAAAATGACTCGCAGCAAAATTCCCAAATTGGAAACTTCGCACTTGTTTCCAGATTGGGAACGCGCTAAATAGGGGCTCAAGTGAACGTTATCGCTAAATCTGCGCTGGTCAGCTTTTGGAATAGCTTGCCGAAAGGCGTCCCCAGAGAGACCACCCGAGCCGCAATGACGGAATGGTATACTACCGCATCGAAGGCGAGCTGGAGTAATTTCAGCGAGTTAAAGAAGACATTTAACTCAGCTGATCTGGTGGCCGGCAACAAGGTTATCTTCGACGTCGGCGGCAACAAGTACCGCATTGTGGGGCTGGTCGCATTTCGTTCCAAGCGGATTTTCGTCCTGTTTGTCGGGACGCACGCCCAGTACGATGCGATCGACGTCAAAGAACTCTGACGTGAAAGGAAGTCGACATGTTGGATTTGAAAGGGTTTCGGACGCTTCAGAGTGAGGCCGAGTACAACGCCGCACTGAAGGAAGTCCGGCCATATTTCGAAGACGAACCCGAAGAAGGCTCTGAGGAAGCTGCGCACTTTGACGCGCTCGTCCTTCTGATCGAACAGTACGAGGGCAAGCATTATCCAATCCCGACGGCGAGCCCTGTTGAGGTGGTCAAGTCGGTGATGGCTGCGAACAACTACACGCGCGCCGATCTCGTGGCGGTCATTGGTTCGAAAGCGCGGGCGGCCGATCTTCTGAACGGAAAACGGGAAATTAATCTGGATCAGATTAGAAAGCTCAGCAAAGAATGGAACATCCCGGCTGGTTCACTGATCGGCGAAGTGGCGGCCTAAGGGATTCCGTCTAAGCTCGCCCCATTAGCCCGATCGACCAGGCGAGCAACGTCGTTGATGCGCTCGATTACGACCCGAATCATTCAACCCCGGACGATCGAATTCGTTCTTTCAGGTTCGAGTCGGGCCGGGCCCACCATACCACCATACTGAGCGCTAAACGACCAACACTCAGTTATCAAAAAGAGCGGCGAGCCCCGGGGAAGCTGGCAAGTGCCAGTCGATACAATATGCGATCATTCGAGCGCATACATGAACACTGCGCCATTTCCGCCCGATGAGGCTTTCGCAATTCGCGAGTCATAAGCACCGATTGAGCTGCGGTTACGAAACGGTACGGGTGCGACCGAAGGCACGCAGCAACAGGTTCACGGAAACCGCGACCTTATCGATATCAGGAATGTCCTGGGAATAGCGGCCGGTATAGAGCTTGACGATCATCTTGTCGCGTTCCTTGCCGTTGAGGTCGTAGTAAAGGTGGAGATAGAAGCGCCGCTTGTCGCCGGTACGCGATATGTCGCCGCGCCGCTGCGTCACTTGCCTCAGATCAGCCTGCAGCGGCTCGAAACCGTCGAGCCTGAGGGTTACCTTCGCAGACTCGAAGCGCACCTCCGGCGGAACCGCGACCACCGCCTTGTCGAGCGAGAGGCTGACCACGCGCCCCGGCGTCCCGTCGACATTGGCGGGCTCATCGAGCTTGAAAGCCTGGAAAAGTCGACGCGGCTTTTCGAAACAGATCAGCGACGCGATGACGAGGACGACGATGTTGATCCCCGACCAGACGGCTCCGATCGCCGAGAACGACCCTTGGACCTGCGCCGTTTCCGGCACGAGGTTGATCAGAAGTCCGAGCGCCGTGACGGCGATGAATGCGGCAATCCATGTAAACGTGTAGGCGTCGAAACTGTTCGCCTCGTTGCCGGTGCCTTTCGGGGTTACCTTGAACGGCTTGCCGAAGGGCCGCACGAGGCTGGAGAGAACCGTCGGCAGCATGCGGAACGTCGCGAAGGTCCCGACCGCGCTGGAGACCACGGGCAGATAACGTGTAGGCGTTATCCAGAGCATCAGGAGGAAATAGGCCGCGAGCACCGGAAGCTGATTTGCAACATAGTCGGCAACGCCCGTGAAGTGCAGCGGCAAGGCGCCGAACCAGAGATAGGCGATCGGCACGATCAACACGATCAGGCGCACCACGTACTGAACCAGCCAGGACATGGGGAGAAACATGATCCGCTGGAACAACGACAGGCCCGGTCCACGCAACGGACCGTTGTGGAGATAGAGCGTCTGGATGCCGCCCTGGCACCATCGTTCCCGCTGAACAAAATAGCCCGTCAGGTTCTCGGCTGCCAATCCCATCGACAGCCGTTCGTTGAGGTAGCGGGTCTTGTATCCCTTGTTCAGCATCGACAGCGTCGTCAACAGGTCTTCGGTGATCGACTCCGTCGGGAAGCCTCCGATCGCATCGACGGCCTTGCGGCGGGCGATCGAGCACGAACCGCAGCAGAAGCTGACGTCCCAGACGTCGCGGCTGGGCGCGATCTCGTCGAAGAACAGGCGCTGCTCGTCCGGCCAGATGTTCTCCAGGCCCAGGTTCGATTGCACCGGATCGACGTTGAAGAAGTGCTGCGGGGTCTGGACAATCCCGATCCCCTCGTCCGAAAAGAACGGCAAGGTGCGCTTGAGAAAATGGCGATAGGGAGCAAAGTCTGCGTCGAAGATGGCGATGAAATCGCCCGAACTTGCGCGCAGCCCATTGTTCATGTTCCCGGCTTTCGCGTGCGCATTGTCCGTCCGGGTCAGGTGGACCGCGCCCCGCTCTGCGCAAAAGGTCTTCAGCCAATCACGCCGGCCGTCGTCGAGGACATAGACGTTGAACTTGTCCTTCGGATAGTCGAGCGCCAAAGCCCCGACAATCGTGCGCTCCAGAACATCGAGCGGCTCGTTGTAGGTTGGAATGAAAACATCGACTGTCGGCAGATCCTGCGCCTCGCGCGCGAAGAACGTCTTTCCCAAACGGTCCGCCTCGCGACTGCGGTCGACGTATCGGCTCATCAGGATGAGGAAAAGAACGACCTCCGTGAAGGCAAGGAGCTCGATGACAAAGACGATCCAAACCCACCAGACGTTCGCGCCATCAGCGGGATAGGGAAGGACGGTTTCGAAGAGGCGCCAGACCATGTAGCGCAATGCGACCGCCCCAACGACCGCGCAAGTGATGGTGCGCGCCCAGCTTTGATGCCGCGACCAGTTCGATGGCCCAAGCAGGAAGAAGGCGATCACCAGCAATGTGGGCGCGAGCGCTAGAAGAGGTTGAACCACAGCCCTTTGATCCACTGTGTCAATTGCAGATTGTGCCGAGAAATGCGGACCTGGGCGGACCGCCCCACCTGGCAAAAATTGCCGAAATCGGTGTTGAGAGCCGAGGGGAGGAGTTGAACGCGGATTCTCGCGTCGCGCTCCTTGGCCTCCGGCTCCTTGGCGGCGAGATTGTCTTTCTCGACGACGGCGGATGAGCCTTTTACGGCCTGCACCTTTCCCTTGAAGACTTCGCTCCGGCCCAGAAGCCGCACTTCCGCTTCGCGGCCCGGATAGATCTCGTCGTAATCGACTTCAGGAACGAGAATATCGACGAACAGTTCGCGGCAATCGAGGATGCGCAACAGCTCATTGTTGAGGATGACATTGGAGCCGTTGACGACGTTGCGGGTCCACACCACCCCGCTGAACGGCGACGCTATTTCTGCCTGTTCGAGACTGCGAACGCGCTTCTCCTCTTCCTCCAGCTGCCGTTCAATCTGGTCGGCGCGCGTGCTGTTTTCGACAATGCGGGTGTTGATGTCGTTTATGCGAACGATCACCTCGTCCTGACGCTGGCGCGAATAGGGCACGTCGTTTTGACCATCGCCGACGATGAATATCCCCTCACGCAGGGCCATCAGCCGTTGTTCGAGAAGATCGAGCGACAAATTGCTGATCTCGACCTCGCCGCCCGTGGCCGCGCCGGCGGCGGCTGCCGCCTCGACCATCTTGCGCGTGAATATCCCCTTAGATTCCAGTTCCTGCCGTCTATCTAGGTCTACCCTTGCAACGACGTCCTGGGCACGCGACACCTCCACCCGCTTCTGCAGGATGCGAAGTTCGCGCTCCAGACTGGCAATGGTGGCGTTCTTGAATTTCTCGAGCCGATGGGCGAGCTGATCGCGCAAGGCGACGAGTTCGTCCCGTTCACGCTCCAGCGCCGTGACGCGATCGGCGGCCGTCTTTCCTTCCGCCTGAAGCGAAGCAAGGATCGCCCGATTGACGCGTTCGTTGCGGATGGTCAGAAGGGTCTCGTTTTCGGCAACCGGCGTGCCGATGCGTGGCGGCGCCTGTCCGATTTCCCCGTCAATCGGTGCGTTGATGACGGCAAAGCGGGCATTTACGGTGCCGTCGAGGCTGGTAAAGCCGGTCAATCCCGGCAGGAGGACGACAACGGCGAGCGTGAAAAGCAGAATGCCGACGGTGATGCGCGTGATGCGATGGTTCAGGAGCATGCCAACCGTTCCCACTCACTACGTTGCCGAGCAAGACAAACGCCAGAGCGCAGTCCCGGCTCTGTCCATGGCTCCGGCTGCGTAAAGAACATCATGCGCGAACGCGCCTCGGGCAACCCTCAGAAGTTGGTGTTTTTTCGATTGGTTAAGCTTTTACGAACAACTCGGCTAGGTATTTCAGCCTCCATCCAACAGAGTGGTCGAACTCATGTTTTGACGAGTGAACCGGAAAGACGCGCTTCGTGCGCCATAGATTGTCTGGGACGGGCCTTACCATATGCACGTCCTCGGGCGCGTTGCATTCCGTGATTGAGCAGACTGCGCCCCCACGGGATGCGGCAGATGGAACTCAGCTTTGCCGACATCCTTCGCGAGCGTGGCTTTCGAAAAAGTTCGAAGTTGGATCGTAATGCGACTTCTCGATTGCGAACTATCAATCCCTCGATTTGAAGGGATACGAACCGGCGATAACTGGATAGGAATATGACATTGCCGACATCGACGGCTCAGACCTGCTTCCCTCACAGAGCCAAAGTTTGCACGGAAAATCGTCCAGACCCGAGCTTGATCGATCGGTTGCCCTGGTTCTCTGCTGGGAGGGAACTCGATGGTTAAGGCCGTCGGCTCCGGTCCTGCCGAGCCCACCACATCCCTCATTTATGTTCTAAGGCCTCCGGCAGTGTCGTGTGCGGGCCAAGAGGATCACATCCCAGGTCTCTTGGCACGACAGCTCGGAAGACTCGTCAGGAGCAGGAACGCTTGGTCATAAGCCCCCATTCAGCACGACGGGCCGTCCGTGCGGCGTGCGCAAATATGCGCGCTCCCAGGCATCTCGCCGCTGGGTTAATTCCTTGCCGGAAATCGCGCGAGCTTGATCGAGGAGGCTTTCGAGTGCGGACAACACGGCGCGATAATAGGTCTCGGTGTCGTCCGACTGTCCGGCGAGATGCGCCTCGCACAACTTCGCGCCCAGAGTTTCAGACCAATGCGCTCCTGATATTACGCCCGAAGCAACCAACAAATTTGCCATCGCGGAAGCCTGAGCATGCAACGGCTCGGCGAAAGCCGGTTCGCTGTCCCTTTGCGTCAGGTGGGCCGTCCCAGGTTCAGATCCGCTCAAGATAGCTCTCCCAGAGATCGACGAAAACTTGATCGCGGCTGTCGTGGGCTTCCGGCCACAACTCGGACGCGGCAAAGGCAACCGTGTAGAGGTGCTCGCCTCTGGGCGTTCCGGCGGCTGACGCGTCCGGCAGTACATGGGCGCCGTGATGTGCGATCACGCTTCCACGCCTCCCCCGCACATAGGACGGCAAGCGCGTATGTCCGGAATGTCCCATGGATTTGCCGCGCACCACGTCGCCCACGACGAACAACGGCGGCGCCCCGGAATCAAGAGCGTAGCTGCGCACGGACTTGACGTAGGCGCGCGCCTCGTGCGCTCTTTCAGGCGGATAGCAAGGCTGGCGTGCAAATGACGACCGGCCAACATCGAGTTCCTCCAATGTAAGATAGCCGGCATCAATCATCTGGGCTGCAATCGTCAGCACCCATTGATCGAAGTATGGTCGCGTCAAATATTCGGCCGGAACGATCAACTCGCGGCAATGCCTGAACCAATCAATCGACCAGTCCGCATCGCCAGCGGCAGCCTGGGCGAGACCGAAAGCCCGCATTTCCCAATCCGAACGGAAGAGACGCTCGTCATCCCTGCCTAGAATGGGGCCAAATCCTTCGCGCCCGCCAAGATCGTGAACGCCGTCCATCAGGCTATCAAGCGTCATCGTGAACTGGTCCTTAGGCGACACGCAAATCTGGTCCGCCAAGGGTGTTTAGTTACTCTCCATACCGGCTGCCGTCGTGGACTTCTGTAGAAGCCCGCTACGGCGCTTTTCTCGTAGCCTGTAGCTGTCGCCACGGATTGTGATGACGTGGCTGTGATGCAGCAACCGATCAAGGATAGCAGTTGCCACGACGGGGTCGCCGAACACTGTTCCCCATTCTCCGACACTGCGGTTGGAGGTGACGAGCATTGCACCCCGCTCGTAGCGCCTCGATACGAGCTGGAAAAATAAGTGGGCTGCATTGGGCTCGAGTGGAAGATAGCCAAGCTCGTCGATGATGAGCAGCTTGGGCTTGGCGAGAAACCCAAGTCGTTCTTCCAGGCGTCCTTCGCCATGTGCTCTCACGAGCGTTGCGACCAATGCCTGCGCCGTTGTGAACAACACCGTGTAGTTTTGACGGATGACCTCTCTTCCAAGCGCAATCGCGAGATGGGACTTCCCAACGCCAGGTGGACCGAGCAGCAGCAAGGCATCACCATTTGCCACCCAACGGGCGGTGGCGAGTTCTCGTATCTGTTGCGGATCGACACTGGGCTGCGCCTCGAAATCAAATCCCTCGAGATCTCGTGCATGCGGGAAATGCGCGATCTTCATCGCCATGATGATGCGTCTCTCGTCCTTCCTTGCAATCTCGCGTTCGCACAGGAATGCGAGCGTCTCGCGAATGGTGAGATCCGCGCGCGAGGCTTCGTCAAGAAGGTTGTCGAGCTGGTCGCGGATGGCGGTGAGCTTCAGCCGGCTCAGCCAGCCGATCAGCGTGTCGTGATCAACTGCCATCACCATTGCCCTCCGATCAACCGCTCATATTCCGACAGTGGGCGAAGAAGTTCGGGCAGCTTGGGAGCGGGCGGATCGGCCTGCGCGGCTTGCTTGACAGGCATGCCGAAGCCGCTGACGCCGACAAAATGGGCGGGATCCGTCAGGCGACGATGACGCCCGTGTGACTCGGCGTGGCTCGCGACAAGCTGACCAGCATGGAATACGCGGACCTGGCCACCGCTGATCCTCACCTCGACAATCTCGCCGATGAGCCGCCACGGGACTGAGTAGGCGTTGGTGTCGACCTCAACGGCGCAATCGGCGTGGACCTTGCGCAGCAGTTCTCGGATCTGACGAAATGGCGGCCTGCCATTTAGTGGGTGTAGCGTCATAGCTTCGTCGCGGACAAAGCGCTCAAGTGGTGGTTCGCCTGTCGTGCCATGGCATCGAAGATCGGCAACCGTGCGCATCCACCACGCAAGGTGCAGGTGAAGGCCTTCCATGCTGTCAAAGCTGTGTCCGGCAAGTGCGTTGTGCTTCACATACCCGACGCCTCGCTCGTCCTTGCCTTTGGTACGAGCCCGGTATGGTGCACATGCGCGAGGACGGAAGTCCCAATAGCGGGAGAAGGCATGCAGCCGATCGTTGAACACGACCTCGCGGGTCACCGCGTCGTGCCGTGTTACCAATGCCGCAGCATTATCGAGAAGGACCTCGCTTGTGACACCGCCAAAATGCCTGAAGGCTGCCTCCATCCCATCGAACCAGGCAGACTGACGGTCGTGGAGAAACGCCGTCGCGTATGTGCGACGCGAATAGCCAAGCGTTGCCACGAAGATGTAGACGCGGACTTTCTCGCCTCCGATCTCCATTCGCTTCTCGCCAAAATCGATCTGTATCTGATGGCCTGGCGGTGTCTCGAAGCGCATCGTCGCTAAAGCCGATGCCGCCAACTGCTGCCGATACCCCGCGACCGCTCGCTCAACCGTGCGCAGACTGACCTCAATGCCGAGTTCTCGAGCCAGATCCTGCCGCACGACATCAGCATTGCCGCCATGGCGAAAGAACCGCTCACGGACCCACGCTTCATGCTTCGAGAGCTGCGTTTCCCGGCGGGCTCGCCGATACCCGCGCCAGCCACCCGTCTCGATGTATCGCTGTACCGTCGTGCGCGAGCATCCCAGCTCCGCCGCGATCCGCCGCGTGCCCCACCCCAGCTTCTTGAGCCGCAGCATCGCAGTCACCTCGTCCGGTTCGAGCATCGCTTCTCTCCGCGCCAATCTCGCGGAGATCTTCGTACCTGTCTCAACGTCCATTAGTCCCTCCTAAGGTCTGAAAGGGGGACCAGTTTTAGGTGTCGCTACCGGACCAGTTTTACATGTCGCCTGACACAGGCTTCCCTCCAGGTTGGAGAAAGATCCCTCTGCGTCCCGATCATAGAATTACGCGAGACCAGCTCCGCGAGCTGCTCTTCGCTCCAGGATTCCACACCATTGGGCTGCTGCGGTATCACCAGATATCGTCTCTCGGACGTCGAGTCCCAGACCCGCACCTCGACAGTCGGGGGAATTTCCACGCCAAACTCCGACAAAACCGCACGCGGTTCGCGCACAGCGCGCGCTCTGTATTCGTTCGACTTGTACCACGCAGGCGGAATTCCCAAAATCGAGAATGGGTAGCAGGAACAAAGGGTGCAGACGACGAGATTGTGTATCTCTAATGTATTCTCAACCGCCTGCAGGTGACCCGTTCCGTGCCCAGCAAATCCGAACTGCTCGATTGCAGCGGTCGCATTTTCGAGAAGAGCCCTTTTGAACGACGGTTCTCTCCAGGCCCGAGCCAGGACCCTCGCCCCGCCTAGGTCCGATCTCGTCGCGGTACATTTCGATCCAGGCGTCCATAGCCGCAGGATCGATCAGCCCCTTTTCGACGAGAAGACTTTCGAGTGCTCTGGTTCTCAGCGCGGATTCGGAAGGCAAGTGCTGATGCAGGTCGTGATGAATGTTGGAAATGCGTCGCGAATCGAAGCTTGTCATCGCCTTGCTCCAGGAGCGTAGTCTGCCAAATCAACAAGCGACCCCACCATTTTGAGGTGGGTCCAGGCGTGAATGATCGAGCGGTTTTTCACCAAGGTCAAGCAATGTTGCACCGTGTCAGGAGTCAATCGTATCAACCCCGGGAAGGCGAAGGTCTCTGGTTTTCGCTCACAACGCCGTTGTCGCGATAATGCGGCGAACTAGCCAAATTCCATTGGCCGCGTCTTGCCTTCACGGAGCGCCATGACCGATTTCGCCAAGCCGTTCCCTGAAGGCCAAGAGCATCTCCTCGCATCATGCTTCTTCTCAGAGCCGAGGCTTTCTCGATTTCACAGAAATTTCAGAACTTGTTCGGGACATGAAGCTCCGCCTGGACGACCATGAATTCGCTGTGGAGGCGTCTCATGCAACTTACCTCGGAGATCGTTGCCAAGGCTAACCGGCCCGTCGTCGACAGTGGTCCGACGCCTGGTTTTGTGCCGATGACGGACGGTGACTACGAAGCTTTAGCCGACGACCTCCTCGAGGGGCGAGCTTCTGACGGTCCAGTCTGGGTTTTCGCCTATGGCTCCCTCCTTTGGAAACCCGCTTTTGAGGTCGCTGAGGAACGTTACGCGATCGCGCCCGGGTGGCATCGCGCCTTTCGCCTGCGGTTAACGCGATGGCGCGGGACGCCTGAGTGCCCCGGGCTCATGCTGGTATTGGATCGAGGCGGGCAATGCAAAGGCATGGTGCAACGCCTCCCCGAACCGAATGGCCGTGACGCCTTGATTGCGCTTCTTCGGCGGGAAGTTTCCAGTCCCGCCACGACGAACAAGCCACGCTGGATCGCGGTCAATGTCGCCGGGGTGCGGGTGCAAGCCCTTGCCTTCTGCGCCGACAGGGCTGGGCTCGCTTATACGGGGTATCAGCCGATTGAGACTGTCGCTGGCGTGCTCGCGACGGCAGCAGGCCATCTCGGCTCTTGCGCCGAATATTTATATCGAACTGTCGAGGGCCTGGAACAGCGAGGCATCCGGGACCATCGGCTATGGCTCCTTCAGGCGATGGTGGCGCAGCGCATTCTTGCATCGAACCAGCAGCAAATCGGGAGTGTCTAACAATGAGCGACGCAGAGCGACAAGATCTTCTCGAGTTCCTCACAACCGCTTCCAGCTGCAGCTGCATCACGGGCGCATACCACGACATCTGCATCGATCACCTTTGTCTGCCCTCTGTAGATGAGGGTGGAGAAGCCATCGCCGCAGGTCACGCGGTTGACAACCGACCAACACAGTCGCAACTCTGGTCGTATCTGAGGATTTTTGCGCGGAGGTGAAGAACTCATGGCCGTGGGCAGCCAAACGCCCATTCGCTTCCGGGGATTCACGCTCGACCTCAACCGCGGCCTTCTTCTGAACGAAGTTGGCGTTGTTACTTTGCGTCGAAAGGCATTCGAACTTCTTGCCTGCCTCGCCAAAGAGGCGGGCCGCGTTGTGTCGAAACGCGACTTGGTCGACGCTGTTTGGCCGGACGTGATTGTCACCGAGGATTCGCTGACGCAGGCGATCCGCGAGATCAGGAAGGCGCTCGGCTCCGTAGGCCCATCGACAATCAGAACGGTGGCGGGTCGAGGATATTTTCTGGACCCAGGTTCATCAAAAACCGTCGACGCTTCCGATGATGGCGAGGAAACACCGATCGCGGTGCTGCCGTTCGAGGACCGCACCCTCGACAGCAACGCATCATATAGTGAGACGCTCTGCGAGGAGATCATCAACGGGCTCGCCAGATTCAGGATCGTTCCGGTCATTGCCCGAGCCACATCGCTTGCATCGGCACATGCAGACAGAAGCGAGCCGAAAGCCCTCGCGAGACGTCTCGGTGCTCGCTATCTCGTCGACGGCCACATTGACCGGGATGAGGGAATGGTGCGGGTCGGTGTCAGCCTTATCGACGCCGCCGACGGTAGCCTGGTGTGGGCGGATCGTCTTGAGGCGTACGACCCGGACCCGCTGGTTCTCGAGGATCTGATCGCGCGGCAGGTCATCAGCCGGTTGGTGTCACATGTGGAGGGTGCGTCGCTTCGGCTGGCTGCACGCAAGCCTCCGGCCGACCGAAAGGCGCATGACCTGCTGCTGCAGGGTGTAGCGCTGCTGCGGGGCTACGGCGAGGGAGATAATCAGAAAGCACATGACGTTCTGTCGGAAGCGCTCCTGCGTGATCCAACGAATGGCCTCGTTCATTCCTACCTGGCGCTTGCGACCGTTATCCTCAGCAAATACGGCCTGAGCGCCGATACGGAGTTGCGCACTGCCCTCAGCCTCGCCTCAACGGGGGTCAGTCTTTCTCCGGAAGAAGCACGCACTCACCGCATCCTCGGGCTCGTGCGGCTTTATCTTCGAGAATACGACGCTGCCGAGCATCATGTCGCGCGGTCGCTCGAACTTAACCCTTACGATGCCGATACAATCGCGCAGATGGGCTATTTGCTCGTCCTGCGCGGGCGGGGGGACGAGGGTATAGCCTGGATGGACCGTGCGGTCCGGCTAAATCCGCTGCATCCGGATTGGTACTACTTTGACCGCTCGATGGCGCTTTATCTTGCCGGAGATTATGCCGGCGCGGCGGAACGTCTTGGGCGCATTCCCAGGTTAGGTGCCTGGGGTCTTGCGCGGCTTGGGGCTGCTCAGGCGTTGGCAGGCGATACTGCTGCAGCCAGAAAAACCCTCGCGCGACTGCATGCTCTACAACCGGGTTTCGATCCGGTAGATTACGCCGTCCGTGGAATTGCCTTCGAACGTCAGCAGGACCTTGATCGGGTTGTCGAAGGCATGCACGCGCTGCGTCAAGTCTCGTGATAATACCGCTGAAATAGGCCGGCAAAAAATCAGAGTCTTCGCTGCGTTGTTCAAGGGCGGTGGACAGCGTCAACTTAATTCCGGAATGCCGGTTCAACAAAGCTCGGATATTTCTCGCCGACCCTGCAGTCTACGGGCGCGTGCATCGCGGCTGGCTGGGCAGTCAAGCTAGGCGTCAGCCCGCCCACTTCGAGCAGCAGCTTCTGGCGCACGGCGCTCGCAAAGTCCTCCACGTTACGCACGGGAATCATAAAGGATCCAGGACCGCCGATGACGCATTCTGCATAGTAGCGCTCGAGCGGAACGGTAGAAACGGTGGGCCTGATGAGTATCACCAATCCATTGATTACGATCCCACGCGCCAGGGCGTCATTGCGAGCGACTGCGATTGGTAAACCCGTGTTGTTGAACCCGTCACCGGAAAGGTCGAGGATGCGGCGCGCTCCGAAATAAGCGTTGGTCTCGATGAGTCTCGTGCCGAAACGGATTGCACTCGAGATCGAGGTGCCATGCCGCGTGCCAATCGGGCGGGCTTCGAGCTTGGCGGCAAAGGCTTCGGCATCCTTGGCATCTTCGATTACCTGCCAGGCGACGACCGACGATTCATTCACCTTCCCGCCCCATTCAAAATAGCCGATGGCAATGCGTCCAAGATAACCGCTTTTGACGGCGTTGATGAAATCCGGGTGTCGAAGCGTTTCCAGATAGCCGAGGCGCTGTACGCGCGCCTCCCCGATATCGATCGAGCCCGATGTGTCGACCGCCAGCACGAGTTCCAAATCGACGTCTGGAGGCGCTGCGGCGGCCCGCGACGGATTTGCGACGAAAGCAAGGATCAGCACCAGCACGCGAAACATCGCAAAGCCCCCCAAGGTGTCCTTGCCGCAGGATACCACAAGGCCGCCGACCTGAATTAGTTTATGCTTAATTACAAACTCAGCAGCGAACATTTGCGCAACCATCGGCGCGCGACCTGCCTAAGCGCAAGCAGCCGTGGCCGCTCTACGCCAAACCTCCCTAAGATCTCGCCGAAGCGCACGGCAGACCGAACTTCCGCTGAAATGACTATTGGCGTGCAATGGCCGTGACCAGTCCAATTGATAAAGGGCGCGCGTAACAACGTAGCCAGCGACCATCCGTGCTAGCTCGGATTGACTACAGGCCATCCCGCTCGATCTGCTGTAGATTAGTGCGTACTGAAATTCAGGACGAGCTTAGTATGCTGAGGATCTTGGTCATGCTGACCGTGGTTCTCTCGACGTGCGCAATCGCCCGTGCAGAAACGGCAAGCCGGCCACGGAGGCCGGTCACCATGAAGGCGAAGAGGTGGGCGGCGACCAATCCAGCGGTCTGCAGTCCGACGTTCGTCTAACGCCAATAGAGTTAATGACCGTTCGGCAGGTCATTCGATCTGCCCATATTGCGGAGGATATCCTATGCCACTGTTCGTAACCACAGGGTGCTATACTGCTACGTCAGCGAAGGGAATGATTGACAATCCATCAGACCGAGAAGAAGCGGCACGAGGCATCATGGAAGCCGCGGGCGGGAAACTGCGTTCTTTCTACCTCACGACCGGCGAAACCGACTGGATGGCGATCACGGAATTCGAGGATGGCGCTGACCTGATCCCCGCACTTCTCGTCGTCAGCGCATCGGGAGCCGTATCGGATGTCAAAACTGTGCGAGCCTACACCGGCGCGGAATTCAAGGCTGCGCAACAGAAGGCGCACAAAATCTCATCTTCGTACAAGCCCCCGGCCTAAGTCGATGGTTGAGACATGTCTGGCGGCGGATCGAACCTCAACTGCCAGGCACGAAGCGTTGCGCACAATCGGGCCGAGCTCGAGCGCGCGGCTAGTTCACCGCCGCATGCCCCGCGCGCTGGAGATATGGAGCGTAGGATGTACGTTCTTTATGGCGGCGATTTCACTCGCGCACCGCTCGTCCAATGGGTGCTTGAAGAAGGTGAGATAGAGTATGAGCTCAGAAAAATAGACATCCTCAAAGGCGAGCACCGTTCCGCAGAGTTCCTCGCCATAAACCCCGCCGGCTTGGTTCCGGTGCTGATCACTCCTGACGGCGACGCACTCTATGAAGTAGCCGCTCTCATGCTCTACCTCGCGGATCGGCACCAGCTCACAGAACTGGCCCCTTCATTCACCGACCCCGACAGGGGGCTGTTTCTCTCGACGGTTTTCCATATCGCCGGGGACGTGCAATCTGAGATGAAGCGATACCATTTTCCGAACCGTTTCTCATTGAGATGCGAGGATAACGTGGGGATGCAAGAGCTGGCAAAGTCGCTCGTTCTCGACCGCTTGAATGTCATGAACACTAGGCTGGCAAAAAGAGGACCTTACGTCTTAGGGACCCGCTTCTCTCTCGCAGATTTTTATCTAAGCTTTTGGGTCGCCTACCTCGACCGAGAAGCGGTGTGCCTGCGGTTTCCCTCTATTGCCAAGCTTCACGGTTTGGTGAGCGCGCGTCCGAGGGCGGCCCGCTATCTCGAAGACACCGAGATGATGGCGAAGGCTTATGCGGAGATGATGATACAGCACCCCAGTGGAGTGATCACATAACCCCACGCCTCTGCGATCGAGACCGTTGACCCGTCGCTCTGTTAACCGTTGCGGCTTTTTGTGTTGCAACTTCAATTTGATCAATGTTCTGTGAATATAAACAGAGCGTGGAAGTGTCAACCTTGCCGAGTTTTCCGTTCGGCCTCATTCGCATATGGGCATTCTGCCTGGCCCTTTCGCTTGTGGGTAATCCAGCGCTCGCTGACACAAAGAAATTTAGTCCCTTCTCATTCGAGGAGAGCGACCCCAGCGTCATCACTCTCGCGGGCGATATCGACCTCTATTCCGCCTTGAATTTCAGGCGGGCGCTGCATGCTTCTCAGAAAGCCAGATTGCTGGTGCTCGACAGCATCAGCGGCGCTGTCCAGATGGCACTGCTGATTGCTGACGACGTGCATGAGAGGCGCCTCTCCACCTTTATCCCGAAAGGGAAAGGTTGCTATTCGGCCTGCACCTTTATTTTTATGGCGGGTGACCTTCCGCGATCGCGAGCTGCCCGACTATAGCTTCCCGACCGTTGCTGACGATATCCGCAAAGAGCGGCGGCAGCGTTTGAGGAAGCTTGTGCGGCACCCACAATTGCGCGAACTGGTGATCGAGCAGCTGAAGGCGCTTTGGTCCCCGCAACAGATCGCCGGTCGTCTGCTCGCCGATGGCGTGAGCGCCGTGCGGGTCTGTACCGAGACGATCTATCGCTTCATCTACGGCAAGGACGATCAGGCGCTGGAGCTCTATCAGCATCTGTCGGAAGGCCGCCGCAAACGCCGCCCCCGCGGCTCGAGGAAGCCGCGCGACGGCACTTTTCCCGCTGACTGCAGGATATCGCAACGTCCTGATTTCATTGGTGATCGTTCGCAGTTTGGGCATTGGGAAGGCGACTTGTTGATCTTCCAACGTGATTTGGGCAACGCCAACCTAACCTCACTGATCGAGCGCAAGAGCCGCTACACCGTCATGATCAAGAACCAGAGCCGCCACTCGCGGCCGATCATGGACAACATCATCGAAACGTTCTCTCCCTTGCCAGCCTTTGCCCGGCAGAGTTTCACCTTTGATCGCGGCACGGAGTTTGCCGGCTTCAGGGCTTTGGAAGATGGCATCGGCGCGCGGAGCTGGTTTTGTGCCCCCAGTGCACCGTGGCAGAAAGGTGCCGTGGAAAACATCAACAAGCGCATCCGTCGATACATGCCAGGCGATACCGACCTTGCAGGCGTGTCGCAACGCAAGCTCATCCAGCTTGCTCGCCATCTCAACGACCAGCCGAGAAAGTGCCTCGACTACAGAACACCCGCCGAAGTGTTCCGGGCACATTTGCAAGAGGGAGGCTGAACCCCTACCCTGAAAACCGGCGGGTTGCACTTCAGTTAGGATCTCCCTTTATTAACTATTTTCTTTGCTCCTCCAGAGAACTGTCGCCATGGGTTGCCTGCGACGGTGTTTCCGGATCAACGATACTGGTCATTGTTTATCCCTAGGTAACATGGGCGCTGCAGATTCCCACAACTCGAGGCTCTCCTGGTTCAATCCGGGCCGCCGGCTTCAATTGCAAGTGAAGCCGGCAACGCAAAACAGAACGACTGTTGGCGTGCTCACTTGAACGCCGAGACGACCACCTCGATCATCGTGTCGCCGCCAAGATCGCCAACGCCCACAGTTGCCCGGGTCGGCAGGTCTTCGGGGCCAATCCAGGCTTTCCAAACGGCATCCATCTCCGGCTTCTTCCCAAGATCGGTCACGAAGATCGTAGCGGTCAGCAACTTCGTCTTGTCGGTACGGGCTTCCACCAGATAGCCGTCGATCTTCGCCAGGATTTCGCGTGTCTGACCGGCCATGTCGAGGCTTTCGTCGTCGCAGGTCGTGCCGCCGACATAGACGATGCCGTTGTGTTCCACGACGCGATGCATGATGGGCGTGCGGATGTGACGTTCTACCATTTGGATTTCCTTCGTTTCGAGGGGTTAGCTAAGATCGGTGTGGTCGCCGGTAACGGCCTGGACGGCATCCGGCGTGAGGGGGAGCGAGGCGAACTCGCGCAGGGGGATCGGCTTTATCGGCGTTCGAAGTCGGTAGGTGCCGACTTCGGCTGGGCTTCGCTGCTGTGCATCAGCCAGGATCTCCGTGATGGTCGCCGAGCACATGCGACCCTGACACGGCCCCATGCCACAGCGCAGCATCGTCTTGAGCTGATTGGGGCCAACCACGTTGTGTGCGGCGGCATCGCGTACGGCTCCGACCGTCACCTCTTCGCAGCGGCATACGATCGTCTCCCGATCGGTCGGCGCGCAAAACGACGGGGCGGGCTGATAGAGCGTGTCGATGAATGTGCGCCCGCGGGACAAGGCCCTGCGCCGTCCTTCATGTTTCGCCAAGAGCGGTTCGATTTCCCATTCTTTGCCTGGAAAGATATCTAGAGTGGCGGCCAGCGCCGCTATCTGCCCGCCGACTTCGGCGACAAGCGCGCCGCCAATGCCGCCGCCGTCACCAGCAATAAAGATCGCGGAAAGCGAGGATCGACCTTGCGCGTCCAGTTGCGGATGAAAGCACCTCTGCCGGTCATTCCACGCGAACTCACATCCGGTCGCGTTTGCCAGGTTGTTGTTCGGGACGACGCCCTGATGCAGGAAGATGCTGTCGACGGCGACTTCTTCGATCCGGCCCTTGGTCTGGAAGCGGATCGCCGTTGCGCGATCCTCTCCGATAATTTCGATCGTCCCGACACCGGTAAAAACCGATACGGAGCGACCGACCCTTGCCAACAGCGACAGACCCTTCCACAGATAGGGCGAAATCAGAAACGATGGCAGAAAAGGCAGGGCCTCCATCCAGTTCGATCGCGGCGTGGTGTCGAGCACTGCTACGATGTTCCCGCCTGCCTGTAGCAATTGGTCGGCAAACAGATAGAGCAGCGGGCCACTGCCCGCCAGGACAACGCGGCCATCGGGTACCAGTCCTGAAGATTTGAGCGCGATCTGGGCTGCGCCGATGGTCATCACGCCGGGAAGCGTCCAACCCCGTATGGGCATCGGCCGCTCCATCGCGCCGGTCGCGAAGATGACCCGCCGCGCATGAACGATGCTGCTGCTGCCGCCGGCGGAGACGCGCAGTTCGACAGATGCCCTCGCATCGGCTTCCTTTTGCTCGACGCTCCAGACAAGCGCCTGGGGTACGTAGGTGGCATCGCACTGCAGAAACGGCTGCAGGACTCCCCTTCCCTTCCAGTAGTCACTGCCGAGGAAGTCACGTTTCCCGGGTGAGTTCCTTTCGATAGCCCGGTAGATCTGGCCACCGGGGCCAGGGTTTTCGTCGAAGAGGATCGTCCGTGCGCCGAGGGACGCGGCTTGCGCGGCGGCTGCCATTCCTGCCGGTCCTGCACCGACGATCGCAAGATCGTATTCGCGGTCGAGGCGATGAAGGTCGTTGATTTTCCGGAGCGCCATCGTCAGCACCCTTCGTCCAGAGAGCGGGCACCGCTTTGCGATGAGATCGCCATCCCGTCACGCACGATTGTCATGCAAGCCTGGCGGTTTTGGGTGCCGTCGATGGTGACCAGGCATTCGAAGCAGACGCCCATCAGGCAATAGGGTGCGCGCTGGGCGTTGCCGACGACGCTCCTGCGCAGCGTGCTGATGCCCTGGCCGAGAAGCGCTGCGGCCACCGTCTGCTCGGCGGCAACGCGCATGGGGAGACCGTCGAACGTGATGGTCACGGTCTCCTCCGCTCTATCAATTCTGCGAAACATGAAACCTCCGGCCGGGGAAATTGTCGCCGGCAAGTTCGGTCTGTTGTGTGGCGATCTCGCCGGCAACTTCGAGTGCATGGACTGCGGCGAGCGTCACGCCGGAATGGCACATCGCGACATAGGCGCCGGGATAGGCGGCCGACTGTTCGTAGATGGGCAATCCATCGGGTGTCTTGACGCGGAACCCAGCCCAGGAGCGAAGGACGTTGACACCGCTGAGACAGGGAAACGTCCGGATGGCCCGCTCGGCCAGAACCGCGCTGATGTCCTGGTTGGTGGCGATCGAGTCCGTGCCGGTTTCCTGGCTGTCGCCGATCATCACGCCGCCTTCGTCGGCTTGTCTGAGCGTGGCCGAAGTATAGGGGAAAAACGGCCGGCACTTTTCCGTAACGAGGATCTGCCCTTTGCTGCGCACGGCGGGGGCGTGAATCCCGACCATGGCGGCAAGCCGGCTATTGCCGACACCCGCCGTCAGGACGATGCGTCTAGCGAAAACCTCGCCCCAGGATCCCTTCAACCGAAATCCGCCGGATCCGGGCTGGATCTCGTCGACCTCGCAATGGGGTTCGTAGCGCGCTCCGAGATTTACCATTCCTGTATGGAGTGCTCGCAGCAGGCGCAGCGAATTCACGTCACCGTCCATCGGAGAATAGATGGCGCCTGCTACATCCCGACCAATAGACGGCACCATCTTCGCCGTCTCTGCACGGTCGAGCAAGGCATGTTCCGGGGCGTCATCGCCAAGTTCGCGCGCCACCGTCAGGACCTCTTCATGCGTCCGTTCCAGTTCGGCTTCGCTCAGCGCAAAGGTGAAGCCGCCTCGTTGCTTCAGGGCGACATCCACGCCCGACGTTTCGCGCAATGCGGCGGCGAATTCCGGCCAAAGTCGGGCCGAACGCATCGACCAGCGCGCATAATGGGGCGCGCCAAGACCCTTGCCCTGAATCCAGATCAGCGCAAAGTTGGCGCGAGAGGCACGCATCGACAGATCCTCGCCGTCAAGCAGCAGCGGCCGCTCCCCCGTGCGCGCCAGGCCCCAGGCAAGGGCGGCCCCGACGAGGCCGGCTCCAATGATGACGATGTCCTGATCTGGCAGTCTGCGCATGCTGTTTGGTCCGTATCTCGGCAGTGAAGGCCCATCCGAAACTCGGGCGGGCCAGTTCTCGCGGGTTACTCCTGGGGGCTCACGTCCACCTTGAACCACTTCTCGGAAAGCTTCTTCACCGTGCCGTCGGCGACCGCGGCCTTAATGACGTCGTCGAAGCGGGCCTTCAATGCTGTGTCCTCCTTGCGCAGGCCGACGCCGATCATGCCGAACACCCTGCCCGAGAAGAGCGGACCGGTGAGTTTGGCACCCTTCATGTCGTCCTTCTCGAGCGCTGCTGCGAGAACGGTCGCATTGGCCACGACTGCGTCGAGGCGGGCGCTCGCGAGATCGAAATTGTGCTCTTCGGTGGTCTTGTATTCGCGTACGTCGGCGCCACCTTGGAAGTACTGTTCCATGAACGCGGAAGCCGTGGTCGAACCCTGCACGCCGACAGCCTTGCCCTGGATCTTCTTGGCGATCTCTTCCAGCACCGACTTGGCGGCTTCGGAATCGACCGACAGCGGCTTGCCCGTATCCGGCAGGTCGGCAAGGTCGCTTCCCTCCATCGCGGCAAAGGAATTGATTGCCGCCGCGTAGGGTGCGGTGAAGGCCATTACTTCCTCGCGTTTCGGCGTGATGCTCATGGCCGCCATGATCGCGTCGTACTTGCCGGCGGTGAGAGACGGGATGATGCCGTCCCAATTCTGTGCGACGATCTCGCACTTTGCTTTCATGCGCCCGCACAGTTCGTTCGCGAGGTCGATTTCGAAGCCTTCCAGCACGTTGTTGGGTCCGGAAAAGTTCCACGGCGCATAGGCGCCTTCGGTGGCGATGCGGATCACGTCCTCCGCTTGCGCGACATGGGCCGTTGCCAGCAGGCCGACGGCAGACAAGACAATCTTCAGTTTCATGCGTTCTCCTCTCTTCGTTTTTTTGGAAGTTCGTTTCAGGCGTTCTGCTTGGAAATGAACTGGCGAAAGCGCTCGCTCTTCGGGTTCGAGAAGACCTGTTCCGGGCGACCGTCCTCTTCGATCAGCCCCTTGTGCAGGAACAGAACGCGGTTCGAGACGTCGCGGGCAAAGCCCATCTCATGGGTAACGACGAGCATGGTGCGGCCCTCGGCTGCGAGATCGCGCATGACCTTCAGCACTTCGGCGACCAGTTCCGGATCGAGCGCCGAAGTCGGTTCATCGAACAGCATGATCTTCGGCCGCATGGCGAGCGCCCGGGCAATGGCCGCGCGTTGCTGCTGGCCGCCGGATAGGTGGGCCGGGTAGAAGTTGCGCTTGTCGGCGATGCCAACGCGCTCGAGCAGGGCTTCGGCCTCGGCGACACATTCGGCGCGGTTGCGCCTTTGCACATGAACCGGCGCCTCGATGAGGTTTTCCAGGATCGTCAGATGAGACCAGAGATTGAAGGACTGGAACACCATCGTCGCCTGCGACCGGAGGCGCAGCAGTTGCTTCTTATCGGCGACGCGCGGAGCGAAACCGTCGCGCTGCGTAAGCCTGTAGCTCTCTCCGTGAATGGAGATTTCGCCCGCATCCGGCACTTCCAGCATGTTGATGCAGCGAAGCAAGGTGGACTTGCCGGAGCCCGAGGCGCCAAGGATCGAGACGACTTCGCCTTGGTTGGCACTGAGTGAGATGGAATGCAGTACCTTGTAGGCACCATAGCTCTTCTCGAGCCCGGTGATCTTCACGGCCGGAGCGAGGGGCGCGTTCATCATGCATTTTCTCCTGCGGCACGTCGGTAGAGGGGTTGGCGCTGCGCGGCCGAAAGCCGGTATTCGAACAGCTTGAACAGCCGGCTGACGATGAAATTGAGCAACAGATAGATCGCGCCGGCGGCGATGAAGATCTCCACGGGCCGGTAGGTCGCCGAGATGAGTTTTGCCGCCAGCCCCGTGACTTCCATCATGGTGATGGTCGAAGCGAGCGCCGTCGACTTCACCATCAGGATCACTTCGTTGGAGTAGGCAGGCAGCATCTGCCGCAATGCCTGTGGAGCAATGATGCGGCGGATGAGCGTGAAGCCGCCCATGCCATAGGCCCGTGCGGCTTCGATCTGCCCTGCCGGGACTGAAAGCACGCCGCCGCGGATGATCTCAGCGCTGTAGGCTGCGGTATTGAGTGCGAGCGCCAGCGCAGCGCACCAATATGCTTCCCGCAGGAACGGCCAAAGGAATGTCTGGCGCAGCTCGGGAAACTGGCTGAGGCCGTAGTAGATCAAGTAGAGCTGCACCAGGAGTGGCGTGCCGCGAAAGATGAAGATGTAGGCGCGCGCCAGAAGATCGAGTGGCGGCCAGCTCGACAGCCTCATCGCCGCGAGAACAGTCGCGAGAACGGCGCCGGAGGCGACGGACAGTGCCATGAGTTGCAGCGTCAGCGGGATGCCGCCGCAAAGCTGCACGAAGGCCTCGTACATGAAGGGAAGGTCGATCATAGCGCCTGCCTGATGCCGCGCATGGCGCGCTTCTCTGCAATCCGGAACAGAACGCCCGAGACGAAGCTGATCAGCAGGTAAAGAACAGCCGCCGTCAGGAAGAAGGTGAAGGGTTTGCGGGTCGAGCCCGCGCCGATCTGGGCCTGTCGCATCAGCTCGATCAGTCCCACCACCGAGATGAGCGCGGATTCCTTCAGCACCAGTTGCCAGACATTGCCGACGCCCGGGATTGCGAACCGCGTCGCCTGGGGCAGAATGATGCGCCGAAACAGTAGCTGGTTCGGCATGCCGTAGGCCTTTGCCGCTTCAATCTCGCCCTTGGGGAGAGCGAGCACTGCGCCGCGGTAGACCTCGGCCTGATAGGCGCCTGATACCACCCCGATCGCCAGTGCGCCGGTGAGGAAGACCGGTGCGCTGATGAAGCCCTCGGAACCGAACAGGGCGCCGAGCTGGCTCAGAACCGCACTGCTGCCGAAATAGAAGAGATAGATGACGAGCAGGTCGGGAATACCGCGCAGGATCGTGGTGTAGCCGTCGGCAAGGATCCGCAAGGCGCGCAGCGACGAGAAAGATGCCGCCGCGCTAAGGCTGCCGAAGACCGCCCCGGCGGCAAAGCCGCTGGGGGCAACGCAAAGTGTAACGCCTGTCGCCCTGAGCATATCCATGCCCCAGGCTCCTTCGGCGAACCCCATCAGATCGATATACGCGCTCAAAGCACCCACCAGTTTGTTCCCTTGGTGCAGCGCCAGTTCAGTCAGACGCCACCTTGTTGCCAGTGGGTTTGACAGCTTGCTTCAATACCGTCAAATTCGTAATCAAGCCGCGAGCATAACCAAATATTATGGTGATCCATGAATCTGCGTCAGGTGGAAGCGTTCCGTACCGTTATGTTGACGGGAAAAATGACGGCGGCTGCAGAGCTGATGTCCATCACCCAGCCAGCCGTGAGCCGGCTGATCCGCGACTTCGAAATCGACACGAAATTGAAGCTGTTCGACCGCAGGGGGAACCAACTGACGCCCACCCGCGAGGCGTTGACCTTGCTTCGGGAGGTAGAGCGCGCCTATGTCGGCCTGTCGCGCATCAAGGCGTTTGCTGAGGAGATCGGTCGGCAGAATGCGGGCATGCTCCGCATCGCCGCCATGCCCGCCTTGGCGAACGGGATTATGCCGCGGTTTCTGGCGCGGTTCCTGCGGGACCGGCCGAATGTCCATGCGTCGTTGAACGGCATCCCGTCGTCACTGGTTATCGAAGCCGTCGCTTCTGGCCAGGTCGATCTCGGCTTCGCCGACGGCCCGCTCGACAGACCGGGATTCCGGATAGAGACCCGACCGATACCCGCGGTGGTCGCGGTACCGACCGGACACCGACTCGCTGAAACGCAGAACATCATGCCCGCCGATCTCGCCGACGAGCGCATGATCACGCTGGAGCCGGGCACCTTGTTTGCCATGCGGGTGGAGGTAGCTTTGGCAGGGGTTCCGCGGTCATCGACATTGGAAACGCGCCTCTCCCACACCGCCCTGACGCTGGTCTCCGAGGGAGCCGGCATCGCGATCATCGATCCGTCGTCCGCGACCGAATTCCGAGGTCGGGGTGTCGTCGTCAGGCCATTCGGCATCTTCGTCGACGCCGGTTTCCTGGCGATACGGCTCGACCACGGCGCGGAGAATGCACTTGCGGAACGGTTTGTGCGGGAATTCTGGAGCTATCACGAGGCCCTCCTGAATGGGGAGGAGAGCGCTCTGGGCGGTTCATCACTCGGGCCAACATCCGTGGCATGAAGGATTCAGACCCCTCTATAGACCAAGCGGTCACATCGTTGATGCGCCCAATCCACGGCGGCGCCTCTAACCCTAAATCGCGCTCCCCGAATTATCTGAATACCCTTAAAAACTGCGGATTTGTGCGTGTGATAGGCTGTGCAATTTTTACGCGAGGCGTTGTCGCATGGAAACACTGCGACCTTCGGTGAAGATGGAGGAACGCCGTCTATGAACGAGATACAGCGAAGCGAGGCAAAATGAGCGTGCATTTGAGCCGGTACCGCATTTACAAGGAACTGACCATCGTTGTCGATCAAGAAGATATCGTAGCACTCAAGGCCAACAACTATGCAATGTGCTTTGCCAAGAAGGTCTCTTCGGTCGGAGATTCCGGCAGCTATAATGTCGTGTGGCAGTGCTGACCAATTATGCCCACAGTACCTCCTTCTCGTGGACGTCGCAATTTGCCCTGTTCGGTACGAACCTCTTCCTCGAGGGAAGAACGGTCGTTGCTGCGACCAACCAGGAGACGCTCGAGCTTGGTCAGACGTGCGAGCTCGATGAAAACTGTATTTTGCACCCACGGGTGTCCCGCGGTCCGTTTGACGGAGTTACGATGGCCAATGAATTCGGCTTGATCCATCCGGGGCTCAGCCAAGTCTCTGTCCTGAATGGCGTCGAGACCATGACGCCGGTTTACGTAGCCCCCTCCCCGGTGCGCCCGGGTTCGGTCACGTTCAACTCCATCGAATCCGTGATCGTGTGGTTCGAGCAGGACATCTCCACATCGACAATGTTCAGCTCGGCCCGCTCCATGTCCATCGAGATCGACTTTCGCTGGACAAATTCCGACACGCGGCTCTACAAAGGTGGTGAGTGGTCGGCCCTGTCCTGACCGCCCAGTTCTGAGCGGCGGCTGATTGGATTATCAGCTCGTGCCCCTCCCAAACTATCGATCGAGTCGACCACCGCCTTCACGCCTTCCCAAACTCCGATCCCGTCGAAATTAGAGTCTCTGCAGGGGCTGTGCCCGCGAGGCTCTTGCTGTCAGGCGACATGTAAAACTGGTCCGTTGGAGGTGCGGACGAATTCTTGGACTGCTTATGCTGCAATTCCGATGATGCCGGACGGCTATTCCAATCTGAAGCCGGACAGGTATGGAGTGCACCGCATATTCGTCGCATCATTCTGCGGTCACCCGTTCTGCCGCGCCAAGGTGTCACAGGCCACTACAGTGACATTCGAAGTGTGGTCGCATGCAGCATCCCTTGGCCGACGTTCGAATGTTCGTGTTCAAGCGAACGCCCTCCGAGATTCTCGTCGCGGTCTGGACTTCCCCGCGTCGCACCTTGACGGCTCGGATATCGCGCGGATTTATGCCCCAGTACGCCGACGCCTCGCCTCCAGCTTGCAGTTAAGTTGATACTGGGCGGAGCGGGAAGCACACTCGCTCAGCCGCACGCGGGATATCTGACACGGTCGGCCTCGGTAACGTCGACAGGGCATGCCGATGCCGCCTGGCTTCCTGTATCGCACCCCGGATACTTGTACCGGTCCGCCTGCGAGACATCGACGGGGCATCCAGAGCTGGCCGCACCGCCGCCGGCAGTGGGCGAACTGGTTTCGCAGCCGGAAAGGGCAAGCAAGGCGCATGCAATCAAAGGAAGGTGTTTCATGCCGGGCTCCGAGGTTGAAAATAGAATCGCGACTGCGCTCAATCAGTCGCAAGCAGGATACTTGTAGCGGTCCGCCTCCGTAACGTCCGGGGGGCAGTAACCCTCATGGTCCATTTGGTTGCTTGCGCCGATAGGCTCGCTGACATTGACTCGCTTGAATTTGCCACTCGTGCTGAACATGCAGACGAAGTCGGACGTGCTGCCGTCATCAAGGACTGCCATTCCGTAGACGCCCCAACCGAAATTCTGATGCTCGACATTCGAGATGTTTACCGAGCGTACGTGGGGATTAAATCTGCCGGTCACCGCTCCATCACAGACTGACTTCATGTGCCCCTGATCTGCAGCTTTCGATGCTTTGGGAGCGGCTCCGCTCTTCATCACGTCTTCAGCGGCTCGGCAACCGCGCTTGTAGGACGCACCGTGCTGGTTTTGATCGTAGTCGCCGCGGGAGCAGTCTTCATACCCGCGTTTGTATTCGCGCTCGGAGACAGTGGAGGCCTGCAATGGCGCGGTCATCGCAAACAGCGCGGAGGTGACACAGACAGCATTCAAGCGCATTGCTGACCCCTCGTAGCTCGCATTCGTGACGATGCGTATAACCTAAGGTGATCGCTACGCCCGGTCTAATGAATTTACCGAGCGACCGTTGAGTAGAATTCAGCTATTCGTCATTCCGATCTGGTGTTTGAACCAGCGGTGAAGCTCCAACAATGCCGGATCGCTCTTCCTGGCAGACTTGTAGCACAGGTGATAACGCCGTCCCGACTGAAGCGAAACACTGTGCATCCTTTCGATCCTGCCTGCGCGAAGGTGCTCCTCCGCCAGAAAATCGGGCACGAGGGCTGCGCCAAGACCATGACACGCCATTTCCATGGCCAGCAGGTAGTGAGTGCACTGCATAACTTTACTGGAGCTCAATTGCGGGAAGTCGATTGCCGCTGCGGAACCAAACTGTCGCCAATCATTTGCGAAATCGTGAGCGTCAATGCTGGTCGTAATCAGGGGGTGATCCATAACCGAGAAGTCGGGTGCATGGACCGCCACCAAGACTTCATCGAAGAGAGGCGTGGAAACGTATCCGTACTCAAGCGGATATGCTGTCACGAACGCGTCCGCCACAGAGTCCGTCAACTGGGGATGCTGTGCATACATGCGAAGCTGGACGTCGATACTACGATTGGCCTGCAGGTCAGCGAGGCGCTTGATGAGCCACCCCGGGCCAAAGCTGCTGCACACCGCCAATCGCAGAACTTTCTTCGTACGCCCCACGCTTTCTTCCATCGATAACTTAATCTGTTGGAATGCCACGTGGAGAGACTCTGCCAAGCGCTGCCCGGCCTCCGTCAGCTCTACCCCTCTGCCGGATTTCTGAACCAACCGTTCGCCGACATTCGCGCTCAAGTTCCGCAACTGATGACTGATGGCACTCGCGGTAACGTTCAGTTCGGTTGCAGCATGCGCAACCGATCTATGCCGGTAGACGGCTTCCAATGCCTGGAGGCTCCGCAAATTGTAGTTCATGGTCGATAATCCCGCGGTTGATGCGTGAGCAGATTGCTTTGTAAATCGCCGACAAACCCGCCCGATACCTACGTCAGCAAGATAGGCTTGGATGCCGGTAAGCGGACCCTCCCCAGCAGGCCCATACTGACTCTCATTACCATCACGGCAAGGCCGAAGTTGAATGCAGCTCAACTTTGTTGGCTTCGATTCATTGGACGAAGACCAGGCGAGCAACTAGGGTGTGGCGATAGGACTGGTGCGCCTCCCGCGCTTGTTGGCAACTCTACTCGGAGAAGGCGATGAGAACTGGTATTCTGATTGTTGCAGCAATGACATTGTTGCCCGCCTCAGTCGCGGTCTCCGCAGAGCAGGTCGTTCGTTTCAAACCGGGCGCGATCTCCGCCACGCTCGATGGAACGATCAAGGGCTATGACGGAAAGGACTATCGTGTCGGAGCGAAAGCCGGACAGGCCATGTCGGTGCTGTTCGCGCCGAATAATGGAAGCTGCTACTTCAATGTTCTTCCACCTGGATCGAACGACGTGTCGATATTTACAGGATCGAGTTCCGGAAATGAATTTTCCGCCAACCTCGAAGAAGCCGGTGACTATGTCATTCGTGTCTATCTGATGCGCAATGCGGCTCGACGAAACGAGCAATGCAAATATAAGTTCACGGTCGAAATTTCAGGGGGAGCAACGAATGCCCCAGTCAGTTCGACGAATGATGCCCTGGTGCCGGGAACCAATTTCAACGCGACCAGCGATATCCCGTGCTCACGCGTCGCGGGCCAGCCATCGACGAGTTGCAAAGCGGGTGTAGTGCGGCGTGGCGATGGAAATTCGGACGTAACCGTCTTCTGGCCCGATGGCGGCAGGCGAACCCTATTCTTCAAGGGCGGTGAATTTGCGGGTGCCGATACCAGTGAAGCCGATGGCGGAGTTAAGACGTCATCTTCCGTGGAGAACGGACTCTACCTCATTCGCGTCGGTGAGCAGCGCTTCGAGGTTCCCGATGTTCTGGTGTTCGGGGACTAGGTAAACGCGCGGTATCGAAGCCGGAGGCTTCAGAGTAAGTGATGTCCGCTTTTCTTGTTGGGTGACCTAGCAGCGGACGGGCGGCCGTCGGCCCCATTCCAGCCGTCAACTTCTAAGCAGTGCATGTCTGCTAAGGGCGAATTCCGGCCAATCCGGAAGATTATAATGATCTAGGCCAGGTAATAAACTGTATCATCCCAAGGAAATTTGATTTCGCTTAATCAAGCGGATCGACACCAAAGCTACGGAGACGACGGCCGAAGCCGTGCCCTCCGACGCCGACCAGCGACCTAATTTACTACTTCGCACTGTTTAGCATTACCGCTGTCCAAACCAAGGCGAAGGCTGCCAGAGAGTAAGGATTGTCGATTTGCGGTATCACCGCGATGAGAGAGACGAACATAAAAGATCCATCAGCAGCCTGCAGCTGCACTTTAGTTGATGGATCTCTGTGCTCGCCTTCCGGGCAGTCGAGCGGGCATCGTCACTGCCAGAGATGATTTCAGTTTTACGTCCTGTGGACGGGCCACTACGCCTACAAAAACAGTACCCGACGCAATCCCTTGCTCACGGCTCTTGCCCGAAGTCCGGTGGGATAAAGGGCCTCACGGCCTAGCAGCAAAGTAGGTTGTGTGGGTGTATCTTTCAAGGCGGCGACATTGGGTGGTCCGAGCAGTCACCACTTCAGCCTGCCATCGCCCCTTCTATGTTGATAGGCCGCCCGCTTTCTGCCTCCGAGCACTTTCCCGGGGTCTAAGGTCGCTTGCGCGAACGAGTAGCTGGAAAACAAGCTCCCCGAAACGAGGGCCTCGGCCGACCGCTCGACACAATCGCAGGCCTCTTCGAGCTGCTGGGATTCTTGAAACGGCAAGGAGCCGCCGTTCGCGACACGGCGCCAGAATGGTAGCTGTCCAGCGGCGAACAACATGCTCGAAGTCAGCCTGGGAGCACCTACGTCGGCCAATCGAGTGAAATAATGTCTCGCCTCCTCGTATTCAGGAATAGCTGCTGTGGCCAGCACATCGTCTTCCCATATAACGCGGTCCCGGTTTCGTTTTGCGCGGCGAATAAGAGTCTCTGACCAAAGAATGGGTCCATCTGGCAGCCAATCAAACCAGTTCGCGAGGTTCGCGGGCCAATTGTGGAGGGCGTCAAGTGGACCGGGAATCCTTTTGGCTCTCAAACGCCGATCTTGAGTTTGGTCCCGTTCTTCTGAGCCCGTGCACGTCGAAAACGGGATAGTGGTGCAGCCGCTACGCACGGCGACCGAATGTCAGGTTGTACAGGCCCGCGAACGGGCCGGTAAGACTATGGGCTCAGACCGTAGATCCGCCAAAACGGAGAAATTCGATGCCACTCGAATGACCAATTGACAAAGATCCTGATGTGAACGGATTCGAACCTGCCAAGCCGGTTTGCCTCATGATTAGGCCGATCGACGGTGACTAGGAAAGAAACCGACGGCAACCTCCTGACCGTCCCAGAATAGGAAACGGCAGCCTGTCCACGGCCGCCGTTTCGTGAGAAAATGGAGAAAACTGGAAGGACCCGCTCAACGGGTAAGCCGGGTCGGGCCCAGTCACGTTTCTGCCTGTCGAATAGATGGCCGCGGATCATGGAACTTCTCGTCGCCCTTGGCCTTATCGCCCTCAAGATCGCATTGCTCATCGCAATGCTTTTACTCTTGCCTTTGCCGCTGACCTGGCTGGAGCGAAAGATTGCCGGTCACATGCAGCAGCGCATGGGTCCGATGCGCGTGGGGTGGCACGGCCTGCTGCAGCCGGTGGCTGACGGTATCAAGCTCCTGACGAAAGAGGATCATATCCCTGCCGAGGCAGATCGCTTCCTATTCAAGCTGGCGCCGATCCTGGCGCTCGCTCCGCCCTTTGTGGTTTTTGTCGCAATCCCCTTCGGCGAGACCGTCTCAGTGCTCAATGCAGAGATCACGCTCTACGTTTCCAACCTCAATGTGGCTCTGCTCTTCGTCCTCGCGGTGATCGGTCTGGAGGTCTATGGCGTCATCTTCGGCGGCTGGGCCGCCAACAGCAAATACGCCGTTCTCGGTAGCCTCAGGACCTGCGCACAGATGATCAGCTACGAAATCCCGATGGGTTTCGCGGTCGTCGGCGTCGTGATGCTCGCACAGTCGATGAGCCTGGTGGACATCGTGCGCGCCCAGAGTGATCTCTGGAACATCGTCTATCAGCCGATCGGGTTCTTCGTCTTCTTTGTTGCGGGATTGGCCGAAGCGCAGCGCATTCCCTTCGACCTGGCCGAAGCGGAAGGGGATCTCGGCGCAGGGTTCCATACCGAATACAGCGGTATCCGTTTCGCGTTCTTCATGGTCAGCGAATACGTCATCGTGCTCCTGGTATCGGTCCTCTCCGTCATCCTGTTTTTCGGCGGCTGGAACGGTATTCTCATTCCGCTGCCGCCGCTTGTCTGGTTTGCGCTCAAAGTGGCATTCTTCGTTTATGTGTTTATGTGGTTCCGTTTCACTTTGCCCCGCTATCGCTATGACCAACTGATGGCGATCGGATGGAAAGTCTTGCTTCCTCTGTCAATGGCGAACATAATTATCACTGGTATTGCTTTCACTTAGGAGCCAAGGCGGCTTGTCCACGCGCCTTCTAGGTTCGGTGTCGATCTGACGAAGGTGCGTGCAGCAATCGAAGGGACTACAGCGACCCTCCCGCGTTGGAATAGACGCACGCCGCTGTAGAACGGCGCGACGATGTCACGCGTGGTCGACAGAGCTGGAACATGGATCGGCTGGGCGCTTTTTGCCGACCTGGCGAGCGCCTTTACGCTGACCTTTGGCTATATGTTGTCCAAGCCGGTGACCATGCAGTATCCGGACAAGGAGAAGTGGCTCCCCTATTCGCGCTATCGCGGCCATCACTTCCTCAAACGCGACGAAGAGGGCGAGATCAAGTGTGTCGCGTGCGAGCTTTGCGCTCGCATCTGCCCCTGCGACTGCATCGAAGTCGTTCCCTACGAGGACGAAAACGGCAACCGACACCCAGCAAAATTCGAAATCGACACGGCCAGGTGCCTTTTCTGCGGCCTGTGTGAGGACGCCTGCCCTGCGGACGCCATCGCACTTGGCCAGCAGTATGAATTCTCTAGTTTTTCGTCACATGACCTGGTGATCGGACGCGACGATCTGCTCGAAAAACCTGGAAAGGCGATGACCGGCGGTAGTGTCGTCGCCGCACGCCTGAATACGGATGAGGACGTGCTGGTCGAAACGAGCGAACCGCACGGATACAACTGGTGGCGCAATATCCGGCGAACGTGAGGAGCAGCAAACCGGCGCGCGCAGATAGGAGGCTCAAATGCTTGTCGGTGAAATCGTGAAGGATAAGGGTGCTGGAGTGATCGCAGTTGCTCCCGACCAGGCGATGGTGGAGATCCTGCGGCTCTTTCGTGACAACAATATCGGCTTCGTGGTCGTCAGCCACGCGCCCGGAAGGTACATGGGCACGGTCTCGGAACGGGATTGCTGCAACGCGCTTGCGGAATACGGGCCAGAGGCAGCGCTGATGCCGGTCGCCGAGATCATGAACCGCGACGTGGCGATCTGTTCGGCTGTCGATGGACTGCCCTTGGTGATGTCGATCATGACCCAGAGACGGACACGTCATGTGCTGGTCATTGAGGAGGAGGCCATTGTCGGCGTCGTCAGCATCGGCGACGTGGTCAAGCACCGGCTCGACGAGGCGCAGCGCACGGAGCGGCACCTGTACGAATACATTGCCGGGGCCGGCTACCACTGAGAGTGGCTTTGCGCCCACAGGTCGGGATACGGGCCTTGCAGGCGCCTCGCGCGCAAATCCTCATGCTCCTCGCCAGACCCGGTTCGTGCCCTCGATGGCGTGCGCTGTTTCTGCCTTGTGAACCTTAACCGGACACGGGTATTCACCTCGCCTCATCAAGCTGTTGAGGCGAAGGGACCGATAGTTTTCGGGAACAAAGACGAGACCCTTGGGAAACCGCTTTTCGACCTTGAGCTGCGCTACCAGTTCACCGCGGGTTGAACGAACGACCACCTGGTCGCCGCCCGAAAGGCCAAGCTTAGCCGCATCCTCAGCGCTCATCGCGACATAGGGATCGTTGGCGACTGTGTTCAGGATCTCCGAACGCTCGGTCAGATAGCCATTGTGGAACAGACAGTTGCCGGTGACGAGCATGAGCCCGTCGTGCGTCTGCGAAACGGTCGGCGGTGCGTGGAAGGCGCCCAACGGTGGCGTCGGGCCTTTTTTCGTGAAGGCACCGTCGGCGCCAAGTTCGGCCCAGGTGAGCGCCTGATAGGCCGGTATCAGCCGGGCGATCTCATCGAGAACCTCGACATGCGTCGAAGGCTCCAATGTTTGGCCGCGCTCAGCTGCGACAAAATCGAAGATAGCAAGATTGTCCCGCGCCTCAAAGACTGGTTCCCGGAATTTGCGGACCTGCTGGATGCGCCCCTCGTTGTTGGTAAAGCTGCCGGGCTCTTCACCGTAGCCAGCCGCTGGCAAGACGACCTCGGCCAGTGCGGCCGTCTCGTTAAGGAAACTGTCCTGCACGATCAAGAGATCAGCAGCACCAAGCGCCCGCGCCATGAACTCCCTGTCCGGATAGGCGATCAGGGGGTCAGTTCCGACAAGGTAGAGCGCCCCCATTTGCCCAGCCACGCAGAGATCCAGCATCGCGTCGAGACCAGCACCCGGCCCAGGGGGGATTTCGGCGCCCCAGTTCCGGGCAAGAGCGGCGCGCGCCGTCTCGTCGACAACCGGCTGCAGCCCCGGCAAGCCGCCCGCCAGGGCCCCCATATCAAAGGCGCCCATCTGGTTAGCGCGGTCGAAGAGGAACTGCAATGCCGGGGTCTTGCCGAGGAGGCGAAGCAGTTGCAAGAGATTGGTGAGTTGCTGCAACGCTCCCCGCGCGTCTGACGATCTCAGGAGGTCGACACCGACAAGCACGGTCACAGGGCCGCCTTCGTTAAGTGCTGCGGCCAGACGATCCGGTCCGTCGCTGCCATTGCTGGCTACCGGACCGGCGGTTATCAGTGCGATCTCCGCAAGAGCGTCACCTGACAGTTTCTCGCCGGCGGCCGCAGCAAGTCTAGCAACCACGGCTGCTAGGCTCGCGGCCTCTCCGCCGGGCGGCACACGAACCAGAGCCTTAGCATCGGCGTCGAGGCGGGACGGTCGCGTCGAGAGCATCAATAATCCAGTCCCGCGCCGCCTGGCGGCATCCCTTAGAAGATATTCGGTAACCGGGTTTTCCTCGGTCACGTTGCCACCCATGACAAGCACGTGGTCGACGCCGATCACGTCCGTCAAAGGTGCACGACTGTAGCCTGCCATTAGCGGGGCAAGGGCGTCGAAGGGTGTGGACCAGCGCGACGAGCAGTCGATGTTGTTGGTCGCAAAGACCGTGCGCATGAGCTTCTGGAACTGATAGAGCACTTCATTGGGCAGGCGCGGCGAGACAAGTCCGCCGGAAGCCTTGCTTTCGACCGCTGCTAGCCGCCGGCGCAGATAGTCTCCTGCTTCGTCCCAGGAAACCGGCACAAGAGTGCCGTCGCGGCGGATCATCGGTCGTTTGATCCGATCGTGCCCTTCGATGAAGTCAAGGCCGAAACGGCCGCGTGCGCAGAGCGTTTCGCGGTTGACCCCGTGTTCCTCCTTGGACCGGACACGCATGAATTCGCCCTTGCGCGCGCCGACGGTCAGCTGACATCCCGTGCCGCAATGCGGACAGATCGTGTCGACCTCGGCGAGATCCCAGGGCCGAGCCTTATAGCGATAGGGAAAGCTCATCAGCGCGCCGACCGGACAGACTTCGATGCAGTTGCCACACTGGTCGCAACTGGCAAGACTGCCCTCAAAGCCGGTGACGGCCGTATCCATGCCTTTCTCGACGGTGCCAAGGGCGACCGCGCCGACGACCTCCTCGCACATGCGCACGCAGCGCTGGCACTGGATACAGCGGTTGACGTTCATGATGACGACCGGGCTCAGGCGAATGTCGCGAGAATGGAAGACGCGCTTGGGATCGTGAAAGCGGCTTCTCCCCGGACCGTAGGCCATCACCATGTCCTGGAGCTCACACTCGCCGCCCTTGTCGCAGATCGGGCAGTCGAGCGGGTGGTTGGCGAGCAGCATGTCGAGCATGGACGAACGTGTTTCATCAATCAGTGGCGTGTCCGTTCGCACGACCATGCCTTCAGTGACGGCTGTGGCGCAGGACGGCTGTAGCCGCCGCAGTCCCTCGATCTCGATGAGACACATGCGGCAGGAAGCGAGCGGCGGCAGGCGCTTCAGGTAGCAGAAGGTCGGAATTTCGATGCCCAAGCGCTGGGCGGCCTGCAACACAGTCGAGCCGGCCGCAACTTCCAGTGTTTGCCCATTGATCGTAACGCTCACCATGACTTACTCGCCCGCGCTAGAGCGCTCCTCAGTGGAACGGACACTTCCGCTCCTCGATATGGGCGACGAATTCGTCGCGGAAATGCGCAAGCGAGGCCCGCAACCCCATCGCAGCACCGTCACCCAAAGCACAAAACGTATTGCCGAAAATGCCCTTGCAGAGCATATCCAGCTGCTCCATGTCGCCGGGGGCGCCCTCGCCCGCTTCGATCCGGCGCAGCACTTTCACCACCCAGTTCAACCCCTCACGGCAAGGCGTGCACTTGCCGCAGGACTCGTGGTGAAAGAACTCGATGATGCGGGTGGCGACCTTGACCATGCAGGTCGTGTCGTCGACGACGATCACGCCTGCCGAACCCAGCATCGTGCCGGCTGCAGCAAGCGAGTCAAAATCCATCCCGACGTCAAGCCCCGCCTCCGGAATCACCGGGGCCGAAACGCCACCTGGTATTACCGCCTTGATCTTGCGACCGGCCGGCGGCCCGCCGGCATGGTCCTCGACCAGTTCTCGAAGCGGGATCCCCATCGGAAGCTCGTAGAGGCCGGGCATGCGCACCTGCCCGCTGACGCAATAGAGCTTCGGGCCTGGGCTCTTTTCGGGTCCGATACCGCGGAACCAGTCAGGGCCCCGCGCCACGATATGCGGTACGCAGACCAGCGTCTCGACATTGTTGATGACGGTCGGGCTGGCATAGAGCCCCGCAACCGCCGGGAACGGCGGTTTCAGGCGCGGTTGCGCCCTCTTGCCCTCGAGCGAGTCGAGCATCGCGGTCTCTTCGCCACAGATATAGGCACCAGCACCGCAATGGACGTGGACGACGAAATTGAAGTCCGAGCCGAGTATCCGCGTTCCGAGATAGCCTTTGGCTTTGGCCTCGGCGATCGCCTGTTCCAGCCGCCTGATCGCCAGCACATACTCGCCGCGAACATAGACATAGGCGACCTCTGCCCCGATCGCATAGGCGCTGATCGCCATGCCCTCGACCAGCTGGTGCGGGTCGCACTCCATGACGATCCGGTCCTTGAAGGTGCCGGGCTCCCCTTCGTCGGCGTTACAGCAGAGATATTTCGGCTTGTCGGCCCGCTTGGGTACGAAACTCCACTTCATGCCGGTCGGAAACCCTGCTCCGCCGCGGCCACGCAGGTTCGACCGCTTGATGAGATCGATGATCTCGTCGGGCGTATGTTCCTTGAGGGCTTTGTGAAGCCCTCGGTAGCCGCCGCCGGCCTCATAGGTCGAAAGAAGATGCCCATCCTGCACGTTCACATTCTTCAGAAGAACCGGTTCGTACATGGCTATTCCCCCTGCCGTTCGACGGCAGCGAGATCGGCGCCGGCCGTGTCAGGCACCATGGCGCGCAGCCGGGCAAGGAGTGCGTCGATCCGCTCGATGTCGAGATTGCCGTGATAGTCGTCGCCGACCTGCATGACCGGAGCCATTTCACAGGCGCCGAGGCATTCGACGGTCGAGAGCGTAAACAGACCATCCGCCGTCGTGCCGCCCTTCTTGATCCCGAGCACGGTCTCCAGATGCGTCAGCAGATCCTCGGATCGCCGCAGCATGCAGGATACATTGTCGCAGAGTTGCAAATGGTATTTCCCCACCGGCTCGGTATGGAAGAGCGTGTAGAAGGTTGCGAGCTCGTAGACCCAGATGCGTTCGACGCCGAGGATGTCGGCGACTTCCTCCAGTACCGGGCCGGGCAGATGGCCATGTTCGCGCTGCGCGATCAAAAGTGCGGGCATGATCGCCGAGCGCTGGTCGGGATACCGCGCCGCCGCCTGTTCGATCTTCTCGCGCATCGCCATCACGTCCAAATCTCCGCTACTTGTCGACCTCCGCCATTACAGGATCGAGGCTGCCGAGCACGGCGATCATGTCCGCCAGATAGCGGGCGTTCGTGACGCCGAAGACACCTTGAAGGTTGACGAACGAGGGTGCCCTGACCTTCATGCGGAACGGTTTCGGCGATCCGTCGCTGATGATGTAGAAGCCGAGCTCGCCCTTAGGTGCCTCGATTGCCGAATAAACCTCGCCCTTCGGCACGCTGAAGCCATAGGCCGACAGGTCGAAATGCTGGATCAGGGCCTCCATCGAGCAATGCACCCGCTCCTTGTCGACGGGGAAGGCAATCGTTGGCATGTCGACCTGGAACGGCCCCTCGGGCATCTGCTCGATGCATTGTTCAATGATGCGCATGCTTTCACGCATCTCATCGACCCGGCAGCGCCAGCGCGCATAACAATCGCCTTCATTGCGCGTGATGACATTGAAATCGAGCCGGTCGTAGATCTCGTAGGGCTCGTCACGACGGATGTCCCAGTCGACGCCGGAAGCACGCAGGTTCGGGCCGCTGAGCCCAAGATCGATGGCGTCTTCGGCGGTGATGCCGCCGATCCCTTGGGTGCGTTTCAGGAACACCCGGTTGTCTTCGAGCAGCCGCTCATAGTCGCGGATCCGGTTTGGGAAGATGTCGCAGAACTCCCTGATTTTTGCGAAGAACCCGTCAGGCAGGTCCTCGCGCACCCCACCGACCCGGCAGAAGGAGGTGTGCATGCGCGCGCCGGTGACCATTTCGAGGAGATCCATGATCATTTCGCGCTCGCGCATGACGTAAAGCAGCGCGGTCATGGCGCCGAGATCCATCGGCAGCGCGCCGGTGATCAAAAGATGACCGGAGATGCGCGCGAGTTCCGCCATCATCACGCGGATATATTGCGCCCGGATCGGGGCCTCGATGCCCAAGAGCTTCTCCACTGCGAGCGCGAAGGCCAGGTTGTTCGAGGGCGGGCAGAGGTAGTCGAGCCTGTCGGTCAGCGGGAAGATCTGCGTATAGGTAAAGCTTTCTGCCAGTTTTTCCGTGCCGCGATGCAGGTAGCCGATATGGGGGTCCACCCGCTTGACATACTCGCCGTCCAGTTCGAGCACGAGCCGGAGGACCCCATGGGTGCTGGGGTGTTGGGGTCCGAGATTGAGAAGCACTTCCTTGCTGTTGAGCGCTTCTCCTTCCGGCCTCGTGAGCTCGGTGACTTCGGTCATCTCAACTTTCCGGTATCGATCGGTCTCCCTGGTTCATGTTGTTTCGGATCGGTCCAAAGAGAAACCGCTCGTACCTTCCTCTATGGAATGTTCCGGGTGGCGAGGTCGGGCTGGGTCGGCGGCGGACCTTCGGCACCAAACGGGTTCAGCTTGTCCTTGTACCCCTTAAGCGGGAAATCCTTGCGCTGGGGAAAGCCCTCGAAGCCCTCCCACATATAGATCCGGCGCAAGTCGGGATGCCCCTGGAACCGGATGCCATACATGTCCCAGGCTTCGCGCTCGTGCCAGTTGGCGGTGCGCCACACCCCGGTGACCGAGGGAACCTCGGGCGGATCGCCAAGCCGACACTTGATGCGGACACGCCAGCGGTTGGGCAGCGAATAGAGATGGTACACCGCCTCAAAGCGCGGCGTTTCGGGATAATGGTCAACCCCGCAGATGTCGGAAAGGAAGTTGAACCTGAACTCGGGCTGGTCCTTCAGGAACAGGCAGAACTCGACGATCTTTTCGGGCGGAACCACGAAGACATCAATGCCATGCGCAGTCCCGAGATCCTCGATCGTTTCCCCGAAGCGCTCCAGGATCAAAGCGCGATTGAGAGACGGTTCGACACTCATGATGCCCCCACCCGATCGAGAGGCGTTCCGGCAAGCGCGCGGGACTTCTTGATCTTTTCTTGCAATAGCAGGAAGCCATGCATCAGCGCCTCAGGCCGTGGCGGACAGCCGGGCACGTGCACATCGACCGGCACGAAGGTTTCAGACCCTTGCACCACGGCATAGGTGTTGTAGACGCCGCCCGAAATGGCGCAGGTCCCCATGGCGATCACCCAGCGCGGCTCCGGCATCTGATCGTAAAGCCGGCGCACGACGGGCGCGAACTTCCGGGTCACCGTGCCGGCGATGATCATCACGTCGGACTGCCGCGGCGAAGGGCGAAACACCACGCCGAACCGGTCGAGGTCGTAGCGCGCGCAGCCCGCCGAGATCATTTCGATGGCACAGCAGGCGATGCCGAAGGTCTCGGGCCACAGGGCCGACCTTCGGCTCCAATTGATGACGCTCTCGGCCGTGGTGAACAGCACGCTGTCCTGGATCGTGTTTCCTACTCCTCCCATTCCAGCGCTCCCTTCAGCCAGGCGTAGGCAAAACCCACGAGAAGCAGCACGATGAAGACGAACATTTCGAGATAAGCGACGAGACCAATCTCTTTGAGGACGACTGCCCAGGGGAAGAGAAACATCGCCTCGACATCAAAGACGACGAGGAGGATCGCGAGGATGAAGAACTGCACCCTGAAGCGTCCCCCGGCTGCCTCGCCTGCCGGGTCCATGCCGCATTCATAGGGCATGTTCTTTTCGGGATAGGGATTGGACGGCCGCAGTAGCGAGGAAACAAAAAGCGTCGCCCCCACCACCAGAACAATTCCGGCGATCATGAAAAGAACCGGCAGGAAATCCGCTGCAGACATATCGCGCAGCCCGGTCACCCATCGGAGCGTTGGTCAAGCCGCGATCGGCTCTTTCGGGCCGGTAACGCGGTCGCCCCGGAGAAGCGACTTTGGGCATTCCTTTCCTAAACCGCTAGTTTATTCTGTCGGATAGGCCAATGCAAATGCGATCGCTCAGCCGCCGAAGGCCGACTGCTGGGCGAGCCGCAGAAACCAGGCGGGAAACAGGCCGATGCCAATCGTGCCGGCGGCCGTGACGGCGAGAGCCGCGCCGACCAGGGGCGTCAGGGCTGGCTCGAACGCCCGCACCGGTTCGCGCATGAACATCACCATGACGATGCGAATGTAGAAATAGGCGGCGACGGCGCTCAGGAGCACCGCGATCACCGCCAAAAGGACGAAACCACGCTCGACGAGCGCGACCAGCACGTAGAACTTTGCGAAGAAGCCTGCCGTCGGCGGAATGCCCGCCAGCGAAAACAGATAGAGCAACATCAACAGCGCCAGCCCCGGATGCAGCTTGGCGAAGCCGGAATAGTCCTCAATGACTTCGCCCGAGAAATTGCCGTTGCGCATCATGATGACGGCGCCGAAGATGCCGAGGTTCATGAAAGTGTAAATCAGAAGGTAGAGCATTACGCTGGCGATCCCGTCCGCACCGCCGGCCACGATGCCCAAAATGGCAAAGCCGGCATGGGCGATGCTGGAATAGGCGAGCAGGCGCTTGAAGTTATCCTGCACCAGCGCCACGAAACTGCCGAGCGCCATCGTCACCACCGCGATAACGGCCAGTATGATCCAGACGTTGGAGCTTGCGACCAACGGGTTGAGGAACACCCTGAGGATCACCGCGAAGCCTGCCGCCTTGGGCCCGACGGACATGAAGGCGGTAATCGTCGTCGGGGCACCCTCGTAGACATCCGGAACCCACATATGGAACGGCACCGCGCCAATCTTGAAGACCAGCCCCGCGACGATGAACACGACCGCCAAAAGCAAACCCGGATCAAGCGGATCATTGCTGACTGCCGCCGCCATCCGGTCCAGCTGCGTCGTGCCGGTAAGGCCATAGACCAGCGAGACGCCGTAAAGAAAAATCCCGGTCGAGACGGCGCCAAGGATGACGTATTTGAGCGCCGCCTCGTTTGAGCGTTGTTCACGCCGAAGGAAGCCGGTCAGAACATATGTGCAGAGCACCATCAGTTCGAGACCAACATAGATCGACAGGAGATCGGTCGCAGACGCCATGATCATCATGCCGGCAAGCGCAAGCAGCAGCAGGACATAGTATTCGCTGCCCCCGATCCCTTCGATATCGGCATAGTTTCGCGAGAGCAGGAACGTGAGCAGGATCGACAGGTAGAACAGCGATTTGAAGAAGATGGAGAAGGGATCGGCGACGAACATGCCCGCATAGGCCGGCTGCGCCTCTCCTGACAGCGTGAATGTCGCCAGGACGGCAAGCAGCACGACCGCGACCGACGCCCAGACAAGAAGAGCGTCCTTTCCCTTCGGCAAGAGTTGCCCGCTAATCAACAGGATTGAGGACCCGACAATCACGATGATTTCGGGCAGGCTTACAAGGATCGACGCAAGGAGCGCTGCGGCGGTCATGGGCCGTTCCCCTTGTCGTGGACCTGCTGCAAAAGATGCGTGACCGAGCTGTCGATGATGGCGAGAAAGGGCTTGGGGTAGAACCCGACCCAAAGCACGAAGACGGCAAGCGGCAGGATCGCCACCAGTTCGCGGCCGTTGACGTCACGAACCTTGAACCGCGCGCCGACGGTCGGCGGACCGAGCGCCACCTTCCGGTACATGCCAAGCAGATAGGCCGCGCTCAGCAATGCGCCCAATACGGCGACTGCGCCAAGGGTGAGGTTGGCCGCAAACCCGCCCGACAGAACCAGCAACTCGCCCACGAACGCGTTCGTTCCCGGCAACGCCATCGACGACAGCACGAACAGCGCCAGGAATCCGGTGTAAACGGGAGCCACCTTCATCAAGCCGCCATAGTCGGCGATGCTGCGGGTATGGGTGCGCTCGTAGATCAGGCCGACGAACAGAAAGAGCGCGCCGGTCGTCACGCCGTGATTGAACATCTGCAGGATGCTGCCTTGAAGCCCGAGCGGGTTGAGGGCAAAAATCCCAAGCGTCACGAAGCCCATATGGCTGATGCTGGAATAGGCCACCAGCTTCTTCAAATCGTCCTGCGCCAAGGCAAGCAGCCCGCCATAAACGATCGCGAGTGCCGAGAGTGCCATCATCAAGGTCGAATAATAGACTGAAGCCTCCGGCAGCATCGGCAGCGAGAACCTCAGGAACCCATAGGCCCCCAACTTCAGGAGTACGCCGGCAAGGATGATGCTGCCGGCCGTCGGAGCCTGCACATGGGCGTCCGGCAGCCAGGTATGGAGCGGGACCATCGGCACCTTGACCGCGAATGCGACGAGGAAGGCAAAAAACAGCCAGGATTGAATGTCGAACGGCAGGTCGAGTGCCATCAAGGCGAGGATGTCGAACGTCCTGCCACCCTCGAAGTAAAGAACGATGCCGCCGATCAGGAACAGGAGGCTGCCCGCCAGGGTGTAGAGGAAGAACTTGAACGCCGCATAGACCCGGCCATCGCCGCCCCAGACCCCGATGATCAGATACATCGGGATCAGCATCGCCTCCCAGCAGACATAGAACAGAAACAGGTCGAGCGCCATGAACACACCCAACATCAGGGTCTGCATGGCGAGCAGGCAGACCATGAACTGCTTCACTTTGCGGTCGATGGCGATCCATGAGGCGAGCACCGAGACAGAGCCCAAAAGCGCGGTCAGGAACACGAAGAGCGCGCTGATCCCGTCGACGCCGAGCGCAAAGGTTATGCCAAGCGCCGGCACCCACGGGTGCTTCTCGACAAACTGCATCTCTGAGCTCCCGGTATTAAAACCGGACAGCATCGCAATGGCGAGCGCCACGTCGAGCAAGGTGAAGGCGAGTGCTGCCCACCGCACCGCCTCGTCGCTGCGCAGAAGCATCACGACCGCCGCCCCGGCGGCCGGTACGAAGACGATCAGGCTGAGTAGCGGGAACGCCATCACACCCCCTACTGCCACACGACGGCAAAAACAGTGATCGCCGCGATCACGCCGGCGATCATCGCCAGCGCGTAGTGGGTGACCATGCCGGTCTGCAACCGCCGCAACGCGCCGCCGCCAGCAAGGATGGCGCGGGCAAGCCCGTTCACCGCGGCATCGACGCCGTTGATATCCACCCGCAGTCCGGCGCGCGCCGTCCCGTGCAATAACGGCAGGACCACAGAGTCTGACACATTGCTCACTGCCTTTTCGTATCGCGCCAGCGGTTTCTCGGCGAGCCACAGGAAGGCTCGCGCGCCCTTGCGGTAGAACCAGTCCGTATCGATGCTAATGGTATTTTCCGGATCGAGCGCTTTCAGCAAGAGCACGAAGCCCAGTGCGGTAAACATCAGCAGACCGAGGCTCTCGGTGACATGCGCGCCCGTATAGGGCTCGAAGGCGACCGGATAGGGAAGGAGCGCATAGAGCGGTCCCGGGAACACACCAATCGCGATGCAAAGCAGTGCCGCCATACCCATGGCAATCAGCATGTTACTGGGCGGCTCGCGCGCCTCCAGCTTTCGATCAGGCCCGAAAAACATGTAGTAAGGCAGCTTGAGGCCCGTGTGCAGGAACGTGCCCGCCGATGCCATCGTGAGTACCAGAACCACGAGTGCCCTGTGATCCTGACCGGCGGCGGCGATCACCATCGACTTGGTGACGAAACCCGAGAAGAACGGAAAGGCTGAGATCGCGAAGGCGCCAACCATATAGAGCGCGACCGTCAGCGGCATGGTTTTGTAGAGCCCACCGAGCTCGGTCAGTTTCCGCCGTCCGGTGACCTCAATCACCGCCCCTGCCCCCATGAAGAGAAGCGCCTTGTAAAGGATGTGTGCGAAGGCATGGCTGGTGGCTCCGTTTACCGCCATTTCAGTGCCGATCCCGATGCCCGCCACCATGTAACCCACCTGGCTGACGATGTGATAGGCAAGCAGCCGCCGACAGTCGTTCTCAAGCACCGCGTAGATGACGCCGTAGAGTGCCATCGCAGCACCGAGCCAGACGAGAAGCTCGGTCCCCGGAAATGCGCGCGCCAGCACGTAGACGGCCGTCTTGGTGGTGAAGGCGCTCATGAACACCGCGCCTGTGACGGTCGCTTCGGGATAGGCGTCCGTCAGCCAGGCGTTCAGCGGCGGCACCGCAGCATTCAGCAAAAAGCCCGCAAGGATCAGATAGCCGCCCATATCCGTTGGTCCCGCGGCACCGCCTCCGGCGATCGGGCCGAAGAGCAACGAACCGGCGGCGAACCCGTGGAGCACGATGCCACCAAGCAGAGCGACGCCGCCCGTGACGTGCACCATCAGATAGCGGAAGGCCGCACGGATCGCGCGTTCGCCCCCTTGCGCGAAGACCAGATAGGCCGAGGCGAACGCCATGCCCTCCCAGAAGAGGTAGAGGGTCAGATAGTCACCGGCAAACACCACGCCCAGCGCACTGCCGACATAGACGAAGGCCGCCATATGCTGACCTGCCCGCGGCAGGTGCAACGCGTAAACCATGCCGATCAGCGCCATGATGGTGAAGACGGTAGCAAAGACGATGCTGAGCTTGTCGACCTTTGCAAACAGGATTTCCTGCCCGAAGACGCGCGCCGCGCCATAACTGCCTGGCTCCATCGTCAACACCGCGACGATGGCGAGAGCAGGAACGAGCACCAGAAAGACCTTGCGGACCCATCCCTTCAGGAACGGGATCGGCACGGCGCCGAGAATGAACAGCAGGCCGGGATGGACGAAGTCAATCATAGTAGTCCTCGCGCCGCATGAGGCCGACTTGGTGGCCGAGGAACTTGGAAACGAAAATGATGAGCACGCAGGAGCCGAAACCATAAGCCGCCGACCAGCCGGGCAAGCGGTCCCACAGATATTCGGCGTGGTCGCGCGGCACCAGGAAATCGGCGGCGACGATCAGAACGAGCACGAGATAAAACAACCGGCGGCGAGGCCGCGCATAGCGCTCGTCGCCAAAGAAATCGACGATGTGCCTCATCATCTGACCACTCCTTCCGCCAAGGCGATGAAATAACCTGGGAAGATGCCCATCAGCACCGACAGGGCAGCGGTCGCCACCAGCGGGATCGTTACCAGCGGAATTTCCCGGACAGGTTCTGCCCCTTGCGGCGGCTCTCTTCCGAAGAAGGCGATATAGCTCACCGGCAGGAAGTAGGCGGCGTTGAGCACCGAGCTTGCCAATAGGACGACGAGGAAAGCCATCTCGCCTGCTTCGACCGAGCCAAGCGCAAGATACCACTTGCTGACGAAGCCCGCAGTTGGCGGCACGCCGATCATGCTCAGCGAAGCGACGAAGAAGGCTCCCATCGTCCAGGGCAGCCGGCGGCCGATGCCGGCCATGTCGCTGATGTTTCGTTTTCCCGAGGCGCAGTAGATCGATCCGGCGCAGAAGAAGAGCGTGATCTTGGAGAAGGCGTGCACGGCGATATGAATGATGCCGCCGATCATCGCGACCGGAGACAAAAGCACCGCGCCCAGCACCACGTAGGAGAGCTGGCTCACCGTCGAATAGGCAAGCCGCGCCTTCAGGTCGTCGCGGGTCAGAGCATAGATCGACGCCATAAGGATGGTGAAGGAGACGAGATAGGCCGTTGCGATGCCGAGCCCCAGCCTTGCGACCAGATCCACGCCGAAGACATCGAACACCAACCGCAACACGGAAAACACGCCCATCTTGACCACGGCCACGGCATGCAAGAGCGCGCTCACCGGCGTCGGTGCAACCATTGCGGCGGGCAGCCAGGCGTGCATCGGCATCACGGCGGCCTTGGCGAAGCCGAAAAGGTAGCAGAAATAGACAACCGTCAGCAGCGGCGCCGAGGTATCCACTTTCGCCAGCAGGCCCCCGGGCACAAAGTCGAGCGATCCGGCAATCTGATAGGTCAGCGCCAGCGCGGCAAGAAGCACGCTTTTCGATGCGCCCATCAGGTAGACGAGATACTTTCGGCTGCCTGCCCAGGCTTCTTCATCCTCGTGGTGGTAGACGAGCGGATAGGTCACGAGGCTCAGAACCTCGTAGAAGATCACCAGCGTAAACAAATTAGCCGCGAAAGCACCCCCGACGGCGGCGGCGAGACTGGCGGCGAAGCAGGCGAAGAAGCGGGTCTGCGCGTGCTCGTTCAAGTGCCGCATGTAGCCGATGGAATAGACCGCTGCGACGATCCAGAGCAGCGAGGAAACGGTGGCAAACACCATGCCGAGCGCATCGACACGGAAAGCGAAGGCGATGCCCGGCAGGATCTCGAACAGACGGAGATCGAGCGTACCACCCGAAAGCACCGTGGGTGCCATCGAGATGACGATCGCGAACATGACGACCGCGGCAAGCGGCGAGACGGCGTCCCGGATTTTGTCGTGCTTGTTCAAGAGGAGAACTGCCAGTGCCGCCAGTCCTGCGACGGCGACGGCAAGTAGCGGCCGGATTGATAGCACCGGATCCAAGCCGCTATCCTTTCATCGTCGTCACGTCGTCGATCTTGAGGGTGGGCTTGTTCCTCACGAGGGCGACCAGAATGCCGAGGGCGACGGCAACTTCCGCCGCGGTGATGGCGATGACGAAGATCGCGAAGATCTGCCCGCGAAAGTCACCGTAGTACCGTCCAAAGGCGATGAAATTGATGTTGACCGAGTTGAGCATAAGCTCCAGCGACATCAGGACGACCAGGATGTTGCGCCTCAGCAGCACACCCGCGGCTCCGATCACGAAGAGGATCACGGCGAGCGAAATGTACCACCAGAGCGGAACCATCACCCGGTCTCCTTCCGGGCGAGCACAATTGCACCAACGAGTGCCGCGAGAAGAATGATCGAAGCGACTTCGAACGGCAGGAGATAATCGGCGAAAAGGACCGTGCTCAGCTGCCTCACCTGGTCGCCGCCGCGCGACGCGACGGGCTCAACCGCCGAAAAACGGCCGCTCCAGAGCACAAGCGCAAGCATCTCGACCCCAAGCAGGACGAGAAGGGTGAGTGCGGGCAGATTTCGCCCTGGCACAAACCGCTGCAGTACCGCTTCGCGCACGTCGATCATCATGATCACGAACAGGAAGAGGACCATGATGGCGCCGACATAGACGAAGATCTGCACCACTGCGAGCAGCGGCGCTTCAAGCAAAACAAAGATTGCCGAGATCTGCAGGAAACACGCCATCAGCGCCAATGCGCTGTGAACAGGGTTCCGTGCCAGGACGACCGTAAGGGCGGTAACTACGGCCCCCGCAGCAAACAGAAGGAAGAACCCCTGGCCCATGACGCAGCCTCTCCCGCGCGAACTATTCCGCGGCGCTTGATGGCCGGATATCAGGGAGCGCCGCAGTTTCAGTTGCGTTTATAAATTGTGCCCCACGGAACGGTTTTTCACAAGAATATTGTCTGCAACTTAGTTGAATGAGGCTTTGATAGGTCGTCAATGCGATCCTCTTTGCGAGCGACATGCGGGTGCCTCTAGCCTCTTGGCCGCGCTCGCTGTTAGCAAAGGTGCTCCAGACGATACTTTATGCGATTATACGCCTTCAATCTCGTCGAGCGGTCGTGTCGTCCTTCACCTGCAAAGAGGCGGCTTTCGGTCAGACCATGGTCGCGCCCGTTCAAGTTGGCCAGCGAGTTGGAACAATGTTGCCTCATCGCCGAAGCGTCCGACGAAATGCGTGCCGATCGGCAAACCGCCGTCCGTCCAGAAAAGCGGTACCGACATTGCAGGCTGTCCGGTCACGTTGAACACCGGCGTCCAGGGCATAAAGGCGAACGTATCTGCGGCAAGTCGTTCGGCAATCCCAAGCTTTCGAAGCAACCAACCGGCCTTGGCGCGGCCGATCGCCCGGATGATCGTCTTCTCTTGAGGGGAAGGCTGGAGCGCCCCGATCGGCGGGGGTAAACGCGAAAGCACTGGCGTCATCAGCACGTCACTGGTTTCGAAGAAGGAACTGACGCCGCGCGCCGCCAGCTTGAGGTAGCGCAGGGCCTTTGCAAGATCGCTTGCGGAGAAAGCCTGTCCGAGCAGGCCCATGCCGATCGTGGAAGCGTCGAAATCCTCGACCCTGATCGGAACACCGGCCGCATCAGCCGCGTCTTCCATGTCCACACGCAGTTCCGCGGCGAGCATGGTGAGAAACGATAGTGAGAATGCCTCCGCGTCGACTTGGGGCGCTGCCTCGACGACTTCGTGACCAAGATCTGAGAGCAGCTTTGTCGCGTCGGCGAATGCGGCAAGGACCTCCGGTTCGACTTTACCACCGAGCATCGGCGCTGAGGAAACCGCGATACGTAGTATTCGGGACGGCCCTCTGACGGCGTCGAGGAATGAGCCCGAGTAAGGGGGGAGATAGTGAGGCGCACCCACGTCGGCCCCCTGCACAAAATTCGTTCTTTCAGATTCGAGTCGGGCCGGGCCCACCATACCAGCATACGGATCGCCAAACGGCCATTACTAAGCTATTCAGAAAGAGCGGCCAGCGCCGGGAAGCTGGGCAAGTGCCAGACGATACATTATAATCTTTTTGGACCGAAAGTGAACATTTGGGCAACAAGCCGCCGACAGGCCAGTGCAGCCTGCCTGAACTGCGTGGTTCGAAGGCTCAGATTAGGATACCCGGACCCCGACCCCGACCAGAAGCGGAGAATAGCGATCAGCAGCGGCGACGATCGACACTTCGAAAGTCGCGTCTCCGGGCAACGAACTCACCCCGATAGCAGCCCGGCTTGATATCGCGCCCCCAGTATGTTCTTCCATGAACCTCGACGCAAGATCAGCAATCCGGCTGTGAAGAGTGTAGCCCACTGGCGCGTTGACGTAGACAGTCAGGCTTAGAACCGCCATTTGTTCTCCCGCGATCAGTTGGGATTTCGCAGCGGTCAATGCATTTTCCGCCGCCAATTCGACCGCAATCCGGTATGTTTCGACCGGTGTGTCCAACTCCACCTGCCCCATATAAAGAAGTTTCCGTTTTCTCTCGAGGTCATTCCCGAGACAAAGATCAGATCGCCATGCCTTTTTGCGGGAACGTATTGTCCCTGTGGTTGAGGCGCATTTCGATCAGTCATTTGTCTACCTCCTGTAACGACGCGCCATCTCGACGATGCGCCTACCAGCCTCGACAGCGGCGGCATGATCCTGGGAGAAGTTAAGGCGAACACTGTTAGCATGGGGGCCGAATTCGGTTCCGGGCGTGACGATAACGCTTGCTTGATGCCGCAGCAGCCGGACGAAATCCTGTAGGCTCACAGAGAGGGGCGGCAATGTTGGAAAGAGATAACTTCCGGCTTGCGGCGTGCGGGCCTCAAGACCGCCACTTCGGAACACCTCGAGCAGGTCGTCCCTGATGGCCTGATGCAGCCGAATGCGCTCATCCATCCAGCCCTCTGGCTCATTGAACCAGGTACTGAATACCGCTTGGTTGTAACCTGCAGCGCGCAGTGAGACGATGGCCTGCAGCTTCTCCATCCTGCTGATGATCGTCGGAGAGCCAAACGCTGCTCCGAGACGATACCCGCTGAGCGACTCCGTTTTCGACGGGCCCATGATTGTCAGGACCTGTTCCGTCGGCAGCCCGCGGGCGCGGATGTGAGTATAGTCTTCACCGTCATAGCGCAGCCTGGAATAAAGCTGATCAGCAATGACGGTGATGCCGAATTCCCGGGCCAGGAATACGATCTGGTCGATCTCTGTTTGCGAGTAGACCGCTCCAGTCGGATTGTTCGGGTTGGAAAAAAGGAAAGTCTTGGCCCCCGCCTCAAACACGGCGCGCAATTGAGAGAGATCCAAGCCAGCCTCAGCCGTGGCGTTCAGGTAGTTCATAGCGACCGGCATCACCTGCCCGCCAAAGAACTGGACTAGTTTGCGGTTGGCAAAATAGTCCGGCTGTACGATCGCGACTTTATCACCGTCGGAGACGGTTGCGGCGACTGCCAAGAACAACGCACCTTGCGTTCCTGGAGTTAGGATAATGCCCTCATCGGCGGAAACCGGGGCTCCTGTGAACGCTTCGAGCCGCTGCGCCAATTCGGACCGTATGTCAGCCGAGCCGCGATATTCGGTGTAGGCTTGGCGACCGCCGACCTCCACTGCTTCGGAGAAGCGCTCGAATGAGCCAGGTGTTGGAGTGAAGGCATCGACGTCGCCGTGCGAAAAATCGACGAGCCTGCCAGGGATTTCGTCGCCGCGCATCAAGTCGCGAATGTTGCCTGCGCTTTGTCTGACTTCCTGCCCCGGCGCATTGTCGGTAGCGAGGGTTGCGAACTTTTCGATGATGGAAACCATTTCAACCTCGAGAACAAAAATTAATGCGAAAGCGACGACGTATAGTCGGTGTCGAGTGCTTGCTTGAAAACCGCCGGCTCGATGTTGCCGCCGGAGACGATGACGATGACATTCTTGCCGCGGACCGCCTGCGGATCGTTCAAAAGCGCGGCCAAGGCGATGATGCCACCTGGCTCGGTGACCAACCGAAGCTCCTCGAAAGCATAACGGATCGCGAGCAGGACCTCTTGGTCGGATGCGACCTGCACCTGCGACAGACCTTGGCGGTTAATGGAGAACGGCAGCTCGGCAGGTGTGGGCGCGAGAAGCGCGTCGCAGATGGAACCGCTGAGGGCAGGATTAACTTCACGGTTGCCACTTACCCACGATCGCCTTGTGTCATCGAAGCCTTTCGGTTCGACTGCCCAGATTTCGGCGCGAGAATGAGCCGCTCTTGCGGCCAGACAAGTTCCCGCCGATAGGCCACCCCCACCGCAAGGTACCATGATGGCGTCAATCGCGACGTTCCCGGCTTGTTCGAGAGCTTCCGCAGCAACCGTGCCTTGGCCTGCGATAATAAATGGGTTGTCGCCAGGCGGTATGATCGCGACCGGCGACTTTTCGGCAATTTCAGCGGCTATCTGCTCGCGCGACTGGGTCTGACGGTCATAGAGCACAACCTTGGCACCGTTCTCGCGCGCTTTGCTGATTTTGATCGCGGGGGCATCGCTCGGCATAACGATGGTTGCAGCTATGCCAAGCATCCGGCCAACCGTTGCGATGGCTTGGCCATGATTGCCAGTGGAATACGCAACAACGCCACCAGGAAATGCCGAGCGATCCAAGCGGGAAAGGCAGGTATAAGCGCCTCTGAACTTGAATGCGCCGGTGCGCTGGAGGTTTTCGCATTTGATGAAGACGTTCGCGCCGGTCAACTGATCGAGCTTTTCGGACCGCAAAAGCGGCGTCCGAAATGCGACGCCGTCAAGCGACCGGCGGGCGTCAAGGATGTCGTCGAATGTGGGAGCAATCAAACCGTTCATTTCAGTGTACCAGGATACGGGAGAGGAAAAGGCGAGCACGTTCGGAACTGGGATCGGCAAAGAATCGAGCGGTTTCCGCTTCTTCAACGATCGCGCCCCCGTCCATGAAAACCATGCGATCCGCCGCAGCTTTGGCAAAGCCCATCTCATGCGTGACGACGATCATGGTCATCCCTTCCTGCGCGAGTTCGGTCATCACGGCGAGGACCTCACCGATCATTTCCGGGTCGAGAGCAGACGTCGGTTCATCGAAGAGCATAGCGATGGGATCCATCGCCAAGGCTCGCACGATAGCAATGCGCTGTTGTTGCCCTCCGGACAGTTGGGCGGGGTGGGATTGCTGTTTGTCGAGCAGACCGACGCGCTTGAGCAAACCCTGAGCCTTGCTCACTGCTTCGTCGCGGCTTCGTTTGAGAACATGGACCTGTGCGAGGCAAATGTTATCGAGGACAGAGAGGTGCGGGTAGAGTTCGAAATGTTGAAAAACCATCCCGACGCGTGCACGAAGCTTTGCCGCCTCTTTGCCCTTTGTGGCCAGAGCCTGACCATCGATCGTCACCATCCCTGACTGGAAAGGTTCGATCCCGTTTAGGCATTTCACAAAGGTGGATTTGCCAGACCCAGAGGGCCCGCAAACGATGACAACCTCTCCACGCTGAACGGTCAGGCTGCAGTCGTTCAAGACCCGCAGTTGGCCGTAGCTTTTGGACAGATTTTCAACCCTGATCATTTCACGCGAAGACATAGAGGTATCCAGTCGTAGGTGAGAGAACCGCCAAGCTCTGCCGATATCTCAGGCGAGAGTGGGGTTGCGTTTCAGTCGCTCGGCGAGCGTGCTGCCAAGCGTACACAGGATGAAGTAGACAACCGCTGCGAACACATACATCTCGACCATGCGGTTCTGCGTGTTCGCAACAATGCTTGCGGAGGTCATGAAGTCGTGGAGGGAGACCACGTAGACCAATGACGTGTCCTGGAAGAGGATAACGCCCTGAGTTACCATCAGCGGTGCCATCTTTCTCAGGGCCTGAGGCAGCACAACCAGCCTGACGGTTTGCAAGAAGCTCAAGCCGCTCGCCTTTGCCGCCTGCCATTGCCCGCGGCGGACGCTCTGCATCCCGGCCCTAAGGATTTCCGAGTAGTAGGCACCCTCAAACATGACGAAGGCGATGATCACCGAATAGAGAGCACCGACGGGACGCCCAATCACCAACGGAACCAAAAAGTAAAACCAGAAGATGACTAGGATCAGCGGGACCGCGCGGAAGCCGTTGACATAAAGTGCGGCGATAGTGCTGACGAAGCGTATGTTCGATAGTCTCACGATGGCGAGGATGAGACCGAGGATGAGACCACCCGCCATAGCTATTGCCGTCAACATAAAGCTCATAGCTAAGCCGCTGCTGAGTGACGGCAGTGAGTCGGCTATGACAGAGAAATCGAATCCCGACATTGTTCTGTTCCCTCAAGTGTTTCCAATGGACGTACGACGCTCGACCTGACGCATGAACATCGTGACGACGAGGGCTATCGACATGTAAATGACTGTGGCCGCCGTGAAGGCTTCGAATCCTTGATAAGTGAAGCTTTCGATTTGTTGCGTCTGTGCAGTCAGCTCAAAAACACCGATGGTCATGGCAATCGACGAGTTCTTGAAGATCGTCAGGAACTCAGATGTCAGAGGCGGCACAATGAGGCGGAAGGCCTGGGGAAGCAGCACGAGCCGATAGGCTTGTGCAGTTGATAACCCGGCCGCCTTCGCCGCCATGCCTTGACCGCGCGGAAGAGCAACAATGCCTGCGCTGACCTGCACGGCGACGCGGGAAGCGGTAAACAGGCCCAGTGCGACAATGGCTGTGACAACTTCCGAATGCGGCAGGTCACGCTTCAACCACGTGCCTATCGCATCCGGAACCAATTCCGGAACAACGAAGAACCAGAGGAACATCTGTAGCAGCAGCGGAATATTTCGGAAGAGGCTTATGTAGCTGCTTGTAAAGAGCCTGATCCGGGAGTTTCCTGTGCTGTGGAACGTACCCACAATGGTTCCGATCGCCAGAGCTATCGCCCAAGAGACGAGCGAGATCAGGATCGTCATCAACGTGCCCCAACCCAGCCATTGCAAGTAAGGCTCGGATATCAGAACGGCCCAGTTCCATGCGTAATTCATCGCTGCGATCCCTCCGGTAACGCGACCTAATGCCAGCCCCTTATTCGGGGATGGCAATGACGTGGAAGATGGTCGCAAGGTCTGGCGAGAGCGGCACGCCCATCGGGTCGAACCATTTGGCGTAGAGCTTCTCCAGTTCGCCATCACGAGACAAACGCGCAAGTGTTGCATTCACCAGGCTGAGGAAGGCGGTGCTGTTTTTCTGTACGAGGAAGCCATAGCTATCGTAGGACAGCGGTTTGCCCACGACCTCATATTCCGATGGGTTCGGCGCCTTATTCCGGAGTCCGAACAGCAGAATGTCATCAGTGGAGAATGCGTCGGCTCGCCCCGTTTGCAATGCAAGAAAGCCCTCGGAATTGTCCTTGACCGGGACGATCCGGATATTGAGTTGATCTGTCTCGATCAGTGCCTTGATCAAGCGTTCCGGCACGGAATTGATCGAAAGCGCGATCGACTTGCCGTTTAGATCGCCGAGCTCCGAAATTCCCGAGCCCGATTTCACAAGGAGTCGGGTGTGGGAAACGTAGAACGGACTGGAGAAGTCAACTTGCGACTGCCGGCCGACTGTGTTCACGGCCGACTCGCAAGAGATATCGACGGTCCCGTTTGCCACCAATGGGATGCGGTTCTGAAGGTTCACCGGTACCCACTCGATTTTGAGTTCGGGCAGGTTCAGGGCCTTCTTCACCGTCGCCGCCACCTGGATGCAGATGTCGGTTGAGTATCCGAGCGGCTGACCCTTCTCGTCGACATAAGAGAAGGGTATCGACGCGTCACGGTAACCGATTGAAATCGTGTTCTTTTCCTTGATGCGGTCGACGATTCCATCGACCGACTGCGCCAACGCCCACGATGTCGGAAGGAGCGTAAGCGCAAGTGCTGCAATAGTCCCAAGAGCTCTTATTTTCATGTCATTCCCCTTTTCGTTGTTGCAGAACTATCAGCCGATTGCTTCGAGCAATTCGGCCAAGCTTTCGACAGTAAGATCGGGTCGAGCTTCGGCGGCTCCCTCGCCAGAAAGGCCGAGAAATCGTTCCGGACGGTTGATCCAAGCGCTTTTCAGTCCAAGCTTGTTCGCTGGAGTGATATCGGCACGCAGGCTCTGGCCGACATGAAGAACACGCTCGGGGGGAATGCCCTCCGCTGCCAAATCCGCAAGAGCAGTGTTGAAATGCTCCCAGCTCGGCTTATAGGCACCGACGCGCTGGGCGGTGACGACGATATCGAATTCGATATCCATCTTCTCGCAGGAGGACGTGAGCGACGCGTTGTCGATATTTGAAAGAGCGCCGATCTTCGCGCGCGCCTGCAGCGCCTTCAATCCCGAGGACGTGTCGGCATAGGCAGGCCACTGATGCGGCGTCTTGGAAAATGCGTCCCGGCGCGCGGGATCTACAGCCACGCCAAACTCGCCGGAAATGCGGTCGAAACACCGGCGAAGGACTTCTGGATAGCGGTGTGCGGGCCGCTCTTTCTGAATCTCAGCACGAGCCCGATCGAATGCCATGATCAGCTCTTCACCGCTGGCTTTTACGCCGAGGTCATCCGCCCAGTTGGACAACCAGGCTACGATGGATGGTTCCCAGTCGATCAGAGTCCCATAGACGTCAAAGGTGACAGCATCAAAATCGTTAAGTCGTAGCATCAGAAAACCCACACGGTTGTTGTAACTAGAATTAGCGATAATCGACAATTTAAGAACAATCAATTGGGCGATTTTTGACCGGTTTCACGTTTCAGAACCACGCCACACGCAAAACAAGCCGTTGGTTTCCTTGACTTTACGAGCGATTTAGACGAGATAGAGAACCGCGCGACAGGCGCATCATTAAAGATTATCGCTAATCTCACAGGACGGAAATTGTGAACTACTCGGACAGCCTGCAACAAGGAAATCTCGGCGGGAATCGTTCGGCGGCTGCAGTGGTCACGGATGAATTGCGCGCAGCCATCCTGCACAATCGGCTGAGCGGAGGTGAGCGACTTCGCCAGGATGCTATCGCAACCCACTACGGGGTCAGCCAGATGATCGTTAGAGAAGCTTTCAAGCAGCTCACAGCCGAAGGTTTTCTTAAAGCAGAACCCAGGCGGGGAGTGAGTGTGGCGATTCTAAGTGCCGAGGAAGCGTGGGAGGTTTCCCAACTTCGCGCTCTCCTAGAGTGTCAGGCACTGCGGTGGGCAATACCCAACATGCTGCGCGCCGACTTTGTTCAATGCGAGCTGGTACTGGATGAGCTTGACGCATCCGAGTCTGTGGACGCAAAGATTCTGCTGAACGCTCGTTTCCACGCACTCTTGTATGCGCCGGCTAAGAGGACGCGTACGCTAGAGTTGATCGAGAATCTGAGGATGAATTTCGAGCGGTATCTGAGATTTACCTGGGCAGAGACCCACCACCTCGAGCAATCCCAAGCCGAACATCGGTTAATCCTGGAGCTATGCAGACTGCGCGACACCGAACGAGCATGCGATGCGCTTCGCAAGCACATCCTTGCGACGGGGGATTTGCTCGTCGATAGCCTGAACGCATCGCAAGAGGCCTAGTACAGGCCGTCGGGGCCGTTAAAGCCGGTGAAGCGTTTATCCGGCTATGGCGAGCGGAGGCGAGTCTTTGCGTGCCGTCTTGGATCAGTTGATGATCGATCTCAGCAGAAAATGTGTCGGTCCCTTAATTGTTCGGCAGATTTGGTGTACAGCACAGCTCTCGAGGCGACGCGTCACGTCATTTGTTCTGGAGCTCTTGAACCGATTCGAACCCACGACCCTCTGCGTGGAGTGTCGTTTTGCATTTAATCGTAAGAGGTGCCAAGCTTGAGCTATCCGGGCGATTTTATGGGGCTTTTTGCGGGTATTGCCTTCGCCGCCGCCTGGAGTTCCGGCCGGTCACCGAAACGCTGCGTGATGAAGTGGCCTGGTTCCGTACACACGGCTTCTTGCGTAGCTGAAAGGTTGGCGATACGGCGTTGGAGGGCTACTGACCCCCACTAAGAATTTCCTCCAGATTGAGCCGCGGGGGCGAGGGCAGGCGAAGGCGTGCAAGGCGGTGCAAACGACACACGGCTCGCACTCTTGAAAGATGTGGCGTCAGCTGTCATATTTAAAACGACAGATGACACAGGAGATGCATGATGGCAGTCGCAGCGGAGAAGGTCTTTCCTGAAGGAATCGGCGGAGAACTGCAGAAAGTTGCGGCGCTGCTTGGCGGTACCCGTATCTTGTCGCGCCGGCTGACGAGTGCGCTGGATGCGCATGAGCTCCTACTGCATGGTTTACCGACCTCGGCAGTCGATCATCTGGTCGGGCAACTGGTGTTCATTGGCAAGACCGAATCTCTGGAAAAAGCCGTCGGCATGAGCCTGAGGACATGGCAGCGACGCAAGGATGCGCCCTCCAAACCGCTGAGCCAGGAGCAGAGCGGTCGGGCCTGGAAGTTTGCCGAGATACTGGCAAAGGCGACGGATGTCTTCGGAACGCAGGCGGAGGCAGAACAATGGCTGGAGCGTCCGGCGATCGGGCTCGATCAGCATCGTCCGATCGATCTTCTCGGCACGCCGGCGGGCGTCGAACTGGTCGAGGATTATCTCGAACGGCTCGAATACGGCGTCTATGCATGACGCCATTGCCGATTGCGCTTGGCGATTCCGAGCTGATTGCCTGGCGGCTTGATCAGGCAAGCTTTGCATCGACGTGGGATAGCGGCGAAGGCGCCTACCGGGTCGGAGGCCGCTGGAACAGCAAAGGTGTTCGGGCTGTCTACTGTTCGATCGATCCGTCGACGGCAATCCTCGAAGTCGCCGTTCACAAGGGATTTCGCGCACTCGACACGGTTCCCCATATGCTGACGGCGGCCGTCATCACCGACACCGCCGCTGTGCATGTCGTCAATCCTGTGAACGTTCCCAATCCGAACTGGCTGCGTCCGGGCATTCCAAGTGCGGGCCAGCAGGCCTTCGGCGACGATCTGCTTCGGCGGCATGGTTTTATCGCGATCCCGAGCGCGGTGTCGACGCATAGCTGGAATCTCATTTTCGTGGCGAGCGTTGCGGCAGGCGCTTATGGGCTCAAGTTCCAGGAGGTCTTCGCCCTCGATACGAGGCTGCACCCACCATCGGCTTGATTGAAGCGCTTCACGACAGGGCACACTGTGCCAGGCGCCTTTTGGATGGCGGGGCCGCGACATGCTTTTCATGGACATATAAGCCTCTCCGTGAGGCAACACTAAATTAACCGGCAACCGATCTATTCGTCGGCAGTCGCCGCTGTCCCTGCGGGGGAACTGCCAGCTGTCATGGACTTTTGGTTTGGTCCGCTCACCGACCCGCCCTGACCAGCGAGCGCGCGATATCAATGATGTCATCACGGGCAGCCGTCGGATCGTTCTTGGACCACGCAACCCCGAGCCCGATCCTGAAGTCGACGCCCCTTACCTTCCTGAGCTCGAAATTGCGGTTGGGCAGATCCAGCGTCCATTCCGGCGCAAAGCCGATGCCAAGACCGGCCGAAACCAGTGACACCAGCGAGAAGGTGTCGTCAAAGGTATAGGCAACGTTCTTCGACAGATCGTGCTCCTCGAACTTTTCAGTGAAGTAGCGCTCGGTGAAAGACAGGTTCTGGCGCGAGAACGAGATGATCTTCTCCCCCTTCAGGTCCTCGATGCCGATCTCGCTTCTAGCAAGCAGCGCGCCGTTTTTCTCCACCGCCAGCAGGTAGCGCTCATGCGCGATCGAGAAGAACCGGAGCGAACCGATGTTTTCGACCGGGCGGATGAAGCCGAGATCTGGCCGTTCTCCAGCCCGCGGATGATGTCGTTGGTCGAGCCGCTGGATATATGCAGCTCGATATCGGGATACTTGCGGCCGATGCGTGCGATGAATGCCGGCAGCAGACCAATCGTTGCGGGGTAGACCGTTCCGATCCTGATCTTGCGCCTCGCCTTGCCGGCAACCGAGCGCACCACCGCGGCCGACAGATCAACATCGCCCAGGATCCTCACACAGCGATCGTAGTAGATCTCCCCTGCCCTGGTCAGTTCGACCTTTCTCGTCGAGCGCTCCAGCAGGCGAACGCCGAGTTCCTTTTCCAGCGACTGGATCTGACAGCTCAAAGCCGGCTGGGCGATATGCACCCGTGCTGCCGCCCGGCCGAAATGCAGCTCCTCGGCAACCGCAACGAAATAGCTCAGCTGGCGAAGTTCCATCGCGACACTCCATCTATCGCTGGTTCGTGCAGTCACGATTATCTGAATTTAAGATAACTGAAAATCAGATATAGATGAAGACCCCATCTTGAACAAGGTGGGCAATCGTGGCCAAAACGCTTGGAACGGCGAGGCACAAAGCGCTTATCGCGCTTCTTATCGAAAAGCGGGAGGCCGCAGGCCTGACGCAAACGGAACTCGCTGCCAAATTAGGCGAGTATCAGTCGTTCGTCGCCCGCCTTGAAAGCGGCCAAAGACGGGTCGATGTCGTAGAACTTCTCGAGATAGCGGCAATCCTTGGATTCAATCCAAACGATGCACTTGAGCGGCTTTCCTCTCTTTAGTTTTGAGAGAAGCGGTCTCAGAGGTTCCGCTCGATACATTATGCGATCTGCTTGGCCCAGACCGTGAACATACGCGCAACGAGCCTTTGCCAGGTTTGATCTGCCCTTCGGCTTGACGGTTGCTTTACGGGAGTTCGGCGCAAGATGCTGGCGAACCGCATGATTGCCGTCCCGTCTTTTCGGGACCGTCATGCGATGCGCCATTTTGCAGAAATTGCCGGAACAAATCGCTTTTAGGAACTACGCGGGGTCGCCTGATGTCTTTGGCTGCGCGCCAGCCCGACAAAACGACGCTTCACCTCTTCGAACAGGGCCGGAGGCAACGGGCCGTGGTAGCCGCTTTCCGTGTCGAGCGGTCGGACGTCCGGCCCTGGCCAGGCAAAGCGGTTGCTCTCCGTCAAAACAATCCAGGGGCGTTCGTCATCCAACCCCAATCGACGCTTTGTCGCCGGCGGAATCTCGACGGCATCGGCCGGGTCGGAGGGTGGCGTATGCGTGATCGGAAGGACCCGGACCACCGGCGTTCCATCTTCCAAGGTGGCAACGATGGCAAGAACGAGCGCCGGGCGATCCTTGTCCCCCTCTTCTCGTCCTTCCAAATGCTGCCAGTGCCAGAGATAGGAATAGCGGAAGACCCAGCCGACTTTCGGCTCAGCTGGCAGCATTCTTGTCCTTCGTCAATTCGGCGTTGAGATGGTCAAGTCCGGGATCCATCGTGGATTTTTCGACTGCGGCGAGTTCGTCGGCATCCAACGCGCTCGTCAGCTCGACGTGGCGCTCGCGCCGCGTCAATCGAAGATAGTCCTCATAGGCGATCAAAACCGTGCGCGGTCGGCCGTTCTTAGTGATAATTAACGGCTCGCGCACGGCCGCATCCTGATAGGCTCCAAAATTCTTGGAGACCGCAGCGGCGGTTACGGTGGATGTCATCATGCACCTCCATTTTTCCGTAAAATACGTACTTTACGGAATATTACAAGATGCCAACGTCACCAAGAGCTTGAATCGGGCCGTAAGAAAGAAGCGCGGTCGACCCGATTGGGTGCGGGTTCGAGTCTGCCGGGCCCACCATATCAGCATGCTGGTCGCCAAACGGCCGTTGCTTGACGCAGCACCTGGATAACGAATGTTCAATGCAGCCAAAAGAAGCTTTCAGTTATAGCGGCTCCCCCAAGCCTCGCTTCACGACGTAGGAGACCGCCTCGTTCAGGCGATAACTCTGACGTGTCTAGGACTTGACAGTCCCTGCCCAAAGCTTCCCGTCGCAGGTATTCCGCCCACCTTATCGTGTCGGCGCTTGCGAGTTCAGGTTGCTGCCGGTCAACCGTTAGCCGCCTGATTCGCGTTGCATCATCGCGGTCCACGAGAATCGGCAAATAATCATCCCGCGGCCGAGGCGCCTTCCTCAAGGAATGAAAGGCGAGTTTGGCCTTCGAGGATAACCATTCGTCGCGTGTCCGCAATTTGAGCGAGGCGGATCATCCATTCGATGGTCTTGGCGCGTTGCCAACCTTCGACTGATCCATGGTCGACGACCATTACGGCACTTGGTACTCCAATGCTGTCGAAAAACAGCACGTCGACAGCATCTTGAAAGCGCTCCGCGATTGCCTTGGCAATCGTGGTCTTTCCGGAACCGGATGCACCTACCAACACAACAACTGGCATGCTTCCCCCTGCCGCTTAGCGACGTTCTAGAAAGTGATTGCATCCCTAACCGTGAACGGAACCAAGCCAGGGGTGCTGTGCCCAGAATGGCACCTACTCCAGTTCTTCTGGTATGAAGCCACCTGTCTGCCGCTTCCAAAGACGGGCATAGAGCCCGTCTCGCTCCAGAAGCGCATCCGGCGTGCCTTCCTCAATGATCTGACCACGATCCAGGACGATGATCCTGTCCATCCTTGCGATTGTCGACAGGCGGTGGGCGATCGCAATCACAGTCTTACCCTCCATCAGCAGATTGAGCTTTTCCTGGATCGCTGCCTCGGCCTCGCTATCGAGGGCGGACGTTGCCTCGTCGAGAATCAGAATTGGCGCATTCTTCAGCAGCACCCGCGCGATCGAAACACGCTGCCGCTGACCTCCCGAAAGCTTGATGCCACGATCGCCGGCGAACGCCTCATAAGCTTTTCGCCCCTCGCCATCGGTCAGTTCGGCGATGAAGGCATCGGCTTGCGCGGCCCTTGCGGCCTGCTCAATCTCTGTCTGGCTTGCTTCGGGGCGGCCATACCGGATGTTGTCGCCGACCGACCGGTGCAAGAGCGCGACATCCTGGGCGATGACCCCAATGTTTCGCCGCAGACTGGCCTGACTCACGGCGCGAATGTCTTGACCGTCGATCTCGATGCTGCCCTCCTGGATGTCGTAGAAACGTAGCAGCAGACTGACGGGCGTCGTCTTTCCGGCGCCGGAAAGGCCTATCAACCCCACCTTTTCACCCGGGTGGACCGTCAGCGACAAGCCATCGATAACCGGCCGGTTCGACTTATAAGCAAAGCGGACGTTCTCGAAACGAATTTTGCCGTGCTGGACAACAAGCTTCGTCGCACCCTGCCGATCGGTCACGGTCGGCGGCGTGGTCATCACAGGCATCGCATCTTTGATCGTGCCCAGCGCCTTGAAGACCTGCTGCCCCATCGGAGTTGTCACGTTATCGAGCGGTGATCGAACTAGCCCCGCGGCGCTCTGAGATCAGGCAACCGCGCCCGTCGCGACTTTCCAATGCGCTATTGCGCGGATGCGGTGAATGTGAGTGGCCAGGGCGGATCGTTTGTGATGCCGGGTGACGAAGAGATTTCGGAGCGCCGAGAAGATCGAGATGAACCGCTGCAGGCTGCCGGCTGATCGGAAACCCTGCATCATCCGCTCTCGTTTTCGGAGCGGCAGATGAGAATTTTCCGCTCGATTGTTGAGACCCTTGTGGGCCTGGTGCTCGACAGCCGGCATAACCTCACGCTTGGCCGCGCCATACGAACGGAGCTTGTCGGTGATGATCCGCTTAGGCGGCATGCCTGCTTTCTTCAGTAGCCTGATCAGCAATCGCTTCGCGGCTTTCGTATCGCGCAGGCTTTGAACGATCTCGTCGAGAACATAACCGTCTGGTCAACGGCACGCCAAAGCCAGTATTTGCGGCCAGCGATGGAAACCACCACCTCGTCCAGATGCCAGACGTCCCGGTGCGACGGCCGCCGGCGACGGATTTGCTTCGCGTAGGCCGGTCCGAATTTCCGACCCCATCGCCGGATCGTTTCATACGAAACGACGATGCCGCGCTCCAGCAGCAATTCCTCGACCAGGCGCAGGCTCAGCGGAACCGAAAGTACAACCAGACCGCATGGGCGATGATCTGTTGCGGGAAACGGTGACGCTTGTAGCTAATGGTTGAATTCTTCATCCCACCACCTCTACGCCCACTCACTGACAGCAGGTTTATGTGACAACACCGAATCGAACCTTCCGCCCAGGCATTTCGAATGCAATAGCTTCTGGCTCGGCGTCCGCGGAACCTAATGCTTTTGGGTGACTTTTCGCGCGTCCTCCGCGCGTTCTACTATCTTGGCGAAATCTGGAGAGGGGCATGCACTATCGCCAAAGGTCGGTGCTGTTCACAGCGCCTTGGCTTATCATCAGAGCGGCCGCAGTAGTCGCTTCGGGCGGTATAACCGTTGCAGACTTCCAAAAGCCTGAACTGCTGAATCGCCGCGCTGTTTATCGGCCTCCTGATCGGCATGGCCATTGAGCAGTTCCTAGCCACGATGAGAAAGCAGGCGTGGCGGGAGAAAAACAGATCACGCTGGGAAGAAAAGCGCAGCAATGAGCGCATCATACGGGGACCCTGGCTTCAGAAGCCAATTTAATCTATCCAATAAAGACTTTATGTCTATACAAATAAGTGCCGTGGCTTGCGCGGAGTTGCCTAAGTGGGGCGTCAACGGCGTTTCAACACTCCTCCCTCTCCTAACCCGCCGGCCAGCGCCAGCGCTCTTCGCTCACGCAAGGCGTTTGCCGAACCCTGTTCTGATGCGCGAAAGCAGACTTGCGGCTGACTCGACCGCATCGTCCAACGGGTCAAGTCTTGTTTCGATTATGGGTCTTCGGGACTAAACGTCATCCGCCCAACTAGAGGAGCTCTCGGATATTCTTGACGCCCTCGGTTTTGTACCGGAGGTACCTTCTGACGGCATCAATGAGAGTGCCGACCGATCACGATCGCCCGGCCGATGAACGGTTTGAGTGGCTGAAATCTACCTCTTCAGCCGCTCGAACCTGCTTTCCCCGCAATCGGAAAGTTGATTTGAGGCCCTGCTCGAGGATGAAACAGGACCCTTACGTTGTCATTCGGCCTGGCAGTCCCACCAGAAGCGCGAAAAGTTCAGGTCCCAACTCTGCATCGGGATGAAAGCATAACCCTGAAGGCACTTGCTTGCGGCATATTGCTGTGCCTCAACGGTCAGAAAAACGTCGGCCTGCGTTTCAACGATCTTGCGCTGGATATCCTTATAAAGAGCGTTCTGTGCGATCGGATCGAGCGTCTCGCGCGATTTATCGATCAGTGCATCGATTTCCGGATCATCGAGCCATTCCATAGAGGCCCACGTGCCCTTGGCCTTCGAATGGTATTGTACATAGAAAACGCTGTCGGGGGATGGATAGGTAGGGCCGTAGACGACCTGAGTGGTCGCCGGCGTCGAATCGGCCTTTGCCGCCAGCTCGGTGATCCGATTCCACGGTTCCGGCTTGATATCGAGCTCGATTCCGATCTGCTCCAGGTTGGCTTGCATCAGCAGAGCAAGATCCTCCTCGAATGCCAAGCCTGTCACGTAAGTGTGGGTGACCTTGATCGGCCCTTTGCCCGCATATTTCGACTTCGCAAGTTCCTCCTTGGCCTTTTCCAGATTGTACTCCGGCGCGGCAAGCTCATCGAGATAGGCGTCTTTGAAAACCGCAGCCAACGGGCCGTTCATCGGTTCGCCCGGATGGATCACCTTGCGCACCGTGTCATAGTCCGTTGCATAGGCAATCGCGCGGCGAACATGGATATCGTCGGTCGGCGGCACCTTGGTGTTCATCTTGATGTAGTAGCCGGTTGCCGTGGTGCCGTTCAGAATCTTGTAGCCCGGCATTTTTCCGATTGCATCGAAGGTCTCGTTTGCCTGGGCGCGCGCCGACATTCCGAGCTCGCCCTTGGCTGCGAGCGCCTTTACCGTCGCCTCGTCATGCGTGATGACGAAACGGATTTCGTCGATCGGTTTTCCCTTGTTCCAGCCGCCGTGGTAACCCTCATAGCGATTGATGACCATCTGGGACGCGCGCTGCCAGGACGAAAGCGTGTAAGGGCCAGCACCTGCCGGATGGTCGGCAAGATAATCCGCTCCCCATTTTTGGCTGCTGTTTGCCTTGATCTGCTTTTCGTTTAACACGAGGATGAGCGGGGTACTGGCGATGAAGGGCGCATAGACTTTCTTCAGCCCAATTTCCACGGTCTGCTCGTCGACGGACCTCACCTTGTCCGGATCGACGATGTCAATGAACAAATATGACGGACCTTCATTGCCTGCCAGCAGCCGCTTGACCGTGTAGACGACATCCGACGCCTTGACCGGCGTTCCGTCCTGGAACGTGGCTCCCCGCTTCAGCTTGAAGGTGTAGGTTTTATCGTCGTCGGAAACGCTCCAGCTTTCGGCAAGGTCTGGAACCACGGAACCGTCGGGGTTGACTGTCGTGAGGCCCGAGTACAGGTTCACCGCGGCCATGTATTCGGTATAATCGTTTATCTTGGCGGGATCGATCGTCCCAAATTCCTGCGTCGCATTCACGACGATCGACACTTTCTCTGCAGCCGCGGCCGCGGCGGTGAGCGCTGTCGCTTGCAACAGCCCCAAAAGCAGGCCCGTGATGAGGGTGTTCTTCATATCCATGTTCCCTTTTGCTTGTTGTCGTTGAGTAGGCCGGCCGCTCAATGACGGCCGGGTTTAGTGTTCACCGTTGCCGGCAAATCCCAGGTCGCTTGGCTGCGGCGCTATCGCCAGTCGGACGCAAAGCCGGTGAGCTTGACCGTGAACCCATCGCGAAGCTGTTCCAGGGTCACGGGCATGTGGCCATCAGCATCAAGCGCCACGCGGGCCTCAGATGCATACTGAAACACAACTTCGAGCCGGCGGCCGGCAAAGACTTCGATGCCGTTCAACACACCCTTGCCGCATCCAAGTCCAGCCTTCTGCGTCCGTGCGGCAAGGCCGCCGCCCGTCGCCATCGCATCGATGCTGCAGCCGGCCTCCGAACCAACTGTCACGCCGGCATCTCCTCAATCGGGCGGAAAATAACGTCGTCAAAGCCAAAAGCCTTTGGTCCAACGACTTCGAGTGCCGCTTGAGATCGCAACAGCAGATGGCAGGGCAATGCGACGATTGCGACGCGCTGGCCGTAGCGAAGCATCTCGGTGGTGATTGCGATGCCGCTATCGACATCGAGCACGATGATCAGATCCGGCACGGATACTTCGACACTGCCGTTGCGGCTGAAGACCAGGTTTTCGTTCTGGATCATCACCGAGGCGGTGTCGCCGTTGAACCTATCGATGCCTGCAAGCTTTGCCTCGCCGAGAACAAATCCGCCGCGCAACTGGCGCTCCAGATCGACGATCTTGCCGGTGAACACGGTGCGACCCTTCTCCTGCGCGCAGATTGCCGCCACCGGATCGGCATGCTCCCGCCGCGCCTTCAATACCGCGCGCCCAAGTGCGATGGCCTGTGTATAGGAATGGGGAACCGCGTATTTCTTCAGGAACGCACCGGTCATCGGTGACGAGGCAAGCATGGACGAGCCACCTTGGGAGACGACGCAGGCACGCGCCATGCGCTCATGCCAAAGCTCCGACGCCGCATGCTGAAACAGGACGGTATTGCCATGCAGGTCGCACATCACGCTTGGGGTCGAGCGGTGTCCATAGATCGAAAAGGTCGTCATCTGCATTTCGGGGAACGCTCGTCCCATCCCATCGCAATCGACAACCGGAAGACCGGCAAAGGCGGCCGCGATCAGCGGTTCCATCGAGTTTGAACCTCCGATTTCCTCGCAGACGATCGCGTCGATCGAAATGTTCAGGTGCTCTTCCAGCGCACGCACACATCGCAGCCCCTCACGGCCTTCCTTCAGACGTTCGTAAGCCACAACCGGTGCGCCGATCGCGCCGATTGAAACACAGCGCGCGTCATCGGGGAGACGATCAAGCGGCAGGATCGACAAAGGATAGCCACTGCGCATGGCAAGACGCGCACGCAGCTTGCCAATATAGGGGTTACCGCCGCCGCCAGTTCCGAGAATCCCGGAGCCGATTTCGAGCGCCTCCAGGTCTTCCTCGTTAAGCACCCAAACGTCAGAAGGATCGTAGTTCAAAGTCTTAAGCGCGCGCTCAGCCATGGTAACCTCCCATTTCGCCGACGACTTTCACGTGAATGCGGGTTGCATTACCCGGCAGATAGGCAAGCGGTACGTCTTCCCGCTCGATAACTTGGATCGTGTCGGCAATGGCGCCTGCAGAAAGCGCCCGATCGGTCGCTTCCTGCTCCGCCTGCTTCAAGCAGGCTTCTCGCGTGAGCCCATTTTCGAGTGCAAAAACCCTGTCGACCTCGCCGCTGATCTGGGCGATTGCTGCACCTACGGCGTTGGCCACTGCAAAGTTCTCCGGGCGAATGACTTCAAGGTCACCAAGGCGGTCCGGCATCAAAATAGATCCGCCGCCAACGGCGATCACCGGGATCGGATCGGCGGAAACGCGGCTGCGTTCGACCGAGTTTTCGAGCATCGAGACGATCTTCGCATGAGCCTTTTCGGCAAGAGCCCGATCAAGGTGAGCTACTTTGGAGGCGTCGCCGACACTGGCCTTGCCGAGTGCGACAACGACGTCCGTCGTCGTGAGTGTAGAGCCACCGAAGACGAGCGCTTCCTTCGCAATACGGTAACCAACCGATTGCGGTCCAACCGTGACCTCGCCGCCAGCAAGCTCGCGCACAAGGGAGCCACCGCCAAGGCCGATCGAGAAGACGTCCGGCATGCGGAAATTGGTGCGCACGCCGCCAACATCGACGATGGTTGCCGCCTGGCGCGGAAAGCCGTGATGCAACGCCCCCACGTCGGAGGTAGTCCCTCCGATATCAACGACGATTGCTTCCTTTCGTCCGGTCAGAAACGCGGCTCCACGCATCGAATTGGTGGGCCCGGACGCGAAGGTCAGAACAGGGAAACTGCGGACCGTCGCGGCGGCCATGAGGGTGCCGTCGTTTTGGGTAATGAAGAAAGGACAGGAGAGCCCGGCTTCGGCAAGCGCCTTGCCGAAGGCGTCGACGGTCTTTGCCGCCAGCGGAAGCAGGCTTGCGTTCATGATCGCAGCACTTTCGCGCTCAAGCAATCCAATGCGTCCGATATCGCCGGAGATCACGACCGGAAGACCGGGGCAGTGCTTCTCGATAACGGCCTTTGCCCGCTTTTCCATCTCAGAATTGATTGGGCTGAAGACGCAGGTGATCGCTGCGGCTTTGACATTCTTTGCCCGGATATCCTGGGCGATGCGGACGAGTTCTTCCTCGTCGAGCGGCGCGATCGCACGCCCGTCGAACTCATAACCCCCACGAACAAGATAGGTGTGATGGCCGACGGCTTCCGCCAGATCGTCCGGCCAATCGACAAGCGGCGGCAGGCTGGAGGTTGCCGGCAGGCCGAGGCGGATGGCGGCGACATGGCTGATATGCTTGCGCTCGATTACGGCATTGGTGAAATGCGTCGTTCCGATCATCACGGTTCCGATCTTGGAACGATCGATCCCGGCTTTCGAAACGGCGCCTTCCAATGCCTCGATGACACCGGTGGTCACGTCTTCAGACGTCGAAGCCTTGACCCCCGAAAGGACGTGCTGTCCCTCCATGATGACAGCGTCGGTGTTGGTACCACCGACATCTATTCCCAATCGATACACGGATAGTCTCCTTGTTGGCGGGTCTTGCCCGGTTGTCTCACTCGGCTTCAGGCCGTGGTCTTCACCAGAAAGCGCCCTCTCTCCTCGGCGCTGACCGTTGGCTTGAGAGCCTCTTCCTCATCGCTCATCACCGGGATCGCGGAGATCAGCGCGCGGGTATAGGGGTGGCGTGGATCGGCAAAAACGTCCGCCGTTCGGCCTTGCTCGACGATCTCGCCCTTCAGCATGATCGCGATGCGGCTGCAGAAGTTGCGCATCAATGAGAGGTCGTGGGAGATGAACAGATAGGTCAGCCCGAGCTCATCCTTAAGTTTCTGCAGGAGCGCGATGACCTGCTTTTGCACCGACACATCAAGGGAAGACGTCGGCTCGTCGAGGACGATGATCTTCGGTTCCGCAGCCAGCGCGCGGGCAATTGCCACCCGCTGTTTCTGTCCGCCTGAAAGCTCGTGCGGATACTTCGAGAGATAGGCTGAAGGCAGATTGACGAGCGCCATTAGCTCCTCCATGCGCTTCGTGGCCGCTTTTCCGCGCAGGCCGACATGGGCAAGCGGAACAGACAGCGTTTGGGCCGCAGTTCGTTTCGGGTTCAGCGATGTCCCGGGATTTTGATAGACAATCTGCGTCAGCCGTTGCGCTGAGGGTTGTCCGGCGCCTGTCGAAATTTCTATCTTCCCGCAACTGGGCGCGATCAGCCCCATGATCATGCGGGCGATGCTCGTCTTGCCGGAGCCGGACTCGCCCGCCAGGCCGAAAATCTCGCCTTCCGACACCGAGAAAGTCACCGGCTTGACCGCCTCATAAGCTTTACCGGCGCCAAGGAACGGCTTCAGAACATAGGTCTTGCCAGCGCCCTTGACGGTGATGATCGGTGGCTTTTGTGAAAGGGGCTGGTCGAAAACCTTGGGACCGTAGAGTGGCGGGATCGCATCAATGAGGTCGACCGTGTACTTCTGCCGCGGCGCGCCGAAGATCTGATGCAAGTTGCCGCTTTCGACGATCTCGCCCTGTCGCATGACCAAAACGCGGTCGGCCGTCTGGCGAACGACACCGAGATTGTGCGTGATCATCAGGAGCGACAGCCCCTCGCTGTCGACGAGACGATTGATCAGCTTTAGAATCTCGTCCTGCGTGGTCACGTCGAGCGCGGTCCCGGGTTCATCGGCGATGAGCAACTGCGGTTGGTGCAGCAGTGCCAGGCCGATCAGCACGCGCTGGCGCATGCCGCCTGAGAGTTGGGCTGGATATGCCTCGAACACACGCTCGGGATCCTGCAACTGCACCCGGCGCAAGACGTCGAAAATGCGCTGTCTGCGTTCGCTGCGCGAGCTTGCCAGGCCATCGCGGCGATCGGCATAATACATGACGTCATCCAGGTGCCGTCCGATCCGGAACACCGGATTGAACGACGACAACGGGTCTTGCATGATGATCGAAAAGGCCGTGCCTTTGAGGGCCTCGCGCTCTCGGGAACGCATGTCCAGGATCGAGCGGCCTTCAAATTCAATACTGCCACGCTCAATGCGGGCGTTGTCGGGAAGCGTGCCGAGGATCGCCTTGGACGTCACCGATTTGCCGGAACCGGTCTCGCCAATGAGCGCGACGCGTTCGCCCTTGCCGATCTCGAACGAGATATCCTTCAGGATATGGTGACGTCGACCATAGGTGGAGAAGGCGATATCGAGGTTCTTGACCGCGAGAAGAGGTTGCTTCGTCATCTCACGCCTCCACGTCGAACATGTCACGCAGCCCGTCTCCGAGCAGGTTGAAGCCAAGCGTCGTGTAGAAAATCGCAGCACCCGGTGCGAGCACCTCCCACCATTTTTCGGGCAGGAACTGGCGGCCGTCGGCGACCATCGACCCGAGGTCCGGGGTCGGCGGCTTGACGCCAAGACCGAGGAAGGAAAGCGTTGCGCCAAAGAGAATGACGAAGGCGGCATCAAGCGTCGTCTTGACCGAAATCACCGAGATGCAGTTCGGCAGGATCTCTTTGAAGAGAATGTGCAGATGGCTGGCGCCGGCGAGCCGTGCTGCTTCGATGTAGTCGTCAGCAACAATCGATTTCGTCACGCGATAAACAAGCCGGGCATGCCAGGTCCACCACAGAAGTGTGATCGCGAGCATCGCATTGACGAGGTTGGGCTCGAGCACATTGCCGATAGCAAGCGCCATGACGAGAGGCGGGATTGCCAGCATGATGTCTGTAAAGCCCGTGAGAAGACGTTCCGTCAGGCCGCCCGCGTAGCCGGCGATCATGCCGAGCGCCGAGCCTATCGGGACCGCGATCCCAAGGACCCCGATGACCAAAAGCAGCGAGACGCGAAAACCGAACACCGTGCGAGAAAAGACATCGCGGCCGGCCTTGTCAGTGCCGAACCAGTTGACGATGTCTGGCGGCATATGACGGTTGCGGAAGTCGACGACCGCGCCGACATGTTCGGGAAAGCGGGCGATCAGCGGCGCGAAGATCGCCACGAGGATCACCGAGAGCACGATTGCTGCGCCGACAAGGGCAGCGGAATTCCTGCTGAAGCGGTACCAGGTCATGTAGCTGGCGGACAGGCGGACGGGCTCCTGCATCAGCGGGCCTCCTTGAAACGAAGCCGCGGGTCAAGGATGCTGATGATCAGGTCGATGACGATATTTGCGGCGATGAAGAAGATGCCCGACACGAGCACCACGGCCATAACGGCGTTGAGGTCCTTCTGCAGGATGGCGTCGAGCCCATAGGAAGCAAAGCCACCCCAGGAGAACACCATCTCGACAACGAAGGCGTTGCCTATCAGCGAAGCGAACTCGAGCCCCATGATTGTCAGCGGTGCGATCGAAGACAGCTTCAGGAGATAACGGAATACGATCACGCGATCGGGAACGCCGAAGGATTTGAGCGTCAACACGTGATCACGCCGCTGATGGTCGATCATCGCAGAGCGTGTGATGCGCGTGATTTGTCCAATGCCGCCCATGGCAAGGGCAAGCGTCGGAAAAACAAGGTGCTGGGCGGCGCTCACAAACACCTCCGGCCGACCGGCCAGGAGGCTGTCGACCAGCAAGAGGCCAGTTGGACCCGTCGGTGCGCCAAGGGAGAAATCAACGCGGCCGAGCGTTGGCCACGATGGGAAATGGTCAGCTGCGATGATCTGCAGGATGACCGCGAACAGAAAGCTCGGGATCGTCACGCCAATCAGTGAAAAGAAGCGCCCGGTGTTATCGATCCAGCTGTTGCGGTAGCGGGCTGTGATCACCCCGAGAGGTACTGCAACGACAAAGACGAAAATGATGGTCGCGAGGACGAGCTCAAGAGTGGCCGGCAGGAAGGTGGCGATGTCGGAACTGACCGCGCGTCCAGAAGCAATCGAGCGTCCGAGATCGCCCGTGATTGCGTGGCCCATATAGGTCACATACTGGCTGAACAATGGATCATCGAGGCCCATGCTCTGGCGGAGTTGATCGACCTGCTCTTGAGTGGCGCTCGGGCCGAGTGCCATGCGCGCCGGATCGCCTGGCACGACACGGGCAAGGATGAAAATCATCAGTGACAGCACGAAAAGCACCAGCAGAAAGCCTGCGGCGCGTCGCGCAAACAATGCGACGTAGTAGTTACCCATCGGGAAACCTCCCCTCGGCCGGCTATGGTCCGGTCCTCATTGCCGCTTTTTGCGGTCGGAGTAGTTTCCAGCCAACAAGGCCACCCGCACAACGGGGTGAAAGGCTAGGTTTTGATGAGAAAGGTATAGGTTTTGTTTTCGGCAGCAAAACGCTAAAGCGCGTCCGAATGGGATGACAACCGTTACGTGATCAGACCAATGCCCTTGGCAGCCTCGATCGCCTCCCGCCGGCGATTGCAGCCGAGCTTGCGATACAGATTGCCGAGATGGAATTTGACTGTCGCCTCACTGAGCCCCAGAGCATTTGCGATGAATTTGTTTGAAGCGCCCTCTGCGATCATCAGGAGGAGACGAGCCTCGCGGCGGGTCAGTTCGCTTTCTGCGCCGAGTTTTTCCCCTGAAAAGCCGGCGTCGCGAAGGCGACGCAGGATCGATTGCGCGGTCGGCATCGTCGCCAGGAAGTCTGTGATCCGCTTGTCGGTCGTCAGCTCGTGCAAGAAGACGCGCTCCTCGGAAAGCGGTGCGACCGTTCCGAGACGGGCTGCCTTTTCAAAGGCTTTTTGGAGGATGGATCGAGCAGCTGTGAGGTCGCGTTGGCGTCTGGCCACAAAGGCCTGCCAGACCTCAACGCACAAGCGCTGACGTCCGCTGAGGTTGAGATTGTTAGCGAGGGCGGCAAGTTGCCGGCCAAGATGCGCACGATCAGGTTTGTTGAAAACAAGATGGCGCAGCCAGACCACCGCCAATGCGATTTCGTCTTGATCCTGCAGGCGCGCCAACTCGTCCACTGCGGCCTCCACCCAGGTGCGATTTATCCGTGATTGAATCGAAGCCAGTGTTTCTGCGGCCTGCTGCCAGCGGTTACCATTTTGCAGGATAACGGCCTCGCGAACCTCGATCATCAACCGGAACTGACGATTATAGACTTGGTAGGTTCGCCAACGATCAAGAAAGCCACGCGCGGCGTTGACGGAGAAATGCTCGCTGAGCGCCTGGCTTCCATATTGCAAGGCAAATTCGATGAGGGTTGCCCAAACCTCGCCGTGGGAGAATTCGTCCATTTCTGTCGTCAAAAACTGGGCAAGCGGCTCCGGCTTGCCGTCCTCATAAGCAACGCAGGCCTCGAGCAATCCGAGAAGACGGGTATCCATAGGGCTGTGGAATGGCGCCCGTGCGAGCTTCACCGCGGCCTCTTCCGCACTTCGCCTTGCCCGGATTGCGTCGCCGATCATCAAGTGAATCATCGCCTGATGCAGATTGATGTAAAACGACAGTAAGGCAACACCAGCCTGCTCGTAATGCGAGAGTGCTCGGGCAGCGAGGTCCAGGGCGACTTCGAAACGCCTGCGGCGGATGTAAAATTCCAGAATCGCGTTGTAGATACTTCCCCGTTCCAGATGGGCGTTAAGAGGAAACTCGGATAGAAGCGCCGTCGCCTGCTCAAGAAGTTCATCGCTGAGCGGGATATCTTCATAGATCAGCATGACGAGGCGGAAAGAACGAAAGGTCGCGGAAAAAGCGGCGCGGTCGCTGAGAACTTTCAGAACGTTGTTGGCCCTCGATCCGTAGCAATCAGCCAACAATCGCTGGGCACGCGGGACGTCGCCCTTCTTCAGCGCCTGCAATGCCAGCGACGTTACAATGGTCTCGTTCTGACCGGCCAATTCGGCAGGAAAGCCGTCAAGGACCCGGTCAAAGGCATCCGGTCCGAACACATAGATGAAGAATGTGCCGTAAGCTAAGAACGAACGTAGCGCTAATTCATGAAGGCCAGCGCGCTGAAGAACCAGAATGGCGTCAGTCTCGTGACCGCGGGCTGAATAGGCGGCGGCGATGCCGGGCGCGCGGGTCGCCTCAGCGATCCAGCGTGACATAGTCTTATTGACCGCTGCCGAAACAGGCTCTTTTACCGCGTCAGCAAGAAGATAACGGACCTGGGTCGATCCTGGCCGCTCGCCAGACAGGGCAAGACAAAGATCAACAAACAGGCCGTCACTCATTCTTTCGAGAACTTCGTCCATCAGAAACCGAACGATATCGCCCTCGTCGTGAATACCTTGGGTCAAGAGATGCACCAAGAATGGCCAGCCGGCGGTACGATCGCTCAGCGCCTGGGCGGCAGCATCGCCGAAGGCAGCGGTAAGTTCGTCGACGGAATAACAAAGATCCCTCTCGTCAAGGCGCAATACCCGCCCGTAGACAATGGCCCGATTGAGGCCACGGATGAGCGTCTGAGGGCGCTTGGCGATGACAATTCTGCGGTCGCCATCCAGAAAATCGCCATCGAGTTCGATCTCGACCGATGCCGGCGGCACATCCCAAATGATGGCGCCCGGAGGACCATCATGGCTGGGTGGGAGATCTGATCGCCACACGTTGGTTCCCAAGCTCGACGCGAGTTGCGACACGAGGACTGACTTGCCCATCCCCGCAACGGCGTCGACGACCACTATAGGCTCGTGCGCGCTTTCAATGCGCTGAAGCAACCCATGTCTGATGATTTCGACCATACCCGCGAAGAAACGCTCTTCAGTGCAGCTGTCAAGGCGCAAGCAGCCCCCGCGAGTGTTGGCCAATGGACACGCAAGAACCGAGACGCATCATTGGGGAACGGCAAGGCGCTCGCCATGTTTGATATCTTCAGTGGCCATTTTTTGCCCTGCCTCCTGAATCGGAATGATTGGAAAGAGGTGGCCAGTCCGGTACCGCGAACCTTCTCCTGAAGGTGGGCGAAGCGGGAAAGCAATTCGCCGACGTCACCGCCTTGGACCGCATGCTTCGACATCTTTTCACCGCCGCCTGGCGACAATGACGTGACCAGCCAAGTAGCCCGGCTCAACTCAAGGGACACAAAAATAGCACCCAGATCGGTGCGGATCGCGGTCGATTGTCGTACTGGCTTTGGGGAACTTGCATGACCGTCTCCTGGAGATTGATTGCATCTGTGCAACCACACTCTCGCAGAGCGCCGGGCGCGGTTCACGCCTCATGGAATCTAAAGCCGAAGACGATCATCACCCGCCCTTGGCCTACCCTCTGCAACCCCGGCCAGCGCTGATCTACATTACCAGGGGGGTCAAAATTGGGCTCTGACGCAGATTTGGTGCATTACTCTCATGTCGCACCGATCAGCCGGGCTTGAAGAAGATCAAGCTTTCCGCGTCCGTACATCTGGCGCTTTACCAGCTTGAGCTTGGTGATCTGCCCTTCGGTTTGCCCATTGGACCATGGTGAGACGATCGCCGCCCGAACCGCCTGAATGTCTTTCGCTACGCCCTTGCCAAAGGAGGCGACCAGACTGTCTCGGGCGCGGTCGATCCACGGCATGAGCTGGTTTTCCACTTTGCGCCGAACCATCAGATGGAAGTCGGTAATGATATCGCGAGCCGCAATGAGCAACGGGACGCCGCTTTCGATCGCGGCGATGGTGACGGTTTCGGATTTCGTCAGGTTATCTCTGTTGTTTGTTAAGAGGCGAGCAATCGTCCTGGCGGAGGGAGTGCGGGTCAACGATTCCGCATCCGCCTTGTCGGCACGCTTCCGCCGTGTGGCCCATTCACTCACGACTCGGCGCGAACCGCGAAAGCCCTGTGTTCTCAAACGCCGCCATAGTTCAGTGCCGTTCCGCTTGCCGGCAGCCCATTGTGCGTCGAGCCATTCCAGATACATTTCCAACGAACTTTCTCGGCACCGAAAGACATCGTTTCGTTGGCCTCTGAGCACCTGGCGGACCAAGCCGCGGCTATGACCGGTGCGGCGCACGATTTCCTTGATCGTCATGCCGTCCTTTGCCAGCGCCATGATGGCCGCGTTGGTCTGTTCCCGTCGGAGATAGCCTTCGTATTGAAGGCGTTCGGCCGCAGTCAGCAGCTTCGGATCCACGCGCGTTGCGCCGAGCGCCTTGCGGATTTGCCGCATCGATTTGCGGACCGCGTCCAGGAATGCACGGCTGGCATTCTCCATCAAATGCCATCGATCAGCGACCTGCACTGCATTAGGCAATGCCCTTGCGGCCGCTAGCCCGTAAGCGCCGCCACGGTCGCGGGCAACGATTTGGATTTGGGGGTTCTGCCGCAGCCAAGCCTCCGCCGTCGCTGGCTCGCGGTCTGGCAGCAGACCGACCGGCCGCCGCCGTTCCAGATCACACACGATCGTGCCGTAGCGATGATTGCGACGCCAGGCCCAATCATCGATGCCAATTACCGAGGGTGGGGCTGATGGCGGAAGGCCTTGCCTACGGATGACGCGTAGCAAGGTGTCGTTGCTGACGGGAAGCATCAGACGTTGGGCAAAACGGGCCGCCGGGCGTCCACCAAGCGCGAGGGCCAAGTGATGGACAACATGCTCGAGGCGTCCGGTTCGTCTGGCATAAGGCGCCAGTACATCGCCGAACCGCTCGGCGAATATCTTGTTGGTTTCCGCGCGGAACTGAGCCGGTTTTTCACCGAGAAGTGAGCCACCTCTGAGTATGGTTTTCTGATCAGGGTTTGGTCAAGGGATTGGCTTTTTCTCCTCTCTTCTGGGCCGCAGCGGCCGAGCTGGCTTTGAAGCGGAAGCTGTCGTTGCCGGTTTCCAGGATGTGACAACGATGGGTCAGACGATCGAGGAGAGCGGTCGTCATCTTGGCGTCGCCGAAGACCGTGGCCCATTCGCTGAAGCTGAGGTTGGTGGTGATCACCACGCTGGTCCGCTCGTAGAGCTTGCTCAGCAGGTGGAAGAGTAATGCGCCGCCGGAGGCGCTGAACGGCAGGTATCCCAACTCGTCCAGGATCAGCACGTCGAGCCTGACCAACGTCTCTGCGATCTGGCCCGCCTTGCCCTTGGCCTTTTCCTGCTCGAGCGCGTTGACCAATTCGATGGTCGAGAAGAAGCGGACCTTTCGGCGATGATGCTCGATCGCCTGAATGCCGAGTGCTGTCGCGACATGTGTTTTGCCTGTGCCCGGCCCGCCGACGAGCACGATATTCTGCGCTCCGTCCATGAACTCGCATCGGTCCAACTGGCGCACGGTCGCTTCGTTGATCTCGCTGGCGGCGAAGTCGAAGCCGGAGAGGTCCTTGTAGGCCGGGAAGCGGGCAGCCTTCATGTGATAGGCGATGGATCGAACCTCGCGCTCGGCCATTTCGGCTTTCAGCAACTGGGACAGGACCGGCACGGCCGCGTCGAAGGCCGGAGCCCCTTGCTCGATCAGGTCCGTGACGGCCTGGGCCATGCCATACATCTTCAGGCTGCGCAGCATGATGACGACGGCCGCGCTGGCAGGATCATGACGCATGGCGACCTCCTACGATCCGGACGCGCAAGCCGTCGTAGCGTTCGACATTGGCCTTGGGTTCACGCAGCAAGGTCAGCGCCTGTGGCGTATCGATGTCCGGGCCGTCGGTCGTCTTGCCGTCGATCAGCCGGTGCAGAAGATTCAGCACGTGCGTCTTGGTCGCCACGCCCGCATCCAGAGCCAGTTCCACAGCCCTGACGACGACCTGTTCGTCGTGATGAAGCACAAGCGCGAGGATATCGACCATCTCACGGTCACCGCCAGGGCGGCGAAGCATCTGGTCCTGGAATTGCCGAAAGGCCAACGGCAATTCCAGGAAGGGCGCACCATTGCGCAAGGCACCGGGCTTGCGCTGGATGACCGCAAGGTAATGCCGCCAGTCGTAAATCGTTCGCGGCGGTTTGTCGTGGCTGCGCTCAATGACCCGCGCATGTTCGCATAGGATATTGCCCTCGGTACCGCAACGACCAGCCGCTCAGGGTAAATCCGCAGGCTGACGGGCCGGTTCGCAAAGGATGCAGGCACACTGTAGCGGTTCCGTTCGAAGGTAATGAGGCATGTCGGTGAGACGCGTTTGCTTTGCTCGACGAAGCCGTCAAAAGCGCTAGGCAACGCCATCAACGCGGCCTGCTCTGCGACCCAAATGTCGGCGATCGTGCCAGGCAAGGTGCCGTGCGATGTCTCCCGCCACAGGTTCTGGCAATGCTGTTCCAGCCAGGCATTCAATGCCGCCAAATCTGGGAAGTCCGGCATCTGTTGCCACAGCCGTGGACGGGCATCCTGGACGTTCTTATCGACCTGACCCTTCTCCCAGCCTGCCGCCGGATTGCAGAACTCGGGTTCGAAGACGTAGTGGTTCGTCATCGCCAGGAAGCGGATGTTGACCTGCCGCTCCTTGCCCCGTCCCACGCGATCGACCGCCGTCTTCATGTTGTCATAGATGCCGCGACCAGGCACGCCGCCGAACACCCGGAAGCCGTGCCAGTGGGCATCGAACAGCATCTCATGCGTCTGCAGTAAGTAGGCTCTGAGCAGAAAAGCACGGCTGTGCGACAGCTTGATGTGCGCGACCTGAAGCTTCACGCGCTCTCCGCCTATGACGGCATAGTCCTCGCTCCAATCGAACTGGAATGCCTCACCTGGGCGGAAAGACAGCGGAACGAATATGCCGCGGCCCGTCGTCTGCTGCTCACGCTGCCGATCAGCCCGCCAATCACGGGCGAAAGCGGCCACCCGGCCATAAGAACCGGCAAAGCCAAGAGCCACCAGATCGGCGTGAACCTGCTTCAACGTTCGACGCTGCTTGCGCGACTTCCCGGCCTCGGTCTTCAGCCAGCCGGCCAGTTTATCGGCAAAAGGATCGAGCTTGCTTGGTCGCTCTGGTATCGCGAACTTCGGTTCGATCGTGCCAGCGCTCAAGTACTTCGCGATCGTGTTGCGCGACAATCCGGTTCGTCGGCTGATCTCGCGAACCGACAGCTTCTCGCGCAGTGCCATCCGACGGATGATGTTTAAAAGTCCCATGTGGATCACTCCGTTGCCCCCGTCGCTCACCGCGTTGAGGGGAAGGTTCACATGGCTCAATTCTCAATGGAAATTATGCGCCTAACCGGCTCAGTTCCGCGCGGAAACCAACAAACCAGGTGCCATTTCTCGAATATCTGGCGAGCAAAGGCATCGACATTTTCGACCGGCAGGCGATCCGTGTACTGGCGGAAGCCGGCATCTGGGGATCGATCCGCCATCATGGTCTGATCGGTGACACCGTCATCGTTTCCGACGACGCCGGCCAGTTTCGGGTCGGCAATCATGCGCTCTGTTGGGTCCACTCGGAGCGGCTGCTGCAAAAGCTAATGCCGACAACGCCGCGGCAGGTGCGTCTAGTCGAGACGGTGCGCGATCTCGTGTGGCAGTTCTACCGGGCGCTGAAGAACGTCAAACGAAAGCCGCCGCCAGGGCTCACTGCCGCATTCCACCGACGCTTCGACCGTATCTTCTCATTCAGCACCGGTTACGACGAACTCGATAAACTGCTCGCGCGCCTGTTTCGCCGCAAGGACGAACTGCTCAAGGTGCTGGAACGACCGGGAACGCCGCTCCACACCAATGCGTCGGAGAACGATCTGCGCAGCTTCGTCACCAAGCGCAAGATCTCCGGCGGCACGATGAGCCGCGATGGTCGCGTCGCACGCGACACCATGCTCGGGCTGATGAAGACCTGCCGGAAGCTCGGACTTTCCTTCTGGCACTATCTCGGTGATCGCCTCGGCGTTGATGGCCAGGCCATCCCACCGTTGGCCACCCTTGTCGCGACCAAAGCCTAGGCGCCCTCCCCTACGAACGGGCATCTTGTACTTCTTCAGCCCATGCTATGATCCATGTCGGTTTTGGTTTGGCGTTTCAAACGGTGAATTGTCATACGGCGGCTGGGTTACCCGAACAACACCGGAAGATTTATCGCTAACGATTTCAATAGCGCCGCTATTCCGCAGCGACTGCGCGCCTAACTCGGACAGCGACGAAGTTCGTTACCGGACCTGGCTGAGGGGGACCGCAGGTCAAGTGGAGCGCGCGTCATCGGGCGGCGGCGCTTCGCCTCTAGACCCGTGGGTCTGTTGTTTCCGCTTTAGTGCCCACCGAACACCAGTGTCTGCACAGGCAGCATCAGCGCCTGCAAGCGCAGGATCATCGCATGGACGAGACCCACGGTATCGACGACGTGCAGATAGACCCAGCGGCCAGTGCTGATGTCGGGCGACTCCAGTTCATCATGGCTGTTGGTATAGGCATTGGCAATGCAGGTGCTGCCCGGAGGCACGTCATCGAGCACGCCGGGATAGAGCGGCTCCATGAAAACGGTCAGCGTGCCGGGCCGCGAAATATTCGCAATATCGATCAGCTGATCGCTGGCGCGAACCTGGCCAGAGGCAATCACCTCCTGCACCTCGGTGACGACGAGCGGGATGATGGTGAAAGGCTTGCCGACGCAGGTCGCCTCGCCGATCATGCCGACCTTGATCACCTGCGTCTCGATCTGACCGAAGCCGGCAACCAGCCATGGCTTGCCACCGTTACCTTCAGGCACCAGAACGCCCGCCGGCCGCAACATTGGATTGACCACTTCGCCGACCCGGAGGGTGAACTGCTGCAGCGTGCCAGACACGCCGGCGCGCACGGTGGTCTTAGTGATATCGACCTCCGCCTGCTTCAAGGCCGCTTCGGCGCTGGCCTTCTGCGAGGGCAGTAGCGACTGGAGCTTGGTCTCCAGCGTCTGCTTGTTGGACTGGGCGGCGGTAAGCGCACCCTTGCTACCTTCCAGTGCGACTTGTCGACGCTCGATCTCGCGCCGTGCGACGACATTTGGGTTCAGCTTGTTCAGTTCGACCTGGGTGTCGTATTCGTCTTGGGCCTGCTGCACCGCCGCCTGTGCCTGTACAATCGCGCCATCGGCAGCGACCAGCTCGGTGCGCGAGACAGTCATCTCGGCATCGACTTCGGCGATCTGGCGGCGCGCTACCTCGGCGGCGGCTTCCTCTTCCGAGCTGTCGAGCTTGAACAGGGGCTGGCCGGCCTCCACCTTGTCGAAGGCAGTGACATAGATTTCGGAGACCCGTCCGCTGGTCTCGGGAAGCACCGCGACGGTGCGGAACGCCGCGTTCACATGCGACGTCGACGGATGGAAGTAAAAGATCAGCGTGATCAAGGAGATCGTCAGGAGGATGCAGGCGGTGATCCCGTAGCGCAGTTCGAACCAGACGGAATAGATCGTGATCTCTTTGCCGAACCGCTTGCCCTGGGCATAACGGCGGTAGAGATAGTCCGGCAGGATTGTCAGCATCGAGCATAGGATGAATTCAAACATGGCTCAGGCTTTCCCTCCCACGGACGACAGATCTACAACGGCGCACGGATGGCTTGCCACGACTTCGAGTTCCACCGATCCCGGCGGCGTTCGATCTGGCCGGCTCCGGTGAGCGGGAGATCGACGAGAACGGATCATGAAGATCACCGCGACATGGAACAGCATGTCGCTCTAGTCCTGAGCGGTGATGAACGGCGGCAGGTGGTGAATGGCAGTTGGATGGAATGCTGTCGGACATTGCCTGTCACCGAGAGCAGATGGATCAGGAGGCTGCAGATTAGCACAGTCTCAGTAAACGCAAGAGATACTTGCGGGAATCCAGCTGGCCAGGCCCCGGGAAATCAACTTCGTGATGCCGCGAGCACGTCAATCACCTCAAGGCATCCGGGCTTTGAGAAACCCCTCCCTCTTCGGCGTGAAGCCGTTAGGTTGCCTATCTCATCAGCATCGCCAGAAAATCTGCCCCCGTTACCCCCATCAACACAAACCCCTGACGCCCTCAGGCAATCATTAACCATATGAATTAACATCTTAAATCTTATAAACGGAATCTAACTAATCGAACGTTTCCGTCATCGGGACGTCGATTTCCAGGCACCATCACTATCGATAGGTTTCAGGTATGGATAGTGATCGCACCGAAAACGCAAAGCCTCAGTCCCCGGATCAGCACGGGGAGAATCACCTGCGAGATAGAATGGACTGACCGAAGGGGCGGGTCCAGTGTGTGCGCTATCCGCTTCGCATTATTCTCCATATTCTCCTTCCAATGAGTTACGACGCCTTGCGACCTCGTGTGGAGCTGCCAATTATCGAGATTTCGCCCACAGAAGCCCACTGGAGCGCTTTCGCTATCGTTTACGATCATCTTACCATCCTCCCTTCTATATTGCGTCTGATGGCCTCCCATTCTCACTATAAAACACGCTTGCAACTTACCTGTTTCTCACACACTTTATTATCCTCAATGAAGTGACGGTTCGAAGGCGCGATGGCGAAGCAACAAACAGCTGATTTCCAACCCCTGCAGCGACTAATCGGTTACGCTCGCATGTCGACGGATGACCAGGCCAACGATACCCAGCTGGACGAGCTGAGGGGCGCCGGCTGCGATCGGATCTATCAGGAACATGGCACCGGGGTTTCGCGCGCTCGGCCTGTCTTGACCAAATTGCTGGGCGAGCTCACCTCGGGAGACGTCCTCGTCGTCGTCCGTCTCGATCGGCTGGCCAGATCCGTGAGCCATTTGCTGCAAGTCATCCGGGATCTTCAACATCGCGGGGTGCACTTTCGGTCAATCCAAGATCCGATCGATACCTCAACTCCGCAAGGCATGTTTTCCCTTGCGGTCCTCGATGCCGTCGAAAAGCTTGAGCGTTCGCTGAACGCCGAGCGAACCAAAGCGGGCATCAAGGCCGCGAAGGCTCGGGGCAGGCTGCCTGGAAACCCCGGTCTTCGAGAACGGCGGCCGGAGGCGATTGCGGCGGTTTCAAAGGCGCGGGAGAAGCTCTATCTCGAAGAGCTGATCGCGTCCGCACAGGCGTGGCTTCCGATGGTGCGACAACTCAGGCCTCAGCACAGTTGGGATAATGTCGTTCGCGTTCTCAACCGACGTGGCCAGGACTGGACCGTCGAACGCCTTCGTCGCGCCGTGCATCGCCTGGTCCGCGCAAAGCTCGCAGAAAATGATCTCCTCGCCCGATCCCCACGTCGCGCTCCCGAAGACCATTTAATGCAACTGGTGGCGGCGATCGCGATCGCCGATCCCGATCTGTCGCTTCGCGAAATTGCCGCCGAGCTGGACAAACTGGGAGAGCGGCCGAAGGGCGGCGGCAGAAAATGGATCCCCTCCTCCGTCCGAGATTTGCTGGATGAGGCCCACCGGTTCGGCCTCATCCGCCGCTGAGGCACATTCTATCAGGCGCGCGATTGCCGACATTCTGCCTACGGAATTTCTGCGACGGCGAGCCCTTGGCTGACGTGACACACTCACTACCGAACCCGCTCTGCTTCCGTAACCGCCAGTGATCGAGTGGACGGTCTGCGCGATGCCGAACTTACAGACTAGCGCGAGCCCCCTTGCTGGGCCTGTGCCGCGGCAATTCCCTCGCCTCCCATCCCTCCTGATACGCTCCGGCCATACAAGGACAACGTCTGGCCTACCCAGGGCGGCGCGGTCGCCAAGCAAGTCTCCGCCAGGACAATGTCTGAGAGCGCCGACAGCCACGGCAGCGCAGGGATCATTCGTTATCCGGGCACACCCGCAGTCTGATGAATGATCATCGGTTCACGAACAGGCCAAGCTCCGTTCAAGCACGCAAGCGGGGTACGTGCCATGTGGCTCCAAGCGCGCATCTGATCCGAAACGTAAGCATAGGGCCCAGCAGGTCCCCTCACTTTGCTTTTTATCCCAACCGTCTCAAAAGGTTGAAGTGCACGCACATATCGGTGAGGAGTTTGGCCCTGAAGAGCAGCAACGATTTTATAGCAGTTGGGGCAAGTGAGCGTGTAATCGAAGCCGGCCACTGGCAGGCCAGCCCTCTCGGCCCCAGGGAGCGTTGGCCAAACTGTCTCAGCGCCGCAATGGATATTTTGCTGCCGGCGCAGGCCCAGATCATGCTGTTTTGGGGCGAAGAATTCGTCGCCCTTTACAACGAAGCCTATGCGCCCGCCATCGGTGACAAGCACCCTCGCGCATTTGGACGTCCTGCCCGAGAAAACTGGGGTGAACTCTGGAGTGATCTCGAGCCCCTGCTTCGACGTGTCCTTGACGGCCGAGAGACGGTTTTTGCGAAGGACCGTCCCTTCTACATCGAACGCCACGGCTACCCGGAAACAGTCCACTTCGACATCTCCTATTCGCCCGTCCGTGACGAGGAGCGCCGCGTTCGCGGGTCCTTTGCATCGTCAACGAAACAACGGACCGGGTGAAGTTCGAGAGTGCATTGCAGGCGAGCGAAGAGCGACTGAGGGCGATTTTTCCCAGTCCGCTGCAGGGATCGTTCAGACAGACCTCAGGGGCCGCTTTCTCCTGGTCAACAACCGCTTCTGCGAGATCCTCGGCTATAGCGAAAGCGAGCTCATATCGGTGCGAATGCGGGATATCTGTATTGCCGGAGATATTGACGCTGAACGCGGCCAGAGTTTCGAGATGGAGAGCCGTCTTCGGCGAAAAGATGGCAGTTTGGTCTGGGTGGCGAGCTCGGTTTCGGCGCTTCGCGACAAAGATGGCGGTTTCCAGCAAGCGACTGCCATCATCGTCGACATTACCGAACGCAAGCGCGCGCAGGACGTCGAGCGTGGCCTGGCCGCGATCATCGCTTCGTCCAACGAAGCCATCCTTGGCATAGACCTTGGCATGAAAATCACGAGTTGGAACACTGGCGCCGAGCGGCTCTATGGATATACGGCTGACGAGGTCATTAGCCGATCCGTCCTGGTCTTGGTTCCTGAGGACCGCCAGGGTGAGGAGCCTGCAATTTTGCGCCAGGTCAGCGCCGGCCTGAAGGTGGAGCCCTACGAAACGGCAAGACTCCACAAGGACGGTCGAAGCGTCCCTGTCCTCCTCAGCGTCTCACCGATCTATGACGCCTATGGCGTGATCGTCGGCGCATCGAAGATTGCGCATGACATCTCGGCCCGAAAAGACGCAGAACGCCTACAGAGCGTCCTCGTCGGTGGACTGAACCATCGGGTGAAGAACCTTTCTGCGGCTGTCCTTGCGATCTCGCGCTAAACGCTTGGCCATGGACATGTAAATGCGCGGACGTGCGCTCATTCGAGGCGCAGCTATCTTCCATGGCACGCGCTCATGATTTCCATGACCCACGGGACATGGGAGCAGGCCGAATTACGGTGATCGTCGAACAGTCGATTTCACAATATTTTCCGGCCCTTCAATCAAGGAGCCTTTCCAGAAGCTCCGCGGCGCCTTGATATAAGTCCTCATCACCTGCGCTTCCCAATGCCTTTGAACCCGCGCACGCAGTTGTTCCCCGGTCGCTCATACCGAAAGAAATTTAAAAAGCGGTCCCGATCTCAGCGGCAGGCTGCTGTTCGCGTTAAAGGTGGCCGACTACCGTTCCCATTTGCGCCGACGCGCAGTGTTTTTCGGCAAGAGACTGCGCAGCGCGCCGAGTGTTTTGCCGGAGACGTCGTCACAACTAGGCTCCCAGTGACGAGTTCAAACCATGGAACCGTAAGATCCAAAACCCTGACAGCTGTCAGGGTTTGATGGAAATCACGGGGCAAAGCGTGCAGGGAAGCGCAATAAGTCGATCGCCCCGTCCTGCTGTCTGAGGCACGAGGTGTCCAGCTCCGTCATCGTAGTTGGAAGGCTCATCCTTCAAAAACCCTGACAGCTGTCAGGGTTTCTCATCGGGAAGTCCAATCACCCGCCACTCAACCGGAGCCCGCTTCATCCAGGACATCCATCAATAGACGGCACCGCCACTGAGTGCGTCGCGTCGCGTAAAGGAACAATCTGCAGGCGAACGGAGCCCATAAACGCCGGTCGGGTTCGCCCTCAACTCTGAGCTCAGCTCTTGCCTCGACCTGCCGTCAACCGTAGCGACGCCTCATTGTCCCGGACGCCTTCCGCACGAAAAACCGCGGACGGAACAAGCGGAACCGGGTTTCTGTTCAGCGGATGCTTACGATTTGCGTCTCGACATTCCGGAAGCATGGGATCGATAGCCAGCTCAGTGAAACGGAAAGCGGTGCGAATGACCAATGAAGCCGCACTTTTCTCCTCAGGCCCGAACAGCCGCCATTAAGCGTGAACCCACAATGTCCAATGGTCGAACGGGCCATTTGAGTGAAAGACACTGATCTCACCAGGCTGGAGTTGCCGCCCTTCTGAGATCGCGCCCGCCAACCGAGGGAGAAGCCGTGTCTCGTCATCAGGTGCATTTCCACATCGGGAGAGATAAGCCTCGTCTCGTGTACCGATTTCGATCTACAGCGACAAGAGATGGTAGCCCGGGGTCTATCCAACGCGCCGCTCCGAGCCTCCATTTGCTCTCAACAGAGCCATCAGCATCGGCCCGAGAGAGAATTCGCCGCGCCGTGCCTTTGTCGTCAGGTCGCGCAGGTAACCTCCCGCCGAATTGATGTGTCCTGCCCGCTCAAGGATGCAAGCGACCGCAACGGCAGCATTTTCAGGCCCCATTGCCTCGCAGGCGTCCTGGTACGCGTTCGGGCTTATTCCCAACATCGAACGCACCACGATGGCGGCGGACATCAGGTCACGCCAGTTCGATACGGCACCATCCTGGCCGTACAGTGCGATCTCGGGGCAGGCCCGCATCACCATGCTGAGGGGAAAAGCCTTGATTGGCTCGTTCACCACCCGCTTTGCTGGTTCGGATTTCGCCTCCAGCTCCTCTCCAGAGCCAGGTTCAAGTTCATATAAGGATTCGGTATGTGAATTCTGTATGTGGCGCTCATTTTGGGCATCATTGCTGCTCAAAATTCCAGAATTATCCAAAATATCCAACTGATTGACGATCTCCGAGCAAAGCAGGTCCATCTCGTCGAGGATCGGTGTCAGGTCGTGGATGGTTGGAGACCGCGGGATCCTCGCAACGAGAGCCTGATAAATGCCTTCGATCTTTCCCCAATCGCCGCTCGCCCCTTCTTCAATTGCTGCAGAGATGAGCTTGCGGGCGTCGCGTCTACGGATCGTGAGCGCTTCTTTGGTCTTCCGAAGCAAGGCGTGCTCGGCAGCCACCTGCTGCGCCATCTGCGCAAGTTCCTCCGACCGGACGAGAAGCGGGGAAAGATCGAAACCGAAAGCATCCTGAACATCGCCAGCCCTGTCCTTGCGGGCGTAGCGCTTCCCGTTCGCACTGTCCTTGCGATTGATCAGTCCGGCTTCAACAAGCGCTGCCAGGTGCCGCCGCAGCGTCGCGCCGGCAATACCGTGCGCACGCACCGACAGTTGGGCATTCGAAGGAAAAACGATGAGAGAATCTCCCTGCCGGAGATAAGTCTCAGGATAGAAGCTCAAAAGCGCGTCAAGGACGGCAAGAGCACGATCCTGCAGTCCAAGATGCGCCCTGGCTTCACAGGCATCCCGGAACACTTTCCATTTGTCGGCCGATTTGTTCGGCCGGATCTCGATGGACGCTTTTTGTCGCTTTAACAGCGCAAGCGTCATCGGCCGCCGCCCAAAAGGCGTCGTCACACTTCCACTTTGCATCTTCCTTCACCCTTCAGAAGGCAAAAGATATCCGCTCACCCAATTCGGTGCCAAAAACTCTTGACTGGGATTCGTGGAAATGCGATTCTCAGATTGTCCAGATATGAGAGAGGCTTCCACGACGGCAACGTTAAGGGGGCCTTTTTCTTTTGCGGTATTCCTTTCCGTATTTTCCTTGTCGAATAGACCAGCTGACAGCTTGTCTATAACGTCTAGCTTTGACGCTCACGCGAGAAGCGTTCGATGAGAGCCGGCAATTCGTCGCCGACGAACTTCACGAAGTCCTGACCGAGCGGGCCATCTGCAGAAATCCGAAGCTCCTTGGCCGAAATCTTCCAAGAGCCGAGCTTCGATCCTGCATGGTCCAGAAGGTCACGGCTGTCCTCCCGCGGCGGGCCCGAGGGCTTTATTGCCTCGAAAGCACGCTGGAAGCGTTGATCCGACAGGGAGCCGCCTTCACGTGCATGCGAGAGCACCTTCCGCACCACCTCAAGCGATCCAGGATCGCTTGCTATCGTTCTTGCAAACTCTATCCAGCGCGGCCGACCCACTTTGGGGGCACGTCCAATCGCTTCGATCACGTCTGCCGGGATCGTTCGATAAACGCCGCGCATTCGAGCAAGTTCTGCGTCCGCAATCGACAGTGCCGCATAGATGTTGCGGGCTTTGATGCCGGCGTCGTCCATCCGCGATGCAAACAATGTGCGCTCAATCCAGGTCAGATCTTGCCGGCTCGCGTTCTCGATGCCTTGTGCGACGACGAGATCGAGATCGGAGATGTCGACCTCAAGCGCGCGAACGTTCCGAAGAAGTTCCTTGGCAGCACGCCAACGTCGGTGACCGTAGACAATCTGGTAGCGCCCTGCAGAAGAGGGATGCTGCCGAACCTGGATGGGAACCTTTTGGCCCTCGGCCTCGATCGAGCGTTTGAACGTCTCGAAATCGCTGCCGTCATCATCCGACAATCGGTCGGGGTAGGGGGAAGGATCGATCAGCGCGGGATCGAGCTCAAGGACCGTTCCCCCGCCGGCTTCGACGATGGCCTTTAAACGGTCCCGCTCAGCCCTGATGTCATCGATCGCGCGGTGCGCCGCGCCGACAACGCCAGCCCCGACGCGCGGCGACGGGGCTGGTGGCGCAGGTTGCGGATCGTCCGCGAGCTTGTTCTCCAGTTCTTGCGACAGCAGACCGAAGCTCGCGACAATTGATTTGCGAGATGACTTGCTCATGTCCGCCCCCAGCTATCGTTGATAAGGCGGATAATCGCCTCGTTGACCGAGTCGACGGCTTCACGGGCGCGCTTATGGGTGTCACGACCAATCTGGCCCATTTCGAGCTCGTAAATCGAGCGCTTGGCGAGGCCCGCGGCTTCGACGGCCGTGCTTTCGATGGCGGTCGGCAAGAGGACGTCTGTCCCGAACATATGTCGCAACATCGCAACGACCTGCGATTGCGGCGCATCGTTCGGGTCATGCCGTGTCACGAGATATCGAATGAAATCCTGGTCGAGCTGGGCGCCGCTTTCATTCAAGACGCTGATCAGATCGCCCATCATCAAGAGGAACTGGCTCATGGACGCCACGTCCAGCATCGCAGGATGGACCGTGATGACCATACTGGTTGCCGCATAGATCGCGCTTAAGGTCAAGAAGCCAAGGGAGGGCGGGGTGTCCAGGATGACGACGTCGTAGTCCTGTTCGACGTCTGCCAAGGCAAGCTTCAGGCGCTCGAAAAAGATCGCGCCAGAGCTCGACTTGTTTGCCAGAACACGAGGCGTTTCGTGCTCGTATTCCATGACTTCAAGGTTGCCCGGAACGAGATCGACGCCATCGAAATAGGTTTTGCGAATGATGTCCTTGATCGGTCGCCGCTCGGCGTCATCGTAGCGAAGCGCTGCGTAGATCGTTTCGTTCGCACCGACATCGATTTCCGGCTGCGCACCGAACATTGCAGACAGCGATGCCTGGGGGTCAAGATCGAGTGTGAGGACGCGATAACCATGGAGGGCAAGGTAATGCGCCAGATGAACACATGTCGTGGTCTTCGCACTACCGCCCTTGAAGTTCGCGATCGCCAGCACCTGGAGGTGCTCACCCGGTCGGCGGCGAGGCAGGAAGCGGAGTGCTTCCGCAGGCTTCTGCTTGGCAAACAGCTCTCGCAGTTCGTTGATTTGTGCGAGCGTGTAGACGCGATGGTTGTTCTCAAGGCGGCCCGGCGTCGGCCCGCGCCCTTCCGATGACATCAGCTTCAGGGTCGAATCCGGTATGGACGTCAGCTTCGAGACTTCGTTCGTGAGAAACGACCTCAAGGCCTTTTCCGACCTCGGCGGGTACATCCGTGTCCGCAGTTGCTGCAGCTGGTTCGACAAAAGACCGGCGTGCCGCAAGATCTTTGCGGCTGCGTCTTCCTTGAGTTGAACGTCATTTTCTGCGCGTTGAGCTATCGCCATTTTTCCCTCTTGGCGGTCAAAGACCGGTTTGACGGCCATTATCCGCCAAGAGATAGAACACGATTCTCCTGAACCGTCCAGAATTATAGGGTTAACAAAGCTTTAACGTCGATTGTGACGACTCGGTGACCAAACCCGCGCTAGTCGTTGGAATCGCGTGTGTTTTTCCCAAACGCAACGCTCCCGGCGGCTGAAATTGCGCACACATTTGTTAAGCTCGACGCCGTCAGTTGCAGGGCAATCACCGTTGCGTTGTCCCCCTGTCACCCGAATCAGTGCGGCAATGCGACAGGAATTATCAACGCAAGCTGCCTACAGCATGTGTCTGTGCCTGTGCATGTGATTGCCGGATCGGGAGAGACGATCTTCCCCGCCGAACCTCATCCCCTGGACTAAATGCAACGAAGTCTCGAGAGCGTTTTCACCCTCGAACGGTTTCCAGTCCTAGCCTTCTCCGACATTCGTCCGTGCTTGGTCGGACGCAGCTATTGTCCCCGAGTTTCAGTAACGCGCGTCAAAGGAAGCATTTTGCCCGCACGCGTGAATGCTCGAGAGTGCGCTGCCAACGCGAGGGCTTCACGTGCCTGATTGGTGGAACGCTACGGTCGGGGGCAGTCGGTCCCGCTTCCCCTTCGGGCCACTATGTTAAAGCTCCTGCGGCGGCCCTTTTTCCGCCCATCGCGTGACGCGAATTCCCGCTTTCCCGCTGAAGCGCCGCTATGCTGAAAGCTCCGATACGCTTCATTGTTGGTTGACCGATCGACCCCGATCGGTCGAGGGGGCCGAGGGTCTTTGCCCCTTCTCTCCCCTAAACAGTCTTTCGCCCACCTTCCTTCGCTTGCGCTTTCGTGCAGGCGGTTCCCCGCAAAGACTGTTTTCCCCTCCGTCCCCACCGCTCGCGCGGCCCCGGGAAGCAGGACGCGGCCCTGCTTCGCGGTCCAAGGGAAAAGGAGAAATGACGATGAGCATTTACGCCAAAACTGCCCGATTTGACACCGGTCGAGCTCTCACCGAGGACGAGATGCGTGGCCTTGCACCTTCGATATTTGCCACCTCAGCGCACGAAAGCCGCTCCGAGCGCTTCAAGCCGATCCCGACAATCGAGATTTTGCGCGGTCTCGCTAAGGAGGGGTTCATGCCTGTCGGAGCGCGCCAATCGGTTAGCCGCACCGAAGGAAAGGCGAATTTTACAAAGCACCTCATCCGGCTTCGCCGTCTCGATGATGGCAATATCTATCACGTCGGCGATACCGTCTGCGAAATCCTGCTCAAGAATGCAAATGACGGAACGAGTGCATACGAATTGCTCGCAGGACTTTTCCGCGTGTGCTGCCTCAACTCGCTCGTTGCGCAAACGGGAACGATCGACGCGATCAAAGTCCGGCACTCCGGCGATGTTCAAGGCAAGGTGATCGAGGGCACCTATCGCGTCCTTGGGGAGGCGGAGCGCACTCTGGCGGCGCCGCAGGACTGGTCGGGCTTAAGAGTGGGGCGTGAGGCAAGGGAAGTCCTGGCCGAGGCTGCACATCTCGTTCGTTTTGGCGACAGCGAAGGGTCGGTGACAAACCCGATCAAACCGGAGCAATTGCTGGTGCCACGCCGCATCGAGGACCGGGCAGAAGATCTTTGGACCGTGTGGAATGTCGTTCAGGAGAACAGCGTTAAAGGTGGATTGCCTGCTGTAAGGCGTGATGAATTCGGCAGAGCGCGCCGGTCGACGTCACGACCGATCAACGGCATCGATCAGGACATCAAGCTCAACAAGGCTCTTTGGCTCATTGGTGAGAGAATGGCCGCATTGCTCCGCCGCTGACCTTCTCGGCCGATCGATTTCCTCGCGTCCGGTATCCATCTGGACGCGAGGCGATCGCGTGCCTTGAGGGGCGCCCCAAAGCCCCGCCCCTCAAACTCCCCTGCCCACCCGGAAGACGCCAGCGCGAAGGACGCTCGCGTCGACCTGGACAGTTTGCCTGGTCGGTCTGGCACTGGATGTGCAGCAACGCTGGATTGGGACAAGCGCCCATGGGCATCCATCAGGCAACTGAAGGACGCTCGCTCTGACGGTGAGCGACGACATCGGTCGCCGCGGACGGGCCCTGTTCTGCCGGAATGGCTGCAATGGGTTCGTCGGTCACGCGCAGGTCCATTTTTCCCCAAATCGACGCCTTTTGCGCCTTGTTCCGCGGCTTTCTGGACTGCTTGATTTCAACGATGAACGGTCTTGTCTGCTTGGCCCATGTCTCCTCCCCTGGACGGGTCGCGATCAAACGAGTTCGCGCGCGACGGGATTTGCAGCTGTGCCTTGATCGAGGATGGAGACGGCAACGGCGAAAGTCGGCTCCGACGGAATTCGCAGGTTGTGGACGACCGCCGAACGTTTTGATCAGCGTTGGCCTGCTTCGTTGCCATGGAGATGTTTCTTCCGTGCCTTGGGCCGCGCCCTGCGCGGGCTCGATGGGGCGTGTCTGACCGGAAAACGGCTGACGCCTCGATCGTCCGCCCGCAACGGCAGGCGCACTTTTCTTGCCCCTGGCGGCTCAGGCCGCCATTCCCCGCCAACCCAACAAAAGTGTGCCTTGCCGTCCTCCATTTCATTGCGGCCCAATGGGTGCGGTCCGATCGTCCCCGGTCCTATCGACAGCCATCGAGGCCGCGAAGGGCGCGGCCCGAAACAACAGAAAGGAACTTCGACATGGCAACCATCGGCACTTTCACCTCCACTGAAAATGGCTTCAACGGCTCGATCCGCACCCTGGCCCTCAACGTCAAGGCTCGCATCGCCCGGATCGAATCTCCTTCCGACAAGGGCCCCCACTTCCGCATCTATGCCGGCAACGTCGAGTTCGGGGCGGCCTGGCAGAAGAGCTCCGAGCAGACCGGTAAAGACTACCTCTCGGTCAAGCTCGATGATCCAAGCTTTCCTGCTCCGATCTACGCGACACTTGCGGGGGGCGAAGGTGAAGATGGCTACCAGCTGATCTGGTCGCGCCCGAACCGGGACTAACAAGCAGCAGGCCCCGCCGCCAGGCGGGGCCTCTCTTTCAACGCCGGGAGCCGACAATGACCATCGAACACTGATTAAGCCACGCGGGCCGAAATCAGGAATGCGCGCCGCTTCCTGGCGTCGTTGGTCTATTGATGAATCCTGCAATTTCGCGGTCGAAATTCGACCGCTATGATCCAGATTTTCGATCTGAAGCGCAGCATGAAATGACCGGCAGACGAAGAGATCCGGCCCTGAGCCAGGACGCCGTCGATCGGGAATTGGCCCGCTCCTGAGATGGAGCCTTCCATATGTCGCACGACCTTTCTCTTGCACAGGCCCACGCGTTCCAGCTTTCCCGCGACCTGATGGTCCCGGTCACCGTCTTCGAAGTCGACGGCGAATACGGCATCCTTCCCTCTGACGAGATCGACGCTGGCGATGACCTTGAGGTCATCCACGAGCTCTATCCCTTTGCGGCTCATTGAGCCTCCCGACGAATTTCTGCCGAACATGGGTTCGGAGGAGTTCTTGTTATGCCTGTCGCGCCAGGCGCTGGAAGGCTCTTGCGCGGAGGCGTCCGTCCAGCCCCGGCCGAAGGTACGTGAAACCCGTGCGGCGCTCGTCGAGCATTTCGCAAACGAGCACTTCGTCCATGCGTTGGGCCGCTTCGCGCCGCCAGCCGACGAGCTGCTGGGCTGGGTCCGCGCCGGCGCTGCGACCGATATCATTGGCGCGGGACCTCAGAATGTGGCGTCGGCGATGGGCACGATCCCGCCGAAGAGGATCACGACGACGCGGTCGATGGCGATCCACTGGATGCAGTTCTACCAGCCGACGAGAAGAATGATCATGACATCGATAAGAGGGCTGCAGCATGACCCTCCGCCATTCAATCGAACATCGCATCACCCACGGGGGTGGAGTTTTCCAGCAGCGCGGATGTTTTAGCCGTTGCCCGCATTGGTGATCTGGTGCTGGATATAGTCACGGCATCCAGCGCCTTTACGTGTCTCGTGAGTGCTGTCGCTGTCCGTCGGCCGCTTGCGACGATGACGCGCAGCGGCATCTCGATTGCCCTGACCCGGCAGATTGCGGCGCCTGCCGAAAGACAGGCGACGACGGTGAAGGTCCGGAGCCGGAAAGGCGCCGATCCAATCCCCGTCTCTCGCATCTGCCTGACCTTCGAATGATGGCGGGAACTCGACGCCGTTGCAAACAGGCAAGCAGGTTATCGGCGAGCTTGAGTATCGCGATCATGCGGCTGTGGGGTACAGGCGGGAATAGGCGGACCTGAGACGACGGCGCCAGTGCTACACTTGCCCGGTTTCGGTCGGCATGCCGGGCTTGGCCATGTCGTCTTCTCTCGGTCTGGAACTGATATCGGGCCCGAACCGGATTGCCAGCACCAGGTCATCGCAACCTCGCCGCGGCACCACCCTCGCAATGGTCCGCCTTTCCTGCCCCCACGCCACCCAGGCATTGAAGATCGCCGAAAGCTTCGGACAGCAGTCGTCGACAGCGATGGCATCCGCAGCCTTCATGAACGGTTGATCATCCACACTTCCAAGTGCCTCTCCGAAGGCCTGGGCTAAAAGGCCATGCAGATCCATCTGCAGCGCATCGTCGGGACCTTTGTCGGATCGGCGCACGGCGCTGGACAGTTCTACTCCCGCGCCGTGACCGAGCCGCGCGACGCCACCGCCAAGGCGTCCAACGATGCCCTCGATGGCCCGGTTGGCTATGACAGCGCCGCCCAACGCAAGCGGGAGTTCGCGGCCGACATGGAGGTCCAGTCCCACGCGCTCAGAATGGCAGCGGAGGGCGCAGTGGCCAACGACAAACAGGCGATTTCCAGGCGGCGGCTCACGCGCAGCGCGCCGTCAGCTTCCTGCATTCGTTGCAGCCAGAGGCGGAAGTGAAGGCAGCGGCATGATGTTCATGCTTGAGCGCGGCCGTCACCACCGGTGGCGGCCGCCTGATCCGTATCCAACGGTCCTTGAGACCTTGTGCGATGATGTCAGCGTCCAGCCTTCCCCAGATCGATGGTCTCTCGGCATCGGGTTTGGGTTTGCGGGACGGTTTGCGTTCGACGATGAACGGCTTGGTCTGCTGACGCATTGATCCTCCAGGCTGCGACAAGCGAGAGCAACGATATCCCACCGGGTATGTCGGGCAAACGGGCACATTGAGGCGGAAGCGGATGCCCCGATTGATGCGGGTTGACAAAGGCCATGGTGGGTCAAGGCGACGGGTGCCGTTTGTGCACCGGCGAGCGCTGCGACACGCCTTTGCCATATCCCTTCACGTCAGAGTTTCCGGCAACCCATCTGCGGGCTCGATGAGGCATGTCTGACCGGAGACCGGCTTCGCCTCGATCGTCTTGCCGCAACGGCAGCCTCAGATTTCTTACCCCCGAGCCAACCTACCCCACTCGACAAGTCGAGCGAGGACCCCAGCTCGGTCTCCTCCTCTCCCACTAACAAATCTGCGACTTGCCGCCCTCCATTTTATTGCGGCCTAATCGCCACCCCAACGCGCGGGCGCGATGGGGACCCCGGCTGGGTGCGGTCCGATCGTCACCGGTCTTTGCGACAGCCATCGAGGCCGCGATGGGCGCGGCCCGATACACAAGAAAAGGAATACGACAATGGCAACCATCGGCACCTTCACCTCCACCGAAAACGGCTTCACCGGCTCCATTCGCACCCTCGCGCTCAACGTCAAGGCGCGCATCGCCCGGGTCGAGAACCCTTCCGACAAGGGCCCGCAGTTCCGCGTCTACGCCGGCAGCGTTGAACTCGGCGCCGCCTGGCAGAAGACCACCGAGCAGGGCCGCGACTACCTGTCGGTCAAGCTTGACGATCCGAGCTTCCCTGCCCCGATCTACGCAACGCTCGCTGAAGTGGAAGGCGAAGACGGACTCCAGCTCATCTGGTCCCGCCCGAGCAGGGACTGAGGTTTCCAGGGGCCTCGCCGCCGGCGGGGCCCCCAGCAATGCAGGAAAACATGGCTCCGTCTTGGCGGTTTTGGTACCGGAAGCGGGATTTCATCAGTTGCAAATTTCTCGGGCCGGTTTTGTGCAGTCCGAATATCTGCAAAGGCGCGCCAACCGCCGTACCTACCCGATGTTGAGATTTGCTCTTGCGCAGTTTTTCAGATGTCTCAAACACGTCTTAATGCGTCTCGATGACCTACAATCGACATCGATTTGTTGTATCCCGGATCGAACGAATAGCCATGGCCACCCAGCTATCTCTTCCACGCAACCGAATTTCCGTGCTTCCAGCGGTGTAGGAGCAACAGGCGCGGGTGGCTTCGCGCGCCGGTGAGGCCTCTTCTTGTGTCGAGAAGACGAAGCCGGACCCGGCATCGAGCCCGGTCCGGCTTTCTTGGTGCCATACGGCTTGCGGAAAAGCTGCTCAGAATATCCGATTGTACCAAGCGGGCATGCAGGCCTCAAGGACGAGCGGTGCCCCCAATTTCCTCCCGCAGCCTGATTGCTGCCCCGGAAATCGGCTCCCCCACTCGCCGGCTCTGCCGGTCGCTGTTGCGATCCCTGACTCCGCCATCCCCTTCTCGGGACTGTCGGTCAACTTTCACAAACGTCAGGGAAACGAAGATGACCCATTCTCTCGAAATCCAGATCGAAGAACTGCGGGCTGAACTGACCGGGACCATCAGCGACAGTGAACGGCGCGAGATCAAAATTGAGCTGGAACTGGCGCAAGCCGAATTGGCAATCATCACGGCGGAGCAGGAAGACAGAGCTGTACCTGAGCCGCCCTTCTAAGCCGGCATTTCCCATTCAGTGTCTTGCCAGCGGCTATGGATCGAAGATGGAATCGAGTCCGCTGGACTCGGTCTCTTTGCATGCGAAGGCCGCCATGGCGGCCTCCGCATGCAAAGAGAGTTTTCGCGACGCGCCCGATCGCGCACGCGAACAAAGCTCATTGGTTCAAGGCATCTTTCAACGCCTTGGCGGGCGCGAAAGTGAGCTTTTTGGCTGCCGCGACCTTGATCGTCGCTCCCGTGGCCGGATTGCGTGCCTCGCGTTCAGGCGTATCCTTCACCTTGAACTTGCCGAAGCCCGGAATGGAAGTCTCGGCGATTCCGCGGCAGTCGTGATCGCAGAGAAAACTGCTTCGACGATCGCCTTGCTTTGCACTTTGGTGAGGCCATGGTTGGTTGCGATCTTGTCGGCGATTTCATTCGTTGTCGTCACCCGCTCTTGCCCGCGCGGGCCTATACGCCCCATGGCTCGAGCATCGCCGATCGGGCAGTTGCACCTCCAACGACTTATATGGATCGATCGCAGCCAATCGATTCACGAGGGTGATGTTTCGTAAAGGTGGCTTCAAATGGAGCCGCTTGCCGGGGATAGTCGGTCCCGGGTTCCGCCTGGCGGCGGCGCTATGCTAACCCTCCTGCGGCGACCCTTTTAACCGGTCAAGCGGCGCGTGAATTGGCGCCGGACGCAGGATGCGTCCTCTGCCTGATACGCTCATTGCCTCAAGAGTGGCGGGGCGAAAGCCGCGACAGGTCTCATCGCCTTCGGCTGCGTCAGTTGCACCAGCTCCGACGCTGTCCCTCCCAGCTGCGCGCCAGGCCCTCGGATATCATGATTTCGCCGAGCGATGATCCGTTGCGCAGCACTGTCCGCAGCTTCCGGCCGTTGCGATCTGCATCGCGCAAGCCGCTGGTGAGCGAAAATTCCCCGGCATTTAGGAGCACGAGCAGACGGTACTTTGCGGCTTCACCGAGCTCTGCTTCGCGCACGCAACGCGGCGGACTGAGCTCCGGTGTGTCGATGTCGGCGATGCGGATTTTTTGACCGCGAAACCAGAAGGTGTCCCCATCTACGACGCAATTGACGCGCGGGGCGCTGGAGCAGATCGAAAACTGTGCCGAAAGGCTGTCACGCGCCGCGGCATGCGAGACTGCCGGCCCAGCCATACAGAGCAGCGTGCCCGCGATGGCCAACGAGCCTTTGAGAAAATTCATGCTTGCTTCCTATTTCATTTTTTCGAATCTGTTTTCCGCTACGCAACTTTTCATGTCTGCACGGCGAAACCAAATCGCTCGGCCGCAGCGAAGCGGCGGATTGCCAGCAGTAAATACGATCTGCTCGTCGGCTCGCATTTGCAGCACTTCGTGCGGCTGGATCAATGGTCTTGCCGCGAGTTGCTTCGAACGTGTCCGCGAGGATCCCCGTGACTGGAAACTGCGGCTCACCTGATCGATCTCGACAGTCGTCATTCCGCATCGCCGGGAAATGTAGTCGGCGGTTTCAGGATCGTTGATGGCAGCGAAACTGATCCAGCTTACACTTTCGAACCACTTGCTTGCCGCGTCGCGCCCGCCATAAGCTTCTCGCATCTGACCAATCGACTGATAGATCATCGTGAGCGTGATACCGTACTTGCGACCGGCGTCCCTTGCCGTTTCAAGAACGCGCATGTAACCGAGCCGGGACACCTCGTCGAGAAGGAACAAGGTGCGACCGTTCATCTCCCCATTGCGATTGTAGATCGCGTTGAGCAACGCGCCGATGATGACACGGGCAAGACCAGAGTGGCCTTCCAATGTTTTCAGATCCACGTTGATGAAAACGTCCGCGTGTCCGGTGGCAATCTCTCCGGTTGAGAACGTCGAGCCGGATACAAGTGCGGCGTAGTTTGAGTAGGACAGCCAATGCGTTTCCCTAACCGCGTTTGCATAGACGCCCGAAAAAGTCTCCGGCGTCATGTTCACGAAGGCCGCAACGTTCTCCTTCACGAAGTCGGAATCCGAATTGTCATAGATTGTTTGCAACCGCTCGCGAAGCTTCGGCTCCGGTTCGGAGAGGTTCTTGCGTACCTGACGCAAAGTTTGGTCCGCTTTGTCAGTGCGTCCCGACAGGCACACATCGGCGATCAGAGCCGTCAACAACTGTAGCGCTGACGCGCGAAAGAAGTCATCGCGCACGCCACGTACACCACCGCTTTCGCTCATGATCCACGAAGCGACCGACGCAATATCCTCTTCCTTCGTTCCACCAAACCGACCGACCCAATCCAACGCGTTGAATCCCGTCTCCGGGGCCATTGGATCGAGGACGAAGACGTCCCGGTCGGCGTCTCGCCTATGCTTCGAGACCATTGGCGCTACTTCTTTCGACGGATCAAGGATGACTACCGAGCCACCCCATTTGAGTGCCGTCGGGATCGTCACTGACGTCGTCTTGAAGCCGCCGGATCCGGCGAATACGATCCCGTGTGAGGAGCCGAATGACCCGTCGAAGCAAAGGAGCGGCGATTTGCCACCGGCACCCCAGGTGTCGGGACTATCCGCGCGAAACGACTGTGCTGCAGTGCTATCCTTATCGACCCGGTAAAGCTCTCCGACAACGATTCCTCCGGATTCGGGAAAAAGCCTTGCGGCCGATGCGAGCTTCATCCAGTCCGCTTCTCCATGAAGTGCCCGTCTTCCGTTGACACGCTTCGGTTCTGGACGCGCAAAAGCGGCGTTGCCGATCAACACGACCCTCAAAGCGAAAGACGCCGCCATCAGCGCGATCGCAGCGCCGAGCACTGTTGCGGGGTCAAGAGAGGCCGCCAGGTTCTTGCCTGCCGGCATCTTCCCCGCAAACGCGGCAAGACGTACCGCTTCACGCAACGCGGCGATCAGGATTGTTGCACCGCTTCCGGCAACGACACCCCAGCCGGAAAAGCGGACACTTGCCGAACCAGCAGACGCGAATAGGAAGACGACACCCACCGCCGACGCTGCAATATACGGCGCAGAAATTCCAACGCGACCAAGAGCGACCTTTGCCGCTTCCGTGTTTCCGAAGCCTTGAAGCCAAGTCTCCATTCCGGTCGTGACAAAGATGGCGGTCACCATGAGTGCGACCGGTGCGACGACCAACAGGGTCCTAGTCGCCGTCATTGCTGAAGGCCTCCGCACCGATAGCGATCAGCCTGGTTCGCTCGCCTTCATCGTATTTGAGGCGGCGAGCGAGTTCGATGAGCGCGCCCAGGATAAGCGCGCGCTTCTCGTATCGCAGACCTGCTTTGACGATCAGGTCGCCAAGTTCGATCTTGTCGCGCGTGTCCTTTTTGCGCGCCTTTGAAGTCGTAGTGCGGCGCATGCGCTCAAGCCTCGTGACCGCTCCCCGAAGTCGCGCCAGCCGAGACCGTCGCACTTTCCGTCGTGGCCGCGACGCCAACCCCTGCCCGCCCCTTTCCGTTCGATCCGACTTTGCCTCCGCGAAAGTGTTTGGCCATATCCTCGAAGGCCTTCTGAAGATCCGCCTCCTCGATCTCGATTTCACCGAGTCCGGCCTTGAGTGCGATGCGACCGATCCGTTCGGCTTCACGCGTCTCGGCGTGCTTCAGCTGTTCCTGAAGCTTGGCGATTTCTTCGCGGATCCTGGAGGAGGGCTTCTTCATTTACGGTTGTCCCTGTCTGATGTTGTTTGGATTGAACAGCATCAGGTTCCTTCAGATCGGCGTGCCGATCCACTAACAGAAGTGCGAGTTGGCGCAGCCAACGCCTTTGATCATGATCCCGGCCGTTCCGAAGGAGCGGATCCGAAGGGCGCAATTATACGTCGCTGACGCGACGCTTTGCTTTTTGGCCCAGCGGGGCCGCCGCTCACGACGAATGTATTGAATTCGCTCGATCACAGGAACTTTCGTAGCGATGGCCGCTCCGCATTTTTCCGTCAGTATCGTCGCACGCGGCTCCGGCCGAAGTGCGGTGCTGTCGGCGGCCTACCGGCACTGCGCGAAGATGGACTACAAGCGTGAGGCCCGTACGATCGACTACACCCGCAAGCAGGGACTTCTGCATGAGGAGTTCGTCATCCCCGCTGATGCGCCGGAATGGCTGCAATCGATGATTGCCTATCATTCGGTGTCCGGCGCCTCGGAAGCCTTCTGGAACAAGGTCGAGGATTTCGAGAAACGCTCGGACGCCCAGCTTGCCAAGGACGTGACCATCGCCCTGCCGATCGAACTTTCGGCCGCGCAGAACATCGAGCTCGTGCGGGATTTTGTTGCAAGACATATTACGGGTCAGGGCATGGTGGCGGACTGGGTCTTCCACGACGCGCCCGGCAATCCGCATATCCATCTTATGACGACATTGCGGCCCCTGACCGAAGATGGGTTCGGTTCGAAGAAGGTTGCTGTCACAGGTCCGGACGGCAAACCGCTTCGTAATGATGCTGGCAAGATCGTCTACCAGCTTTGGGCCGGAAGCCTCAACGACTTCATTGTGTTTCGAGATGGCTGGTTCGCCTGCCAGAACAGGCATCTTGCGCTCGCCGGCCTCGACTTGCGCGTCGATGGCCGCTCCTACGAGAAGCAGGGTATTGCGCTCATGCCCGCAATCCATCTCGGCGTCGGCGCCAAGGCCATGGAGCGGAAAGCGACTGGTTGCGGAGAGGTGGCAGCGCTCGAACGGTTGGAGCTCCAGGCGGAACGTCGCGCCGAGAATGCGCGTCGGATCCAGAGAAATCCTGGTATCGTGCTCGACCTGCTCACCCGTGAGAAGAGCGTTTTCGACAGCCAAGACATCGCGAAGATCTTGCATCGCTATATCGACGACGCCGGCCATTTCCAGAACCTGATGGCGCGCATTCTGGAGAGCCCGGAGACGCTGCGGCTGAATCTCGAGAGGATCGACTTTGCGACGGGTTTGCGCGCCCCGGCGAAATACACCACCCGCGAGCTGATCCGGCTGGAAGCCGGGATGGCCAATCGCGCGATCTGGCTGTCGCAGCGGTCCTCGCATGAAGTTCGCCGGCCAGTGCTCGACGCGACATTTGCACGTCATGACCGGTTATCAGACGAACAGAAAACGGCGATCGAGCATGTCGTGGGTAAGGCACGCATCGCTCTTGTCATCGGCCGCGCCGGTGCGGGCAAGACGACTATGATGAAGGCGGCGCGGGAGGCGTGGGAAGCCGCCGGTTATCGTGTCGTCGGCGGCGCACTTGCCGGTAAGGCGACCGAAGGTCTGGAGAAGGAAGCGGGCATTGCCTCGCGCACGCTTGCGTCCTGGGAAATGTGCTGGGGCAAGGGTCGCGAGCAACTCGACGACCGTTGCGTTTTCGTTCTCGACGAGGCGGGCATGGTCTCATCGCGGCAGATGGCGCTGTTTGTCGAAGCCGTCACCAGTTCCGGTGCCAAGCTCGTTCTTGTCGGTGATCCGGAGCAATTGCAGCCGATCGAAGCGGGCGCCGCCTTCCGGGCCATCGCGGATCGGATCGGTTATGCCGAGCTCGAAATCATCTACCGCCAGCGCGAGCAGTGGATGCGCGATGCTTCGCTCGATCTGGCGCGTAGCAATGTCGGCAAGGCGGTCGAAGCCTATCGCGCCAACGGCAGGATGATCGGCGCAGAACTGAAGTCGGAGGCAGTCGCAGCTCTCATTGCCGACTGGAACCGCGACTTCGATCCTGCGAAGTCTTCCCTGATCCTCGCTCATCTACGGCGCGACGTCCGGATGTTGAACGAATTGGCGCGGGCCAAGCTCATACAGCGCGGCATCATTGAGTCGGGTGCGACATTCAAGACAGCAGACGGCGATCGCAGTTTCGCAGCGGGCGACCAGATCGTCTTCCTGAAGAACGAGGGATCGCTGGGCGTCAAGAATGGCATGCTGGCCAAAGTCGCCGATGCGGCTCCCGGTCGCATCGTTGCGGAGATTGGCGACGGCAAGCATCGCCGCCAGATCTCGGTGGATCAGCGCTTCTACAGCAATGTCGATCACGGCTACGCGACCACCATTCACAAGAGCCAGGGTGCCACGGTCGACCGGGTGAAAGTACTCGCTTCCCTCTCGCTGGATCGTCATCTGACCTATGTGGCGATGACGCGCCATCGCGAGGATCTCGGCGTCTATTACGGCCGTCGTTCTTTTGCGAAGGCCGGCGGCCTGATCGCGATCCTGTCTCGCAAGAATTCGAAGGAAACCACGCTCGACTATGTGAACGGGAGCTTCTACCGCCAGGCCCTCCTTTTTGCCGAAGCTCGGGGATTCCATCTCGTCAATGTCGCGCGCACTTTAGCGCGAGACCGGCTCGTTTGGGTTGTCCGGCAGAAGCAGCGGCTCGTTGAGCTCGGCGCTCAACTGTCTGCCCTCGGCAAAGCTTTGGGCCTGTCCCCAATCAAGAAATCATCCGAAACAGCGAGCGCCATCAACGAGGCAAAGCCCATGGTGTCAGGAATTAAGGTATTTCCAAAATCGCTTGAGCAGACGGTAGAGGATAGGCTTGCAGCCGATCCCGGTCTGAAGAAGCAGTGGGAGGAAGTCTCATCTCGCTTCCACGTTGTCTACGCGGAGCCGGAAGCCGCATTCAAAGCGATCAATGTCGACGCCATCCTTGCGGACGAAGCTGCCGCGAAGTCCGCGATCGCGAAGATCAACACGGAACCGGAAAGTTTTGGTGCGCTCAAGGGCAAGACAGGCATGTTCGTGAGCAGCGCCCACAAGCAAGATCGAGAAAAGGCGACTCTGAATGCCCCCGCTCTCGCGCGCAATCTGGAACGCTACCTGCGCCACCGCGCGGTGGCCGAGCGCAAGCACGAGACGGAGGAACGGTCGATCCGCGCAAAGTTCTCGATCGACATTCCCGCCCTCTCGCCGTCCGCCAAGCAGACACTCGAACGGGTTCGAGATGCGATCGATCGGAATGATCTTCCGGCGGGTCTGGAGTTTGCGCTTGCCGAGGGACAAGTGAAGGCGGAACTCGATGGTTTTACCAGGGCGGTGTCCGAGCGGTTTGGCGAAAGGACCTTCCTCACACTGGCTGCGAAAGAGCCGAACGGCGAGACGTTCCAGAGGCTGACGTCGGATATGAACCCATCGCAGAAGGGCGAGGTCCAATTTGCTTGGAACGCCATGCGGACCGCTCAGCAGCTCGCCGCGCATGAGCACACCATGACTGCCTTGAAACAGTCAGAGACATCTCGTCAAACGAAGAGCCAGGGGCTCTCATTGAAATGATCCTTGCTCTATTTGGACATTCGGGTCGGCCATCACGCGCAAGCGTCCGGTCGAGGAGTTTTCTGGTCGTCACCCTGGCAATTCCGATCATTGTCGGCTTGGGCGGGCTCCTCGGTTATCGTGTGAACCTGACACCAAGCGAGCCGTTGGGCGTCTGGCGTATCAGGCCGCTCGAGCGGCCGGCAGCCCGCGGCGATCTCGTCTTCATCTGCCCTCCGCAGGCGAGGTCTATGGAGATCGCGCGCCAGCGCTGTTATCTGAGGGCAGGACTTTGCCCAGGCGGTTACGCTCCGCTTATCAAGACGATCGTGGCCTTGCCAGGCCAATACGTTCAGATCGGTCACAACGTCACCATCGACGGTATTCCCGTGTTGAGCTCCACGCTTTCATCGAAGGACGGGGGAGGCCGACGATTGACAGCTTTCAGTGGCGGCAGCGTGCCGTCGGGCACCGTGTTCCTGCACTCTGGTTTCCGGGGCTCCTTCGATTCTCGCTACTTCGGCCCGGTGCCGGCGTCGGGCATCCTCGGTTTGGCAGAGGAGGTTATCACTTATGCCCCATAATTGGTTCCGACCTCTCCTGCAGGTCATCAGTGCTGCGGCCGTCGGATGGGTTGGCTGGAGCGGTGAAGTGCTGCTGCTGCCGGTCTCGGCATTATTTCCCGCACTCTGGTCCACGGCGGAAAACAGAGCGCAGGCCGCGCTGGTTTCCACCGCTTACTTTCTGTCGGCGTCGCGTGGCTTGCCGCAAGGCGTCGCAACGTTTTACGCGTCCGACCTCTGGCCCGGATTGATACTGTGGTTGATCGCCTCGAGCGCCTTCGTCGTCGTCCATACGTCCTGTTGGACCGGAAGAAGTGGTTGGCGGCGCGGGATTTTCTATCTCGGCGCATCCGTCCTCATGGCGGTCCCACCATTTGGAATTCTTGGCTGGGCGCACCCGATCACCGCCGCAGGCGTCGTGTTCCCGGGATGGGGTTGGTCGGGACTGGCGCTGATGGCAGCCGGCCTCGCCGTCATGACGACTTGGCTTCGGCCGGCTGCAGCCATAGCCTTGATGAGCTTCTGGCTCTGGTCCGCCGCTGAGTGGACGACGCAGAGTTTACTTTCGGGTTGGCATGGTGTCGATCTTGATTTCGGCGCCTCCCTCGGTCGCGTGAGCAATCTTGACCGCCACCGTGCTCTTGCAGCAACGGTCCGGGCAGCAAACCAAGGCCAAGGTTCGGTTGTCGTTCTTCCTGAGAGCGCGCTCGGTTTCTGGACGCCGACGGTCGAACGCCTCTGGAACCATGAGCTGAATGGAACCGGTCTCATCGTGCTCGCTGGCGCAGCGGTCTTGAATGACGATGGATACGACAACGTCTTGGTGTCGATTTCCGAAAAGGGTGGTGAAGTCGCTTATCGTGAGCGAATGCCGGTTCCCGGTTCCATGTGGCAGCCGTGGCGGGCCTGGACAGGGGGAGACGGTGGCGCCAAAGCACATTTCTTTGGCGATTCCGCCGCCTTCGTTGGCAATACCCGCATCGCTCCCCTGATTTGCTACGAATTGCTTGTCGCCTGGCCGGTCCTGCAATCGATGCTCCGTGATCCCGACGCCATCGTCGCCGTCGGCAATGGGTGGTGGACGGCTGGAACCTCAATCGTCGACATTCAACGCGCCAGCGCTCAGGCCTGGGCACGGCTCTTCGACAAACCTCTCGTCATTTCCTTCAATACCTGAACCGGGAGATCGCATGATGGACATTGCGTTGATCAAAGAATGTGCCGACCCCTCACTCAGGCCGGCGATCGTAGAGAAGTTCGTTGAGGCAGCCGGCTCGCCCGATCCGCTTACCATTACCGTGAATTCGGGCGGGCGATTGATCCTCGTGCCGAAGGCGACAACAGCGGACAGCGCAATGGAGATCATTCGGCAGAATGTAGGGCGCGCAGTCGTTCGCGTGGGCCTAACGCAGTTTCCGGCAGGAGTAGTCTTGAAAGAGGCGTACGAACTGAAATCCGACCTCGTCGAACCATGTGCGAACCTGCGAATGGGCACGCTGATGTTTGCGAAGATCCTGCGGATCGTTGCCAAATGGTACGGCAATCCGAGGAGCGATGACGTCTTTCCGCAGATTTTCGAGGATGCGGTCTATGCCTGGAAGACGGGAGAGTTCGAAGGCGTAAGCGTGTTCGAGGCGGAGGACCCGGGAGGTTCAATCGAAATGCCGAAGCAAAGCAAAGTGCATTCTATCGATGATGAGGAAGCAGCAATGACTATACCCGCGAACGGGACGAATGAGGATCTTGGACGCGCTGGAATTCGCATTGACCTGTCCCGCATCGGCGGAAATTGACATTCATCCCGTTCCCTGTGTCGTCAGAATGGCATTGTGATATCTTCGCCGATCTGGATGGCGCCGTACGTGAGACAGTCCCTAAGGCGGTCCAATCCCTCTTTCCTCATCATGCCAGCTCCGGCGCGAATGGCTTCCTGCCATTGCGGACCGCGTTCCCACGCCTCGTTGTATACGAGGGCTAGGTCCGATGCCCTCCTCGTCTGCTGCAGGGCCTCGAACAGAAGTTCGGCCTGTCGGATATCCTTGTCCCGCTTCGCAGCCCCCTGCACGTCGTTGTGTCGGCGGCTGGCGACGATGAGCTTATGAACGGCATACCGCTCGGGGGCTGGGACAGTCACAGGGACACCGGACTTGTGAAGCAGCATTGTCCGCACCGGATCGCGGATCAGGAAATCGAGAAAACGCAGCGGATCGGCACGAGCTCCACCCAGAGCTGGCATCTTAGCGGGCTGGTCGAGGTAATCGTCTGAGCCGCGGTTCGATGTCAGAAACTCGACTCTGTAGCCGTTGGCGGTTCGGAAAGCGGACGAGGACGCGGCGCCCGATCGATGGGGCACCGGGATGAAGGTGGGATCCACTGACTGCAGCAGTTCGAGCATCGGCGGCAGGGTGTCTTCAACCTCACGAGAGATGGCGTAGTCCTGTGCGATGTCCGCATCGCCTGTGAGGAGCGCGGCCATCGGCAGGCGAACACCGAGGATTCCGGCGTAAGTCTGAAAAGCTACCGTGCCGATGAGAACGCCCCGCAGCCGAAATAGGCCTGCAGCCGACAGCGCCTCGACGATATCGCCCGTCATTGAATCCGGAGCGATCATGCCTCCTTCGCGGGTCAGCGACGCCACCATGCGCCTGCGGGCGCGAAGGTCGTCTTTCTCTCGCTTGTGGGTTTCGACGCGCTTTGCGATGTCCGGATCGTCCGCAGGACCAACGTAGCGGCGTGTCCTGCCCCCAGTTCCATCAGGGATATCGAAGTACCAGTAGCGGCGATCTTTCACTGTGACCGGCGTGAACCTGCCCTCAGGGGGGAAGTCGGCCGTCCATGCGGCGTCGAGCGAGCGTTGGCCGAGTTCGGCCAGCATGGTCTGGTACATGAGGTCGATTTGCTTCATTGGCGGGCTTTTTTCCTCGGATTTCTGTCTCTCGATTGCGTAGCAGGATAGGCAAGCCGCTTGTCGCCGAGCGGATAGACCGCCACTGGCTCTCTCTTCGGGAGGATCTCGGCTTATTTTTCACCGGACTCCGCTGCCCGTGTCGCATTCCTCGACGTTATACCGTTTATCAAAAAAGGTATAACTGGATCGGAATCGAGGGTCAAGGATAGGACTGATGTTTGTCGAAAAAATCAACGTTATACCTTTCCACAAAAAAGGCATAACCCTTCGTCCAAACACCCAAGACCGTTGTGGCGTTTGAGTCCAAAGCATAAAATTAGTGCGATCCAGATACTTGATATTAGTGTTTGTCGAAGGCGCCAAATAAAAGCGGAACAATGCACGGAAATAGCAAGCCGCTGACCGTGCGCCGTCGCTCAACCTGCGGAAATCGATCAACAACCGACGAGGTTCGTCTAATGGCCGTGCTCAGCTAGCCCTTGTAATGAGATGGGAAGATAATGTCCTGGTCAACGAGAACGTTGAACCTGTAGCCCGGCCTGATCCGGATTGTCGGCTGCACGTTGAGATTCTTGGAGATCGTCTGCTCGGCGACGCGTCCGAAGGTTTCTGCGAAATTCCTGCGCGCTGCGTCCGAGGCGCTATCCTGTGTCGCAAGGGTCGAGCTTTCCGGCATTGAAGCATCGATCCCGGTGCCGATGAGCGCAATAAGCGCCGCCGATCCGAATGTTCGCCAGAGGTGCCGGTCGACCCGGTCTCTAAAGCCGCCATAGCCCTCGGCATCTGTGCCGGCCATGCCGCCGATCTGTAGTGTTGAGCCATTCGGAAGAATGAGATCGGTCCACACAACGAGCACGCGCTGCTGGCCGAACGACACCTTTGAATCGTAGCGCCCGAACAGTCTTGCACCTTGCGGGATCAACAGGCGGTGCCCGGTTGCGCTGTCATAGACGTTTTGGCTGACCTGCGCTGTGATCCTTCCAGGTAGGTCGGAGTTCAAGCCCGTAAGCAAGATAGCAGGAATGACTGAGCCGCGTTTCAGCTCATAGGGAGAAAGCGCCGGCACGACCTGGTTGGGCAGGTACCCGAGATCCTTGATGTCCTGATTGAAAAAGTCTTCCTTCGATGTTTGTCCATTTGGATCGGCATTCTGGCCCATCGCACTGGACTTCATCGCAGCTGCATAGAGGTCAGAAGCGCTATTGGGGGCGCGACTTGAGCTCTGGCTGCCGCTGACACGATCAGCCGCAGACGTCCGAGCGTTGGAGACGTCAACAGTCAGAGGTGAATCCATTGCGGTAGCACGCGCCTGCAGGCGGGCCATTCGTTGGCGCTGGGCTTCCCGGATATATTGTTCGTCCTGCTCGCGCTTCAGTCGAGCTTTCCAGTCTTCCTCGGACTCCAGCCGTTGCCGCTTGCTATCGCGGACCTCTGCTTGCCGCTCGATGTCCGGCTCCCTCGCCTGCTCTTTCTCGACAACGGCTGGCGTCGGCTGGACGCTTTCTTTGCCTTCAGGCTCCCCGATAATCCCGTCCGGCACACCGCGCTTCAACTGGTCTCCGAAATTCGTAGCGCTGCCGTTTGCCGCGCTTTCAAGCTCATTGGCTCGATTGAACGATAGTCCGCGCCATGAAAGTCCAATCACGACAACGCCGAGGAACAGCGCAACGATCATGACTGTGACGATGACTGGCAGCCGGTTGAGGCGGCGCATCCCATGCTGATCGTCGCCATTAGGGGATGCACCGAGCTGTAGCGATTGAACCAAAGTCGCCTCCTGTCATCCGCGCTGCATGATCGAAAGCGGGCTCGTCGGCGTCGCGCCTGTCGCAGTGGGCGTGTAGGCGCGGCCAAGCGAGATCGAGGACGTGGTCAGCCGCGCGAAAACCTGGCCGTCGATGCTATCGATTGAATAGGCGAGTTCTATCGGGTTCTGATCCTTGGCAGCTTTTCCATCGGCAACGATCGTGTGCCCCCACCCCTTCAAGGCGGCCTCGAGCGCGGCCGCATATTCGGACGGCTCTCCCTGCAAATTGATGGTGGCCGCGCCGGCGGACCTGATTTGCTCGGCAAACCTGCTCGCCATGTCGCCTGCTATCGCGCTTGCAGCCGGCCCGGTGATGGCGATCGGCGCACCTATCACCGAGTGCTGTGGATCGGCGGTCTGGCAGCTTGCAAGAAGGGGTGCCGCAACGAGAGCGGCGAAAAATCTTGGCACGGTTCAACCTCCTCGCCTGATCGTGATTTTCTGCTGACGCCAGCCAACACCAGAGACAAGGATTGCCCGATCGATGGTGTAGTCGACGATCATCATGTCGTTCTTCATGCGGTAATTGACCACGCGGTTCTGGCCGCCGCTGACGACAAAGAGAACCGGTGCATCCTGCCCGGCGATGGAACGTGGAAAGTGGATGTAGGTCTTGCGGCCATCGGAATAGACGCGCTTCGGCTTCCAAGGCGCGCGTCCGCTTACCGTATATGAAAAAGTCAGCACCTCGGGCGCCGCCGACCCGAAGCTTCCGGCCTCCAGTCGTGAGTTGATATCGGCGAGCTTGTGCGCGACATCCTCCGGATACTCAAACCCCACCCTGGCCATATATTGGTTCGGATGAGACTTCAGCTGGATGTGATAGGTTCGCCGCGACGTCGTGACGACCATTGAGGTCACGATGCCAGGTTCGGATGGCTTGACGATGAGATGGATTGCCTGCCCGCCGGCAGCACCTGATGTCGCCGGCTCGACCTTCCATCGGACCGTATCGCCAACGAGCACGTCGCGAACGATCTCGCCGCCTTGCAGTTCGATATCGCAGACTTGGAGCGGCGAGCAAACCACCGAGGGCTGGATTTGCCCAAAGAGGAAGATGACCTTGCCGTCGGGCCCCTTTGTAACGAGCCCCGACGCGCCACGCCATTTGGCGGATAAACTCGTGCCCTTTGCCTCGCTCGTCGTCATATCTTGCGCGAACGTGCCGCCGACAAACGCGAGCCCGGCCATGCAGCCTGCCGCCGCCATCAATACTGATTTGTGCATTTGAATGTCCCTGCCCTTAAAGCTGCGCGGTCCAGTCGAAGTCCTGGACGTAGAGGCCAATGGGATTGATGCGGATGATCGCCTCGTCCTGCGGCGTCGTCAGCGTGACAGTTGCGATCCCGCGGAACCGGCGCGTGCCGGATTCCTTGCCCTTGCGGTCGCGCTCGTATTCCGTCCAGTCGATTTGGTAGGTCTGGTTCGAAAGCGCGACAACGTTGTTGACCTCGATGGCCACGGTCGACGACTTGGCCTTCTCAAACGGCGAGTTGCCGCGAAACCATGAGTTGATCTTTTGGGTAGATGGATCCGATGTGCGAAGGAGGGCGTAAGTGCGGTCTATGTACTGCTTCTGGACCACTGCATCCGGGGAGATGCTCCGGAAGCTCGCCACAAAATTTGCAAGCGTCGCACGCACCACGCGCGCATCTGCATACTCTATCTGCTCCGGGAAACCCGCGGCGATCGGTGTGCCTAGTTTGTCGACCTCGACGATGTAGGGCACCAGCCGGACCTGGGTGCTCAAATACATTGCGTAGCTGAATCCGATAACAGCCATGGCAAGCCCGAGAATGCCAACGATGCGCCACGCGGCGGCCGCCTTGACATAGGAGCCGTATCGCTCGGACCATTCCTGACGCGCAGCAAGGTACGGGTTTTCGGGGGCGCGGTTTGCTGCCATTGGTATATTCCTTCGATAAGCTATTCATCGTTTCGCTCAGGCATCGCCTTGCTCCGGCCGGCGCGCCCGCGTGCCTTGTCGAGTTTCGCGTTGGCAAGGCCGAGCAGTGACCCGGCATAGGCACCAGGCGATCCGATCGCCTTCTCTTTGGCGGCAGACCCCATTGCCTTGCCGCCGGAGCCGAGAGCCGCTCCCATTCCGCGAAGCGCTGAGGCGGCGGTCGTTGAGCCGGCTGCGCGAGCGGACTGGGCCGCTGCGGCGCCGGCGCCGACCGCACCGGCTGCCAGTGACGCCGCACCGGCGGCGAAGGAGGCAGCTTGACCCCCATGACGAATGGTTTCCATTCCACCCGTCACAGAGGCGCCCTGCACGACGCCCTGCAGAATTGCGGGCACGTACATGGCGATGATGAAGACGACGACGGCTATGCCGGCAATCGCCAGGGCGGTTTGAAACTGGTCGCCCACTTCGGGCTCATTCGCGAGCCCGATTAGAACCTCGGATCCTATGCGTGAGATCATTACCAGTCCCATCAGCTTCATGCCGACGGAGAAGGCGTAGACAAGATATCTGACTGCGAAGTCTTTTGTGAATGACGATCCGCCGAGACCCAGCATGATCATGCCGGCGAGAAGACCCAGGTACATCTCGACCATCACCGATACGAAGATCGCCGCCACGAGCGAGAACGCTATCACCGTCACGACCATTGCCACCGCCGCTGAGATAGCCAGTGCATTGTCCTCGAAAAGGCCAAACTGCACCTTCTCCGACATCTTGGTGGCAACGACTAAACCGGCGTTGAAGACATCTGCAGGTGAGGCGGTACCGTTCCCGGCTCCAATCTCGAACAAGCTATCGACAACAGACTTCGCAAACCCCGGGCCTTGCTCGAGCACGAATGCAAAGAGGCCGACGAACAGAATCCGGCGAACGAGCTCGGCGAACCAACTGTCGAGTGAGGCCGCTTGTAAGGCAAGCCAGACCGCCGCGACGCCAATCTCGATTGTCGCAAGAATCCAGAAGAGCGACCTGGCCGCGTCCATCACCGTGGTTTCCCAACCCTTGGCTGCCGTTGTGATTTGGTTTTGCAGAGACGTGAGGACCGAGCCTTCCTGCGCAAGGGCCGGGTGTGTGGTGGCCAACGCTGCAGTGGCTGCGATGAGCGCGACCGTCCGAAATCTAGGATGGAGCGTTAATGACATGGGATCACCACTCAATTTTCATCTTCTCACCGCCCGAGGTCGGATATTCCCTTGAGCTGCCGATGAACTTTGCACGTCTTTCTTGAGCCGCTTGTTTCTCCGACATGAGAATCCAGACGCCTGTGCTGATGATGGCGAGGGTGAGGGCCAATGAGACCAGGATGATCTTCGTTCTCACCATTCCACCTTCATCTTTTCACCACCTGTCGTGGACGGAGCGGTCACTCCGAAGAATTCTTCGCGCCGCGCCTGTGCCAGATCCTTGTCGGTCTGTTCCGACTGAAGCCACGTGCCCATCATCGTCATCTGCTGCGAGACGAGACCGCGCAGTTTCTGCATCTGGCTTACCTGTTGTGCAGCGATCTGATGACCGACTTGCAGCGCCTTCATCTGTCCGTCCGCGGACTGTGACATCGACCGGATCTCGTCCATGGTGCCCTCCTCCGTATCGAACTGGTCGGCGGTGAGGCTTGCTGCCCTCAGAGTGCCGGCGATTGTGTCGCGGTTTGTCTCTGACCAGGCCCGGTAGGTCGACGAGAAACTCTCACCGCTAGGCAGGTTCTTCTTCAAGTCTGCGTAGCTCTTGAAGCGCTGCTGAAGAACGTCGTCCGCGTTACCCATCGAGAAGGCGATGCTTTGCCCATTCTCCACGATGCCGCGCAACTGGCTCAGGTCGCGCTCGACCTCGCCCCAGATATGATCAGGTAATCGCGCCGTGTTCTGGAGCATGTTGTCGTAAATCTTCAGCTGGTTCTGGATTTGCTCCGCCAGCTGGCTGATCTGGGTCAGTTGGTTGTCGACCTGCAGGCCACTGCTCTTGAGGAGATCGACGAGCTGAGCGTTGTTGGCAAGCTGCGTCCATTCGGTGGCAACGCCCGTTGCCGAGCCGGAGCGTGCCGGCAGCGGGGACAAGGATGCCATGGCAATGGCGGCTAATACCGGAACCACCCTATTCGATATTGAGCAGTGACGCAGCATCCTGAACTCCTCTCGTTTTCAGCCATTGGGTCGGCCAGTCCCGGCCATGTTCCGATCTGAGCGCGCGAATGCGTTTGAGGTCCTCCTTGCCGGACGCGCCAACGAAGCTGAGCGCAAAAGGACCCAGCGCCATATCGAAAAGCCGGCGGCCCTCGGGCGTAACCACGTAGTATTCGCGCTTTGGAGTGGCCATCGAAACAATCTCGATCTGCCGCTCGTTGAAGCCAATCCGCTCGTAGAACGCTCGAGTGCCGGGTTCCCGCGCAGCACCGTTTGGAAGGCAGATCTTGGTTAGGCAGGATTCTTTCAACACGTCGATGATGCCAGAGCGCTCAGCATCCGAGATCGACTGGGTCGCGAGCACAACGGCGCAGTTTGCCTTCCGCAAAACCTTGAGCCACTCACGGATCTTGTCGCGGAAAACCGGGTGGCCAAGCATCAGCCAAGCTTCGTCGAGCAGTATCAAGCTTGGGGATCCGTCGAGACGCTTTTCGATCCTTCGAAACAGGTAGGTGAGCACTGGAACGAGGTTGCGCTCTCCCATGTTCATGAGCTGTTCGATCTCGAAGCATTGGAGCGATCTTAAACTGAGCCCGTCATGCTCCGCGTCGAGCAGGTGGCCCATCGGACCGTCAACCGTGTAATGATGCAGAGCATCCTTGATCTCACGAAGCTGAACGCCTGAGACAAAGTCAGACAGCGAACGTCCGGGCGCACTGGCCATGAGCCTGATTTGCCTGGCGATCGCGTTGCGAAGGTCCGGGGTGATCGTGACGCCTTGAAGCGCCACAAGCATCTCGATCCACTCGGTCGCCCAAGCGCGATCTTCGTCGGTGGAGAGCTCCGAAAGCGGGCAGAACGCCAGTGCCCTCCCCTTCCCGTCGCTGCCGATCTCATAATGGTCGCCGCCTGCGGCAAGTGTCAGCGGCAGAAGTGAGTTTCCTTTGTCGAAGGCAAAGATCTGGGCATGTTCATAGCGTCGGAATTGCGCAGCGATCAGCGCCAGCAAGGTCGACTTGCCGGAGCCAGTGGGGCCGAAAATCAAAGTATGACCGACGTCATCGACATGCAGGTTCAACCGAAAGGGTGTCGAACCGCTGGCGACCTGCATGAGAGGCGGCGAGTTCTGCGGATAAAACGGGCTCGGGGCTACCGGATCACCCGACCAGACCGAGTTCAACGGGATGAGGTCAGCGAGATTGTTCGTGTTGATCAGAGGCTCACGGATGTTACAGTACCAGTTGCCCGGCAGGCTTCCGAGGTAGGCGTCCGTCGCGTTTAGTGTTTCGATCCTGGCGCCGAAACCCTCGGCCTGAACCAGCCGGCGGACCGCCTCCGCCTTTTCTTGTAAGGCTTCTTTGTTGCCATCGAACAACACGACGACAGTCGTGTAGTAACCGTAGGCGACCAGTTGCGACGATGCCTGGGCGATGGCGTCCTCAGTCTCCGCCACCATGGTGAGAGCATCCTGATCGACTGATCGGCTCTGCGTCTGGAAGAGCTGATCGAAGAACGGCCGCACCTTCTGCTGCCATTTCTTCCTCGTCCGCTCGAGTTTCTGTCGAGCTTCCTCCGCATCGAGGAACACGAAACGCGACGACCAACGATAGGCCAGCGGCATCAGGTCAAGACTGTTCAGGATTCCCGGCCAGCTCTCAGCAGGAAAGCCATCAATCGCGACGACGCCGAGGAAGCGGTTTTCAACCATCGGTGTCAGCCCGTGCTGAAGCTCGGCCGTCGCGATCCAGTCCAAATACATGGGGACGTCTGGGAGGCGGATTGGATGGTTTTCGCCGGTAATGCAAAACCGGGCGAACTGAAGGAGTTCGTCATAGTGGGCTGTTCGTGCGCCGCCTCGATCGGCGACGGCGCGGGTTCGCATTCTGTGCATGGATAGGGTGTTTGCGAAGTATTGCTCGACCTCGCGGACAGCGTTCTTGAACGCGATGAGAACCGTGTCGGCGTAGGACTTCTTGCGGCTCTCTTCGTCGGAGTAGATATATTTGCTCAGCACCGCTTTCCTGGACTCGGGCGGCCGATACGTCAGCACCAGGGCGTGCTTGCTCTCGAAATGCCCGTTGTCGCGCGCGAAATGCATGCGGCGTTCCGCATCGATTGCCCGCGTAACTGGGTCCGGAAAATGGCAACGTTCTTGCGACGGGTAGTCGACGGTTGGAATCCGGATTGCTTCGACCTGGATCATCCAACCGCTGCCCAGCCGCGACAGGACGGCGTTGATCTGGCGAGAGAGCTCGTTCCTCTCCTGATCTGTCGCGCTTTCCAGGTCTGGCCCGGCAAAGTACCAGGCGGACATGAGGCTTCCGTCTTTCAAGAGAAGGACGCCGTTATCCACCATACCGGCATAGGGTACGAGGTCAGAAAACGAAGGGCCTTTGGCCCTGAATTGCTTGAGCGCGACCATGCTCGCCTCCTCAATACTTACGCCACGGCGAGGCGGTTGGTCTGTAAGAGGGTCTATAGGAAATGTGGCGGAGGTAGACCTTCCGCATCAGCGGATCCGACTTGGCCATGATGCGTAGCGCGCCAACGACCATGATCCATACAGCGATCCCGAAGAGCGCCGAATAGATCGTTAACACCACGAAGATAAGGATGACGGCGGCAAGGCCTGTAATCAGCACCAGTTCGCGATCTGCACCAAGCAGAAGGTTTGGTCGGGAGAGGGCCCGATGTATACGGTTGCGTTGAAGACCGGTTTCAGCCACGCGCCGCCTCCCAACTTCCATCCGAACGCACCGATTCTGCCTGCGACTCCGACAGTGCGATGGTGGCTCCGGTGGCGCCGAAAAGGGCGACGATCTGTGTGGCACCGAGCAGGACCCCGGCGACCAGGACCACATACACCAGCCGTCGTGCGAAGTCGTTTAGCTCGCCACCAAAGATCAGCATGCCGCCGGCGATGGCGACTGCCGCGAGCGCGATATAGCCGGCGACTGGACCAGTGATTGACTCCTGAATCTGCTCAAGCGGCCCTTCCCATGGAAGTCCTCCGCCCGAGCCGGCGACCGCGGGGCCAGCAACAGCGATTGCAGATAGTGCAACAATGCTGAATGGAAGAAATCTGCGGTTAGGCTGCATTGCGTGCTTCCTCGGCGTAGGGCTCGATCTGGTACTGGCCGCCGGCAAATCGCTCGACGTGAAGGATTTCCGGGACGCGACGCCCCTTCGGTGTCCGCTCGATCGAGATGATCAGATCGACAGCGTCCCCGATCACCGCCTGCATCGGTTGCTGGCTGACCTCGGCCGTAAGCTGCTCGAAACGCTGAAGCGCAGAGCGCGCCGTGTTCGAGTGTATCGTCGCAACGCCACCCGGATGGCCAGTGTTCCAGGCCTTCAGCAGCGTCAGAGCTGCTCCGTCGCGGACTTCACCGACAATGATGCGGTCGGGACGAAGTCGCATCGTGCTTTTGAGGAGACGGGACATGTCAACGGCATCGCTCGTGTGGAGGCAAACGGCATTTTCCGCTGCGCATTGGATTTCGGCCGTATCTTCAAGAATGATCAGGCGATCCTCTGGTGCCTGGGCGACGATTTCGGCAACGATCGCGTTGGCAAGCGTCGTCTTGCCTGATCCCGTGCCGCCGGAGATGACGATATTTAGCTTGGCGGCCACCGCACTCCGAATGACTTCGCCCTGTGTGGTCGTCATGACTTTGCTGGCGACAAACTCGTCCAGGGGGATGAGGCGTGCGGCACGGCGCCGGATCGTGAAGGATGGTCCCGACACAACCGGCGGAAGAAGACCCTCGAAGCGGTGGCCGCCAATTGGAAGCTCGCCCGTAACGATCGGGCGTTCGTCGTCCACCTCGCAGTTCAGTACATGAGCGACGGTGCCGATTACGGTTTCGGCCGCAGATCGAGACAGCTCGCCGGCCGTTGTGATGCCGTGCCCCAGGCGTTCGATGAACAGTTTTCCGTCGGGATTCAGCATGATTTCGACTACGCTTGGATCATCGAGAGCGACGCAAAGATGATCGCCGAGAGCGTTCTGAAGTTTGCTGATGAGGCGAGGAAGTGAGCGATTGAGGGGTGTCATCACGATGCAGCTTTCTGCTGAAGAGGAAACAAGACGATCGGACGACCGGAAGCGAATGAAAAGGGAACATCGGGAAGTTCGGTGTCGAAGCTGCACGTCCCGGTAGTTGCTCTCGGTCTGGGGGTGTCACGGCACGCAATCGGACTGGTTTCGCAACGAGTCATCGGGATGACAGGCATCAAGTAAATCTCCTATTCGTTTCGTCGGGGAGATTTGCAGCGTCGCGCGGATCAATCTACTCGCAGAAGTGTTAGTCGCCCCTCGCCGGGAGGATTGGCCCTTCGGGCAAAGCCTCGGCAGCAGCAGCATCTAACGCTTGGGTTGCGGCGAGTCGGAGAGTGTTTAATATTGTTTCGATCGACTGCCTATTGAACCGCGAAGCTAGAGCCCCCTCCGACCATGATGAAATCCAACCTGGATCACCTTCCCGAAGCCAAGCGGCGCCAGCTCGCTCGGGCATTGGAGATCCTGCGCGAGGAGTTCGACGATGCGCTGGCCGAAGGCGCTGCGGAGTTCAAGAAGAAGGGGCGCATACTCAAGGTCATCCTGTTCGGCTCCTATGCCCGCGGCGATTGGGTGGACGAGGCGCACACTGGCAAAGGATATCGTTCCGACTACGACCTGTTGGTCATCGTCAACAATCGCAAGCTGACGGATTTTGTCACCTACTGGAACAGCGCCGCTGATCGCTTGCTGACCGACAAAATGCTGAAAGGCGACCAAGTGCCGTTTATCGTGCATTCGCGGCGGGAGGTGAATGAAGAGCTCAAAAAGGGAAACGACTTCTTCTGCGATATCCGTCAACAAGGGATTGTGCTCTATGAACTTGACAGTGAGCCGCTCGCTGAGCCGCGACCGCTAAGCCCGCAGCAGCAACTTGATGTCGCGCGCGAGCATTATCAGGGCCGGTTGCCGCACGCCCTTGGATTCCTCAAGGTTGCACGGTTTTGCATATCTGAGGGTGATGCCGCACTTGCAGCGTTTCAGCTCCATCAATCCATAGAACACGCCTATTCGACCGTGCTGCTTGTCCTGAAGAACTATGGTCCGCCGACGCACAATCTGCGTTCCCTGCGCGGCTTTGCGGAAGAACTTGACCGTAGTCTGGCGGATGCCTGGCCCCAGGACCGCCAGCGCTATGTTGCCTGGTTCAACACGATAAACGAAGCCTATGTGAAGGCGCGGTACTCGAAGCACTACCAGATAACCGACGAGGCGCTCGCTTTCCTTGTCGAGCGCACGCAAGTCCTCCACGCGTTGGTCAAGAAAGTCTGCGAAGACCATCTCAATGCGCTCGAAGCTCTGGCTACGAAACTCGAAGGCTAGGTGGGGAGGATATGTTGGGTGAGCCGTTTCCCGGCAAGACCGTCAGGCAAAACGTATCCGTTGCAAATTCGGTCCGGCAGAAGATCGGATAGAACCATACGCGTTGCTGTATTCGCCTCATGTCTCAAGGAGTCGAAGAAGCAAAAACGATCCGGCGCGTCTATCCAGAGCCGAGCGTGAGTATCCGATGGCCCCGTGGGGCGAAGTCGATGGCGCTTGGCACGATCATGTTTGGTGACATCACCATTGTCGGCCTTAAGTCGAGCGCAGGAGCGCTGAGAGCCTATATAGAGTGGCGGACCGGCGCGTCAGACTTCTCATCGTACCATTTCCCGAGTTGAACCCGTTGGACTTCTTGTCTGACTATCGCCTCTGGAAAAATTGTAAGCTTCGTGCTACATATTCGGCCAAATTGTAGTGCGAAGGTAGCAAATGCCGACACCTCATAATCCTCCGACCGCGGTGCGGCGCGCGCTGCGCAAACTGGGCGCAGACATACATGACGCACGACGGCGCCGGCGGCTGCCGATGGCTGTGGTGGCCGAACGTGCCTTCACGTCGCGCTCGACACTTCAGAAGATCGAGGCAGGCGACACCAACGTCAGTATCGGCATTTATGCCGGCGTCCTGCACGCGCTTGGCCTCTTGGATGGGCTGAGCCAGATCGCCGACATCAGTAACGACAGTGTCGGTCAGTCGCTGGCCAGCGCCCAACTACCTAAGCACGCTCACCCGAGGCGATTGCCGGGATCATCGCGAGATGGCTGATTTCGAAGTTCACATCGACCTTCACGGCCGCACGCGCCCGATCGGGCTGGCGCGGAGCAATCGCGTCCGTGGCGCTGAGACTATCATGTTCGAGTATGACCGCGCGTGGCTGGAGGACCCCGACCGCTTCTCGCTGGAGCCGGCTCTGGCCCTCACTCGAGGAGCTTTCGCGCCGCCCGCCGGCCTCACGACCTTCGGCTCCATCGGCGATTCGGCACCTGACACCTGGGGCCGCCGCCTCATGCAACGCTCCGAACGACGCATTGCGGAGCGGGACGGCCGTGCTGTGCGCACGCTAGCTGAAAGTGACTATCTGCTTGGCGTCGCCGACGAGACCCGGTTGGGTGCACTACGCTTTCGCTGGGCCGGCGAAGAGCCGTTCCAAGCTCCGGTCCGCGCCGGTGTCCCCGCCTTTATCGAGCTCGGTCGCCTGCTGCAGATCACCGAGCGGATCCTACGCGATGAGGAGACCGACGAAGACCTCCAACTTATCTTTGCACCTGGCTCGTCGCTTGGTGGGGCCAGGCCGAAGGCCTCCGTCATCGATCAACATGGCCACCTCTCGATTGCCAAGTTTCCCAAGGAGACCGACGAATATAGCATGGAGACATGGGAGGAGATTGCTCTGCGACTGGCTGATCAGGCCGGCATTGCGACGCCCCTCCACGAACTCATAGACGTGGCCGGTAAGAAGGTCTTGTTGTCCCGTCGCTTCGACCGCGATGGTACCGTCCGAATTCCCTTCCTGTCGGCAATGGCGATGATGGGCGCCAGGGACGGAGAGCGCGGTAGCTACCCAGAGATCGTGGACGCGTTGGCTGAACACGGAGCGCAAGGAAGAACCGATGCCCACGCCCTTTATCGCCGCGTGGCCTTCAATGTGCTGATTTCCAACGTCGACGATCACCTGCGAAATCACGGCTTTCTCTGGCTCGGTAAGGTCGGGTGGTCGTTGTCCCCTGCCTATGACCTTAATCCGGTGCCGACCGACGTCAAGGCACGGGTGCTGACGACCAATATCGATCTCGATGAGGGTACCTGCTCGCTCGATCTGCTGGAAGAAGCCGCCGGGTTCTTCGCCCTCACGCTCGCCCAAGCTCGCACTATCATCAAAGAAGTGGCGACCGCCACCGCGACTTGGCGGGAGACCGCAAAGGTGGTCGGTGCGCGGTCGGCCGAGATCAACCGCATGGCCAGCGCGTTTGAGCACGACGATCTGCAGCGGGCGCTAGCCCTGTGACGAGGACCTTCCTCCACAGCTTCGATCCGTCCTCCTGCTACATGGGGCTATCTGGGCGCGACGCATCGCCTCTCGGAGCAACCTCCTCGCCACGCTGCACGAGCGCTAGATTGCCCGCGTCGGCGGCGAGCTGAGACCATACCGCCGCCGCCAACGGAGAGACCTCGCTTGCAAGGTCATAGGGACAGTCCTGTTATCGAGCGGCGAGTTCGAGCTGTTCGAAAAGAGCCACAAGTTCGCTATGGTCTCGCATCCCATCATGGACCGCCCTTAGCTCCGAGGTTGGCGGTATCGTTCGAGGAGGATCGGCGTCGCCGACTGCGAACGTTCACCTGGCACTAAATCAATCGTTGACGGGTTGCCTGATAAACGGCGTTGGTGAGGTTGTACGCTCCAAGCTTCATTCGCGCCCGATCGAGGTGGAACTTCACGGTGCCTGGCCGCATGCCCACCAGTTCCGCTGTCATTGCCATCGATTTCCCGAGCGATGCCCAGGCGAGGCATTCGACTTCGCGCGCCGAAAGATTGACATCGGGCGCCTTGAGCGTGGTGGGCCGGCACGCAACGATGCGTGCATGGACGAAGGCGACCGCGGCGATCGCCTTGAATTCGTCGAGCGGTGACTTGATATGTGGCCAGTCTCTTGCGGCGAAAGTCAGTGCCGCGAAGTTGCCGAAGGGGCAACGGATAGGGATGGATACCCCTCCCGCGATACCGTGGCGGCGGGCGCCATCCCAGAATTGTCTGACGTTGCGATCGGCACCCGGCGTGGGTGCGTTTAGCCAGGCGAACGGGCGCATCAAGCGCTGGGCCTGGGCCATGACGGGGTCGATCTGCAAGTAGCCGCAGGCGGAATACTCGTCCTGCCACGCCTCGGGGAAGTTCGTGAACGCTGCACCGAAAGGGAAGGTCATATCGACATAGGCAAACCAGTCGAATGCGCATCGCTTCGTGAACGCGCAAAGTGCCTCGCGAATGTCTTCTTCATTCATTGCAACATTGCTTGCGTCAATCAGTTGGTCCAGTGCCGAATTCATCTGACATCATCTCCGGTTGCGACTGCCAAGCGTGCAATGCTCGCAAAAAGGGTGCAACGAAGCCTGGGTGAAGAATTCACAATGGTTTTGTGAAGGTTTGTGAGTGCGATCAGTTCTGATTGA